>NZ_CP032134.1:0-1200211 GCF_002165375.2 Acinetobacter chinensis
ATGCTTTGGACAGACTGCTTGACCCGTTTGCGTCAAGAGTTATCAGGTAATGTCTTTACGATGTGGATAAGACCTTTGGTCGCTGAGGATCAAGGGGATACACTCCGTCTGTATGCGCCTAATCC
This sequence comes from Acinetobacter chinensis, assembly GCF_002165375.2. NCBI lineage: Bacteria > Pseudomonadati > Pseudomonadota > Gammaproteobacteria > Moraxellales > Moraxellaceae > Acinetobacter > Acinetobacter chinensis. The sequence continues at coordinate 126 of NZ_CP032134.1, forward strand.
TTACTGGACGCGTTATATTCAGGAGCACCATCTTGAGCTGATCACGATCCTTGCGGAACAGTTGTCCGAAGGTCGGGTCCGTAAAGTTGAAATCCAGGTAGATTCACGTCCTGGAGCAATCCTGTCAGCTGCTGAACAACCGGCAACCACAACTGCTGCGCTGGAATCAGTGCCTGTTCCTGTAACGAAGCCTAAAAAAGAAAAAGATGAGGGAAATCTTAAAAACAGTCGAAAGCGTCAGCTGAATCCACTGTTTACTTTTTCTCTTTTTGTTGAAGGCCGTTCCAACCAGATGGCAGCAGAGACCTGCCGTAAAGTTCTGACACAGCTGGGGGCTTCACAGCATAATCCACTGTTTTTATATGGTCCTACAGGTCTGGGTAAAACCCACCTGATGCAGGCTGTCGGTAATGCCTTACTTCAGGCAAAACCGAATGCACGTGTGATGTACATGACTGCAGAAAGTTTTGTACAGGATTTTGTCAGCTCGCTGCAGCAGGGGAAAGTGGAAGAATTTAAAAAGAACTGCCGCTCTCTCGATCTGTTGCTTGTGGATGATATCCATCTCCTGGCAGGCAAAGAAGCCAGTCTTGTAGAGTTTTTCTATACATTCAATGCCTTACTGGATGAATCCAAGCAGATTATTTTAACATCAGACCGTTATCCCAAAGAGTTGACTGAGCTGGATGCACGTCTGGTGTCCCGTTTTTCATGGGGGCTTTCTGTGGGTGTTGAGCCACCTGATATTGAAACCCGGATTGAGATTTTATTAAAAAAAGCTGAAAGCAGTGGTGTTGAACTGCCGCGTAACTGTGCTCTGTTTATTGCGCAGCAGGTGGTGGCAAACGTTCGTGAACTGGAAGGTGCACTGAACAAAGTTGTTGCCATTTCACGCTTTAAAGGTACGGTGATTGATCTTGATGTTGTCCGTGAATCTTTGAAGGATGTTCTGGCGATACGTGCAAGAACCATCAGTACTGAGAATATTCAGCGTGTGGTCAGTGAATATTTCCGGATTCCATTAAAAGAGCTGATGGGACCCAAGCGTACCCGTATTTATGCGCGTCCACGCCAGCTGGCCATGGGGCTTGCACGTGAACTGACCGGAGACAGTTTCCCTGAAATCGGTATGGCATTTGGTGGTCGTGATCACAGTACCGTGATGCATGCCTGTGAAAAAGTCCTGAGTTTAAGGGATGAAGATCCAATCTTTAATGAAGATTATAAGAATCTGCAGCGTCTGTTACAAAGCTGATTTTTTGATCATATTCTGTTCTTGCAATGCGGCATATTCTGCCGCATAGTACATAGCTAAAAAATAAATTTACCCAGATTATTTACCGTTATCCAGATTTAGAGGAATCCATCGTGCGTTTGAAAATCGCGAAAGAAAGCTTAGTCAATGTGTTGTCACATGTGGTCGGAGCCGTTGAACGTCGCCATACTTTAAATATTCTTTCAAACGTAAAAATTCAGGCAAATCAACAGGCTTTAACCATTACAGGTTCTGACCTGGAAGTTGAGCTGGTGGCCAGTACCACACTTGCTGAGGGTGCTTGTCTGCAGCCAGGTGAAACGACGGTTCCTGCCCGTAAACTGATGGATATCTGTAAATCTTTACCTGCTGCTGCGATTGTGGATCTGCAGATCACTGAAGATCAGCGCTGTATTTTAAAATCGGGTGCAAGCCGTTTTGTGCTGGGGACTTTGCCTGCTGAAGACTATCCATTACTGACCACTGAAAACACTCAGGGTACTCAGGTTCAGGTGACTGAACGTGAGCTGAAACGTCTGTTTGAAAAAACAGCGTTTGCAATGGCGGTTCAGGATGTCCGTTTTTATCTGACTGGTACTCTGCTTGAAATTGATGACAGTCAGTTGCGTGCAGTCACCACAGATGGTCACCGTCTGGCATTGTGTGAAACACTGGCGTCTTCCAATGCGGGTCAGTTGGTTCAGGCTATTGTGCCACGTAAAGCCGTGGGTGAATTACAGCGTCTGCTCAGTATTGAAGATGAACAGTTAACCTTGCTGATCGGTCGTGAACTGCTGAATGTCACTATCAGCACTCCAAGCCGTGATAAAGAGCAGGGTGATATTACGGTCCGTTTCACCACCAAACTGATTGATGGGAAATTCCCGGACTATCGCCGCGTTATTCCTCGTGGTGGCGACAAAAAAGTGGTGATCGCGCATGATGTGTTCAAGCAGTCTTTACAGCGTGTTTCGATTTTAAGTAATGAAAAATTACGCGGTGTATTTCTGAATTTTGGTGCTGATTCTTTACAGTTACGTGCCAATAACCCAGAACAGGACGAAGCTGTTGAAGATCTGGCGATTCAGTATGCAGATACGCCAATGGAAATGTCTTTCAATGCACAGTATATTCTTGACGTTTTAAGCGTGCTGGATGGCGATGATGTTGCCATGACCATGACTGAAGCTAATCAGTCTGTACTGGTACAGGATCCGACCCAGCAGAATCAGACCTATGTGGTCATGCCGATGCGTGTTTAAACAGTCTGCTTTTTAAAAACCATGCATATTACGCGTTTAAATATACAACGTGTCCGAAATCTGAAAGCGGTTGCACTCCATGAGTTGCAGCCGTTTAATGTTTTTTATGGGCAGAATGGTTCCGGTAAAACCTCCGTTCTGGAAGCCATTCATCTGCTGGCAACAGGGCGTTCTTTCCGTACCCATATTCCTAAAAACTATATTCAGCATGATACTGCCGATGCCGTGGTCTTTGCCCAGTCTGCCTCTGAAAAAATAGGCATGCAGAAACTGCAGAGTGGAGAGCAGCTGATTAAGGTCAATGGTGATTCCATTGCCACACAGGGGCAGCTTGCCCGCATACTGCCGTTACAGCTGATTGACCCACAAAGTACAGACATTATTGATCATGGTGCAAAACCCAGAAGACAGCTGCTCGACTGGCTTATGTTTCACGTGGAACCAGAGTTTTATCATGCATGGCAGTATTACTCACGTGCATTGAAACAGCGCAACAGTCTGCTGAAGTCACAGCGCAATATTTCCCTGTCAGAACTTGAACCCTGGAATAAAATGCTCAGTGATTATGGGGAAATTCTGCATTCACAGCGCATGGAAATAGTGGAGCAGTGGAAACAGTATCTGCAGCAGGATCTGGCTCAGTTATTGCCTGATCTGGATATTCAGATGGAATACAGCGCAGGGTTCCATGTGGAACATGGACTGGCCAGTGATCTGATTCAGTATCACCAGAAAGATGTGGACAGACGTTATACCGAATACGGTCCGCACCGTGCAGATCTGCGTTTTAAAACCCCATTGGGCGATGCTGATACAGTTCTGTCCAGAGGGCAGAAAAAACTGCTGATCATGGCGCTGAAACTGTCGCAAATTGCCATGTTACATGCCTGTAATAAGGAAACTGTGGTATTATTGGATGATGTGACAGCAGAATTAGATTTAACTGCACAACAGCGATTAATTGAACGTCTGAGCCAGTTAGGCAGTCAGGTTTTTATCACCACGCTGGACCAGCAATCAGTAAAAAAACATTTACATGATTTATCTATCTGTTACCGGTTGTTCCATGTGGAGCAGGGACAGGTTCAGGTTGCTGGGCCATGATTTTATATTTTCGCCAGTTTTGGACAGACCCATTATTTATCAGGGAGAAACCATGAGTTCAGAAGATCAAGCAGCTTCTCAAACAGAACTAACCACTGAAAAGGCTTATGACTCCTCCAGTATTAAAGTATTACGTGGACTGGATGCGGTACGTAAACGTCCAGGCATGTATATTGGTGATACAGATGATGGTTCAGGTCTGCATCATATGGTCTTTGAAGTCGTGGATAATGCGATTGATGAAGCACTGGCAGGACACTGTGATGAGATCATTGTAACCATTCATGAAGATGAATCGGTCAGTGTATCCGATAATGGCCGTGGTATTCCTACCGATATTCACCCTGAGGAAGGGGTGTCAGCTGCTGAAGTGATTCTGACCATCCTGCATGCAGGCGGTAAGTTTGATGACAACAGCTATAAAGTATCTGGTGGTCTGCACGGCGTAGGCGTGTCAGTGGTGAATGCACTCTCCAGTAAACTGGAGCTGACCATTCATCGTGCAGGTCATATTCATCAGCAGGAATATAAACACGGCGATCCGGTTTATCCGCTGCAAGTGATCGGTGACACCACCACATCGGGAACAGTTGTCCGCTTTTGGCCAAGTGCTGAAACCTTCAGTCAGACCATTTTTAACGTGGATATTCTGGCACGCCGTTTACGTGAACTGTCATTCCTGAACGCAGGTGTACGCATTGTACTGCGTGATGAGCGTGTGGCACTGGAACATATTTATGACTACGAAGGTGGTCTGTCTGAGTTTGTTAAATACATCAACCAGGGCAAAACACATCTGAATGAGATTTTCCATTTCACCACACAGGCTGAAAATGGCATTGCTGTGGAAGTGGCACTGCAATGGAATGACACGTATCAGGAAAATGTACGTTGCTTTACCAATAACATTCCACAGAAAGATGGTGGTACACACCTGGCTGGTTTCCGTGCTGCACTGACCCGTGGTCTGAACAGCTATATGGAAAGCGAAAACTTACTGAAAAAAGAGAAAGTTGCTGTATCGGGTGATGATGCCCGTGAAGGTCTGACTGCCATTGTTTCAGTGAAAGTGCCTGATCCAAAATTCTCTTCGCAGACCAAAGAAAAACTGGTGTCCAGTGAAGTTAAACCTGCAGTTGAGCAGGCCATGAATAAATCATTCTCTGAATATCTGCTGGAAAACCCACAGGCTGCCAAGTCCATTGCCGGTAAAATTATTGATGCAGCACGTGCGCGTGATGCAGCACGTAAAGCCCGTGAAATGACACGCCGTAAGAGTGCGTTGGATATTGCAGGTTTACCAGGGAAACTGGCGGACTGTCAGGAAAAAGATCCAGCACTGTCTGAACTTTACCTGGTCGAGGGTGACTCTGCGGGTGGTTCAGCAAAACAGGGCCGTAACCGTAAAATGCAGGCGATTTTACCGTTAAAAGGTAAAATTCTGAACGTGGAACGTGCCCGTTTTGACAAAATGATTTCTTCTCAGGAAGTGGGTACGCTGATTACCGCACTGGGTTGTGGTATTGGTCGTGAAGAATATAATCCAGATAAATTGCGTTACCATAAAATCATCATCATGACCGATGCTGACGTGGACGGTTCACACATCCGTACACTGTTACTGACTTTCTTCTTCCGTCAGATGCCGGAACTTGTGGAACGTGGTTATATCTATATTGCCCAGCCGCCACTTTATAAGCTGAAAAAAGGCAAACAGGAACAGTACATTAAAGATAATGATGCACTGGAAACTTATCTGATTTCCAATGCGATTGATGAGCTGGAACTGCATATCAGTGCAGAAGCACCGGCTATTCGTGGCGAAGCACTGGAAAAAGTGATTTCTGATTATCAGACTTCACAAAAAAGCTTACAGCGTTTAACTGTGCGTTATCCTGCAAGTCTGCTGGATGGTCTGCTTGGACTGGAAGCATTTAAACTGGATCAGAACCAGGATGAAAACTATGTGAAACAATGGGCAGAACAGTTACGTGCTGCTATTGAGGCACAGCAACCGGGTTTACGTCCAGAAATTACGCTTGAATCCTTTGAAAAAGAACTCGTAGATGGTGCGAAAGTGATGCAGTACTGGCCGCGTGTGACCGTATATGTGCATAATTTACCGCATCATTATCTGCTAGATCAGGGTCTGCTTGCATCGAGTGAATATAAGCGTTTACTGCAGAATTCGAAAAGCTGGTTTACTTTACTCGAAGCAGGTGCTTATTTGCAGAAAGGTGAGCGTAAAATTCAGGTATCCACTTTCCATCAGGTATGGCAGCAGATTCTGTCCGATTCACGCCGTGGCATGATGATTCAGCGTTATAAAGGTCTGGGTGAGATGAATGCTGAGCAGCTTTGGGAAACAACGATGGACCCAGAAAACCGCAATATGCTTCAGGTTACAATTCAGGATGCGATTGAAGCTGACCGTATGTTTGCCTGCTTAATGGGCGATGATGTGGAACCACGCAGAGCCTTTATTGAAGAAAATGCGTTAAATGCTGATATTGATGCTTAACTGAATTAAACACATAAAACCCTGAACAGTTCGCTGTTCAGGGTTTTTTTTGTGAAAAATAATGGTGTATCAGCTGACATCTTTATGATGTATCTCTGTAACGTCATCTAAATTTTATCAAACTGTCTTATTTTTATGCGACTATCGGATTATTCGACAAATCAGATATAAAACAAGAGGCTGTGAGATGGATAACCAACTTGAACATATCCGTGATATCTGGGTAAATGCATTTTTTACAGGAAATTATGATGTGCTTGCGCAATATGAAGATGAATCCTTTCGCGTTGTGTATGAAAAGGAAGGCGTGACGGAGAGTAATTACACCCGTTATGAAAAAATTGCTCATGCGGTTAAAAATGGTGTATGGAAGCCTCAGAAACCAGAGATTATGAGTGAGGAGTTTGAATTTAACCGCGATCTGACTGAGTGCCGGGTTACCCTGGAACTGGAAAATGAACCCACTGTGATACAGGAATCATGGGTTTTTTATGATGAATGGAAAGTGGTGGAACTGCGTTTCTGTAAATCCAGAAAATTGTCTTAGACATGAAATGACATCGTGAATGGTGTCATATTTGAGTTAAATTGAGCAGATCAGCCTTCTGAGAACATCTTCTCAGATGCATTTTATACAGTAAATGCAGATAAAAATATTCAACATAATCAAAATATAAAATTTTTCTCCGTAAAAAGTTTATTCAGGGTGGTTATTTTGAATCAAAAATAGCCACTCCTGTCCCTGTTTAAAATGAAAATAATCACTTGTCATTCGTCAGAATTGACGATGTTTTATACAAAACCAGGATAAAATAGCACCAGTAAATACTGTGGATAACTTAGTTTAAGGCTCTGAAAATACAGTCAATAAGAAAATTTAAACGGGTTGAATAAAAAATTATCCACATCAAATCTCGAAATTTCAGTATCAGATCTGATAATCCGTTGAGAGTGACAGACAGGATACCGTTTTTATTTATCCACAAGTTGTTTGCTGGTTTTAATCCCTGCGTTATGAATTTAAAAATATGAATGAAATCTGAGTTTCAGCGGGTATTGATCTGATTGGTAACTGGGTTAACAGTCTTTCAGGTTAAATGTCTGACTCAGGGTCACAGGGATATGGATTGATACTGTATTTATTTAATAAATGATACTCTTAAGTCAGACTAATTAATATTAAGAATAACTAAAAATGTTCCACGGAAATATATAAATAAAAGTTATTAATTAAAATAAGTATAATTAAATCAATAAGTTAATTGTTTTTATATTTCAACGTCGAGAGATACCCCAGCGGTTTGCTGACAATCAGGTCTTGCTGAAGACTTCATTATTTTTCTACAGACCCAAAAAAAGCCGTTAAATAACGGCTTTTTAAGTGGAATAGACTGACTGGAATGACTTATTCGAAAGAACTTTCCAGTTCTTCCAGCTGCATCATCAGTTCAAGCATCTGTTCTTCAATCTGTTCCAGTTTTCCTTTCAGTTCAGTCTGTTCATTCATCAGTTTCAGTAAATCATCCTTTCTGCTGGCTTCATAAAGGGATGTATCTGCAAGCAGTTCTTCAATCTGTGCCAGACGTGGCTGAATTTTCTCAATCTGAGCTTCATTTTTTTCAATATTTTTACGTATCGGTCGGCTGAGTTCACGCTGACGGGCGGCTTCCTTACGCTGACCTTCTTTATCCAGTTTTGAAATAACAGTTTTTTCAACGACCTGCGACTGAACAGGTGCTGCAGGTTTCTGACCATTTTTGATCATGTCGATGCGTGCCTGGCGTAACCAGTCTGCATAAGCAGTTAAATCACCTTCAAATTCACGGCTCTGACCACCATGCACCAGGATCAGTTCATCACACACAGCAGAAATCAGCTGGCGTTCATGTGAAACCAGTACTACCGCACCTTCAAAGTCCTGAAGTGCCATAGTCAGGGCATGACGCATATCCAGGTCCAGGTGGTTGGTTGGTTCGTCCAGAATCAGTACATTCGGGCGTTGCCATACAATTAAAGCCAAAGCTAGACGGGCACGTTCACCACCAGAGAAACTTTCACTCGGGGTATCCATGCGCTCACCACTGAAGCCGAAACTTCCCAGAAATGAACGTAACGACGCTTCACTGATTTTTTTATCAGCAATACGTGACAGTTGCAGCATTGGGCTGGCATGACCATCCAGGGCATCCATCTGATGCTGGGCAAAATAACCGATATTGAGTAATTCAGAGGCTTTTCGGTGCCCCTGGATCAGAGGAAGATCACCCACCAGTGATTTGATTAAGGTGGATTTACCCGCACCATTCATTCCCAGTAAACCAATACGGCTGTTCGGCGTAATCTGCAAACTGACATTGGTGACAATCAGTTTATCGCCATAACCAATATCAGCATGCTCCAGTTGCAACAATGGTGAACTCATTTTACTCGGTTCACGGAAACTGAACGTAAAAGGGGTGTCTACATGAGCTGCAGACAGTTCCTGCATACGTTCCAGCTGTTTGATCCGGCTCTGTGCCTGTTTGGCTTTGGTTGCCTGAGCTTTAAAACGGTCAATATATTTCTGTAAATGCGCACGGGTTTCCAGCTGTTTTTCATAAGCCTGTTGCTGTTGTGCAAGGCGCTCTGCACGGGTACGCTCAAAGGTTGAATAATTACCCGTATAAAGCGTCAGTTCCTGATTTTCAATATGCAGAATATGGTCAGTAATGGCATCCAGGAAATCACGGTCATGTGAAATCAGAATCAGAGTACCTTCATAGGCTTTTAACCAGTCTTCCAGCCATAAAATAGCGTCTAAATCGAGATGGTTGGTCGGTTCATCCAGCAGCAGGAGATCCGAACGGCTCATCAGGGTACGTGCTAGATTCAGGCGCATCCGCCATCCACCTGAGAAACTTGAAACCAGCAGTTCTGACTGATGTTCAAAAAATCCAAGTCCAGCCATCAGCTGTGCAGCTTTGGATGGGGCGGTATAGCCGTGAATTTCGTCAAAACGGCCATAAAGATGAGCAATCTCTTCGTCACTCAGTTGATCCGGATGTTCCAGTTTATGCTGAATACTCCAGTATTCTTCATCGCCTGACAGCACAAAATCAATGGCTTTCATATCCAGTGCTTTAATTTCCTGAGCCATGTGCGCCACTGTCCATACCGCAGGACGGGTCAGAGAACCACTGTCAGATTCCATGCCACCGAGTAAAGCAGAAAAAAGGGTGGATTTGCCCGCACCATTGACCCCGGTTAAGCCAATTTTCCAGCCTGGATGAAGTTGCATGGATGCTTTTTGAAATAATATGCGTCCATTGCGGCGTATAGAGAGCTGGTCGAGCTGAATCATTGAATTATCAAACGAAGCAAAAGTTGGGCATATTCTAAAGGAAGCCGCCTGGAAATGAAAAAATAATGCGAAGAAAAGACAAGCAGCAGAATATGTCTACTGGTTGATGGAAAGTTGTGATTTTATTCAGGAAATCTGCATTTTGTCGGAAATGGAGTAATTACTCTATTTTTGGAAAAAGAACAGCGTTATAGTCAAAGAGCATGAAAACCAGAAAAGAATAATGAGGAAGGATAATGAAAAAAGGAATTTTGTTATTGTCTGCACTGACAGTTCTAGGGGCTTCCAGTGTGGCAGAAGCAAAGGAAAATGTCTGTGTGTTCGACCTGCTGGGAAAAGCAGGAGAATCCTATAAATTACTTGAGGAATGGGCACTGGCTGCAAAAAGCTGGGGTGGCGATATCAACCTGATTGCCTATCAGGATGAAGCTAAAGTTGAGAGTGATTTTAAAGCCGGTGAATGTGATGCTTTTTATATGACCTCCATGCGCGCCCGTTCATATAACAAATTTGCAGGTTCAATTGATGCACTGGGCGGTGTTCCCAGTAACAGTATTGCCCAGAAAGCAATCGCTTATGTCCTGGATAAGAGAAACAATAAAAGACTGGTCAGCACAATCGGCAAGGAACAGTTTGAAGTTGCAGGCATTGGCCAGATTGGAACAGCATATATATTTGTCCGTGACCGTTCCATCAATACTCTTGAAAAAGGTAAAGGGAAAAAATTTGCTGTCCTGCATTATGACCAGGCACAGAAAATGATGGTGGAGCGTTTTGGTGCTGTGCCGGTCATGTCTGATATTTCGAACTTTATTAAAAAATTCAATTCAGGTGAAGTGGATATTGTCGCTGCACCGGCTTACGCATTTAAGCCACTTGAGATGTACAAAGGTCTCGGTACGAAAGGAGCAATGTTTAATTTTCCTGTGGTCAATGTCACAGCTGATCTGATTATCCGACCTGGAAAGTTCGAAGATAATTTTGCTGTACAGTCCAGAAGCTGGTTTGTCAGACAGCTGCCGAAAAGTTTTGCGCAGGTGAAACGTATGGAAGCCGAAATACCGGCAAAATATAAAATGAATCTGGAAAAAGAAGATCAGGAAAAGTATCAGAAGCTGTTAAGAGAAGGGCGTATGGATCTGACTAAACAGGGTGTTTATGATGCAACCATGATGACTGTACTGAAAAAAGCACGCTGTACGGTTGAACGGACCAATTTTGAATGTTCACTGGGTGGCGAATAGGTAGGCCGTTTTTAGTGACATTGTAAAAAAAAGTTTGCAATGTAAATCAGGCATAAATCTTATAAAAATATAACTATATGAAAAAATTGTATTTTTATATTTATAAAATGATACCTGGTTCATATGTTGTTAAAAAAGTAAGAAATAATCAAAAAAAATGGAGTAAATGCTCTATTTTTTTATCGGGAACTTGCTTAAAATTATCTGGTGTATGGACACTTATGTGACAACAAGATTCTTAAAGGAAAAAATACAATGAAAAAAACCCTCCTTGCATTGGCTGCTTTTACAGCGGTAGGTATCACAACGACAGCTCAGGCTGAAAAAGTGGATGTCTGTGTATTTGATTTACTGGGCAAATCCGGTGAGTCTTATCAGATGGCTCAGGAATGGGCACTGGCTGCAAAAGGATGGGGAGCAGATGTGAATCTGATCCCACGTCAGGATGAAGCAGTTGCTGATAACGATTTTAAAGCGGGTAAATGTGATGGCGTCTTTATGACTGCCATGCGTGCACGTCAGTATAATAAATTTGTAGGATCAATTGATTCAATTGGTGGTGTACCAAGCAATGCAATTGCACAGAAAGCAATTACTTTTGCCCTGGACAGCCGTAATGCTGCAAAAATGACGACTAATCTCAGCGGAAAAAAATATGAAGTTGCAGGTATTGCACCTTTAGGTTCAGCATTTATTTTTGTGCGTGATAAAAGCATCAACTCCATTGAAAAAGCAGCAGGTAAAAAGTTTGCCGTTTTAAGCTATGACAATGCGCAGAAAATCTTAGTACAGCGTGTCGGTGCTCAGGCTGTTGCGTCTGATGTGTCAAACTTTGTTGCAAAATTCAACAATGGTCAGGTGGATATGGTTGGTGCGCCAGCCTATGCGTATAAGCCGCTGGAAATCTATAAAGGTCTGGGAACAAACGGTGCAATGTTTAACTTCCCTGTGTTACAGGTAACAGCTGACTTTATTATCCGTCCCGAACAGTTCCCTGCAGGCTTTGGTCAGAAATCGCGTGATTATTTTGTGAAGAATCTGCCGAAAAGCTTTGCCATGATCAACCGTCTGGAAAGTGGTATTCCTGCGAAGTATAAAATGAACCTGACTGCAGAAGACAAACTGAAATATCAGAAACTGATGCGTGATGGTCGTCTGGAATTAACGAAATCGGGTATTTATGATGCAGGCATGATGAGCGTACTGAAAAAAGCACGCTGTTCTGTCGATAAAGCAAACTTCGAGTGTTCACTTGGTGGTGAATAATTCTGATTTATAAGCAAAAAACCTGGATTTGATCCAGGTTTTTTGCTTTCAGCAGTTGTGTCATTTGTGCCATTCGCAAGACTTTAAAAAAAGATTAATCTGATCACAGAATAAATAAAATTTTCAGGATGAAAATGAAACTACAAAAAAAAGGATTTGTACTGGCAGCAGGTCTTTTATTTGCCCTTAATGTACAGGCAAAACAGACATTCTGTGTTTTTGATGTCGCAGGTAAGGCAGGCGATGCCTATGCGCTGATGAAAGATTATGCCCTCGAAGCAAAAAAATGGGGTGCTGATCTGGATGTCAAAGTCTATAACGATGAGCGTGTGGCGACAGAAGACTTTAAGGCGAAGCGCTGTGATGGTGTTGCCATCAGTGGTTTACGTGGACGTCAGTTCAACTCATTTACAGGTTCTATTGATGCGCCAGGCGCATTACCGTCTCTGAGCAGTGCCATTAAATTTTTACAGTTTCTGTCTCGTCCACAGTTTGCAAAAGAGATGATCCGCAATGATTATGAAGTTGTTGGTCTGATTCCGATTGGAGCAGCATATATTTTTGTGAATGACCGCAGTATCAATACTGTTGCTAAAGCCGCAGGCAAGAAAATTGCGGTTCTGGATTTTGATCAGTCTCAGAAAGAAATGGTACAGAAAATGGGTGCACAGCCTGTGACCACTGATATTTTAAGTGCTGGACCAAAATTCAATAACGGTCAGGTGGATATTATTGCAGCACCGGCAGTGGCTTTTAAACCGCTTGAACTGTATCGGGGGCTGGGTACGAAAGGTGCGATTTACCGTTTTCCACTGGCACAGATCACAGGAAATCTGATCATTCACAAAGACCGCTTCCCTGAAGGTTATGGGCAGAAGAGTCGATTATATGTGGCTTCTCAGCTGCCACGTGCAACACAGATTATTGGTAAACTTGAAAAGGATATTCCTGCAAAATACTGGCTGAATGTGCCGAAAGAAGATCATCTTGGTTATATTAAACTGATGCGGGAAGCCCGTATTGATCTGATGAAATCAGGACGCTTTGATAAGCGTGTGCTTGGACTGATGAAAAAAATTCGTTGCAGTGAAGACCCTCAGTCTTTTGAGTGTCCGCTGAATGATGAATAAACCCTAATAATTCAGTGTGACTGAATAACAAAAAACAATGACAAGGAAATAAAAAATGAAACAATGGTCTAAAGTTTTGATGCTTGGTGCAGGTCTGATGACAGCAGCAGGTGCAGTTCAGGCTAAACAGGTGATGTGTGTATTTGACCTGGTCGGTAAAAGCGGTGACGTTTATACGCTTATGAAAGATTATCAGCTGGCAGCAAAAAACTGGGGTGCAGATATTGAACTGCGCGTTGGTCAGAATGAAGCCGTGATTGCTGAAGACTTTAAAGCGGGCAAGTGTGATGCCATCAGTGTAACAGGGATGCGTGGCCGTCAGTTCAATGAATTTACAGGTTCGCTGGATGCCATTGGTGCGATTCCAGATCTGAACCTTGCGGTTAAAGTGATGCAGGGACTTGCGAGTCCAACATTTGCAAAATACATGGTCAATGGAAAGTATGAAGTCGCAGGTGTCATTCCTGTAGGTGATGCATTCCTGATGGTTAATGACCGCAGTATCAATACCGTTGCTAAAGCGGCAGGTAAGAAAATTGCAGTACTGGATTATGACCAGGCACAGAAAATCATGGTTCAGCAGATTGGTGCGCAGGCTGTGAGTGCAGATGTCACCAATTTCGGTGCAAAATTCAACAATGGTCAGGTCGACATTATTGGTGCGCCAGCAGCTGTGTTCAAACCTTTGGAATTACATAAAGGTCTGGGCACGAAGGGAGCGATCGTCAATTATCCAATTCTTCAGGTCACAGGCAATCTTATTATCCGTCCAGAAAAATTCCCTGCAGGTTATGGGCAGAAGTCACGTGACTGGGTGAAAACACAGTTACCGCGTGCATTTACGATTCTGGGAAAAATGAAGTCTGATATTCCTGCAAAATACTGGATGGAAGTTCCTGCAGCAGATAAACCGGGTTACCAGAAGATGATGCGTGAATCGCGTGTTGATCTGACCAAACGTGGTGTTTACGATAAGCGTATGATGAAACTGTTATGGCAATTCCGCTGTAAACAGGATCCAAAGAACTTCGAATGTTCCATGCAGGACGAGAACTATAAATAATTCTGAGTTTTTTACTCTGAATAAACTTTAAAGTTCACACACTGACCATATATTGAGTATGTTATACTGAATATATGGTTTTTGTTTTTAAGCCATCCAAATTGTTTGAGGAAGACCCATCATGAATGCACCAGCGCTTGAGATGACTGATAATGCTGCAAAGAAAGTTCGCCAGCTGCGTGACAGCGAAGGCAATCAGGAACTGATGTTACGTGTTTACGTAACAGGTGGCGGCTGTTCAGGTTTTTCTTATGGCTTTAATTTTGCAGAAAGCATGAATGAAGATGATGCTGAATTTGTCAATGGCGATGTAAAAATGCTGGTTGATTCGCTGAGCTATCAATATCTGGTCGGTTCTAAAGTGGATTATATCGAAGGTCTGGAAGGTTCACGTTTTATCGTGGAGAACCCGAATGCAACCACCACCTGTGGCTGTGGTTCATCTTTCTCCATTTAATTGCACCGTAAAAAAAAGCCCTCAATGGAGGGCTTTTTTTACGGTGCATACTTTCAGGCAGCAATTGCCTGAAGAATATGTTCACTCAGTTGCTTCGCATTCTGTACAGGAATCCAGTGCGTTGCATCCATAATCACTTCTGTATAAGGCGCATCAACATACTGCCTGTTTAGCTGAACGGACTTTTCACCAATAGCTGAATCATGTTTGCCCCATATGAAAAGTGTCGGGACTTTGACGGGTTGAGTCAGATATTTATTTGAACTGAAAGGAATACCACGGTACCAATTCAGCGCCGTGCTGAGTCTTTTTTCTTCTACAATTTCCTGCTGAAAGTCTTTGAGCTGCTGTTCAGTCATACCTGAGTTTTTGAGCAGCCCCAGTCCTATTTTTGAGAGTCGGGTAAAAAACAGTTCTGGAATTTCAGGTAACTGAAACAGTCCCATATAATAAGATTTAAACAGTTGTGTACTGCTGAGCATGGAACGCATAAATGCAGCTTTGTGAGGAACAGATACTGAAATTAAGTGCTTAATTTTTTCTGGATAACGCTGGGCAATATCCCAGGCAATGACCGCACCCCAGTCATGACCGACCAGATACACGGGCTGTCCGATCAGCTTCAGCAGCGTGTGGACATCTTCCACCAGTGCAGAACTTCGATAATCCCTGCGGTTTCTGGGACGGGCACCCAGGCTGTATCCGCGTTGATTGACTGCATAGGTTCTGAAGCCCTGAGCATTCAGAATGTCAGCTGTCTGTTGCCAGCTTTTGTTGGTTTCAGGAAAGCCATGTAACAGGACAAAAGGCTGACCATCTAAAGGACCTGTATCCAGGACATCAAAGGTCAGCTGGTCCCGCTGGAATTGTGTAATCCGTTGAGTGTTTACAGTCATGAGAAATAGCTCTGTACAGTTTCTGTCCATGCTGACAGATTCCACTTTTTGTGGAAAAGCAGAAAAGGACAGGTCTCAGGCATATCAGGTCGAAAATTGTTAAACAATTTCCGCTGCTGCAGAAGTCAGGTCTCAGACGACCGTGACGGTTCCCAGAATCCGGTCACCTTTTGCACCTGTGACAGCAGGAAGATTGCCACTGAGTTGCTGGTCAAAGCGCATGGCAAGCCACGCAAATGCTGTAGCTTCGACCCAGGTTGGCGCCAGCCCAAGTGCTGAAGTACTCTGTACAGACCAGTTATGTTTACGTAAACGCCAGCGCAGCTGTTCAAGCAGATGTGAGTTATAAGCACCACCACCACAGACATAGACTTCACCTGTATCGAGTGGTGAGCGGTAAATGGCTTTTTTAATAGCGCGGGTGGTCAGTTTCATTAAGGTTGCCTGAACATTTTCAGGAGTGTCTTCCAGTTCGTCATATTCCAGATCATTTTTCCAGTCTGCAATCTGCTCATCCAGCCATTCCAGATTGAAATCTTCACGTCCTGTACTTTTGGGTGGTTCTTTAGAAAAATACTCATGTGACTGCAGACGTTCCAGTAGGCTTCTGACGGGCTGACCGTAAGTTGCCCAGTTGCCATTTTCATCATAAGGCTGACCGGTGTAACGATGACACCAGGCATCCATCAGGATATTGGCAGGACCGGTGTCAAATCCATACACATCATCCGGATTGCCAGCGGGCAACATGGAAACATTGGCGATTCCACCTAAATTCAGAATGACACGGTGGATGGTCGGGTGCTGAAACAGTGCCTGATGAAAAGCCGGAACCAGAGGAGCACCCTGACCGCCAGCCGCCATATCACGACGACGGAAGTCTGAAACAACAGGAATCTGAGTAATTTCGGTAATGATATTGGGGTCGCCAATCTGAAGGGTAAAGCCATGTTCAGGACGGTGACGGATGGTCTGCCCGTGTGAACCAATGGCTTTAATCAGTGATCTGTCCAGCTGGTTTTCTTCGATCAGGGTATTGATGCCATGACCGATCATCTTTGCCAGACTGACATCTGCCTTACCCATACGGTCTATTTCATTATCACCAGGTAATGTCAGCGCCATCAGCTCATCCCGAAGGTCGGGATCAAAAGCCAGTGTCAGGGATGCATGTAACTGCAGTGGATCAAAAGAAGCAGCGACAATATCCACACCATCCATGCTGGTGCCCGTCATTACGCCAATATAGATCGCTGTCATGGTGATTCTTAAGCCTGCAATGTGCTGAAAAAGTGTTAGTATATCTCACAAATGAGATAACTGATGTATTGGATTTTGTGATGTCAAATTTCCTGCCGGCGGAAGAACAACTTGCCCTCATCCAACGAGGCACCCACGAAATTATTTCTGAAGAGGATCTTTTAAAGAAACTCAAGGAAAACCGTCCTTTAAAAATTAAAGCGGGTTTCGACCCGACTGCACCTGATTTACATCTGGGGCATACGGTACTGATCAACAAACTGAAAACCTTTCAGGATCTGGGACATGAAGTCACTTTTCTGATTGGTGACTATACAGCCATGATTGGCGACCCAACGGGTAAAAGTGCAACGCGCCCGCCGCTGTCCCGTGAGCAGGTGCTGGAAAATGCCAAAACCTATCAGGAACAGGTATTTAAAATTCTGGACCCTGAAAAAACCAAAGTGCGCTTTAACTCAGAATGGTTTGCCAACCGGACTGCTGCGGACTTGATTCAGCTGGCTTCACAGCAGACGGTTGCCCGTATGCTTGAGCGTGATGACTTTACCAAGCGTTATAACAGTCATCAGCCTATTGCGATTCATGAATTTTTATATCCGCTGGTTCAGGGATATGACTCAATTGCACTGGAAGCAGATGTGGAATTGGGCGGTACGGATCAGACCTTTAACCTGTTGATGGGTCGTACACTTCAGGGTCGTTATGATCAGGAAGCTCAGGTCTGTATTACCGTTCCTATCCTGGAAGGTCTGGATGGCGTCAATAAAATGTCCAAATCACTGGGCAACTATATTGGTGTATTTGATGCTCCAGGCGCGATGTACCAGAAAGTCCTGTCCATGCCAGACAGCCTGATTGAACGTTATTTTGATTTACTCAGCTTTAAATCGCTGGATGAAATTGCAGCCTTGCTGAAAGAGATTGAAGAAGGGCGTAATCCGCAGGAAGTGAAGAAAATTCTTGCACTTGAACTGGTGGAACGTTTCCACGGTGCGGAAGCTGCTGAACATGCTCATAAAGGTGCGGGTAATCTGATCACTGAAGGCGAATTACCGGAAGATACACCGGAAGTGACCATTTCACGTGGTGAGTTCGGTGGTGAAGTTTCCATTATTTCGATTTTACGTGCAGCGGGTTTAACCAAAAACTCGGCACAGTCTAAAGATGCTGTTGGTCGTGGTGCAGTAAAAGTGGACTGGAATGTTGTGGATGCAAGCTACATGGTGAAAGAAAACGGTACGCTGATTATTCAGGCAAGTAAAAAAGCGATTGCAAAAGTAACGTTTACTGACTGATATACTGCCAGAACAGAGACAGGAATGGGGTTTCGCCCATTCCTGTTTTTTTTTTGCTTATAAGTTATCTCAATAACAAAATTCAAAAAAAACGTATTAAAACAAAGGTTAAATTTTTCCATAATTATTGATTTTGTCTGGATCTATGTATATTATTTACTCATAATGAACAGATGTATAAATATTCTGTTCAGACCTGAAAAGCACAGGCAGGCTCCACAGTTTATAGGTCTCTTCCCCAAGAGACTCTTTTTAATTTGCTTTAAGGGAATAACTATAATAATGACATGATGGATCGTTAAAGGATCTAATTCTGAGGGAGAGGTTTTGGGAGAGATCTCTTTCTTTTTTTTGTCTGAAAATTCAAACCACTCCAACCATCACAGCATACTCTGCATACTTTCTAAATTAATAAAAAAGATAAGCAAATCTGAAAAACATATTTTTTATTAATATACGAAAACCTTACCATTAACATGAATTTTAATCTTTTCTCCTGGCACATTTTATAATCACTCATGAAACTTCAGCAATTGATTTTGTTGAGTTCATTCACTGTCTTACTGGGCATGAGTGGGCTGACAAATGCACGTCCTATAGTGATTGGTTATCAGACCAATATCGAACCTGCCAAAGTGGCGCAGGCAGATGGTGTCTATGACAAAGCGATTGGGCAAAAGCTGGACTGGCGTTTATTTAACAGTGGGGCAGAGGTGTTGACCGCTTTGGCTTCAGGTTCTGTGGATATTGCATTGATTGGTTCAAGTCCATTGGGTGCAGCAGTTGCAAATAATCTACCGATTGAAGTGTTCCTGATTTCAACTGATCTGAAAAGTGCAGAAGCACTGGTAGTACGCAATGGTTCAGGGATTCATAGCCCGAAAGATTTAATCGGTAAAAAAGTCGCAACGCCATTTGCCTCTACAGCGCATTACAGTTTATTGGGTGCTTTGAAACACTGGAATATCAAAACCAATCAGATTCGTTTACTGAATTTAAAACCTGCGGAAATCAATGCGGCTTGGCGTCGTGGTGATATTGATGCAGCTTTTGTATGGTCTCCTGCACTCGCCAATATTCAAAAAACCGGCAAGGTCATGACCGATGCAGGGCAGGTGGGTCAATGGGGTTCTCCAACGTTTGAAGTCTGGGTGGCACGCAAAGATTTTGCCAAAAAGCATCCTGAGGTTTTAAGCAAATTTTCTACGGTGACTTTGAATTATTACGACAGTTATAACCGTAATAAGAAACAGTGGACGGCAGATTCTCCTGCGGTCAAAAAGATTGCCAAGATTACAGGTGTAGATGCGCAGGATGTACCGACTTTGCTTGCAGGTGCGGAATATCCAGATCGCCAGGTACAACTGAGTCAGCAGTATCTAGGTGGACGTACCACGCAGAATATCGCCAATTCAGTGAATTTTCTAAAAGCGCAGGGTCTGGTTAAAAAAGTATCTCCAGATTATCAACAATTTATTACGACACGCTATATCAGCGGGTCTAAATAAGATCGGAAGGGTTCATCATGGCTGTATTGACGGTAGAACATGTACAAGCGCAGTATGCTGGCGCTCAACACCCTGTACTTCAGGATGTATCTTTCCAGTTGGGTTCTGAGCAGTTAATGGTGGCGTTGGGCGCTTCAGGCAGTGGTAAGACGACATTATTAAACCTGATTGCAGGCTTTACTCATCCACAACTCGGTTCGATCAAACTGGACGGTGAAGAAGTGCTTGCACCGAGTCGTGACCGTGGCGTGGTGTTTCAGGATGATGTGTTATTGCCGTGGCAAAATGTACAGGACAATATCGCCTTTGGTTTAGAACTTGCAGGTATTGATAAATCAACCAGATTAAGCAAAGCACAGGAATTATTAAACCTGGTCAATTTGGACGGTTTTGGTCAACGTCATATCTGGGAACTTTCAGGTGGGCAACGTCAACGTGTAGGTTTGGCACGTGCTTTAGCATCTGACCCTAAAATCCTGCTGATGGATGAACCGTTTGGTGCTTTGGATGCATTTATCCGTGAGCAAATGCAATGTCTATTATTAGACGTTTGGAAAAGCACAGCTAAACCGACGTTCTTGATTACCCATGATATTGAGGAAGCTGTTTTCCTTGCCACAGACCTGATTATTCTTGCGCCAAATCCTGGACGTATTGTTGAAAAACTGGAACTGGATTTTGCAAAGCGTTATGCCAATGGTGAGTCTGCGCGCAGTATTAAATCAGATCCGAAGTTTATTGAAATGCGTGAATATGTGTTGAATCGTGTTTTTATTCAAAATGGTCAACTCAATAATCAAAACCAACACGTCGAGCAGGTGTAATCATGACAGCACATTTAGATCCTGAATTGGTTGCTCAAGGTACTGCACCTCAGTCGGCTTCCGCAAAAGTTCCACGTGAAACCAGTATCACTTTGATCAGCACGATTACGATTATTGCGCTCATTGCGGTGTGGTGGTTGGTGACTACATTGGGCTGGATTGATGCTTTATTTTTACCATCGCCAGTTGCAGTGATAGATCGTTTTCAGGATTTAGTTGCCAATGGCTATATGAGCATCAGCTTATGGAGTCATATCGGTGCGAGTCTGGGACGTATCGGAACAGCTTTGATTGCAGCGGTGATTACAGCGATTCCTTTAGGGATTGCGATTGGACGCAATAAAATTGTCCGTGGTGTATTAGACCCAATTATTGAGTTTTACCGTCCGATTCCGCCTTTGGCTTATTTACCATTAATCGTGATCTGGTGTGGTATCGGTGAATTATCCAAAGTTTTACTGATTTATTTAGCGATTTTTGCACCGATTGTGATTGCAACTGCAACAGGTGTACGTTCAGTCGATCAAGCTAAAATCCGTGCAGCACAGTCTTTGGGTGCAAGCCAGATGCAGATTATCAAACACGTGATTTTACCGAGCTCATTGCCCAATATTCTGACAGGTATCCGTATTGGCTTAGGTGTGGGTTGGTCTACACTGGTTGCCGCTGAACTGGTGGGTGCATCTGAAGGTTTAGGCTTTATGGTGCAATCCTCTTCACAGCTTTTAGCGACAGATGTGGTGATCGTGGGTATCTTAATTATTGCGGTGATCGCTTTTATTCTGGAGATTGGTCTGCGCCGTTTGCAGCGAAAATTAGTGCCTTGGGATAAGCAATCTTTGTAAGTTTGATCAAGCTTGAGCTTCTGTTAGGAAGCAGATTGTCCAATTATATTTATTCTTTAGTTATTTAAATCTTTTCAAACATCATGAGATGATCGAGGAAGAAATGAACGCTGTTGTTTCAAGTACTTTTAAAGTGACCCCATTGAATCCAACGATTGGTGCTTTAATTGAAGGTGTTAATTTTAATCAACCCTTAACACCTGAGGAAAAGGCTTCGATTGAAGCGGCTTTACTGAAATATCAGGTGATTTTCTTTAGAAATCAGCAAATGACACCACAGCAACATGCGGCATTTGCTTGTCAGTTTGGTCAGTTGCATGTCCATCCAATCTATCCAAACATTCCAGAACAACCTGAAATTATGGTGCTGGATACTGAACTGAATGACTTACGTGATAATGCACTTTGGCATACCGATGTGACCTTTCTTGAAGAACCCGCGATGGGTGCAATTCTCAGTGCCAAGAAAGTACCTGCGTGGGGTGGTGATACCTTATGGTCAAGTGGTACAGCGGCTTTTGAAGCATTGTCTAAACCGATGCAGGAGATGTTGAGTGGCTTAACTGCAACGCATGATATTGCACGTTCATTCCCTGTAGATCGTTTTGGCGGTGATTCTGCTGAACTGGAAAAACTGGAAGCAGCTAAGAAAAAGCATCCACCGATCAGCCATCCTGTGATCCGTACACATCCAGTGACAGGTCGTAAAGCCTTATTTGTCAGTGAAGGATTCACCACTCGAATTAACGAACTGGAAGCAAAGGAAAGCGATGCAGTATTGAAAATGTTGTTTGAACATATTCAAAAACCAGAGTTTGTGGTGCGCTGGTCATGGCAAGCCAATGATGTGGCTTTCTGGGATAACCGTTGTACTTTCCATTATGCCGTAGATGATTATCGTCCTGCGCATCGTGTGATGAACCGTGCGACATTGATGGGCGATAAACCGTTCTATCAGGCGGATTGATTTGAACGTATTGGTTTGAAAGTACTGTTTTGAGAGTATGATTTTAATGATTTGATCCATGTGAGTTTCAGTAAATTCACATGGATTTTTTTATTGATGAGTCATATAAGAAATAAATACCACTTGATTAAAGTTAGATAATATAAATTAAAGGTTTACACAGACTCGAAATATGTTGAAAAGTTTAAATTGCTTTGCGTAGTCGATGCCTCACTTTTGAAGGGTCAAAAGTGACAAAAACCCTTTGTTGGACATGAGAAGCGAGGCTTCGCAAGATCTCCTATCTTCGGAGTATACTCCTCATGTCCAACAGCGACATCCATGTCGCCTCACGATAGCATCACCACGTTTAAAGCAATTAGTGTAGAAAAGCAAAAGAGGCTAATTTATATAAAGTTAATTTAACAGATTGGTATAACAGCTTATTTAAAATCTAAAAAACTGAATTTAGGCATCATCGTACGTATCAGCGTTCCAATTAAAAAAGCAGAAATAATCGTCCCTTCCCGAATTCCGATCAGTTGATGCAACACCAGATAAGAGCTGATCGCTGCAAAAGCCACAAGAATCACATCGCCATAGGTTTTGACTGAGCCATAATTTTTGTGAAAACGAATCGCAAAAGCCTGATAAACCCCTTCACCTGCCAGATAAATTAAACGTGCTTTAACCTGTAAAATGACACCAACCGCCGTGATCACACAACTGATCAATGACACCGACATCTGATAAACGTATTGTTGAATGTTCATAAACTGCGTCAGCCAGAGCGCGACATCAATAAACACACCAAATACAATGCCTACCACAAGTTGCAGCCATTGAATCATCTGAAACTGTTTACCTAAAATTGCCATTTGCATCAGAATAAAAACAGCATGCAGGATAATAGTCAGTACGCCGACACTTAATGGAAAAATATAACTGAACACATAAGGCACGGAAGAAATCGGTGATGTTCCTAAATTGGAACGGATTGAAAGTGCAACGCCAAAGGACAATAAACTTAAGCCACAAAATAAGGTGAGTATACGAAGCAGAAAGTGTTTTGGCATTGGACTGGATAAAAGCGTAAATAAAAAAGTGTATGCCTTTGTCCCTGTACGATCTATAAGGCGAAAGCAAAGAAAATGCCCCAGTTTTATAGAATGATCATTTTTAATGATGATTGAAAAAGTAAAAAAACTTCCGTGTGCTCAATTATTCATCAGAATTAAATAAAAAACCGACAGAATAAAAGCCAGTTTATATTGATGATTGGAAATATCATGTTGATTAATAATAAAAAACAAATACTGGCATTGTCGGTTATCTCGATACTTTTGACAGCCTGTAATGATGATAATGATACGGCTGTAAAGGTTGAAGCAAAACCACTGGAACTTAATATTTTACATATCAATGATCACCATTCACATCTGGATGAAGAAAGCATTAAGTTTAAAGCCAATGTAGGGACAGGTGAGGAAGAGTTCTCTGTTACAAGTGGGGGCTTTGCACGAGTTGCGAGTTTGATCAATCAGCTGGCAGCGGAAAAGAAGAATGCTCTAAAAATTCATGCAGGTGATGCAGTAACAGGGGATCTGTACTACAACTTAACTGATGGAAAAGCAGATGCAGACGCAATGAATACCGTTTGTTTTGACACATTTACACCTGGGAACCATGAGTTTGATGCCAAAGATGATGGGTTGAAGAAATTTATAGATTTCCTTGATCAAGGCGCATGTAAAGACAAAACCAAAATACTGACTGCCAATGTTACTTTTGGCGCTTCATCTCCTTTATATAAAACCAATCGTATTCAAAAATCACAAGTCTTCGAAAAAGATGGGGTGAAATTTGCCATTATTGGTTTAACTGTGGCGAAGAAAACCAAGAACTCATCGCAACCGAATGCAGACACGCTATTTGAAGATGAGATCGTCACAGCACAAAAAGAAATTGATCAATATAAAGCACAAGGCATTAAAAATATTATCCTGCAAACTCATGTAGGCTACGACCTGGATCAGCAACTTGCTAAATCACTGACCGATGTCGATGTCATAGTTGGTGGCGATTCACATACATTACTGGGGCCAGATAGCCTGAAAAAATATAATATGACCCCAGAGGGTGCTTACCCATCACAACTGAAGAATAAAGATGGAAACTTAGTTTGTGTGGCTCAGGCTTGGCAATATAGCTATATTGTCGGTGAATTAAATGTGAAGTTTGATAAGAATGGCAATATTGAAAGCTGTAGTGGCACACCGAATGTGTTAATTGGAAATACGTTTGCACGTACCGCAAAAGATGCCAAAGCTGTAACTGAAACTGAGAAGCAAGCCATTCTTAATCAATTCAAGACGGATAATGTTCCATTTAAAGTGGTTATACCATTACAGAAAACATTAGATGTCTTAAAACCATATCAGGATCAGAAAAAGAGTTTTGCCCAAACCATCGTAGGACAAGCAACCGATAATCTATGTTCGCGCCGTGTACCGGGAACGCAACGTGATGTGGGACGTTCATCTTTAGGTGATGTCTGTAATAAAAA
The DNA here is from genome assembly GCF_002165375.2 of Acinetobacter chinensis. NCBI lineage: Bacteria > Pseudomonadati > Pseudomonadota > Gammaproteobacteria > Moraxellales > Moraxellaceae > Acinetobacter > Acinetobacter chinensis. Next base: position 24,908 of record NZ_CP032134.1, read on the forward strand.
CCCGCATGTAGATCAGCATGGGGGTGATATCCAGCAAATCATTGCTGAGGCATTTTTACAGCAAGGTAAGACATTCTTCAATGCAGATATCTCTTTCCAGAATGGTGGTGGTGTACGTGAAGATGTTGCCTTAGGTGATGTCAGCGTCGGTAAAATCTATAATGTCCTACCATTTAAAAATACCCTATTGCGTCTGGATATGACGGGCGCAGAAGTGAAAGCGACGCTGGAAGATGCAATAGATGGTGTGATCGCACAGAACAATACAGGCAGTTATCCATATACAGGTGGGTTACGTTGGAATGTCGACTTCACTCAGAACAAAGGTCAACGTCTCAGTCAGATTCAAGTACGTAATGATGCAGGTCAATATGAAAATCTGGATCTGAATAGAACCTATAAAGTGATCACGATTGATTTCCTTGCAAATGGTGGTGACTACTACACAACACTGAAAACCATTACAGGTGAACGCCGTGTCAATGTTGGTTTAGATTATGCAGAAGCCTTTTTAAAGTACGCACAGGCGCTTCCAGGACAGATTGGTCAGAAGAAGATCAATAAACTGGCAACAACGGAGTACAGCACTCAGTTGTTTATCGACAAAGCCAAATAAGATGAATAAATAAATGCAAAAAATCCCGCTTCGGCGGGATTTTTTTATAAAAATGCTCAAAAAATAGATAAAAAAACGATTTTTTCACGAATTTGGTAGAAAAAATGTCCACACGATTAAAAACCCTTGAAAAAGGGGTTGCACCGGTTCTGAAATGCTGTAGAATGCACATCCATCGGCGGTGATGAAGATTAAAACTTCTGATAAAACAGTAGCTTAGCATAGAATGGTTAAGTTGGGTTTTAGAAAGAAAGTTTAAAATAATTTACATTACATGTTGACTTTGAAGAGATTCAGAGTAATATAGCCGACCTAGCTTGATGCTGACGAAGCATTGAGAAGATCATTAAGAGAATATGAAGAACAACTTGTGTGGATTTTTACTGATTGATCGATCGAAATTATTTTCATTGATTGAATGGTTTAAATTACTCGAAGTTTATTTGAGAGAATTTGTCAGAAAATTGATGAGCCAAGATTGGCACCCTTTAAGGTGCTAGCAAGTATTAAACTGAAGAGTTTGATCATGGCTCAGATTGAACGCTGGCGGCAGGCTTAACACATGCAAGTCGAGCGGAGAGAGGTAGCTTGCTACTGATCTTAGCGGCGGACGGGTGAGTAATGCTTAGGAATCTGCCTATTAGTGGGGGACAACATTCCGAAAGGAATGCTAATACCGCATACGCCCTACGGGGGAAAGCAGGGGATCATTAGACCTTGCGCTAATAGATGAGCCTAAGTCGGATTAGCTAGTTGGTGGGGTAAAGGCCTACCAAGGCGACGATCTGTAGCGGGTCTGAGAGGATGATCCGCCACACTGGGACTGAGACACGGCCCAGACTCCTACGGGAGGCAGCAGTGGGGAATATTGGACAATGGGGGGAACCCTGATCCAGCCATGCCGCGTGTGTGAAGAAGGCCTTTTGGTTGTAAAGCACTTTAAGCGAGGAGGAGGCTACTCTGGTTAATACCTGGAGATAGTGGACGTTACTCGCAGAATAAGCACCGGCTAACTCTGTGCCAGCAGCCGCGGTAATACAGAGGGTGCGAGCGTTAATCGGATTTACTGGGCGTAAAGCGTACGTAGGCGGCTTTTTAAGTCGGATGTGAAATCCCTGAGCTTAACTTAGGAATTGCATTCGATACTGGGAAGCTAGAGTATGGGAGAGGATGGTAGAATTCCAGGTGTAGCGGTGAAATGCGTAGAGATCTGGAGGAATACCGATGGCGAAGGCAGCCATCTGGCCTAATACTGACGCTGAGGTACGAAAGCATGGGGAGCAAACAGGATTAGATACCCTGGTAGTCCATGCCGTAAACGATGTCTACTAGCCGTTGGGGCCTTTGAGGCTTTAGTGGCGCAGCTAACGCGATAAGTAGACCGCCTGGGGAGTACGGTCGCAAGACTAAAACTCAAATGAATTGACGGGGGCCCGCACAAGCGGTGGAGCATGTGGTTTAATTCGATGCAACGCGAAGAACCTTACCTGGTCTTGACATAGTAAGAACTTTCCAGAGATGGATTGGTGCCTTCGGGAACTTACATACAGGTGCTGCATGGCTGTCGTCAGCTCGTGTCGTGAGATGTTGGGTTAAGTCCCGCAACGAGCGCAACCCTTTTCCTTATTTGCCAGCACTTCGGGTGGGAACTTTAAGGATACTGCCAGTGACAAACTGGAGGAAGGCGGGGACGACGTCAAGTCATCATGGCCCTTACGACCAGGGCTACACACGTGCTACAATGGTCGGTACAAAGGGTTGCTACCTAGCGATAGGATGCTAATCTCAAAAAGCCGATCGTAGTCCGGATTGGAGTCTGCAACTCGACTCCATGAAGTCGGAATCGCTAGTAATCGCGGATCAGAATGCCGCGGTGAATACGTTCCCGGGCCTTGTACACACCGCCCGTCACACCATGGGAGTTTGTTGCACCAGAAGTAGGTAGTCTAACCGTAAGGAGGACGCTTACCACGGTGTGGCCGACGACTGGGGTGAAGTCGTAACAAGGTAGCCGTAGGGGAACCTGCGGCTGGATCACCTCCTTAACGAAAGATTGACGATTGGTAAGAATCCACAACAAGTTGTTCTTCATTGATGTATCTGAGGGTCTGTAGCTCAGTTGGTTAGAGCACACGCTTGATAAGCGTGGGGTCACAAGTTCAAGTCTTGTCAGACCCACCATTCTGACGAATCAGCACAGAAACAGATATATCGGGATCTTAACTGGGGACTTAGCTTAGTTGGTAGAGCGCCTGCTTTGCACGCAGGAGGTCAGGAGTTCGACTCTCCTAGTCTCCACCATCACATTAAGTGAAGTTCTGAATTATAGAATTTAGTGAATATGACGATCATCTGATCTCAGTTTATTAAGTTCTGTGATTTATCACAGTTTGCTACCTGCTGACGAGGCGGTAGTTAATCATTAACAGCATATATTTGAGTTGAAATAAATTGTTCATACTCATGACCGACATTAACACTGACAGTAATTTATTACTGTGATGTGAAAATGAAGGAAATGAGAAACTAGCGATTAAACTGAATCAAGCGTTTTGGTATATGAATCTAATTGAAGCTGTACAGTGATTAATTTCACAGACGCCAACTGTATGAGAGTGATGAGAAATCGTCGCGATCTGTTGCTCATCCTACTTGTAGGGATGAACGACTGTTTGGGGTTGTATAGTCAAGTAATTAAGTGCATGTGGTGGATGCCTTGGCAGTCAGAGGCGATGAAAGACGTAATAGCCTGCGATAAGCTCCGGGGAGGCGGCAAATATCCTTTGATCCGGAGATTTCTGAATGGGGAAACCCACCTGCTATAAGGCAGGTATCGTAACATGAATACATAGTGTTACGAGGCGAACGAGGGGAAGTGAAACATCTCAGTACCCTTAGGAAAAGAAATCAATTGAGATTCCCTCAGTAGCGGCGAGCGAACGGGGAACAGCCCATTAAGTCATATAAGCTTTAGTGGAATGCTCTGGGAAGTGCAACCATAGTAGGTGATAGTCCTGTACGCGAAAGGGCTTATATGATGATGTCGAGTAGGGCGAGGCACGTGAAACCTTGTCTGAATATGGGGGGACCATCCTCCAAGGCTAAATACTCCTGACTGACCGATAGTGAACCAGTACCGTGAGGGAAAGGCGAAAAGAACCCCTGTGAGGGGAGTGAAACAGATCCTGAAACCGCATGCATACAAGCAGTGGGAGCCGACTTGTTCGGTGACTGCGTACCTTTTGTATAATGGGTCAGCGACTTATATTCAGTAGCAAGGTTAACCGTATAGGGGAGCCGTAGGGAAACCGAGTCTTAATAGGGCGTTCAGTTGCTGGGTATAGACCCGAAACCGGGTGATCTATCCATGAGCAGGTTGAAGGTTGGGTAACACTAACTGGAGGACCGAACCCACTGTCGTTGAAAAGCCAGGGGATGACTTGTGGATAGGGGTGAAAGGCTAATCAAACTCGGTGATAGCTGGTTCTCCCCGAAAGCTATTTAGGTAGCGCCTCGGACGAATACCATTGGGGGTAGAGCACTGTTTCGGCTAGGGGGTCATCCCGACTTACCAAACCGATGCAAACTCCGAATACCAATGAGTACTATCCGGGAGACAGACTGCGGGTGCTAACGTCCGTAGTCAAGAGGAAAACAATCCAGACCGCCAGCTAAGGCCCCAAAATTATAGTTAAGTGGGAAACGATGTGGGAAGGCATAGACAGCTAGGAGGTTGGCTTAGAAGCAGCCACCCTTTAAAGAAAGCGTAATAGCTCACTAGTCGAGTCGGCCTGCGCGGAAGATGTAACGGGGCTAAAACTATATGCCGAAGCTGCGGATTTGCAATTTATTGCAAGTGGTAGGGGAGCGTTCTGTAAGCCGATGAAGGTGGATTGAGAAGTCTGCTGGAGGTATCAGAAGTGCGAATGCTGACGTGAGTAACGACAAAACGGGTGAAAAACCCGTTCGCTGAAAGACCAAGGGTTCCAGTCCAACGTTAATCGGGGCTGGGTGAGTCGACCCCTAAGGCGAGGCCGAGAGGCGTAGTCGATGGGAAACTGGTTAATATTCCAGTACTTGTGTGTAATGCGATGAGAGGACGGAGAAGGTTAAGTCAGCCTGGCGTTGGTTGTCCAGGTGGAAGGATGTAGGCATGTATCTTAGGCAAATCCGGGGTACTCTATGCTGAGATCTGATAGCAAGCTGTACTTGTACAGTGAAGTGGCTGATACCATACTTCCAGGAAAAGTCTCTAAGCTTCAGTTACACAGGAATCGTACCCGAAACCGACACAGGTGGTCAGGTCGAGTAGACCAAAGCGCTTGAGAGAACTCTGCTGAAGGAACTAGGCAAAATGGTACCGTAACTTCGGGAGAAGGTACGCTGCCGGCGGTGATTTCCCTTGCGGAATGAGCGGCCAGCAGCCACAGAAACCAGGCCCCTGCAACTGTTTATTAAAAACATAGCACTCTGCAAACACGAAAGTGGACGTATAGGGTGTGATGCCTGCCCGGTGCTGGAAGGTTAATTGATGGGGTTAGCGTAAGCGAAGCTCTTGATCGAAGCCCCAGTAAACGGCGGCCGTAACTATAACGGTCCTAAGGTAGCGAAATTCCTTGTCGGGTAAGTTCCGACCTGCACGAATGGCATAATGATGGGGGCGCTGTCTCCAGCAGAGGCTCAGTGAAATCGAATTCGCCGTGAAGATGCGGTGTACCCGCGGCTAGACGGAAAGACCCCGTGAACCTTTACTGCAGCTTGACATTGAACTTTGATCTTACCTGTGTAGGATAGGTGGGAGGCTTTGAAGTAGTGACGCCAGTTGCTATGGAGCCATCCTTGAAATACCACCCTGGTAATATTGAGGTTCTAACTCTGTCCCGTTATCCGGGACGAGGACCATGTCTGGTGGGTAGTTTGACTGGGGCGGTCTCCTCCTAAAGAGTAACGGAGGAGTACGAAGGTGCGCTCAGCGTGGTCGGAAATCACGCGTAGAGTATAAAGGCAAAAGCGCGCTTAACTGCGAGACCCACAAGTCGAGCAGGTACGAAAGTAGGTCTTAGTGATCCGGTGGTTCTGTATGGAAGGGCCATCGCTCAACGGATAAAAGGTACTCTGGGGATAACAGGCTGATACCGCCCAAGAGTTCATATCGACGGCGGTGTTTGGCACCTCGATGTCGGCTCATCTCATCCTGGGGCTGAAGCAGGTCCCAAGGGTATGGCTGTTCGCCATTTAAAGAGGTACGCGAGCTGGGTTTAGAACGTCGTGAGACAGTTCGGTCCCTATCTACCGTGGGCGCTGGAAATTTGAGAGGATCTGCTCCTAGTACGAGAGGACCAGAGTGGACGAACCTCTGGTGTACCGGTTGTGACGCCAGTCGCATCGCCGGGTAGCTATGTTCGGAAGGGATAACCGCTGAAAGCATCTAAGCGGGAAGCCTACCTCAAGATAAGATTTCCCTAGGACTTTATGTCCTCTAAAGAGCCGTTGAAGACTACGACGTTGATAGGCTGGATGTGGAAGCACGGTGACGTGTGAAGCTGACCAGTACTAATTGCTCGTGAGGCTTGACTATACAACACCCAAACAGTTGTTGTATAAAGCTCAGTTGATTCGATATTCATCAGAATGACTTGATTCAGAATCGCAACAGTATGACAATGTTCCAACTCAGATAGAGCTGTTAATAACTCATTTGGAAAAAGCATTGGCATCTAAATAAGACCAAAGCAAGTATCCATAAACAGTTGTGCTGGCGACAATAGCAAGAGTGAACCACCTGATCCCTTCCCGAACTCAGAAGTGAAACCTCTTTGCGCTGATGGTAGTGTGGGGTTACCCATGTGAGAGTAAGTCATCGCCAGCTCATTATTCCTAAACACCCTCAATCATTTGATTGAGGGTGTTTTTTATTGTCCAGTGAAAGGAAAAGTCAAAGCTGTTTCAGACGGGTCATCTGAAGACCATCAGATTTATTTCTGTAGAGCCCCTGTTTTAATTTAAAAATAAATGTTTAGAAAAATTGCAAATACACATAAAAAAAAGGTGAAATTTTGAATTTTAAAAAGCTGATAAAACTCATCATCTGAGAAAATATAAATGTTAATAAAGTATATAAAATCATGTGATTACTATTATTAACCCCTGTTTTGTTCATCTTATTCTTTCGTCTAATTGCCCATGAAACACGACCTGCGTATATTTCGCCATCGTTGAATTTTGCTTAAAAATTCATGTGAAAATTTGGACAAGTACTCATGGGAGATGAGAACGATGACAACGGAAAATCTGAATATAAATTCTGTCGTTGATAAGGCAAAATTTACCTCGTTTCACTTCAATGTAGTGGCTTGGTGTTTATTGATTATTTTGTTTGATGGCTACGATCTGGCAATTAATGGTGTGGTTTTACCACTGTTAATGCAGGATTGGGGGCTGTCAGCAATGCAGGCAGGTATGCTTGCGAGTACTGCTTTGGCAGGCATGATGTTTGGAGCCATGTTTTTTGGCTCTCTGGCCGACAAAATTGGTCGAAAAAAAGTCATTATGATCTGTATTGTGCTGTTCAGTGGTCTAACTTTTGCGGGTGGCTTTGCATCCAATCCCACAGAGTTTGCTGTTCTGCGCTTTCTTGCAGGTTTAGGAATAGGTGGGGTGATGCCAAACCTGGTGGCATTAACCTCTGAATACGCTCCTCAGAAAATGCGCAGTACACTGGTCACAACCATGTTCAGTGGTTATGCGGTTGGTGGCGTGATGGCAGCTTTACTGGGTTCATGGTTTACGCCGGATTTTGGTTGGCAGATCATGTTCTTTATTGCAGGTATTCCATTATTTCTTTTACCTGTGATTTGGAAGTTTCTTCCTGAATCTCTGGCTTTTATTGTGAAAGAAAATAAACAGGAAAAAGCCCGCAGTATTGTGAGACAGCTTGCACCAGATGCAAAAGTGACAGATGAAACTGTGTTCAGCATACCTCAGGAAAACATTCCAGAAGCGGCGAATGTAGTGAGCCTGTTCCGCAGAGGACGTGCAGGAAATACACTGCTGTTCTGGCTGGCTTTCTTTACCTGTTTGCTGACCATGTATGCTTTGAGCAGCTGGTTGCCAAAACTGATGATGGCAGCAGGTTATTCCATGGATAACAGCTTAATGTTCATGATGGTGATGAATGTTGGTGCTGTGGTCGGAATTGTTGGTGGTGGTATTCTGGCTGACCGTTTCCACCTGAAACCAGTGTTGATGGTTTTAGGTATGATGGGTGCGCTTGTGATGAGTCTGATGGGCTTTCAGTCCAATCAGTTCCTGCTGTATATACTTGTATTTCTGGCTGGTGCAGCATCAATCGGTTCACAGATGCTGTTATATAGCTACGTGGCGCAGTTTTATCCACTAGCAGTACGTTCGACAGGGATTGGCTGGTCTTCGGCAATCGGCCGTATGGGTGCAATTGTAGGACCGATTCTGATTGGTGGTTTACTGGGTATGAATTTACCTGCACACTTCAACTTTATGGCAGTCGGTTTACCTGTACTGATTACTGCGATAGCAGTTGCATTGATTGTTCATGACAATGACAGCGATAAAATTGACATTAAAGAAGCTTCGGCTGCAAAAGCATAAATTTTAAATAAAAAAAGCCCTCAGCATTGTGAGGGCTTTTTTTATACAATGAGAAAAATCTGAATATTTATACTGCGATGAAGATGAAATATAAAATAATTGGTAGTGGGGTGTTCTCTGAAATTATAGAGATTGATGATGGAAAAAAGGTTTTAAAGGCATTTAAAAGAGATAATAAAATGTTTGAGGGAATGGAATATATCCCTTGTAAAGATCGCGAACTGATCTTAAAGGCAGTATGTTTTACTGAAATGAAAGCCTATCAGATTCTTCATGAGGATAAAGAGCTGAGTCGGTACATTCCACATTTTTACGGTACTTATAATCCTGCTTTAATTGATGAAACTGCTTATATTCAGGATGCAGGATTCATAATTGAAAAAATTAAGAAGGAACAATTCGGTACTGATATCAAATTTAACGCGTTATCTCAAACTCAGAAGATTGCTGTACAACCGATACGGTTGGAAATTTCTGAAAAATTGCGTCCGTTGAATGTTGAATTTGAAGATGCATGTTGTTTTTATATCAATCAGGATAATTTCCGAATCATTGATTTTGCATTGTGGAAATATAGTTCTTATCTGGAAGAGCTTGAACGTCATGGTGAGTTGAGCGAAAAATCAAAAAAAGCGTTAGAATTACTCTGTACACAGTTAAAGACTTCAATCAATCAGGTAAATTTATGAAATTCAACTCATTCTCCCCAATTCCTGAAGATGATGAAGAACTTCATCTTCCTGAACTTGTTTACTGGTCAGCGCTTGGTGAACTTGCAGAAGTTGAAAAATCTTTAGCCAGTGGCACAGATGTGAACTCGGCTGATGAGGAAGGCTATAGCGCACTGCATGCTGCTGCAGAAAATGGTTATCTGGACGTGGTGAAGCTGCTTATCAGCAAAGGTGCTGACGTAGGGCATAAAACACAATATACAGCCCTTGAGCTTGCAGAAATGGCAGGTCATAGCGATGTTGTTGATTATCTGAAAAAGCAGTAAATAAAAGAAAGCCCTGTCATCCTGACAGGGCTTTCTTTCATATCGGTTTGCTAAGTATGACTCCTGTCTTACTTCACGTTCCTGATGTACAGACCATTTATAGTTGTTTTATGTCCGGGGAAGTTCCTGTTCCCTATGACTGTAGAATAGCGTTCAGAATGGTTTATGAAAATATGCAAAATACGTCACACTGTGTAAGCCATAGCGTACAGCGATCAGATATGAAAATGCTGTGATACAGTAATAAAAAATGAAGAACAGCTGAAAATGAAAAAACTGTCTGCACAAACTGAACAGCAACTGCTGGATATACTGAAAAACAGATTTGAAAAGAATATGTTCCGTCATCCTGATATCCGTTGGAGTGAACTGAAAGAACAGTTACAGCATCTGCCTGAAAAACTGTGGTCATTAAATGAAATGGAACGCACGGGTGGTGAACCTGATTTAGTCGTGCTCAATTCTGCACAGAACTTAACTTTTTATGACTGTTGTACAGAATCTCCGAAAGGACGTCGAAGCCATTGCTATGATCTGGAGGCTTTAAAAAGCCGTAAAGCAAACCCACCTGAACATCATGTCGTCGGTCGGGCAGTTGAAATGGGCGTGAATCTGCTTACAGAAAATCTTTATCATGATCTGCAGCGTGTATTTCCGTTTGATTTAAAAAGTTCAAGCTGGGTTTGCACGCCTGAAGACATCCGTAGGCAGGGTGGGGCAATTTTTTGTGATCTTCGATACGGTCGGGTATTTACATATCACAATGGAGCAGAATCCTATTATTCATCCAGGGGGTTCAGAGCATATCTGAGTCTCTGAACTGACTTAAAATTAAAAAGAAAGCCCCATCATCCTGACAGGGCTTTCCGGTATTGGTTCGGGTAATAAACATCCTGTTTACTACTGAGCATCCATGTGTTTTTACTTTTATCATTATTTTTATGGGGAAACTTCCTGTTTCCTGTGATTTAAAAATAGACCGATTCCCAGGGGCTGAACAGATGAAAATGGCAGTAAATGATGTACGTATTCGCTTACATCAGTGTCGAGTCAGACATTTGCATACTGAATCAGTTTATTGACCACAGATTTAACTGCTTTTGTGTCAAATTCATTTGGCTCAAAAATTTCTGTTCTGGTTCTGTTGAAAATATCACGAAGTTCTATGACAGCATTGGAATCTATCATGCCCATAAATCCGCAGACCTGCTTCAGCTGATCAATGGAGCGTGAGCCATTGGTTCCACCATAGCTGACAAAGGCGGATGGTTTTCCCTGCCATTCTTTATAAACATAGTCGATGGCATTTTTCAGTACAGGGCTGTAGCCGTGATTATATTCGGGTGTAATAAAAATGAATGCATCTCCAGATGCAATTTTATTGCCCCATTCCTGTTGTTTTGGCTGATCATAAATACCTGTCGCAGGAGAATTTTTCCCTGCAAAAAAAGGCAGATCCCATTCTTTTAAATCTACAGTTTCTACATTGAGGGTACTGAATTCCAGTTTGTTAATTTCTGCAGCTAACCAGTCGGCAACTTTAATAGCAACACGACCTTCACGAATGCTGCCTACAATAATAAAAATATTCATGTTCTGTCCTGATCTGTTGTTATGTTCTTAAATTATGATGAAAAATCCTGATTGAACAGGAGGATTATGTAGTGATTTATAGCAGAATCAGTCATAAAAAAAGCTCCCTCAGGAGCTTTTCTATTAAAGTGATGATTTACATCAATTTCACGCCTTGCTGACCCGCAGGGGTAACTTTGAAAATTTCCACTTCAAAGGTAATGTTTTTACCAGCCAATGGATGGTTGAAATCCACTTCAGTGATGTCTTCACCAACGGTTTTAACCACACCAAACAGGCTTTGTTTTGCTTTGTCTTCAAATTCGATCATGTGACCTTCAACAGGACGCTGTTCAAACTTCACAGTGTCAAATTTCTGCACATTCTCAGGATTCCAGGGACCAAAAGCATCTTCAGGAGGAAGACTAACGGTACGACGGTCGCCTGCACGAAGACCAAATAACGCTTTTTCAAAACCTGGCAATAAACTGCCATCGCCCATGACTAAGCTCACAGGCTCTTCACGGCTACGGGTATTGTCAATTTCAACGCCATTTTCAATCGCAACAGAGAAATGGAGATCTACTTTTGAGCCATCTGCAACGCGGGTTTCTTCATTGGGATTAATAATTTCTTCAGTCATTTTGCGCTTTCCGCATTTTGAATACGTTTCTTTTCTAAAAAGAAGGTATCAATTAACAATAAAATGGTGCCTAAAGTGATCGCACTGTCTGCAATATTGAATGCAGGGAAGTGATTGTTCTGGTAAAACACATGAATAAAATCGACCACATAACCCAGGCTGATACGATCAATCAGATTACCGATCGCACCACCAAGAATCAAAGCAATGGCCATGGGTAAAACCACCGTACTTTTCGGCATACGCATCAGCCAAAAAATAAAGATGATCGACACAATGCCTGCCAGACCCGTAAATAAATAATGTTGCCATCCACCTGCATCGGACAGAAAGCTGAATGCTGCGCCGTAATTGTGCAGCAATGTCCAGTTTAAAAAGGGCAGTACAGGTACAGGATCTGCATAAGTCAGATGCGTACTTGCGATGTTTTTCGTCCACTGATCAATAATGATGGCGAGGACAGAAAGTCCAAGCCACATTAAATTGTGCGGATAAAACTCAAATAAACCCTTTTTATTCTGTGGATTAGGCATATTTTCTCTCTTCGCCTTGACCTGTAGGAAGGTTGATAATACAACGAGCACACAGTCCTGGATGTTCAAGATGTGTATTCACATCTGGAAGCACATGCCAGCAACGCGCACATTTCTCACCTTCAGCCGCAGACACCTGAACACGTAAACCTTCAAGATCAGTCGCTTCACCTTGTGAAGCATCAAAATCTTTCACAATCACAGTGGATGTGATCAGGACAAAACGTAATTCATCACCCAGTTGATCCAGTACCGCTTTCAACTCAGGGTTTGCCCAAAGCTCAACTTTTGCCGACAGGTTTGAACCGATCAGTTTGGCATTACGTGCCGCTTCGATCTGTTTATTCACGGCTGATTTAACCGTGATCAAGGTTTGCCAGTCTGCTTCTGAGATCAGGTTCGCAGTCGATGACACTGGAATGTCATACCATTCCGCAGTAAATACATATTTTTCAGACTGCTCTGGGATCAATGGCCATGCTTCCTGTGCTGTGAAGCTCAGGATTGGTGACATCCAGCGTACAAATGCCTGTACCAGATGATACAGCGCAGTTTGTGCAGAATGACGTGCTTGCGAATCTGCTTTGGTGGTGTACTGACGGTCTTTGATGATGTCTAAGTAGAAACCACCCAAGTCATTGATACAGAAATTGGTCAAAGCATTGGTCACGATATGGAAGTTCATATCTTCATAAGCTTGTTGAATGGTTTTCTGTACATCAGCCGCACGTTGCAGGATGTATTGATCAAGCGCGATCAATTGATCGACTGGCAACGCATCTGTTGATGGTTTGAAGCCATTTAAGTTTGCCAACAAGAAACGCAATGTATTACGAATACGACGATAACCATCAGACGCACGACTGAAGATTTCTTTACCTGCAGTCATTTCATAACGGTAGTCCGCAGAAGCAATCCAGAAACGTAAACCATCTGCACCCATATCTTTGATGATGTCTTGCGGGGTGATGATGTTCCCAATTGATTTCGACATCTTACGACCTTTCTCATCCACCACGAAACCGTGAGTAAGAAGGGCTTTGTATGGCGCACGTTTGTTGATTGCAATTGACGTCAACAATGAAGACTGGAACCAACCACGATGCTGGTCAGAACCTTCAAGATACAAATCAGCAGGATCAGTCAGTTCTTCACGTTCACGAAGCACGGCATAATGTGTTGTACCTGAGTCGAACCATACATCTAAGGTATCGCGCACAGCATTGTACTGCTCTGCGTCTGCACCAATAAATTCAGCAGCATCACGGTTATACCAACCATCAATCCCTTCCTGTTCGATCAGCTTCGCAACTTCTTCGATCAGTTCAGGGGTACGTGGGTGCAATTCATTGGTGTCTTTATGCACGAAGAATGGGATTGGCACACCCCAGGTACGTTGACGTGAGATACACCAGTCTGGACGACCTTCGATCATCGACTGGATACGGTTTTTACCCCAGTCTGGGACAAAACCGATCTCATTTTCAATGGCATTCAAAGCATCCTGACGTAAGCCTTTATTGTCCATGCTGATAAACCATTGTGGTGTCGCACGGAAAATAATTGGGGTTTTATGACGCCAGCAGTGAGGGTAGCTGTGCATGATTGGCACATGCGCCCAAAGCTTGTTGCTTTCGCTCAATGCTGCAATGATTTGTGGATTGGCTTTATAGATGTGCTCGCCTGCAAAAATCGGTGCAGTCGGTAAATACACACCATTACCGCCTACAGGATTATCCACTTTTAAGTTGTACTGTAAGCCAACTTTATAATCGTCCACACCATGACCAGGCGCAGTATGTACCGCACCTGTACCACTTGTTGCAATGACGTGTTCACCCAAAATCACAGGCACTTGACGCTCTGCAAGCAATGGGTGTTGCAGTTTTAAATTCTCAAGTTTGGCACCAACAAAGTCCGCCAATACTTTTGGATTTTCAAGTTTGTAACGTTCACATGCCGACTCAACTAAATCTTTGGCTAAGATTAAGTTTTGTGTACCACGTTCAGTTTGGACTTCAACCAGTTGGTATTCAATTTCAGCATGCAAGGCAACCGCCTGGTTCGCAGGCAGTGTCCAAGGCGTAGTTGTCCAGATCACGATGTCTGTAGGGTTTGATACAGTTACACCGACTTTTTCAGATAGATCAGCAAGATCAATCACACCGAAACCGACATCAATCGCATCGGATTTTTTGTCTTTATAGTCGACTTCTGCTTCTGCAAGCGAAGAACCACAGTCCAGACACCAGTTGACTGGTTTCAGACCTGGTTCGATATGACCCGCTTTAGCAATTTCACCCAGTGAGCGAACGATGTCCGCTTCCTGTTTGAAGTTCATGGTCAGATAAGGCTTGTCCCAGTCACCAAACACACCCATACGCACGAAATCTTTTTTTTGTAATTCGATTTGCGTGTTGGCATATTCACGGCATGCTTTACGGAAAGTAGAGGCATCGACTTTAACGCCCACTTTACCGACTTTTTCTTCGACCTTAAGTTCGATTGGCAGACCGTGGCAATCCCAACCTGGTACATAAGGCGCGTCAAAACCGTCCATGACACGGCTTTTAATGATGATGTCTTTTAAAACTTTATTGACTGCATGACCCAAATGGATCTGACCGTTTGCATACGGAGGGCCGTCATGAAGCACATATTTTTTCTTGCCAATACGCGATGCACGAATCTGCTGATAAATGTTGTCGGCATACCACTCTTCCAACCATTTCGCTTCACGTACTGCGAGATTTGCTTTCATCGCAAATTCAGTACCTGGTAGATTCAGCGTGGCTTTGTAATCCACAGCATTTTCAGGAGTTTGCTTATCGCTCATGCAAGTTGTCTTCCAATATTATCAGCACCATTGCTGACGCGTTTTACAATAAAAATCTGGTTTAAAAAGGAAATTTGGGGGTGTTTTTACGAAACTCAAGCAGTCGCTCGACATCATCATCTATTCCCGCCTGTAGCGCTTCAAGAGATGGGTAATTTAATTCACCATGTAAATAGTCGAGGAAAGTGACCCGCATTAACAGACCGTACAGATTAGCAGAAACATCAGGAAAATGTACTTCTAATCGCCATTCAGGATGTTCCTGTTTGATGGCTGGGCGTGTACCGACATGACCTGCACCATAAAGCGCATTTGCCTGGTAACCCTGAACGCCCGGTTTAGCAGGATTATCTGCTTTGACTTTGTCGGTCAATGGCATGGTTTCACAGACCACATCCACGCCATAAATACCATTGAGACATGGACGATGACGTCCCATGCGTACATTAATGGTCGGGAAATTCAGCGTCCGCCCAATCTGGTCGCCATATTGTACACGACCCGTCATGCTATATGGGCGACCCAGTAATTTTGCAGCAAGGGCTAAATTACCTGCCTGCAGTACCTGGCGGATACGGGTGGAACTGACACGCTCACCGTCGCAATCCACATTATTTAAATTGGTAACATTAAAGCCGTATTGTTTTAAAAATTCGCTGTTGCCCTGGCGGTCTTTACCAAAATGATGATCTTCGCCTAAAACCAGGCTTTTGGTATTGAGTTTAAATTTAAGCAGATCTGCAAAGCTTTGAGCACTTAAACTGCGGAACTGATTATCAAATTTGGCAATCGCAATATAGTCGACACCCAGTTCAGTTAAATATTCTACTTTTTCTCTGAGTGAACTGATGCGAGGTGGTGCTTCATAGCCTTTAAAAAATTCCAGGGGCTGTGGTTCAAAAATCATGACCAGTGTTTTTAGATGCTGCTGCTGAGCAATGTCTTTCAGCTGGGCAATCATCGCCTGATGCCCAAGATGGACACCATCAAAATTGCCGATCGTCACAGCGGTCGGTGGCAATTGCAAATTCGGTGCTAAGGCATTTAGACGTAACA
This sequence comes from Acinetobacter chinensis, assembly GCF_002165375.2. Classification (NCBI taxonomy): domain Bacteria; kingdom Pseudomonadati; phylum Pseudomonadota; class Gammaproteobacteria; order Moraxellales; family Moraxellaceae; genus Acinetobacter; species Acinetobacter chinensis. Next base: position 40,787 of record NZ_CP032134.1, read on the forward strand.
GCTTCATGATTTCAAAATAAGCATAAAATTTGAAAGGATATATTTTGCCATATTCTCACAATTTCGTCCTGTTGTTGTGTTTTTACTCAGAAAATTATGAGATTTACAGTTTTATATAAGAAAAATTGATTCATTTTATGAATATTAATCAATTTTATTTATTATGTGGCATTGGTATGATCAATTTATCTGCTGAATTGAGGAAAAAACCATGCAAAAGCCATTTTATCAGTTACACCATCCCAGAGAAGTGATCCGTCAGTTTACGCCAAACTGGTTTACCGTCACTATGGGGACAGGTGTGGTGGCATTGATTTTACCTGAATTTCTATTTGCACACGAACTGCTGCTGCGTATTGCGACCCTGTTATGGCAAATCAATACCGTATTGTTCAGCGTATTCAGTATTTTATATTTATTGCGATGGTTGATCTATCCTCATGAAGCACGGCAGATTTTTTCCCACTCAAGCATGGCACTGTTTTTAGGCACAATCCCAATGGGACTCGCAACGGTGCTGAACGGCTTTCTGAAGTTTGGATTGCCTCTGTATGGTGATGTCGCGGTTCAGATTGCCCAAGTGCTCTGGTATACCGATGTTGTGCTGGCTGTTGCGATTGGCATCATTGTACCGTTCTGCATGTTCAACCATCAGCAGCATGAGCTACAGACCATGACAGCGATGTGGTTACTGCCGATTGTAGCCTGTGAGGTTGCAGCAACGTCAGGCGGTTTACTGGTGGTACATTTACCTGCGGGGCAGGAAGCGGTTGGGATTTTATTTGCAGGTTATGTGCTGTGGGGGATGTCTGTATTACCGGCATTTGCGGTACTGACCATTCTGATGTTGCGCCTGGCTTTGCATAAACTGCCTGGTAAAGAACTGGCCATCAGTGGCTGGCTGGCACTGGGACCGATTGGAACAGGGGCATTGGCATTGCTGGTTTTAGGTGCACAGGCACCACAGGTTCTGGCATTTATTCAGATGCAGCAGCTGGGTGTGTTCTTCCAGCAGGCAGGCATCGTTGCAAGTTTTATCCTGCTGGGTTTTGGTATCTGGTGGTTTGCGATAGCGGTTCTGACCACACTGAAACATGCTGTGAATGAGTTACCGTTTAACCTGGGCTGGTGGGGGCTGACCTTCCCATTGGGTGTATTTACACTGGCTGTTCTTAATTTAGGTCATCAGCTGAAGCTTGAGTTTATTGTGGATACGGGACTGGGCTTTGCTGCCATTCTGATGCTGCTGTGGGTCATGGTCATGGCGAAAACAGTGAGAGGAATGTATCAGGGGCATCTGTTCTTTTCACCCTGTCTGAAAAGCCTGCTGGAACGTGAGCAGAAAGGACTCTGAACCGAATCAATCAGCCGCACCGATGCAACATTGCACCAGTGCGGTTTTTGTCTTTTAATAACGCACAAATTTAATCGTGTGCGGTGTTATGAAAACTGATTTTGCTCTGATCATGGCTTTGCCCAGTGAATCCAAAGGTCTGTTTGAACAGGCAGGTATAGATGTACATTACAGTGGGATTGGTAAAGTCAATGCAGCGTTTAAAGCCTTTGAAGTGATCCAGAAAACAGGCTGTAAAACATTACTGAATCTGGGTACAGCAGGCAGTACGCATTTTCAGGCACACGAACTGGTGGAAGTGCATACTTTTGTGCAGCGTGATATGGATGTTTCTCCACTGGGCTTTCAGGTGGGTGAGACGCCTATGGATACTGATTTTCCTGCGGAGATTTCGCTGGAATGCAGTTTTGCAGATTTGCCTAAAGGAATCTGTGGTACAGGTGACAGTTTTGAAACCGGCAGACCTAAGGTTGCATGTCAGTTGGTGGATATGGAAGGTTATGCACTGGCAAAAGTCTGTAAAAAACTCGGTGTGCGCTTAATTTCCGTAAAATATATTACTGATGGTGCAGATGATACTGCCCATCTCGACTGGGAAGAGAATCTGTTGCTGGGAGCACAGAAATTATTAAAATTATATCAAAGCCTGTAAGTGACCTGTAATTTCTGGCGACCATAGATTTCTATGGTCGTATGCCTGAGCCAGTTTATTTTTCGTCGCGAGGTAAAATACCGTACAGCATCATATGTACGGTATGCTGAATAATGCGCTGCTGCATACTGCGGTTACGCAGTGTTTTTCCTGTCACCATTTCCATCTGAACAGCGAAGTCAGCATAGTTCTGAGTAATCGCCCAGATATTCAGGATGAGCAGTTCAGGATCAATTTCAGCTGAAATTTTTCCCTGTTCCTGCCACATGGTGATGACTTTCGCTTTGCGTTTCACCAGTTTTTTCAGTGGTCCTTTCAGAATCTCCAGAATATGCGGAGCACCCTGAATCACCTCAAGTGCAAACAGGCGTGAAGCTTTCGGCTGAGTACGCGACACTTCAATTTTCGTCAACAGATAATTGGTGATCGCTTCAGCTGGTTCCAGTTCTGACTCCAGTGTCTGCAGTGGCGCTAACCATTTCTGTAGAACGGTAGTTAAAACTTCAACATACAACGCTTCTTTATTTTCATAATAATAGAAAATATTGGATTTATGCATTTCTGCAATCTGGGCAATCTCATCCAGACTGGCCCCGGTAAATCCATACAGTGAAAATACATCCAGTGCTGCGTTCAGCAGCTGATTCCGTTTTTGAGTACTCTTCTTTTGTTCCATCTGCACACTTAAAGCAATGAAAAGGGGGGAAGCTGAATTGTACGGCAAATCATCAGATTTGTGCATGCTCTAAAATTGCAATTTGATGAATATTGATAATTAATTCTGTAGATTCGCTGTCTGTTTTGCATAAAAAAGAATAATAGGAAAATAATCTTAACTTTCACTCCAGGATGAGTGTTCAGAATTTTATAAGATATTTCAAAAAGTTTATGATATTCATCATAAAATGTGATCAAAATAATAGTGGAATAGTGTTTTTTCAGTCTTTAAATAAATTAAAAAATCATATTAACAAATTATAATATATCCCCCCTGGAATTCTGAATATGGCTGTCGCTGTCAGAGCTTCCAGGGAGACAGATTTATGTCGCAAGAACGGCATGCAGAATCTGCTGTTCCAGTCTGGCAAAATCGGCATTTTTAATACGTGGGCGGGGGAGATCAATGCTGACTTCACTGGCGATATGACCTTTATCGAGCAGAATCACCCGATCAGCCAGCTGAACGGCTTCACTGACATCATGTGTGACTAAAATAGTGGTAAAACCCTGTTCCAGCCATAGTCTTTCAATCAGACTCTGCATTTCAAGTCGTGTCAGTGCATCCAGTGCACCTAAAGGTTCATCCAGCAACAAAATGCGTGGGGTATGTGAAAGTGCGCGGGCAAGGGCTGTACGCTGCCGTTGACCTCCGGAAAGCTGGGAAGGCCACAGTGCCGCTTTCTCTTTCAGCCCTACTTTTTCCAGCAGTTGCTCAGCTTTGGCAAAATCATGTTTTTTCAGTCCCAGCTGGGTGTTGTGCAAAATACTTTTCCAGGGAAGCAGACGGGGGTCCTGGAACATGACCCTGATGTCATCCGAGGTAATTCCTTCACGGAAATTCAGTAAAGATCTGAATTTGATTTCACCATAGCTGGGCTGTTCAAGATCTGCAATTAAACGGAGTAAGGTACTTTTACCACAGCCACTGCGTCCAACAATGGCAACAAACTCACCTGCCTGAATGTGGAGATCCAGATCTTCCAGTACTTTGACCTGACCATAGAATTTATGCAGCTGTTCTATGGAAATTTCTGCGCCTGTTTTTGGTTCAGGTGTAACTTCAGGTTCATTGATAATACGTAGATCTGCATATTGTCCTATGCTTAAGTCGGTCATGATACGCTCCTATTTTTGATAGCCTGCATGCCAGCGCAGTAAATATTTTTCTAAGAATTGCGCCAGAACATCGGCCAGTTTGCCCAGCAGGGCATACAGTAAAATACCGACCAGAACGATATCGGTCTGTAAAAATTCACGTGCATTCATGGTCATATAGCCAATGCCGGACTGTGCCGAAATGGTTTCAGCCACAATCAGCAGTACCCAGACGAGTCCAAGTGCGAAACGCAGTCCCACCAGTATGGAGGGCATAGCACCAGGTAAAATGATTTCTTTATACAGCTGCCATCTGTTCAGACCATAACTTTTACCCATTTCAATCAGTTGTGGATCTACCGAACGGATGCCATGATAAGTATTGATATAAACAGGGAAAAACACGCCTACAGCGACCAGAAACAGCTTTGCGGATTCATCAATACCGAACCAAAGGATCACCAGTGGAATTAACGCCAGTGCAGGGATATTCCGAATCATCTGCAAGGTTGTATCCAGTAAATTGGACGCAATTCTGGATGAACCATTCAGCAGTCCTAAAATCAGTCCAAGTCCACCACCCACCAGTAATCCCAGTAAGGCACGACCGGCACTGACTTTGACATGTTGCCACAGTTCACCACTGATCAGCAGTGTCCAGAACGCTGAAACGACAGCAGTTGGAGCCGGTAAAATCCGGCTTTCCAGCAATCCTGTCCGAGAGGCAATCTGCCAGATCAGGATTAAGCCTATCGGGACAATCCAGGGCAGCAGACGCTGCCCCAGCTGTTTTGTTCCACGTGAAACGAGAGAAGGTTTTTTCTCAGTCAAAGCACTCATGCAGACTCCTTTAACGACTGAGGATCTTTCGCCGCTTCAGGAGCAAAATTATTGGCAACGATTTCACCGAAAGGACCGGTTAAATTGGGCTGCGTCAGTTTTTTCTGTGTTTCAAGCGGAAGCAGAGGGAATACCAGTTCTGCAAAACGGATGGATTCTTCCAGGTGCGGATAACCTGAGAAAATAAAAGTATCAATGCCCAGTTCAGCATATTCCTGAATACGGTCTGCAACGGTTTGAGGATCTCCGACCAGCGCCGTGCCTGCACCGCCACGAACCAGTCCAACACCTGCCCACAGGTTAGGGGAAACCTCCAGTTTTGAACGGTCACCATTGTGCAGTTCAGCCATACGGCGCTGCCCGACAGAATCCATCTGCTTAAACTTTTTCTGTGCCGCGGCAATGGTTGAATCATCAACATACTGGATCAGTTCATGAGCTGCCTGCCATGCCTGTTCCGTTGTCTCACGGACAATCACATGCAGACGGATTCCATAATTTAAAGTCCGTCCTTTGGCAGTCGCTTTGGCACGGACATTTTCAATTTTGTCTTTAACCGCAGCAGGAGGTTCGCCCCAGGTCAAATAGGTATCGACCTGATCCGTTGCAAGCTCAACAGCATCATCAGAAGAACCGCCAAACCAGAGTGGAGGATAAGGTTGCTGAACAGGTGGATAAAGCAGTTTCGCATGATCCACACTCAGACGTTCACCGTGAAAAGAGTACGGTTCACCTGTATGGGAACGGGTTAAAATTTCACGCCAGATGGTGGTGTATTCTGCTGCCGTTTTATAGCGTGTGGCATGATCTTCATAGACGCCATCACCTTTGAGTTCTTCTTCATCGCCGCCTGTGACCAGGTTCAGCAATACACGACCGTTGGATAAACGGTCAAAAGTTGCTGCCATACGTGCAGCCAGTGCAGGTGTGGTCACGCCAGGGCGTAATGCAACCAGGAATTTTAAATTTTTTGTCGCATCAATCAGGCTGGCTGCTGTGATCCACGGATCTTCACAGGAGCGTCCAGTTGGAATCAGCACGCCTTCATAACCTAAGTTGTCTACTGCCACTGCAATCTGCTTCATATAGGCATGATCGACCTGGCGGGCACCTTTATTGGTACCTAAATATCGACTGTCACCATGAGTGGGAATGAACCAGAAAATTTTCATGAATATTGTCCTTAAATTTAAAATGTCAGATTATTTTGCTGTCCAGACAGCTTGTTGAATCCTGATGGTGCCGGGAATAATTTTTAATTCACTGAATCTGTTTGCGAGCTGCTGCTGATCGGCAACCACTTTTGGCGACAGTGGTGCTGCACCTGAAGGGCGTGGGCGACGGTCTATAAAGGTCTGGCTGACATTGCTTTTCAGACCGGTACTTTTGCCAATCAGTTGTGCGGTTTCGACCCGGTTTTTCTGTACCCAGCGGTCAGCTGCATTAATCTGCTGAATGATGCCTTTGACTGCTTTGGGGTGTTTTTTCACAAAATCTGGAGATGCCAGATAAAAAGTATAGTTAGGACTTAAGCCTTTGCCTGATGCCAGAATCCGTGCCTGATCTTCGAGCTGTGCAGAGGCAAAATAAGGATCCCAGATAGCCCAGGCATCGACGGCACCTTTCTGAAATGCTGCACGGGCATCGGCAGGTGACAGCCAGATGGGCTGGATATCTGTCCATTTCAGACCTGCTTTACGGACAGCCTGGACCAGCAGGTAATGGGCACTGGAGCCTTTCTGTACCGCAATACGCTTTCCTTTGAGCTGACTGAGCTGAGTCAGGGTTGAGCCTTCAGGTACAAGTATGGCGGAAGCAAGCGGTTTAGCTGCTTCGTAGGCAATGTAATACAGTGGTTTTTTCGCAGCCTGTGCATAAACAGGAGGAGTGTCACCTGTGACACCAATATCGAGTGAACCAACCGCGAGAGCTTCTAAAATCTGCGGACCTGCAGGAAACTCATTCCATGTGATTTTTGCATTAGGAAATTCTTTTTCATAGAGTTTCTGTTGCTTCACAATGGCAAAGTTAATGGCACTTTTTTGAAAACCGATACGCAATTCCTTGACGCTGGGATCAACCGCCCAGGCAGAGGAAGCTCCCAGCATTGCACAGCAGACTGCCATGGCAGAGATGCCATGAGACACGCTTTTTAACCATGAAGTGATCTGAAACTGTGCAGTAGACTGAGTCATTGAATTTTCCTCTGTATGGCGTGCTTAACGGGACGAACTGTCCGCTAAAACAGCTGCCTGAATATTGATTTTATTGGGGATCAGTTTTTGCTGATAAAAAGCATCAGCAACGTATTGTTGTTCTTTGGCAACCTCGCCAGAAATTGGGCTGACACCGAAACTCATGCGGGCGATGGATGTTTTTAATACATCAGTTGGTAAGCCTGTGGGTTTTTCCAGCAGCTTTACGGCTTCAGGCTGATGCTGAGATACCCATTGGGTGGTTGTATTCAGTTCATTGACCACGGTTTTCAGGACATCAGGATATTGTTCAGCAAACTTGCGGTCAGCCAGATAAAACTGATGGTTTTTGACCAGGTTCTGACCTGTGGCAATGGTCCGGGCATTGAGCTGCTGTTCTGCTGCGGCATAGAACGGGTCCCAGATGACCCAGGCATCCACCGCACCTTTTTCAAAAGCGGCTCTGGCATCCGAAGGAGGCAAATACACCACCTCAATATCGTTCAGTGCCAGACCATTGGACTCAAGGACTTTCAGCAGCAGGTAGTGAACATTGGAACCTTTATTCAGCACCACCCGTTTGCCTTTTAAATCTTTAACCGTTCTGATGGCAGAGTGATGAGGAACAATCAATGCTTCAGCAAGCGGAGCACCAGGCTGATTGGCGATATACACCAGGTCAGGGTTGGCAACCTGTGCAAAAACAGGAGGCGCTTCACCGACTTCACCGAAGGATACGCTGCCGACATTCAGACCTTCGAGCAGTTGGGGACCGGCTGGAAACTCAACCCATTTCACCTGCACACCCTGGTTTTTCAGTGCGGTTTCGAGGACACCACGTGCTTTTACAATAGGAAGCACACCGTATTTCTGAAACCCGATATTCAGGGTGGTCTGTTCTTTTTTCTGTTGAGCACAGCCTGAGATAAACATCATTCCTGCACTGAGAGCAGTCAGAAGCAGTATTCTGGTCTGAAAAAATGCAGGTTGATGTGACATGAGCTGTACTCCTGAAAAAAATTAGAATGTTTGATCAGGCATACGCTAAAGAAATATCTATTTCTAAAAAAATAAATAATCAGGGATTTAAAATCTAAAAAAAATATAAATAAAAATATGCAGAGCTTATGCAGAAAAATGATTTTATAAATACATAAATTATAAATTTACAATGATTCAGCTGATTGTTTTTCAATGGGAATTTAATGATTTTTAAAGTGCGGATATGCTTATAAAAGAAAAAGCTAAGAATCTGTCTGTCAGGCTATCTGTGCTTGTGATAAATATTTCAGAAATAAAGATATAACAAATAATGAAAAAGCCACATCAGAGTGGCTTTTTGCAGACAATTGAATTGCGCTGATAGTTATAAAGCGCCTGTCGGGCATCGGGTAAATCATCGACAGAGACTTTTTCAAAACCCTGTTCCAGAAACCAGTGTGCTGTGCGTGTGGTCAGAATGAAAAGCTGTTGAATACCCCGGCTGCGGGCTTTTTCTTCCAGGTAATGCAGAATCTGGCTGCCACGGTTGGATTTACGATAACCAGGATGAACGGCTACACAGGCAATCTCGGCAGACTTCAGTTCATTCCCTGTAACCGGTAAAGGATACAGTGCGGCACAGGCCAGAATGGTTCCGTCCCGTTCAATGACCGCAAACTGTTCAATTTCACTTTCAAGGCGTTCCCTGGAGCGGTAAACCAGAATCCCTTCTTCCTCGAGCGGGCGCAACAGATTGATCAGACCGCCGACATCCTGAATACCTGCCATACGGACTTCTTCATAATGTGCATCGGTAATCATGGTGCCGTGTCCGTCACGGGTCAGCAGTTCTTCAATCAGTGCACCATCATGTGCATAGGACAGTAGATGCACCCGATGAACACCATTTAATGAGGCTTCTTTGGCGTTGTGCAGATGCAGGGCAATTTCAAAATTGGAATCCTGAAACTTGGCAATGTGCTGATCAAGCTGATGTGGTGTGATTTCCCGCAGTAAATGACCATGTTCATCAAACAGTCCTTGCTGGTTGCCCAGGAAAATCAGTTTATCCGCCTGAATCTGAATTGCTGTTTTGGTCGCAACTTCTTCTGCAAGTAAGTTGAACACCTCACCGGTTGTTGAATATCCGGTGGGTCCAAGCAGCACAATATTATGGTTGTCCAGATGCCGTTGAACCGCAGCAGTATCCACACTGCGAACCTCACCGGTCAGTTGAAAATCCACCCCATCACGAATACCAAAAGGTTTGGCAGTAATAAAATTGCCTGATATTACATCGATACGTGCGCCAAACATCGGTGAATTGGCAAGCCCCATCGACAGCAGGGCTTCAATCTGTAGACGTATGGAGCCGACAGCATTCATCACACAGCCCAGAGCTTCGCGTGTTGTTACACGACGGTTGATATGGATCGGGCTTTTAATCTGTTTTTCTTTGAGGTTTTCATTGATCTGAGGACGTGCGCCGTGAACCAGAATCAGGCGGATACCGAGTGAGTGCAACAGCGCGATATCATGAATAATGTGCTGAAAATTTTCATGCTGTACAGCTTCCCCACCAAACATCAGGACAAAGGTTTTCCCGCGGTGTGCATTGATGTAGGGTGCCGAATGTCGGAACCAGTGCACGTACTGCTGGGTGGTACTTTGGGATGTTTCTGCCGGATAATTGTGCATGACGGATCTGAATCAGAGATATTTTCTTAAGATGATTCTAATTCAAAATGATGTGAGTGGAACAGCGAATATAAAAAAACACCTGAAACGGGTTCAGGTGTCTGAAAGGGAAAGCAATGATCAGCCTACAATACGGATGATCCGGTTGCTGCGTTCATTGACCAGTACATAGTCACCATTGATTTTGTACCATTGCTGATAACGTCCGGGTCGGTTTAAACGGTTTGAATCGCGGTGACTGATTTCATATCGGTTATTGTCAAAAGCACGGGGAAATTTCTGTCCAGCACGCCAGTCACGGCTTGGGTTGACCCGTTTCTGCTGCTGATAACGGTCATTCCATTGATTATTGTTCCAGCGGTGACTGTCCTGTGAATGATAGCGATGCTCATCATAATGGCTGTACTGAGAACCAGCCATCGCTGAAGTTGCAGAAAGAACACCCAGGGAAAGCGCCAGTACTGAAATTAACTTTTTCATTTTTTTCACCACAGTAAAGAACTGTATTTCGATAACTTAAACATAGCGTTCAAGTGGAGATAAAGAATGACGGAACTATAGTGCAATTGTGAACTTCATGAAGAAATAACGGAGAAGTGGTGAAAATAAAGGCTTTAAACATCAGCAATTAACTTTTCGGTATAAAAACAGCGCATAAAAAAACCTGGAAAAATCCAGGTCTTAATGACGCATTTATTTACATGCCCTGAATACGGACAATGCTGTTGGAATCTGAATCCACCAGAATGTAATCATTATTGATTTTATACCATTGCTGGTTCCGCCCTGGTTTTGGGAGATTATGATTTTTGAATTCCACTTTATAGCCATTGCCACGATAGTGCTGAGGCATGACATAACCTGTTTGCCATTTGTGCTGCTGCAGTCGACGGACACCACGTTCTTCACGCATACGGCGTTTACCCTGAATATCGTCATCATCATCTGAATTGCGATAGTCACGGCCTTTACTGAAACCGCGTGGATTGTCATAACTGTCATCATCAAAGTGAGGCGCAGCAGAGGTCAGGCTGCTTGCAGTCAATGCACTTAAAGAAATAGCTAAAGCAGCCAAAATCTTTTTCATGTTGAACCCTCATAGGACCGTTTGTTTACTGGATCTACTGTACGCAAAAAATGCAGAGAAACTGTGAAGATAAATCAGTAATTTTTTAAAAAAAGCGGATATAGTCAGGATATTATGCGTGAAAGCATTAAAAATGAAAATCCCACTTATTGCGAAACAATTCACAGAATAGCAGTTTCTTCTGTTTAAATTCCAGCTTTTGTCTTTTTCTCAGGGTAGCTGTTCAGAAGGGCATTCTGAAAGCTGTTTCAGTTCCAGTGTTCAATCAGATCTTTTAAAGAATCAAGCGCTTCAATCACGCATTGTGCCTGATGGGCATCATCCATTGCGACAATTAAACTGTCAGACAGCTGAAGGTTTTTGATGGAGCGGATCGCATCAGATTTGCGGACAGGATCTTTCATTTTGCTTCTCAGTGGCTGTGCAGAGGACTCTGAAAACAAGCATAGGAAAGAATATGTAAACTGTAAAACCGAATAATATTATGTAATTGATTTGAAAATGCGATTTATAAAACGGGTGTGATTAATCAGGGCAGGATTTGCCCTGATCAGCAGGTCTGAATCAATAGGCGTATGCAAGGTCCGTATAATCGTTCAGTGACTTTAACATATGTGCCTGGATAAACTCATGGATATCCTGAGGTGACATCGGTTGTCCCTGACGGGTAATGACATGCTCAAAAGGTTCCTGAGATTCAGCGGTGATGCGGTAAACAAAACTGGTGGCTACCCTGTAGTTCTCATCTTCTTCTCTGATCATGCTGGTGACGTAGCGGTAGCTGTGTTCAAAATTCAGATCGGTATGTGAAAAGATAAACTGATCAAACAGTTTCAGGCTTTGACCGGATACCAGGGCTTTCAGTTCGTCAACAATACCAGGCTCAAAGGTCACGCCATATTTTTCAGAAATGGGTTTTCCGGCAACGGACAGGCTCAGTTGACCATCCTCATTTTCAGTCACTGTAATATTGCTAAAATCAGACATATAAACCCCGATGTTTGAATGGAAGAATGAATGCCGTCCAATATAAGTGAATCAGAAACAGATTCAACTGTTTTAAGGCGCTGTATAGACTATTGTTCAGATATAAAAAATGGAGGAATCAAAACCTCCATTTTTGAATGTTTCAGACTGCATCAGTCCTGTGCATCAATACTTTCACCATTTAAATGACGGCTGTCTTCGCCCATCAGATATAAATAGGCAGGCATGATGGCTTCAGGTGTCGGCAGTGTTTTTGGATCTTCTTCAGGATAAGCCTTGGCACGCATCGCAGTCCGTGTTCCACCTGGGTTAATGCAGTTGTAGCGGATATTGGAATATGTATTTTCTTTGGCAAAAATCTGGCTGACCGCTTCAATGGCAATTTTTGAGACCGAGTAAGCACCCCAGAGGGCACGTGCTTCGCGTCCAACGCCTGAGCTCGCAAAGACCACAGACGCATGCTCTGATTTCTGCAGTAAAGGCAGCAGCTCCTGAGTCAGGACAAAGGGTGCACGAAGATTGACTGCCATGACATCATCCCAGACTTCCTCTGGATAATGTGCCAGTTCTACACGTTCACCGAGTATGCCAGCATTGTGCAGAATCCCGTCCAGACGGCCAAACTGCTGTTCCAGGGTACTGACCAGCAGTTCATAGTCATGCGATGTTGCTGTGGACAGCTGTAAAGGTAAAATTGCAGGCTGAGGCGCACCTAAAGCCTCAATTTCATCATAAATAACTTCAAGTTTATTGAGTGTACGGCCATGCAGAACAACAGTTGCGCCATGCAGGGCATAGCTGAGTGCTGCTGCACGACCAATCCCGTCACCGGCACCGGTAATCAGGATAATTTTATCCTTCAGCAGATCAGGACGAGGCTGGTATTCTGAGTATTTCATGGGAGACCTCCTTCAGTTTTTATAATGTTTGCATTTCACTAAATTACGCTGAAGCCGGCTGAATATCCACCAGTTTATAAATGATCTGTTGCAGTTCAGCGACATCGTTGACTATACAGTCCGCCTGCCATGCGTTCAGATCATCTTTGTGCGCTAATGGTAAATAACCGTAAGCAGCCAGAATGGTATACATCCCTGCATTGCGTCCTGCATCAATGTCACGTGGATGATCACCGACATAGATACAGTCTTTGGCTATGATCTGAATCTGTTCTGCTGCCAGGTACATCGGCTCAGGGTCAGGTTTGGTTCTGCTGACATCTTCTGGACAGACCAATACAGCACAGCGTTCAGTCAGGTTCAGGGCTTCCAGCAGAGATTCACTCAGAGCACGGGGTTTATTGGTCACAATCCCCCAGGGAATCTGATGCTGTTCCAGTGTTTCAAGCAAAGGATACATGCCTGTAAACAGGTCGGTATCCACCGCAATATCCTGACCATACAGATTCAGAAAACGCTGACGGTGCGCCAGGAACACAGGATCTTCAACCTCAAGTTCAGGGTAGACCAGTTTGACCATTGCACGTGCGCCTTCGGACACCTGAGTACGGATCAGCTCAGCATCCACCACAGCTTTGCCTTCCTGACGGCACATTTCCTGGATGATACGGATAAAATCAGCTGCGGTATCAATCAGTGTTCCATCCAGATCAAACAGAACGGCTTTCATGCTTCACCTGCTTTTGTGGTGTGAACCATGTAATTGACATCGACATTTGGCGCAAGCCAGTAGTGTTTAGTAATCGGGTTGAAATGCAGACCGGTCATATTTTTCAGTTGCAGTCCTGCACCACGGATATCATGTGCCAGTTCTGATGGTTTAATGAATTTATGATAGTCATGTGTACCTTTAGCCAGCATGCGCAGTACATATTCAGCACCAATGATGGCAAACAGATAGGACTTAGGATTGCGGTTGATCGTGGAAAAGAATACATGACCGCCTGGTTTTACCAGTTTATGGCAGGCTTGAATAATCGAGGCAGGGTTCGGTACATGTTCCAGCATTTCCATACAGGTCACAACATCGTACTGTCCCGGCTGTTCTTCAGCGAGCTGTTCCACAGGAATCTGACGGTACTCAATATTTGCCACACCTTCCTGTTCCGCATGAATACGGGCGACATTCAGAGGTGCTTCACCCATATCAATCCCCAGAACAGTTGCACCACGACGTGCCATGCTTTCCGACAGAATACCGCCACCACAGCCGACATCGAGGACTTTTTTACCCTGAATGCCACCGGAAAATTCATCAATCCAGTTCAGGCGCAGCGGGTTGATCTGGTGCAGAGGTCTGAACTCGGAATGCTGATCCCACCAGATGGCCGCAAAGGCTTCAAATTTTGCAATTTCCTGCGGATCAACATTCAGTTGCGACATGGGGGTCACCTCGATCAAGTCATTAGAATTTAAAAAGGTCTATGCGATGCTAGTGTAGCGATTATTCTGGAAAAAGCGATAAAACCCGTAAAAAAGTTCACAGAATGAAAACGAAATCAGTGTAAATGTTTTATAGTGTTCGAATAAGCTAATCATAACGATGAAGAGGACAGACAAGGTCAATGAAAAAATTCCTTTTGGGCAGTCTTGCCACAGCAGTGATTGCATTTTCTGGCAGCGCGATGGCAGCCAGTTTTGAAGCGGGTAAGGATTACACGGTGATTGCCAATCCGGGGAAGTCAGAACTGCCAGGTAAAATTGAAGTACGTGAGTTCTTCTGGTACGGGTGTCCGCATTGTTTCAAACTTGAACCGCATATGCAGGCATGGCTGAAAAAAATGCCAAAAGACGTATATTTTGTACGTACTCCTGCGGCAATGAATCCTGTATGGGAACAGGGCGCACGTGGTTATTATGTTTCTGAGGCGCTGGGTGTCCGCAAGAAAACCCATATTCCACTGCTTAATGCCATTCATGTTCAGGGACAGCAGATTTTTGATCAGGCATCTCAGGCAAAATTCTTTACGAAATACGGCATTCCTGAAGCTAAATTCAACAGTATATTCAACTCTTTTGCCATTACATCCAAAGTGTCACAGGCGAACCAGCTGTCCAAACAGTATCAGCTGACGGGTGTTCCAGCTGTGGTGGTGAACGGTAAATACGTGGTTCAGGGCGAAGATGCAAAAGTTACTGAAGTCGTCACTTACCTGGTGGAAAAAGAGCGTCAGGCAAAATAAGTCCTGAGTGCTGTAAAAAAACCGCATCAACTGCGGTTTTTTTATGTCTGTAATATGGAGAAGTTCAGTCTGAACTTTTCACCTGCATGCCTGAAACGCCTCTGAAGATCAGTTTGACCTGAGTGATGGCCTGTTTTTTGACAACGGCTTTACGCAGTTCCAGTTCCAGACCACTGTACTGACGGCTCAGACTGAGCCAGGACATTGCCCAGGTAAAAGACAGGTTAATCAGAATATTGGACAGGACTTTCAGATCATTTTCATCATGCAGCTGCTGCACAATTTCAAACTTTTTCAGACTGTTGATCAGATCGTCCATCAGAAAGTCAATTTCACGGGCGATCGCATGGCGCACAACTTCGGAACCACCCCAGCGTTCTGCAATCATGAAAATCCACTGATGCGGGTTACTGTCCACGGTGCCAAAAAACAGCTCCATACTGGATCTGGTTTTTGCTTCAGGCAGTGCCATTCCCTGTCCCAGCTGATGCATGACATTTTTCAGATAAAGCGCAACCTGATCGACCAGTTCCTTGCCCAGTTCATCCATATCCTGGAAATGCCGATAAAAAGCCGTAGGTACAAGTCCGACTTCGCGGGCAACTTCACGCAGGCTGATACTCGAAAATGAACGACCTGATGTGCTTAAAGTTAAAGCAGCATCAAGTAAAGCCTGACGACTTTGCTGTTTGCGTTCATCACGAATCGACATTGTTGAACCTGAGAAAAATAAAGTGCCATGAGTCTATCAAATATTTATCAAAATTAAACGACGAATGTCAGTGTACAGGTGTTGACTGAATATGGATTTTGCGTATAGTGTACACATGTTCACTAAAAGAACATTTGTTCACTCAATAAATAGCAAGCACAAAGAGGAACGCAAAATGAGTAGTACAGTTGAATACAGTCCTGAGTGGGTTCGGGAAGACTTTGTCGATTTTATCGCTGCAAAGATCAATCCGTTATGGGCATGGAAAAAAGTCAAAGCCAGTGTGGTGAAAAGCCGCACCCTGAGCCATGATTTTTATCAGATTCAGTTGCGACCGAACCGCAATTTTAAGCATCAGCAGTTTAAAGCAGGACAAAGTGTGCTGGTGACTGTGGAGATTGCAGGTGTGCGTCAGCAGCGCAGTTATTCAGTCATCCGCCTGTTGTCAAACGGCGACATTTTACTGGGCGTAAAACGTCAGGGCATGGTGTCTGAGCATTTAACCCGTCTGAATGCAGGCAGTCTTGTAGAACTGTCTCAGCCTCAGGGTGAGTTTGTCCTTCAGGATACAGTAACGCCACTGCTGTTGATTGCATCGGGCAGCGGGATTACGGCGATTTATTCACTGTTAATGGAAGCATTAAAGACGCCTGAACGTCATATTGACCTGATTTACTTCAGTCGTGATCAGGCATTTCAGTCCGAACTGGAAATGCTGTTTCAGCAGCATCTGAATTTTCAGTTTCATGCCGTAAATACAGCACAGCATAAACAGCATCTGGATCTGGCTTTACTGGAACGGCTGGTTCCTGATTATCAGCAAGGGTTGACCTATGCCTGTGGTGCTCAGTCCATGATGCAGAGCCTGAAAGAAATTTTTGCAGCACAGGGAATTTCTTCGCAGCTGAAGCAGGAATATTTTCAGATGACCGCTGATGAAAGTCTGGAGACACAGTCTGTGACTTTTTTAAGAGCACAGCAGGAATTCAGTGCAAAAGGCAGTCTGCTGGAAAGCGCAGAACAGGCAGGTTTAAGACCGACTCATGGTTGCCGTATGGGCATGTGCAACACCTGTACCTGTACCAAAGTCAGTGGTTCAACCAAAAATATGCTGACCGGTGAAATCAGTCATGATGCCAATACCCAGATCAAGCTGTGCATCAGCCAGGCGGTCAGTCCGGTCACCATTAATCTGTAGATTGAACAAGATCAGTCCAGATATTTAACCGATTTAAAAAATATGCAATTCAGAAACTGGGAATTTATCCGGTTCAGGACAGTTGCATCCAGAATTTGCAGAGTGACTGAAAACAACAGCACTCAGGAGAAAAAATATGAATATGTCAGTCAGTTTTCCGAACTCGAAATCAAAGCATCTGAACCCTGAACAGGTGGCTGAATTTGGTCGCCGTGTCGATGAAATCCGTCGTGAAGTGATGGAGAACATTGGTGAACAGGATGCGAAATATATTTATAAAATCCGTAATTTTGTACGTTACAGTGAGATTGCTTCACGCGGTATGCTGATGTTCGGAGGCTGGATTCCACCGGTGTGGGTGATCGGTACAGGTTTACTCGGGATTTCCAAAATCGTGGAAAATATGGAACTGGGTCATAATGTTATGCATGGTCAGTTTGACTGGCTGAATGATCCGAGCCTGAATGGCGCCAGCTATGACTGGGACACGATGGCAACTGGTGATGACTGGAAATATACCCATAACTATATCCATCACACCTATACCAATATTGTCGGTAAAGATCATGATGTTGGCTATGGCCTACTGCGTGTCAGTGAGTCACAGAAATGGGAGCCACGTTTTCTGCTGAATATTCCTCTAGCGATTCAGTTGATGGTGTTTTTCGAGTGGTATGTCGGGGTGCAGAATCTGCATCTTGAAGACGCTGCTGTCTATAAAACCAAAACCTGGAAACAGGTCTGGGCAGATGCAACCAAATTCCGTAAAAAAGCCCGCCGTCAGATACTCAAAGATTATGTATTTTTTCCGGTGATTGCAGGACCGAATGCACTGCCTGTTTTAGCAGGAAATGCCATTGCCAATATCATCCGCAGTTTATGGGCTTCAGCGGTTATTTTTAATGGTCATTTTACCGAAGATGCTGAAACTTTTGAGGCGGACAATACTGAAAATGAAAGCCGTGCAGAGTGGTATTTACGTCAGATCCGAGGTTCAAGTAACTTTAGCGGCGCAGAATGGCTGCATATTTTAAGTGGTAATTTAAGCCATCAGATTGAGCATCATTTATTTCCAGATATGCCTGCAAACCGCTATGCAGAAGTCGCACCCAAAATTAAGGCACTGTGCGCTGAATATGGCATCAATTATAACGAAGCCAACTTCTTTCAGCAGTTCTGGAGTGTCTGGGTGCGTTTAGCAAAATGTTCTCTGCCTAACCAGTGGACTGCCTCTATTACCCAGTCATTGCAGAAAGTGAAAGGTATTTTTGCCTGATTTGAATGATTGTTAAGCTCTGTTTTAAATGGGCAGGGCTGATATTTAAAAAACAGGACTGAGTCTTAACCGTTCAGTCCTGTTTATTTTTTAAACGTGATATTTCAGCATAAACAGCTCAATGCTTTCCGTAATGATCTGCTGTTTTTCCTGTGCCGTAGGTGCAGTGGCAATGCCCAGCAGAACTTCGTGGTGGCGCATTCCCAGTAACAGTGAAAGGATCAGCTGAGTCTGTTTCAGCACATCATCTTCAGAAATAAATCCAAGCTCAATCGCCTGGCTGAACAGGTCTTCCCACACACGGCACATGCGCAGATGTGAGGCATCATAAAAACGCTGAGCGAGCGGGCTTTTTTCTGCAGCCAGTTCCACCAGTAAAATGTCCAGTTTAATGGCTTCAGGTAAATAAATCACATCCAGTGCAAGCTGACAGGCTTTGGACAGTTCAGCTTTAAAGTCACAGTCAGGGCTCAGCAGAAACTTACGGGCACTGATGGATTCTTCACAGGTTTCTGCAATCGCACAGCAGAACAGGTTTTCTTTGTCCTGAAAATGGTTATAAACCGTCAGTTTGGTCACACGGGCTTCTTTAGCAATCTGGTTCATGCTGGAACCGTGATAGCCGCATCTTAAAAACAGGTCTTTGGCAGCCTGTAAAATCTGCTGTCTTTTTTCAAGATCTTTCGGGCGTCCTACAGTGATTTGCACAATATATTCCAGAAAAAAAAGAATCGGTCATTTACTTTTTACAGGATTCACAATTAGTGTACCATGCAGTATATTAATTAAAAATTGATCAAATTAATATCCTGTCAGTATTTTGCCTGAAAAAAAGTATTTGAATAAGAGCCTTTAGCTATGAATATTCTGAAAACATCGGTCAGCAGTCTGATCATTGTATGCTGTGTCACGCTGTGGGGGTGCAGTAAGGAACAGCCTGCTGCAGAGCAGATTCCATTTGTCATGGTTGCACAGCCTGCAACCTCACATCTGGATCAGAAAAGTTATGCGGGTGAGGTTCAGGCCCGTCAGCAGACAGCACTGGCATTCCGTGTTGGAGGGCAGATTACAGAGCGTCTGGTTGATGTTGGGGACAGAGTTAAAGTGGGGCAGGTACTGGCAAAGCTGGATGTCAAAGATGCACAGCTTCAGCTGAACTCAGCACGCGCACAGCTGGAAAGTGCGCAGTCAGCTGCCAAAGTGGCGGGTGATGAGTTCAAACGTTTTCAGCAGCTTTTACCGATCAATGCTGTCAGCCGTTCACAGTATGATGCAGTGAAAAATCAGTACGATGCAGCACAGGCATCCCTGAAGCAGGCGCAGTCCAATTATGATGTTTCGGCTAATCAGACCGGTTATAACCAGCTGGTGGCAAATAAAAACGGTGTGATCACACAGCGCAATATTGAAGTGGGGCAGGTGGTTTCCGCAGGGCAGGCAGCCTATCAGCTGGCAATGGATGGTGACCGTGAAGTGGTGATCGGTGTTCCTGAGCAGGCTGTGTCCAGCATAAAAGATGGTCAGGATGCATGGATTACCCTGTGGTCCAGACCTGAAGATAAATTTGCAGCTTATGTACGGGAAATCTCTCCGGCTGCTGATCAGTCCAGAACATTCAGTGTGAAAGTGGCTTTAAGGGAAGGACAGTCGGCGATTCAGCTGGGTCAGAGTGCCCGCGTGTTTTTTTCGCAGAATGTACAGAATGTTTTAAGTGTACCGCTATCCAGTGTATCGGCAACCAGTAATCAGGCTTATGTCTGGGTGGTCAATCCAGATCAGACCATCCGTAAAGTGAATGTCACGCTGGGTGCTTATGGTCGGGACAGTGTCCCTGTCCTTTCAGGGCTGAAACCTGGTGAATGGGTTGTGGTTGGGGGCGTACACCTGTTGCATGAAAAACAGAAAATTAAACCTGTAGACCGTGAAAACCGTGCTGTCACTGTTCAGAAAGGAGCAGCTGCATGAGTAACTTTTCCCGGTTCAACCTGTCTGAATGGGCACTCAGAAATAAAGGACTGGTCCTTTATTTCATGATTCTCATGGGCATCGTTGGCTTTTTTTCCTATTCAAAACTGTCACAGAGTGAAGATCCACCTTTTACCTTTAAAGTGATGGTGGTGCAGACGTACTGGCCTGGTGCCACTGCTGAAGAAGTGTCCTTACAGGTCACGGATAAAATTGAAAAAGAGCTGATGAGTACAGGACTGTACGACAAAATCATGGCGTATTCACGACCTGGTGAATCCATGGTGATGTTCATGGCTAAAGACTCACTGAAATCTGCGCAGATACCGGATGTCTGGTATCAGGTGCGTAAAAAAGTCGGCGATATCAAAGGGCAGTTACCCAGTGGCGTACAGGGACCGTTCTTCAATGATGAGTTTGGTGACACCTTTGGCAACATCTATGTACTGACAGGTAACGACTATGATTATGCAACCTTAAAAGAATATGCCGACCGTTTACAGCTTCAGTTACAGCGGGTCAAAGATGTCAGCAAAGTTGATCTGGTTGGATTGCAGGATCAGAAAATCTGGATTGAACTGTCCAATACCAAAGCCGCACAGTTGGGTGTTCCTGTCACAGCGATTCAGGATGCATTATCTAAGCAGAATGCCATCACCAGTGCCGGTTTCTTTGAAACAGGTTCAGACCGGATTCAGGTTCGGGTCAGTGGGGCGATTAAAAATGTCGATGATCTGAAAAAAATGCCTTTGCTAGTGGGAGATAAAACCATTCAGCTGGGAGATGTTGCCGAAATTTACCGGGGATTCAGTGACCCTGCTCAGCCACGTATGCGTTTTATGGGTGAAAATGGTATTGGGCTTGCTGTTTCCATGCGTAAAGGTGGCGATATTATTGCGCTGGGTAAAAATCTTGAAACTGAATTTCAGCATTTACAGAAGACTTTGCCATTGGGCATGGAGCTGAAAAAAGTATCTGATCAGCCGGTGGCAGTGCAACGCTCCATTCAGGAGTTTATTAAGGTTCTGGCTGAAGCCGTTATTATTGTATTACTGGTCAGCTTCTTTTCCTTAGGGTTCCGTACTGGACTTGTGGTGGCATTTTCCATTCCGCTGGTACTGGCAATGACTTTTGCAGGAATGAACCTGTTTGATGTCGGATTACATAAAATTTCCCTGGGGGCATTAATCCTGGCTTTAGGCTTGCTGGTGGACGATGCCATTATTGCTGTGGAAATGATGGCTATCAAAATGGAGCAGGGCTACAGCCGGATGAAAGCAGCAGGCTATGCCTGGACCAGTACCGCATTTCCAATGCTGACCGGAACACTGATTACAGCAGCAGGTTTTTTACCGATTGCAACCGCTGCCTCCAGTACAGGTGAATATACCCGCTCCATCTTCCAGGTGGTGACCATTGCTTTAATCGTGTCCTGGGTGGCTGCAGTTTTATTTGTTCCTTATCTGGGTGACAAACTGTTGCCTGATTTTAATAATGCGCCACAAAGAGCGCCGTGGTATCAGCGTCTGATTGCCCGTTTACGCAAACAGCCAGAACCTGAGCCTGTGGTGCATCATGCAGGTGAGCATTTTGATCCTTACCAGACCGGGTTTTATCAGCGTTTCCGTCAACTGGTGAACTGGTGTGTGACTTACCGTAAGACGGTGATTGCAGTTACGGTAGGTATCTTTGTACTGTCTGTTGCGATGTTTAAGGTTGTACCTCAGCAGTTTTTCCCACCGTCGAACCGCGCCGAAATTCTGGTGGATTTAAAACTGGAAGAAGGCGCATCACTGAAAGCCACTGAAAATGCCGTGAAAAAAGTAGAGCAGTTCCTGGCGAAGCAAAAGGGTATCGACAACTATGTTGCTTATGTAGGAACAGGCTCACCACGTTTTTATTTACCGCTTGATCAGCAGATGCCGCAGGCAAGTTTTGCTCAGTTTGTGGTACTGGCGAGTTCGCTGGATGACCGTGATGAAATCCGTAAGTCCCTGGATACTCAGATCCGTGCATTACTACCACAGGTCAGAACCCGTGTGTCATTACTGGAAAATGGTCCACCTGTGGGTTATCCATTACAGTTCCGTGTTTCAGGTGAGGATATTGCAACAGTGCGTCAGCAGGCGCAGCAGCTTGCAAAAATCATTGGAGAAAATCCAAACACCACCAATGTTCATCTGGACTGGGGTGAACCAAGTAAAATTATTTCTCTGAATATTGATCAGGACCGTGCCCGTCAGATGGGTGTCAGCTCTCAGGATCTGGCGAATTTCCTGAACAGTTCCATTTCAGGCATTATCATCAATCAGTACCGTGAAAAACGTGAGCTGATTGATATCCGTATCCGTGGCGATCAGAACGAACGGATTGGTGTGGAATCATTGTCCAGTCTTGCTGTACCGACCAGTAATGGAACTACAGTACCACTCGCTCAGATTGCAAAAATCGACTATAAGTTTGAAGATGGTCTGATCTGGCACCGGAACCGTCTGCCGACCATCACCGTCCGCGCAGATATCCGTACCCATTTACAGCCTGCAACGGTGGTTGGGCAGCTGACTGAAAAGATGGATGAAATGCGTGCTCAGTTACCGAATGGTTATCTGGTTGAAGTGGGTGGAACCGTGGAAGAGTCAGCCAAAGGTCAGAACTCTGTAAATGCGGGTATGCCTTTATTTCTCGCGGTGGTCTTTACTTTACTGATGATTCAGCTGAAAAGTATTTCCCGTTCATTCATTGTGTTTCTGACCGCACCACTCGGACTGATTGGTGTTGTGCTGTTCCTGTTGCTGTTCAACAAACCTTTCGGTTTTGTAGCCATGCTCGGGACCATTGCACTGTCGGGAATGATCATGCGGAACTCGCTGATTCTGATTGATCAGATTGAGCAGGACATACTGGCAGGGCAGAATCAGTGGGATGCAATTCTGGATGCAACGGTACGCCGTTTCCGTCCGATTATCCTGACAGCACTGGCTGCGGTACTGGCGATGATTCCACTGTCACGCAGTATTTTCTTTGGTCCAATGGCTGTTGCGATTATGGGGGGGCTGATTATTGCAACGCTGTTGACGCTGTTCTTTTTACCAGCATTGTATGCACAGTGGTTTAAAGTAAAAAAAAATAACAATACTGCTTAATTTTATGACAATATGGGGTGTGAAAAATTGAAAATTTCAATATAGTAGCACCTTATATTTTACTAATTCTGAAAAGCTATTTTTTACTGCATATTACAAAATCAAACATGCAGTAAATAAGGTTGGAAAGCACATGAAGCAAGACAATTTATCCAGGTATCGCCGCTCTGTTGCGATCTCTTATGTCTTCATGTTTTTGACACTTTTTACCGTGATCAGTGGAATTTTTGCTTACCTCTTTGCTCGTAAAGTTTCTCAGGCCGTCGATACCGAAGTCTGGTTACAGGCACAGGCACTCTGGGTCATGCGGAATATTCTGATTTATTTTATTATTACGGCTTTTGCTGCACTCTGGTTCATTCCTTTATTTTTCTTTTACTGGGACAGTTATCTCTGGGTGACTGGCTGCACAGTTGCAGGCGTTTCTTTTGCCCTGATCGGTTTCCTGTTTTTGCTGAATGCCTGGATTAAAGGCGTGGCAAAATTCTTCCAGAACAAAGCTGTTTTCTGATTCTCATAAATTTTTTCAGTCCTGCCCTTGTAATATTCGGTTTGACCCCCAATTTCAGACCACAGTTAAGTATTAAACAAAATTCCGTGAGGAGCTTCGCCAAACATGGCTAAACGTGATTATTATGAGGTTCTGGGTGTTGCCAGATCCGCTGGTGATGATGAAATTAAAAAAGCCTACCGTAAGCTGGCGATGAAGTATCACCCTGACCGTAACCCTGACAACGCAGAGGCTGAAGAAAAATTTAAAGAAGCTGCTGAAGCTTATGAAATTTTATCTGACAGTGAAAAGCGCAGTATGTATGACCGTATGGGGCACCGTGCCTTTGAAGGTGGTATGGGCGGCGGCGGTGGCTTTGGTGGCGGTTTTAACGCAGAAGATATTTTCAGTCAGTTTGGCGATATTTTCGGTGGTGCATTTGGTGGCGGTGGACGTCAGCAACGTGCCAGTCGTGGTTCGGATCTGCGCTATGTAATGGAACTGACGCTTGAAGAAGCGGTCAAAGGCGTGAAAAAGACCATTACATTTACGGCGCCAGCGCCGTGTGAAACATGTGACGGTAAAGGTTCCAAAAACCCGAAAGATGTTGAAACCTGTAAAACCTGTCATGGACACGGTCAGGTTCGTATGCAGCAGGGCTTCTTTTCTGTACAACAGACCTGTAGTACCTGTCGTGGTCAGGGTAAAATTATTAAAAACCCATGTAATACCTGTCATGGTTCAGGTGTTTCAGACCGTCAGCAGACGCTTGAAGTTACAATTCCCGCAGGTGTGGACAACGGTGACCGTGTCCGTCTGAGTGGTAAAGGTGAAGCAATCCGTGATGGTCAGTCCGGCGATCTTTATGTTGAGGTCGTGGTTCGTGAGCATGAAATCTTCCAGCGTGATGGTGCAGACCTGTATATGGATGTGCCTGTGAGCATTGCTGATGCAGCTCTGGGTAAAGAAATTGAAATCCCGACTCTCGAAGGTCGTGTCAGTCTCAAAATTCCAGAAGGAACACAGACCGGTAAATTATTCCGCTTACGCGGCAAAGGTGTGAAACCGGTACGGACCAGTATGCAGGGCGATCTGCTTTGCCGTATTGTGGTGGAAACACCGGTCAATCTGACTTCCCGCCAGCGTGAACTGCTGAAAGAGCTGCAGGAAACAATGGATGGCGATGACAATAAATCATCTCCAAAAAAGAAATCATTCTTTGATCGGCTGTTTGACTGACCGTTCTTAAAAAAAGGCGATAGTGATATCGCCTTTTTTTATATCTGTTCAAAACAGAGTTTATTCCAGTACTGGAGCATCAATATCTTCAACCCGTACCTCTGATCCTGTACTTTGTTCTTCAGCCGCCTGTTCAGTTGTTTTTTCAGACTGAACCTGGTCGCGAACCGTGACACTGATTTTTGCCTGAGCCAGACTTTCGAGGGTATCTCCAGGCTGTACAGCAGGTTCAGCCCAGGCAGCAGCCATCATCATCCCCAGTAAACCCACAAGCAGCTTTTTCACCGAATGCATTTTCATCTCCTTATTTACTTGTATTGTGATCATTCGTACAGGTGAGTCTGCATGGGCAAGTTTTCAGAATTGTGAAAATGGGCAAGTGTCTGAAAATATTTTTAAATTCCTTCCAGCCTGAAAGCATGACTGTAAATACTGGAATAGATCTGAGCGATCATACAGCCGCACGGATTTACTTTATTTTTAGTCTGAAAACTTAGTCTAAGCAGGGAGTTTTGTTATAGTAAGCACAATTAAAAGTCAGTTTGGAATAGATCATGTCTACAGCTCCACGTATTGGTATTTTAGGTGCAGGCGGTCGTATGGGCCGTACGTTGATTCAGGCTGTGCAGCTTGCGGGTTATCAGCTTGCGGCAGCAGTGGAACGCCCTGAAAGTTCTTTGATTGGAGCAGATGCAGGCGAGCTTGCCGGGATTGGTGCCGTTGGGGTGAAGATTGCAGGCAGTCTGGAAGAAATTCTGAAAGATGTGGATGTGGTGATTGATTTTACTGCACCTGTTGCGACTGCGCATAATCTGAAATTATGTGCTGAAGCAGGTGTTGCAATGGTGATTGGTACAACGGGTTTTTCTGATGAACAGAAAGAACTGTTAAATCAGTCTGCTGCTCAGACCCCGATTGTTTATGCTGCCAATTATTCAGTGGGTGTCAATGTTTCCATTAAACTGCTGGAGCTTGCTGCGAAAGTGTTTGGCGATACAGTGGATATTGAAATTATTGAAGCTCATCACCGCCATAAAGTGGATGCACCATCAGGTACAGCACTGATGATGGGTGAAGCAGTTGCTGATACACTGGGTCGTGATCTTAAAAAAGTTGCGGTTTATGGCCGTGAAGGACATACGGGTCCACGTGAGCGTGAAACAATCGGTTTTGAAACGATCCGTGGCGGAGATATTGTAGGTGAACATACCGTAATGTTCATTGGTGAAGGTGAGCGTGTGGAAGTGACACATAAAGCCACCAGTCGAATGAATTTTGCATCAGGTGCAGTCAGAGCTGCAGTATGGGTTGTCGGCAAAGATGCAAAAAAATACGATATGAAGGATGTTTTAGGCTTAAATGACATTTAAGCGGGATGCAGCTTTGTTTAAACTGTAGCAGTATTAAATAAAACTGATCCTAAAATGAAAAAAAAAGCGATGTTTCTTAGCTGTGTGGTCGCTGCAATCAGTCTGACCACACAGGCAGCTGTTCCCACCAATGCCAGACTCAGCCTGAATAAAAACAATGTGAAGGTCTGGACTTATCAGAATACAGGACAGTCAGTGCTGTCTTATAAAGCAGAAACAGTGCTGGATGTGTCTATAGAAAGGGCGGTTGCCTTAATTCTTGATGTCCGGAACAGTACCCGATGGGTACCCAATGTCGCCAAGGCAGAAGTACTGAGTCGTGACGATGCCAAAGGTGAATTTACCCTGTATATGGTGCTGGACTTTCCATTTCCTTTAAAAGACCGTGATATGGTTGTAAAAGGTAAAATGTATAAAGATGCCAGTGGCGTGATCAGTATAAAAAACACGGCTGTTTCAAAGGTTAAACCTGTAAACCCAGGTTATATCCGGATCAGTGATTATTCTGGTGACTGGGTTTTTCAGCAGCAGGCAGATGGGCGGGTTAAAGTCACAACAACGGGGCATGCAAATCCTGAAGGGGCTATTCCGGCCAGTGTGACTAATCTGCTGGTTGAGCAACAGCCCTATCAGATGTTGCAAAGAATGAAGACTGAACTTGCCAAAAACAGTAGCTATCAGCCTTTACCAGAATTCTTACGCTGAATGCCCGTTCGGTCAGTAAAAAAGCCCGCATTTCGCGGGCTTTTTTACTTTATGAAATCAGTCATTATCCTGTGAGGCTTTATAACCATAAGCATAGTTGTAGCCATAGCCATAACCATAACCACCCGTGCCACGCTGAATATCATTCAGAATAAAGCCATTCACTTTGACTCCAGCCTGATCGAAACGGTTGACCGTCAGTTCGAGTTCTCTGATCTGAGACTTCGCATAGCGGGCAATCACCAGGTTCACACCGGTATATTGTGAAATAATAATACCATCGGTTACTGCCAGTACTGGTGGGGTATCAATAATCACATGATCAAACAGCGCGGACACTTCTTCAAGCATTGCAGCAAATTTTGCAGAACTCAATAACTCAGAAGGATTCGTCGGGCTTTTACCACGAGGAATAATGGACAGATTCTGAATGGATAACTGATGAATCGCCTGTTGCAGATTTAACTGACCATTCAGATATTCAGACAGACCATTTTTGTTTTCCTGGTCAAAATATTTATGCAGATAACCACGACGCATATCACCATCAATGATCAGAACACGCTTGTCACTTTGTGCAAGAATAGCCGCAAGGTTGGTTGAAATAAATGACTTACCAACCT
Organism: Acinetobacter chinensis; assembly: GCF_002165375.2. Taxonomy (NCBI): domain Bacteria; kingdom Pseudomonadati; phylum Pseudomonadota; class Gammaproteobacteria; order Moraxellales; family Moraxellaceae; genus Acinetobacter; species Acinetobacter chinensis. Next base: position 68,259 of record NZ_CP032134.1, read on the forward strand.
CGGGTGCAGGTCCTGAAATCATAATAATATTATTTTTCGCGTTGCTGAGCGCAAAGTGAATTGCGGTACGCATGCTGCGCAGACTCTCAATGGCAATATCATCACTGTTTTTAACCGCAAGCACAGGAATGGATTTTTTCTTTTTCAGCAGTTTAATCCGGCTTTCCTGAACAGGTGAACGTGGTACAGTTGCATAGACAGGCAAATCCAGTTCATTTTCAATCTGACTTGAGTCTTTGATCCCTGAACGTAACATGTTACGCAGTAATGCCAGTAAAGTCCCAAGGAATCCACCTAAGAATATGGACAGTACAAGGATCTGCAATTTCTTTGGTTTAATCGGTTCAATCGGTTCAACTGCGGTATCGACGACACGAACGTTACCAATTTCACCTGCTTTTGCAATACGCAACTGCTGATAAGAGTTTAACAGTGCAGTATACAGCTGCTGCTTCACCTCAACTTCACGATACAGCTGTAAATACTGACGTTGCAGATCTGGAAGACGTTTCAGCGTGCCATCCAGTTCTGCAATTTTTTTATTGATTGCACCAAGTTGAGCATTGATTTCATGCATGGCAGGATGTTCCTGCGTATATTTTGCTGAAAGCTCAGCCTGTTTCTGTTCCAGCTGGGCTTTCTGTGTTTCCAAAGTGATACTTTGGGTCAGATAGAGCTCAGATTCTTTGGTCACATCAACTGTATTGAACTGCTGACGGAATTTATTGAATTCACGTTCAGCTACATCGAGCTGTTTTTTCAGATCAGGCAGTTGTTCATCCAGAAACTTTAAAGTCTGTGCAGTTTCAGCGGAACGGCGTTCAATGTTCTGCTGGCTATAAGCAACAAGGATTGCATTCAGTACCTTGGTGATGTGCTCTTTATCGGTTCCCTGATAATTCAGCCCCAGTATCCCCGTCATTTTACCTTTTTCAGCAACAGAGTAATTGTTGGTTAATGCTTTCATAGCAGCAGGTAAAGTCTGTTTGCGGATGTTGTATGTGGCTTTTAAGTGATCTTTAGTAAAGATAGCAACTTTCCATGCGCCATATTCAGACTGCTTTTGAGTCAGTTGATTGATAGGTGCGGAAAATACAGTCTGTTCAGTTGCTTCATTGATCAGAGAGAAAGTATTGTCTTTGAAGCTGAGCAAAAGACTTTTGTCGAGAAAATTTGCAGGAATATCAAACTGACGGATTTCAAAGGATTTTGCATCATCATAGAATACAACTGACTTCCCATAATATTCGGCATCATATTCGTGTTTGTTCAGCAAGCGGTTCCAGAATGTATCCTGTGTACCTGAAACCTTAATATTTAAGTTCAGCCCATGAATGACAGAGCCTAATACTAAACGGGATTTTAGAATCTCTATTTCAGCCTGAGCGGGTTGTTTCTGTTCCACCATACTGGACAGATCACCCAGCAGTGCCGCCGAAGCTCCTTTATTTTCCTCAACCTGAACGAGTGCATCCACTGAATAAGTATCAGGTGTTGTTCTCAGATAAAGTAAAGCACAGACCATACTTAAAATGATGCACAGCGCAATCAGTTTCCATTGAGCAATGAGAGAGAAGAACAGTTCCTTCAGGTCAATTGTATCTTCTGTATTAGTATTTTGGCTCATAATCCTGGTATCAAAAGTTAAATATGTTTTTTCCAGTCTGCGACACAATGCTGAATCAGTAGACAGGTTTCATCAAATACAGCCTGGTCATGGCGGTAGGGATCAGAGACATTCTTTCCTTGCCAGTGTCCTAATCGGTATGTTTTCCCTTTGGAAAATGGCCAGGTCTGTTCAAGGTGCTTCTGTTGATTACTGCTCATGACCAGAATCAGATCGGCTTTTTTAATCAGATCACCATTCAGCTTACGTGCTTTATGAGGCGACATATCAATGCCTAATTTTTGCATGCAAAGATCTGCTTTGTCATCAGCAGAATGACCAATCAGACCAGAAATGCCTGCTGATTCAATATGCAGGTCAGGATATTCATGTTTCAGTAAATACTCTGCCATTGGGCTTCTGCAGATATTACCCACACAGACAACGAGGATATTCTGGATCTTCATTACTGTCCCATACGGTCAACGTTATAAATCATGTTGGAGAAAGGAATAACCTGGTTGACAACACGTTGCCAACGGGCAAGTCCTGAAGCATCCACATAAACAATATCATTGCTGCGCATTTTAAACTGGTTTGCCAGTCCAAAGTCACCGATACTGGTTAAATTCAGATGGTAAACTTCAGTACTGAAATCATTTGGATTGCTGCGGACCACATAAATTTTACTTCGGCTGGCAGACAACGGGTTCAGTCCAAGGCTTTCGCCCAGTACATCACTCAGGCTCATTCCCTGGTCACGCATGGCTAAAGACTGATTTTTCCCAGACTCACCCATCACATAAATTTTCTGATTTTCACGTGAATTGACATAAATAGTATCATTGGGCTGGATCAACAGGTTATGCAGCGAATAACCTGATTTTTCGAGCTCAATGCTGTTTAAACTGTATGTTCTACCCTGTCGAACAAGGGTGATTGCTGTATTGTCACCATTCTGAGTGTTGATGCCACCAGCCATCCCCAGTGCTGTATAAAGACTGACAGGCTGATCACTGAGTGCAAACTGGCCACCTTTCATGACGTTACCCTGGACGGAGAATCTTTGTCCCTGATAAGACAGGACGCGTGCAACAACATCAGGTGTTTTTAAAAAGCGGGATAACTGACTTCTCAGTTCCTGGTTGACCTGGTTTAAGGATTTTCCTGCTGCTTTATAACGACCAATCACAGGAAACTGAATATATCCATTCTGGTCTATCTGGTAACCGTTGGACTGTACTGCCTGTTCATTATTTATGGTATTTGTCGGTGGGGTAATTTCGGGATAAGCCCATAGATAAATGGATAAAATATCGCCAGGGCTTAAAAGGTAGTTTTTATGTGAGCGGTTAAACAGATGAGCGTAGTCCTGACGGATATTGATCTGTGCGGGTTGAACAGCGGGCAGGGATTCCTGGGTTAACTGAACCACATTTACTGATGTACCAAGATCCGTCTGATAAACCCCTTCAACAGGTAAGTCATAGGTTTGCAGGCCCGATGTAATGGCGCAACCTGAACCCGTCAGACCAAAAGCCAGCAGTAATGATAATGGTAGTTGTCTCACTCGCAATCCCGCTTATAAAAATAATGTTAGATAATTAAAATAGTTGGTATTGTACCCAATTCAATATAAAAAAAAATATAACAAATTGTAATTGGTATTTTATACCAGGAAGCTGGTATAGCGGTAGTATTATTCGATTATTATTGTGTGCACTGAATTAAATTTAAAAATAAATTCATGTCGAGTTAATGTGTATTTTTTGATGGTTTCAATATGCTTTTGGTAAGTAATGATAAATATTGCCATTGATTTTATTTCTATATCATTGTTTTTATTTATTATATTTTCTTGAATTTGTTTTTTGTTTTCAGAACAAAAAATGGCTTTATTCGTATTTATTTTCTGATTTTAATAACTGGAATAAAAAAAGTCTGTTATATTATGCTGTGCTTAAAAGCTGTTTTATTATATACATAAATATACAAGATAAGGCTCTGGAATGTTACAGATCTCGGAACTAAGAATTGCGGTTATCGGATTAGGATATGTCGGTCTTCCGCTCGCAGTGGAATTTGGTAAAAAACACCCGGTAGTGGGCTTTGATATTCATCAGAAAAGAATTGATGAGTTGAAGGGTGGTACAGATCATACGTTGGAAGTATCTTCTGAAGAGCTGGCTAGGGCAGCGCAGTTAACTTATTCAGCAAATCTGGAAGATTTAAAAAGCTGCAATTTTTTTATTGTTACTGTTCCTACACCTGTTGACCACGTTAATCGTCCTGATCTGACTCCACTTAAAAAAGCAAGTGAGACATTAGGTAAGGTGATTTCGAAGGGGGATGTTGTTGTCTATGAGTCAACTGTATATCCAGGTGCAACAGAAGAAGTCTGTATTCCTGTTCTGGAAAGTGTTTCAGGACTGAAGTTCAATCAGGATTTCTTTGCAGGTTACAGCCCGGAGCGTATTAATCCAGGTGATAAGGTAAACACACTGACTAAAATTAAAAAAATTACCAGCGGTAGTACACCTGAAACTGCAGACCTGGTGGATGGTGTTTATGCAAGCATTATTACAGCAGGGACACACAAAGCATCAAGTATAAAAGTTGCTGAGGCAGCCAAGGTAATTGAGAACACTCAGCGTGATCTTAACATCGCACTCGTTAATGAGCTTTCAGTCATTTTTGAGCGTATCGGTATTGATACGGTGGATGTGCTTGAAGCTGCGGGTAGTAAGTGGAATTTTCTTCCATTCCGTCCCGGTCTTGTCGGTGGCCACTGTATTGGTGTGGACCCTTATTATCTGACCCATAAGGCAGAAGAAGTTGGTTATCATCCGCAGGTGATTCTTGCGGGTCGACGGATTAACGATAATATGGCGCGTTACGTGGCTCGCAACACGATTAAGCATATGCTGAAAAATGGTGTGGATGTTCCTCGTGCCCGTATTGGTATACTTGGCGTGACATTCAAAGAAAACTGTCCGGATATCCGAAACAGTAAAGTTTCAGATCTGATCAGGGAGTTTGAACTGTGGGGGGCTCAGGTGATTGTTGCTGATCCATGGGCGGACGCTGAGGAAGTCAGACATGAGTATGGCGTTGAACTTGGAACTGTGAATGCTGAAAATCAGGTGGACAGTCTGGTGGTTGCTGTTGGTCATGAAGAGTTCCGGATATTGACACCTGCACAGCTGAAATCATATGTGCGTTGCGATAAGCCAGTTATTGCTGATGTAAAAAGCCTGTTCGACCGTAATGAGCTTGCAGCTGAAGGTTTTACTGTTTTCCGTCTGTAATTTTAAAAATCAATTTATAAAGTATTGAATTATGAAAAAGTTTGCTCTTATTGGTGCTGCTGGTTATATCGCTCCACGTCATTTAAAGGCGATTAAAGAAACAGGTAATACTTTAGCTGTTGCAATGGATATTAATGATTCTGTCGGGATTATGGATAGCCACTTCCCTGAAGCTGAATTTTTTACTGAATTTGAAGAATTTGAAGCGTATGTGGAAGATCAGAAATTAAAAGGTGAAAAACTCGATTACGTTGCGATCTGTTCACCGAACTATCTACATGCACCTCACATGAAATATGCACTCAAAAATGGTATTGAAGTGATTTGTGAGAAACCATTGGTTTTAAATTCAGAAGACCTCAACATGCTATCTCAATATGAGAAACAGTATGGTGCAAAAGTAAACTCAATTTTGCAGTTACGCTTACATCCTTCAATTATTGCATTGCGTGACAAAGTGCAGGCAGCACCTGAAGGAAAAATTTTCGATGTTGATTTAACTTATCTGACTTCTCGTGGTAAATGGTACTTAAAATCATGGAAAGGTGTAGATAACAAGTCTGGTGGTGTTGCAACCAATATTGGTGTGCATTTTTATGACATGTTGCATTTCATCTTTGGTGATATCGTAAAAAATGAAGTGCATTTCCGTGATGAAAAGACAGCTTCAGGTTATCTGGAATATGAGCGTGCACGTGTACGCTGGTTCTTGTCTATTGATGCAAACAATTTGCCATCAAATGCGGTGAAAGGTGAAAAACTGACTTATCGCAGTATTACAATTGAGAATGAAGAGCTTGAATTTTCAGGTGGTTTTACGGATCTTCATACGCAAAGTTATGAGCGTATTCTTGCTGGTAAAGGCTACGGTGTTGAAGAAAACCGTGCTGCTATTGAAACAGTAGAAGTGATTCGTATTGCTCCGATTGTTGAAAATCCAGGTAATCCGCATCCGTTGTTAGCAAAAGTAAAATAATAAAAGGGGAAACACGATGAGTTTTTATCAACATGAAAGTGCAATTGTTGACGAGGGTGCTCAGATTGGTGAGAACTCTCGTGTCTGGCATTTTGTACATGTGTGCGGTGGTGCCAGAATTGGACAAGGCGTTTCCTTGGGGCAAAACGTCTTTGTCGGTAACAAAGTTGTGATTGGCGATCATTGTAAAGTACAGAATAATGTTTCTGTTTATGACAATGTGACTTTGGAAGAAGGTGTTTTTTGTGGTCCAAGTATGGTGTTCACAAACGTCTACAATCCACGTTCTTTAATTGAACGCAAAGATCAATATCGCAATACCCTGGTGAAAAAAGGTGCGACTTTGGGGGCAAACTGTACGATTGTTTGCGGTGTGACTATTGGTGAATATTCATTTGTAGGTGCAGGTGCAGTAGTTAATAAGGATGTACCAGCCTATGCCTTAATGGTTGGAGTTCCTGCGAAACAGATTGGCTGGATGAGTGAGTTTGGTGAGCAGCTTGATTTACCTGTGGCTGGTCAAGCAGAAACCACTTGCTCACATACAGGTGCAATTTACCGTTTGGATGGTCAGAATGTAACAAAACAACAGGCACAAAAATGATTGAATTTATTGATTTAAAAGCACAGCAGGAACGCTTAAAAGATAAAATTGAAGCGGGGATTCAGAATGTATTGAGCCATGGTCAGTATATTCTTGGACCTGAAGTTAAAGAGTTGGAAGGAAAACTCGCAGCCTATGTAGGTGCAAAGCATTGTATCAGCTGTGCAAATGGTACTGATGCATTACAAATTGTGCAGATGGCATTTGGAATCGGTTCTGGCGATGAAGTGATTACCCCAGGATTTACCTATATTGCAACAGCTGAAACGGTTGCTGTGTTAGGTGCAACCCCTGTTTATGTAGATGTAAACCCAAAAACATATAACCTGGATATTGAAAAGCTGGAAGCAGCGATTACGCCACGTACTAAAGCGATTATTCCTGTTAGTTTATATGGTCAGTGTGCTGACTTTGATGCCATTAATGCAATTGCGGCTAAGTATAATTTACCCGTAATCGAAGATGCTGCGCAAAGTTTTGGTGCAACCTATAAAGGCCGTAAAAGTTGTAATTTAAGTACGGTAGCATGTACAAGCTTTTTCCCAAGTAAGCCTTTGGGTTGTTATGGTGATGGTGGCGCAATTTTTACCAATGACGATGAATTGGCAAAAATTATTCGTCAGATCGCACGCCATGGGCAGGATCGTCGTTATCATCATGTTCGTGTAGGAATGAACAGTCGTTTAGATACTTTGCAGGCTGCAATTTTACTTCCAAAATTAGAAATTCTGGATGATGAAATGCAGGCACGTCAACGTGTTGCGGAAACCTATACAAAACTTTTTAATGAGGCAGGTATTTTAACCACCCCATTTATTGAAGAATATAACCAAAGTGCTTGGGCGCAATATACCATTCAAGTGGAAAATCGTGATGATGTACAAGCAAAGTTAAAAGAGCAGGGTATTCCTACAGCGGTACATTATCCAATTCCACTGAATAAACAGCCTGCTGTTGCAAATGATGCTGTTTTACCTGTTGGTGATGCAATTGCTGAACGTGTGATGAGTTTGCCGATGCATCCTTACTTGACTGTAGAAGCTCAAGAAAAAATTGTTGCAGCACTTTTGAGTAAATAAGTAGTGAAAAGCCTTCTTGAAAAAGTTAATGCAAAGTTAAATGCGCAAGGGGGCTTTTTAAAGGCTGTATCTGTGTTGGTTGGTGGTACAGCATTTGCCCAATTGATAGGATTTTTGTGCTTACCAATTTTGACACGTTTGTATACTCCTGAAGACTATTCTGTCTTGGGTGTATATGTTGCTATTGTTTCAATTTTTGCCGTAATTTCATGTTTAAGGTTTGATATTGCTATTCCAATACCGGAAAATGAAAGTGACGGGAAAGCTTTATTATTATTATCATTACTTAGTAATATTATTCTCACCATTATTCTTTATATATTTCTTATAATAAGTCATCCATATATTCAAAAATATAAAATAATTGATCAATTATCTTACTGGATTTGGTTGATTCCACTTGGTGTTTTTGTTTCAGGGTTATATTCTGCATTACAATATTGGACAACACGTCATAAAAGATTTAAAGATATTTCTCAAACACGAATGACTCAAGCAGTTTTGGGTAATGGGGTAAGCCTTTCAACTGGGTTGGTTTGGGGGGGATTTTGGGGTTTAATATTAGGGCAAATTTTAAACTTTTCTGGCGGAATATTTAAATTGGCAGCCGATGCTAAGAAAGATTTAAGAAAAGTGAAGAGTGCATCAATAAAAAAGACTTTTCATAAATATAGTAAATTTCCTAAATATTCAACTTTTGAAGCATTAGCAAACTCAAGTGCAATTCAGTTGCCATTGATAGTTATAGCAGGTTTTTTAGCTGGCTCTGAGGTTGGTTATTTAATGATGGCAATGAAGCTTTTGGGTGTGCCTATGACATTAATTGGAAGTTCAATGTCACAGGTTTATTTGTCGCAAGCTCCACATTATTATATAAATGGAGGATTATATGATTATACAATTTCTATTCTAATTAAAATATTTAAAATTATCATTATCCCTTTTGTTTTATTGGCTTTAATTAGTTCTTTTATATTTGATTTTATTTTTGGGATTGAGTGGGCGGGTTTGGGTAAGTATATTTTAATAATGATACCGTGGTATTTTATGCAAATTTTATCATCACCCATTTCAATGGCGTTGCATATCGTTGGCTTTCAAAAAATTGCTTTAATTTTACAAGTTTTTGGTTTTCTAATTCGTGTCGGTGTTTTATTTGCTTTAGCATGGATTGGGAGTGAATTTGTTATTGATTATTATATTTTCTCAGGTTTTTTATTTTATTTTATTTATATGCTTGTTGTGATTTGGGCTGTAAAAAAAAGAGGTATTTAATAGAGTGATATTGTTTAAATATATATTTAATTTGAAAATTGGAAGAGAATCAAATGTTTGAATTTTTGTTCGTAATTCTTTTTTTTCTATTCCCGGTTTTAGCACTATATGTGTATAAATATATATTTAAAGAAAGTATTCTTAAGGTTGGAATTTTAAATTTTCTTTTAATTAGCATTTTTGTCTTTGCATATATAGGGATAATATTTTTATTTTTCCATATGGATCCGTTGAGAGTTTCAAATGGAGTCATTGATAGGGAAACTATATTCTTGGTTTGGTTTTTTTCCTCACTATCAATTTTTTTTATAATGCTAGGAGGAGGGGTTGCTAAAAAAACTTTATCTTTAGCTGATTCACATTTTTCTATTGAAAGAATAAAAAAAATTAATAATATTCAAAGATTAAAATCATACATATTCATTGTTATCGGGATTGTTTTTCTTTATCTCTATATTAAAGCTGTTCCTGAAATTGCTATTTTTAATATTTTTTCTTTTGAAAGTAAAAGTGGAATACAAAGCTTAAGAAGTGATATGGGGAATAATTTTGAAGGTTCATATTTTTTATACAGTATTTTTATGGAAGATATTTTAAAATTTCTATTATTCTCTTTCTATGCACAATGGTTGGTTTTTCATAATAAAAAAGATTTATATGTTGTCTTATTCTTGTTTGTAGTTAATGGATTTATTGCATTAATGGCTACAGAAAAAGCCCCTTTAATTTGGTTAATTGTAGGAATGTTTTTAGTAAATACGATTATTTGTAGGAAGGGTTTAATTCCTATTAAATCAATATTCAAAATTTCAATTCCAATATTTTCTATATTAATATGTATGTATATGTTTTTTATGAAAAGTTTGTCGGTGTCGGATGCTTTTAACTCAGTATTATCTAGAACTTTTACAGGAAGTATTACACCAGCATATTTTTATTTGGAATTATTTCCTGAACATTATGATTTTCTTTATGGGAAAAGTTTTCCTAATCCAAAGGGAATATTTCCATATGAGCCTGTTAGGCTAACCGTATTGGTTATGAATTGGGTAAACCCTCAGTTAGAACAATTAGGAATTGTTGGAACTATGCCAACAGTTTATTGGGCAGAGATTTACGCTAATTTCGGCCCAATTTTTATTGCACCATTTTCATTTTTTATAGGTTTTGTTTTAAGAATTCTAGATAGCATTATTTTGAAATTTAGAGAGCTTCCTATCGGAGCAGGTTACTATGTGTGGGTGATTTTGTATTTTAGATCGTTGTCAGTTACAAGTTTTTCTAATTTTATATTAAATATTACTCTTATTATAATCACGTTAGTTTTTGTTTTTATTTCAATGAAAAAATTGAAGTTAAGTTATGTCAGATAAAGCTTTTATGGAAGTAATGTGCAATGAAATATTCTTATTTCCAATTAATTGATAATGTGTGAGTAAGTGATTATGAGAAATCTTCATATAAGTTTGAATGAATTCACAAATGCAAGTCGTGTTTTGAAGCAGACTAAAAGCTTAGTTGATTCTGGTATTGTGGATAAGCTATATATTGCAGCTTTATACAAGGAAGGGTTGGATAGTGAATTTAATTATGACAATAAGAGAGAGTTGAAAAGGTTTTCTTTAAGGAGTAGAAGTTTAAATAAAAGTCTTTTTATGCAAGTCATAAAGTATATAGAGTTTTGTTTTTCAATTTATAATTATTATAAAGATAAAAATATAAAAATGATAAACATTCATTCTTTGAGTATGCTTCCATTTGGACTTTTTTTAAAATATTGCTTTCAAGCAATATTAATTTATGACACCCACGAGCTTGAGGTGGAGCGTAATGGCTTAAAAGGAGTAAGGAAGAAAATAAGCAGATTTTTTGAGTCAAAGTTGATAAAACATGTTGATATGACAATAGTTGTTAGTGAAAGTATTGCTGATTGGTATCAAAAAGAATATGACATCAAACGTCCTCCTGTTGTTTTAAATGCACCAAATAAAAGAGAAATGAAAAAAAATAACCATTTCAGGGAGCAGTTGGATATTCGCGAAGATCAAATCATATTAATTTATCAAGGTGGTTTATTTTATGGTAGAGGTATTCATTTAATTTTAGATGCATTTAGAGATAGAAAAGATGACAAAGTTGTGGTTGTTTTTATGGGATATGGTGAATTAGAGAAAGATATAACTGATTTAGCTAAAAATTATAATAATATTTTCTTTTTCCCAGCAGTATCACCACAGGTTGTGCTGGAATATACTTCATCAGCTGACTTAGGTATTTCTTTAATCGAAAATACTTGTTTATCTTACTATTATTGTATGCCTAATAAACTATTCGAATATTCTATGGCGGGTTTACCTGTTTTGGTCTCTAATATGAAAGATATGTCTGAATTAGTAGTTAAGAATAATATGGGGGTAGTAATTAGTGATTTTTCTTCAAAAGGTATTAATCAAGCGGTTGATGATTTTTTGACTAGAGATTTGGTGTCTATGAAGAAAAATGCTTATGATGTGGCATGCGAAAACTCTTGGGAGGTTCAGGAGCAGAAGATGATATTTTCCTATCGTAAATTATTGGAGAATCATGATATTTTTGATCTAAAAAATAAATGATATATAAATAGTATGGTGGGGAGTCACCTTCATGTAAGGCATCGTTTTTATGAAGGTTTTAAATAAAGAATATATATGATTGAAGGTGTGCATGAAATCTTATATTTATATTTGTAATAATTTCACTGGAAATAAGGTTCATAGTGAAGTTATTTTAAAATTATCAAGAAAATACAGCAATATTAATCATTATATTTTTGTACCTTGTAGCAATAGGGGGCTTATTGGTAGAAATAATATTAGTAAAAATAATATTATTGTTGAATATTTTTATGTTAATAAGTACATGAAATTTTTTCCAATAATAAAATCACTAATAATTATTTTTATGATTATTTCCAAAATAAAATTTTATAAGATAGATATGAAGGAAAGCAAAGCTTTGTCTTATACTTTTGGGTCTGATGGTGTATTGTGTTTGTATCTTTATTTTATTTTTGGAACAGTATTTAGTACTTTTGTAAGAACTACTGATGTGTCTATATTTTTTAAATATGGCTATCATTTAAGATTGTTTTTCAGATTGATAGCAAGTAAGTCTAAATATATTTATTTTCCTAGCTTAGTGTTAATGAAAAATGGTGAAAAAACACTATTTTTAGAAAAAAATTCAAATAAGTTTAAATTTATACCAAATCCGATAAATGATTACTGGGTTGATAATATTTATTATTTTGATAATTTAAGCATTAATAACAAAAAGATTTTGTTTGTAGGCAGTTTTGATCTTAATAAGAATATTATGGCAGTTTTTAATTCTTGCTCTGCTCTTTATAACTTAAGAGGGGATTTTCAGCTTGAATTTATTGGGGGTAGTGTGACAGATTTTAAAAAGATCTGTCAGATTAATTCAATACCTGATTGGGTGTCTGTTTTAGATAAAATTCCTAAAGAAGAGCTTTTGTTGAAGTATCGTTCTTCTAATATATTATTGGTACCATCCTTTTTAGAGACTTTTGGTATGGTCTATATTGAGGCTATCAGTCAAGGTTGTATTGCCATATGTTCAAAAAATCAAGGAATAGATGGTTTGTTCAGTAATGAAAATATTCTTTATACCGTTGACCCATGTGATTGTATTAGTATTTCAGAGGCATTAAACAATTTATTGGATAAAGATATAAAAATATCTGATTTTGAGTTAAAGAAACTTTTACTTCCTTTTATTTCTGAAAATGTAATCAATGATTATTCTTCTTTTTATTGTGAGGATTCGTAATATTTTTATAAAATTCATGCAGATGTTTTTGATGAAAGAAAATGAGTTGTTAATTTTTGAATGAGGATTTTTGTATTAATAATTTAAATCATAATATGCTGAAATTGTTATTTACAAACAGCATTAAGTGTGCTGTTATTTTGATTAGTGTGTAGCGTATGAATACTAAGAAAACTTTTTGGATTGTTAATCAATACAGTTCTACTCCTGAGACTGCAATGGGTGGACGACATTATTATATTGCCTCTGAATTAGCTAAAATGGGGCATCAGGTTTATGTCATTGCAGGTGGGTACAGTCATTTATTACGAAAACCTAAACAATTTAAATCTCCCTATCTCTTGGAGGCTATTGCACCAAACTTTTCATTCGTATGGATAAATTTACCAAAATATGAGGAAGCTCACAGTAAGCAGCGAGTCATTAACTGGTTTAGATTTTCATGGGCATTAAAAAAATTACCGCCTTTAATGGAACATCAACCAGATATTGTTCTTTATTCATCGCCATCACTTGTTGGCTATCTTGGGGCAAAATATCTCTCTAATAAATTTAAAGCAAAATTTATTTTTGAAGTACGGGATATCTGGCCTCTAACATGGATTGAGCTAGGTGGTCACTCTCCTCAACATCCTTTTGTGCGTTTTATGCAATGGATAGAAGACAGAGCTTATAAAAAAGCTGATTTTGTGTTTTCCAATCTGTTTAATGCCGTAGAGCATATGCAAACAAGAGGTCTTGACAGAGCTAAGTTTCATTGGATTCCCAATGGGATTTCTTTGGAAGAAGTGACACATAGAGAACCATTGAATATTGATATTATTAATCAAATTCCAAATGATAAATTCATTGTGGGCTATACTGGGACTATAGGAGTTGCGAATGCAATTGATGATTTAATTGAAGCTGCAAAATCACTGTCGAAGCAACAAAAAGATATTCATTTTGTATTAGTAGGTGCGGGTAAAGAAAAAGAAGATCTGGTCAATAAAGTTAAATCCTTAGGCTTAAGTAATGTTACTTTTATTGATGCGATACCTAAAAAGCAGATTCAGTCTATGTTGGCTTATTTTGATGTTTGTTATATAGGGTGGCAGAAGAATTCTCTTTATAGATTTGGGATTGCTCCGAATAAATTACCGGAATACCTTTTTTCTGCAAAACCTATTATTCATGCATTTTCCGGTAAAGGGGATGTGGTAGAACTTGCAAATGCTGGTATCAGAATTGAGGCAGAAGATCCCGAACTTATTGTTGACGCAGTTATACAGTTATACAGTTTAAGTGACAGTGAGCGTCATGAGATGGGGGATAATGGTAAAAATTATGTTATTCAGAATTTGGATTATACAAAGATTGCAGAAAAACTTGTAAATGTTGTTTTGAACGATGAGGACTGATTAATGAAAAGAATACTCGATATCATCATCGCCTCTATTGCTCTGATTTTGCTGTCACCCTTGTATTTTATCGTGGCACGTAAAGTAAAAAAGAATCTGGGATCTCCTGTTCTGTTTCGTCAGGTACGTCCAGGTCTGAACGGCAAACCTTTTGAAATGATTAAATTCCGCACCATGAAAGATGGGGTGGATGCACAAGGTAATCCTTTACCCGATAGTGAGCGATTAACGCCTTTTGGTAAAATGCTGCGCTCAACCAGTCTGGATGAAATGCCGGAACTGTGGAATGTAATTAAAGGTGATATGAGTATTGTTGGTCCTCGACCATTACTTATGGAGTATTTACCTTTATATAATGAAGAACAGGCAAAACGCCATAATGTGCGCCCAGGCATGACGGGTCATGCCCAGGTGAATGGACGTAATGCGATTGGCTGGGAAGAAAAATTTAAGCTGGATACCTGGTATGTAGAGAACCGATCCACCTTGCTTGATTTTAAAATTATGTTTAAAACCGTACATAAAGTGATTGCAAAAGACGATATCAGTGCAGAGGGCGAAGCAACGATGACTCGTTTTACTGGTACACATGAAAAGGAAAAACAGAATGACAGTTGAATTGTATGGAGTGTATGGTGCCAGCGGTTTTGGTAAAGAAGTAATGCCTTTGGTGCGCCAACAATTCCCTCATATAGAAAAAGAATGCTTTGTTTTTATTGATGATGGGCAAGCAGGAACAGATCTGAATGGATATCCAATACTAAGTTATCATGATTTCAAATCACATAAAGCAGTTTCAAAATCAGTTACAATTGCTATTGCAAACAGCATCGTTCGTGAAAAACTTGTATTACGTTTAAATGAAGACAGCATTCAGCATCTGGAAGTGAAAGCTGAGAATACAGTAATTCTGGATGAAGTGGAAATTGGTGAAGGCAGTTTACTCTGCCCATTTACATGTCTGACTTCAAATATAAAAATTGGCAAGTTTTTCCATGCCAATATTTATAGTTATGTTGCGCATGATTGTGTGATTGGCGATTATGTTACTTTTGCACCGAGTGTAAAATGTAATGGTAATATTCATATCGAAGACCATGCCTATATCGGAACAGGCGCAGTTATTAAGCAGGGTACGCCGGATAAGCCTTTAGTGATTGGTAAAGGGGCGGTGGTGGGAATGGGGGCTGTTGTAACGAAAAGCGTACCACCAGGCGTGACTGTTGTCGGTAACCCGGCACGAATTTTAGAGAAGAAATAAGAGTTTAAACCGCTCAGAAATCAGGACAGATAATATGTTAAACACTGCATTTGAACCGTGGCCAAGTTTCACTCAGGAAGAGGCGGATGCTGTATCTCAAGTATTACTTTCAAATAAGGTGAATTACTGGACGGGTCAGGAATGCCGTGAATTTGAAAAAGAATTTGCACAGTTCGCAGAATCTGAGTATGCAGTTGCACTTGCCAACGGTACCGTAGCACTTGATGTTGCGCTGAAAGCATTAAACATCGGTCCTGGCGATGAAGTGATTGTGACCTCCAGAACCTTTCTCGCTTCAGTCAGCTCAATTATTACAGCAGGTGCAACGCCTGTATTTGCAGATGTTGAGCTTGATTCGCAGAATATTTCCCGTCGCACTATAGATGCTGTATTCAGTACAAAAACTAAAGCCATCATCTGTGTTCACCTTGCAGGGTGGATGTGTGATATGGACCCAATCATGCAGTTGGCTGAAGAAAAAGGTCTGTATGTCATCGAGGATTGTGCACAGGCGCATGGGGCTAAGTATAAAGGTAAATCTGCAGGTTCAATTGGACATATCTCAGCATGGTCTTTCTGTCAGGATAAAATCATGACGACTGGCGGTGAAGGTGGAATGGTCACAACCAATGATGAAACGTTGTGGAAAAAAATGTGGTCATACAAAGACCATGGTAAAAATTATGACAGTGTCTACAACAAACAGCATCCGCCAGGGTTCCGCTGGTTACATGACTCATTCGGTACAAACTGGCGAATGATGGAAATGCAGGCAGTACTTGGTCGAATTCAGCTGACCCGTATGCCTGAGTGGACAGCAAAACGAACTCAGAACATGAATCAGATTCTGACTTCATTTGATGACAGTCCATTTTTTACAGTACACCGTCCATCGCAGGATTATGTACATGCCTGTTATAAATGTTATGTTCAGGTCAATATAGATGCATTACCTGAAGGGTGGTCACGTGACCGGATTATGCAGGAAATCAATGCACAGGGTGTTCCATGTTTCAGTGGATCATGTTCGGAAGTCTATCTTGAGCATGCTTTTGACAATACACCATGGCGACCGGAAAAGCGTCTTGAGAATGCGCAGCAGCTGGGTGAAACCAGTCTGATGTTTCTGGTTCATCCAACGCTGAGTGAAGCCAGCCTGAATAAAACTGTTACAGTAATTCAGCAGGTTATTGGTCAGCTTTAACAGGAAAAAATCAGTCTATACAGATACATATTTAATGTATCTGTATATTAAAAATAACGATATTGTGAGGGTATCCATCAATTAATGTATGTACTGCATTAAAAATGGATAAGAACGTCAGGCCGAAAAGAAGTTTTCTGTGAAATCAATTATTATCTCATTGGCTGCTGCGCCCAGACTGGCAAAACAGGCTTTTTTAATTCTTATAGATTTTTGTGTGTTTCCTGCACTGATCTGGTTGTGTTATGCCATCCGCGAATTTAATTTAGGTGCGGAGGTTGTTCCTCGTCTTGATTTTGGTGCGGTCTGGGTGAGTCTGATCACTACAGTTGCATTGATTATTTGTGGGGTTTACCGTTTCATTGTCCGTACATTCAATGAAGCGTTTATTTTTAAGTTAGGTTTGGCGACTTTTGTTACTGTTGCTGGCTTGTATCTACTTGCCTATCTGACACACGCATTCATTCCGACTTCCATTCCGATTATGTTCGGTTTCATGATGTTTTCATGGATCTGGTTCAGTCGGGCTGCGATCCGTATGCTGGTCAAGTCCCATTTGTCATCTGATGTGCCGCGTAAAAGAGTAGCTATTTATGGCGCAGGTTATGCAGGTCAACAGGTCGCTGCAACGCTGTACCGTTCGGATGAGCATTTACCGGTTTTTTTCATTGATGACGATACTTCTTTATCCGGTCAGATTATTGGTGGGTTACGGGTTTTTGATGCAGGAAACAGTCTTAAACAGCTGAAAAAACAACAGATTGATGAAATTCTGATTGCTTTGCCTTCTGTAGGGCGGGTCAGAAAAAGTGAAATCATTAAATTTCTTGAACCTGTACATTTAAAAATTACAGAAATTCCTGGTCTGACAAAGCTTGTTGATGGTGATATTCACGTTTCAGATATTCAGGAAGTGGATATTATCGATCTGTTAGGACGAGATCCTGTTCCACCTATTGCAGAATTACTGGCAAAGAATATTAAAAATAAAGTAGTGATGGTCACAGGCGCAGGGGGGTCTATCGGGTCTGAATTATGCCGACAGATTGTGAAAAATCAGCCGAAGAAACTGATTATTTTTGAACTGACTGAGTTTGCCCTGTACAGTATAGATAAGGAACTGCGTTTAAAAACTCAGATTGAAATTATTCCTATTCTTGGAACGGTGTTGGATCAGCCGAAGCTCGAACGTATTATTCAGCAGTACAGCGTACAGACGGTATATCACGCAGCGGCCTATAAACATGTTCCACTGGTCGAGTGCAATCCGATTTCTGGTCTGAAGAATAATGCTCTTGGCACCGCATTCAGCCTGAATGCTGCTGTAAAAAATGCAGTTGAAACCTTTGTTCTAATTTCGACGGATAAAGCTGTACGACCGACCAATGTTATGGGCGCGTCGAAACGGATGGCTGAACTTTATTGTCAGGCAATGGCTGAAGCTCAAGATCAGACACAAATTAGTATTGTTCGATTTGGTAATGTACTGGGTTCATCAGGTTCAGTGGTACCCTTGTTTAAACAGCAGATAGCTAAAGGTGGTCCAATAACTGTGACACATCCCGATGTCACTCGATATTTTATGACGATCCCAGAAGCATCACAGCTGGTGATTCAGGCCGGTGCACTGGGGCAGGGTGGTGATGTATTCCTGCTGGATATGGGCGAGCCTGTGCGTATTCAGGATCTGGCAAGACAGATGATCTCCCTGAGTGGACTGCGTGTACGTGAAGAAGGTTCATCTGATGGTGATATTGAAATTAAATATTCCGGTCTACGTCCAGGTGAGAAACTGTATGAAGAACTGCTGATTGACCAGGAAGATACCGCGGTTACTGATCACAGCCGGATTTTAAGGTCATTTGAAAAACATTATCCGCTGGATGAGCTGATGAAAGTTTTTGAACGGATCAACGAGCTGACCGCGACACAGCAGGATATTGACTGGGCTTTATCGCAGCTTGAACACTATGTGGATGGCTATCAACGTGGTAAAGAAATTCAGGTAAACTAAGCCTGTTCATTTGTACATTCAGGAAATTGCATGACAATCAGAAAAGCCATACTCCCTGTCGCTGGTCTGGGTACCCGTTTTTTACCTGCCAGTAAATCCATTCCCAAAGAAATGGTGACAGTTGTTGACCGTCCTGCAATTGAATATGTTGTCAAAGAAGCTGTTGAAGCGGGAATTGAACAGATTATTCTGGTGACACATTCTTCCAAAGCTTCGATTGAAAATTATTTTGATCGTAATTTTGAACTTGAGACTACGCTTGAGCAGAAAAAAAAGTTTGATCTGCTGAAAGAAATTACCGAAATTTTACCTGAACATGTCAGTGTGATCAGTGTCCGCCAGCCGCAACCTTTAGGTCTCGGACACGCGGTTCTCTGTGCAAAAGAAGTGATTGGTCAGGAGGATTTTGCAGTTCTGTTGCCGGATGTATTGGTCAAGTCGAAGGACAACACCAATGACCTGACATTGATGATTGATCATTTTTCACAGCGCAAGCATGCACAGATTATGGTTGAAGCAGTACCTGATCACATGGTTGATCAGTACGGAATTGTCGATGTGGCTACAGCACCTGTTGAAGGTGAAAGTGTTGTCATGCAGGGGATCGTGGAAAAGCCAGCTGTAGGAACTGCACCATCTACTCTTTCAGTGGTTGGGCGTTATATTTTGCCAGCCCGCATTATGGAACTGCTTGAAAATACTCCTAAAGGTGCGGGGAATGAAATTCAGTTGACTGATGCGATTGCTGCCTTACAGCTTGAACAGTCTGTTGATGCCTATCGTATGAAAGGTCAGACTTTTGACTGTGGCAGTAAACTGGGGTATCTGAAAGCAGTACTGCATTATGGAATTGAGCATCCTAAATTAGGCAACGAGTTCAAGGCACTGATTCAGGAACTTCCGCTCTAAGAAAGCACAGGATTTTTGCGATGAAGATTGCTGTTTTTGGTAAAACACTTTATTCAGGTGTTATGTCAGCCTTACTTGCTGAATGTGGGCATGACGTCTACTGGTGTAATATTTTCAGCTCATCTGATGCCGAAAACTATCATTTTCAGGATGAGTCTGTTACTCAACTGCTGGAGCAGCAGCGTCAGGAAGAGCGGCTGAAATTCTGTGAGTTTTCAGAACTGCCACTGACTGTGGATGCTTATATTTTCAGCTTCAGCCCAGCTGAAGAAAGTCTTGCATTTGAGCTGTTGACCCAGCTGCAGCACAGACCGATTATTCATCCTAAACTGATGATCAATGCTTCAACACTAGGGTTGAATGGTACTGACCGTTTCAGCAGAATTTTACCTGATGATCAGTGGATTTATTTACCGGATACCATTCAGGAAGGTAATGCTTTACGCAGTCTGACTCAGGCGAAGCAGCTGACGGTCGGTTGTACAGATCCTGTAGCACAGATTCGCCTGAAAGAGATGCTGAGACCGTTATTTCCGCTCAAACAGAATTTTCTGTTCATGCCTGTTCTGGATGCTGAATTTACCAAGTTGAGTATCTCTGGTATGCTGGCAACCAGGATCAGTTACATCAATGACCTGGCTGTGGTTGCAGAAAAGCTGGGGATTGATATTTCCCATGTGCGTCAGGGAATGGCAGCCGACAGTCGAATAGGGGCGTCTTATCTGTATCCAGGGGCAGGCTTTGGTGGTGAGAATTTTACTCATGATATTCAGACGCTCGCTAATACTGTGACCAATACAGGTGTAAAAAGCAGATTACTTTCTCAGGTCTGGGAAATTAATGAACAACAGAAAGAACTGATGTTTCAGAAATTCTGGAATTATTATCAGGGTGATCTTCAGGGTAAACGTCTTGCCATCTGGGGTGCATCATTTAAGGAAAACACCACAAGAGTACAGCATTCCCCGATCCATGTGATGTTAAAAGCATTATGGGCGCAGGGGGTGACAGTGGCATTGCATGATCCTCAGGCATTAAACGAGATCAGGCAGATCTATGGTGAACGTCCTGATCTGATTTTGTGTGAAAATCAGTATCAGGCAGTGGATGGTGCACATGGCCTATGCGTACTGACTGCATGGAAACAGTATTTCAGCCTGGATTACACAGAACTGTTAAAAAGAATGATACATCCGCTGTTACTGGATGGACGTAATATTTATGATCCTGAATATGTGAAATCTCAAGGATTTGCTTATATGGGGGTTGGCCGTTGATGACTGCACATTCTGAGACAGATATCTCTAAACCGTCTTCATTGGGTCTGTCCGAACTGAATCAACTGAAAACTGCCTTTGAAACCCGTCATCTGAATGAGTTGTTTGCACAGGATCCATTGCGGTTTGAATATTTTTCTGAACGCTTGAATCAGGTATGTTTTGATTTCAGCAAGCATCGGATTGATAAAAAGGTGATGGATGGACTGATCGGTTTTGCTGCAGAGCGGGATCTGTCAGGCTGGATCCGACGACTGTTTTCACAGGAAAAAATTAACTATACCGAACAGCGTGCGGCTATGCACTGGGCTTTAAGATTGCCAGCGCATGATCAGAACTGTCCAGAACTGGCAAGCGAGGTGTATACACAACTGGAGCGTATGGCTGTTCTGGTTGAACAGATACATACAGGTCAGCGTCGTGGTTCCACAGGTGAAGTCATTCAGGACGTGGTGAATATTGGGGTCGGTGGATCTGACCTTGGACCTCTGATGGTGACCCAGGCACTGTCTGATTTTAAGAAACCGACGGTTAAGCCACTGGATGTACATTTTGTATCCACTATGGATGGCAGTCAGTTATCAGAACTGCTGCATAGACTTCGCCCTGAAACAACACTGTTTATTATCTCTTCCAAGTCATTTGGTACCATTGATACATTGTCCAATGCGCAGACGGTCAGATTGTGGCTTGAAAAAGCATTGGGACATCAGCCTCAGATTCTGAAGCATCATTTTATTGGGATTTCGACCAAGCCTGAAAAAATGACAGCATGGGGAATTGCTCCTGAAAACCAGCTGAAGTTATGGGACTGGGTGGGAGGAAGATACTCGCTGTGGTCGTGTATTGGACTGCCGATAGCACTCAGTATTGGTATGGATGGATTCAGACAGTTGCTGGCTGGGGCATATGAAGTTGATCAGCATTTTCAGTCTGCGCCATTTGAAAAAAATATTCCTGTGCTGATGGGCTTACTGGGCGTCTGGAATAATAATTTTCTGAATATTCAGACACATGCTGTTTTGCCCTACGATGGTCGACTGAAATATTTTGCGTCCTATTTACAGCAGCTGGAAATGGAATCCAACGGGAAATCGATTCAGCGAAACAATGTACGGGTCAGTATGGACACCTGTCCAATTGTCTGGGGCGAGGTTGGACCTAATGCGCAGCATGCATTTTATCAGTTGCTGCATCAGGGAACTCATGCAGTCAGCTGTGATTTTATTGCACCGGTTCAACGCTACAATGCCAATCAGTTTACGTATGCGGAAAATGCGGATGCATTGATTGAGCAGCATCATCTGGCACTTTCCAACTGTCTGGCTCAATCCAGACTGCTGGCATTTGGCAATGAGGCACTTGATCCGTCAGAACTGAGTCAGCTGGAAAAATATAAGCAATATTCAGGGAATCAGCCCAGCAGTACTTTTTTGTTAAAAGAGCTGAATCCACATAGCTTAGGTATGCTGATTGCGTTATATGAGCATAAAGTTTTTGTTCAGTCGGTGTTGTGGGATATCAATCCTTTTGACCAATGGGGTGTGGAAAAAGGGAAGGAAATCGCTAATCAGCTGCTACCGATACTGAACAGGGAGCAGCAGGATCTTTCCGCACTCGATGCCTCTACCCAGGGGTTGCTGAAAATTTTATTGGAACAATAAATGTCTAATATACTGGTGACTGGTGGTGCAGGTTATATTGGATCGCATACCTGTATTGAACTGTTGAACGCGGGTTATCAGGTTATTGTACTGGATAACCTCAGTAACAGTTCGAAGGAATCCATTCACCGTGTTGAAACTTTAACTGGTAGAAAAGTTGATTTTATTCAGGGGGATATTCGTGATACAGCGTGCCTGACTCGGATTTTCAGTCAGTTTGTGATTGATGCGGTAATCCATTTTGCTGGTTTGAAAGCAGTTGGTGAAAGCCAGCAGAAACCACTCAATTATTTTGACCACAATATCGCAGGCTCCATTCAGCTTGTACAGGCAATGCAGCGGGCAGACGTTTTTTCATTGGTATTCAGTTCTTCTGCAACGGTTTACGGTGAGTCCAATCCGTCACCTTATCAGGAAGATATGCCCTTAAGCATGCCAAATAATAATTATGGTTATACAAAGCTGATTGTTGAACAACTTTTAGAAAAAACCTCGGTTACTGATGAACGCTGGTCAATTGCACTGTTACGTTATTTCAATCCGGTAGGGGCACATCAAAGTGGTGAAATTGGTGAAGATCCATTGGGTATACCAAATAATCTGATGCCTTTTGTGACTCAGGTAGCGATTGGAAAGCGGAATGAACTGGCAGTTTTTGGGCAGGATTATCCAACAGAAGATGGTACCTGTGAACGGGATTTTATCCATGTTGTTGATCTTGCAAAAGCTCATGTATTGGCTGTACAGAACAGACTGAGTGAGACAGGTTGTCGTGCATGGAATATTGGAATGGGTCAGCCTGTTTCAGTTTTAAATCTGATTCATACTTTTGAGCGTGTAAATGGGGTGAAAGTTCCTTTTAAATTTGTGCAAAGACGGGCGGGTGACCTTGCAAGTTTTTATGCAGACAGCACAAGAGCAAAAAAAGAGTTAAACTGGCAAGCAGAACTTAGTCTTGAAGATATGGTCAGAGACAGCTGGAACTGGCAGAAGAAAAATCCTCAAGGTTATCGTAACGATTAGTATCTGATTTTATTGTGACCTGAAGAAAAAATAAGGAGTCTTAATGACTCCTTATTTTTTTGTTGATCAGCCCTGAATCAGACTGGTCAGCAAATCAATATAATGCTGCATTGGCTGAGGATTCTGATCACGACGGCTTTCAATATTCAGACGTAATAACGGTTCAGTATTGGATGCACGTACATTCAGGCGCCATGCGCCAAAGTCCAGACTGACTCCATCAGTACGGTCAATGGCAGGTTGCTGATCGGCAAAGTAATCGAAAATTTTCTGAATGGTCTGCTGAGTATCCTGGACTTTGAAATTGATTTCACCACTGCATGGGAATTTCTGAATCATATCTTCAACCAGGGATGACAAAGTCTGTCTTTTTTCAGAAAGAACCGATACCGCGAGTAACCATGGAATCATGCCGCTGTCACAATATGCAAAGTCACGGAAATAATGATGCGCACTCATTTCACCGCCATAAACAGCATTGTGTTCACGCATTACATCTTTAATAAAAGCATGTCCTGATTTGGACTGTACCGCGATGCCTTGATACTGCTCAGTAATATCCAGGGTATTCCACACCAGTCGTGGATCATGCACAATTTTTTCATCTGCCTGTTTCAGCAGGAAAGCCTGAGCCAGAAGACCGACAATGTAATAGCCTTCAATAAACTGTCCTTTTTCATCAAACAGGAAACAGCGGTCAAAGTCGCCATCCCAGGCAATGCCCATATCTGCTTTATGTTCCAGTACAGCAACAGATGTACTGCCACGGTTTTCAATCAGAATCGGGTTGGGAATACCATTTGGGAATGTACCATCAGGATCATGATGAATTTTAATAAATTCAACAGGAATCTGTAATGCCTTAAATTTTTCTTCAATGGCATCAATAACATGACCTGCTGCACCATTACCAGCATTGACCACCAGTTTTAATGGCTGGATTCTGGCAGGGTCAATATAGTTCATCAGATGTTCAGTAAATTCAGGCAGAATATTGTATTTCTGAGTGCTGCCTTTAATTGTTACTTCTTTAAATTCAGCACTTTCAGCAAGTTTCTGAATATCTTTCAGCCCTGTATCTGCACTGATTGGTCGTGAGTTTTCACGGACAAGCTTCATCCCGTTATAATCCATTGGATTATGACTGGCGGTCACTTCAATGCCACCCTGAACATCCAGGTGAAAAGCACCAAAATAGACTTCTTCTGTTCCCGTCATGCCCAGATCAAGTACATTGACCCCAGCATCATTCAGACCCTGAATGGTTGCCTGCTTCAGGCTTTCGCTGGTCAGGCGGACATCACTGCCAATCACGATGGTGCGGGGCTGATAAATCTGACCGTAGGCACGTCCTATTTTGTAGGCGATATCTTCATTTAGTTCTGAGCCGAGTTTACCGCGGATATCATAAGCTTTAAAACAGGTGAGTTCAGACATCTTTTTTCTCTTAAAATACAGTGAAAAAAGGGCTGAAATTGTAGTCAGACAAAATAGTTATTAACTCATGATTATTATAAATCAATAGGTTAGTTGTAATTAAATTGTCATTTATTACAAAAAAGTTATTAACCATCGCATGTCAATTATTATTCAAAAAAATAAAATTAACAAAATAGTTGTTAACTGACTACTGAAGTTACCAGCCTTTTCTCTTTGATTCAGTTTATTTTAGCATCTAAATTAATTGAGATGCTAAAACATGATTTCAGGACTCAAAATATTATTTATTTTGAGCAATTTAACTCATAAACTAATCTGAATAGTTCTGCTTGGTATTTTGCATCATGCAAAGCATTATGATCACCTTGTAAGGTCGGATGTACATATTTATCTATTGAGCTTGATTTTGTATCGTGCCAACTACATTTTGTAGCGCCCATAAAAAGAGCTTTGATATCTATGGCTGAAATGCCGAAAGGATTTCTATTCAAATATTTCAAAAAATAAAAATTTATAAAGGACCAATCGAATGGGGCATTAAGCCCTACAAAAACAGGAGCAGCATTCTCAGGCATATTTTGAATCAGCCAATTTTCAAATTGAGACATAGCCTCTTTTGGTGGGAGTCCTGCTTTACTTGCATGTTCTAAAGTTATGCCTGAGACTTTTAGGGCTTCTTCAATTGCTTTATCACTAATTGGTTGGAGCATTATTGTAAATTCAACCGCAGGATTATATACAAAACATGCTCCTATTGTCAGCATACTGTGTTCACCAACAATAGGACCAGCTGTTTCAATATCAACAGAAATAAAGATTTCTTTCTTGCCCATTATTATGCTCCTTCCAACTAAGATTTCTTTATCCAGCCATTATAGGTGAGGGTTTAAGTTTACTAAGCGCTTGATGAAAATGTGAAATTGTTAATTCTGATTCAGGAAATGCTAACGCAACTGCTGTTGGATATAAACGAGTACGAATATCTGAATATGTCCAACCTGGTTCTTCACCATGAGGGGCTGTCACACTTACTAATTCTGCAATATCATTCTCTGAAAAGTTGATATCTGATAAGTCTTTGGTAAAAAGCTCATGTCGCTCTTCATTTGATGGGCGAACAAATTCTTCTACAATTGAGGCTCTACGCAAGACAGCAGCATCTAGGGCAGCTAATCTATTGGTACATAAGATCGCAAATATCCGTCCACCATGTTTTCTCAAATCATCAATAGCCTGAATTAAAGTATTAACACCGACTTTATCTTCATGATGGCTATTTTCTTGGCTTCGAGATGCTCCAAGTGAATCACCTTCATCAATAATAAGAAATGCTCGACCATTCCCACTGCCAATCGATCTAGTGATCTCATCGAATGCTTGTGAAATTAGAGTACCCATTTCACCAACTTTACCAGTTCCTCTAACTTTATTACTTAATTTAAATAGTAGAGCATCTTCAATTTTAGCATCACGGGCTAATCGATTGACAATTGCCTCAGCATTTGCAGTTTTACCAGTACCAACATCACCATGGAAAATAGCTAATGGATATTGATCAGCAAGAAGATCAATTAATGCAATTTTCTTACCATGCTTCTGTTTGCTCCAGAGCTCTAACTCATCAACTTGCAGTAAGAGCTGTACTTGCTTTTTGATACGAGCATATCTTGATTCAAAACCAAGTAATTTATTAGCTAAATCATCAAATTGTTTAATTGGTAAATCTGCTTTAATTTCAAAAACTGTTGATTTGCTCATGAATAATCGCTCCTATTTGCACCATAACCATTACTGCTGTAGCCACGTTCCCCAACTGCTGAGAGGCTACTATGATTTGTACTTTCTGTTGTTGATACCCAAGTTATTTCAAATGGTAATTTAGAAACTTTATCTGATTCACTACGATATTTATCTGTATGTGACAATATAATTCTAACTCGGCCATCTGGTGTGTGAGGCCACATTACTCCACCTGGTCTTTCTGAACCTGATGCATTTTCAGTTTGAAATGTATATTGAATAGCTCTGATTTCTGAGCCATAGGAATTTATTAAGGTCACATCAACTTTAGATAAATAGTCATTTTTTGCTAACAGCTCAATATCATGAGCATATTCTTTAGCTTCAGACTCAGTTATTGCCTTTGTACTACTTGCGATCATAACTAAATCTGCTTTGATGCTACGTACAACTTTTTCAACATCAGCAAAAGTATAACTAGTGGTATAGGTGCTGGAATTAGACGAACTCATTTTTAATCCTTAATTTTGAATTTATTACCAAAAACTTCTTTCCAAATATCAATATCGTCTTCTACTGAAGCATAATTTGCGGTTTCCCATGCTTTTAAGGCTATATTGACAATTTGCTCTTTTTCGTTTGGAGTTATTCGCGAGGCCACATTATTTTCATGATTCGCAGGATCAATAATTACAACTGGATCAGAAAAATATTTCTCTGTCTTTGCTGAGTTCTCAGGAAAATCGATACGTTTATTTAGTTCACTTTGTGCTATAAACCCCAAGAATTCTCTAAAACGTTGCTCAATATTTTGAGTCGGCCCGTCACGATCTTGTAAATAAGCTAAAATCAACTCGATATGAAAAGACTTGAGTCCAGGAGGACACGCAAAATTTTTCCACCGCTTTGCCATACGTACTAAAGTTCGATAGTGTTTATCTGAATTTTTTCTATCTTGGATAAATTGAATATGACAAGGGGCACAAGTCAAATTTCTTTCTTTGGACTTAAGATCATATTGCCAGCCATGATTTGGATCTGATTCATCTTGAATAACAGGAACGATATCAACACTGATACCACTTTTGACAAAGGTTACTGTCGCAGCTCTTCGTTGGATTTCAAAGTCTTCAACTGCCTTAGTAGGATAAATTTTTGTTAGTAACGAGTAAATTAGATCATTAAGATTATCTAAAGTTGTATCATCAATATTTTTACCATCTATATAGAACACAACGTCAACATCGATATCATCCTCTGCTGTTTTTTTTAGAATTGTGAACTTAGCAAACGAGCCAGCTTTGACTACCTTTTTTACTTTTAAGTCAGAGTTTACTGTTATATGTTTACGCAGTTCAGCAATCAAATTATCAACTTGTGCATGATATTCTTTACGTTTTTCAGAAGATAAACGCAAAATATTGCCATCATAGTATTGGAGATCTGAATTTTTAAGTGACATTCTGATAGGTTTCCCAAAGTTAGTTATTAAGAGTTAATCCATAAGCAATATAATCTGCTGTTACTGCTGCCGCAGCTTTTGCTGCTAAATCATGAAAGCGATTGTCTTTTGTGGAGTCCCCAAAGTCGCTAATTCCCCTAATCATCAACACAGGCTTTTTGTGGTTAGCACAAGCTGCAAATACTCCTGCACCTTCCATCTCAGCGACTTCTATTTTTCCATTAAGCTCTTTCAAAGCTCTAAATTTTTCTGGATCGCGAAGAAGCTTCTCACCACTTCCAATTGTGGCTGTCTTAGGCATAACACTTTTAGCGACTGGTCCAATTTCAATGTTCTCTGGAAAATTGATTTCTAAGGCCTCATAGCTTTGAATTAAACGATTTTCTACAGAACTTTTATTAGATAAATATGTATTAACTTCCTGCCTAACTTTTAAATCTAACTCTGTACTTCTAGAGCGGTGTTCCGTAACCCCGCCTTCAATTAGAGCAGCTCCCTCATACGCAACAACCCGTTCAGATAAGACTACTTCACCTAAAGAACATTTTTCTCGCATTCCCGCAGCAATACCTAACATGATTACATTCTTGGGTTGTAATTCGCTTAGTAATGTAGATGTAATTGAAGATGCATCTACATTTCCTGGACCTGCAAAAGATGCTATTGCACAATTTGCACGCACTCCATTATTTCGAATAATTACTGTCTTCCAAACATGAAGCCCGATACTAGTAATAAAGGGCTGAGTATCTTCACTAATATTTAATGCCTGTCTTGCTGCTGATAGCTCAACTGGTAAAGCTGTTAAGACTAATACATCTGGTGGAAGAGCCGCTAATCGAGCTTGTTCTTCTTCATGAAAGATTGTGATAATTCTCTTTGATATTTGTGAGAAATCTAATACAGGCTCTTCTAGAGTAATAGCTGAAATACTTTTTACTACCGACAAACCAGTATTTTGCATGTAAGTTAAAGGAGCTTCACGAAATTTCTGAAGGACACCTAATGCACCCTTTCCATCTTCTTTATTTGCTCCCAGTTGAAGATCAAGGGGTAAAACAGGTAGTGATTTCTTTGCCATTTTGTGGGCTCTATCTAATACACCTTTACCACCACCTAGAGCTATCATTGCTGTAGCATGCTCTATTTGTTCTTCGCCGACATTGCTTCCAGTTAGGATCTCATCATCGATACAGATATGCTCAGCAATACCACGAGCTATCATGCTATTCAAAAGCTGACGCTGTTCAACGTTTGTTTTATTTTGTAACCGATCATTTGATGCAACAATCTTTAGACGTACATCGTTATTATTTTCTTTGGTTAATTCATTGATCTTTCTTGCAATAGTCCAATCAAACAGTAAAGGTTTTTGATTTTCATTAACTGGTTCAGCTGAAAAATAGCCAACAAAACTTCCACCTGAATTAATTATTTCTGTAACAAGAGTTTCAACAAATGCATGTGCCTTATCAATTTGGTCATCATTTGTAGCATTAGAAATACTCCCTGCCAGTAGAATGCAGCTATCAGAAAGCATATGAGAGTCGTTCATTTTAAGCCCAGTTATTTCTATTGATGCAATGAGTACTATTTTTGAGTAATCATTATTATTAAGTTTAGTAGTTTGATATAAGAGTTTATTACATACTTATATAACTAATTTTTTAGTTGGGATGACTGTTTCTAATTGCAAGGGTGGTGGTAAAATTTTATTCGATTTTTCTGAGGGGTTGATTAATTATGGCAAGTAATATTAGTTCTGAGCAGGCTGTAGAGCATGCTTGGAAATATTTTGAATTACATTCTAATCAGAGAATAACCTTATTTAATTATTTTCTTTTTATTATGGCAGGTTTGGGTACAGCTGTTGGAGTAATTCTTCAATCTTCAAACAAATTTTCATATGTTGGTATTTTCATTAGTATATTTATCATTGTTGTATCTGTGGTTTTTTGGAAGCTCGATCAAAGAACCTCTTTTCTTATTAAGCAATCTGAGCAAGTTTTTAAAAAACTAGAAAGAAATTCTTCAATTGATATTGGGATATTCTGTAATGAGGATGCTAATTTAGAAAGAGCCAATAAGAATAAAGCTTTTGTTAATCAAATTATTACGTATGGTTTATTGTTTAGATCAACTTTCTTTATCACTGGATTGGTTGGTGTCATAGGGGTTTTAATTTTTTACATGAAGATTATAGGTTATATCGTACTATAATCTTCATTAATTTAATTGTTTAATATTTTTTAAATAACATTTTAATTTAAATTAAGTTTTTTTAGGCCAAATCTCTTAATCCATTCATGATTCTCATAGCCCAATTATTAACTGATTCTCTTGAGCAGTTTTCTTGTAATGAAAATCGTGGGTGGATAATATATGTATGGGAATTTTCTCCAAACACATCATTAAATAGTTCATTTGGCCAAGACAATGATTTTGCAACTAAGTGTTTTTTAATATCATCCAGATAAAATTTCCAATCATCGGTTGTGAGATGAATAAGTTTGGTTGAGATACTCTTGATTCCATCTGATGTATCTAACTCGATAAGTAGAAAATCTTTTCCTTTCTGAACAAGATGTACAAACTTAATTGTTCGTCGCATATTGTCACCAATTTTATGACATTCTGAACGTCCTACTTTTATGAGCTCATGAGTCATGGACTCATATAGTGTGCACTGATGCTCAGACTGGAGTATTTCAATCAACGAATTTAAGTCATTATAACGTTGAGCATATTTCTGATCATAATTTGTGTAATCTTTTTTGCCTCCAACATCGGCAGCAGGTAGATCTCCAGCACTATTTGCCTCGTCTGTACTGACTAAATTCCCAGAGCCAGACTCATCATCATTACTATCATCTTTTGCTCTCTGTCCAGTAAGTTTGATTTTACCTTTCTTAGTTATTTCTAATGGCTTAATGAAGCTTACCCAAGATTCATTAGCATTTAAAACTCGAATTCCTTGTTCTATAGAAGCTGTTGCATCATCCTCAATGGTAGAGCCAAGGGAGTCACTATATTCTGGTTTATAACCTTGCCCTGATTGTTGTCCTTCAGTCTTGATTTGAATGAAAGATGGATGTGAAAAAGTAATGTTTGTTGGAATATCAGTATCAATTTCGATGCCAACAATCTCTTCTACAAGAAAAGCATCTCGTGATGTGTTATATCGTCCTCGGAAATGTAATGTCCAACCTTTCATTGATGGTGGGTCAAACTGGAAAATCCATTTTTTCCACCCATTCTCATCTTTTAGTTGAGTGTTAAAGTAACGCGAAATACTTTCAAATGATTGTTTTGCATTTGGATCAAGTAGCAACCAAGCAAGTAGGCTTTGGGTTCCTTTCTGATTTACTAATTTTAAAGGCATCGTATTATTTTCTAGAAAAACAATTAAGTTTTCCTTATCATTTTGAATGACTTCAAATTCATGTTGGATCGTGGTGGTAGAGAGACTCGCTCGACAAAAATAAGAATTAATGAGAAAAAGTGTTCGCGCCAGTTCAAACTGCGGAAGATGAATTGTGGTTTGATTCGGTCTTTCAATGACAAAGCTAGTTTGTATTCCTTCAAAATATGCAAGTTTTGAATCAGTTGATAATTCGTCAAAGTCTTTTAAGTATGATGGGGTAAGGACATCTTGATTGGTCAATGTAATGGCTAGGTTTGGTTGAGATAATTGCCGTTCACTACAATTTATCTTTTTACCTCGGATTAACATGGCAGAATTACTGAAATTTGTAAATTTTTTCTCCTGCTTTGGTGAACATTGAAGATTGATACTCCATATCTTCGATCTTGAGCCTTTGAAAAGTCCGCCAATATGAGTAACTGTTACATTGTGATCAAAATTATTAATTCTTGCTGTCATCAGTTTTAAAAAATCCAGATAGTTCTAAAATTCTTGAGGCGTCGGGAGTTATTCTTTCTTTACTGAGCCCTGCTAAACGAAAGACTCGCCATAAGTGTAATTGTTGATTATCTAACGATAATGATTCAACAGCTACACAGACTCTTCGTAATTGATATTCAGTGATGCTTTCAACATATTCCACTAAAAATTGTTTAACTAATGGGAGCTTGTTAAGATTATGTTCTATTGTTGAATGCTGTGGTAATTGCATAAGATACCAGTTTGAAGAATGTCTCGGAGTACTTAGATCATCTTTAGATTGATGTACAATTCGTAGTAGTAGTTTTACGTACATCCGATCACGTTGAGGCCATTCCACGCGGGTTTTAGGTGCTTGTTGGATTATTTGATGTTCTGAGTTAAAGCTTTGGAGCCACTGATAATCATGGCGATACAACCATGCATAGATAGCGCCTCCATTTCGTATGGAACGACTTGCTTTTATACCATTTTCTAGAACTAACAGTTGCCATTGTTCTCTATGTTGTTCACGTTTAATTATATCTAGGGTATCTTCGTTAGGTTTAGTTTTAACAATATAAACTGGTTGAATATTTTGGACGTAATGAAAAATATCTTCTAATTTTTCCTTTGGTGTAAAGGTTTGATGAATCAATAGATGTTCAAAGAAGCTAAAACTTTTTCGATGCTTACGGAATATGTTTTTTAACCAAGAGTTTTCTTCACCTTGGTGGCAGAGTAAATTTTTAGTTTGAAGATATTCTTTGCCCCAGTGTTGTAAAACTAAGGATAAAATTTCATCATGTTTAATATGCTTTCCTCGTGTGTAACCAAAGTCATGTGCTAATCCATGGTAAAAATGACTCCATTGCTCAAAAGAAATAGATGGATAGGATGATAGCTTAAACAATTTTTGCACTTGGTAAGACATAATGAAGTCTTGAGGGAAGACTGAGCTGAATGATTCTATTGAAAAATTTGATTCAATTAAGGGTTGGAAATGATGTCTAGAGTCCGATGGTTTTTCTTTATAAATAGTTAATGGTCCGTGATCCAAACAGATTGGTAGGTTAGGAATAAACCAATTTCTTTTCCAAAAAGCCTCACCATAAGTCTGTATTTGGATTTCAATACATTTTGGACAAACTTGGAAATTCTGAATTGCCTTTATTCTTGATGCAGAAACTCCAAACATTGTATGTAGAGCACCATTGGTTTTACCTTGCATCAGTTTAATGGCTTTATTACGTATTTTTTGTGGAACAAATGGGGCATACAGTGGAAATAAAGTATTTTGGTTTATTAAATCATTAGTTGAATATTGTTTTGTTTTTCTTAATAAATATGCAATTTTAGAGACATGGCTGGGTAAATCTAGTGTTGCTATAACAGTTCTAGTACCAAAAACTTCATCTAACAGTTGTTTAGGACTGGTAATGCCATGATACACACCTGCCCGTGCTATTGAGCTGTATAGGAGTTCATCGGGGTGTGGTAATGGAAAGTTATGCATATATATCATGATTGTATCAGCTTATTTTTCAAATAGCGTTTTAACAGGAATAGGCTTATTTCTTTAGCTTCCTAAACCCCCAAATTAATTTACATGACATTAAGCATTCACAAAATGGACTTTTTAAAAATCTGTGTAAATACCGTTTAAAAAGCTTTCAAATTCGATTATAAAATGACTCATTGGGTATCCTTCAGCAAAATTACTACCAAACTATGATCCATCACAATAAAGTTAGAGCGATACTTCAAGAACACCTCTATAGCAAGGGTCAGTACTGATAAGTAAGATCCCACTGTCTCTCGTGTGTTTTAAGATATTGATATTTAATTAAAAAAAGATTATAAAACCCTATTTTTTACTTAAAAGAGGATTTGGAATTGATAACGCATAGGCTTGTTTTTTCAATAAATGTCATATTATAAGCTCATAAGTAAATTACATTTCAGATATGTGTTAGGGAGTACTTTCTTTCAACCAATAATCAAAAATTGGACGAGCAACTTTGGCAGCAGCACTACCACTGCGTCCATTCTCTAAAATAATGGCAAGAACAATTTGAGGGTTATCCGCAGGAGCAAAGCCAATAAATAGAGCATGATCGTAATGCCGTTCACTGAGTAAGGCTTCATTGTAGTGTTTGCCCTGTGCAATACTTTTAACTTGGGCTGTACCTGTTTTTCCTGCAATTTGATATTGTAGTCCCGACTTGATACCTTGACCTGTACCAGACTGAATCACATCAATCATGGCGTGATGCATTTTTACCCAATCGTTAGGGGTGCCATTAAAGAGAATTTTACCATCTGTATCATGGTGGATTGGGTAGGGTGTTGAACCTTTACTTTCTTTAAGTAAATGAGGGGTAATATGCTTACCAGAATTGGCAACGATTGCTGTCGAAAGGGCTAATTGTAATGGTGTAGCGGTAAATGCCCCTTGACCAATACTTACGGAAATCGTTTCACCCATTAACCATTTTGTCCCACGGGTTTGCATTTTCCATTCGGGTGATGGATATAATCCCGAACCTTCATAAGGTAAGTCAATTCCTGTTTTTTCACCAAAGCCAAACTGGGTCATCCATTTGTACATATTGTCGATACCCATTTGATAAGACAATATATAAAAATAGGTATCACTAGACTGTGTGATCGCTTTATGTAAACCGACAATACCATGGCCAGATTTTTTCCAATCACGAAATTTATGACTATCACCAGGGATTTGGAAATAGCCAGGATCAAAAATTTTGGTATTCCAGTCAATATAGCCATAATGAATACCGCCCAATCCTGCCATAGGTTTAATTGTTGATGCTGGTGGATAAGTCCCCTGTAATGCTCGGTTATATAATGGTTGATCAAGATTCTCATTGAGATTGTTATAATCTTTATGGCTAATACCCGTCACAAATAAATTCGGATTAAAACTTGGGCTAGATACCATTGCCAGTACTTCACCATTACGAGGATCCAAGGCGATAATCGCTCCACGTTTCTGTGCAAGTTGTTTCGATGCAAACTTCTGTAAATGAAAGTCAAGTGAAAGATAGAGATCATTGCCACGAATTGCAGGTTGATGGTCTAAATGTTTTAGGACTGTCCCATGTACATCGACTTCAACAGATTCATGACCCTTTTGCCCATGTAAAAGTTGTTCATAAAATTTTTCTATGCCGATTTTACCAATCAGGTTTGTACCTGCATATTTATCTTTATCAATAACTTTTAGATCTTTATCATTAATTCGTCCCACATAGCCAATTAAATGAGCAAATAAATCATCATAAGGATAAATTCGTGTCATTTGGGTTGCAATTTCAACATTAGGAAATTGATATTTAACTTCACTAAATCGTGCGATATCTTCATCAGTAAGATGGAATTTAATGGTGACTTGATCAGTTTTTCGTGCATCTTTAAAACGTTTTTGAATTTGTCTAATATCTTCTGCTGATAAATTCAATATTGGCTTCAACCTATTGATTAAATTGTCAATTTTTGAATATTGAGCTTTATTTACAGTAATTGAAAAAATAGGATAATTATGAGCGAGTAATATTCCATTACGATCGTAAATATTTCCTCTTGCAGGTGGAATTGACTGTAAACGAATTCTGTTAGATTCTGAAATAGTTTTAAAATGTTGATGCTGATAGAGTTGCAAATATCCATATCTAATGATCAAGACAGCAAAAAAAATTCCCATTAGAACCATTGCAAAATAGATTCTCAGGTTAAAAATCTTCTTTTCCTGCTGTAAATTTTTAACCTGATTATGTGTTTGATGCCACATAAGTAATCAATTCACAAAATGTGCTTGAGGCATAAAGAAATCATGCAGATCTGTAGTCAGGATATCCCCAAAATCCTGCCCATTTTGTGCACGTATTCGAACAGATGATTGTTGCTTTTCTTGCTCCCCAACAATGATCAGATAAGGTATTTTTTGTAGTGTGTGTTCACGGATTTTATAGTTCAATTTTGATTGACTTAAATCTAATGTTGCTCTAAAGCCATATTGTTTAAGTGATTCTTGAACTTGTTTGGCATAATCATGTTGTGCATCTGTAATCGGTAAAATTACGATTTGAACTGGTGCAAGCCAAAATGGGAAATGTCCTATATAGTGTTCAATTAAAATACCAATAAAGCGCTCAAGAGATCCAAATAAAGCACGGTGTAACATCACAGGCCGTTGTTTTTCATTATTTTCATTAATGTAATGAATATCAAAACGTTCTGGTAAATTTAAATCAACCTGAATTGTTCCGCATTGCCATTCACGACCAATGGCATCTTTTAACGTAAATTCAAGTTTAGGACCATAAAATGCACCTTCACCGATATTTAAGCTATAAGGAATATTAAGCTGTTCGAGAGATTGTTTTAGTGTATTTTCTAAGAAATCCCAGATTTCTTCTGTGCCGACACGATGATTAGGCCTTGTAGATAATTTAAGCGAAATTTCATTGAAGCCAAATTGCTCATAAATTTTATAAATGAGGGCAATAGTATCTTTACATTCAGATAAAAGCTGGTTATCAGTACAAAAAATATGGGCGTCATCTTGGGTGAAATGACGAACACGCATTAATCCATGTAAAGATCCAGATGGCTCATAGCGATGAACTTTACCAAATTCCGCCATACGTAATGGTAAGTCACGATAACTTCTTAATTCATGTGCATATAGACAAACTGCGCCAGGACAACTCATAGGCTTAAGTGCATAACTTCGCTGATCTTCAGTGACGGTGGTAAACATATGCTGCTGATAGTTTTGCCAATGGCCTGAAATTTCCCAAAGTTCACGATCCATGACATCGGGAGTATTAACTTCGATATAACCCGCATCATCTTGTTGCTGGCGTAAATAATCTGATAATAACTGAAAGAGTTTCCATCCTTTCGCGTGCCAGAACACGGCACCTGGCGCTTTATCATCAAAATGTAGTAAATCAAGTTGTTGTGCTAATTTACGATGATCTCGTTTTGCGGCTTCTTCAACTTGCTTTAAATGTTTTTTTAATTGTTTTTGGTCAGCCCAACATGTGACATAAATCCGCTGTAACATCGGTTGTGTAGCGTCGCCTTGCCAATATGCACCAGAAACATGAGTCACTTTAAAACATTCTAAAAATTCAGTATTTGGAACAAGTGGATATAAGTAAACGTCAGAAAAATCACGGTTTTTATGGAAAAATAAGTCGCTTGAGTTACTCGTATTTTTTAAGTATTGATACTTAAAATCTAAATCTTGCTGTTTAAAAAAATTAGCTGCTTGATCGGCTGTAATCTTTTCAGTGCGAATATCTAAATGTTGTTGTACCCACTCATGCATTTTCAGTTCAATGTGTTGTAAATCATCCTGATTAAAATGCGGCGTATCGGCGAAATCATAATAAATACCTTGATTGGTAATTTGATATTCTACAGGTTGAGCAGCAGGGTATAACTGATGGACAGCCTGTGCCAATAAATAAGCATAGGAGTGTCGTAGTAGATTTAAATTATTGTCATCGTTCAGACTGAAAAGTTCGATGTGACAGTCATGTTGGATGACATGATGCAAATCAACGAAATGAGCATCAACTTTGGCGAGAAAAGCTTTTTTATAGCCTTGAATTTTGAAATGGGACAAGGTTTCAAAAATCGACATTGGTTGCTCAAGTTGAAGATGCTGTGTTGAACCAAGGAAATTAAGCTGGATATTCATGTAGAGTCGTCTAGATACAGGTTGGGTTATTGCAGATTAGCGGTCAATTTCTAAGGCTTGACCCTGACAGTTAAGATAAGGTTGCTGTTGGTGCCATGCGAGTTGACCAGAAATGATGGTTGTATCCACCAGATAGCGGAACGTTTTCTCTTGGAAGGGTGTCCAGCCGCAACGCATAAAATTAGTCTGTTCAGCTACTGATTGTTTTTTTTGATTTTCGCGGATGAGGACTAAATCAGCCCAATAGCCTTCGCGGATATAGCCTCGATCTTTAATACGGAATAAATCGGCAACTTGATGAGAAGTTTTTCTTACCAGCGTTTCAATTGATAGTTTTTGATCTGCCACTAATTCTAATAATGCGGGTAAGGCATGCTGAACTAGCGGTAATCCTGAAGGGGCTTTAAAATAAGTTTGCTGTTTTTCTTGCCAAGTATGCGGCGCATGGTCTGTGCCAATAATATCTAAACGCTCACTATTGGCGACGGCTTCAATGAGGGTATGCTTGTCACTGGCAGTTTTTATTGCTGGATTACATTTAATTAAATGTCCTAAATCTGCATAATCAGACTCATCAAAAGTTAAGTGATGTATACATACTTCAGCAGTAATATGCTTTTTATCCAATGGTAAATTTTTAAATAAGCAAAGCTCTTTTGCTGTTGTCAGATGCAACACATGTAGTTGTGTACCAAATTCTTCAGCAAGTGATACTGCTAATCGAGAGCTTTCAAAACAGGCTTGTTTATCCCTAATTTTAGGGTGTATGTTTGCTGGAAGGTCTTCGCCATATTGATCACGATAAAACTCTTCCAGTTGTTTGATCCGTGGCGTGGATTCACAATGTGTTAATAAAATAGTGGGTACATTCGCAAATAAGCGCTCTAAAATTTTTGGATCATCAACCAACATATTACCCGTTGATGCTCCCATAAAAACTTTCACGCCGCTAACCAATTTAGGATCAAGTGCTTCAACAATATCTAAATTTTGTGCACTTACCCCAAAGTGAAATGCATAATTGGCTATGCTATGTTGAGCTGCAATTGCTTTTTTATCGTGTAGTGCAGTTAAGTCCAATGTAGCAGGATTGGTATTCGGCATATCCATAAAGCTGGTAATTCCACCAATCGCAGCTGCCAAAGATTCTGAGGCAAAACTCCCTTTTTGTGGTGAGCCTGGGTCGCGGAAGTGGACTTGATCATCAATCATGCCTGGGAGTAACCATGCACCATCAGCCTCGATGCTCTTGGCATTGTGGATACCCGTTATATTAGATTGTATTTTACGAATACGGCCTTGCTGAATAAGGACATCACCGATTTGTTGTTGCCCCTCATTAACCATATTCGCATTACGTATGATGAGATTTGGGAGTTGTCTAAAATTCATTTTGTAATGCCTTATAACCTTGTACTAACTCAATATTGGTGCTCACCACACTTTCAGAAAATTCACTGATAGAAATATCGATCGGTGGGTACTGGCTTAAGTCGGTTCGGGCATTGATATAGCTCATCGCAGGGACATAAAATGATTCAGGCAAATCGCGACCATCGACAACTGCATTATGACGGATGGCACTATGATCACCGACTTTACAGTTGAATAAGACACTGTTAAAGCCGACAAATACGCGGTTACCAACCACACATGGACCATGAATAATCGAACGATGGGCGATGGATGAGTTTTTTCCAATCGTGACTTGTGCACCTGCTTTTGAGTGAATGACAACACCATCTTGAATATTTGAATTTTCACCAATGATGATGGGTTGCATATCACCATTTTCATCCACTTCAT
Organism: Acinetobacter chinensis; assembly: GCF_002165375.2. NCBI lineage: Bacteria > Pseudomonadati > Pseudomonadota > Gammaproteobacteria > Moraxellales > Moraxellaceae > Acinetobacter > Acinetobacter chinensis. The sequence goes on from NZ_CP032134.1 coordinate 107,758, forward strand.
CTGCACGGATCACTGCATAAGGACCGACAAATACGTTCGCTTCAATAATGACTTTTCCACAAATAATTGCGGTTTGATCAATATAAGCAGATTGATCTATGACAGGGAGGTGACCAGTTGGATTTTTACGAATCATCGTAGTGCCTTCAATGTTATATAAATTAGCTAAATGGGCTGAGTTAAAATTGTGGCGTGTTGTGTGTTTAGTCCAAGATAAAAACAATTGGGACGATTAGTGTGGCAGGCTGGTCCAGTTTGCTCGACCAAAAAAAGGATGCTGTCACCGTCACAATCAAGTCTGGCTTCAATGAGTTTTTGACGATGTCCTGAACTTTCGCCTTTTCGCCATAAGCACTTCCGCGAGCGAGACCAATAGCAAACCTGTCTTGTATTTAGGGTTTCAAGTAGTGCATCACGGTTAATCCAAGCAAGCATTAAGACATCTTTACTTTGTCCATCTTGGGCAATGGCAGTGATTAGTCCATCCTTGTTCCAGGGAATAGCATCAATAATGCTTTTCAGTTCATAACATTGCCCCATCTTTCCGTGTTCAATGTCTAGAAAAGCTGTTGAACCTACCATTGCCATGATCCCTGAGCGACTGCATCGTGAGCATGTAAACTTTCAGCATGGATGACTTTGAAGTTAAATCCTGAAATACCTGAGTAGTTGACAAATGCGTGGTATAAGCGGCGTAAAGCATCTTCACAGAACATTAAATTTTGACCATTTGCTAATGCGAATGCTTGCTCATCTACGCGTTTGACAGCTGTCTGAACAGGTGTTGTCAAGGCTTGTTCTGCATGTGAAATGAATTGCCGAATTGGAATGGACGGTAAACAAGGATCTAATTTAAAACGTAGCTGAGCAAAACTTCTTTGGCTGTGTGGAGTTGCTACAATCGCATCTGTTGTACCTAACCACGCCATAATTTCATCGGTGTTTTGTGGATTTATTTTTTTTGTATCAATGGCATCTTGAAAGCTTTTTTGAATGAGGTCACGTGCTAAAGCAGCAGAACAAGGACAGGTTGAGGAATAGGTGATTTCTATTGCTAATTCTGCTTCAAAAGTATGCTCACTTAACTTACAGGATAAGCTAAATGGATAACTTTTCCAGCCCGATAGTGCGCTGACTAAAGCAGGTTGTTCTAAATTAAACTCCGCTTGAATATCAAGGCGGGCTTGTTGAGAGAGCTCAGTATGGCTCGCTAAAAAATCTTGAAGCGCTTGATAAATTTTACTTAAAGTTAGGTCAGGTAAGGCATGGAGTTCCAGCAGTCGAGTATACAGTCTAGACATATGAATACCTTTAGCCTGAGGATCATCTAAGCTGACATAGGCATTCACTTTACTTGCGCACAGTGTATTTTGAATTTGAATAGGTAAGGCGATATTCTCCATTCCGACCCAATCGAGACTATAGGCATGCATATTCAGAAAAGGTTCAGATGAGACATCTGGGAGCTGCAAGGCATTCATAATTGAAAGTAAGTGTTAAATGTTATGTTATAACATAACATTTAACAGGTGTTATTTCTAGTATGCTTGTGATAAGAACTTATAAATAGTCGATTTTTATTTTACTGAGTTGAATTTCTACAATATCCAAATAAGATCAGAGAATGTCCTGTGAGTTGAAAATCATGCGTTGTTGCAATATCTAGAAGCAATTTTTCAATTTCTTCATTCTTAAACTCAATGATTTGGTTTGTTTCTTGACAGACAAGATGATCGTGCGAAGTATTTTGCTTTATCTCAAATACAGCATGATTGTGATCAAAGTTATGGCGTTGAATAATACCTGCCATTTCAAATTGAGTTAAGACTCTATAGACCGTTGCCAGTCCAACATCCTCATCTTGCTCCAATAGTTTTTTATAAATATCCTCGGCACTCAGATGGTGAGGAATTGAGTTTTCCAATATTTCTAAAATTTTTATTCGCGGAAGAGTGACTTTTAGTCCTGCTTTTCTCAGGTCTTGATTGCTAATTGCCATATATGTAATCCGTATTTGATAAAGGTGGGAAGGATGAATCTTAATAAGTAAACATCATTCATTATTGATTGAGTCTCCAAATTGTTTGTGTCTGGGTATCTTCTAAAAGGATGCCACTTTTAAGCAATTTCTGTCGAATTTGATCTGCTAAAGCATATTGTTTATTGCTTCGTGCTGTATTTCTTGCCAGAATCGCTTCTTGGATTTCCTGCTCGGAAAGGGGTGAATCTTGTTCACTAGCTGAGTGCTTTAATATTTTCTCAGGATCATACTGAAAAATATTTAGAATATTGCCGATCCAAAGAAGTAACTGATAATTCTTAATAACGTTTTCTTGGTTCTCTTCTTTTAAGGCTATGTTTAACTGCTTCAATAAGTCAAAACAAATGACGAGTGCTTCAGGGGTGTTAAAGTCATCATTCATGGCTTGGTTAAATTTTTGTATAAAAGGATTACTGTTTAGTTCTATTTTAATAGCATCATCTTTTGATGTGATAAAGGGTTGTGCGTGGTAAATTGCTTGATAGAATCGAGACAATACTTTTTGTGTATCTTTTAAAATATGATCAGAGAAATCAATAGGACTCCGATAATGAGAACTAATCATTAATAAGCGAATGACTTCAGGATGATAAGACTTGAATGCATCGCGGATGGTGAGAAAATTACCTAATGATTTCGACATTTTTTCTCCATTGACATTGATGAAGCCTGTATGCAACCAGTAATTCACATATTTTTCTCCAGTTGCAGCTTCACTCTGCGCAATTTCATTTTCATGATGTGGGAAAATTAAATCACCCCCACCGCCATGAATATCAAAATGGTTGCCAAGATGACACATTGACATTGCCGAACATTCAATATGCCAACCTGGTCGCCCATTTCCCCAAGGCGATTGCCAAAAAGGTTCATTGGGTTTTGAAGCTTTCCAGAGTACAAAATCAAAAGGGTGACGCTTTTCAGTTTCTATGTTGATGCGTTGGCTAGCGCCTGCTTGCATATCTGCTAATTTTCGGCCAGATAATCGTCCATAGTCAGGATAGCTTTCAATGGAAAAATAAATATCACCATTTGATGTTTGATAGGCGTATTTTTTTTGGAATAAGGTTTGGATAATAGTTTGAATATATTGAATAGAATCAGTTGCTTTAGGTTCTGCATCAGGAGAGAGGCAGCCTAAAGTCTGAAAATCTTTATGCATTGCTTGAATAAAGCGATCCGTCAATTCGCCGATGGATTCGTGGTTGTCTTGTGCTTTTTGAATAATCTTGTCATCGATATCCGTAATATTACGAATGTATTTTACTTTCCAGCCCTGTGATCTTAAAAAACGCACAATTAAATCAAATGCAATCATTGTTCTGGCATGTCCAATATGACAGTAGTCATAAACGGTGATTCCACAGACATAGAGCTTGATCTCGTTTGCTACGATGGGCTCAAAGTGCTCTTTTGAGCGAGTTTCAGCGTTATAAACATACAAATCAGACATTATTTTTCCTTATTAACCCTCTATAAATTGCAAAAAATTATTAAATAAAATCTCATTCCGCCTACTTAAGTTAAGAAGAACAGCTTTTAAATATATTTGTTATGTTATAACATAACAAATATTGAGGCAATCTCAATAAGATTGAGAGCTGTGATATTAGGGTATAAATGAGTAATGAAACATTTTTTAATTTTCGGGGTACTTTTTTGTCTTATCGCATGTAGTCAAAAACCAATACGGCATTTGGTTTCGCAACCCTACTCTTCGGAAGAAGATGACACATTCAAACATAAATCTGTGCAGTCTCGTCCAACACTTCAGAAAATTACACCTGCTTCTTATCAGAACTGGTTATCTCAACCTTTTAATAAAAATCAAGTTCATCGTTATCAATCTTTTTTAAAAAATCAAGACTTGCAGAATGTAGTGCCTGAATTTGAACTATTTCAAACAGCGCGAGATTGGCAAAACTGCCATGCATCTGAATATGAAATTCCACCGCAAGAAATTTGGAACAATATCGTACCGACTTTAAATATTTTGAAGGAATTAATTAATGACAATGTGATTGATGATTTTACAGTCACTTCTGTTTACCGTAACTCTGCCCTAAATCGCTGTGCGAAAGGAGCAGATTCTTCCAGACATGTTTTTAATGCTGCACTCGATTTTAGGATTGGTCCAGAACAGCCAATACCAGAAGAACTTATAACGATTCAGCAAACAAAAATAAATTTGTGTCAATTTTGGGTCAAAAATGGTGATCGCTTGAATATGGGACTCGGAGTCTATGCTTCTGGTCAAATTCATATTGATAGTGCTGGATATCGCACATGGGGACCGGATCATAGAAGTACCTCATCTCCCTGTATCACTCAGCTTTTGTCTAATCGAAATGATAAAGGAAATGTAGATGAGTGAATTAAAACTGAGTGCGATACAGCAAAGGGTATTAACAATTTTGCAAAATGAGCAGAAAGCAATAAGTGCTTATGCTTTATTAGAAAAGGTAAAACCTTACGGCTTGCAATCTCCAGTACAAATTTACCGTATTTTAAAAAAACTGTCAGGCTATGGCTTAATACTTAGACTTGATACATTGAATAAATATTTAGCGTATGAATTGAAAAATAAACAAAATTACTTACTCATCACAATTTGTACAGATTGTCAGACAGTTCAAGTTATTGATTCACCTCAGTTTACTCAAGTAGTTGAACAGTCACTTGTTCATCAGGATTTTAGCCCTAAGCATCATTGTTTAGAACTATTAGGTCAATGTGCTTTATGTTTTTCCAAACGTAACAAGCCTTTTATTAAGATAAGTGAGAAAGCCAATGGATAATTCTTTAGCCACTCCAGCCAAATTACCTGTAACTGTGCTGTCGGGATTCCTCGGTGCAGGTAAGACGACGTTACTCAATCATATTTTAAATAACCGCGAAGGTCGTCGTATCGCGGTCATTGTTAATGATATGTCGGAGGTAAATATTGATGCTGCTTTAGTACGAGATGGTGGTGCAGAACTTTCCCGTACTGATGAAAAACTAGTAGAAATGAGTAATGGCTGTATCTGCTGTACTTTGCGGGAAGATTTACTGGTAGAAGTTCGTCGCCTTGCTCAAGAGTATCGTTTTGATCAATTAGTCATTGAGTCGACGGGAATTTCTGAGCCATTACCCGTAGCAGAAACTTTTACTTTTGAAGATGAAAATGGTGTATCACTGAATGAGTTTGCACGACTTGATACCATGGTGACGGTTGTAGATGCCTTTAATTTTTTAAAAGATTACAGCTCGTATGATAGTTTGCAACAACGCGGAGAGTCATTGGGTGAACAAGATGAGCGTACTGTGGTTGACCTGTTGATTGATCAGATTGAGTTTTGTGATGTCATCATCTTAAATAAAGTAGATCTGATCAATGAGGATGATAAACAACGTTTATTTGCAATTCTAAATAAACTTAATCCACGAGCAAAAATTGAAATTTCTGAATTTGGTAAAGTCAATTTAGATAAAGTTTTAAATACGGGGCTTTTTGATTTTAACGAAGCATCTCAAGCTCCAGGTTGGTTGAAAGAATTGCGTGGTGAACACACACCTGAAACAGAAGAATATGGGATTAAAAGTTTTGTGTATCGCGCAAGACGTCCATTTCATCCACAACGCTTTTATGATTTCATCAATTCCGAATGGAAAGGTGTGGTTCGTTCGAAAGGCTATTTTTGGTTGGCTTCAAACCCTGAGTTTGCTGCTTCTTGGTCACAAGCGGGTGCAATGGCTAGACATGGTGTTGCCGGCTATTGGTGGGCAACGGTTCCTGACGAGCATTGGCCAGAGGATCAGCAAAGCCGTGATGAAATCATCAGAAATTGGGATGAACGTACTGGGGATGCACGACAGGAAATTGTAATGATTGGAATGGATATGGATGAACAGGGTTTAATCCAACAGTTTGACCAATGTTTACTGACGGATGTGGAAATGGCCGGAGGACCTGAGCAGTGGAAGCTTATGGTTAATCCATTTCCTGAGTGGGAGAACTTAGAGCAATCGTCAGATAATTGATTTGAAAAAAAGTAACAGACTTTTTTTGCTTGAAAAGTGAGCAGAAGAGTCTGTTATTCCAAATGTGAAATATTTTTAGGGAGTTAACATTTCTAGTCCGAGTCCATGTTATTCATACAATATAAGCCGTATAGGGTCTGCATGATTTGTAATATTCTCATATCACTAAATTGATAAAAGATTTGTTTGCCTTCGCGGCGTGTTGATACCATTTTACTTTTTCTGAGTATCGTTAGTTGTTGTGACAATGTTGGTTGGTATACCTGAGCGTTTTTTTCAATTTGTTGAACATTCAGCTCACCATCAATTAAGACACATAAAATTTTAAGACGATCAGGATTCGATAAGACCTTTAGGCAGTCAGTGACAAGATCGACTTTTGAAAGATCTATTTTCATTTGTAATTCATTGGTTTTCATAAGCGTATCCTAAAAATCATTTTATTATTATACAAAAAAATAAAGTAATACTTGTATATTATTTAATTATATAATATTAATAAGTATATTGTTTGTCATGATTTGAATTGTATGTCTGACTATTTGATTTCCTTTATCGGTGGATTATTGCTAGGTGCCGCTGTAGTTGGCTACCTATATGTACATGGTCGTATTGCTGGAATTAGTGGATTAGTTGCACAAATTCTAAACCCTCAAACGATATTTAAGACACCTGCTATTTGGTTTATGTCAGGTTTGGTCATTATCCCCTTCATTTATGGGCGATTTGTTCAGCCAGAAATTGAATTGAATGCCAGTCCGTTGATGATGATCATTGCTGGGCTATTGGTGGGTTTTGGGACACGCTTAGGTTCAGGCTGTACCAGCGGTCATGGCATTTGTGGGATCAGTCGCTTATCTAAACGTTCTATTCTAGCCACCATGAGTTTTATGTTCGCTGGATTTGTTACGGTTTACATGATTCGCCATGTCACAGGAGCTTTCTAAATGAAGAATTTTCTTGCTTTCATTTTCGGCGGTTTATTTTCTATAGGTTTGATCCTTTCAGGGATGTCCAATCCAGAAAAAGTTTTAAACTTCTTAGATTTGTTCGGTGATTGGGATGCGAGTCTGGCTTTCGTAATGATTGGAGCGATTATGGTTGCAATTATTCCTTTTCAAAAAGCAGTACGAAGTAAAGCACCCAAAACCGTATTAAATGAACCAATTGAATTACCAGGCAATCATAAAATTGATCCTAAATTGATCTCGGGCAGTCTTTTATTTGGTATTGGTTGGGGGATTGCCGGGATATGTCCTGCACCCAGTTTTACCTTGATTGGTCTTGGGCATTATCAGGTTCTGTATTTTATTGTCGCGATGCTTGCAGGCGTCTTGCTTCACCGTAAGTGGACAGGAGCTTAATCATGTCAAACTTCCCTGTTGTAAAAGATTTTTTTCATGAAGATACGAACACTTTCAGTTACGTGGTGAGTGATCCAGCTACCAATTCATGTGCAATTATTGACAGTGTGCTGGACTATGATGCTGCATCAGCCACAACTTTTACCACACATGCCGATCAGATTATTACCTATATCAAAGCACAGGGTTTAACAGTCGGGTGGATTTTAGAAACCCATGTTCATGCCGATCATTTAACTGCTGCACAATATCTCAAAACCGAATTAGGCGGAAAAATCGCCATGAGTCAGAGGATTGCTGTGGTACAAGAGATCTTTGCTGCGATTTATCATTTGGATATCAAACAGTGGAATACCCAACAATTATTTGATTATTTGTTTGATGATCATGAGCAATTCCTAATTGGTTCAATCGAAGCATATAACATCCCTACTCCTGGACATACGCCAGCCTGCTTGAGTTATGTCATCGGTGATGCCGTGTTTGTGGGTGATACCTTGTTTATGCCGGATTATGGTACGGCACGCTGTGATTTCCCAAGAGGAAGCGCATCAATTCTTTTTGATTCAGTACAAAGCTTATATCAATTGCCTGAGAAAACACGCGTATTTCTTTGTCATGATTATTTGCCTGAAAAGCGCGATACCTATATGTGTGAAACGGATATTCAGACTCAAAAAAATCAGAACATCCATATTCACGATAGCACGACCAAAGATGATTTTGTCGAAATGCGAAATAAGCGTGATGCAGGTTTAAGTATGCCCAAACTGATTTTACCTTCGATACAGATCAACATGAAAGCAGGACAATTCCCTGAACCAGAAGAGAATGGTGTTTCTTATTTAAAGCTTCCGCTTAATTACTTCAAATAGGCAAATTTTAAGATTAAACAACAAGTTTTGTTTAATTGGTTTGGTAAGAGGGGGTGACAGTAGTGATGTGGATGCTAATACTTGAAGGTTTAGTCATCGGTGGTTTGCTAGGGTTAACAGGTGCCGGTGGTGGCATTCTGGCTGTACCCGCACTGATGGCAAGTCAAGGATGGACGGTCGCACAAGCTGCACCTGTTGGCTTGCTTGCAGTCACTTTATCTGCCTTGGTTGGAACATTTGAAGGCTTATTTAAGAAAATAGTACGCTATCGCGCTGCGCTTTGGATTGCACTGATCAGCATTCCTTCAGCACGTTATGGTGTGCATCTGGGAGGAATAATTTCTCCTGTATGGCTTACCTTGGCATTCAGTTTAGTCATGCTCGTGGTTGCTTACCGGATTTTTTTTAAAAAAGTGAATGACCATACAGGGGTGCTGTGTAAAGTTAACCAAACAACTGGTCGTCTGATTTGGAACATGAAAACTGCATTGTCTCTCGGCGCCATTGGTGTCGTGGCAGGTTTATTGACTGGTTTGCTTGGGGTAGGTGGGGGATTCGTGATTGTTCCAGCACTGAGTAAAGTAACTGATCTTGATATGCGCAGTATTGTTGCGACCTCGTTGATGATTATTTTCCTGATAGGTGGTGTCAGCATTTCAGCTCATATTTTAGATGGTTTTCAATACCCCGTTTCGGTCACGCTGACTTTCGTTTTAGCTTGCATGGCTGGGATGTTGATTGGTCGAAGTTTGATGCCTTTAGTTAAGAATAGTCAAATCCAAAAGGTTTTTGCCATAACTGTCATAAGCGTAGCATTTTATTTAATTTCTACAGTCATCATAACTTAATACAAGCAAGAGATTAGAGCCAAATTTAAAAACTGCATTTTAAAGACATGAATATTTAATCAGAGACCAGATTTCTAAAGATCGGAAGAGGTAAAGAGTAATGAAAACAGCAGAACAATTAATTTCAATGGCAAAAAACCGAATTCAAGAAGTGACGGTCGCAGACTTACTTGAAGCTATGAAAAACCATAAAACCATTCTGATTGATGTTCGGGAACCAGATGAATTTCAGGCGGCAGCGATAGACCGAGCCGTGAATTATCCTCGTGGTGTTTTAGAAATGAGAATTCACCAGCATCCTGTGGCGAGCCATCATTGCGATACCTTGCAAGCACTAGAACATCTTAAAGATCAGCCGATTTATTTGATTTGTGGGACGGGTGGCCGATCAGCTCTGGCTACAGATACTTTACAGAATATGGGATTTACTCAGGTGAAATCTGTTCAGGGGGGATTCCAAGCATGGCTAGAGCAGGGTTATCCAGTAGAGAAATAACCAGATTTCTATTTTAAGTCTAACTTAAGTTTATGGACATTCAAGTGAGAAAATCATGAAGTACAAAGAATTAACTCAAAATATTTCAGGCAGTTTAAAGACATTAGCGCAGGATTCTCCTGATTTAATGAAAAGTTTTAATCAATTGTCACAAGTTGCAATGCGAGATGGTGTTATTGATCCTAAAACCAAAGAACTGATTGCCTTAGCGATTGGTGTTGCAGCACGATGTGATGGCTGTATCGGTTTTCATGTCAGAACTCTAGTCAAAATGGGGATGACATTACAAGAGTTGGAAGAAGTGCTTGGGGTTGCAGTGTATATGGGAGGCGGGCCTTCATTGATGTATGCCGCTAATGCATTGGAAGCATTTAAAGAGTTTACAGCTTAATTTTTTCAATCATTGGGAAACGATATGAATCAGCATTGGGATAATCTTTATTCGCAAACACAGGATCTGTACGGCATTTCGCCCAATCATTTTATTCAACAGATAGCAGATCAGGTTCCAGTTGTGGGAAAAACTCTTGCTATAGCAGAGGGTGAGGGGAGGAATATCCTTTATCTGGCTGATAAAGCGAAACAGCAAAATGATTCATTTTCGGCAGAAATATGGGATTACTCAAAAGTTGCTTTGCAGCACTTATCTGCAAAAGCCCAACAAGCTGGTTTTGACTTCACACTGAGAAATATTGATCTTAATGATGTCGAATGGCCAAGAGAGTGTTATCAAAATGTGATGTGTGTGTATGGGCATTTTGACGAAAATACTCAATTCAATGTTCTCACTGGGATTCGTCAAGCATTGACAAACAATGGCTGGTTTATTGGAGAGCTTTATTCTAAAGAGCAGATTGATTATCAAACCGGTGGTCCGAAAGATATTAACTATTTGTACGATCCAATGTCGTTTCTTTCGGTATTTAAAAATGATCATCTTTATCATTTTTATGTGGGTGAGCAGGAACGTCATGAAGGCAAGTTACATAACGGAAAATGTCATGTAGTTCAATTTGCAATTCAAGTGAAGAAATAGAGCGTAAAACGGTTCAAGCACGAGCATGGCTCACATGTTCATTTTATAAAAAAGAGAGGTTTATGATGTCAACACGTTTTAATAATAAAGTGGCTTTAGTTACAGGTGCGGGTTCGGGTATTGGGCGAAGCACAGCATTGCTTCTTGCTAAGCAAGGGGCAAAAGTTGTTGTTTCAGATATTAATCTTGATGCAGCTGAGAAAGTTGCAGCTGAAATTATGACTGCTGGCGGTCATGCTGTTGCGAATAAAACAGATACATCTCATCCTGAGGAAATGAAGCAAGCTGTTGAGTTTGCCGTGGAAAGCTTTGGGGCTCTTCATTTAGCCTTTAATAATGCGGGTATCTTAGGTGACGTCAATCCGATTGCTGAGTTGAGTATAGAGGCTTGGCGTAGAGTCATCGATATTAATTTGAATGCTGTTTTCTATGGGCTGCATTATCAGATTCCAGCAATACTTAAGTCAGGTGGTGGAGCGATTGTTAACACCGCATCAATCTTAGGTTTAGTCGGGACAAAGAACATTTCAGGATATGTTGCGGCGAAACATGGTGTGACTGGTCTGACAAAGACTGCATCATTGGAGTATGCTGATCAAGGTATACGCATTAATTCAGTTCACCCTGGTTATATCCAAACCCCATTAATTGGAGAGTTTGAGGAATCAGAATTAGTGAAACTTCATCCAGTTGGCCGATTGGGTAAACCAGAAGAAGTTGCTCAAGTAGTGGCTTTTCTATTGTCTGATGAAGCTTCATTTGTGACCGGCAGTCAATATACTGTTGATGGTTCTTATACTTCACAATAATAAATTAAATAAGAAAACCCTGCAGATGCAGGGTTTTCTTATTTTGTTCATGATAAATTACAGCTTCAATCCAGAATTTTATTTGGCTGAAATTAAACTGCAGATAAATTGTTCTGGTTCAATTTCTGCCGTTACCATGACATGAACACCAATATTTCTGAGTTTTTCTCGTAATCGATCGCCCATTCCCGTAGTTACGAATATATCCATAGGCAGCAGTTTTTCGAGTACCTTTCCAGACTGGGAAAAGGATTGCTCCTTTTCAACTTCAATAAGTTGTTTGTCAGTCACTTTTCCATCTTTTAATTCATATTTCCAGAATTTCCGACATTTTCCCGCATGGGGCGTAATATGACGCCGGTTCTGAGATGTAATCACAATAAACATGAAAATTTCCCCAAACCGATACGGTTATCTTTTTGCAGGTTCGTATCGGTCCTTAATGATTTTTAAATCACTCAAAATATGGCTCAGGCTCTTCAGGAAAGATTTTCCAATACAAACTGAGGTGACTTAATAAACAGTTTGATTAAAGCCTGTGCTGAACTTGATGGATGACGAACACCTCTTTCCCAACTTTCCAGCGTTCTTGGGGATATGCCAAGTTTTGAGGCCAGCTGTTGTTGAGAAATATTCATTTTTTTACGTGCTCTTATAATTTCCTGAGCCAATGTTAAATTAACGATATATGGGAAATCATGATTAAAATTTACATGGTGCTGTTGAAGTAGATGCATAAATATCCTCTTCTTTCTAAGAACCTAATAAGCAAGTTGAAGTAAGAATCTAAAGCTCATGGCAATCACCAATAAACTTAAGAAACCGACTAGCCATAACAAGATGAACCATTGGAATTTAGATAATTTCATTAGAAATTCCTTTAATGATAACCTTCATCCCCAACACGAACTTTATCTCTGAATACCCAGTATGATAGGGCGGTATAGACAAGTATGATTGGAATTAAGATCAGTGCGCCAATCAGTGCAAATAGTTGGCTATTGGCAGGTGCAGCAGCATCCCAAATGGTAATTGAAGGTGGGATAATGTAAGGAAAAATACTTATACAGAATCCTGTGTAAGCCAGAAATACGAGTCCTAAGGTATATAAAAAGGGCATAGCTTGGTTTTGCTTAATACATGAGCGTACCGCTAAAACGGTACAAACTAGAACAAGCAAAGGGACTGGGCTAAAATAAATCAATTGAGTGGGATTAAACCAGCGCTCAGCAATTTGTGGATGTGCGATTGGCGTATAGATACTGACAGCAATGAAAATAACCAATAAGCTAATCAAAAGCTTGGGCATTAATTTATACATATGCTTTTGTAGTACGTCATCAGTCTTCATGATGAGCCAACCACATCCCAATGCTGCATAAACGACTACAACACCCAAACCTGTAAATAATGAAAAAGGTGTTAACCAGTCAAAGCCACCACCAGCGTAACGATTATCAACAATATCAATACCCTGAATATAAGCTCCTAAGATTACACCTTGTAAGAAACTGGCAACAATAGAGCCCCAAATAAATGCATTATCCCAAATGTACTTTGTTCGAGTAGCTTTGAAACGAAACTCAAAAGCCACGCCTCTAAAAATCAAAGCTATTACCATCAAGATGATAGGTAAATATAAGGCTGACAGAACCGCTGAATAGACAATAGGGAAAGCCGCAAAAAGACCAGCACCACCTAAAACCATCCATGTCTCATTACCATCCCAAACGGGGGCAACGGTGTTCATCATGACATCACGTTCTTGCTGGTTTTTAATAAAAGGGAATAAAATCCCGATACCTAAATCAAAGCCATCAAGTACAACGTAAATAAAAACACCAACTGCAATAATGACAATCCAGATTAAAGATAAATCAATCATAAAGATGCTCCTTGATCCTGATCATCAATTTTTTCATCAATGGCACTCAGAGGTCGCATTGGTGTTTTGAAATGGCCAACGCCTCCAATTTCTTCTGGTGCGTTATTTAAAAACTCTGGTCCTTTATGCATGAGTTTGAGCATGTAATAAATGCCCACACCAAAGACAATGAAATACACGATCACAAAAATAATCAGAGTTAATCCAACTTGTTCCGCCGAAACAGGAGAAAGGGCATCTTTTGTCCTCATAACGCCATAGATAATCCATGGCTGACGTCCTACTTCTGTGGTGAACCAACCTGCGAGTAAGGCGATGAAGCCTGAAGGGCCCATCAGGATTGCAAAGCGATGAAACCACTTACTCTCATAGAGGCTGCCTTTTTTTCTGAGCCATAGGGCAGTGACTGCAAGGAAGAGCATAAGCATACCTAGCCCAACCATGATACGGAAACTCCAAAATACTATTGTTGAATTTGGGCGATCTTCAGGCGCAAAGTCTTTTAATCCTTTCACCGTCCCATTCATGGAGTGGGTCAGAATTAAGCTTCCTAAATGTGGAATTGCAATCGCATATTTCGTGCGTTCTTCTTGCATATCAGGAATACCAAATAAATATAAGGGCATCCCATGATCATGGTTCGTTTCCCAATGGCCTTCCATAGCAGCAAGTTTGGCTGGTTGATGTTTTAGGGTATTTAAACCATGGGCATCACCTATAAAAACTTGGAGGGGAGCTAAAATGAGGATTAACCAAAGTGCCATAGAAAATGATGTTTTGACTAATGCATCTCTACGGCCTTTGAGTAAGTGCCAAGCAGCAGTAGCAGCAACAAGAAGAGCTGCCACTAAAAAGGCTGCAAGTGCCATATGGAATAAGCGATAGATAAAGGACGGGTTAAAAACAATAGCAAACCAATCTTGAGGTACTACAATTCCATTTTCAATGGTGAAGCCTTGAGGTGTCTGCATCCAACTGTTTGAAGACAAAATCCAGAACATTGAAATACATGTACCGATGGCGACCATCAATGTGGCAAAAAAGTGTGCTTTTTTGCCGACTCGACCCCATCCAAAAAGCATGATGCCTAAAAATCCAGCCTCTAAGAAGAAGGCACTTAGAACTTCATAACTTAGTAAGGGGCCTGTAATGCCTCCTGCAAATCGAGAAAATTCACTCCAGTTTGTTCCAAACTGATAGCTCATTACGACACCAGAAACGACACCCATGCCGAATGACAATGCAAATACTTTCACCCAGAATTTGAATAAATCATGATAAATAGAGTCGTTTGTTCTAAGCCATCGCCATTCCAAAACAGCAAGAAAACTTGCCAGCCCAATAGAAATCGCAGGGAAAATAATATGAAATGACACCGTGAATGCAAACTGAATACGTGCTAACTCAAGTGCCGTAAAACCTAAGGTCATAGCAACTCTCCACATCCGAAGCATGCTCTAGATTGCATATGCTCTGATATGAGTGTGCCTACACAGATACGTGCATTTTTTAAAAGTAAAAACATAGCGATTAGTCTCTTCAACTAATTAAATTTCAAAACAATAAGGAATTGCCAATAAATTTACACAGCAAAAGAGACAGGAGGTGCTCGACCTTGAGGGATCAGAAATAATTGTTTTAAAAGAAAGAAGATATGAAAGAAAGCTTCTTTAAAAGCTAATAACCGAACTTGAATTCTCACGACTACTTCTTTAACACCCATGTCTGGTAGTGGAACGACATGTGCGTAAACTACACAGTACTGACATTGATGATTTGCATCGTGATGATGGCTAGATGAAGTTTTTTGTTTGGGATGTTCATGATTTAGCTTTTCAGTATCATAATTAGCTAAACTCAAATCTTGATCAGAGTGAGTATGCGAAGAATGTTCTGATCTATGCTCATGGTGAGAAGTATCTAATTGAAGTGCATGGACAATAGTGTCACAGACAGGAGAAATTTGATATTTCTCTGGAAGTAAAGGCTGTATAAAAACAGCAATCTGTAACAAAATTGCTGAGAATGCGAGCAATCTTCCTAAAACCATGATCACTTAGATGGTCTCAATTATCCAAGTAAGATCGTTAGATTGTAGCAGAACTACTATTTATTAAAAGTATAAACGATATTAATTTAATAGTTTTGATTTTAATCTAGTGTAATAATTTTTAGGATAAAGTAAAAATACAAATAATTGATTTCAATCTGAATTAATTCAGATTGAAATCGTGCATGATTAATTTTGCTCTAAAAAATAATGATTAAAATTTATAAAGTAAAGTGGGTGAGAATATTTTCCCTACATTGTAGGGAAATTTATTAACTTACCTATTAAGGAAGATGGAATTTTGTGTGCACGTCAATAAACTCAACAATCTTTACTTCATGTAAAAGTCTTTTAGAAGCTTAAGTGGGGTCATCGGATGCTTAAAATAACGTCCAATAATTATCCAGTCTTTAATAAAACTTTTTCTATCTCTAAAATCAAATTTTTTTCTAAAAGTGATTTATGTAAATCTTTTTCTGTGAGAAATTGAGAATGAATAAAGCGTAAATCATCTTGAGATAATGTATCCCATTGATTAGGCTTTAAGTATTCTGATTTTTGGGGTATTAATTTAACAATATCGCTTGATGGATAGCTATCAGTAGATAATAAGTTAAAAATAATTGGAATAATCTGTTGGCGTGGAGCTGTTGGCTGCTCTTGATATGCAATCTTGATACATTCAATCAGGTGTTGTGGTTCATACTCATATTTGAACATAGTATAAATACGACGCTCATCTTCAGTAATCAATTGTTTAAAAAGGTCTTCTGATGATTTATCAGCAGGTATACTTTTAATTTTTTGTTGAAGATCATAAATTTTACGATCCATATCAGGGATAACTAAATCAGAATAGCGTGAAATTTTTTCAATATTTCCTGATCGTAAAGCATCAAGCATTGGATGTACTGGTTTCAATTCTTCATTATAAATTTGTTGTAATAACTTGGATGTAATTCTCTCTTTATTTGTTGCGATAGCCCTTAGTTGAGCAAGAACAAATAATTTCACTACAATATCAATAATCCCTTGGCTCAAGTCATACCAAAGATGTCGAATATCATCTGATAAAAATTCATCCCTTTGGTTGAGTAATTGCTGTTTCCAAAGTTTATCTGTAAAAGCTATCCATTCAGGGTTAAGCTGATTATCAATATATTCTTGTAATGGCTCCCAGAAAATGGCCCCAAAACCAGCTCCTCTACGTGCTGAGCGAAAATCAGCCTCAAAAATTTCTCTGGCTTTAGGTGTACCAATTAACATGATAGGTACACCAATAGTATTTACCATTGTGACAAAGAAATTTAACATCTCTTGAGGACCACCAGATTTTGAGCGACTTAAATGCTGGATCTCATCAATGACCAATAGCCCTAATGCATGAGCATTCGCTAGTTGTGACATTTTAGTGAGTAATGCCTGAATGTTGTAGCGTTTTAGCCCATATTGCTTTTCATATTGAGTATCAAGGACTTGATCTAATGCTCGGAAGAAATTTAAACAAATTTCTTTTAAGGAACCATTATGTGAACAATCAATTTTTAGGTAAACGACTTGCTCAATATTTAGATCAGGGTGGTAAATAACTTGAGGATAGGTTGAAAGAGTTCTAATTAATGACGTCGTTTTTCCATATCCAGAACAGCCAATCAGAACCATACTTTGAGCTGTTGATTTCACACTTTCAAATCTAAAAGCTTTAAGATCACCTTTCTGTATACGCTCGTATCCGTTTTGTAGGTGTTTTTGAAGATCACCTGTACGTGGATTCCTTCCGACATACCCTCCACGAATCATCAACGAGATTCTTTCTGTTAAAAGGATGTGGTTATTAAGTGGTTGGAAGAACTCATCACTAAGACGAGCAATTGAATGTGAGCGTATGACTCGTGGGGCATTGAGATCTTGAAGTGAAGGATCTGAACTAGATCTTAAATGACGTGTCTGAGTGTAAGCTTCCAGTAAAGGCGGTAAAGCTTCAATGAATGGGTTGTCCTTATAGGCGGGGACGCCTGTATCTTGGTAAACAGCTTGAACCTTTAATGGATGCATGAAAATTTACTCCTCATCATCACTGAATAGTCCAGGAGAGAATGGGAGACTATAGTCATCATCATCTACTGATTTATTAAACTTTATAATATTAGCCATTTGTTGACTTTCTGGTAAAGGAGCTAAATTAGTTTTTTGCCTCTGTTCCTTTTTATTGGTTCGAATTTGGCTAATTCTTTCACGGTTTGATTGAGTTGATTTAGGTGTTTGCTTTTTTGCATTATCAATGATTGCTTGAACTGATCTTTTAAAAGCGATACTGTGTGGAGTTTCTGCATGTTTAGTATTCGCTTGCGCATATTTCTCAAGATATTGCTTGTCCCAAACCTCCCAAAAACTCATATTGGCATAAGCACGGCTCCGAATATTTAAGGAACAAGTCCAATAGGATTGGCTGGCAGAATTTGGGAAAAGATAGATTTTATTTGTGTTGTGAGGATCATATGCTGCTTTTAGGTTCTGAGGACGTTGTATTTCCTTACTACGGTGTAACCAGCCTTCTCGTAAGATTTCACTACTATTGTAATACAATCCCCATGCATTGATTCCTAGTGGGGAGATTGAAACTTTGATCCGTGGCAACAAAGAAACTCGAAATTGTTCAGCATCAACTGTACGAAGCTTGCCCATACGGTTTTGAATTCCCCAATTCCAAAGGTGTAGTGGAATAGAAGGGATATCTTCAGGGATGTCCTCATCTCGATCATATTTTTCGAGAACATGATGATTGTTACGAAATAGAATCGCCTGAATAATAATTTGAGTGAATTCTTTTAAGGTAAGTGCTGCTTCAAGTCTATAATCAGATTCGCCATGTTTCTTAATCCGATGACCTTGAACAATACCAGGAGCATAGGGTTTAAATTCAGCTTGAATGGTACGAAAGCAGCTTTCAACAACTGCTTTGGCATCTCCTCGTCTTGGTGGAGCTGTTTCCAAACGAACATTATAGCCGTTGGTCAGAGTTTCAGCTTGTTCACTCAACATTTCTGCTCGGTCAGCAAGAATTGCACTTGGTAAACCAATAGTCGGCCACTCATCTTCAGATATTTCGATATCAAACTCTTTGCAAAGAATAACTTTACTACTACAGGCAACGGACACAGTTTGCATAGCAATTGCATATGAAGGGTTATCAACACCGACATAAAAACCAGTGATCATGCGGCTGAAAACATCACTTATGCTATAAAAGGTCGGTCTACCTATAATCTTTGTACGATCATCATCTGCAACTAAATAAATATCAGCAATCGTTGCATCAATTTCATAACGGCTACCAGGTCCAAGTACACTTGAAGTGCTTGTTGCAGATAATGGACGCTTATCTTTTTTAAAATCAGTAGAATTTGTTTGAGCTTCGATAAGTTGGGGTTTTGTGTATTCTCGATGATAAAAATACCGGAATTGTCTTAAAGTTGGATAATTCTTGCTATCTTCTTTGGGGTAGTACTGTTCATATAAGCTTTGGAACTTTTGAAAAGCTTCTGTTGTTTTGAGTGGACTATTTACGAGTAGATATTTAGAGATCGTCAATCTAAATAGTCTTTCTATTTCAAGGGTAATTTGACAACCTTCACCATCACCAAATTGACGTTTACGTCCATTTTTCTTGGTGTTAATTTCTGTCCGAGTTTTACCGGGGGCACCACTATTTTTATAATCTGGCAATAGTGCGTTGGGAATTTGTCCTCTTTGCCAATATTTTCGCAGATATTTATAAATCGTTGGTTTAGACACCAAACCAGAAGACTCAATTTTATGAATTAAAGTTGCCCGAATTGATGGTTCATAGTGGTTCGGTTCTTGGATAATTTCTCTTATAAGATTGAAAGCCTTGTCTCTTTTGATAAAGGCAACAGAGTCTAAAGCCGGTTCTTCTAAAATCAAATTGACAAAAGGGTCTTTAGCGCGTGTTAAGCGTTCATTATCTAAGTATTCAGAAAGAGCTTCTTCTCTCACTACTTCAGGTAAAGCATTCTTTTTATTGATCTGAATCCAGAATATATCTCCAAAATCAATAAAAAGAATACGGTAAAGTTGATCATCAAATTTAAGAACCTCATTGATTTGCCACATTGAGGAATCCTTCTACAAGTTGATGTTGATAGAATTTGATATCTTTTACTCTTAATTCTTTGAATTTCTGGGTAATATCAAATTTGATTAGGCGATGGGCCATAAGTTGTTTTAGGTCAGCCAAGGATTGACCAGGGTCTTGTTGATATTCTCGATCAATAGATTTACAGACATCAGATAGTTTCATTTGTAGGTGTTGTTGGCAGAAAAATTCAAAATTACTCAAGGCATTAAGCAGTTGGTCATAATCGTGCATATCTGTCTGAGATGAATAAAGCCATTTGATATTATCAAGTACAGTTGGATTCAGCTCTTTTTCTGTAATGATGTACCAAGGAATTTCCTTACTCGCCCAATAACGCCTTTCGATTTCTAGTTTCTCAATAGTTCTAGGATTTTTGAGTTCGGATAAAGGTTTGACCTGAATAACAAATTGTTTATGGGATGTGCTATCTACTAAAAAGTCCGAAGTCATTACCTGATTGATGCCACGAATATTAGGATGTTTAATGCCATTATTAGAAGCAATCTCAATGGTTTCATCTCGTTGTAGAGGGTATTGCTCGCGGATATCTTGGACATGACCCATCCAGTCTAAAGTTAGAAAGACGCCAAGCTCTAGGTTGGATAGCAGATGATGAGTACGTCTAGTTTTAAATGAATAAATACGATGAGATAGACCTTGAGATGGAACTTCATGAATCCGTAACCAAGGCTTATAGGTCGAACCTGAACCTTGACCACGTCCTTCTTTGATTCGTTTAGCAATCTGTATTTCGGTTAAGCTATTCTGAGGTTTAGCCATTAAAAAGCCCAGTATACTTTTTATTCAGTATATCTGGGCTTTTTATAGTTAACAACTATTTTGTTAAATTAATAACTTTAATGTCTCAGTTAACAACTATTTTGTGTAGTTAATAACTATTTTGTCTGACCATGGAAATTTCAGCCCTCTTGATCAGGATTATTCGACGGTGACTGATTTTGCCAGGTTCCGTGGCTGGTCTACATCCGTACCGCGTAAGACCGCGACATGATAGGACAACAGCTGTACCGGAATACTGTACACAATCGGTGCCAGAATCGGATTGATAGATGGAACATGCACAACATGCTGGCGGTCTTTGCCTTTAATACCGCTGTTTTCATCAGCAAATACAAAAAGTTCACCACCACGGGCCTGAACTTCTTCCATGTTGGATTTTAATTTATCCAGCATATCATCTTTCGGCGCCAGGATCACTACAGGCATATCGTTATCCACGAGTGCCAGTGGTCCATGCTTCAGTTCACCTGCAGCATAACCTTCAGCATGAATGTAGGAAATTTCTTTCAGCTTCAGTGCACCTTCCAGCGCAATTGGGAATTCTGTACCACGTCCCAGGAACAGACAGTGCTGTTTTTCTTTGAACAGTTCAGACAGACGCAGAATTTCTTTGTCATTCTGTAAAGTATCCAGAATCACTTTTGGTGTATGCCACAGATCTGTAGTGATGTCTGTAACCTGCTGTTCAGTGATGGACTGTTTGACCTGACCGATTTTCAGTACAAGCAGCATCAGTGCAGCCAGCTGAGTCGTAAATGCTTTGGTCGATGCAACACCAATTTCAGGACCCGCTAAAGTCAGCAGGCTGTGATTGGTTTCACGGACCATGGATGATGTAGCGACATTACAGATGGTCATGGTGGTGATGTTCAGCTCTTTAGCAGCAGCGCGTTTTTGCGTATCACGCAGAGCAGCTAAAGTATCTGCGGTTTCACCAGACTGTGAAATACACACATACAGGGTCTGACCAACAATCACAGGTGTGCGGTAGCGGAATTCACTCGCAATTTCGACCTGACATGGTAGATTGATCAGCTGTTCAAACCAGTATTTTGCAATCATTCCTGCATGGTAACTGGTACCACAGGCAATAATCTGCACCTGTTGAATATTGCTGAAGTCTGTTTCTGCATTTTTCAGGAAATCTGAGCGTAATGCATTGCCGTTCAGTGCCTGAGAAATTGTCTGCTGAATTGCTTCTGGCTGCTCATAAATTTCTTTGAGCATGTAGTGCTTATATTCGCCCTTAGATGCGTTGCTTATAGTCGCATCCAGTTCTTTTACAGGACGTTCAACACGTTTACCGTCAACAAAAATTTCAATACTGCTACGGGTCAGGCGTGCAATATCACCTTCTTCGAGGTAGATGAAACGGTTGGTCACCGGCAGCAGAGCCAGCTGGTCAGAGCTGATGAAATTTTCACCGATACCGACACCAATGACAAGCGGAGAGCCTTCACGGACAGTAATCAGCTCATTAGGGTGATCTGTGTGAACAATTCCAAGTGCATAAGCACCTTTCAGCTGAGGAACGACCTGGCGTACTGCTTCAAGCAGACTTGGTGTGGATTTCAGGGCATCATTGACCAGATGGGCAACGACTTCGGTATCAGTCTGTGAAGTGAATACATAACCCAGCGCTTCCAGGTCATCTTTCAGTTCCTGATAATTTTCAATAATACCGTTATGAACAACGGCAACATTACCAGAAATATGAGGATGGGCATTATTTTCAGTCGGTTTGCCGTGTGTCGCCCAGCGGGTATGGGCAATACCGAGTGCACCTGAAAGATCTGCTTCTGAAACAGCCTGCTCAAGGTTGGCAACTTTACCCACCTTACGTTCACGCAGTACCTGCCCCTGATTGATCAGTGCAAGTCCAGCAGAGTCATAGCCACGATATTCAAGGCGTTTCAGACCTTCAATCAGAATATTGGTAATACTGCGTTCAGCAACGCCGCCAACAATACCGCACATAGGTGAATCCTCTTATTTCTTAATCTTCTGGGGACGTTGATAGTTCTCTTTTTCGAACTGTTTTGAACGTTCGACAGCTAAACTGTGATCTGCAACATCGCGTGTAATTGTAGAGCCTGCACCCGTGGTTGCACCATTGCCAATTCTGACAGGTGCCACAAGTGAGTTGTTGGTGCCAATAAACACATTGTCGCCAATAATGGTTTTATGTTTATTTGCCCCATCATAGTTACAGGTGATGGTTCCTGCCCCAATATTTGAACCTGCACCAATTTCTGCATCGCCCAGATAGGCAAAGTGATTGGCTTTTGAACCTGTACCGATATGTGTGTTTTTAACTTCGACAAAATTACCGATATGAACCTCGTCAGCAAGTTTCGCACCCGGGCGAAGACGGGCAAATGGTCCGATCTGCACATCGCTGCCGATCACGGCATTTTCAAAGACACTGTATGGCTGAACTTTTGTTCCTGCTGCAATGTCTGTATTTTTAATGATACAGCCAGCACCAATTTCAACATTGTTGCCAAAGGTACATTCACCCTCAATAATCACATTGATATCAATACGGACATCTGAACCTGCATTCAGTTTGCCACGTAGATCAAAACGTGAAGGGTCAATTAAATGCACGCCCTGCTGCATTAATAGCTTTGCCTGATACTGCTGAAATTCGCGTTCCAGAGCGGCAAGCTGAATCCGGTCGTTTACACCTTCAACTTCAAAAGCGCGTTCTGGTTCTACAGAAGCCACTTCCAACCCGTCAGCAATCGCCATAGCGACAATATCAGTCAGGTAATATTCGCCCTGAGCATTGTCGTTGGACAGCTGCGGCAGCCATGAGTGCAGTTTTGCATTACTGACCGCATAGATTCCGGTATTGAATTCTTTGATTTTACGCTGTTCTTCAGACGCGTCTTTATGTTCGACAATAGCCTGGATTTTGCCGTTTTCACGTACAATACGACCATAGCCAGTTGCATCTGCGACCGTCAGGGTCACGAGACCAATACCTGTAGAGGTGGAGGCATCCAGCAGTTTTTTAAGCGTGTCCTGGGTAATACATGGAACATCTCCAGACAGAATCAGAGAAATGCCATCTGCAGGTAAGACCGGTAAAGTCACTTTAACAGCATGACCTGTACCCAGCTGTTCTGCCTGTTCAACCCATTGTACATTTTCTGTGGCAAAGGCTTGTTGTACCAGCTCACCGCCATGTCCAAAAATCGTAATAATATTATCTGCGTTCAGTTTTTTTGCAGTTTCGATCACATGACCAAGTAAAGGGCGACCCGCCAGTGGTTGTAATACTTTGGGTAAGCTGGAGCGCATTCGCGTTCCCTTACCAGCGGCAAGAATAATAACGTTAGTTGACATGTATTTTTCCAGGTACAACGTTTAAGCAATAGTAAAATATAAGTAAATGCAGATACACAGTGCAGCCCATATACCCGCGATGATGTCATCAAGCATGATGCCAAAACCGCCACCGACCTGCTGGTCAGCTACACGGATAGGCCAGGGTTTCCAGATATCAAACAGTCTGAACAGAATAAATCCTACCAGTACCCACATCCAGTTCATTATTCCCATGTAAATCAGGGGTAAAAATGTGATGGACTGTCCTGCAAATTCATCCCAGACAATTCGGCCATCATCATGAACGCCCATGACTTTAGCGGTTCGGTCACAAATGTAAATACCACTAAAGGACATCAGGATCATCAGCAGTACGCTGAGTTTAAATCCGGAAGCAAGCCATAAAGGAATAAACAGCAGGGCAAAAGCTGAACCAAAGGTACCCGGTGCTTTTGGAGCAAGACCAGAACCAAAACCGACACCACTGAATACGACACAGCGGTCGAACCAGTTCATACTGCGGAAGTTGATGGGTGGTTTATGCAAAGTGCTGATACCCTTGAAATTGAATGGAGTAATCTATGCCATTCTGCTGATAAGTTAATCCCAATTTACTGGTAATTTGTCCAATTATCGTAATATTGACATCTAATTGTTGTTGCAAAAGTTTTTCATAATTCTGCGGGTTGATTGTAAAGCATAACTCATAGTCATCGCCACCCGCCAACGCATATTGCCACTGCTTTTCGTGTTGTAATTTTTTTATTTCCGTGTGAACAGGTAACTGGGTCAGTTCCAGCACTGCACCACATGCGGATGCTTTTAAAATATGCCCCAGATCCTGAGCCAGACCATCAGAGACATCAATCATGCTGGAGGCAAGTCCCTGAAGCTGAAAGCCCAGTTGACAGCGAGGAGTTGGATAATCCAGCCGCTGCTGCAGTGGATGCCCCAGATGCTGTAATCCAAATGCCGCATCACCAAGTGTGCCACTGACACAGATCAGATCGCCAGGCTTTGCACCGGAACGCCGTACAGCACGACCTTGCTGAATCCAGCCGAGGGCAGTGACAGAAATGGTCAGATGAGGGCTTTGGGTAGTGTCTCCACCGATTAAGCTTACACCATATTGATTACAGCAGTCGTAAAGACCCTGGCTGAAACCTTTCAGCCATTCGTGATCAATATGGTCTAAGCTCAGTGCCAGTAAAATGCTGTGTGGTTTTGCACCCATTGCGGCAATATCAGATAAATTGACAGCAACAGATTTCCAGCCAATGGCGTGTGCGGAAGTATCGAGAGGGAAATGCCGACCGGCAACCAGTGTATCTGCACAGATCACCAGCTGTTGTCCTGCAGGTGGTGTGAGCAGGGCTGAGTCATCACCGACACCAAGATCAGCACCACTGTTGTGATGTTGTTTAAAGTAGGTGTCTATAATTGAAAACTCAGCCATCAGCAATCTTTCGGATCAGTTGGATTGCTGTTTTTCTGCTGCACGCAGTGATGTTGCAAGGCGGTCAAGTACACCATTGATGTATTTATGACTGTCTGCACCACCGAAGTGTTTCGCCAGTTCAATGGATTCATCCAGTACCACACGGTATGGAATTTCCAGATGTTCTTTCAGTTCGTAAGCACCCAGACGGAGCGTTGCAAGTTCAACGCCATCCAGTGCTGTAACTTCACGGTCAAGAACAGGAACAAGCAGAGCATCCAGTTCTTCAGTGCTGGCAACCACCTGGGTCAGCAGTTCATGATAATAGCCAAGATCCACTTTGTGCATGGCATTTTCAGCACGGGTACGGGCTTCAATTTCATGTACAGGATTGTGGCTCATTTGCCATTCATAAATGCCCTGTACGGCAAAACGGCGTGCTTTCCGTTTTGCTGCATAGGTTGCCTGGAGTGTTTGCGACATGCTTTAGATAGCCTTTAACAAGTTAACCATTTCAATAGCAGTAAGTGCAGCTTCGCTGCCTTTATTACCTGCTTTTGTACCTGAGCGTTCAATCGCCTGTTCAATACTGTCCGTAGTCAATACGCCATTAATTACCGGTAAGCCAGTGTCCAGCCCAACAACGCCCAGACCTTTGGCACATTCACCGGCAACAAAGTCGAAGTGCGGCGTACTGCCACGAATGACTGCACCTAATGCAATCACTGCGTCAAAACGACCCGCAGCTGCGAGTTTTTTAGCGACAACAGGAAGTTCCCATGCACCTGGTGCATGAACAACTTCAATATTATCTTCTGACACACCATGACGTTTCAGTGTATCAATTGCACCTTCAAGCAGGTGTTCAACAACAAAACTGTTGAAACGACCAACCAGGATCGCGTAACGGCCTTCGCTCGCGAGATGTAATAAACCTTCAATTCGGCGAATCGCCATAGCAACCTCGATTATTTTTCAGATGTTTGATGAGCGGTGACATATTCCACCACTTCCAGGTTAAATCCAGATAGAGCGTTGAAGCGTAAAGGTGAGCTGAGCAGCTTCATCTTTTCAACACCTAAATCACGTAAAATCTGTGCGCCAACACCAATGGTCTGATACTGCTGAGACAGTGCCGCACTCGATTTGGTTTTCTTCGGTGCAGTCAGACTGTCCAGTGCAGGACCCAGGTCCTGAAGATGACGCTGACCAATCCATACCAGCACACCACGGTCGCTTGCAGCAACAGTTTTCAGTGCACGGTCCAGATTCCAGGCCGGTTCACCTTCCTGTTTATTCAGTTTTAACAGGTCACGTGCAGGGCTGAAGCCATGAACGCGTACAGTGGTGATGCCTTCTTTCGGTTCGCCTTTCACGAGTGCCAGGTGAATGTCCGGGTTACCGACTTCGCGGTAACGGTACAGTTCAAATGCACCATATTCTGTGTCAATACTTTGCTGATCAATACGTTCCACAGTCTGTTCATTGGTCATGCGGTAATGAATCAGATCTGCAATGGTACCAATTTTCAGACCATGTTTTTCAGCAAAAACTTCCAAGTCTGGACGACGTGCCATTGTACCATCTTCATTGATGATTTCGCAGATCACTGAAGCAGGTTCAAGTCCAGCCAGGCGTGATAAATCACAACCGGCTTCGGTATGTCCTGCACGGTGCAGTACACCACCAGGCTGTGCCATCAATGGAAAAATATGTCCAGGCTGTACAATATCAGCCGGTTTAGCATGTGCCGCTACAGCGGTCTGAATGGTATGAGCACGTTCAGCAGGTGAAATGCCTGTAGAAATGCCGTTTGCTGCTTCAATGGAAAGCGTGAAATTTGTACCATGCTGTGCGCCGTTGGCGTCGACCATTAAAGGCAGGTTCAGTTGCTGGCAGCGTTCACGGCTTAAAGTCAGACAAACCAGTCCACGTGCATGAGTGATCATGAAATTGATGTCTTCAGGGCGGACATGCGTAGCAGCAATCACAAGATCGCCTTCATTTTCACGGTCTTCATCATCCATCAGGATGACCATTTTCCCTGCACGGATGTCTGCTACAAGTTCTTCAACTGTATTGAGCGGCATCAATTTTCACCTTTTTATCTGTCTCAAGCGACATATTAACTGCATTGACTGGCGCATAGTTTAACGTGTTTTTACGAAATTTTCCTATGCTTCTTGGTTTTCTCTATTGGTTCATTGTTATACACACCCCGTTAAAACTTGAAAAGGGGTGTAAATTTTAAAACAGAGAAAGCTGTCCAATAAACAGGCAGCTGATCACAGGATGATGATCTTATCATCAGAAAGATGATACAGAGGCGACTTTACTGCATGATTCAGGCAGGGCTCAAAGATAGATAAAGCGGTCAGGATTGATCTGAAAAAACATATTATCGACAATTTTTTCAAAAAGACCGTTCAGATCAACCATAAAAAAAGCCCCGATCTTTCGATCAGGGCTTTTTTAGAATCTGGAGCGGGAAAGGAGACTCGAACTCCCGACCCCAACCTTGGCAAGGTTATGCTCTACCAACTGAGCTATTCCCGCGGAGTCTGTTCAGTTTTTTAAATAAAAAACCAAATGAAAAAATTTTGAGCGGGAAAGGAGACTCGAACTCCCGACCCCAACCTTGGCAAGGTTATGCTCTACCAACTGAGCTATTCCCGCATGCGGTGTATAATACATTATGTAAAAACAGGGTCAATAACTTTATGAAAAAACTTGGATCAATTGAATAAAATAAAAACACTTATGCTGAAAAATGAGAGTTTTTGAGCTGTTTTTGGCATGGAGGTACTCTGTTGTTACGCTAATGATTTAATTTTAAACAGCAAAAAGACAGAGCAGAACAGGTATAATCAGTTCAGTTTTAACTTTCAGGAGACTTTGCCATGAGTCTGCAACAGCAACTGACAGAACGTCTGCAATCTTCATTTTCTCCGGTACATCTGGAAGTAGTGAATGAATCATCAGGTCACGGTGGATATTTCCCTGGAAAGGAATCACATTTTAAAGTGGTTGTGGTCAGTGATGCTTTCAATGGACTGCGTCTGGTACAGAGACACCAGAAAGTCTATGCAGCAGCTGAAGGTCTGCTTGGAGCAGGGCTGATACATGCACTGGCTATTCATGCATTTTTACCTGCCGAATGGCAGGGACAGGATACATCCAGCCCAGACTGCGCACATGCGCCAAAAGCGTAACAGGTAGCTGACAGATGGAAAATTATCAGTTGACGCTTCAGTCCATTCACCTGTTTGCTGTGGTTGTGGTCTGTATAGTTATTGCTGCACGGGCACTGACTTTATTTAAAGGCACGCAGGGGCATTTGCCTAATCCGGCAGGACGTAAGCTTTTTGTTGCACTTCAGCATGCATCCATGACCGTCCTTGTCCTGACAGGGATTGTGTTGCTTTATCTGAAAAATTTTGAAGTCCAGAGCTGGTTCTATGCCAAACTTATTCTGTTTGCAGTGTTATTGTCTTCTTTAAGTAAGGCATACCGTAAAACAGATACGGTTTTTCTGGCACAGCGCAGAGCAGGGCTGTTTCTTGCTGCTGTGGCTATGCTGGGAATTATTGGACTGGTGATGATTAAACCAAATTTTGGTTAATTGTCAGACATTTTTTTCGAGTATGGAGCAGTTCTGCGTTAAACTGCTTTTTCGCATATAAATATAATTGAAATAAGGGGTTCCAATGCTTACACGCGTGGTTTTCAACCAGAAAGGTGGAGTAGGTAAGTCGAGCATTACAGTTAATCTGGCTGCGATCAGCGCTTTTCAGGGGCTGAAAACCCTGGTGATTGATCTTGATCCACAGGCAAACTCAAGTCAGTACCTGCTGGGTGATGATGCCACTTACAATGTGGACAAGCCTGCACTGGAACCGAATATTCAGAATTATTTTGAAGAAGTGCTGGGCACAGGACAGAGCAAGGGGCTGCTGGGCAATGCGATTGGTTCGATTCTGAAAAACAGATCCCGTGGTCTTGAGGATTATGTGCATCAGTCACCTTTTAAAAACCTGGATGTAATTCCTGCCAGTCCGGATCTCGGATCACTTGCACATGCACTCGAGTCCAAACATAAGATTTATAAACTGCGGGATGCTTTACAACAGCTGGCAGGTAAATATGACCGTGTCTTTATTGATACTCCGCCAGCATTCAACTTTTTCACACTGTCCGCACTGATTGCTTCAGATCGGGTGCTGATTCCTTTTGACTGTGATGTGTTCTCTAAACGTGCACTGCAGACTCTGATTCAGAATGTACTGGAAACCCAGGATGATCATAATGACCGCCTTGAAATTGAAGGGATTGTGGTCAATCAGTTCCAGGGACAGGCAAAACTGCCGCGTGAGGTGGTACAGCAGTTAAAGGATGAAGGTCTACCGGTACTGAATCATATGTTGCCGCCGTCAGTACTGATGAAAGAATCTCATCATAAAAATCTACCGCTCATTCATCTTGCAACAGATCATAAATTGACGCAGGCCTATCAGTCATTGTTCAATGAGATAGAACAGAAATAAAGCTGGAATAAGAGTATGAAAACAATTTACCTCAGTCTGCTGGCTGGCAGCACACTATTGCTCGGTGCCTGCGCAACAACGGTTAAACCGACTTATGTGTCACCGACACAGTATCAGGCACTGAACTGTTCGCAGCTGCAAAGTGAATATAACCGTATTCAGCAGCATCTGGATAATGGGGTTCAGCCTCCTAAACGTACTGGAGTCGGTCTAGGTGTCGGGCTTGGTGGTGGTTGGGGCAGTCGTGGTGGCTGGGGGATCGGTCCAAGTATTTCGGTCAATATGGGACAGTCATCCAACACGAAAAACACTGAAAAAGCACGTTTGCTGGGTGAACAGGAAGCGGTGGTTCAGGCAGCAAAATTTAAAGGTTGCCCAATTATTGTCCGGATTAAGCAGGCTTCATGAGTCAGTTTTCAGTCATGACTGCGGTTTTTCAGCGGTTATGACTGAATGAAATTTTAGCAAAATGTTTCAAAAAAAATATTTAAATAATAAAGAATTATAAAAAATAAAGTCTCAATAATGGCGCAGCAGGTCATCTTTGGACTTTGAATTATTTGGCAGAATTTATCTTTTTCGTATAAGGTGTGTCACTCTTTTCCTTTGGTAAAACAGGTGTCTATGATTGAGAACTGGCTTTTTGTACTGGCTGTTTTCGCGGTTCTGATGATTCCAGGTCCGACCAATGCCTTACTTGCAAGTTCTGCACATCAACAGGGTATTGCCCGCACCAGTCTGTTTATTCCTGCTGAAATGATGGGTTATCTGTATTCCATCAGTCTGTGGGCACTGGTTATTCACCTGACAGCACCTATCTGGCCTCACTTTATTACACTTTTACATGTACTGAGTGCTGCTTACGTTATCTGGCTGGCTTTTCATTTATGGAAAGAATCACAGTTACAGCACCATAATCAGAAATATACTGCGATACGTCCAAAGCAGCTGTTTTTCGCAACCATGAAAAATCCGAAATCTTTGTTGTTTGCAGCAGGGATTTTTCCTCAGACCGCCTGGGACTCTCCAGCTGTTACGTTACTGGTACTGGGTGTTTTCTGTATGGTGCTGTTACCGACAGCAATTTTCTGGATGCTGTTTGGACAGGCGATACTTGCAGGAAAATACCAGCAAAAAAATGCCGACCTGCTGTATAAAGGGTCGGCACTGTTACTGATCATCTGTATGTTACCGGTGATGTTCCGTTTTTTCTGAGACCTGTTCTACTCAGGTCGATTTTTTAGAAAATTTCTGACGCAGAAAACCAATCACGCCTGGCAGCACACTTAAAATAATAATACCGAAAATTAAATGAGTGAAATTGTCTTTCACAATAGGCATATTACCAAACATATAACCCAGAATAATGAAAGAGCCGACCCAGCAGATTGCGCCTACCACATTATAAGTCAGAAAATATTTGTAGTTCATGCTGCCTGCGCCAGCGACAAAAGGGGCGAAGGTGCGGGCAAAGGGAATAAAACGGGCAAAAATAATGGTTTTTCCGCCGTGTTTTTCAAAGAACTGTGAGGTTTTGATTAAATGCTGCTTATTGATAAAGCGGGATTCAATTTCAAACACCCGTGGACCAATATATTTCCCGATATGGTAATTGAGCGTATCCCCAAGGACAGCAGCAATAAACAGCAGAATAATCAGTATGACGGGATCCATTGCACCAGTGGACGCTGCAAGTGCGCCTGCTGCAAAAAGCAGGCTGTCGCCAGGCAGAAATGGCATGACCACCAGACCTGTTTCGACAAAAATAATCAGGAACAGAATTGCATAAATCCAAATGCCATAATTACGAATAAATTCGAGCAGATGGTCATCAACATGTAAGATAAAATCAATCAGTTCCATGAGTCTTGAGTGCATAAAATAGTGCTCAGATGCTATCAGTCTGTGCTTTTAAAGTCAGTATTAAAACGTAATTAATTTATCGGCAGTCTGTTGCAAAAATGGAATGATGGGTATTAAAAAACCATATTTAACACCAATAAGAAACGACTTAATCTGTGCACATCTTCTGAACAATATTCAAAAAAGGTCCGAACATGTTAAATCCAAATGTTGTTGTTAAAAATCTGAGTGAACAACCTCAAATCAATGCTGTGATCAGCCTGGTTGCCCGTATCCTGATGGCATATATCTTTATTGTCGCGGGCTGGGGGAAAATTACTGCCTATACCGCGACAGCAGGTTATATGGAATCGATGGGTGTTCCCGCTGCATTGCTGCCAGTGACGATTCTAGTGGAACTGGGTGGTGGTCTGGCATTGCTGTTTGGTTTTCAGGCACGCTTTGCAGCACTGGGTCTGGCTGTATTCAGCTTAATCACCGCATTTTTATTTCATGGTGGCGCGGATGATGCAATCAACTTCATGAAAAACTTAGCCATGACCGGTGGTCTGTTCTTCCTGATGCTGCATGGTGCAGGTAAATTCAGTCTTGATCATATGATTGAAAATAACTGATCACCGATGAGTAAAGCCAGGCATCTGCCTGGCTTTTGCTGTTTTATGGAACAGCCGGATTAAAACAATGATTCATAATGAAAGAACAGAACATCTGAACCATGTATTTCAGACGCTGACTCTGGATGAATTGATCGCGGTGAAAATACAGCAATAAATTTTTTATTTTCAATCAGTTTATAAAATCACTTATAAAGTGAAACATCACCCGACTGAATAAAGTGCGTCCTGCCCAGAAAAATGTTAAAATGTCGCGCTTATATTCGTTTGCCTGCATAGTTGTATATCATGACGACCAATACCCAAATTACTGAAGATCGCATCCTGATTCTGGATTTCGGTTCTCAATATAGCCAGTTGATTGCACGTCGTGTACGTGAAGCTGGTGTTTATTCTGAAATGTATGCATTTGATATGTCTGAAGAAGACATTCGTGCATTTAACCCAAACGGGATCATCCTTTCCGGTGGTCCAGAAAGTGTGCATGAAGAAGGCAGTCCACGTGCGCCAGAAGTTGTGTTCAACTTGGGTGTACCTGTACTGGGTATCTGTTATGGTCTGCAAACCATGTCTGAACAGCTTGGCGGTAAGGTTGAGCCAGGTGATGTGCATGAGTTTGGTTATGCAGAAGTTAATATTCAAGTTCGTGATAAATTGATCGGTGATCTTGAAGATAACAAAGACCAACTAAAAGTGTGGATGAGCCACGGTGACAAAGTAACGCGCATTCCTGAAGGTTTCCAAGTTACTGCAAGCACGCCAAGTTGCCCATTTGCAATGGTATCTGACGAAGCACGTCGTTTCTATGGTATCCAGTTCCACCCAGAAGTAACGCACACTGCAAAAGGTGCTGAGATCTTATCTAACTTCGTTCATGGAATCTGTGGTTGCCGTAATTTATGGAATTCTGAAAATATCATTGATTTACGTGTTGAACAATTACGTGAGCAAATCGGCGATCAAAAAGTTCTTTTAGGTCTTTCAGGTGGTGTGGATTCATCTGTTGTTGCTGCGCTTTTACATAAAGCGATTGGCGATCAATTGACGTGTGTATTTGTAGACAATGGTTTACTTCGTTTGAACGAAGGCGAGCAAGTGATGGACATGTTTGCGAAAAACATGGGTATCCGTGTGATTCGTGCTGATGCTGAAGAGCGTTTCTTGACTGCGCTTGCGGGTGAAGTTGATCCTGAGAAAAAACGTAAAATTATTGGTCGTGAGTTCATCGAAGTTTTTGCTGAAGAAGCACGTAAGCTTGATGGTGTAAACTTCCTTGCGCAGGGTACGATTTATCCTGACGTGATCGAATCTGCTGCGACAAAAAATGGTAAAGCGCATGTGATCAAATCACATCATAACGTAGGTGGTTTACCGGAAGATTTAGCATTTGAACTGGTTGAGCCAATCCGTGATTTGTTCAAAGATGAAGTACGTCGTTTAGGTACAACTTTAGGTTTACCATTTGAAATGCTTTACCGTCATCCGTTCCCTGGTCCTGGTCTTGGTGTTCGTATTCTTGGTGAAGTGAAAAAAGAATATGCTGATATTCTTCGTCTTGCAGATGACATCTTTATGCAGGAGCTTCGTGCAAGCGGCTGGTATGACAAAACTGCTCAAGCCTTTGCTGTATTCCAGCCTGTTAAGTCAGTAGGTGTAGTGGGTGATGGTCGTCGTTATGCATGGGTGATTGCACTTCGTGCGGTTGAAACGGTTGACTTTATGACAGCTCGTTTTGCACATCTTCCTTATGATCTTGTTGATAAAATCTCAACACGTATCATGAATGAAATTGCTGATGTATCCCGTGTTGTTTATGACGTTTCGTCTAAACCACCTGCTACGATTGAATGGGAGTAAAACTGGGCTTTCATGAAGCATCGCTTCATGCTAGTTTTACGGCAAAGGCTATGCTCGCGGCAGTACGGGCTTTCAAAATGCAACGCATTTTGCTGATTTTACGCCAAGGGCTGTGCCCGCGGCAGCTGAAATTTATAAAAGCAAATAGCTTTTAGCTAGTTTTACGCCATGCGCAAAATTCAAAGCACTGCTTTTGAATTTTGTGCAAGATGCTCGCGGCAGCTAAGAGAATTATTTATAAAAAAGAGCGCTTAGGCGCTCTTTTTTTGTTTATACTCAATAAAAATATTATTTAAAAAAGAGCGGGTTAAATGTCTTTGCCTACATATGATCAGTTGATGCTTCCATTAATGAAGTTATTATCAGAGTTAGATAGGCCGATAAAAATCTCTGAGGCAGCAAATATCTTAGCAGAGAGATCAGAGTTACCAGAGGCTGAACTAAATAAGACTCTAGCAAGTGGAAAGAATATATTTAAGGATAGAGTATCCTGGGCTAAAACATATCTTGTAAAAGCAGGTTTGATTTATCAACCTAAAAGAGCATATTGTGAAATTAGCGATTTAGGTAAAACAATTGATTTGTTAAAATTGAATATCATTACTAATGAATTTTTATCTCAATTTGATGGATTTAATGACTTTAAGTTTGGAAAAAAACAAGAAGATAGTATCAGTGCTCAAAATTTGGAAAATATTGATAATTTGGAACATTATCGATCAATACAAACACCGGAAGAAAGTATTGAAATAGCTTCCAAAGAACTTAATCAATCGATTAAAGATGAATTATTAGAAAAAATTAAATCAAATACCCCCATTTTTTTTGAACAACTCGTTGTCGATCTTTTAGTAGCTATGGGTTACGGCGGTTCACACCAAGATGCTGCTCAAGCCATTGGTAAAACCAACGATGGTGGAATAGACGGTATCATTAGTGAAGATCGTTTGGGTTTGGATAAAATATATATTCAGGCGAAGCGTTGGGAAAATACAGTTGGGCGTCCCGATATTCAACAATTCAAAGGCGCTTTAGCTGATCAGGTTGCAAAGAAGGGTGTATTTATTACAACTTCCAGTTTTAGTAAAGAGGCTATTGAATCAGCTAAAAAATCAGGAATTGTTTTAATTGATGGTGATAAATTAACATCTTTAATGATTGAATTTGGTTTAGGTGTACAAATTGAAAGAAGCTTCCATATTTATAAAATAGACCAGGATCGCTTTGACGAAGATAATTTTTAAGAGCGTCTAAACGCTCTTTTTTTATATCTTAACTTTTAAGAATGAAAATAATATTCAATATAAAACAAAATTTTGAGTTTCGATTGGAAAGGAAAACTTTACAAAAGATATATTAAGATATATCTTAATGGTCATTCTGTAACTTGAAGAAATGCATGATTGAAAAACAACAGCATGGTGAACGCCGTGGACGCTTGTTCGAAGCAGGGCGTATGAAACTGCTGGTTTTGCACCTGATCGCACAGTCCCCTAAACATGGCTATGAAATCATTAAAGAAATCAGTGAACTGGTTGGTGATGGATACAGTCCAAGTGCAGGAACAATTTATCCAACACTGAACTGGCTGGAAGATATGCAGTTTGTCACGGTACAGCAGACAGATGCGGAGCGTAAACAGTACAGCATCACTCTGGCAGGAGAAACGCATCTGCAACAGCAGCAAAAAGTACTTCAGACTTTGCTGGAAAAACTGCAGATGCGCCGTGATATTCATGAAAAAGATGAGCTGCTCGATATCTATCGAGCTATGGAAAACTTAAAAACAGCCTTGCGTTTAAAACTGAAATCCAGTCAGGTCAATCCTGAACAGATCCAGCAGATTGCTGAAAAAATTGATCAGGCAGCGGTTGAGATTGGCAGGCTTTGAATCTTAAAGCTTTGTTAAAGAACATTGATTTATAAGAGTAAAAATCATGAAACAACATCAGTACCATGTGACCGTACAACACCTTGCAGATGCTCAGGGTAATCCATCCACCTATACCGAAAAACTTGAATTTAACACCGGCAACCATGACGATATTTTTGTTGTGCTGCAAAAACTACAGCAGGCAGAACTGTTTGATGAGCGAACCACGCAATCCTTTGCAGTTGGATTGAAACTGTTCAGTGAAGTCATGCTGGAAAATAAAAATCACGAACTGTTTCAGGACTTTCTTCCACAGTTTGGTCAGTTTATGAAACACCTGAAACAGCAGGTCAAAAAAGAAAGCTGAACGATTTACCCTGATGATTAAAAGAGTATTTTATGCAACCTGAGCGTGCAATGATTTTTGGTTCTGTGCCAAAGTTACCCATGAAATATATGGCCTGGTTAATGCCACTGGTACTGTCATGTCTGATGAGTGGAACCATTTCATTTGCCAATATGCTGATGAATCTGGGCTGGATTGATGGCTTTTTAAGCCGGTGGTTTTCGACCTGGATGATTTCCTGGTTAATGGCATATCCTGTTGTTCTGATTTTCCTGCCACTGGTTCGCAGATTGATGAGCCTGATTATTGATACTGCACCTCCCACAGCAAAATAATTTGCCTGCGACTGCATGATCGTTATGATCAGAAGTGATTTGCGATCATGTATGTTGCCGCTGAAAAGAACATATACAACAAAAACAAAACTCTGATTGTCCCATAGTTGAAATTCAGTGTATTAAATCAGGTATAGGTCAATGAAAATTGAATCATTACACTGAATTTAAAACAGGTGATCATGCCAGCCTGAAACGCCAGCTTAGACATTTCACAGGATAACAATATGACCAATACAGATTTTACCGAAATTTCCAGCTCTGATGACTGCACGAAATACGCGAATCAGTTTATTCAGGACTTTACCATCCGTTCGGCAGAAATAGGCAAAGGGACTGTGATCAAACGTGCTTTGCCCAGCCGTCAGAAGCGTATGATTGGCGCATGGTGTTTTCTGGATCATGCAGGACCGGTGAGTTTTCCGGCAGGGGATGGGCTTGATGTTGGACCACATCCACATATCGGTTTGCAGACTTTCACCTGGATGATTGAAGGGACGATGATGCATACGGACAGTATTGGCTCAAAACAGCTGATCCGTCCTAAACAGGTCAATTTAATGACAGCGGGTCATGGTATTTCTCATACTGAGGTTGCACCTGACAGCGAAACAAAAATGCATGCTGCACAGTTATGGATTGCATTGCCTGATGACAAAATCAATATGGCACCTCAGTTCGATCATTATCCAGAACTGCCAGTGGTTGAGCAGGACAATATAGAATTTACAGTGCTGGTGGGGGAGTATTTGAAAACCCGTTCACCGGTCAAAGTACACAGTGAACTGCTGGGTGTGGACATGACTGCCGCTCAGGAAACCACTGCCCGTATTCCACTGAACCCATTATATGAATATGGTTTTATGGCACTGGAAGGCACTGCTGTGATTAATGGGCATGAACTCGATGCAGATAATCTGGTTGTGCTTGAACCAGGTCTGAAAGAAATAGAAATTCAGATTCATGCTGGCAGTCGGGTGCTGATGCTGGGTGGTGAACCTTTCGAATCTCCAGTATTGCTGTGGTGGAATTTTGTTGGACGGACTCAGGACGAACTTCGCATTGCCCGTGAGCAATGGATTAAGGGAGATGCCCGGTTTGGTCGGATTCCGGACTATCAGGGTGATCGTCTTGAAGCACCGGCATTCCCAGACAAAATGCGTCCTTCAAAATAACGGTATTGCAGTATGAGGTCAGCAACGGTGAGTCTGCTGACCTCATAAGAGAAAATAACAGAAAAACAGCGGGTTAAAAATAAGGAAAATATCATGGCGATGATTGCAAATGCGAAGGTTCAGACCCTTCCTGAACCGTGGTCAGGTGAAATTCACAGTGGGAAACATCAGCTGATGACGGATAAACCTGAATCTTTTGGTGGTCAGGACAAAGGGCTTGCACCCTATGATTTACTCTGTTCAGCACTGATTTCCTGTACCATGATTACTTTGCGGATGTATGCTCAGCATAAGGGCATTGAACTGGGTGAATTTACAGTGGAGGCGGACTTCAGTGCAAATAAAGAAGGGCAGGAATGGATAGACCGTCGTGTCTCATTTCTTCATCCTTTAAGTGATGAGCTGAATCAGAAAGTCCTGGATATCTGCCAGAAAACGCCGGTGACGAAGACTCTGTTGCGCAGCGTGGAAATTAACACCACGGTTGTTTAAAATATGCTGATGCAATAAAAAAGACATTTTGTTCTCAACAAAGTGTCTTTTTTATCTGAATTCGGTATAGTCAGATGATAAAAAAACAAGGCAGAAACAATGATTACACTGCACCATCTGGAACAGTCCCGTTCCCTGCGTATTATCTGGGCACTTGAAGAACTTGGCGTTGAATATCAGATTAAACATTATCAGCGTCTGCCGACTTTTGCTGCACCACCTGAGTTAAAACAGGTGCATCCCCTGGGTAAATCTCCAGTACTGACAGATGATGACCTGACTATTGCCGAGTCTGCGGTCATTCTTGAATACCTGCAAAGTACTTATGATAAAGATCATCAATTTAAGCCACAGAACCCTGCAGATGCCATGCAGTACAGTTACTGGATGCACTATGCAGAAGGTTCACTTATGCCCTATCTGGTTATGACACTGGTGATGAGCAATGTGCCAAAGCATGTTCCATTTATTATTCGACCTGTGGCGAAAAAAATAACAGAGGGTGTACGGGGTGGTTTTATCAATCCACGATTAAAAGAACATATAGTGTTCCTGGAAGATTATTTTTCCAGACATACATTTGCGGCTGGAGATCAGTTTTCCTTTGCAGATATTCAGATGAGTTTTCCTGTGATTGCTATGCAGGAACGCTTTCAGGGAAAATATACACATTTGAAAGCGTACTCAGACCGTATCAGACAGTTTCCTGGTTTTCAGAAAGCACAAAAGCTCAGTGGTTATAGCTTTGATATCAGCTGACACCTGTGGAACATAACACAGCCTATGAATTTCATCTTTTTACCCGGAGCATCGGGAAATACAGCTTTCTGGCAACCTGTGATGGAGCGTCTGTCGGTTGATGCTGGGAAAACGGTCATTGCCTACCCTGAGTTTGGTGGACATGCTGCACATGTCGATGTTCAGAACTTTGCAGATCTGGAGCGTTATGTTTTAAATCAGATTCAGTCACCTTCAGTGATTATTGCGCAGTCCATGGGTGGTATCTTTGCTGTGCAGGCGGCGTTGCAGAAGCCTGAGCTGGTTAAGGGACTGGTACTGGTTGCCACTTCAGGAGGGATAGATTTAAGTTCATTTGAGGTTGCCGACTGGCGTCAGGATTATCAGCAGACGTTTTCGGTACCTGACTGGTTTGTCAGTCATCAGTCACAGCAGGATGAGCTGCTGTATACAATAGACTGTCCGGTATTGCTCATCTGGGGTGATGCCGATCCGATCAGCCCTGTTGCTGTGGGTGAGTATTTAAATACAAAAATCAGCAGTTCTGAATTGCAGATCATTAAAAATGGTCAGCATGATCTGGCTTTTGTATATGCAGATAAGGTCGCAGATCTGATGCAGAATTTTCTGGATAAATTAAAACCCTTTTCTGAGCTGTGATGGGCTGTAACCATAATGCTGTTTAAAACGCACACTGAAATGGCTGGCTGAACTGAAACCACAGAACAGTGCAATATCAGTCAGTTCATCCCGACTGTTTAAAATCAGCCGATGAGCTTTGTCTAACCGCCGTTGTAATACATACTGATGCGGTGGTAAGCCCATAGACTGTTTAAACATATGGGCAAAATGGTATTCACTTAAATCTGCCTGTTGAGCAAGGCTGGCAATGGTAATCGCTGTCTGTAAATGCTGATCAATCCATTCCAGTACACGTTTTAATATAAAAGGTGCCAGTCCACCTGTGACACGCGGTAATTTCCATTGCACATTGCTGTAATTCTGCAGTAAATGATTGAGCAATAAGGTAGATGCACTGCTTAACTGCAATTGGTTGGCTGGGTCCTGCCAGTCACAGTTCAGTAGAAACTGTCGATAGCCTGTACTGATTAAAGCATCCTGTCCAAAATCCTGCTCATACAGTTCAATATGGGCAGGTTCTTTGTCCCATATTTTCTGTGCAATATCGCGTAAATGTTGATCGGTGTAGTACAGATGTGCAAAGGTCAGATTGCCCCGAATATCCCAGGTGGAATCCTGTCCTTCTGGCATCAGGCAAAAACGGTCAGGACCTCCGCCATTCTTCCACCCCGAATGTGTTTTACGGTAACTTTCGTAACCATCCTGAATATAAAGACTTAAAGTATGATGATCACTGCACACCCGCACCCGATCATGATGATTATTCCACACTGCCATCTGCATACCTGATCCAATCTGGATGGTATCCATCAGTTGTGTTTTATGCTGTTGCAACTGTGAAATGGTCTGGTACGGCATGGATGTGTATAGAAAGTGAGCCATAAAAATTCAGTTTAGCGATATTGATCAGATTAGACAAAAAATAGCTGTAGAAAATCGCAAGAATATATAAGTCAGCACAGAAATGAAAAATCATCATTCAGCCGGACAGGGCAAACTTAGGACAGATGTTCAAATGAGATGAAGTGATGAATACAGGACTGTATTTACTGGTGGTGCTGATCTGGGGAACCACATGGATTGCCATTACGGCCCAGCATGGTCAGTTCAGTCCCGTGGTCGGAGTGTTCTGGCGTTTTGCCATTGCGGCAGTTTTGCTCATGTCCTTTTTATGTCTTACAGGGAGGTTAAGACGTCTGTCCAGCACCGATCATCTGTACTGTTTTTTACAGGGGCTGTGCGTTTTTGGCTTTAATTTTATCTGTTTCTACAGCGCCGTGGCTTATATCAACAGCGGCCTGGAGTCGGTGATTTTTTCCATGGCCGTGCTGTTTAATGCCATCAATAACCGAATTTTCTTTAAACAGAAAGTGTCTATTTATTTTGTTCCTGCTGCTGTGTGTGGGCTGGTCGGCATCGTGGCTATTTTCTGGCATGACCTTATCACGACCCGGTTACAATGGCATACATTGCTTGGTATTGCGCTGTGTATGCTGGGTACTTATGGATTTTCACTGGGCAATATGATCAGTATCCGTCATCAGAAACAACAGCTGGATGTGGCGAGTACCAATGCTTACGGCATGCTGTACGGTGCAGGTTTCATGGGGATTATTGCGGCGTTGATGGGGCAGGAATTTTTGCCTGAAGTTTCGGTACAGGCACTGGTGGCACTAGGTTATTTGGCTGTGTTTGGTTCAATTATTGGCTTCGCTGCTTATTTTGTGCTTATTGGTCGGATAGGTGCGGGTAAGGCAGCATACAGTACCTTGCTGTTTCC
Organism: Acinetobacter chinensis; assembly: GCF_002165375.2. NCBI lineage: Bacteria > Pseudomonadati > Pseudomonadota > Gammaproteobacteria > Moraxellales > Moraxellaceae > Acinetobacter > Acinetobacter chinensis. The sequence continues at coordinate 149,178 of NZ_CP032134.1, forward strand.
ACTGGTTGCTTTAAGTATTTCGACGGTCTGGGAAAATTATCAGTGGCATGCTGGTGCAGTTGTGGGTGTTGCCTGTATTTTACTGGGGAATTATATTCTTTTTAAACAGCCGAAATGGGTCGTTGCTTTAGCAGGAAGAAGGTCTTGAATTAAAAGAGCATTGATGAAAGCGCAATAAAAAAGCAATCCATTCGGATTGCTTTTTCAGTTCTGAAAATCTGTTCTGATCATTAAAAATCAGCGTTTGACCACAATCGAATCGATTCCACTGTGTTGCAGGGTTTGCTGTGCAAGTACGGCTGCTTCCTGGGATTCGTATGGTCCTGAAATCACACGGTACCAGGTCTGTCCGCCTTCTGTTGTTTTCATCACATCAGCTGACAGACCATTTAAGATAATTTCCGCACGACGGGCATCTGCACTGTCTGGATCAGGATAACTGCGAACCTGAAGAATATAACTGGTCTGGTGTGCAGGTGCAGCTGTGTCATCACCCTCAGCGGTTATTTCTTCAGTGGTATTGTCCGGAGCTTCGACAATCACGACAGCACCTCTGTCTTTCGTTTCAGGAATCGCCTGGTCAGGAATCGGTGTCACCTGTTGCTGTGGCAACAGGTCATAGAAGCGATAATCCTTGTTGGTTTCTTCCTGATAATGAGTCGATGTGACTTCATTGGTCTTCGGCTTTACAGGTTCCCAGGGCTTCCAGAGCATCAGTGCAACTGCAAAACACATCACGATCAGAATGACGACAAGTGTACCTAACCATGCAGGAATCAATGGCTTTTTAGGTTTGTTTGGTCGTTCTGATACACCACGTTGCGTTTTTCCAAACACTGGGATTTCCTCTGGTTTTTTTATGGTTTACATTTCATAAGGTGCTGAAACACCGAGTAATGTTAAACCATTTTTCAGCACTTGTTGTACATTTATTGATAACAGCAGACGCGCCTGAGATAAAGCAATATTCTGCTCATCCAGCACTTTGGCATCATCCAGGTTGTACCAGCCATGGAACAGTGCAGCAAGTTCCTTCAGGTAGTTACCAACCTGATGAGGTTCATAGCTGTTGGCAGCACGCACGACAATTTCAGGATAGGCAGCCAGTTTCGCCAGAATTTCTGTTTCAGCTTCAAGACTCAGTAATGAAACATCGTAGGCATCAGGCGAATTACGGTCAAAAGCAATGCCTTTCTCAGGTGCTTTCAGATCGACCATACGGTTGACACGGGCATGTGCATACTGAATGTAATACACGGCATTATCTTTACTTTGTGAAACTGCAAGGTCTAAGTCAAAGTCAATGTGCTGTTCTGATTTACGCATCACATAATAGAAACGTGCGGCATCATTACCGACTTCTTTACGCAGGTCACGTAAAGTCACGAACTGACCTGAACGGGAAGACATCTGAACCATTTCACCGCCACGCCACAGGCTCACGAACTGAACCAGCAGAACAGTCAGTTTTTTCGAGTCATAACCCATTGCATCAATGGCAGCTTTTACGCGGGCAATATAACCGTGGTGGTCAGAACCCCAGATATCAATGATATCGGTATAACCACGTTGCAGTTTATTTAAATGATAGGCAATGTCAGACGCAAAATAAGTAGTCTGACCGTTACGGCGTTTCACTACACGGTCTTTTTCATCGCCAAATTCAGTTGATTTGAACCAGATATTTCCATCTTTTTCATAGAGGAAACCACGTTGATCCAGGGTCTGCAGAGCTTCATCAATTTTTTCAGTTAATGATGCTTCACTGAACCATTTGTCAAAACTTACGCCAAACTCGCCCAGGTCATCTTTAATGTCATCCAGAATGGCATGCAGTGCTGCCTGATGGAAAACACGATAACCTTCACCGGTCAGATTCTGAGAATTGTGAATCAGACCATCAATATGTTTTTCTTTATCGCCTGAAAGGACAACTTTGTTGCCATCGGCATCCAGTTCTTCAGCATACTGAACATCTTCAGGGACATCTTTGTACACGTCAGCAACAGGGCGTACATAGGCATCGCCATCTTTATCAATGATGCTCTGTGCGATTTCCTTAACATAGTTACCCTGATAGGCATTTTTAGGGAATACAAGTTCCTGACCTGTAAGCTCTAAATAACGCAGGTATGTAGAGGTCGCAAGGATGTCCATCTGACGGCCTGCATCATTGACATAATATTCGCGGTCAACTGTTGCGCCAGTTGCTTCAAGCAGATTGGCAACGGTCATACCATAGGCAGCACCACGTCCATGACCCACGTGCAGACTTGACGTCGGGTTGGCTGAAACAAATTCAACCTGAATGCGTTTAGCAGCATTTGCCTGAGTTTTACCAAAGCTGTCTTTTTGTGCCTGAATCTGATTCAGTACAGCAAAACGCTGGTCTGCATTTAAAAAGAAGTTGATAAAACCGGGACCTGCAATTTCTGCTTTGGAAATATCAGCAACTTCAGGAAGGCTGGACAGGATTTTTTCCGCCAGATCACGAGGCTTCATCGCAGCAGCTTTGGAGCCGATCATTGCGATATTGGACGCAAAGTCGCCGTGACTTCGGTCTTTGGTACGTGTCAAAGTACTTGTATTGTTCCAGTCGGATGGAAGTACACCTTCAGCCTGAAGGGATTGCACCGCATGATCGAGAGCTGCTTGGATTGCCGTATTCATAATCAGTCGAAAAATAAATGTCGCAGAAAAACGCTAAATATAACAAATTTCGGGCTGTTTAGGGGAATGCATTTGTACAGGATAATATTTATTCTGCATAACATTGAAAAAACAGTTCTGTTAGTCAGATGCCATGAAAAAAGACCGGATCTGATGGCTTTGAGTCATAGGTATTTTCTTTGAAAAATATAGGCAGCGTTATTTTTGAGCATTGTGGAACAATGAAGTTATCATTGTGTAAAATACTGCACATATCATTATCACGTATCTAAATGCCAGTAAGCCTGCAAATAGGCTTAAGCTAGTCTAAGACTAAAGTGGAATAAAGCAGTAACCATTGTCCACTGAACTGAGAATGGAAATGACGACCGAAAATTTAAATAAACACCCTTTATATATTCATTATGCCGGCAATGCACTGCTGGAACTTCCTCTGCTGAACAAAGGCTCTGCATTTACAGAGCAGGAACGTACCAATTTTAATCTGCATGGACTGATTCCTCATGTGACGGAAAGTATTGAAGAACAGAGCGAGCGTTCATGGCAGCAGTACTGTTCTTTCAATGAAGCGATCAATAAGCATATTTATTTACGGAATATCCAGGACACCAACGAAACGCTGTTTTATCACCTGATTGAAAATCATCTTAGTGAAATGATGCCAATTATCTACACGCCAACTGTGGGTGAGGCATGTCAGCGTTTTTCAGATATTTACCGTCGTCACCGTGGGGTATTTGTTTCCTATCCTGACCGTAAGCACATTGATGAAATCATTCATAATATTAACCGTAAAAACGTGAAAGTGATTGTGATTACAGATGGTGAGCGGATTCTGGGATTGGGTGATCAGGGGATAGGAGGTATGGGAATCCCAATTGGGAAACTGTCGCTGTATACCGCCTGTGGTGGTATCAGTCCTGCCTATACATTACCGATCACACTGGATGTAGGAACCAATAATCAGCAGTTGCTTGATGATCCACTGTATATGGGCTGGGCGCAGCCACGGATCAGTGGTGATGAATACTATGCCTTTGTGGACGAAGTGCTTGCAGCAGTTAAACGCCGCTGGCCAAAAGCACTGGTTCAGTTTGAAGATTTTGCTCAGAAAAATGCCATGCCTTTGCTGGAAAAATACCGTGACCAGATCTGCTGTTTCAATGATGATATTCAGGGAACGGCTGCTGTTTCTGTCGGTACGTTGATCGCAGCGAGCCGTGCGGCCGGTAAGCAGTTGAAAGATCAGACCATTACTTTCCTGGGGGCAGGTTCGGCAGGTTGTGGTATCGCTGAACAGATCATTGCACAGATGGTGGCAGAAGGGCTGACGGATGCAGAAGCTCGTGCACGTGTGTATATGGTGGATCGTTTTGGTTTATTGACAGAAAACCAGCCCAATCTGCTGAATTTCCAGGCGCGCCTGGTTCAGAAAGTGGATGCTGTTGCGGACTGGGCAAGTGTTGAAGGCAACATTTCACTACTCGATGTTGTGAAAAATGCCAAGCCAACAGTGCTGATTGGTGTGTCAGGTCAGCCAGGATTATTTACCGAAGAAATTATTAAAATGATGGCAGCACACTGTGAATATCCGGTGATCCTGCCATTGTCCAACCCGACATCTCAGGTAGAAGCAATACCATCTGATATTCTGCAATGGACAGAAGGCAGAGCACTGATTGCGACAGGAAGCCCTTTTACACCGGTCAATTATCAGGGGGAAACCCATAATATTTCGCAGTGTAATAACTCGTATATTTTCCCAGGCATTGGTCTGGGGGTTGTGGCTGCCGGTGCGACCCGTGTGACAGACAATATGCTGATGGTATCAAGCACTGCCCTGGCGGACTGTTCTCCAAAACTGAACAATCCTGAGGCAGACTTATTACCGGATCTGAATGAACTGCAGGCAGTTTCCAGAATCATTGCATTTAAAGTGGCAAAAGCAGCCATGGCAGATGGTGTCGCAGTACAGATTTCAGATGAGCAGTTACATAAGGCAATTGAAGATAATTTCTGGAAACCGGCTTACAGAAATTACAAACGTGTTCCTTTCTAACTGGAACTGAATCACAGAATTAAAAAAGAGGAGTGAAATACTCCTCTTTTTTATGTTTTAAAATCATTCATTTATATCTAGACGACCTAAAAAACATTGCATAGAATGCAGCCATAATTATTAGATTTACTTACAACAATAAAACTCTATGATAAATACAATTCATAACATGCTGGAAAGCATGGGGCTTGGTGCGCAAAGACGTGCACTACATCTGACTTTTTCCAGTGACACTTTAAACGCCCAGGTCTTTATACAGCGTATCGAAGGACAGCATTTTATTAATCAGGGGCTGAAAGCCGAAATTATCTGTCTGTCCACCCATGCTCATATCCCCTTAAAAAGTTTTATTGCAGTGCAGGCTGCTGTAGATCAGGTCACAGACAGTGGTGAGTTGTTCCGTACCACTGGAATTATCACTGCCGTCAGTCAGGGGCAGAGTGATGGGGCTTTGACCCTGTACAAACTGACCCTGGAAGATGCCACTTCGCTTTGGCATAAGCGTCGTAACAGCCGCGTTTTCATGAATAAAAGTATCCGTGAGATCAGTGAAACACTGTTCAGTGAATGGCAGAGTAAAAGTCCATTATTTGCAGCTGCTCTGAGCCTGGACACTGAAGGTCTTGAAAATACAGATGAAATCCGTCCATTTGTGATGCAGTCCAATGAAACGGATTATGAATTTCTGACCCGTTTATGGCGTAGTGAAGGGATTTCGTGGCTGGTGGATGAAGCACAGCATAAAGTGGTTCGGTCAGCTGTTCCGATACAGCCCCAAAAATTGAGACTGCTCAATCATAACAATGCTTACTCAGCGCTGGAGCGGGGGCATATCCGCTTTCATCGGAGTCATGCTGCTGAAAATTCTGACACAGTCTCGTCTTTTACAGGGCATCGAAGTTTACAGTCCTCCTCCGTTCAGGCACAGCGGTGGCAGTCGGAACAGCTGACACGAGATCAGTCTGATGGTTTGCTGAGTCATCATTTACACAGTGATTCACAGGCAAATGAGAGCCTGAATCTGGAACAGGCATGGACACTCAGTCCTGCATGGACAGCAGATTTAAAGGGTGATGATCAGGCATCGCAATCAGGTCGCCAGCAGCTGGATAAACTGAATCGGCAATGGTCAGATTATTATGATTTACAGTCACGTTATTTTACTGCGGTCAGTAGTGTGCGTGATGCGCAGCCTGGCTACTGGTTTGAGTTGACAGGTCATTCCGAAATTGATCAGCATGAGAGCGTAGACCGTGAATTCCTGATTCTTGGAAAACAGTTTTTTAATCAGAATAACCTGCCCAAAGATCTCACCGCACAACTCTCTGCATTACTGGAGGTCAGCCACTGGAATATCAAAGCTGAACAGCGGCAGGCATGTGAACTGAAACTGATCCGTCGCAGTATTTCAGTTGTTCCGGAATATAACCCTTTAATTCACAGACCATCAGCACATCCCCAGCGTGCCCGTGTAGTTGGACCCGAGGGGGAGAGCATTTATGTGGATGCCTGGGGACGTATCAAAGTCCGCTTTATGTTTACCCGTGCAGATGATCATCAGCATGATGGCGGAGCAGGAACAAATGACAATGACACAGATTCGGCATGGGTCGATGTACTGACGCCGTGGGCTGGTGATGGTTATGGTGCCCGGTTTCATCCCCGTATTGGTGAGCTGGTGGTGATCGACTTTTTTGATGGAAACGTTGACCGTCCATTTGTGGTGGGTCGGATACATGAAGCTGAACGTCACCACACCATGTTTGACCTCAAGGGGCAGCTGCCTGACAGTAAAAAACTTAGTGGAATCCGCTCTTCTGAAGTCGGAGGTTCAGGTTTCAATCAGCTTAGATTTGATGATACAGCAGGTCAGATCAGCGCACAGTTGCAAAGCAGTCATGCTGCAACACAGCTGAATCTTGGCAATCTGAGCCATCCAAAAGATAAAGAAATAAGCAATGGGCGAGGGGAAGGTTTTGAGCTTAGAACTGATGCATTTGGAGCAATGAGGGCAGGTAAAGGCATGCTTATCAGTACCTATGCTCAGGATCAGGCAGTTGCTGATCACCTCGAAGCAGCACAGGCTCAGTCTTTACTGAATCAGGGAACTGAACAGATGAAAATGTTAAGCAGCCTGGCTGTCCAGCAGCAGACAGATGCGTTGAGTGTGATCAATCGGCTGCCGAAACTGATTCAGTCCCTCGAAATGAAAAGTACAGATCATGCATTACAGATGACAGTGGAGTTGTTTAAAAATGCAGTCAGCAGTGATCCACTTTCAGCACTGAAAAACAGTGGCAGTTTTATCGAAGATATACAGAAATTTGGAAAAGATTCCAAAGATATAGCCCAGGATGTTCTGGACTGTTTCAGTAATGCTCAGGGTGCTGTAGAAAACCTGAAGAGCTTTATTGAAAATATTGAAGATCATGGAGCTGACATTATTCAGGGCAAGCTGAGTAGTCTGAAAGATCAGCTGGATTCAGATCCGCTGAATGCACTGAAGAATATCGGAAAGGCGCTTGCCAATATCGAAATGAAGGACTTTGATCTTCAAAGTACCTGTGGAACCTTCAGTAAAGGCAGTCAGCTGAATGTCAATCCTGCGCAGGCTCTTGGCACCTTACAGGGGTTTATGGAGGGTTATACCCAGGGGCTTGAAAACAGTAACGATGATAAAAAGATAGAACAGGGCAAAATTTTCCGTCAGGCTTTAATGCTACTGGCCTCTCCTGCCGGAATTGCATTAACCACACCCGAAGACATTGTTTTACAGGCATCGCAGGATATTGCAGAAAGCGCTCAGGGGTCGGTCAATATCAGCGCGCAAAAAAATATTGTGCATCATGCCCAGGACAGAATCAGTCTGTTCGCAGCGCAAAAAGGATTCAGTGCATTTGCAGCAAAAGGCAAAGTTGAGTTACAGGCACAGGATGATGCCATTGAGATGATTGCTCGCAAGGTGATCAAGCTGATTTCTACGGAAGATAAGATTGAAATCATCAGTCCAAAGGAAATAGTCCTGACGGCAGGAGGTTCACAATTAAAAATCAATAAAGAAGGTGTTTTTGTTACGACCGGTGGGAAATTTGAGGCGAAGGCTGGGCAGCATAGTTTTGTCGGTGGGGAGACTGTCAATGCGCAGTTACCGAAGATGCCTGAGAGTGGAATTTTTAGTAGACGTTTTGATTTCAAAGACCTTATTTCTACTGAGCTATTGAAAGACGGATTTAAATATAAAGTAATAAATCATTCTAAAAAAACAGAATATATTGGTTTCTTGGATGAGAATGCACGCACAGAAAGGGTGTTTAGTGATACCCCTGATAATGTTGAAATTCTTCTGTTAGGTAAATCTGATGACAGTGTCGATAAATTATTATTGATAGAGGAAAAGATAATGGAAAGCCATAGTTCGGATGAAAATTGTTGTGGAGCAGATGAATATGACGATTTATTATCAAATGAAGAATTATTTGAAAATGAAAATTTAGATGAAGATTATAAAAGCTTTGGAAATTAAATATGAAATTTATAACTTTTTTAAGATTATTACTTGGTGTTATATTTTTAACTGTAAGTATTAATGTTTTTGCGGGAAATAGTGAAGGATGCTTTGGTGGTTGGAGTTATCCAATTTTGAATGTGAAGTTATTGGGTGATAAATCCTGTTTAAATATTTGGGAGTTAGGTAAGGATACTGGTAGTAAAAATAGATTAAGTTTGTTGAAGAGTATGAATTTAAAGGAAAATAATAGCCAGTGGATGTCAACAGGAACATGTGCTGAAGTGAAATATAATAACCAAAATTATATGATTTATAATGCGTATTTAAAAGAAGAAAAAAGTGATATTTGGATGATATACAATAATTCAGAAGCATATGCTTATTTTAGGGAAGTTAAAATCCCAGTAAATGATGGGTTTGATGTGGATTTAAAGTGTGCAAAAATTGGAAAAAATGAAAAAATTAAATATATTTTGAATAGTTATCTCAAGAAGCAAACTTCTGTAAATTTAAATTTTTATAAGTTGAATGATTGGTATAAGGAAAAATAAGAAAATGAAAAATACAGTTAAATTTAAAAAAGCAACAAAAACATTTGATGCTAATTTATCTGGATTTATTGAGGCAGTAAGTTTCCAGGAGTCCACATCAGATTTATCGTTATCGCTTAATCATCCTATTAATATTCGGGCTGCTGGAATTATAAATAAACTAGGATATATGGGTTTATTTCAGTTTGGAGAAGAAGCTTTATATGACTTGGGATATTACTTAGGTGATCGTGGAATATCATATGAAGATATTAAAGGTGAAGGCAAGGAAACGCCTATTTATAAAAGTTGGAAAAGTCAATTTGATTCAAATAACTGGGTCGGGAAGTGGTCCGGAAAAAGGGGAGTAAAATCAAAAAATGACTTTTTGAACAGCCCACAAATACAATATGAAGTAATAAAAGAATGGATTGCTAAATTATGTAATCAATTACGAAATATGTATATGAATGAATTTTTTGGAAGAACAATTCAAGGAGTTGAAATAACGGAATCAGGTGCAATTGCTGGAATGCATTTAGTGGGACACGGTGGGTTAGGTGCATTTTTAGGAATATCAAAGTATAAAAATGCAAAGCAAACAGATGGAAATGGGGTGCATGTAAAAGAATATATTAAAATGTTTAACGGATTTAATTTGGAAATTTGTTGCCCAAGAAAAATTAATATAAGTTTAATTGATAAATATGATAATCCACTGATAAACAATGAAGTTTTTATTGTATCCAAGTACAGTGGTAAGCATGTAACTGGTGAAACAAAAGTTAAAGTTAAAAGTGATGAAAATGGAAACTTGCCAGTAATTGTAAGGCATCCTGATACGGAAATAAAAATAGTTGCTGATGGAAAAGAGTCAAATACAATAATTCAAAAGGCAAAAGAAATACAAAATGCAACGCTTAAAGATTTTGAAATTTCTAAGATTCCTGCGACTTTAGGTAAAGATAGTGCACCTCAACCGAGACCCCAGCCGACAAAGACACCTCAGGAAGTTAGAGTTGAGCAATCCAGTTCAGAGAATGACAAAAAAAATATTGCTGATGAAAAAAAAGATGTGATTTTTAATATACAAATTGTTGAAGGTGATACTGGGAAGCCAATTTCAAATATGGGGTTTTTTTTAACATATAAAGAAAATATAAAAAAGCATACTGCTGATGGTAATGGAGTTAAACAGAATATAAGAGCTGAAATAGGTCAGGATATAGAAATAACCGTTTCAGGTGATGGTAGAAAACAAAAAATTCATCACTTTAAAGTAGAAGAATCATTAAATAATCAGACATTGAAAGTAAAGCTACCAGTGCATAGTTTTCAATTATTTGTTAAAAAAGATGGTAAAGTTGTTCCAAATACAACAACTACAGTTTTTTATAGAACACGGAAAATCATAAAAAAGACAAACAATTCTGGGGTCATAAATTTAAAAATGTTGGTTGGTTTTGTTTATGGATTTGGAGTAGGTCAGAAAGAGTTAGCTAGAGCTCGCGTAGTAAAAGTAAAGTCATCAATTATTTTTAATGTAAATAGTGGGTTCGTTAAAGAATCTAAACAGTTGGATTTACAAAAGAAAACTACGATACCACCACAAAATAATACGAGTCAGTCAAAAGTTCCACCACAAAATCCTACTGAAGCAAAAAAGGAAGTTCCTGAATTATCTCAGCAGAATACGCATACTGAAACAGGAGGACGACCTTTAACTACAGTGTCTAATCAAGCACCAGCTACTAGTGATACAACTAGATATCACATCTATTCAGATGGAAAAATAAAGAGAGAGGGCAGAGTAAAACTTGAAGTGCGACATAAACCACCTAATTAATTTAAAGGGTTTATGGAGTATATAAAATTGTCATACCATCATCTTAACTTTGAAGATCGTACTGCATTAATGCTTGAGTCAAGAAAAGAAGGCTTTTCAGCCAGAAAATTTGCTGAACTCATTAAAAGACATCCTAGTACGATCTATCGTGAGCTTAAAAGAAATAGCATCAATGACGTTTATCAAGCTCAATATGCTTCTGATAACACCTTCGCTAGACGTAGACGTGGTCACAGAAAACTCAAAATCGATTCAATCCTCTGGAAATTTATTGTTGAAGCGATCCGTTGTTTATGGTCTCCTCAGCAAATAGCAAAACGTTTAAAGACATTTCCTGATTTGGATCAAACAATGAATGTAAGCCATACAACGATTTATTCAACGATACGAGCATTACCAAAGGGTGAGTTGAAAAAAGACTTATTATCCTGTCTGCGTCATGAAAATAAAAAGCGAAAAGCTAACGGTGAACCTAAAAAAGATTCTATATTACAGGATATTAAAACTATTCATGAGCGCCCAGCCGAAGTTCAAGAAAGAAAAATACCGGGTCATTGGGAAGCTGATTTAATTAAAGGTAAAGACAATAAAAGTTCGATAGCAACACTTATTGAACGAAATACACGGCTCTGTATCTTGGCAACATTACCTGATGCAAAGGCAGAATCAGTGCGCAAGGCTTTAACTGAAGCTCTGAAATATTTACCTGCAGAACTGCGTAAAACGTTGACCTATGACCGTGGACGCGAGATGGCAGAACATAAAATACTTGAAGAAGATTTAGGCATAGATGTATATTTCTGTGACCCACATTCACCCTGGCAAAAAGGCACATGCGAAAATATGAATGGTTTAATTAGGCAATATTTACCTAAAGGGATTGATTTAAATCAGGCAGATCAGCATTATTTAAATCAAGTTGCCATGTCACTGAATACTCGTCCTAGAAAAGCGTTAGATTGGCTTACACCATTAGAGAAATTTGCTCAGCTTGTTGATTATCATAAGACTTTTCAAACTGTCGCACCTCATGTTTGAATTCGCCGAGAATAAATCGGCGACGGGTTATGCGGAATATATTTATTATGATAAAAATGGACAAGTTCATAATATTGGAAAAACAGCGTTTATCGTAGCTCCAAAGCGGCAATCAGGTAATGCATTGGTTGGTGGAAACGTATATTTAGTTGATCAACGTCAGTTGAAGTCATATAAAAGCAGAGATGGTAAAGTAGGATATGAATGGGATATTTATTTAGAGAATAGGGAACGATACTATTTAAAAGGTGATGCTTTTGCAGCAGTCATTGGTGCAATGTGTTCTCTTGGTTATGGTTATTACCATGGTTCGGGATTTAGTGATAAGGCTGGTAGATCAGTAGGAAGTTCATCACATTATAATGGTATTAATGGTGATTTTAGGTATTTGGGACTAAATGGATGTCATAAGGGTGGACCAGTGCTTGTTAGTCAAGTAAGTAGATTTGATTGGGATGCCAATGTTAAGTTTGTTAATGCTCTATATTTATTTGGTTATAAATCTTTTGGTTCGCAAGTGATGAAGAGAAAAGGAGTTCCTGATAGAGAATTGCCTCATGTAACATTTACAAATAGCGATCATGATAATCATTTGCATCTTCAAGGTTATCAACCAAATATTCAGGATATATAAATTATTATGTACATTAAAAAAATTAGTATTATCATATTTTTTTTGTCACTTGTTGCCTGCTATAGTGTAGAAAATAAAGTATTAAGCTCAGATAGCCAAGAACAAAGTGAATTAAAGGTAAGTCCAAACCTTAATCTTTTAAAAGATGAATATACAAAAATGGTGCTACCATTTTATTCTAAAGTTTTATATGGAAATAATAGGTTTCTCAATTTGAATAATTATCCACATAACCAAAATGATATCAAACTATTTTATTCTGGGGAGGAGCCAGTAAGAATATTGATGACAGCTGTGAAAAAGATAGGGAATGTAGAATATTTGTTGAGTTTAATAGTCGTTAATTTTAATGATTATGAAGGTGGTGGACCTGCACAAGTAATATTTTTATCTGGTGGTGAAAATAAAAAAAGTAATTATGAAAATACTCTTTTTATTAGCATGGGGGGGAAGTTTCCGATGTTAGATGATATTGTGAAATTCAATAGTATTAATGATTCGACTTTAAAAAACTATTGCATCAAATCATTCGTGCTTAACCAAGATTTAAGTAAAAAAGAGGTTATGGAATGTGTAGGAAAAGATTCTGATATACAGGAAAAAAGTTTTAAATTTAATACTGAACAATTGGGATATGATGAAATCCAAAATTAAGTTTGTTGTGATCCAATCTATTGTAGTATTAAAAAGTAGCTGTTATTCAACAGCTACTTTTTAATAGCACACATCATTATTCCAAAATCTCTTCCAACAAATCTTCATTCGGCGCAAAGAAATAAGCGCCATCTACCGCAGTAACAAAATGCAATAAACGGTCATGAATACCATCACCACTGGTACCAAACATACGCACTAACATCTTATCAATACGGGTTAAATCTTTGGTGTAAGCAATAAAGAACAGGCCCTGTTCACCTTTACCATCACCATAAGGTAAAGAATGACGTAAAATTTCAAGCTCTTCACCTTCATCATCTTCAATCACTGCGCGGGCAATATGTGAATTTTCAGGCTTAACATTATCATCAAGTTCAATACTTTCGAGTTTTGTACGACCAATGACATGTTCCTGAGCATCAACCTTTAATTTTTTCCATTTTTCCAGATCATGCACGTAGCGTTGTGCGAAAACAAAGGAGCCATCTGCAAAAATTCCGGCATCTTCACCTAAAAGGGCAGTTTCACCACGATCATCTGGGAATTGAGGATTCTCCGTTCCATCAATAAAACCTGTCAGATCCCGTCCATCCAGATAGCGGAAGCAAACACGTTCATCCAGCACATCAACCTGATCCTGAATACCGTCAAAGAAAGACTGGCTCATCGCAAAGCACAGATCAGAGCGGGTAGATGCAATATGAATCAGTACATCTGCTGGAACCACAGGCATTTCAAAGGAACCATGAACGGGGCTGAGCTGTTTAAATCCTTCTGGTGACTGTTGGTGCAGTTTGCTCCAGAGTTCAGGACCGAACGCGATAGACGTTTTAATTTCAGCATCGGGATGCTGAGTGATTAAACGGTCACGGGTGCTCAACAGTGCATTGAGCTGTTCTTTTAAACCATCAATTGACAGATTTTTTAAATTTAAAACAATAAAACGGGCATGATTTGAAGGTAACGGTAAAATTACGGTTTGAGCTGTCATTCATGGCTCCTGAATTCTTATATAAAATGAGTGGCTGTCTGTATTGTGCCTTATGATCATCTGAGTGAACAGCCCAATGGCGTTTTTCAGTGAGCTAAGTTTTTACATCATAAACATGAAAAGTCATATAATAATATTTCAATCCCTGTTCTTTCTTCGATTTTTATGTCTTTTCAGATCTGGCTGGCGTATATGCTGGCATGCTGGGTAATCAGTGTTTCACCTGGGGCAGGGGCTATTGCGTCCATGTCCAGTGGACTGAACTATGGTTTTCGTCGCGGTTACTGGACGGTGATAGGGTTACAGCTGGCTTTGCTGGTCCAGATCAGCATTGTTGCTGCGGGAGTCGGTGTGCTCTTTGCGACTACGCCTCTGGCTTTTCAGGCGATCAAATGGTTCGGCGTATTTTATCTGCTGTACCTTGCCTGGATGCAATGGCGTGCGCCTGTTCAGAATATTCAGATCCAGCAGGAACAGAAGTCGAAATCCATTATCAGGCTGATAGGCAATGGTTTTATTGTCAATATGAGCAATCCGAAAGCGATTGTATTTTTACTTGCGGTTTTACCACAGTTTATTGATCTTTCCAGACCGCAATGGATTCAGTATGTAATTATGGCTGCCACGATGGTGACTATTGATCTGATTGTTATGGCAGGATATACAGGGCTTGCAGCAAAGGTGCTGAGACTGCTGAAATCTCCAAAGCAGCAGAAGTATATGAACCGGACATTTGCAGTTCTGTTCAGTTGTGCTGCAGGACTGCTGAGTCTGGTGCACCAATAAAATAAAGTTCCATTGAACTTTACTCAAATTCATTATTATTTTGCTGAAGAAACCCTGAAAATGGGGGTAAAAATAGAATGAGTGTAGATCATGGAATGGGATACGCTTCTGTTCAGCTTAGGTTTTTTTGCATTCTGCGGTGGTCTGATTGATGCAGCCGTCGGAGGAGGGGGACTGATTCAGTTGCCTGCTTTATTGCATGCCTTTCCCAATGCAAGCCTGGCCACTGTCTTTGGAACCAATAAGATGGTTGCTTTTGCGGGCACGTTTTCTTCCGTATTTGGCTATGTCAGAAAAATAAAAATTGTCTGGGTGCTGATGCTTCCCACGATGATTTCAGCCTTTATCTGTGCTTTTTGTGGTGCGATGCTGGTGGATTACATTCCTAAAGATCAGATGCGCTACATTATTTTCTTTTTGTTGATTTTTATCGCGATTTATACCTTTAAAAAGAAAGATTTTGGCAGGGTTCATACTGTTTTGCAGTGTGGTAAAAAAGAAATTGCGCTGGGCGTACTGTTGGGTGGACTGATTGGGTTCTATGATGGAATCTTTGGTCCTGGAACGGGCAGTTTTCTTATTTTCCTGTTCATTAAGGTATTTGCATTTGATTTTCTGAATGCATCGGCATCCGCAAAACTGGTGAATTTAGGCACGATGTGCGCTGCTCTGTTATATTTTGTTCCAGCGGGTCATATTATATTGCAGGCAGGGCTGATTCTGGCGGTCTGTAATATGCTCGGCGGGTTGACTGGTGCGGCACTGGCACTACGCTATGGTAGTGGTTTTATCCGGATATTTTTCCTGATCCTGCTGGTTTTTCTGATCGGTCGGATGGGAATGTCCATTTTTATTCCCTGAGCTGGTCGCTTCCTGGATCAAGCTGTCTGAACAGTTTCAGGACAGCTTTTTAAATTTCTGCACAGTGAAAATAGCAGCGAACAGAACTGCCATGGTCAGGACAATGGTTAAACCTGTAGAAGTGTTCAGTCCGGCACTGGACCATAAACCAGCGGTAACCCCCAGTTGTGCAATGATGAATGCCCAGATCACCATTTGTCTTGGTGAGTGCGCCAGCAGTCTTGCCGTCAGCGCAGGAATCACCAGTAAAGCTCCCATAAGCAGTGAGCCGACTGCCCGTAAGGCAAGTACGGTAAACATCGCCAGTAAAAGCATGAAAATCAGTCTTTGCAACTTGGTATTGATACCTTCGCTGATGGCAATATCAGGATCAATAGCAATCTGAATCTGTGCTTTCCAGTGTCTGTAAAGGATCAGCAGTGCAACGGTGATCACTCCGGCAAACATCGGTAAATCCGACCAGGAAATAGTCAGCAGATCTCCAAACAGGTAGCTGAGCAGTTCTGGACGCAGACTCGGAATATGCTGAATAAAGAGCAGCCCTGAGCAGAGCAGGGTGGCAGAGCACAGAGCCAGTAAGGCATCATTTGGCAGTCGGGGGTCATGAAGAACCCACAGTACACCCACCAGCAGCAGTGCCAGCAGCGTTACACCGGTCCAGAGGGGCAGACTGAGTGCGCCTGCAATTGCAACGCCCAATAGTGTCCCATGTGCCATGGTGTCGGCAAAAAAAGACATGCGTCGCCACAGCATCAGGCAACCTAAAGGGGCGGTCAGGAAAACCAGCAGCGTTCCCATAATCCATGCAGGCAGTAACAGTTGTAACCATTCCATCATGGCTCAGGCTTCCGGTTCTGGGTGAATATGTGGACGGGTATCATGCTGGCAGGGGGTTGCGCTGTCACCATGCGCACAGTGATCATGATGATGCTGATAAAACACCCGGTTTGTGCCAAATATTGCCTGATACTCTGGATGCTGCTGAATATTTTCAGGTGAGCCGCTGCAACAGATATGTTTGTTCAGACAGACCACACGGTGAGTCCCCTGCATAACCCATTGCAGATCGTGAGACACCATCAGAATGGCACAGCCATATTTTTCAGGCAGACTGCGCACATAATCATACAGTTCAGCTTCAGACTGAATATCCAGTCCCTGCATAGGTTCATCCAGTACCAGAATGTCCGGATGTCGTAAAAGTGCACGTGCCAGCAGGACACGCTGACGTTCCCCACCGGACAACTGCTGAACTTTGGACTGCATTAATCTGGAAATACCGGTATCCCGGATAATTTCTTCTTTTATGGTTGCATCACAAGGTTCAAGTTCAAGCAGATCAGAGACTCTGAGTGGCAGGCTGTGAGAGGGATTGAACTTCTGCGGAACATAGGAATATTTCAGTTTCTGTGTGCTTTGAATCTGACCTGAAACAGGTTTGACAATGCCAAGCAGCACTTTGATCAGTGTGGATTTGCCTGCACCATTGGGACCGATCAGCGTCACAATTTCTTTTGGATACAGTGAAAAATCGACATTTTTCAGAATGTCCCGCTCATCAATTCTGACACTGATTTGAGATAGACTGATCAGAGGGGAGGGGCTTATTGCTTGCTGCGACACTGCTGACAGATTCCTGAAATTTCAATAATACTGTGATGGGCACTGAACTGATCTGATGTTGCAATTTCATCAATCTGTTGTAAAAGTCCCTGTGCAGATGCCTCCTTGACCCTACGGCATTCTGTACAGATCAGGAATGCAGCCTGATGTCCTTCACGGGGATGGCAGCAGGGAATATAGGCATTGATGGAAGTCAGTCGATGAATCAGACCCTTTTCAAGTAAAAAGTCCAGTGTTCGATAGACTGTAGGTGGCGCAGCTGGACGATCAGATTCACTTTTTATTTTCGCCAGCAGGTCATATGCGCCCATAGGACCTGATGCATTCAGGATAAGTTCCAGCACTTCCTTACGCAAAGGTGTAAGGCGGGCACCGGTACTGGCACACAGGGCTTCTGCTTCAGTCAGGCGACTTTCAGTATTATGATGGTCATGTACGCCATGCAGTGCATTGTGATGTTCGTGCGAACAGGAACTCATAAACGACCTCTAAAACAGAATATTTGAATTTTATGCAGCCCATAACTTTAACACGAAGCCATCAGAGTTTCGATCAGGCATAGGTATTTTTAGCGATTTGTTATATTATAACACCTATTGTTTAATCAGTGATCTATTTTCATGTCTCGTTTTTTAGCATTGAGTATGCTTATCCTTTTCAGCATGGCTGCATCGGCACAAAGTCTGGTGGTATCCACTCATCCTGTATTTCTGATTGCACAGGAAGTGACAAAAGGTGTGGAAGAGCCGGTACTGTTACTGAAAGATCAGACGGGACATGATGTCACACTGACACCTGCGCACCGTAAAGCCATCATGGATGCTTCACTGGTGATCTGGCTGGGAAAAGCGCATGAAGCGCCACTTGAAAAGGTGCTGGGTGATAACCAGAAAGCCGTTGCCTTGCTTGATTCGGGCATTATGACTGCTTTACCTCAGCGCAGTGCGCGTGGTACTGCACTGAAAAACACAGTGGATACCCATGTATGGCTTGATCCCAACAATGCTGTCCGGATTGCGTTCTTTATTGCAGCACTTAGATCACAGCAAATGCCTGAAAATAAAGAAAAATACTGGTCTAATGCAAGGGCATTTTCAGGCAACCTGCTTCAGGCAGCACAAAAACACAGCACAACTGCAACAGCGAAGCCTTACTGGTCATATCATGATGCGTATCAGTATCTGGAACGTGTGCTGAATCTGAAATTTGCAGGTGCGCTGACTGAAGATCCACATGTTGCACCTTCAATTGCTCAGATCAAGTATCTGAATGACAGCCGCCCGATGCCACGTATGTGTCTGCTTGCCGAAGGGCATGCTGGTAAAAATCAGTATGGTAAGCTGGCACCGGTGGTTTTTCAGGTGGTGGATGAAAATATGAGCGGATCAACTGAATTCATTTCAGCATGGAAAACCCTGGCAGACCATGTGCAGGGGTGTGTACTGAATGCACGAAAATAATGCAAAAAATGAACAGAAACTGATTATATCAAAACCAGCCTGTACATCGAAAAAAACGCGACTAAGGTCGGGAAAAGATTGCATGTTCAGGGGGGTAACTCTATAATGCTCGCGATTAAAAACGATCACCAGCTAAACTTGTCAAGCATTAATGCTGTGAGTAGATAATAAATGAGCCGAGCCAGTCGCTTGATTGACCGACGATTAGCAAAAGCTTTGGTCTTCCTGCAAGCCTTAATGATTCCTGTTTCAGCCTTGATAGGATGGGTCCTGAAAGACTCGACTGCGGCTCTCAGTGCAGCACTCGGTGCATGTATATGTTGGCTTGCCAGTTGTTATTTTTCCTGGCAGTCATTTCGAGCAGCAGGCGCGCGAGCATCTAAACAGGTTCTTTCGAACATGTATCGAGGCATGATGGGTAAGTTTACGATCGTGATTGTTGGATTCATTTTAATTTTAAGCAATGTGAAACCGTTATCCCCGGTGGCATTGTTTTGTGGTTTTATACTTGTACAAGCAATGACGTGGATTGCGCCTTTCTGGGCAACCCGTTTACAAAAATGAGTATAAACACAGCAAAAATTGAAAAGGTTTTCAGGAGCAGGCGAGATATCAGGCAGCACGCGATATTCGTCTGATTCTATTAGTTTTTACATTGACCAGGTGTGATTTATGGCTGCTGAAGAACATGCCCTTACTTCGACCGAGTATATCAAGCATCACTTGACCAATATGACCTATGGCAAAATGCCAGACGGTACATGGAAATTGGCTGAAAGTGGTGCTGAAGCTCAACAGATGGGGTTCACTGCTATTCACTTGGATTCAATGGGTTGGTCTATCGGACTGGGTCTGATTTTCTGTTTGCTGTTCTGGTGTGTGGCGAAAGCTGCAAACTCTGGTGTTCCAACCAAGTTCCAGTCTGCAATCGAAATGATTATCGAGTTTGTGGACTCAAGTGTTCGTGATACTTTCCACGGGAAGTCTCGTTTGATTGCACCGTTGGCACTCACTATTTTCGTGTGGATTTTCCTCATGAACTTAATGGATTTAGTGCCAGTGGACTTCATTCCACATCTTGCAACTGTTATCGGTAGCAACGTGTTCGGTATGGATCCGCACAGTGTGTATTTCAAAATTGTACCTACTACAGATCCTAACGTTACCCTTGGTATGTCTTTATCTGTATTTGCTCTTATCATTTTCTACAGTATCCGTGAAAAAGGTGTGAGTGGTTTTGTAGGTGAACTGGCACTGAACCCATTTAACCCAAGTAATCCAATTGCTAAAGCGCTTTTAATTCCATTTAACTTACTTTTGGAATTGGTAACTTTCCTTGCACGTCCAATCTCTTTGGCTCTACGATTATTTGGTAACATGTATGCGGGTGAATTAATCTTCATTCTTATTGCATTATTACCGTTCTGGATCCAGTGGGCATTGTCTGTGCCATGGGCGATTTTCCATATTTTGATTATCACCCTGCAAGCATTTATTTTTATGATGCTGACCATCGTTTATCTAAGCATGGCAAGCGAAAAGCATTAATGGTATTGCCTGACTGTCAACGGATGGTTGGGTATAATTTTTTTAATTTAATTTGGTATAAAACCTAACCTCTGAGGAATTATCATGGAACTAGGTCTTGGTCTTGTTGCGATTGCAGCTGCTATTTTGATCGCTTTTGGTGCTTTAGGTACTGCGATTGGTTTTGGTCTTTTAGGCGGTCGCTTCCTTGAAGCTGTTGCTCGTCAACCAGAATTGGCTCCACAACTTCAAACTCGTATGTTCTTAATCGCGGGTCTTCTTGATGCTGTGCCTATGATCGGTGTTGGTATTGGCTTGTTCTTCATCTTCGCTAATCCATTTGTAGGTTAATCAGCTTAATTCCTAAATTAAACTATTGAGGAATAGCAATGAATATCAACCTCACATTGATTGGCCAAGCGATTGCATTTGCGATTTTCGTCGCATTCTGTATGAAGTTTGTATGGCCACCACTAATCAATGCGATTAGTGAGCGTCAGCGTAAAATCGCTGATGGCTTAAATGCAGCCGAGAAAGCGAAAGCTGACCTTGCCGATGCGCAAGCTCAGGTTAAAGCTGAACTGGATGCAGCTAAAGCGCAAGCGGCTCAATTGATTGAACAAGCGAACCGCCGCGGTGCACAACTGGTAGAAGAAGCGCGTACTCAGGCATCTGCTGAAGGTGAGCGTATCCGTCAACAGGCTAAAGAAGCTGTTGATACTGAAATCAATGCTGCCCGTGAAGAATTACGTCAACAGGTTGCTGCTCTTGCAGTGACTGGTGCTGAGAAAATTCTCAGCCAGCAAGTTGATGCAGAAGCTCACAATGCCATGCTGACTCAGCTGGCTGCTAAACTTTAAGAGGGGCGGATTATGGCTGAACTCTTGACGTTGGCACGCCCATACGCTAAAGCAGCATTTGCTTACGCTTCTGAGCAAAGTGCAACTGACTCATGGTCAAAAGCACTTGAACTGCTCAGTGCTGCGGTGCAAGACGATGCATTTTCAGCTTTCTTAAATCGCCCTGAGCTTACTCCTGCTGAGCAGGTAAGTCTTTTTGCAAAAGTATTAGGCGAAGACCAAACTGCAGCTGTGTCAAACTTTTTGACATTGCTTGCTGAAAACAACCGTTTGGCGCTTCTTCCTGAAATTTCTGCTGAATACGAACAGCTCAAATCACAGAATAACAATACTGTGGATGTCGTGATTGAATCGGCATTCCCATTGACTTCTGTACAGGAACAACTGCTTACACATGCTTTAGAGAAAAAATTTGAAGCTGCTGTAAACGTTTCTGTTGAAGTTAAACCAGCGCTTATTGCTGGTGTGGTTATTCGTGCAGGCGACCAAGTGATAGATGATTCTGCGCTTAACAAGCTGGAAAAAATGCGGACTCGTCTTCTTGCGTAATTTTTGAATAAAAATTACTGCATAGAAGAAGACTGAACTTATAAAAGATTGAGGTATAGCGCAATGCAACAACTGAATCCATCCGAGATCAGTGCGCTCATTAAACAGCGTATCGGCGATCTGGACACCAGCGCGACCGCTAAGAACGAAGGGACCATTGTTATGGTTTCCGACGGTATTGTGCGTATTCACGGCCTTGCTGATGCAATGTACGGTGAAATGATCGAATTCGACGGCGGCTTATACGGTATGGCACTGAACCTAGAACAGGATTCAGTGGGCGTCGTTGTTTTAGGTAACTACTTAAGCCTTCAGGAAGGCCAGAAAGCTCGTTGCACAGGTCGTGTATTGGAAGTTCCGGTTGGTCCAGAACTTTTAGGCCGTGTAGTAGATGCTTTGGGTAACCCGATTGATGGTAAAGGCCCAATTGATGCTAAATTAACTGATGCTGTTGAAAAAGTAGCACCAGGCGTAATCTGGCGTCAATCAGTGGATCAACCTGTACAGACTGGTTATAAATCAGTAGATACAATGATCCCTGTAGGCCGTGGTCAGCGTGAGCTGATCATTGGTGACCGTCAGACTGGTAAAACAGCAATGGCGATCGATGCGATCATCGCTCAGAAAAACTCTGGCATTAAATGTGTATACGTAGCTATTGGTCAGAAACAGTCGACTATCGCTAACGTTGTGCGCAAGCTGGAAGAAACTGGCGCTATGGCGTATACAACTGTTGTAGCAGCAGCTGCAGCCGATCCAGCAGCAATGCTGTACCTGGCTCCATATTCTGGCTGTACAATGGGTGAATACTTCCGTGACCGCGGTGAAGACGCTCTGATCATTTATGATGATCTGTCTAAGCAAGCAGTTGCTTACCGTCAGATTTCATTACTGTTACGTCGTCCACCAGGTCGTGAAGCGTATCCAGGTGACGTATTCTATCTTCACTCCCGTCTTCTTGAACGTGCTTCGCGCGTTTCTGCTGACTATGTTGAGAAATTCACGAATGGTGAAGTTAAAGGCCAGACTGGTTCATTAACTGCATTACCAATCATTGAAACTCAAGCGGGTGACGTATCTGCATTCGTACCAACGAACGTAATTTCGATTACTGATGGTCAGATCTTCCTTGAAACATCATTATTCAACGCAGGTATCCGTCCTGCTGTGAACGCGGGTATTTCTGTATCACGTGTTGGTGGTTCTGCTCAGACTAAGGTCATCAAAAAATTGTCTGGTGGTATCCGTACCGCTTTGGCTCAATATCGTGAACTTGCAGCATTTGCTCAGTTTGCTTCTGACCTTGATGAAGCAACCCGTAAGCAACTTGAACACGGTCAGCGCGTAACTGAATTAATGAAGCAGAAACAGTATGCTCCATATTCAATCGCTGATCAGGCTGTTTCAATTTATGCATCAAACGAAGGCTACATGGCTGACGTTGAAGTGAAGAAAATCGTTGCATTTGATGCTGCGCTGGTTTCTTACTTCCGTTCAGAACAAGCTGCGTTAATGCAAAAAATTGACGAGACTGGTGCTTGGGATAAAGATATCGAAGCAGCATTCAAAGCTGGTATTGAAAGCTTTAAAGCGACTCAAACTTACTAAGTTTCAACCTGTTGAAGCATAGTTAAGGTTTGGTTCACGGAATCAACCTTCGAAAGCTCGAAAGGGCTTTCGAATACTAGGTTAAGCGTATGGCAAATTTAAAAGAAATTCGCGCCAAAGTAGCCAGTATCAAGAGCACGCAGAAAATTACTCGCGCGATGCAAATGGTAGCGGCTTCTAAGATGCGTCGTGCGCAAGAGCGCATGGCTCAGGGCCGTCCGTATGCCGAAAATATGCACCGTGTAATTGCTCATCTGGTCCAGGCGAATCCTGAATATAAACACCGTTATATGGTTGAACGCCCTGTGAAGCGCGTTGGCTATATCATTGTTTCTTCAGATCGCGGCCTTGCTGGTGGTTTGAACATTAACCTGTTCAAAAAAGTGGTCAAACACGTACAACAGCAACAAGAGCAGTCAATTGAAGTTCAGTTTGCTTTGATTGGTCAAAAAGCGGTTTCGTTTTTTAAAAACTACGGCGGTAAAGTACTTGGTGCAACGACAAACGTCGGTGATACACCAAGTCTTGAACAGTTATCTGGTTCTGTACAGGTGATGTTGGACGCGTTTGATAAAGGCGAGTTAGATCGTATTTATTTAGTGTCAAACGGCTTTGTCAATGCCATGACTCAAGATCAGAAGATTGAACAGCTTGTTCCTTTAGCAGCTGCTGAAGATGACAAGACTCTTAACCGTCAGTACGGTTGGGACTATATCTATGAGCCTGAAGCTGAAGAGCTTTTAAATGGCTTACTGGTTCGTTATATCGAGTCTGTGGTATATCAAGGTGTGATCGAAAACATCGCGTGTGAGCAGTCAGCTCGTATGGTTGCAATGAAAGCTGCAACTGACAACGCTGGTGATTTGATCAAGAGCCTGCAACTTATTTATAACAAGCTGCGTCAAGCCGCGATTACTCAGGAAATTTCTGAGATCGTTGGTGGTGCCGCTGCCGTTTAACATTATTTTGAATTGAGGAGACAGCAATGAGTAGCGGTCGTATCATTCAGATCATCGGCGCGGTTATCGACGTCGAGTTTGAACGTAACAGCGTTCCTAAGATCTATGACGCTCTCCACGTTGATGGCACTGAAACTACACTTGAAGTTCAGCAACAACTTGGTGATGGCGTAGTTCGTACTATTGCAATGGGTTCTACTGAAGGCCTTAAGCGTGGTCTGAACGTAACTAACACTAACGCGCCTATCTCTGTACCAGTTGGTACAGCGACTCTTGGTCGTATTATGGACGTTCTTGGTCGCCCAATCGACGAAGCTGGTCCAGTTGCAACTGAAGCGCGTTTACCGATTCACCGTCAGGCACCTTCTTATGCTGAACAGGCTGCTTCTACTGACCTTTTAGAAACTGGTATTAAAGTCATCGACTTACTTTGCCCGTTTGCTAAAGGTGGTAAAGTTGGTTTATTCGGTGGTGCGGGTGTTGGTAAAACCGTAAACATGATGGAACTGATCAACAACATCGCGAAAGCTCACTCAGGTTTATCTGTGTTTGCTGGTGTTGGTGAGCGTACTCGTGAAGGTAACGACTTCTATCACGAGATGAAAGATTCCAACGTTCTTGACAAAGTAGCAATGGTCTACGGTCAGATGAATGAGCCACCAGGTAACCGTTTACGCGTAGCGTTGACTGGTCTGACTATGGCTGAATATTTCCGTGACGAGAAAGACGAAAACGGTAAAGGCCGTGACGTTCTATTGTTCGTAGATAACATCTACCGTTATACACTAGCAGGTACTGAAGTATCAGCACTGTTAGGTCGTATGCCATCTGCTGTAGGTTACCAGCCTACACTTGCAGAAGAGATGGGTGTTCTTCAGGAACGTATTACATCGACTAAGTCTGGTTCTATTACGTCAATCCAAGCGGTATACGTACCTGCCGATGACTTAACAGATCCATCGCCTGCAACTACGTTCGCTCACCTGGACGCGACTGTTGTATTGAGCCGTGACATCGCATCTTCTGGTATTTATCCAGCGATCGATCCACTTGACTCAACTTCACGTCAGTTGGATCCACTTGTAGTAGGTGCTGAGCATTACGAAATCGCTCGTTCAGTTCAAAACGTTCTTCAGCGTTATAAAGAACTGAAAGACATTATCGCAATTCTTGGTATGGACGAACTGGCAGAAGAAGACAAACTTACTGTATACCGTGCACGTAAGATCCAGCGTTTCTTCTCCCAACCGTTCCACGTAGCTGAAGTGTTTACTGGTGCTCCTGGTAAACTTGTACCGCTTAAAGAAACGATTCGTGGCTTTAAAGGTCTTCTAGCTGGTGAATACGACCACATTCCAGAACAGGCGTTCTATATGGTTGGTGGTATTGACGAAGTGATCGCTAAAGCCGAGAAGCTTTAATTAGCAACTCTCATTTAGGAGATTCACATGTCGACTATGCAATGTGACGTTGTAAGTGTTAAAGAGTCTTTGTACTCTGGCACTGTAACAATGCTTATCGCAAAAGGTGCTGGCGGTGAATTGGGTATCATGCCTGGTCACGCTCCGTTAGTCACTTTACTTAAGCCGGGCGCAATCCGCGTTCAGCTTGAGAATGGTACAGAAGAGTTAATCTATGTATCAGGTGGTGTACTTGAAGTTCAGCCGCATGTTGTAACTGTTCTTGCAGATACAGCTGTACGTGCGGAAAGTCTTGATGAAGCGGCAATTATTGAAGCACGTAAAAATGCTGAAACTTTGCTTGCAAATCAGAAGAGCGATCTGGACGCTGCTGCTGCTTTGGCTGCTCTTGCAGAAACTGCTGCTCAGCTGGAAACCATCCGCAAAATCAAAAACCGCGCTCAGTAAGACGCAGTTGGAGATTGAAGAACCACCCGAAAGGGTGGTTTTTTTATGGGTAAATAAAATAAGCTAAAGTCTATTTTACCTGGATCTGTTTTCAGCATAATCTTGAAAATATCAATGAATTTTTGACATGTTATGAATCTGATCGAACAACAGCCTCATTTCTGGGAGCTTTATCAGAACCACGATCAATATTATCTCAGTATCGCTGTGGATATGAGTTCCGTGGTGTCCTGCTGGGATATAAGACTGAAGGATGATGTTGCTGAACATTATAAAAATAAGGGACGGATAGCGATTGAGGAACTTGCAGACCGTATCGTAAAAGAATCTTATTGCGGGGATTTCAGTCTGCTGGAACAGTTTTCAGCATCACCTGAGGACAAACAGGCAATGCAGCAGGCCTTTATGCTGTGGAAAAAAGGATGACAGTGGACTGTTATTTTACGACCGATCTGAAATCATTCACTGTGAGTGGTTCAGGTTTGAAAGGTTGTAGGCTGGCTTTAATCCGAGCAAACTGTTCAAGAAATTCGTCAATATTTTCGATATCCAGTTGCTGGATGTCTGGAAATTCGTAATTCCACCATTCTGATTCCAGCAGTTTCTGTATCTGTTCTTCACTGAAACGGTATTTGATCACTTTGGCAGGATTTCCTCCAACAACGGCATAAGCAGGGACATCTTTGGTCACGACCGCATTGGCAGCAATCACCGCTCCATTGCCAATAATCAGATCATTTTTTAAAACCGCATTTGCCCCAATCCATACATCATGCCCAATGATCAGACCATGCTCTCTCATTGCACTGGGTCGGCGTCGCACATTCATGGCTGTAATATCTGAATTGTGATCCTGCAGAAATTTGCTGAAAATATGGAACTTAGGGTCATAAGTTGAACTGCTGGTGGTTAACCATTCCAGCGGATGCCTTACCCCCAGGACAGAAATACCTTTGGCAATGGAACAATAACGTCCCATTTTGGTATTGGCAGGCAGAATACTGAAGGAATATGAAAAACTGCCAATACTCCAGAGAATATTGCCTCTTAAAATGGCAGAATAAGGTTCCATTTTTAAATCTGGGAAAAATTTAAGTACGTCATCATCATGATGTCTGGATGTTCCGTTACCTGAAAAAAATATCCGTTTTTCCTGTAAAATATCTTTTATATTCTGATAAAGCATGGTCTTTACTCTAAGTTATTATCGCTTTTATATGTTGTCTGAAGCATATTCAAATGATGAACTGACTTTAATATAATCAGAAGTTCTGGAAAAACTCTATGAAGAATAATAAAAAACTACATATTGCTGTGTTCTGCTTTTTATTTTCAGCTTGTCAGTCTCAGTTTGTTACAACACCAAACTCACCAACAGAAGCCAGTCTTGTTGCTGATGCCGTGGACAATGGTTTAAGTGCCGAACTGGACATTCCCTATGTGCAGGCATATATGAATCTGAAACAGGCTTATCAGTGCTGTATTGCATTTTCAGCAGAAAAAGATTTTGTATTTACAGATAACCGCCTGGAACAGCATCTGGAGATGGGAACATTGTTTGCACGAACTGAAGGGGGAGCATATCTGCAAAAAACCACAGTAGAAGCGCTTGCACCTGAAAAAACACGGATTACGCTGTTTCTGCCTGCAAAGTTCAGATTTGCTCAGCAAAGATTTAAACAGGATTTAAGGTGGGCGCATGGGAAGGATGCACTGTGCAATCACTACCCGTATCATCTGAAAAGTTAAAGTTCAGATTCTGGAAATTCTTTACGCTGACCTCCCTCATAACTGGCAAAGCGGGGTTGTTCACGGTTAAATACAGGAGCTGGACTGTCCCATGGCCATTCACCGAAATGGGTTGCTCTGTAACGACGAAAAGCATCGTCCAGTTCCTGGGCACTGTTCAGTACAAAAGGTCCCCGCATGGCAACAGGTTCACCAATCGGTTCACCTTCCAGCCACAATATACGGGCTTCAAGCCCGCCTGCTTTTAAATGAATTTCTGTATCGGGTTTCAGTTCTGCCAGGTATTTATGCTGAACCGCCTGGTCTTCAATCTTAAGCGTGTTGCCCTGGTAAAAATAGGCAAAACGGCTGGAGGTGGGTGAGGTGGCCGGAATGGTCAGTTCTGCATAGGGTTCCAGGGTCAGCAGATAAATATTGACTTTGTTACGACTGTCCGCAGCCCATGAGTGAGGCGGTCTGCTGATGGCTTCAGTCTCTTTATAGTGCCCAGAGATGACACGAATATCCGATTTTCTGGACTCCTGATCCGTTTCAAATACATGTGGAATCTGTTCACGCCACATCATTTTATAGGCGGCATCCTGTTTCTTCTGTTCTGCCGATGAGTTGAACCAGATCTGAAAGAGTTCAAAAGGATTGCTTTTATCCTGATGAATCAGGGGAAACATTTCACAGTGTTCAACGCCATTTCCTGTGCTGAGCCACTGCACATCCCCTGCAGCATAACGTCCGCCATTTCCAAGTGAATCAAAATGATCAACAAAGCCCTGTTCCACCAGGGTAATGGTTTCAAAACCGGTATGTGGATGTTCGGGGAAACCTGGGACAGTTTCTCCGTAGTACATGTTGTATTCATGATTCTGAGCAGGGGAGACAGGCCCCAGTTGCGCATTTCCAGCAGGGAAATGATCAATGTGATGTGCAGTAAAAAGGAACGGATCTTTAAGATCGAGCCTGAATTCAATCGGTGTCAGTTCATAAATTATATTATTGTTCATATTTTTACGTCTCATCTGCTTTTTTTCTGTCGCAGTCACGGACAGCTTCTGATTTTAATGTAAGCCAGAAACCGGACAGAGTTCAGCAGTAATTTGTAAACTTATGAATTTTTAAAGGTTATAGAAATCAGGGCTATGCAGATATTCAGTTTTTCATTCCCTGCACAATCAGCTGAATAACAGAGACTGCATAGTTCTCAAGCGCAGTCAGATCATCAGGAGCTGTCAGAAAGCGTAAGGCTCCGTTGGTAATCATGCCAATAATGGCATGTGCTGTGGCTTCGGTATCCAGATCCTGACGTAAAAAGCCCTGTTCCACGCCATTTTGCAGATAATGGGCAGTGATGGTGGCTGACATCTGAATCATGCTCTGAACATACTGAGTCATTTCCGCATCTATGGATGTTGCTTCGAGCAGAATCAGTTTCAGTGCCAGTGGATTTTCCTGTGCAAATGCAATCAGACGTTCTGCAATACGTTCACACTGTTCCTGATAAGCTGCCAGCGTACTGACCGCAGCAGGAGCATTTTCACCGGTCAGCAGACTGTTGATTTTTGTCACAGTATCAATGATGACTTTTTCCAGGATATCTCTTTTGTTCTGAAAATGACGATAAAACGTCCCATGACCAATGCCCAGCCGTGTTGCAATATCTGCAATAGCGGTCTGATGATAGCCACGTTCAGAGAACTCAAGGAAAGCAGCCTGAATAATGTCCTGCTGCAGTTGAATTTTCTGACGTTCTGCACGACTGAGTGACGATAAATCTGACATGATCAAGAAAATAAAATAGACATTTCTGACTCAATATAACGACAATTATGTACATTGACAATCCATTCCGTTTTTGACAGTCTGTTCCAACTGTATATTATGTGATCGGATTGACTGAGATGGATGATCAGAAAAATAAAATGAATACGTCAGAATTCCATAAAGTGATCATTATTGGTGGCGGCTTTGCAGGACTGGGCGCAGCGATCAAAATGAAAGAGCAGGGAATAGAGGATTTTATTCTGCTTGAAAAAGGAGATGAGCTCGGAGGTGTATGGCGTGAAAATACCTATCCTGGCTGTGCCTGCGATGTACCGTCTGCACTGTATTCCTATTCATTTGAACCCAATCCGAAATGGAGCAGGGTTTTCGCACCCCAGGCAGAAATTAAAACCTATTTACAGGATGTTGCTGCAAAACATCAGATCATGCCTTTTGTCCGTCTGGGGCATGAAGCGCTGAGTGCCACCTGGTCAGATCAGGACGGTTGCTGGATTATACAGACCAATCAGGGCGAATTCAGAGCACAGTTTTCCATCATGGCATGTGGTCCTATGCATGAACCTGTATTGCCTGCGGTCAGTGGTATTGAGAACTTTGCAGGAGAGATTTTTCATTCATCCCGCTGGCGTCATGATATTGACCTGACGGGTAAGCGTGTTGCCGTGATTGGTACGGGAGCATCTGCGATTCAGTTTGTTCCTCAGATTCAGCCTCAGGTCAGTCAGCTGACGGTTTTTCAGCGTACAGCGCAATGGATTTTGCCGAAATCAGATATGAACCTGCCGAAACCGGTTCAGGCTTTGTTTAAGTTATTGCCGCTGACTCAGCAACTGATGCGTGGTGGCGTATATGGCATTTTTGAAACCATTAATGGTGGTATCCAGAGTCCGACAGCAATGAAGCAGTTTCAGCGTCTGGCAAAACTGCATCTGCAGCTGACCATTAAAGATCCTGAGCTGAGACGGAAACTGACGCCTGACTTTATTATTGGCTGTAAGCGGATTCTTCAGTCCAATAACTGGTATCCAGCACTGGCACAGCCTAATGTCAGGGTCATTGCCAGCGGTCTTGCCAAAGTGGAAGGAAATACCCTGATTGCTTCGGATGGCAGTCAGTGTGAGGCAGATATTATTATTCTGGGAACAGGATTTGAAATCGCAGAACCACCGATAGCCAAACGGGTGTTTAACCGTTTTGGTCAGTCCATGGCAGAGGTCTGGCAAGGGAGTCCGGAAGGATACAAAGGCACTATGGTCGCCGACTGTCCCAATGGTTTTCTGATGTTTGGTCCAAATGTGGCAGTGAGTTCATCCGCATTCATCATTATTGAAGCACAGCTGACCCACATTATGGATGCGCTGCGGCAGGCGATTGAGCTGGATATTCAGACCATCGAGCCTGATCCTGAAAAAACAGCTGTTTATAATGAAAAAATTCAGGCTGCCTTACAGTCGACTGTATGGAATAAAGGTGGCTGTCAGAGTTATTTTCTGGATCGGAATGGTCGTAACAGTGTGGCCTGGCCGTGGACGACATTTAAGCTGAGAGAGCAGTTGAGTGCTTTTAATCTGGCGGAATATCGCCTGAATCATGCATCAGAGCAACAGGAATCAGTATCTGTATGACAGAACTGTAAAAATAAAAGAGTTTAAAAGGATAATAAAATGTCAGGAAAACAAAAACTGAAAGGTAAGGTGGTCGCAGTCACAGGTGGTGCAAGAGGAATCGGGTTTGCTATAGCCACGGCCCTGGTTGCTCAGGGTGCAAAAGTGAGTATTGGTGATGTCGATATCCAATTGGCAAAACAGGCAGCAGAAAAGCTGGGTGCAGTTGCCTTTGAACTGGATGTCCGAGACAGGGCTTCGTTTGCAGCATTTATTGAACAGACGATTGCTTACTATGGCGAGCTGTATGCACTGGTCAATAACGCAGGCATTATGCCTATGGGTGCATTTCTTGAGGAAGATCCTGCACTGGCTGATGCCCAGATCGACATTAACTTCCGTGGTGTGGTGTATGGCATGCAGCAGGCATTACCTGTCCTGCTGGCACAGGGACAGGGTCATATTGTCAATATCGCATCGCTGGCAGGACGCTTTGCGATCCCTGGTGCAGCAGTTTATACCGGAACAAAGTTTGCTGTGGTCGGCATGACTGAAGCTGTTGCAGCCGATTACAGAGATAGCGGAGTTTATTTTTCAGCCATTATGCCATCCAAAGTCCTGACTGAACTGTCTTCAGGTACGGATGGCGCAGATCAGGGTATTCCTGCGGTAACGCCTGAGCAGGTGGCGCAGGCTGTTGTCGGCGTACTGGTTAAACCCCGACTGCTGGTGGCGGTTCCGGATTATTTACAGGTGGCGCACAGTGCCTATCATCTGCTGCCTGCCTGGGTACAGGACAAGGGGCGCCGACTGCTGGGTGACCGCAGAATTCTTGAAAAACTGGATAAGGCTGCACATGCAGGTTATGCAGACCGTATCAGCCGACTGACTGGGAAATAAATACAGCTTTACTGCTCTGCTGAAGCTGTATTTTCCTGCTCAGTATTCTTTTCCTGCGGCAGCAGCATGGTCGCAAGTTTCAGCATTTCTGACTGTACGCTTCCAATCTGCTGCTGAATCTGGGCAAAGTTGATTTTGCTGAAATCAAGATCACCATTTAAAAAAGAACTGCTCAGTAACTGCTGACTGGCATGCAGCATCTGCTGACGGATGGATTCCACTTCCTGGCTTTTCAGATTCAGACTTTCCAGTGCAGTATTGAAACCGGTTAACTGCTGTTTCAGCTCGCTGGCTGAGGTGGACAGTAACTGCTGGTCTTTATTCTGAACAGCTGTCTGAAGATCAGACTGAGTCTGCTGCAGCTGCTGCATATATTGTCCTGCTTTCATTTGCAGGTCGGCTGTGTCACGAATCATATAGAGCATATTGCCACTTGGCAGCTGTTTTTGTGTCTCCATGGTTTGCTCTGAAACGGACTGTTCAGCTGTTGTATTTTCCTGGACAGGTGCTTCACGTGCCTGTTCACAGCCAATTAAAAGAACCCCTGCTGTAAAAATCGCAAATGGAAGTAATGCACCCTGAATCAGTTTTTTCATCTTTCTCTGCTTTTATAACGTTGCTCTGCTGTGTACTGACTATAGAATTAAAATGTGGAGATAAATGTTAAAGTTGCAAAGTCATAACAAACATAAATAAAAAGAGCACTTAGTGTACTCTTTTTCGTTCATGAACGGTTTAGCCCGCAATGATACGGATAATGGTATGGGTTAAGGTACTGGTTAACACATAATCTCCATTGACCTTGATCCACTGCTGCTGATGACCAGGTTTACTGAGTTTTCTGTATTTGCTGTGATCAACTTTATAGCCTTGTCCACGATACTGGGCTGGGACTTTCTGTCCTGCTTTCCAGTCATGGGAAGGATGGACTGATTTTTTCTGAGTCTGACCGTGCTGATTGTGTTGATTACTCTGTGTGCTGTGCTGAACCTGATGATGCTGTTCAGACGGATGACTCTGAGGTGCTGCAGATGCAGAAACGGAAATCAGTGCAGCAGAAATGGACAGGATCAGCGATTTGGTAAATGTATTCATGATCGGACTCTTATCAGGATATTGCTCTATAAGCGTCATTAAATGCCTGAATTTTTGATGCAGAAAGGAGGGAATGTTGTCTTATGATTTAAATAATGAATAAAAATAGAATGTATATGTAAAAAATGAGGTGATTATTATCACCTCATGAGAATTATTTAATCAGTCAGGATTTATTTTGCCAGTTCAGCATTGATGGCATCAACGATGCGGGCATCATCTGCTTTGATATCAGGTGCAAAACGGGCAACGACTTCTCCCTGTTTATTGATCAGGAATTTTTCAAAGTTCCACAGCACCTCAGGTGGCTCATTTGGAGTCAGTCCATAATCCACCAGGTCTTTCCACCACGGTCCTTCACCGGTACGGACTGGAACAGCCTGAGTCAGGGTTGTATACAGAGGATGCTTGTCATCACCTGCGACAGAAATTTTTGAAAAAAGCGGAAAATCCACCTGATAATTCAGTGAACAGAATTCCTGAATTTCTGCATCAGAACCCGGTTCCTGTGCCAGGAAGTTATTGGCAGGAAAGCCCAGAATTTCCAGACCTTCAGCTTTTTTCTCTGTGTACAGTTTTTCAAGCCCTTCATACTGAGGGGTCAGTCCACATTTAGATGCCACATTTACGATCAGCAGTACTTTTCCTTCGTACTGGTTCAGCGTGACGTCATTGCCCTGAATCGTCTTTACCGGAATATTGTAAACCGAAGTGCTCATAGTATTGTCCTGATTTAAATTGTTATTTCAGCATGCAAGTTGTATCGGGAATTATCACGATGGGCAAGTGATTCCTGCGGAACTTTCAGAAGAATTTTGTATGTGAATATGGCAGATTCAGATTTTCATAACCGTGCTGTCATCAGTTTTCGTGAAGCTGAGAGGGAGTCTGCCCCGTGTGCCGTTTAAAAAATTCAATAAAACTCGAACTGTGCTGATAACCGAGTTCATAGGCCGTTTTCTTGATGCTGATGCCTTTACGCAGCTGTCCGATGGCATAAATAATTTTTGCCCGGTTGCGCCATTCAGAAATCGGAATCTGCAGCTCCTGCTGGCTGAGTCTTAAAATATGTCGTTCGCTCAAAGGAAAAGTACCCAGTAACTGCTGCAGGCTGAGATTAAACTTTTCAGGATCGGACAGCAGTTTCAGTATGGGTTCAAGCACTGCATGACTGCTTTGTGGTAAATACTGATGATGACAGGGTGCCAGTTGCAGCTGATCCATCAGCACCTGAAGCAGATGCTGCTGGTAGTGTGCAACAGGATAACCTGCTTTTTTCTGAGCCAGCAGTTCCATCACGGTATGTCTTAAGAAGGGGGTAATGCTCAGGGTTTTGCTGTCCTGGCTGAATAAATGACACAGCGAGGCATGTAGACGGATACAGATGTAATGGGTCAGCTGGGTATCCACGGCAATGCTGCAGTGTTCTGTCCGGGGTGGAATCCAGATGCCATAACTGGGTGGCGACATAAAGACCTGAGATCCGATTGAAAACTCGAGCAGACCATTCAGACTGAAATTGAAATCGCCCCACAGACAGCTGTGTGGGGTGATGGTTTCATCTTTGTGAAAATGAAATTCTTCAATTTCCATCAGATCTTTAAGCACAACATTATTCTGCATGGCGGACTGATCGGCTATGAGGTGCATTCCATTTTAGGATTATTCAGACCACGTGACCATGTAAATATTGAAAGTACTGCGATCAGAATAAAACTGAGCACGCTGTAGAGCAGGATGCTTGCATTGAAATGATCCACGACATAGCCGCCCAGTAATGACCCTGTGGCAATCATGACCTGGAAGAAACCGACAAACAGCGGCATCCCTTTTTCAACGGCATCAGGCGCATGCACAAACATCCAGATATTGGCTGTTGTTGGGAATGCACCGAATGCAAAACCCCACAGTGCGGTCAGTATGAGTGCACCGGGCAGATAAACGGCAAACACAGGGAAGCTGAAAAATACAATGGCAAAGAGCAGGCAGATAAAGGCAAAGGTATAACGGACATTCAGGTTGCCACTGTAGCCGGCAAAAGCGTTACCGAAAATACCTGCAACACCGTACAGGAGTAGAAGACTGCTGATGGTGGAGCTGTCAAACCCTGCAGTATTTTTAAAAAATGGAGCCAGATAACTGAAGGATGAAAAGTGTGCCAGTCCGACCAGAATAATAATAATCAATCCTTTACGGGCTTTTTTATTTTTCAGTAAGGCAGGCAGATCACGGAAATGGATGGCTGAATCCGGTTTCAGTGCAGGCAGGAAAATCAGTTCCAGCAACAGGACCACAGCACCAATAATGGCTGTCAGCAGAAAGGCATTCCTCCAGCCAAAATATTCACTTAACCAGGTCCCCAGAGGAACACCGAGTACTGTTGCAAGCGTAACACCCGCCATGACAATGGCAGTGGCTTTAGCAATCGGCAGATGCTGTGGTCCCAGTTTTCCACTCAGAGCAATGGCGGTTGCCCAGAAACCACCAATGGCGATACCGAGTATAAAACGGCTGAACAGAAGCATGGACAGACTCGTGGAAAAAGCAGTCATCAGATTGGCGATCACCATAATGACAGTCAGTCCGATCAGCAGATATTTACGGTCAAGTTCTTTGATCCACACGGGTAACAGGGGGGCGGCAAGGGCTGCCATAATGCCAGGTAGCGTAATCACCAGACCCGCCGTTCCTGCTGAAATATGCAGATCTGAGGCAATGCTGTTCAGTACACCAATCGGTAGAAACTCACTGGTGACCAGGGCAAAAGCGGTAATGGCGACAGAAAGCAGGGCATACCAGCTGCCCTTTGTGGTGGGGGGAGCTTCAGAGCGTATTTCGCTGTTCTGACTGTTGGGAGAGATTGGCATAATCAGGTTCCATATTCAGGTATTTTGTTTGAATAATTAAATAGCGATCATTATAAAAATAAAATATTTGATCATTTCATCCGTGTCAATTAATTTAATAGTAATTGTTATAAAAATATGTGTGATGTTTATGACAGAATCAGACAAAGTTGTTTCAGGACATACCGATCCTGTTGTTCGCCGTGGTCGTGGCAGACCCAGATGTTTTGATGAGCAGGAGGCACTGCACAAAGCCATGCTGCTGTTCTGGGAATATGGTTATGAGTCAACCAGTATCAGTGATCTGACTCAGGCATTGAACATTACCGCGCCCAGTCTGTATGGCAGTTTTGGGGATAAAAGTCAGCTGTTCTACCGCTGCCTGGACTATTATCTGACCACTGAAGCCTGTCCGATTGAAAGGATTTTCCAGGAAGCCCGAACTGCTAGAATCGCCATTGAAATCTATCTGCATGAAAATATTAAAAAGATGGTGCAGGAACATAAACCGGCAGGATGCATGCTTGTGGTGGCAACCATGAACTGCTCCGAGCAGAACCATCAGATTCAGGAGCAGCTGTTACAGAAACGGCACTGGGTCAAACAGCGTATTTATGAACGTCTGCAACAGGGCATACAGGATCAGGATTTAAGTCCGAACAGCCCAATAGAGGCTATGGCAGATTTTTATACCACGATCATTCAGGGCATGACCTTACAGGCAAGAGATGGGGCCACGATTGAACAGCTGAATCGGGTGGCTGAGCATGCCATGAAAAGCTGGGATACATTTATCTGATGACAGATTTTCAGTTATGCATGTGTCGTATTTGCAGTAGAGATGTCTGAAATACCATATTTCAAACATCTCAGACCTGAGGGAAAATAGCATGACTGAAAATGACAGGAACGAACATGACGCAACCTATTAAAACAGCCTGGTGGATGATCGCCTTACCGCTGCTCGCCGTTTTGATCTGGTCTTTGAACATTGCTGTGACCCGCTATGTAACAGACTATATTTCTCCTGTCAGTATCAGTTTTTACCGCTGGCTGGTGGCTTTTCTGATTCTTACGCCTTTTATGCTGTTTCGGGTGATTCAGGAGTGGGCAGATATCCGTCCACATCTGAAACAGCTTGCTGTTCTGAGCGCATTCGGAATGGTAATGTATCAGGGCGTGGCATATACAGCAGCACATTATACGACTGCAACCAATATGGGCATTATCAATGCCTTTATTCCTGTATTTACCATTTTTGTGTCCATGCTGATCTTAAAAGATATTCCAAACCGTTATGCAGTTGTGGGCAGTCTGATTTCTTTTGCAGGTCTGATTTATGTTATGGGGCAGGGTGATATTACGGCACTGGTTCAGTCAGGCGGGCATCTGGGTGATGTGCTGATGATTGCTGCTGTTTTCTTTTATGCATTTTATGGCGTATTTCTGAAAAAGTGGCAGCTGAAAATTCCTCTGATGCAGAGTCTGTATGTACAGATTGGATTTGCACTGCTGTACCACCTGCCTTTCGTGTTATGGATGGGGCTGGATACGGTCAATGCAGAGAATGCTCCCAGTGTGATTTATGCCGGTATTTTTCCATCATTGATTGCGCCGTTGTTATGGATGCTCGCTGTGCAATGGATCGGACCGAACCGGACCAGTATCTTTATGAACATGATGCCGGTTTTCACTGCGATTATTGCTTTTTTCTGGCTGAAAGAAGCATGGACGGTCTATCACACTGTGGGTGGAATCGTGATTGTTGCAGGGATTTTACTCGCCCAGAAACGACACTGATGTCTCTAGGCTGGGTAGAGCGAACAGTAGTTGTATAATTGATGAACAATTGATTGAAAATTACATTATTTTGAGTCTGGTGATTTAATGTGCATACTGGCATTTTATAAAACTGAATATAGATAAAATAATTTAATAAAATAGTGATATATATTTAATTGTTAAATTTTAATGATGACAGTCTGTCTAATTTTTTAAGTGAATTACATAAATATTGTATTTGTATAAAGAAAGCATTTGTTACATAATGTCCGTACAGGCAATGATTAAGTTTTTCTTAACTAATCAGCTTATTGTCTGGTGGATTTAAAGACCCTCTGGATGTGTTTTTTGCACATCCTTTTTAACGCTCAACCAGTCTTCTATGGTTGAGTTTTTTTTTGCCTGAATATTTGTACTGTAAATTACAGCTGCTTCTTTTGATTATTTTTTATTTCTTGAACAGCATGT
Organism: Acinetobacter chinensis; assembly: GCF_002165375.2. Classification (NCBI taxonomy): domain Bacteria; kingdom Pseudomonadati; phylum Pseudomonadota; class Gammaproteobacteria; order Moraxellales; family Moraxellaceae; genus Acinetobacter; species Acinetobacter chinensis. The sequence continues at coordinate 187,432 of NZ_CP032134.1, forward strand.
TTCGGAAGTGGCTTGCAGTCGATGAAATTCATCTGACTGCTCATGTATGTACTGGAATAATCCGTATTATGCGCGGATCACCTCACCTGTTTCAGCATCAATAATCCTGCTGGGTTCTCGGCTCAGCCCCAGATCACCGTTCAGATAATTCATATCGCCTGAAAAGTAGCGGCTGGCTTCCTGAAGGGAGCGTGCAGGTTCAAGTCCGGCAGGATTTGCACTGGTCGAAACAATAAATCCATTAAAGGCATTACAGAGCGCGACACAGAGCGAATGTGTAGTGACGCGTACAGCAACCTTTGAGTGATTGCCTTTAATCCATGCAGGAATATGCTCACCTGCGGGCAACAGCCAGGTGGTGGCACGCTCATTCGGTTTACGGTTGCTCCAGCTGTTGATCACCTGTTCGTACATTTCAGGAGAAAGATCTTTCAGCAAAGGTTCTACCTGTGCAATCTGTGCAGCAAGCAGAATGACGCCTTTTTCAATGGGACGCTGTTTAAGACGAAGAATCTCGTGAAATGCCTGTTCATTGAAAGGGTCACAGCCCAGTCCCCATACAGCCTCTGTAGGATATGCCAGAACCTGTCCTTTATGCAGACATTGAGCAGCTTCAACAACAGAGGTGGTGATCATGGGATCTTGCCTTAAAAAAATAAAGGACTATTGTGAACCTAAATGACCCTGACGACAACGCAGATATAATCCACTCTGTTGAATGCACATCCCCTGAAGCTCCAGTTCCATCAGCTGACCAGTCAGTGTTGAAATATCCATACTGAGTTTGTTTGCCAGCTGATCCATGTTCAGTCCGTTCCAGTCCAGGGTTTGGTATAAAGCAATCAGATGCTCAGGCAGGACAGGTGTTTCTGGAACCGTGCTGGTCTCTTTCTTTTGCTGCACCATCCACTGGGTAGGCAGTGCCAGGTCCTCAATCACCTGTTCAGGATGGTCAATCAGGATTGCACCTTCACGGATCAGCTGATGACATCCCTGATGAAATTCGCTGTAAATATGTCCAGGTATGGCAAATACGGTTTTGCCCTGTTCAGCGGCAAGTTGAGCTGTGATCAGTGAGCCACTGTTCAGACTGGCTTCTGCCACGATGACGCCCAGGCTTAGTCCACTGACAATGCGGTTACGCCGTGGAAAATGCTGCTGAAGTGGAAGTGTGCCAGGTAAAAACTCTGTGATGACCGCACCACGCTGTTCAGTAATCTGCTGTCTGAGCAGGGTATGTGCTGTTGGATAAGTCTGATCCAGTCCTGTCCCCATGACCGCAATGGTTCGCTGGTGCTGCAACCCGCCTTTGTGGGCAGCTTCATCAATACCCTGAGCCAGTCCACTGTTGATATAAAAACCCTTTTCGCTCAGATAAAAGGCAAAATCATAGGCAATCTGACGTCCATGAGGACTGGGTTTGCGACTGCCGACGATTGCAATCTGAGGTTGCAGCAAGGCCTGAGCATTTCCCTGTCCAAACAGAATGGGCGGAGGGTTGGTATAAGGAAGAAGCTGAGCAGGATAGTCGGTGGATTCAGGGATCAGAACAAAATCTGTATGGGATTGAATATTCTGCAGCAGTTCTGCAAATTTCTGTTGTCCAGCGTCAGTCTGAAATTCCTGTACACGCTGTATGTGATTTTTATGCAGATTCAGCTGGGACCACTGCGCAAGACCCTTGGGGGTGGTCGCTAGGTGGACACTGCCAAAATGCTGTTTCAGTTTATAAAAAGCAGAAAGAGAATGCTGAACCAGATACCACAAGGTAATTGTTTCAATCTGCGCTTGTGATAAAGGGTTCAGCATGTTTATGACTTCCGAAAGGTTATTCGTCCATCAGCGGTGGCTGGATACCTGCCCCGACTTTGATCGGTAATTCGCTGTCCAGTACGTATGCATAGCTCAGATTATCAAAGGCTTTGAAAACCATGATGTTACCAATGCGCTGTCCTGGCAGTTGAACACGTTCATGTGTTTTTGGATCTGTGACAGTTTCGCCTTTCTGGGAAACGGCAAGCACATGTCCAACCTGAACGCCCTGTAAAGTACCACGGTCAATGGTTACAACACTGTTTTTCGCAGCGGTTCCAATAGAACCCATCACACGGACAATCTGACCACCAGCGGCAATATCTTCAGCATGCGTTGGATAGAACAGGGTCGGCAGCATTGGGTCGTATTCAGGCAGTACACGGTCACCACGACGGACTTCACCATTATAGGTATCGGTCAGTTCAATGGTGGTGATGTCATTTTCACCACGGATGGCAATACCTGATGCAACCTGAGTCAGTTCCAGACCTGCATTGTATTTTTTACCTTTTGCGTCAGTGAACATGTACGGTTCGCCTTCACGGTAAACGGAGTAACGCTGACCTGCAACAAGACCGTTGCCACGTGCGTAGACAGTTTGACCTTTGGCAGCCATTACACGCTGATCACTGGTACCCAGAATGTATGGTGTTCCTTCAATGGCACTCTGAGGAATAATGGTACTGCGCTCCAGCCACTGTTTGATGTATTCAAGTGGAATAACTGGAATGGCATTGTTCAGTGATTCAATGCGAACCTGTGGCTGCAGTTTGGTACCACCGGTATAGCGACGGATAATACCTTCACAGCCATCACCTTCATCTTTACCGATAATCGGTTTGCCGTTATAGGTACACATCAGCAGGCGGTCGCCAGGAAAAATCCAGTGTGGGTTTTTTACATGTTTGTTACTTGCCCAGATTTCAGGCCAGCGAACAGGATTTTTTAAAAACCGCTTCGAGATATCCCACAGCGTATCGCCTTTTTTCACCACATAAACCTGTGGTGCTCCTGCTTTCAATGCGGGTGGATTGACGTTCCTGGCTGGCGCAGCTTCAGCAACGCTGACCATGCCAGCTCCAACGCTGACGCAGACGGCAAGCGCTAATAATTGTTTTTTTAACCCCAGAGCATTAAAAGATGGCATGCCCTTCAAAACCTTTTTCATTATCATAATTCCTAAAATTATGTATGCAGATGCGTTATAATAACGATCTTACACACATTTTTTTGATGAAGCATTCCTTCATTCTGGTTTTTTGATCAATGGCATAAGTGAGGATGCAGTATGGCCTTATTACCTATTTTAAGTTTTCCTGATCCCCGTCTTCGTACCATTGCAAAACCTGTCGAAGAAGTTACTGATGAAATCCGTCAGCTTGCTGCAGATATGTTTGAAACCATGTATGAAGCGCCAGGCATCGGTTTAGCCGCTACACAGGTTGATCAGCATATTCAGCTTATCGTCATGGACCTGTCTGAAAATAAAGACCAGCCCATGGTGTTCATTAACCCCAGAATTACCCCATTGACTGAAGAAACACAGCCTTACGAAGAAGGCTGTTTATCAGTGCCTCAAATATACGATAAAGTTGCGCGCCCGTCACGTGTAAAAATTGAGGCAATTAACCTTGAAGGTCAATCATTTGAGATGGAATCAGACGGACTTCTCGCTGTTTGCATCCAGCATGAAATGGATCACTTAAACGGCAAACTGTTTGTCGATTATTTGTCGCCTTTAAAACGTCAGCGTGCCCGTGAAAAGGTCGAAAAAGTTATTCGTCAGCGTCAGAAAGAAAAAGTTGCTGTGAAACGCTGAGCAGTAAAATTTACAAATTTGTAAGTGCAAAAGCCCAGATCTGTCTGGGCTTTGCTATACTTGCGCTGCGCAAATTGCAGGACTGTTATTTTGCTGTTACGTAGTGGTTTACTGCTGTCATTTGCAGCAGTATTTTTACAGATTGCTGTATTTTTACAGCCTTTGCTGCCGAAGCAATATCAGGTTGCTCCGGTCTGTGAAACCATTACGCGTGCACTTTTACTGAAACCTGACAGTCATTCTTCTGTTTCGCATTCCCATCATGCAGCTCATTCTGCTGTGTCTTCAACCCGTGATCATGCTGATCTTTCTGTACAGCATGAGTCTGAAGCTGCTTCTGAACACCATCATCATGATGCAGGGCATCAGTGTCAGTACTGTACTGTTTACGGAAACCTTGTACTGCCACCAGAGCTTGAAGTCAAAGAAGTGCTTGATCGCATTCAGGTGCGTCTGCTTGCATTTCAGAAAACATTCAGTCATGTCTGGTTCGTGCTGCAACGGCTGTTTCTGCTTCCTCAGGGTAGGGCACCACCTCTTTCTGCATAAATCCGGTTGTTGTTTTTCAGGGTCTTGAATGACTCCTGTCCCGTTGTATTTATGTATTGAGAGAAATTGATATGGCTAAGCCAGTATTCCTTTTACAGCCACTGACGGCTGCAGTTCTTATTGCCTGTCATTCAGGTGTGGCATTTGCTGATGCTGAAAATGATCAGTCCCACAGGGCGGTTGCCAGCCTGGCACCTATTGTCACCACTGCTCAGCAGGGAAATGATGCCAGTGGGCTGATTGTCCGTGCTGATCCGAAAAAGCCGATTCAGCCGGTTCCAGCAACGGATGGTGCAGATTATCTGCAGAGTATTGTGGGTTTCAGTGCAGTGAAAAATGGTGGAACCAACGGTGATGTTACGTTTCGCGGCATGTTCGGTTCCCGTATAAAAATTCTGACGGATGGTTCGGAGAGTCTGGGTGCCTGCCCAAGCCGGATGGATGCACCGACTTCTTATATTCAGCCAGAAAGTTTTGACCGTATTTCAGTCATCAAAGGTCCTCAGACGGTGCAGTACGCTGGTACGGGTTCTGCTGCCACGGTTATTTTTGAACGTCAGAAGCCTGAATTTAAAGAACATCAGCCTGTACAGGGGCAAGCCAGTGTACTGCTCGGATCATTCGGGCGACTGGACCACAACGTGGAAGTACTGGCAGGAGATGACCAGAAATACATCCGTCTGAATGCAAACCATTCGGAGTCGGACAGTTATCAGGATGGTGATGGGAAAACAGTCCCATCGGCATGGGAACGCTGGAATACAGATCTTGCAGTGGGCTGGACACCTGATGATAACACCTGGGTAGAGCTGACAGGCGGTAAGGGTGATGGTGAGGCACTGTATGCAGGGCGTTCCATGGATGGTTCACAGTTTGCCCGTGAAAGTCTGGGACTGCGTTTTGAAAAGAAAAATATTACTGAAACGATTCAGAAAATTGAAGCACAGGTCAACTACAGTTTTAATGATCATGTGATGGATAATTTCAGTTTGCGTCAGCCAGAAATGAAGCATGACCATACTCTGCATACCATGTATCTGGATAAGTCTTCCATGCAGGTGACACGCCGTACACTGAACTCACGCTTGGCGATGACGACTGAGTGGAATGGAGTGGATTTGATCACTGGTGTGGATTCACAACAGAATCATCATGCCGGCAGTATGACTTCGCATGCGATGAATATGCCGCTCAGTACCAATATGAAATACCATTCCTATGGTGCTTTTGCAGACCTGGGCTATCAGCTGTCTGAAAATTACAGACTGGTATCTGGGGCTCGTATAGATCAGGTCAAAATTGATGCGCTGAAACTGAATGATGAGCGTAAGGAAACCTTACCGAGTGCTTTTATCCGTCTGGAAAATCAGCATCCCCATCACGATGCAAAAACATATATCGGTCTGGGTTATGTAGAGCGGGTGCCTGATTACTGGGAGCTGTTCAGTACAGCACATGGCAACAGCGGAATGCCAGAACCGGCATTCAATGACCTGGATACTGAAAAAACCTTACAGCTTGATATGGGTTATCAGCATGAACACGGTGCGTTCAATTCATGGGTGTCGGCTTATGCAGGTCTGATCAATGACTATATTCTGATGAGTTATCACGATCATTCGACGGGTATGGGGCACAGTCATGGTTCTACATTCAGTGCAGGAGCAAAAAATGTGGATGCTGTGATTGCCGGTGCTGAAGCAGGTGTGGGCTATCAGTTTACAGATGCAGTTCAGGCAGATATCAGTGCCATGTATGCCTGGGGTGAAAACAGCGAAACAAATGATCCATTGCCACAGATCGCTCCTTTGGAAGGACGTCTGAATTTACGTTATGTTCAGGATAAATACTCGCTGGGGCTGTTATGGCGTGCGGTGGCAAAACAGGATCGTATCAGTCTGAATCAGGGTACGATTGTTGGTTATGACATGAAAGAAAGTGCAGGATTCAGCACACTTTCCATTAATGCAGGCTATAACATTCAGAAAGATCTTAATCTTGCGGTTGGTATAGATAATCTGCTGGATAAAACCTATACCGAGCACTTAAATAAAGCAGGCAGTTCAGGTTTTGGCTTTGCCAGCAATGAACAGTTCAACAATACCGGTCGTAACTACTGGGCAAGAATCAGCATGAAATTCTAAGTTGATACAGACTGAACAGGAGTTTAAATATGAGTCATTCAAGTAATAAGTTATCCCCTGAAAAATCGGGATGGGGCTGGAAACTGCTCATCGTTGCCATTATTCTGAGCTGTATCTTTATGGGTTTTTTCTGGCTGGCAATCACCAATGATCCGGAATATATGCCAAGTCATAAACAGCAATATACGCAGCAGAGTTTTAAAAATGCACCTGTCATGAAGCAGACAGAACAGGCTCATCAGGAACAGGCTTCTTCAGAAGCTCATGCATCACACCATCCCTGAACTATCCTTCTGATCTGAAAAAAGGAAACCTGCGGGTTTCCTTTTTTTATGGGTGGAATAATAAAAATCATCAGGATCGGTGACTGAAATTTTCAGTGGAACTGTAAAAATTAATCTGTGGATCAGTGCTGGTGCATGCTTGCAAGTTGTTTGGCTTTACTGCTGTACAGAGCCAGTCCTAACTTCTGAACATTACGCCCGTTCCTCAGTAAAAAATCATCTATTTTGCTTGAGTGGCGCGCACCTGTATAAAGCAGCAGATTACGGGCGATCAGATAGTATGCAAACCATGCAGCAGGGCGTTGTTTTAAACCCAGCTGGCGCATTTTTTTACGTCCAATAAAAAACTGAGTCACTTCCAGGTGCTGTCTGTAAGCCAGTTTCTGCTGCAACGGTCGCATATAGCGGTATTGCCGTTCAAAAGGTTCTTTGGAAAGACTCGATCCCAGTGAAACACTTGATTCATCAGACTTGGGGTGGGCGAAATGCATCCAGTAAATGAGCTTCCATCCATCAGACTCTTTATTCACCAGCCATTTTTCATCAATACCCATTAACCAGCCTGCATATTTCCAGAAATGCAGAAAACTGTCGACTTCCTGCTTTGAAGGAAAAATGCCAAGTGCCCGAATTCCAATCAGCACCACACCACTGAAAGCAATATTGGTCATGGCCTGATCAAACTGATTAATAGGAATGCCCCAGGTGTCGGCATCCCATTTTTCAGACTTTCCAAGATGGTAGCGCACCAGTGAATGAATAAACCGGACATAGATGGTGGATGTAAAGCCTTTGTTGAAACGCTCAAAACCTTTTTCTTCAGTGATATCAATCCACCATTTTGTGGTTTCGGCAAGCCGTGTGCCGGCCTGCTTTTTCAGTGCCCCGGTCAGCACCAGTGGCTGGTTGAATCCTGGATACATATAGCCTGTCATCAGGGACAGATCACGCAGAATGAAACCATTATTGACCCCGAGTCGGTAAGTAAACCTGAGAGCATCATCAATTTTCTGCTGATCGTACCATTCCGGTTTCTGTTCAACTTTTCTGAAAAAATCAGTCAGTACCGGCATTTCATGAGGTAACTGATCCAAACCCTTATACAGCGCCGTTTCAAAATACTGCCGATGCTCTTTTGGATTCTGAACGACCCATTGCATGACAGTATCCATAGCATCATCACCACTTTGCAGAGCGCGGTTCAATGCCTGATATTCTTCAAAACTGGGAGAAACTTCCTGATCAGCCATATAGCTTAAAATTTTTGATTTCAGACTGAACTGAGGGATGTCTTCAAATGCAGCCAGTCGGCTGGGTCTGTTTAATGTTTGCATTGTGATCAATTCCTGATTATTGTTTGATCAGACTTTAATATGAATATTTATTCGCATTCAATTCGCATATCACAACAGGCATAACCATGAGAAAACAGCCACAACAGAAGCGGGCACGACTGATCGTGGACAATATCCTTGAAGCAACACAGCTCTGTATTGCAGAACATGGGTTGTTACAGGTAACCACACCCAAAATTGCTGAAAAATCAGGTGTCAGTGTTGGCTCTATTTATCAGTACTTCGAAAATAAAGAAGAAATCGTTCAGGAACTCCTGCGCCGTAAAAGTGAAAATCTTGGGCTGGCTCTGAAACAGCTGGCAACGGCTCAGGAGCAGCTGAAGCTTGAAGAAATCATTCCACTTAGTATTCAGTTCGGATTTGACATGATGAAAGCAGATGATGGTTTCTTTATAGAAATCCTGAAACACTGGCATGGTTATAACAACTCTGAAGCAGCTCAGATTCTGGAAAAACACTTTTTTGAGGTTGGTTTATATGTTTTTAACCGATTTTTTCAGCACTGGAACTTCGAAACTTTAAAGAATAAATCCTTTGTGATTATCAACAGCACACTTTTCACTATGATGAGATATGTCTCAAACAATAGTTTTCTTATTTCAGAACAACAACTTAAGAAAGAATTAACATTAATGATTCTGGCGTATTTAAGTCAGGATTAAATATTTTTAAATAAAAATACATTGTAAAACAGTTGTTTAGTTATTTTGTGGTTTGAAATATAAACACCCGTTTTAAATATTTTAAAAATAGGGTTGTGTCTGCTCTGAAATACTGTAGAATGCACATCCATCGGCGGTGATGAAGATTAAAACTTCTGATAAAACAGTAGCTTAGCATAGAATGGTTAAGTTGGGTTTTAGAAAGAAAGTTTAAAATAATTTACATTACATGTTGACTTTGAAGAGATTCAGAGTAATATAGCCGACCTAGCTTGATGCTGACGAAGCATTGAGAAGATCATTAAGAGAATATGAAGAACAACTTGTGTGGATTTTTACTGATTGATCGATCGAAATTATTTTCATTGATTGAATGGTTTAAATTACTCGAAGTTTATTTGAGAGAATTTGTCAGAAAATTGATGAGCCAAGATTGGCACCCTTTAAGGTGCTAGCAAGTATTAAACTGAAGAGTTTGATCATGGCTCAGATTGAACGCTGGCGGCAGGCTTAACACATGCAAGTCGAGCGGAGAGAGGTAGCTTGCTACTGATCTTAGCGGCGGACGGGTGAGTAATGCTTAGGAATCTGCCTATTAGTGGGGGACAACATTCCGAAAGGAATGCTAATACCGCATACGCCCTACGGGGGAAAGCAGGGGATCATTAGACCTTGCGCTAATAGATGAGCCTAAGTCGGATTAGCTAGTTGGTGGGGTAAAGGCCTACCAAGGCGACGATCTGTAGCGGGTCTGAGAGGATGATCCGCCACACTGGGACTGAGACACGGCCCAGACTCCTACGGGAGGCAGCAGTGGGGAATATTGGACAATGGGGGGAACCCTGATCCAGCCATGCCGCGTGTGTGAAGAAGGCCTTTTGGTTGTAAAGCACTTTAAGCGAGGAGGAGGCTACTCTGGTTAATACCTGGAGATAGTGGACGTTACTCGCAGAATAAGCACCGGCTAACTCTGTGCCAGCAGCCGCGGTAATACAGAGGGTGCGAGCGTTAATCGGATTTACTGGGCGTAAAGCGTACGTAGGCGGCTTTTTAAGTCGGATGTGAAATCCCTGAGCTTAACTTAGGAATTGCATTCGATACTGGGAAGCTAGAGTATGGGAGAGGATGGTAGAATTCCAGGTGTAGCGGTGAAATGCGTAGAGATCTGGAGGAATACCGATGGCGAAGGCAGCCATCTGGCCTAATACTGACGCTGAGGTACGAAAGCATGGGGAGCAAACAGGATTAGATACCCTGGTAGTCCATGCCGTAAACGATGTCTACTAGCCGTTGGGGCCTTTGAGGCTTTAGTGGCGCAGCTAACGCGATAAGTAGACCGCCTGGGGAGTACGGTCGCAAGACTAAAACTCAAATGAATTGACGGGGGCCCGCACAAGCGGTGGAGCATGTGGTTTAATTCGATGCAACGCGAAGAACCTTACCTGGTCTTGACATAGTAAGAACTTTCCAGAGATGGATTGGTGCCTTCGGGAACTTACATACAGGTGCTGCATGGCTGTCGTCAGCTCGTGTCGTGAGATGTTGGGTTAAGTCCCGCAACGAGCGCAACCCTTTTCCTTATTTGCCAGCACTTCGGGTGGGAACTTTAAGGATACTGCCAGTGACAAACTGGAGGAAGGCGGGGACGACGTCAAGTCATCATGGCCCTTACGACCAGGGCTACACACGTGCTACAATGGTCGGTACAAAGGGTTGCTACCTAGCGATAGGATGCTAATCTCAAAAAGCCGATCGTAGTCCGGATTGGAGTCTGCAACTCGACTCCATGAAGTCGGAATCGCTAGTAATCGCGGATCAGAATGCCGCGGTGAATACGTTCCCGGGCCTTGTACACACCGCCCGTCACACCATGGGAGTTTGTTGCACCAGAAGTAGGTAGTCTAACCGTAAGGAGGACGCTTACCACGGTGTGGCCGACGACTGGGGTGAAGTCGTAACAAGGTAGCCGTAGGGGAACCTGCGGCTGGATCACCTCCTTAACGAAAGATTGACGATTGGTAAGAATCCACAACAAGTTGTTCTTCATTGATGTATCTGAGGGTCTGTAGCTCAGTTGGTTAGAGCACACGCTTGATAAGCGTGGGGTCACAAGTTCAAGTCTTGTCAGACCCACCATTCTGACGAATCAGCACAGAAACAGATATATCGGGATCTTAACTGGGGACTTAGCTTAGTTGGTAGAGCGCCTGCTTTGCACGCAGGAGGTCAGGAGTTCGACTCTCCTAGTCTCCACCATCACATTAAGTGAAGTTCTGAATTATAGAATTTAGTGAATATGACGATCATCTGATCTCAGTTTATTAAGTTCTGTGATTTATCACAGTTTGCTACCTGCTGACGAGGCGGTAGTTAATCATTAACAGCATATATTTGAGTTGAAATAAATTGTTCATACTCATGACCGACATTAACACTGACAGTAATTTATTACTGTGATGTGAAAATGAAGGAAATGAGAAACTAGCGATTAAACTGAATCAAGCGTTTTGGTATATGAATCTAATTGAAGCTGTACAGTGATTAATTTCACAGACGCCAACTGTATGAGAGTGATGAGAAATCGTCGCGATCTGTTGCTCATCCTACTTGTAGGGATGAACGACTGTTTGGGGTTGTATAGTCAAGTAATTAAGTGCATGTGGTGGATGCCTTGGCAGTCAGAGGCGATGAAAGACGTAATAGCCTGCGATAAGCTCCGGGGAGGCGGCAAATATCCTTTGATCCGGAGATTTCTGAATGGGGAAACCCACCTGCTATAAGGCAGGTATCGTAACATGAATACATAGTGTTACGAGGCGAACGAGGGGAAGTGAAACATCTCAGTACCCTTAGGAAAAGAAATCAATTGAGATTCCCTCAGTAGCGGCGAGCGAACGGGGAACAGCCCATTAAGTCATATAAGCTTTAGTGGAATGCTCTGGGAAGTGCAACCATAGTAGGTGATAGTCCTGTACGCGAAAGGGCTTATATGATGATGTCGAGTAGGGCGAGGCACGTGAAACCTTGTCTGAATATGGGGGGACCATCCTCCAAGGCTAAATACTCCTGACTGACCGATAGTGAACCAGTACCGTGAGGGAAAGGCGAAAAGAACCCCTGTGAGGGGAGTGAAACAGATCCTGAAACCGCATGCATACAAGCAGTGGGAGCCGACTTGTTCGGTGACTGCGTACCTTTTGTATAATGGGTCAGCGACTTATATTCAGTAGCAAGGTTAACCGTATAGGGGAGCCGTAGGGAAACCGAGTCTTAATAGGGCGTTCAGTTGCTGGGTATAGACCCGAAACCGGGTGATCTATCCATGAGCAGGTTGAAGGTTGGGTAACACTAACTGGAGGACCGAACCCACTGTCGTTGAAAAGCCAGGGGATGACTTGTGGATAGGGGTGAAAGGCTAATCAAACTCGGTGATAGCTGGTTCTCCCCGAAAGCTATTTAGGTAGCGCCTCGGACGAATACCATTGGGGGTAGAGCACTGTTTCGGCTAGGGGGTCATCCCGACTTACCAAACCGATGCAAACTCCGAATACCAATGAGTACTATCCGGGAGACAGACTGCGGGTGCTAACGTCCGTAGTCAAGAGGAAAACAATCCAGACCGCCAGCTAAGGCCCCAAAATTATAGTTAAGTGGGAAACGATGTGGGAAGGCATAGACAGCTAGGAGGTTGGCTTAGAAGCAGCCACCCTTTAAAGAAAGCGTAATAGCTCACTAGTCGAGTCGGCCTGCGCGGAAGATGTAACGGGGCTAAAACTATATGCCGAAGCTGCGGATTTGCAATTTATTGCAAGTGGTAGGGGAGCGTTCTGTAAGCCGATGAAGGTGGATTGAGAAGTCTGCTGGAGGTATCAGAAGTGCGAATGCTGACGTGAGTAACGACAAAACGGGTGAAAAACCCGTTCGCTGAAAGACCAAGGGTTCCAGTCCAACGTTAATCGGGGCTGGGTGAGTCGACCCCTAAGGCGAGGCCGAGAGGCGTAGTCGATGGGAAACTGGTTAATATTCCAGTACTTGTGTGTAATGCGATGAGAGGACGGAGAAGGTTAAGTCAGCCTGGCGTTGGTTGTCCAGGTGGAAGGATGTAGGCATGTATCTTAGGCAAATCCGGGGTACTCTATGCTGAGATCTGATAGCAAGCTGTACTTGTACAGTGAAGTGGCTGATACCATACTTCCAGGAAAAGTCTCTAAGCTTCAGTTACACAGGAATCGTACCCGAAACCGACACAGGTGGTCAGGTCGAGTAGACCAAAGCGCTTGAGAGAACTCTGCTGAAGGAACTAGGCAAAATGGTACCGTAACTTCGGGAGAAGGTACGCTGCCGGCGGTGATTTCCCTTGCGGAATGAGCGGCCAGCAGCCACAGAAACCAGGCCCCTGCAACTGTTTATTAAAAACATAGCACTCTGCAAACACGAAAGTGGACGTATAGGGTGTGATGCCTGCCCGGTGCTGGAAGGTTAATTGATGGGGTTAGCGTAAGCGAAGCTCTTGATCGAAGCCCCAGTAAACGGCGGCCGTAACTATAACGGTCCTAAGGTAGCGAAATTCCTTGTCGGGTAAGTTCCGACCTGCACGAATGGCATAATGATGGGGGCGCTGTCTCCAGCAGAGGCTCAGTGAAATCGAATTCGCCGTGAAGATGCGGTGTACCCGCGGCTAGACGGAAAGACCCCGTGAACCTTTACTGCAGCTTGACATTGAACTTTGATCTTACCTGTGTAGGATAGGTGGGAGGCTTTGAAGTAGTGACGCCAGTTGCTATGGAGCCATCCTTGAAATACCACCCTGGTAATATTGAGGTTCTAACTCTGTCCCGTTATCCGGGACGAGGACCATGTCTGGTGGGTAGTTTGACTGGGGCGGTCTCCTCCTAAAGAGTAACGGAGGAGTACGAAGGTGCGCTCAGCGTGGTCGGAAATCACGCGTAGAGTATAAAGGCAAAAGCGCGCTTAACTGCGAGACCCACAAGTCGAGCAGGTACGAAAGTAGGTCTTAGTGATCCGGTGGTTCTGTATGGAAGGGCCATCGCTCAACGGATAAAAGGTACTCTGGGGATAACAGGCTGATACCGCCCAAGAGTTCATATCGACGGCGGTGTTTGGCACCTCGATGTCGGCTCATCTCATCCTGGGGCTGAAGCAGGTCCCAAGGGTATGGCTGTTCGCCATTTAAAGAGGTACGCGAGCTGGGTTTAGAACGTCGTGAGACAGTTCGGTCCCTATCTACCGTGGGCGCTGGAAATTTGAGAGGATCTGCTCCTAGTACGAGAGGACCAGAGTGGACGAACCTCTGGTGTACCGGTTGTGACGCCAGTCGCATCGCCGGGTAGCTATGTTCGGAAGGGATAACCGCTGAAAGCATCTAAGCGGGAAGCCTACCTCAAGATAAGATTTCCCTAGGACTTTATGTCCTCTAAAGAGCCGTTGAAGACTACGACGTTGATAGGCTGGATGTGGAAGCACGGTGACGTGTGAAGCTGACCAGTACTAATTGCTCGTGAGGCTTGACTATACAACACCCAAACAGTTGTTGTATAAAGCTCAGTTGATTCGATATTCATCAGAATGACTTGATTCAGAATCGCAACAGTATGACAATGTTCCAACTCAGATAGAGCTGTTAATAACTCATTTGGAAAAAGCATTGGCATCTAAATAAGACCAAAGCAAGTATCCATAAACAGTTGTGCTGGCGACAATAGCAAGAGTGAACCACCTGATCCCTTCCCGAACTCAGAAGTGAAACCTCTTTGCGCTGATGGTAGTGTGGGGTTACCCATGTGAGAGTAAGTCATCGCCAGCTCATTATTCCTAAACACCCTCAATCATTTGATTGAGGGTGTTTTTTATTGGTTGAAAAATTAAATAGATTTAAAATAATTAAAGATATACATTAGTTTATATAAAAATATAAGGTGCTATAAATGGAAGGAAAAGTAGCTTGTTCAGAATGTAATGCTTTGATTTTGATTGATACAGCAACAAAAAATAAAGGTCTATGTGTACCTTGTGCAAAAGGTTATAGGAAACAAATAGAAGAATCTAAAAAACGTTATCAAGATGATAAAAAATATAGAGACTCAGAAGAATATAGATATTGGGTAAATTTATTACAAAAGGTATCTTGTGTAGCTGATTTAAGAAACTTAGCTTTTGAAGAACAAGTCTATTTTGTTATAAATGTGTTGATTGGAGAAGTATTTAATGGTGGATTTGATCAGTATTTCCATAATAGTTCAGGAAATTATTATGCTGAAACACTACAAGCCTTAAATGAATTAAAAGCTTTTAAAAGTTTAGAATTATTGGAAAGTGCAAAAGTAATATTATTTGGTAGTCTGGATGTTCCAAGTGATCGAGGGTTAAGATTTGACATATTAAATAGCAAAGGAGATGTAGAAAATATCGAATTAGATCAATTAGACAGGAGTTTTTGGGAATTTCCAGATCAACTTGATCAAAAAATACTTCAATTTGCTCAATTAAAAAAATTGTTTAAACTATTTGAGTGAATTCAGAATTATAAATAATTCTTCAAAATAATGGGATTACTAGATGTTGGTGTAATTGCAAAATCAGAAAAACTTTCGTTTATAATTGAGAAAGATAAAGAAGGTAAATTCCTTTTGAATACGAACGAAAATGTTACGCGGGCGTTGAATAGATTTGGAATTATTGTCTAAATAAAAGAAAACCCCATCATCCTGACGGGATTTTTTCGTATTGGTTCGTTAGGTAAACTCTTATATTACCCACTTCCTGTCTTTTTATGATTTATATTTTAGTGAATTGATCACATTAGATATATTCGCCAATCCATGCTGACATTCACATAGAAAAGAAACTATTGATAACACCCAATGTTTTTAATGTAGTAATCCCCGAGATTAAAAACATATGAAAATTAAAGACTGGCTCCTTTTATTCGATCATGTTCCTTGATAAGCATTTAAGCGAAATGCAAAGTTTTGTCCAAATAACTGAGCGGTTTTAATATCGCCAGCATCAAAAGCATCTGCCGGACTGGCATGTTCGGCTTGTGCCATAAGACCAGACCATGACCCGAGACGATTGGCTGCTTGGGTATATGGAACACCTTGATGTTGCTCAGGTAAAATAGGGTTGCCGACCCATACCATACCGTGCTGCATTGAAAAGGTGAAAAGCGAAATCAGGGTCGATTGCTTATCCCCAGCAGGTAACGAGGAAACGGTAAACCCTGCGGCAGGTTTTTCCTTAACTGAAATTACGCAGATGTTTAGCCAGGAGGGACAGCCTGAATTAGATCGAGAAATGTTAAACCAGAAAGCTGAGCAACTGGAACAGATGACCCGACGTTTACATTTTATCAGTGAGGGACTGAGACATGCTGCGGTGTGCCCTGCGGAAAATCATATGCAATGTCCGACCTTTCAAAAGTTTTTAAAAGCAGCAATTGAGGGCGAATATCAACCGACTAAACTTGAGTAATACTGAGTCGATGCACGTTATTTTTATTCAGTTCATAACGTGTTGCGTTGCATTGTCATCTTTTCGCCATAAAGACTTCATTCCGGTGCAGTAAAAGCGTCATAAAAAACTGTTTATATTTGAATCAATTTTGATCAAATGTATAAAGACCATGAACAGGAAAACTTTATTGACTCTATTTTGTTGTAGTGCTTTGGGGTTAACAGCATGTAATGACAATGAGGATGATTTCTCGCCTGAATCATCGGTTATAGTGCCTACTTTAGTTTCTTTTGCTAAGCTTGACGTTGAAACCTATGCTGCAGGACCGAATTCAGGTGCAGCAGTGAAAGGGGCAAATGGTATTTTCCCACCCTTTAAAGGTCAACCGATCCAGGGTTTTTCAGGTGCTTTGAAAAATGGTGACGGGACGTACATGGCGATGGCGGACAATGGTTTTGGTACGCAAGATAATTCATCTGATTTTTTATTACGTATCTATCAGATCAAGCCTGATTTTCGTACTGAATCAACAGGTTCAGCAAAAGTTCAGGTGATGGACTTTATCCAGTTACGTGATCCTAATGGATTAATTCCATTCACCATTTTTAATCAGAATACAGTGGATAGGTTGCTGACCGGTTCAGACTTTGATCCTGAATCCATTCAGAGAACAGATGATGGAAGCTATTGGATCGGTGATGAATTTGGTCCATATTTACTGCATTTTGATAAAGATGGTGTGTTGTTGGATGCACCTTTTCCATTGCCTGATCCATTTAAAAAGGGTGCGGAACTGCGTTCACCACAGAATCAGTTCAATAAAGCCGATATAAATTATACAGAACCTTTGACGCAACAAAGCGGTGGCTTTGAAGGTATGGCTCTGAGTAAAAATGGCTTATATCTGTACCCTTTACTGGAAAAACCTTTAAAAGGGCATGAGACTGAAAAAAAATTACTGATATTTCAGTTTGATTTACAGACAAAATCCTATACAGGAAAATTCTGGTATTTTCAGTTGAATCCCAAAGCCAGTAATATTGGTGATTTCCAGCTGTTTGATGATAAAAGAGGTATTATTATCGAACGCGATGCGACACAAAACAGGCTGGATGGCTATAAAAAACTGATTAAAGTTGAACTGGGTGAGCCAGGAACAGTTGTCAGGCGCGAAGATCTGGTCGACTTAATGAATATTGCCAATCCGCATCATCTTTCTGGAACACCACGTAAAGGTGATACTGGTACAGGAAAGATATTTGCCTTCCCGTTTGAAACAATTGAAGACGTCATTATTGAAAATAATCACACTTTAACCGTGTTGAATGACAATAATTTTCCAGGATCATCTGGACGCAATGCTGAACGTGCCGATGATAATGAAATGATTCAGATTAAATTACCCAAAGCATTGTTCTGAAGTTGATAGAAGTCTAAACAGGATAAGATCAGCGGGTTTTACTGGCTGATCTTTTTCACGATGTGAGAAACAGGCGTATAATGATCAGATACAGGGAGTCATTATGTCTGAATCAGCCGAAACAGCAGCTTATATTGAATACGGAAGCCGATCATTTCAGGCTGTTTTATTATCCTTGTTCCTGGCAGGTTTCGCGGTATTTTCATCCTTGTACTGTGTACAGCCAATGATGCCTTTTCTGGCAAAATTCTTTGATGTCACACCCACTCACAGTAGTTTTCCTTTGTCTTTTTCCACCATTGCACTGGCGCTGGGGCTGCTGTTCGCCGGCTTGATTTCAGATCGCTATGGCCGTAAACAGATCATGGTTATTTCACTGTTTGGCACTTCAGGTCTATTGTTGCTCAGTTCCTTTTTACCTTACTGGGAGTTTTTCTTAGCCACCCGAATGATGGTGGGACTTGCAGTCAGTGGCGTTGCCTCAGTGGCAATGACTTATATTGGCGAGGAAATTGCCAGAAAAGATGTCGGTTTTGCCATGGGATTATATATTTCAGGCACGGCTATTGGAGGTATGAGTGGACGCCTGATTGCGGGGGTACTGCTGGATTATATTTCATGGCAGACTGCGACCATGATCATTGGTCTTTTAAACTTATGTATTGCTGTAATTTTTTATATAGCCTTGCCCGCATCTAAACATTTTGTCGCTTACCCGATTCAGTTCAAACGTTTCATTGAATCTTTTAAAAAAAATCTGGCAGATCATAAGCTTCGGTTATTGTTTGCTGAAGGTTTCATTCTCATGGGCTGTTTTGTGACGGTCTTTAACTATATGAGTTATCACCTGCTTGAACCTGAATTTGCACTGTCACAAACCTGGATTGGGTTGATATCCATTGCATATTTATCGGGTATTTACAGTTCACCTAAAGCAGCAGGGTGGAGTCGATCTTTTGGTCGGGGGAAAGTCCTGATGGCTATGTTCGGCAGTATGATTTCAGGCTTATGGATTATGCTGATTCCATCTTTATGGGCAATTTTAACAGGCTTACTGATTTTCACATTTTCATTTTTTGCAGCGCATTCGACCGCAAGCAGCTGGGTTTCAGTACAGTCACTGCAATACCGTGCCGTAGGTTCATCGTTATATTTATTTTGCTATTATCTGGGCTCCAGCTTCCTGGGTAGCAGCAGTGGACTGGTCTGGGAAGCATATGGCTGGCTGGGACTGACCATCACGATCAGTATAATTTTATGCGTGGGATTTCTCATCGCATACCGTTTAAGACTGCTGAATTTAAAAAATCCAACTGCTTAAGGCGTTGTGTATTGCTGAATAAAAGCAATACTGCTGTTACGAAGCTGATCCAAAGCTTCTTTTTCCACTGGATAATGCCCGCCACGTGGCAACATCACGATCTGATGTGGCACAGACAGATGTGCCATGACAGGCTGGCTCAGTTCAAGCGGAGTCCAGTGATCTTCGGCTGGCTGAGTCAGTAAAACGGGACATTGTGTAAAAGCAGCAATCGACATTTCAGGTTTGTAATTCATATAACTGCTCAGAAAACCAATGGACATGGCATTGCCCGCAGATGTTTTATCCTTCAGCATGATGTTTAAGGCTTCAGGATCATTGGTCAGTCTGGACATTTTTGAGACCAGCGACATTGGTAATGGTGTGCGGTTAATGACGGGCAGGGTTGCACCCAGTTTCATACCTGGGAGCAGGATCGGACTGAATCCACTGAAGCGCATGGTTCCTTTTTTTACTTTCAGTTGCTGCTGATCCAGAAAGGTCATGCCAATCATGCCTTTGATATTTTTATTCCGCATGGCAACGTGCAGTGTCAGCATACCACCAGCAGATAAACCATAGAGGAAAATGGGGCGCTGGTCCTTCTCGGCTTCAGCATCAACAAAATCACTGACCACCTGTATCCAGTCCTCATAGCGAATGGCACTTTTGGAAGGATAGGTACTTAAACCATAACCAGGTAAATCCAGTGCCATCGTTTCATAGCCTGCCTGAGCCAATGGATGCCCCAGTACTAGACTCATCTGACGACCATTTGTTCCGACTCCATGCAGAAGTATGATTTTAGCTTTTGCCTCTGGATTCAGATAAGCATCGACATGAATTCTGTAGTCTTTCCAGCTCCAGAAAGATTCCTGTGGAACATTGTTTTCATTCAGTTGATATGAAGCAGGCATACGTTTCTGGAGGTTTTTCCAGGCATTCTGTTCTGTATAGAAATTTTCTTTAGAAACGGCAGCCCATCCTGAAGTGTTGAGACAGACCATAAATGCCATCAGCATACGTTTTATAAGCATGATGTATTTCTCTGTTTTATTATTTAATCTAATTTAAATCGCAAAATATGAATCTGGAATGACTGAAATAATGAAGATCAGGATTTAAGGGTCAACACTGTATAATTGATAATAAAAAATTAATGATATCAATTTATTAAAATAGAAGCTTTCTGAACGGATGGTGTGTTGTGAAGGATAAGGGGAGAAAGGACCTTTAATACGATCAATATTTATTGAGTGATGCTCAAGTGAAACAGTTGAGTTGCTGTGCTGAATATTGAAAATGATTAAAAATCCAGGGCTTATTGAACAGGGTGTATTTATCATTAAGCTCTGACAGAGGGGAGTGAACAGCATTAATTGAGAACTTTGTTTAATGAGTGATCACAGTGTATTTTTTATGTGATATGAAGCATATTTTATAAAGATAACTTTGATTTTATATAACAAAAGATAAAATATTATGAATTGAATCTAACTTGTGTTTAAATTTTAAGTAATTGATTATTATATAAAAAATTGAATTATTAGGAGATTTTTAAACTTCCGATAAACGGATTTGCTTTTTATTTTTGTTTCTTTTTATTATGAATTTGTTAATTTAGTTTATAGCCAAGGTGTACTGTGAAAAATATGAAATTTTTTATAATCGCATGTGGCTGTTTATTATTTTCTGGTTGTATGACAACAACGAAAACCGGAACTTTTGGGGCAGACCGTAAGCAGTTTATGGTGATTCCTGAAAAAGAGAGATGGATCCGTAAATTTGAACAACTCCTATAAGTGATATTCTGCTCCTCAAATGATGTTATAAACATCAATATATGGAGTATTTTATGGCACGTAGACCAAGAAGAAATCATTCAAATGATTTTAAAGCTAAGGTAGCACTTGCTGCGATTAAAGCAGAAAAAACACTTGCTGAATTGAGTGCTGAGTTTGATGTTCATCAAAACCAAATTATTGACTGGAAAAATCAATTGATCTCAGCTTCCTCGCAAGCTTTCGATCAATCAAAAGCTCCAACAGAACCACCCATCGATCTAAAAAAACTACATGCAAAAATCGGTGAGCAGGCATTAGAAATTGATTTTTTAGAAGGTGTGTTGAAGAAACTGGGCCGCTTCAACCACAAAAGTTAATCGACGACTCACTTCAGATTTCAGTATCTAAGCAAGCTAAGCTGCTGAAAGTCTCCCGTGGTTGTTATTACTATCGCCCAAAACCTGTGAGTGCATCAGATCTGAAGCTGATGCGATGTATTGATGAATTACATATGCAATATCCTTTTGCAGGCAGTCGTATGATGCGTGATTTGTTGAATCGTCAAGGACATCATATAGGACGACGTCATACACGTACTTTAATGAAGAAAATGGGTATTCAGGCGTTATATTGCAAACCAAATTTAAGCCAGGCTAATCAAGCTCACCGTAAATATCCATATCTGCTCAAAGGGTTGGCTATTCAGCGCAGTAATCAAGTGTGGTCTACGGATATAACGTATATCCCTATGGCAAAAGGCTTTGTTTATTTATGTGCTGTGATTGATTGGCATAGCCGCAAGGTACTTGCGCATAGGGTATCGATTAGTATGGAGGTGGATTTTTGTATTTCGGCTTTAAATGAAGCGATTGAAAAATATGGTCGACCTGAAATATTTAATACAGACCAAGGCAGCCAGTTTACCAGTGATGCATTTATTGATGTATTGAAATCAAATGGCATTCAAATCAGTATGGATGGTAAAGGTCGATGGGTAGATAATGTGATGGTTGAACGATTATGGCGGAGCGTTAAATATGAAGAGGTGTATCTCAAAGCTTATAGCAGTGTCACAGATGCGAAAAAGCAATTAAGTGCATATTTTGAGTTTTATAATTTGAAACGACCTCATTCGAGTCTAGACAAAATGACACCAAATGAGTTTTACTATGATCAGCTACCCCAACAAAACAAGGTGGCTTAACTAGAGCGGAATATCACTTATAAATACGCTTTTAGTTGTTCAAACAAGTGGGACCACCTCTAAGCATGGAAAGCTCAATCAGAACGTTCATATAAACGGTTCGTACAAAAAGCAAAAAATAGCCAGGTTATGGTTATTGATGCAAAACTGGATAAAGTGTTAAACAACATGAAGTCCCATGCTGAGTCATTCAGAACGGGTTCCAAAGCCTGGAACTGGGAAATTAATGCCAGTCTGAACGGTGAGCTGAATGCTTATGGTTTTCCGGGTGGAAAAGTCGTGATCAATACCGGTCTGTATTGGGGACTGGGTCTGAATGAAGATGAACTGGCATTTGTCGTTGCGCATGAAATGGCACATGCTTTACGTGATCATAACCGTGAAAAGGCATCCTTAATGGTGGCAAGTAATGTTGCTATGCTGTCGGCATCAGCTGGTCTGGGTGCGCTTGCTACAGTAGCAACGACAGTCACTTCTCAGACCGCTTATGTGCCTAAAGCCTGGACCATGGAATCTGAAGCTGATGTGCTGGGTTTGGAAATCATGGCAAATGCGGGATATAACCCAGAAGCAGCATTGAGTTTTTGGAAAAAATATCAGCAGGAAGAAGAACGTCGTAAAAAATACAATGTTTCTCCTCAGATGAGTGAAACACTGTTTACCAAGCGTATGGAGAATATCAGTAAATTTTTACCGGTAATGCAGGAAAAATATCTCCAGGCTAAAAACACAGGTGCGGATTCCTCCGTTTCACTGACAACACAGAATATTGTGAAATAGCAGTTTAACCATGAAAAATGAGCACCTGAAAGGGTGCTTTTTTATTGAATATTCTTTTTTTATTTTTTGTATAAATTATAATCAGACATGATGAATTGAATTCATGGTAAAATGATCAGCTTTCATCTTAGATCTCTCCCGATCGCCATCTGCCAATCGAGATAAATAACCATGTCTACAGCTTATACTGCTCAGACAGCGCCAATTGCACTGTTTGATTACGACAAATATTGGGCGTCATGTTTTGAACCTGCGCCATTTTTGCCGATGTCACGCGAGGAAATGGATTTACTCGGTTGGGATAGTTGTGACTTTATTTTAGTCTGCGGTGATGCTTATATTGACCATCCGTCATTCTGTTCAGGCATCATCGGTCGTACTTTGGAAGCGCAAGGTTTCCGCGTCGGTATTATCGCGCAACCAGACTGGACATCGGCTGAAGCATTCAAAGTTTTAGGCAAGCCAAATATTGCATGGGGTGTCACTGCGGGCAATATGGATTCGATGATCAACCGTTATACGGCTGACCGTAAAATCCGTTCTGATGATGCGTATTCTCCAGATAATCAACCAAATAAGCGCCCAGACCGTGCGGCAACAGTATATTGCCAACGTTGTCGTGAAGCATTCCCTGATGTGCCTGTATTACTCGGTGGGATTGAAGCATCTTTGCGCCGTATTGCACATTATGATTACTGGTCAGACAAAGTGCGCCGTTCAGTGTTGATGGATTCTAAAGCCGATCTGTTGATGTACGGAAATGGTGAACGCTCAATCGTTGAAGTGATGCATCGCCTTGCCAAAGGGCAAAAAATCCATGAAATCACTGATGTTCGTGGTACAGCTTTTATTGTTAATAAAAATAACCGTGCTTCAAAAGCACACTTCGTTGAAATTGCATCGAATGATGTTGATTCGATTGGTCGTGTAGATCCCATTATCAACCCCTATGTGATGACTGAAGATCTGGATGGTTGTGAAATTGAACAAGGTAAAGGCAATTCTTTAACGCAGTATCAAAATTTCCAGAAAGAACTGGTTGCCAATCCGATTGTCCGTGAAGGTGACAATCTGGATGAGAATACCCAGATCGTTCAGCTTCAACCAGCATCGAAAGCGATTAAACATAAATTGCCACCACGTGAGTTGGCGGTCATTCGTTTACCTGCTTTTGAAGAGGTATCGCAAGATCCTGTTTTATATGCGCATGCGAACCGTATTCTTCATCTTGAAACCAATCCTGGTAATGCACGTGCAATGGTGCAGAACCATGCAGGGCGTGATGTGTGGTTGAATGCACCACCGATTCCATTGACCACTGAAGAAATGGATTATGTGTTTGACCTGCCTTATGCACGTCTGCCACATCCTGCTTATGGTGAAGCACGTTTCCCTGCATTTGACATGATTAAATTCTCTGTGAATATCATGCGTGGTTGTTTTGGCGGATGTACGTTCTGTTCGATTACAGAGCATGAAGGTCGTATTATCCAGAACCGTTCGGAAGAATCGATTCTGCGTGAAGTGGAAAAAATCCGTGATACAGCACCAGGCTTTACAGGGATTATTTCGGACTTGGGTGGCCCAACGGCAAATATGTACCGTCTGGCGTGTAAAGATCCTGAGATTGAAAAGAACTGTCGTAAACCATCCTGTGTATTCCCAGGTGTGTGCCAGAATTTGCATACCGATCATGCGCCGTTGACTCAGTTATATCGTAAAGCACGTGCATTAAAAGGTATTAAAAAGATTCTGATCGGTTCAGGTCTACGTTATGACCTTGCGGTACTGAATCCTGAATATGTCAAAGAACTGGTACAGCACCATGTCGGTGGTTATTTAAAAATTGCCCCTGAACATACCGAAAAAGGTCCATTGTCGAAGATGATGAAACCGGGTATCGGGACTTATGATCGCTTTAAACAGATGTTTGATCGTTACAGTAAGGAAGCAGGTAAAGAACAGTATTTAATTCCGTACTTTATCGCAGCGCATCCTGGTACGACCGAATACGACATGATGAACCTTGCGATCTGGCTGAAAAAGAATGGTTTCCGTGCCGATCAGGTTCAGACCTTCTATCCATCGCCAATGGCAACGGCAACGACCATGTATTACACAGGTAAGAACCCGCTGGCAAAAGTGGCGCGTTATACTGAAAATGTCGACATCGTGAAAGGTGATAAGCGTCGTCGTATTCATAAAGCCTTCCTGCGTTATCATGATCCAAACAACTGGCCTTTGTTGCGTGAAACCCTGAAAGAAATGGGTCGTGCGGATCTTATTGGTAACTCAAAACAGCATCTGATTCCGACTTATCAGCCTGCGGGCAGTGCAGATGGTCAATATCAATCTGCGCGTAAGAAAAACTCAACGGTAGATGGTGATTCGCAAAAACGTAATGGTGAGCAAGGCAATCGTACTAAAGCGGGACAAGCTCAGTCACGTCCGTCGAATACCAAAAAGCGTCCTGAACGTGGTCAGATTCTGACACAACATACAGGTTTACCACCGCGTGAAACAGGTGACCGTAAAAAGTCATCGGGTGGCTCAAAACCTAAAGGAAAATCCAGATCTGGTGCATAAACACGGCTGAAAATAAAAAAGGGCACAGCGGTGCCCTTTTTTCATAAAAAGAACAGACAGGTATAAAGTTGTTGAAATTGAATAAAAAATAATCACACGGTCTTATTTTGAGAATTTTAAACCCTACAATTCGTCGGAATTGTTCGACACTATGCTTAAATCTAATTGCATTCCGAATAAGGCTTAATATAAATTGAAACTGATGTTATTGACCTGAAGTTGACGCAGCAGTGACATTGACATTCTGAGCTGTATATTTTGCACAGGATTGTTGGGCTTTTTATAATAATTTCGTCAATTGAAACGACTGTTTTTTGTTAGGACTCCCTTATAAGAACAATGCCTGTATATCGGGGAAAACATCGGTGTGATACCGAAAAGATTATAAGAATATGGATTTTTTAAAGGATTATGAAATGGCTATTTACATACTGACGGGGGTCTTGCTGCTGGGAATCGTACTGATTATGGCAGTAAAAGGACTCGCAAACCGTAATAAGCAGCAGGATAGTGTGCTGAAACAAAGGGCTCTTTTTAATATACAGCAACAACTGACTTATACCCGTCTTCAGGAAATCATGCCGAAAAAATACACCATTCTTGTGCATGTTTCTTTTGATACTTTACTGACCACCAAACTGCCAAGAACACGCGATAAATACAGACATATGATCGCTGATTTTGTGGTGGTGGATGATAATCTTCAGGTGGTCTCCGTGATTGCCGTGGACGATGTTTCTGCACTGAAAAAAATGCGTGATGTTCAGTATGAGGATGATCTGCTCAGAATGGCAGGCTATCAGGTGATCCGCTATGACGATGTGCCTGAATATCAACAGCTCAGACAGGATTTTAATCAGGATTATGGTCTAAGCGGAACTGAGCAGCCTGAAGAACAGAAGAAATTCAATTTTTATCCAAAAGTTGACCGTAAACTCAGAGTCATCGTTTAACACACAGGAAGCACTCAGGCTTCCTGATCTGGACGGACTGCAACAACAGTCATTTCCACGAGTACATCAGGCAGGTACATTTTTGCTTCCACACAGGTGCGGGGCAAAGCCTGAATGTCAGCGACCCAGGCATCCCACAGCTCATTAAATGCTGCATAATCCTGCTCAATATCCTTTAAATAAATAGTCACAGACAGAATGTGGCTTTTATCGGTTCCTGCATCTGCAAGAAACTGATCAATGATGTCCAGTGTCTGCTGGGTCTGTCCTTTAATATCCAGGCTGAGATCTGAAGCCAGTTGTCCAGCCAGGTGAACCAGATTGCCTGCAATAGCGATTTCTGAAAAACGCTTCGCAACATGTAAACGCTGTACAGTCATGGGAGTTCCTGAAATAAAACTTACAATGTCTGATTTTACGTGATCAGAAGCATTCTGCCTAATCCGTTTGTTATGCTTTGGTGCACTGTTTTTATTATTTTATCGCCAGTGTGCAGAGCGGACAGATGAACGTATTACCTGGAGTTTAATCAAAATATCAGGATGCAGGCGAATGGATTTCTGATGGATTTTGTATGAAGACAGAATGAGGTGAAATTCAGGACTGAGGGTTTACCCGTTTATTATTTTACTGAGAGCCCTGCAATCTTCGGATTTGATCGTCACGCCAATCACAGGACAATATGCTGAAAGTAAAGATGATTTTCAGCATCTCTGTCAATGCATGGGTAATGCATTGCGGGGAATAGAGTACGCTATTTTTTAAGCACTTTGCGAAGAATTTGGTGTCTTTGTGTTCTTTTGATCAATAAATAGACTTTTATGGGGTAAATGCCGAAAACTACCATAGGCAAAGCTGAGGCTGATCCTGCTGTTCAGTCAGTTGATACAGTCCAACACCGACCAGGCGGAACTGAAAATGGGCAGGAATCTGCATTTCATCCAGTAACTGATGAATGACATCCTGCATTTCCTGCTGTGAATTCAATGCCAGTTTAAAACTTTTACTGTGCTGTAAAACCTGGAAGTTTTTCAGTTTCAGTTTGACCGTCACGCCACGTGCCTGCATCTGCTTTTTTTCCAGACTCTGCCAGACACGTTCAATCAGACCCTCCCAGTACACAGCGCACTGGATCAGAGTCAGATCATCATCAAAGGTGGTTTCTTTGGAAATCTGCTGGCGCTGACGTTCAGCCTGCACTGGACGCTCATCTATCCCCTGAGCGTATAAAAAGAGTTGCTTGCCATATTTTCCAAAGTGGTGAATCAGTACATTTTCTTCTATCTGCTGTAAGTCACCCAGTGTTTCCAGATTCAGGCTTTTCAGCTTTTCCTGAGTGACTTTGCCGACACCTGGAATTTTTTTCAGGGGCAGATCATGAATAAAATGCTGAACCTGACTGGGTTTAATAATGCAGATGCCATTGGGTTTGTTCCAGTCGGAAGCAACTTTTGCAAGAAATTTGTTGGGTGCAACACCTGCTGATGCAGTCAGCCCTGTGATTTTGAAAATATCGGCACGAATCCGCTGAGCAACTTCTGTGGCACTGGGGATATTCTGTAGATTTTCAGTAACATCCAGATAGGCTTCATCCAGCGAAAGGGGTTCAATGAGTGGAGTATATTGCTGGAAAATTTCATGAATCTGCTGAGAAACAGCACGATATTTATCAAAATGAGGTTCAATCACCACAACTTGAGGACAGAGTTTTTTTGCCTGTGACATGGACATGGCAGAACGCAGTCCGAACTTACGGGCAGGATAGGATGCCGCAGCAATCACCGCCCGTGGATGGTGTGAAGAAATCACAACAGGCAGATGCTGAAGGTCGGGGCGTTCCCGAAGCTCTACAGATGCAAAGAATGCATCCATATCAATGTGAATGATTTTTCTCATGAATCACACAGTGTTTTAACGCTGTGTGATTATTCTAACCGATTATCAGGGAAGTTCATGCCCCTTCAGGATTTACTGAACAGGGTAAGCGACAGGTTGTGTCAGGATGACAGCTTTTGCATGCTGTTTTTCAGTAAAATCAATCAGTGTCTGCATGCTTTTTGAAGTATTGTCAGCCACATAAGGCAGGAACTCCAAAGGCTGCTTCAGTGGCAGTGCTTCCCAGAAGTTATCCCAGTGAACAGGAATGACTACTTTAGGTTTGAGCATGGCAATAGTCTGTTCCAGATAGTGCTGCTGATAGTCCGGACTTTGCCTGGAGAGCTGAGCAATGCCTAAAAACAGGGTATCTACTTTAATATTTTTCAGCTGATCGGGCATGATACCTGTACTGGCTTTCACCAGTATTTTCTTTCCTTTATGCTCAATCAGATAATCAAAGCTGTGACCTTCCTTAAACGCTGAAAAACGGGCAGGCTGTTGCAGTGGGTGGCTGATCACTTCGCCCAGATCATTGTTTACCGCAGTCGGTGGGGTATGCTGAGAAGGCAGCGCCGTGACACGGAAATCTCCGAACTGCATGGCGTGTAAGGGCTGAATCAACACCAACTGATTCTCTGCAATCTGAGCACCACGGGCAATATTCAGGGTGCTTTCCGAGCCGACGATTCTGACCGGTAACTGCGTCCCCAGTTCAGCAATATCCAGTGCATGGTCATAGTGTGAATGTGAAATCAGGACGGCACTCAGGCGTTTTAAATCATAGTCTTTAATCATGTGCTGAATCAGTTCAGGATCACTCCGTACAGGTCTGAACAGTGTCTGTGACAAAGAGGGGCGGGTAAAAAATCCATCAATCAACAGCTGATCTTTTCCATCATCAAACAGCAGTGTCGATACACCAAAAAATCGGACAGTCAGCTGATCAGAAGATGATCGAGCTCTGGAAGCTGTTTTGATGTCGGGCTGATACATCCATGCTTTGAACTGCTGTACATGCCCGGATGGCTGCAGCAGAAAGGTCAGTATGGCAATCAGGCCGAACACCAGCAGGCTGAGCGTGATGGTAATGGTTTTTTTCAGATTCATTGTTCATCCATGCAACACAGTATTTTTGTTATGTACGGTTTTTATTTTACAGGAAGCTGTACCGGACTTTTCATCGGGTAGATCCCATTTTTTTCAAGAAAACTCAGCCATTCGTATTCATCACCATAAAATACATTGAGATCGACATCGGTGCTGATGCCGTTTATTTTCCCCTGACTGGTATGCTGCCAGAAAGTCCATGCGGGATTGCCTTTGAGGTCAGGTTGACCGTTATATTCACGAACCCATAAAGGTGTCTGTTTAAATTCACCTGCGAGGATAATGTTGTAAAACGATTTTGAAATATAGAAAACAGGCTGTTTGCCATAGTGTGCATGCAGTCGGTCATGCATGAGCTGAATTTCCTGCAGCAACTGCTCTCTGGTATAGGTGTTGATACATTTGCTGTCATATTCGAGGTCTATGACCGGTGGCAGGGCATCGGGCTTACGGGGAACGGTTTCAATGAAGTTCTGTGCCTGTACAGTACCATCCCGACACAGACGGTAAAAATGATAAGCACCGACTAAAAAGCCATTTTCTCTGGCCTGTAACCAGTTGTCCTGAAATTTACGGTCTTTAAAGTCGCCACCTTCGGTCGCTTTCAGGTAAATAAATTGGTATTGCTGCGGGGAAATTTTCTTCCATTGAATGTCTCCCTGATGGTGTGAGAGATCAAAGCCTTTAACAGTATATTCCTGTGCAGATGCAGGGTTGTGATAGAAAACAAAAACATAGAGTACAATCGCCAGACAGCATAAACCTGCACCAATACATGACGCATAGAGTGCATGTTTTTTATGGCTGTTGACCTTTTTTTTCATATGTACCGTTCCGTCACTGAGCTGTTCATCATACGCTGAACCGGTTTATCAGACCACACCGTTCAGGAAAGCCGATTTTAAACAGCGGTATCTTTGGGAATATGCCAGAAAATCATGACAGTGATCAGGTTGATACAGCCCAGGCAGATCAGCGTTGCATGAAAAGCGGTAGTCATCTGTTCAGTGCCGAAATATGCCGTGAAAATATTGATCAGTGTCCCTGCCAATGCAATTCCGATACTCATGGACAGCATCATGATCATGGACAGGAAACTGTTGCCACTGCTGGCCTCCTGCTGAGGCAGGTCTTTTAGCGTAAGGGTGTTCATGGAGACAAACTGCAGTGAATTCAGCACCCCAAAAATAAAGAAGTGCAGCGCACGTAACCATACAGGAGTTTCCGCCGTGGTCAGGGCAAAACTGGCAATGCAGGCACCGACCAGCAAGGTGTTGACCAGCAGGACTTTACGGTAGCCAAAATACTGAATCAGAGGGCGGACGACAGGTTTGGATGCCAGTGAGCCGAGTACGGTGGGTATCATCATTAACCCGGTAATAAAAGGTTCAAATCCGAAAGCCACCTGAAGCATCAGGGGCATCAGAAACGGCATGGCATTGCCACCAAAGCGGGCAAAGAAATTACCTAAAATACCAATCGCATAAATTTTATTTTTAAACAGTTTACTGCGGAATAATGCATTCTGATGGGTATGGGCATGCCAGGCATACAGTGCAGCGGTCAAAAGTCCTGTGGTGAACAGTGCGGCACTGACCCAGAGGGGATACTGCGTGCTGGCAAAGTTTTCAATGCCCAGTGACAGCCCCACCATGGCGACCAGCAGTAACAGAAAACCACTGAAATCAAAACGGGGAACAGTCGGTTCAGTGACATTGGGCATGGCTTTAAAGGTGATCAGACAACCGAGGATGCCCATAGGCAGATTGATCAGGAAGATCCAGTGCCAGGTGGCAACCTCGACCATCCATCCGCCAAGTGTCGGTCCAATCAGTGGACCCACCAGACCTGCCAGGCTCATCAGGCTCATGGCAGACAGGAACTGTGTCCGTGGAATCAGCTTCAGCATGGCGAGACGACCGACAGGCAGCAGCAGCGCACCACCAATGCCCTGTATGACCCTGAAAAACAGCAGTTCATTCAGACTGCTGGACCAGGCACAGCCTAATGATGCCAAAGTAAAAATGACAATGGATGCAAAATAGGTGTTCCGGACACCAAAGCGGTCTGCCAGCCAGCCACTGAGGGGAATGCTTGCTGCAACAGACAGAACATAAGCCACAACAACACTGTGCATCTGTAACGGGTCTTCATTCAGGCTGGCTGCCATTGCAGGAATGGCAGTATTGACAATGGTGGTGTCCAGTGCCTGCATGAAAAAGCCAATAGAAACAAGCAGAACCAGCAGTCGGTACTCAGGTTGCAGTGCCTGGTGTGTGGGCGTGGTGTTCATATCTGTTAAAAGGTCATGTTTTATCAATATTTTAAAGTAACACTCAGATGAATGCTGTAGCAAAATTTTAAGATCAGATACTGCTGTAACTGCAACAGAACTGACATGAAACCGTCATGGCTATGACATGAGATGTTTATAAATTGTTCATAATTTATAAAATTGTCAGGAAAAACAGAATGAAAGCAAAAATGACGGTGCTTGCCACCATGCTGATGGTGGGCTTAAGCGCATGTAATGACAGCGATGAGAGCAATAACAATACTGCCACCATTACACCACCGGTCGTTGAGGAAGTCACACCTGAGAGTATTTCACTCAGTCTGCTTGGACGTTATGAAACGGGTGTATTTGCTGAAAGTGCTGCTGAAATTCCTGCCTATGATGCGGCAACAAAACGTGCATTTGTGGTCAATGCAAAAAAAGGTCTGGTGGAAGTGCTTGATATTTCAAAACCTGAAACACCTGTACATATTGGCGACTTATCTGCACGTGATGTACTGGCAGACTCAGAAGTCAATTCGGTTGCCGTAAAAAATGGCATTGTCGCACTGGCTGTTCAGGCAAAAGTGAAAACTGATACCGGGATTGTGGCATTTTACAGTGCTAAAGATCTTAAATTTATCAGCAAAGTCGATGTTGGGGCTTTGCCTGATATGCTGACATTCAGTCCTGATGGAAAAACCGTTGTGGTTGCCAATGAAGCTGAACCTAATGACGACTACAGCATAGATCCAGAAGGCTCAGTCAGTATTATCAATGTCACAGATATTACGAAACCGACAGCCGTTGTTGCTGATTTTAAAGCCTGGAACAGTAAAAAAGCAGAACTGATTCAGTCCGGTGTCCGTATCACGGGGCCGAAAGCGACCGTTGCCCAGGATCTGGAACCTGAATACATCACGATCAGTGATGATGGCAAAACTGCATGGGCAACCCTACAGGAAAATAATGCCCTGGCAAAAATTGATTTAACCACTCAGAAAGTAACGGATATTTTTGCACTGGGCTATAAAGATCATGGTCTGGCGGGTAATGAGCTGGATGTCAGCGATAAAGATAAGAAAATTAATATTCAGACATGGAGTGGACTGGTTGGGATGTATCAGCCAGACAGCATTGCGCAATATCAAAGCAACGGTGCAACGTATCTGGTGACCGCCAACGAAGGTGACAGCCGTGAATGGTTCACGGATGAAGATGCCTATCTTGCAGGAGATGCAACTAAAGGTTTCATTGAAGCCATCAGAATGAAGCATTTGTTCAATGTTAAAGGTTTCAATACAAAGGGTGATTATCCTGCGCATTTACAGCAGATTGCGGTTGGTGTAAAAGGTGCAAAACTGGACCCTGCTGTTTTTGCCTACTGCGGTGCAACGGCAACGGATCCTGGTTTATGCCGTGATGATGCTCAGCTGGGACGTCTGAATATTGCCTGGAATATGGGTTATGAAACCCATGCTGACGGTTCTGCAAAACTGGATGCCAATGGTCTGTTGACCTATAAAAAACTGTATGCCTATGGAGCGCGTTCTTTCAGTATATGGAATACGCAGGGACAGCAGGTATGGGATTCTGGCAGCGAGTTTGAACGTAAGGTTGCAGAACTGGTGCCTGACTACTTCAACAGTGATCATGAAGCAGCCGCTTTTGATGACCGCAGTGACAACAAAGGACCAGAACCTGAAGGTCTGACTGTCGGGACGATCGGTAAAAAAACCTTTGCCTTTATCGGGCTTGAACGTCAGAGCGGGATTATGGTGTATGACATCAGCAATCCGCAGAAACCTGCCTTTGTTCAGTATTTCAGTACCCGTGATTTTAAAGCAGCGGATCCATTGAAACAGGGTGATCTGGGACCGGAAGGACTGGTTTTTGTTCCGGCTAAAGACTCTCCTAATGCTAAGCCGATGCTGATTGTCGGCAATGAAGTCAGTGGCAGTACCGCACTGTACCAGATCAATCTGAAATAGATTTCAGTCACGCAGTTTCAGAAAAAGGAGCAGCTGTCTGCTCCTTTTTACATTTCAGTTCCCGAATCAAAAAAGGGTAGGCAAATAGATAAAAGTGGCTTAACCTCGCAGACTTTAAAGTTGAAAAACGTTTTTTATGTCTGAAATACGGGGAATGGCGGGATGAGCATTGAACTGTTGATGATTGTTGGGTTCTGTCTTGCAGCGTATTCGATTGTGGGGAATGACGTTCCTCAGACTCTGGGGACATTTATCTCGTCCAATGCACACCGCCCGTGGTGGGTGCTGTGGCTGTACACCAGTACAATTCTGAGCGTGGTTCTGATGTACGGCTGGTGGGTTTCAGGAACAGGTGATGCATCCTACGGACGGCTTGAAACCATTCCGTTTCCCGCAGAGGGCATGACCTGGCTGTATATTGTGCCGCCCGTACTGCTGCTATTTCTGACCCGGTTCGGTATTCCTGTCAGTACCACATTTTTAGTGCTCACCATTTTTTCTCCGAGCAGTTTAAGCTCCATGCTGACCAAGTCCATGCTGGGTTATGCCGTGGCATTTGTGGTTGCCATACTGGTGTACCGTTTTGTCATTAAAACAGTGACCATCTATTTCAGTCAGACCCGTGATCAGCCAGCATCCAGCACCTGGATCGGCATTCAGTGGGTTTCGACTGGCTTTCTGTGGAGTCAGTGGCTGATCCAGGATCTGGCGAATATTTTTGTCTATGTCCCACGTGCCGTACCTTTCTGGTTCATGCTGTTTGCCATTGCTGTTTTTGTCGTTTTACTGGGCGTGGTGTTTTATCAGCGTGGCGGAGCCATCCAGAATATCATTGATACCAAAACAGGGGTGCAGGATGTCCGTTCAGCCACGATTATTGACTTCATTTATGCGTTGATTCTGCTGGTCTTCAAGGAAATGAGCAATATTCCAATGAGTACCACCTGGGTATTCCTGGGGCTGCTGGCGGGACGTGAATTTGCCATGTCCATGCATCTGGTCAGTGTCAGTAAACACCGTACTTCACGAAATGTCAGTAAAGATGCCTTTAAACTGCTGATCGGTTTATTGATGAGTATTCTGCTGGCGACGACATTACCGTGGCTGTATGCATGGGTGGAGTCATTCAGATAGTGCCGAATACGCCATCGGTCTGATAAATTCAGGGATAAATCAAAAAAAGGGCAGATCTGCCCTTTTTTAATGTCAGGTCTGTCAGACCACAAATTTTTTAGGACATTCCAGATTTTTAATGGCATTGAAAATCTGATGCGCATGGTCGCAGACAATCAGTTTAGCTCTGTGCTGAGGGGGAATGAAGCCTTCCTGTACCGCATGATCCAGCTGCGCAATCAGGTGATTGTAGAAGCCGTTGACATTGTAGAGCATCATGGGTTTCTGGTGCTGATTCAGCTGACCCCAGGTGGCAATTTCCAGGATTTCTTCAAAGGTACCAAATCCGCCAGGCAGAGCGACAAAGGCACTGGCACGTTCTGCCATCATTGCTTTACGTTCATGCATGTTCTGAACAATATGCAGTTCGGTCAGCTTGTTATGTGCAATTTCATAGTCGAGCATAAATTCAGGAATCACACCGACCACTTCACCATTGTGTTCAATTACAGTATCCGCGACCTGTCCCATCAGACCAATACTGGCACCACCATAGACAATGCCAAAGCCATGATCTGCAATACCTTGAGCCAGACGGATGGCTTTTTCACGGTAAACAGGGTTATTACCAGGGCGGGAGCCACAGTACAGGGCAATGAGAGGCTGTGTTGTTGCAGGAGATGGATTATTCAGTTGTTCTGTCATTCTTAATACACTGCTGATCATGGTATTTTTTTTACCTTATCACTTTATTCTTTGATGCTCTAGTTTATGTCTTAAATATGACAGTTCAGGGTCGGGGGAACAGAGGAAGATTTGCGTACTTTCGCTGTGAGTAAAATCTTGCCTGAAAATAAAAAAGATGAATTTCGCGCTGATCTTGCCTATACTGATGATCTGTTTCACAACAAATGAACCGACATGGGTAGTGGTTGTCATCGCTCCGAACATATCAATTATTCACTAATAATTATTTATCCAGCCTGCTCAGGCATTTTCAGTTATCAGCAAAATATGCAGGCAGCGCCTGATCATATCATTCAGGAGATACGCACATGATCCTGGAGTGGATGTCTGATCCTGCTGCATGGGTCGGGCTTGCGACGCTGGTCGTACTGGAAATTGTACTGGGTATTGATAACCTCGTATTCATTGCCATTCTGGCAGAGAAACTCCCACCTGAACAACGCAGTAAAGCCAGGATTCTCGGGCTGTTGCTGGCTTTGGGTATGCGGCTGATTCTGCTTGCTTCCATCGCCTGGGTGGTCACACTGACCAACCCACTGTTCCATATTTTTGATCATCCATTTTCAGGGCGGGATTTAATTCTGTTGTTCGGTGGGGTCTTCCTGCTGTTCAAAGGCACCATGGAGCTGCGAGAGCGGCTTGAAGGCGGTGCTCAGCTTA
Source organism: Acinetobacter chinensis (assembly GCF_002165375.2). Taxonomy (NCBI): domain Bacteria; kingdom Pseudomonadati; phylum Pseudomonadota; class Gammaproteobacteria; order Moraxellales; family Moraxellaceae; genus Acinetobacter; species Acinetobacter chinensis. The sequence continues at coordinate 223,331 of NZ_CP032134.1, forward strand.
AAGAAGAAAATCCCGTGCATGCCACCTTCTGGATGGTCATTGTGCAGATCGTGGTACTCGATGCAGTGTTCTCGCTGGACAGTGTGATTACCGCTGTGGGTATGGTCAAAGAGCTGTCAGTCATGATGATTGCGGTGATTATCGCCGTGGGTATTATGCTGTGGGCATCCCGTCCACTGATGGATTTTGTCAACAAACATCCTACCGTTGTCATTCTGTGTCTGTGCTTCCTGATGATGATCGGTTTCTCCTTGCTGGTCGAAGGCTTTGGCTACCACATTCCGAAAGGCTATCTGTATGCTGCCATTGGTTTCTCTGTCCTGATTGAGTTCCTTAACCAGACGGTGCGTAAAAACCAGGAAAAAACAGTGACTACGACTGACCTGCGTTATCGGACGGCTTCAGCTGTTCTGAAAATGCTGGGCGGAAAATCGGCAGATGGACAGAACCATAAAGCAGATGATGTGCTGGCAACTCAGGCACTGGCCGATGAAATATTCGATCCTGAAAACAGCGTTTATCACAGTGTGATGGTTCAGGGTGTCCTGGGACTGTCTGAACGACCGGTCAAATCCGTGATGACACCGCGTCCAGAACTGGAGTGGGTTGATCTGGATGAAGACGAAGCGGTATTGAAAGAGCAGTTGCTCAGCATGACGCATTCCAGACTGATTGTGGCACGTGGAGAACTGGACAATATTTCAGGCATTGTACTGACGCATAAAGTCATGAATGAGTTCATTGAAACAGGTGTGCTGGATTTTGAAAAACACCTGCGTGAACCTGTGATTGTGCATGAAAATGCTCAGGTTCTGATGGTCATGGAACAGTTGCGTCAGGCACCTTTGCAGATGGCAATCGTGCTGAATGAGTACGGCTCCATCGAAGGTATAGCAACGCCGATTGATGTACTGGAAGCGATTGCTGGTGAATTCCCCGACGAAGATGAAATGGACACTGCTGCTGAAAGCCTGGAAGATGGTTCGCTCATGCTGGAAGGTTCTACAGACATCCGTCATGTTTCACTGCTGCTTGGACGTGATCTTGTGGATGAGTCTGAGCAGTACTCGACGCTGTCAGGCTATATTCTGTTTCACCTGGGGCGTTTGCCACAGAATGGTGAAAAAATGATTGCGGATGGTTATATATTTGAAGTGGTGACCATGGATGGACATAAGATTGATAAAGTCCATATCGTGGCGCTGGAACAGTCCGATGATGAGTGATAATTCATAAAATACAGAAAAGCTGGTCGAAAGACTGGCTTTTTTATTGGTTTAAAACACACAGACCATTGAATGGATAAATCTGGGGACAGCTCATTTATTCTGTACACTCAGGCATTAACACTGAAGTCTTAATCTTAGCGCAGAGTCAGACTGAAATTTAAAACATAGCTCCGTGATGGATTATTTGAGTGGTGTTCTCATGATCCCGATGTCTTTTCTATACGCATGAATGGGACCTTCCAGCATAAATGGATAGGCAATATGCTGCTGCTTTTCTGAAAATCCCCATGTTCCAATGCCTAAATATAAATGCTCATTAATTTTTCTGACCTCATCCACCATATTGATATCAGCACACAATGAATGAAAGCTTTTGTAGATCAGTTGATAGACTGGTTTTGCATCATATCTGGAGCTGGCGATCACTGTCTGCATGGGAAATTTTTGAATGATTTTCTTTTTGCGCAGAAAGGTATTATAGCCGCGTCCCTGATCTTCACTGACAGGGCGAAACGATTTGGTCTGCCAGTTGAGTATCGGATTATTGATGATATAGCCACTCAAGGTCGCAATAAAACCAGGTTGCTTTAACAGGGTGGCCCGATATTCACCGTGCATTTCATTGATTGATGGAGCATCCAGTGTTTTAAATAAATGGAGCAGTTGTTGGTGGCTCATTTTCGTCAGGGAAACTGCGGTGATTTCATTATTTTTACGCATCTTAAAGTTCCTCTTTTTATTAAGATAATTTTGACAATTGGTATTGTCAAGTTTGTGTGCGTAAAATATCTGAGGCAGACTCTTAGGTTTAAGTCATACTGGATGTTTTAAAGCGGTACATGGTCATGGACAGGCAAACCGTGATCATGATTGAAACTTTAAGGGTCTGAAATTTTAAATGATTTTAATATCAGGCTTTTTCTTTCTGACGTGTATCAATCCAGTAGGAAAAATACATGACACCAAAATAAAATGGCAAGGGTGCAGCGGCTAAAGTTATGCCCAGCCAGAAGGGAAGACCGAAAGCCTGATAACCAAATGGAGCAATCAGCAGATTGATCCAGTAGATCAGCATTCCGCCATAATTACTCATCAGGGAATTTATCCAGACGGTTACCAGAATCCCCATCGAGATTAAAGCAATGGGGATGGTCAAAGCTGGAGAAACGGTCATGCCTGTATACCAGCTGAGTGCTGATTTTAAGCCCGCTATAGTGGCAATCATATTCATGACACTGATACCGACAGAAATCCAGAAGCTGAGCATGGGTATACGTTCAGATATCTTTGTCATAGCAACTCAAACCCCTGCTGGCTTGTTGAAATAATGATACTTTGCGGTGTAAGAACCGATGGTCAGGATATATGGGTGAATATATTCTTACTCCATAACCTGTTTATATTGAAGTATTTTTTGAATTCTGTATTTAACATCAGAACAGAAATACAGTGCTGGTGGTTAACAAACCTGAGGTTTTGGAGTTTATAAGCAGCTTTTCAGTCGGTAACATCGGAACTCAGGATAAATCAGACCGATCAGAAACAGGACAGTAAAACCGATCCATAAAAATAAAGCCATTGCTCTGAGTTGTTCAGTATTCCATTCTTCGGGTGAACCATTGAAGAAAAATATACTTTTCCATCCTTTGATACAGTCTGCACCACCCCATGAAAGAATCCATTTACACATCAGGCTGACCGCCAGATAAATAAGTACCCACACCCCAGCAGACATAAAATACCTGATTCATTTTAATAATTTATGAGTAGATCATAGCGGAATTTCAGCTAAAAAGAATCCTTCATTTAAATACGCCATTTATGATCAGAAGTTCTTATAATTCCATGAGTTTCCAGAAGGGTTTTATCATGTCAAATTTATCCTGCCCATGTGGTTCACCACTTTACAGCGAGTGTTGCCAGCCTTTACATGCAGGTCAGAAAAAAGCTGAAACATCTGAACAGCTCATGCGCTCCCGTTACAGTGCATTTGCAAAACATGAAACTGATTATATTGTGCAGACGACTGCTCTGGGGCAACAGCAGGCACTGGATGTCAAAGCCATTGCAGACTGGAGTCAAGCGAACCAGTGGTTAAAGCTCGAAATTGTGCAGACGAAGGAAAAACTGGGTAAAAATCATGCTCAGGTCGAGTTCAAGGCACATTATTCAGAACAGAACAGTCCTGATTCACAGGTACAGATTCATCATGAAGTCTCACATTTTGTAAAGCAGGATGATACCTGGTATTTTCTTGATCCAACCACAGGTCAGCCACTTACCATGAAACAGCCCTGTATTTGTGGTTCAGCTAAAAAATTTAAACAGTGTTGTGCGCAATATCTGTAACTTTTCATGCATTTTGACTTAGAATACGCGCATCGATAACCCTCAGCGGAAGAAGGGCAATGTTGTTATTAGTCATCTATATTATTGCAATTACGGCAGAAGCCATGACAGGTGCGCTGTCGGCCGGACGGCGTAGTATGGACTGGTTTGGTGTGGTGCTGATTGCCTGTGTAACAGCTTTGGGTGGCGGTTCAGTCCGTGATGTCCTGCTTGGGCATTATCCCCTGACCTGGGTGAAACATCCTGAATATCTGGTGCTGACCTGTGTTGCCGCATTTGTGACGATCATTATTGCCAAATGGATGAAGCATTTACATTCCATCTTCCTGTTGCTGGATGCCTTAGGTCTGATTGGCTTTACCATTATTGGCTGTCAGATTGCCCTGGAAATGGGACATGGCTTTGTTGTCAGTGCGGTGGCAGGGGTGTTAACGGGTGTATCCGGTGGTATTCTGCGGGATATTCTATGTAATGATGTTCCGTTGGTATTCCGCCGTGAGCTTTATGCTTCTATTTCTTTTGTTGCGGTCATTTTTTACTGGTTCTGTATCCACTTTGGTTTATCACTGGAATTGACCGTTATTTCGACGCTGGTTTTTGGTTTCTCTTTACGCTGTATTGCGATTTATTTTGGGCTTGAAATGCCGAAATTTATTTATAAAGATGATGATGAACAGTCTGCATCTTCCAAAGATGAAACCTGATACAGTATCTGCAGAATTATGCTGTGTTAAAAAATAGATCTGAAAGATGATGAACTGAACCTGCGGGTTTAAACTGTGGGTTCATTCCTCTAAAAAGAATAAACAGAACAATAAAATCCTGTTGTGAAAGCAGTAAGACTCACTTTCACCTCAAGCCAGAGAATCGTTATGGATTTAATCTCACGAGTACAACGCCTGCCTGTAGGCAAATTTCACTATACCTTGCTGTGGGTCATTGGACTGGGCTGGATGTTCGATGCCATGGACACCGGGCTGATTTCCTTTATTCTGGCACGTATGGCAGAAGAGTGGCAAATGACGCCAGCGGAAAAAGGCTGGGTGGTGTCGATTGGTTTTGTCGGTATGGCTATTGGGGCGGTGTTTTCAGGCGGACTTGCCGATAAAATTGGTCGCCGTACGGTTTTTGCCATTACCCTGGTGACTTACAGCATTGCAACAGCCTTATGTGCATTTGCTCCAAATCTGACCTGGTTACTTGTTTTCCGTTTTGTGGTTGGACTTGGGCTGGGTGGACAGCTGCCTGTTGCTGTGACACTGGTCAGTGAATATATCCCTGCACAGGTACGTGGTCGTTTTATTGTGCTGCTGGAAAGTTTCTGGGGACTGGGCTGGCTGGTGGCTGCTTTAATTTCTTATTTTGTCATTCCAGATTATGGCTGGCATATTGCCTTTTTAATTGGTGGCTTACCTGCGATTTATGTCTTCATGATTCTGAAAAAAGTCCCAGAATCTGTACCGTATCTCATCAATAAAGGGCGGATTGAGGAAGCACATGCACTGGTGCAGAAGCTTGAACGCCAGTGTGGCGTGGAAGTGATTGAAACAATTGAAGTCAAACCCGTCGCTGAAAAAAATACAGTTTCTTTTACACAGCTATGGTCTGATCCATTTGCAAAAAGAACCCTGATGCTGTGGCTGATCTGGTTCGGAATCGTCTTTTCGTATTATGGCATTTTCACCTGGTTACCCAGTCTGCTGGTCAAACAGGGCTATACCATCGTACAGTCTTTTGAATATGTGCTGGGCATGATTCTGGCTCAGCTTCCAGGTTATGTGGTTGCAGCGTGGCTGGTGGAAAAACTGGGGCGAAAAGCAACGCTGGCAGGCTTTATTGGCATGTGTGCGGTGTCTGCCTACTTCTTTGGGCAGGCAGCGACCGTCAGTATGATTATGTTCTGGGGCTGCCTGATGTCTTTCTTTAACCTGGGTGCATGGGGTGTGCTTTATACCTATACGCCAGAACAGTACCCAACCAATATCCGTGCATTTGGTTCTGGCTGGGCATCCGCAATCGGACGTATCGGTGGCATCGTAGCGCCACTGGTGGTGACCCATATGATGGTTGCAAGCAATGGTTTCAGTGCAGTCTTTATGATGTTTACCGCTGTGTTGCTGGCTGTGGCAGCTGTGATACTGGTACTGGGTGAAGAAACAAAAGGAAGAACCCTGGAAGAAATCGGGCTTTGAAACTGATGCAGGCAGTGCTTACTTTCACGCTGCCTGCATTTATTTTTCTATGTTGGCAGAACTGATCTGGTATATAATCCTGCCGGATTTTCTGAACAGAAAATAAACACAATAAATATTTAAAATATAAAAGAATTTAAATTATAAGGATTCAGATATGGCAAAGGCTTTTGCTGTGCATCATTCCATGACAGATCATGGTGGGGTTATTCCTGCAACACAAATGAAAGCAACTCAGATGGGCATCCCATTTCTTGTGGCAGGAGATGGTTATTTCTGTGCCCGGTGCAGTCAGTGGTCAACGATTATCAAAAGTCATGATCATGTCATTTTTGATGGTAAAGCCGTTGCTTATGTCGGCGATAAGCTCAGCTGTGGTGCAACTATTTTACCGAAACAGGTGCATGTGGTTGGAGAGAGTGGTGGTTCCAGCTGACGTGATTCATTCTCTGATTTTAAGCCTGTTAATTCTCAACAGAATTTAACCAATAGTCTGGTAGCAAGCATGGAAGAAAAAAAGAATGCTTCTGCCAACAGAATATCAGCATGGAGATTTCAGATTAATTTTTTCATCAGATATTTTCACTAAAGGACTGTTTTATAAATAACTTATCCAATAATCAAAAATATTAGTCTTCAAACATCTTCAGCCGGTGTTTTAAGTAAAAGTAAAGTTGGTTCTCAGATATGGACAAAATACAATCAAAACTCAGGTCTTAAAAATATGTATCCTGTGAGTCTTAAGGAAGTAGAATGAAAAAAATTATTATAATGGTTTCTACACTTGTTTCCTGTATAAGCCATGCAGGTACGTCCATCCCATTACAGAAACTATCTGATTCAAAGGCGTGTCAGAATATTGATAAACTGATAATTTCTGATGATTCAGGTAAATCTGAAGATTTCAGTATTCCAGACGAAGATTATTTAATCCTGAGGTTATCGGATACTCAAAAGAATGGCTGTTATTCTTTTAAGTATTTTCCCAGTATTTCACCTGACATTAGTTTTTTTATAAAAAACAGAAAATTAACAATTAATGAGATTGCAGGTTCTACATTAAATGGAAATCAAATCAGGACGTCATATTCCATAAACTTAAAAAAGAAAAGACTGGATACACTTACTTCAGAGATGATTACTTTTGACAGAGACGAAAAAGCTAATGTTGTTAAAGTTGTAAGTAACTTATTGGAGTAAAATGAATTAAAGAAAAATCTGATCAGCTTTTTTTACTCAGGGTTGTTACGTTACCGTATTGTAAAGTAGTCGTCTGTATCCTGTTCAGGTTAAGGTTTTTCATGAATTTAAGTTATTCCTTCAGGAGTTGCCCCTGTGTCCTGTCTAAAATAATGGACGGCTGGTTCTGTAAAAGCGGATTGATGTATTTATCACGTTTTTTATAAACAAAACGCTGAAATACCAATCATGACTTATATATTAAATACATCGCCATCCATGATGTCTGAATCAACGTATCTGTTGCTGTCCGGATGTAGCATCTGAAACCACGTTGGACGGGTATCAAAATTATCAGTTGCTCATTTCATCAAAAATGGATAATTTTACGGCAGTAGGAACATCTGAAGACGCAAATTGTCGTTGTGTTGTGTGCTTATACTTGTATAGGTGAAGCTGGCGACTTAGCATAAGAACGTAGAAATAATATTACTTAGAACGAATTGATTCAGGATAACAGGTTGTTATGACAAGCCTTGCGCATCAAGCAACGGAAAACCGTTCCGTAGCCGAATTTACCGAACAGGCTTACTTGAACTATGCCATGTACGTGATTATGGATCGTGCATTACCGCATATCAGTGATGGTTTAAAACCTGTTCAGCGACGTATCGTCTACGCCATGAGTGAACTGGGCTTAAAGCCAAGTGGAAAGCCGAAAAAATCAGCACGTACTGTCGGTGATGTACTGGGTAAGTACCATCCGCATGGTGACTTAGCCTGTTATGAAGCGATGGTATTGATGGCACAGCCATTCAGCTATCGCTATCCATTTATTGAAGGTCAGGGTAACTGGGGTTCACCGGATGATCCTAAATCATTCGCTGCAATGCGTTATACCGAAGCTAAACTTTCACAATACAGTGATTTACTGCTTTCAGAACTGGGTCAAGGCACTTGCGACTGGCAGGATAACTTTGACGGAACCATGAAAGAACCGGTCAGTTTGCCTGCGCGGGTACCCAATATTCTGTTAAACGGTACAACGGGTATCGCAGTTGGTATGGCAACGGATATTCCACCGCACAATTTGCGTGAAGTGGTGAAGGGTACGATTGCCTTAATCCGTAAACCTGATCTGAGTGATGAAAAAGTTGCAGAATACATTCCGGCACCGGATTTACCGACCCGGGCTGAAATTATTACGTCACCAGAAGAATTACTGAAAATACAGACCACGGGGCGTGGCAGTTATCGTACCCGTGCGATTTACACAATTGAAAAAAATGAAATTGTGATTACTGAACTGCCTTATCAAGTATCCGGTTCAAAAATTATCACTCAGATTGCAGACCAGATGCAGGCAAAAAAACTGCCACTGGTGACAGACCTGCGTGATGAGTCGGATCATCAGAATCCGACCCGACTGGTGATTGTGCTGCGTTCAAGCCGGATTGATGCAGAAGCGGTCATGAGCCATCTGTTTGCAACGACTGATCTCGAATCAAGCTATCGTGTCAACATGAACATGATCGGTGCTGATGGTCGTCCGCAGGTTAAATCCATCCGTAAAATTTTACTGGAATGGATTGAAATCCGTAAAAATACGGTCACCCGTCGTCTACAGTATCATCTGAATAAAATTGAAAAGCGTTTACACATTCTTGGCGGTTTAATCATTGCTTATCTGAACATTGATGAGGTGATCCGAATTATCCGTGAAGAAGATCAGCCTAAACCAGAACTTATGTCACGTTTTCATATTGATGAAATTCAGGCAGAAGCCATTCTGGAACTCAAGTTGCGTCACCTGGCAAAACTTGAAGAAATGGAAATGCGCCGTGAACAGGAAGAACTGGAAGCGAAAGCTGCCATTATCCGTGAACAGTTAGCCAACCCTGAATCTTTAAAATCCCTGATTATTGATGAATTAAAAGAGGTGGCAAAAAACTTTGGCGATGACCGCCGTTCTCCGATTGTACAGCGTGCAGAAGCGACAGCCATCAGTGAACAGGATTTAATGCCTGCCGAAGCGGTGACCGTTGTGCTTTCAGAAGCTGGTTGGATCCGTGCTGCCAAAGGACATGATGTGGATGCTGCCGGTCTGAATTTCCGTGCGGGCGATCAGTACTTAAGTTCAGCACAGGGCAAGACCAATCAGAAAGTTTATATCCTGGATGAAAGTGGACGCAGCTATGCACTTGCCATCAACAGTCTGCCTTCTGCCCGTGGTCTGGGTGAACCTTTAAGTTCAAAGCTTTCTCCGGCAAGCGGAGTCGGCTTTATGCAGATTCTTGTGGAGGAAGATGAACAGGAAATCATTGCGGCAAGTTCAGCAGGCTATGGTTTTAAAACTCAGGCAAAACAGCTGGATACCAATGCAAAAGCAGGTAAAGCATTCCTGACCGTCCCTGATAATGCTCAGGCACTGAACTTACAGGTCGTCAAAGACAGTACGCATCTGGCAGTCCTGAATGGAACGGGCAGGCTGCTGCTGATTGATCTTGAAGACTTACCCGTGCTGAATAAAGGCAAAGGTAATAAGTTGATACAACTGGAAAGTGATGACCAGGTGATCGACATGATAACGTTGAACCTGAATGATGTGGTACAGATTGTTGCTGGACAGCAACAGCTTAAACTCAAAGGGGATGATCTCCAGAAATATATCGGTAAAAGAGCAACTAAAGGTCAGCTCCTACCACGGGGATATCAAAAAGCAAATAAACTGTTGATTCAAAGATAATAGTAGCGTTTTTTGAGCAAAATACGTTATATATGATCATATTCGTGAAAATGGATGAGATGCAGCGCATATACAAGCAAAAAATGACGCGCTGCATTGAAAAAAACAGTTGAAAACTAAGGATTATTGATTGGAGAGATAGGCGTTATGGAAAAGATCTGGTTTGCTGAATACCATAAGACAGGGATTCCGGAGACTGTTGAATTACCGGCAGAAAATACATCACTTGTAGATATATTTGAGCGTAATTTCCAGAAATTTGGTTCACGTGATGCCTTTATCTTTATGGATAAAGTACTGACATTCAGTGAACTGGAAGAAGCAAGCCGTAAATTTGCGACATATCTTCAAAGCCTGGGGCTGGCAAAAGGATCGCGTGTTGCGGTGATGATGCCAAACGTATTGCAGTATCCTGTGGTTGCACTGGGGGTGTTCCGTGCAGGACTGGTACTGGTTAATGTGAACCCACTGTATACTTCACGTGAACTTGAACATCAGTTGAATGACTCAGGTGCAGAAGCACTGGTTATTGTTGAAAACTTTGCAACGGTATATCAGGCAATTATTGGTAAAACACCTGTGAAGCATGTTGTTGTCGCTTCTGTGGGTGATATGCTGGGTACTTTAAAAGGTACACTGGTGAACTTTGTTCTGCGCTCTGTACGTAAGCAGATTCCAGCGTGGAGTATTCCAGGACATGTGAAGTTCAATGCTGCAATGTCCAAAGTCAGTGCAAACAATTATAAGCGTCCAAGTCTGACTTTAAGCGATACGGCTGTTCTACAGTACACAGGTGGTACAACAGGTGTTTCCAAAGGTGCTGAGCTGACACATCGTAACCTTGTTGCGAACCTGCTGCAGTGTGACGGTATCTTCCAGAGCAAATTCGGTAAAGCTGATGGCGAAAAAGATGACCGTATTTTCTGTGCACTGCCGCTTTATCATATCTTTGCATTCATGGTCTGTGCCATGTACGGCATGTACAAAGGTCAGGCAAACATTCTGATTCCTAACCCGCGTGATCTACCTGCGGTGATTAAAGAATTACGTAAATATCAGCCATCGTTCTTCCCAGCGGTCAATACACTGTTTAATGCACTTGTGAACAATGAAGAATTTAAACAGTTGGATCACAGCAAGCTGAAAATGGCGATGGGTGGTGGTATGGCGGTATTGCCATCGACTGCTGAAGCATGGAAGAAAGTAACGGGAACCAACATTATTGAAGGTTACGGTCTTTCTGAAACTTCACCTGTTGCAACGGCAAACCCGCCTGCTTCAGAAGAGTTCAGCGGTACAATCGGGATCCCATTGCCACTGACTGAAGTTGCGATTCTGGATGATGCCGGTAATGAAGTTGCACTGGGTGAGCAGGGTGAAATTTCGATCCGTGGTCCTCAGGTCATGAAAGGTTACTGGAACCGTCCTGATGAAACAGAAAAAGTCATGTTCAATGGCTATTTCCGTACAGGCGACATTGGTGTCATGAATGACCGTGGTTTCGTGAAAATTGTAGACCGTAAAAAAGATATGATTCTGGTCTCAGGTTTCAACGTATATCCAGCCGAAATTGAAGAAGTGATTGCGAAACATCCAAAAGTGCTTGAGGTTGCAGCCATTGGTGTACCTGATGAAAAATCAGGTGAGGTGCCTAAGCTGTTTGTTGTGAAGAAGGATCCTTCTTTAACAACTGAAGAAGTACTTGAATATGCTAAAGAAAACCTGACTGGCTATAAACGTCCACGTTATGTTGAATTTATTGATGAATTACCAAAATCCAATGTAGGTAAAATCCTGCGTAAGGACTTACGTAAATAAATCAGATATAAAAAAAGCGCCATAAGGCGCTTTTTTTATGACTTACTTTTCAGAAACCAGCGGTCAATATAAGGTCGTCCGATAGCAACAATGCCCAGAAAGATAAACATGGTGCCGAACTGGCGGCTGAAGCCTGAAATATTAAAAGAGCCATAACTCAGAAAATTATCAATCAGACAATAAACCAGAATAAAAACAACCCATTGCCCAACTGCCATGTTTTTGATGCCTGTGGCAATAAAAGCAATCCACAGGACAAAAAAAGTGAAAACAGTAGACCATACATTCAGGTTGGCGCAGATCACGGTCAGTAAAAAAGCCATAACAGGCAGTACAAACTTCAGAATACGATCCACCTGACGCTGACTTTTGTGCTGCTGTTCCAGCACATCAAACATTTCCTTCTGATCAGGACTAAGCATGATGAATCTCTTCCTCTGGTTATAAAAACACTATATTTAACAAAATTTATTAATGAAATGCCATGCTATGATAGTGCAGAAATTGTTGAAGAGACAGAATGGATGCAAAGTATCAGCGGAATCATATGGCTAATCATCATTGCCTGTCTGTTGCCTTATGTATTTACAGTCATTGCAAAAATGGCGGGTGGATTTAAACCGGCAGATAATCAGAACCCGCGGGATTTTCTGAGTAAAACAACGGGTCTGTCCGCACGTGCAAATGCAGTCCAGCAGAACAGTTTTGAAAGCCTGCCTTTATTTATTGCCTCTGTGCTGATGGCTGAATATATGGTGGTTCCACAGATTGTGGTAATGACCTTCGGTATTGCCTACATTGTGTTGCGTGTGCTGTATGGCATCTGTTATCTGGCAAATCTTGCAACCCTGCGCTCTGTGATCTGGATGCTGTCTTTGTTATGTCCGATCTGTCTGCTGATCATGGTGATCAAACTGACCTAAGTTCAGACCGGTGAAAATACTTTTTTAATGTCCAGGATGTATAATTCCGGCGACATAACCAGAAAACCGCTATAATTGTGCCGGTTTAAATCAGATTTAATTTGTTAAAGAGTATCCTATGAGCTACAGCAATATCCCTGCGGGTAAAGATGCACCTAACGACATCTATGTAATTATTGAAATTCCTGCAAATGCAGCGCCAATCAAATATGAAATTGATAAAGATTCTGATGCGTTATTTGTAGACCGTTTCATGGGTACTGCGATGTTCTACCCAGCGAACTACGGCTATGTTCCAAATACACTGTCTCTTGATGGTGACCCACTTGATGTACTGGTTGTAACTCCACATCCCGTAGAACCAGGTTCGGTAATCCGTTGCCGTCCAGTGGGTAAACTGAACATGGAAGATGACGGTGGTGTGGATGCAAAACTGATTGCAGTACCACATGACAAATTAACACCGCTTTATAAAGATGTTAAAGAATATACAGATCTGCCTGAATTACTGATTAAACAGGTTGAACATTTCTTTGCTCACTATAAAGATCTTGAAGCTGGAAAATGGGTTAAATTAAGCGGTTGGGAAGGTTCTGAAGTTGCAAAACAGGAAGTTCTTGATTCAATCGAAGCTTATAAAGCTGCAAATAAATAATTCCCTCGCGGAACTGGAAAATGATCTGAAACAGAATGTTTTCCATAAAAAAACCTGCACACTGTGCAGGTTTTTTTATGCCTGATACTATGGAAATCAGAAGAATTTCACAGGGATATCAAGGAAAATACGCCATTCATTGGTGTCACCGATGTATGTATTTTCATATGCATCGTTTGCACGATAGATGGAGTTACGTAAACGTAAGCTGGCATCTTTGGCAAAACCGGACTGAACTGTATATTTGACCTGGTTGAAGAATTCCTGCTCTTTGCCTTCATCGGCTGTGCCGGCAACATTGATATCCCAGCCATAGACATATGCAGTGGTCCAGTTCAGACCAGGAACACCTAATTTACCCAGGTCCAGGCTGTACTGTGCCTGTACAGATTTTTCATGGTTACCAATAAAGTCTGAAAGGTAAGAGTTTGGCAGGTAAACACTCTGGAAACCATCCGCATTCTGACCATAGTCATAGCCAACATTTCCTGTGTTCTGCTGGTAAGCTAACATCAGATTATGTGCGCCAGTATTATAGCTACCTGATACCGCCCAGATATTATTGGTTTTTTCAAAACCTGCAATACTCGTTGTTCCATAGTCAGGAGCAACTTCACCTGTTGCAGAATACGTGACCGCATTTTTGTCAAATTTAGTGTGATAACCACTGAAATCGAGTGTCAGTGAGCTGTCATTGGCAAGCGGCTGCTTGAAGTTCACATTTACATAGTGACGTTCAAGTTTGTTTTTGGAATCGAGACCAAAGTAGGATGCATTTAACTGCTCATCAAACTTATATTTTCCACCCCATACAATCGCGCTGTCCAGACGGTTTTTATCTGTTGAAATCTGATCAGACATCTGGTTTTTAGTAAATTTACCGGCAGTCAGTTCAAGACCGTAAATTTCACGGCTGGTTGCAAGTACACCTTCAAAATATTCAGGAACCATACGGCTTGTATTGCTGGCAAGAACCGGCAGATCTAAAATCTGAGTACCATAGCGAACGTCAGTGTTCGAAATACGGGCTTTTACATTTGCACCACCACGTGCCCAGTGATCGTAGGCATCAACACGGCCTTTTGCATCTTTCTGACCATTGTTGTGCAGTGGAATCATGTTGTTGCCAGCATGATTGTTGTCACCGATTTTAAATGATCCATCGCCAACAACACCTACACCAAAACCGACAACACCCTGAGTATAACCAGAGTCTAAATCGAAAATAGCAGACTGAGCGGTGGAACGGGTGTCTGCTTTGCCATGTTTCTTATCGCGGTCAACAAAACCTGTACGGAACAGTACGGATCCTTCAGCATCTTCTACAAAGCCTTTGGCTTCACTCTGTTCGCTGGCGTATACAGTGGAGATTAATGCGGCATTAATTAAAACTGCCAATGTAAGTTTGCTTGCTTTCAGCATGGGACTGCCTCAAAAAAAGGGATAATTTGCAATATTTGTTTTTACTGAACGGTCAGGTCAGGAAATGGATAAATTGTATAAGTTATCTCATAAAAAGGTACAGTATTTTTGGAAGATTATTTCAATAATATGACGTGCGGTTTGTACTTATTTTTCATTAATTTAGATAATAATGAGAATACATAAGCTTTCTGAGCTTTAATTTTTTATTTAAAAAGATGAAATGTATTAGAAAAATCAATCATATTTTGATGAATAGTTTTTACCATAAGTTTTATTATTCAGTACAATTCGGCTTCTTTCTGAGTCTGACCCTGAAGCTATGTTCTCTCGAATTTCCCAATTGTTTTTAGCAGCTACTTTTTCTGTTCCTGCGTATAGTGTCTGGGCTGATGAGCCTGATACAGGCAACAGCTTTTCTGGTAACGTGGGTGTTGTATCCCAATACGTATACCGTGGCGGTGTGGAAAATGATGATATGGCTGTTCAGGGTGGTGTCGAATATGCGCATAAAAGCGGAGTGACACTGGGTTACTGGGGGTCAACATTGGGTTATGATCCTGCTGACGATGCAAAGAACCGTGGGTTTGAACACGATCTTTATGTGGCTTATGACCATGATTTTGCCAAAGACTGGAAATATCATGTGCAGACAACAGCTTATTATTATCAGGACAGCGGCAGACTGGTGTCTGAAGAGGGTGAACGCCGTAAAATCACAGGCTATGATGTGATGGGTTATGTGGCATATAAAGACCTGAGTGTCGGTGCAACGGTTCAGTTGAACAATGCCACTTATGCCAATGCCGGAGATGTGTATTTGAGTGCGGTTTATCATCATCCTTTAAAATATGACATGACGCTGAACACCTCAGTGGGTGCATATATTTACAATGATGCTCACGATGACAGCTTTATACAGACTGAAAAAGACGTTGTTTTCAATGAAGCACGGGTGGGAGTGAGTAAGGCCTTTTCCGATACAGGGCTGACTGCCAGCCTGGATTATGTGGTGGGTGGTCAGGACCGACTGGGTGACGATTTTGATAATCATATGGTCGCAGGATTGAATTTCAGTTTCTGAATGATTTTAAAGACTTAAAAAGTGCATTTTAAAAATGCACTTTTTTAATGCGTAAAATTTAATCACAAAACAAAAAATGCCGAATTATGGAGCGTAACTGCCCCCGCAGTTTCATCCGGTTTTTCTTATCTCTGCTTACAGATATTACATTTAATTTATGCCAGACCCCGGGTTGTAAATGGCATTTTTATGCAGCATTCAAGCACACTGCTATGCGCTGTTATATGACAGTTTGCCGGTTGATGTTCCTGTTGTATCTCTATATTCAGACAGGCTGGTCCAGGCGGTGCTCTGAACAGCTTTGGTTTTATCTGTGCAGGGAAAAGATAATTTTGAATATAAGTTGTTGTTTTGATGGTTATTTAAATTTTTTATTCGGATGCAGTCATAAGCTGGCACAGCAATTGCTGAACAGATATCGGAATCATTAAATTTCAGCAAAACAAATACACATCAAACGATGGGGGAGTTATCAAGATGAAATTATCCACTCAGGCATTTTCTGTTGCTGTTCTTAGCTGTATGACTGCTGGCACTGCCATGGCAGCGGAAGATACAGCACTGTCTCAGATGGGACTGAGTTTCAGCGGTTCAGCTGCTGCAACTTCTGACTACCGTTTCCGCGGTATTACTCAGACACAGTCCGATCCTGCTGTTCAGGCAGGTTTCACACTGGCACATACCTCAGGACTGTATGCAGGTGCATGGGGTTCCAATGTCAGCTTTGGTTCGGACTCTCCATCGCTGGAACTAGATCCTTATATTGGTTACAGCACTACTTTAGAGGCGATCGGGAGTAAACCTGTTCTTGATGTGGGTGTCTGGTATTACAACTATCCAGGTTCAAGCGATCTGAACTGGGCAGAACTGTACGGTAAGCTGACTTTCAAAAATGCGGTTGCTGAAGGAGACAGTATTCTGACCAACATCAACTATACCAACGACTATGCAGGGGTCAAAGCGGACAGCTGGAATGTCAATCTCGGTTATAGCGTACCTTTTGGTGCTACAGGTTTTGGTGGTGTGTTTGGTGTGGGATATACCACGGTGGACGAAGACAAATACAGCTTCAATGGTGATGACAACTATGTGGACTGGAAAGCAGGCGTGACCTATGGCTTTAAATCTGTTTCAGGTTTAAGCGCAGAACTGGCTGCAATTGGTACAAATACTGAGACAGCAGGTCTAACTCATGCTCAGAAACGTGCAGTTGAAACCGGTGCAGTATTTACACTGACCAAAGCATTCTGATCAGACTGAATATCTAAACAGGAAAGGGCGACAGTATTGTCGCCCTTTTTTATGCTTTAAGCCTGCCTGATCAGGATTGCTGACCTCTGTAGGACAGTGCTTCAGAAAGGTGTGAACTCTGTATCTGTTCTGAACCTGCAAGATCTGAAATGGTGCGGGCGACCCGTAAAATCCGATGATATGCTCGTGCCGATAAATTCAGTCTCTGTTGTGCCATTTCCAACATTCTGGCTGAAGACTCATCCAGTTGAGCATGTTTTTCCAGTAGCTGTGGTGACAGGTTCTGATTCAGAAAACCTTGTCTTTGCATCTGCAGTTCATAAGCCTGAGTAATTCGGTTGCGCACGGTTTCTGAGTTTTCGACCGGTTTATTGTCCTGGAGTTCGTGGGCTTTTAAGGGAGGTACATCAATATGCAGATCTATGCGGTCAAGTAAAGGACCTGAAATTCGGTTCTGATAGCGTTTGATGGATTCAGCCGAGCACTGACAGCGCACATCCTGATTAAAGGCATAACCACATGGGCAGGGGTTCATGGCTGCAATCAGCTGAAAGTTTGCAGGAAAGGTGATCTGGCGGGATGCTCTTGAAATAACAATTTCCCTGGATTCCAGTGGTTGACGCAGTACTTCCAGCACTTTGCGGTCAAATTCAGGTAATTCATCCAGAAATAACACACCTAAATGTGCAAGGGTAATTTCTCCAGGTTTTGGATGTGATCCGCCTCCAACCAGTGCAATGGCAGATGCTGTATGGTGTGGTGCTCTGAATGGACGTTGCCCGAAAGTGTGTGGCGTACTGGCAATGGAGTAGATACTTGCCACTTCCAGATTTTCCTGTGCTGTCAGTGGAGGCAGGATGCCTGAGAGTCTGGACGCGAGTAATGTTTTCCCTGTACCGGGAGGTCCTTTAAATAAAATGGAATGTCCGCCTGCTGCTGCAATTTCCAGTGCCCGTCGGGGACGCAACTGACCTTTAATATCAGCCATATCAAATTTACAGGAAGGCTCTGCCCTTATCTCTGGAGATGCTGTGGCGCTGATTTTGTGCATTTCAAGGAAATGCTCACAGACCTGACGTAAATGTGCAGCCGCATAGACCTGCAAGGCAGGCAACTGGGCAGCTTCTGGTGCATTTTCAGAAGAAAGCATTAAATGATGTTCTGCCTGAAGGCATGCCATGGCAATGGTTAAAGTACCCGAGACAGGACGTAAATGACCATCCAGTGCCAGTTCTCCAATGAACTCAAAACCATCTGTTACATTTTCAGGCAGTTGCCCTGAAGCAATCAGAATGCCCAGTGCGATGGGCAGATCAAGTCTGGAACCATCTTTGGGCAAATCCGCCGGTGCCAGGTTGATGGTCAGGCGTTTTGCCGGAAACTGAAAACCACTGTTGATGATGGCAGAGCGCACACGGTCTTTACTTTCTCTGACCGCTGCCTCAGCCAGCCCTACAATGGTCAGAGAGGGCAGACCCTGACTGAGATGAACTTCAACTTCAATAAGCGGGGCATGCAGCCCCAGCAATCCCCGGGTATGAATTTTTGCGAATGACATTATTATTGTTCCATTTTTGTGCGCATTTTTTAATCATTATGCGTCTTTTTATGCACCTTTCTGGTGCTTATTTATTGTTCTGAATTTTACTTTCGAGCGTTTCAACCAGTTGAGCCAGTTCCTGAAGTCGTTGGGTCGCTACATTCAGAGCAGTGCGCTGACGTTCGATTTCTTCACGGGATACCAGATCCATTTTGCTGACGGCTTCATTCAGTAAAGCACGTACATTATGTTCCAGATCTTTCTTTGGCTGATCCACCTGTTCAAGAATCGCCTGTAATAAGGTTTCAATCATTTTTTAAGCCTTGAATTGAAATAAGTTTGCGCAGTGTATCACCGCTCAGAGCCGCTCGGACAGTGTTTCAGTTTAAATATGGTTTCGTGTTTATAACAGTGTTAAGGAATCCAGTAAAAATGTCTAATATTAATGATTAATCTGCTTTAAAACGGATAAAATAGGTTATAAAGAAAACTCATGTACAGGAAATCTGTTTTCCCCCGACCTCAGATATTTCTGGCATGAAATTTGAACATAAAACCTTACTGGTGAAAGAAGCCGAAGGAAAACACACATGAAGCTCGTAACTGCAATTGTAAAACCCTTTAAACTGGATGATGTTCGTGAAGCATTGTCTGAGATTGGTGTTCAAGGGATCACCGTAACAGAAGTCAAAGGATTTGGTCGTCAGAAAGGTCATACAGAACTTTATCGTGGCGCTGAATATGTTGTTGATTTTCTTCCTAAAGTAAAAATTGAAATCGCGATCAGCGATGAAATGGTGGATTCAGTTATCGAATCAATTACCCGTGTTGCAAGCACAGGCAAAATTGGTGATGGCAAAATCTTTGTCACTAATCTGGAGCAGGTCATCCGTATCCGTACTGGTGAAACAGGTGCAGATGCCGTTTAACTGGCACGAAGTTTGCTGAGTATCTAATAACTCAGAAAAACAGGTTGGGGGATACGAATGAAAAAAATGCTTTTCGCGCTGAGTCTGTCCGGCGCATTATTAGGTGGTTCTGTTGCATGGGCTGAAGAAGCGGTTACGACACCGGCTTCTACTGCTGATGCAGTGGTCGTTGAAACAACTGTAACTGACGTACAGCCAGTTGCTGTTCCGGCTGCTGCTGAACAGGCACCCGCAGAAGAAGCACCCACTCTTGATACAGGTGATACAGCCTGGATTCTGATTTCCACAGCACTTGTACTGCTGATGACCATCCCGGGTCTGGCATTGTTCTATGGTGGTATGGTTCGTAAGAAAAACGTTCTCAGTACCATGTCACACAGTTTTGTTGCCGCAGCAGTGGTAAGTATTGCCTGGATCGTGATTGGCTATTCTCTTGCCTTCGGTCAGGGAAATGCCTTTATCGGCAGCCTGGACAAAGTCATGCTGTCTGGTATTACGACTGACGCACTGACAGGCACTATTCCTGAAATTCTCTTTGTTGTATTCCAGATGACGTTTGCCATTATCACGGTTGCGATTATCAGTGGTTCAATTGCCGAACGTATGAAGTTCAGTGCCTTTGTTGCCTTTATTGCAGTCTGGGTTGTAGTTGTCTATGCCCCGATCACGCACTGGGTATGGGGTGGAGGCTGGTTAGGCAGCGATGGCGCACTGGACTTTGCTGGTGGTACCGTGGTTCACATCAACTCGGGTGTGGCAGGTCTGGTCGCAGCTTATATGCTGGGCAAACGTATTGGACTTGGACGTGAATCCATGGCACCTCATAACCTGACACTGACTGTACTGGGTGCAAGTCTGGTCTGGGTTGGCTGGTTTGGATTTAACGGTGGTTCTGCACTGGGTGCAAATGGTTCTGCTGCCTATGCCATGATTGTGACTCAGGTCGCTGCTTCCGCTGCTGCAATTTCATGGTTGATCACTGAAAAAGTGATTCGTGGTAAAGCTTCTGTGCTGGGCGCAGCTTCTGGTGCTGTTGCAGGTCTGGTGGTGATTACGCCAGCAGCCGGTTTTGTCACTGTCGGTGGTGCACTGGCAATGGGTCTGATTGGTGGTGTGGTCTGTTTCTGGGGTATTTCTGCACTGAAACGCATACTCAAAGCCGACGATTCACTGGATGCATTTGGTCTGCATGGCGTAGGCGGTATTGTTGGGGCAATCCTGACAGCGTTCTTTGCCAGCGAATTTATTATGGGCGATAAAGCACCGGTCAGTGTTGCACATCAGTTATGGGTACAGGTTGAAGGTGTTCTTGCAACGATTGCCTACTCAGCAGTCCTGACATTTATTATTCTGAAAGTGATTGATCTGATTATTGGTATCCGTGTGACACCTGATGATGAGCGTATGGGTCTGGACTTAAGTCAGCATGGTGAACGTGTAGAATAAAAGCTGAAAAGTATTATCAATATATTGTGTAAAACAGTCCTTCGGGGCTGTTTTTTTTCCATATCCAGCGAAAGTCTCTACAAAATACATTATTTTTGCTACACTCTGAGTTCAGTACAATTTGTTCAATTAAACCGCTATGCATTGTCCATTTTGCAACGCAGCAGACAGTAAAGTGATTGACTCCCGTCTGGCGGCTGAAGGCTGCCAGATCCGTCGACGCCGTGAATGTACGAGCTGTGGTGAACGATTTACCACCTTTGAAAGCTATGAAGTGGTCATGCCCCGTGTGACCAAGTCAGATGGTAAAAATGAACCGTTTGATGAGGCAAAGTTACGCCGTTCACTGATGCATGCCTTGCAGAAAAGACCTGTGACTCAGGAGCAGATTGAAACGGTGCTGAGCGATATTCAGTTACAGATCCGCCGTCTTGGAGAGCGTGATGTCCGTTCACGTACCATTGGTGAGATTGTCATGCAGTCACTGTTTGCCCTGGATCATGTTGCTTATGTACGTTTTGCATCGGTTTATCAGGATTTTCAGGATGTTGAAGCCTTCCGCAGGCAGATTGAACAGATGCAGCACCACCGTGGTGTACAGGATTAATTGTCAGCGTGATTTTAAAGAAACAGCTCCCATCTTCTTATATTTTTGATCAGGATTATTATGTCTGAGCTGAGTCAGGATCAGTTGTGGATGCTTCAGGCTGTGGCTGAGGCAGGCAAAGCGATTTATCGAACCCGTCCTAATCCTGCTGTGGGCTGTGTGATTGTCCGTGATCATGTGATTGTCGGGCGTGGTGCAACTGCACCGGTCGGTGGTTCACATGCTGAAGTTTTTGCGCTGCGTGAAGCCGGAGAACTGGCACGTGGTGCAACGGCTTATGTCACACTGGAGCCATGTGCGCATTTTGGGCGCACGCCACCTTGCGCAAAAGCACTGGTCAATGCTGGCCTGGCAAAAGTTGTGATTGCCTGTTCAGATCCAAATCCACTGGTGGCAGGTAAAGGCGTACAGATTTTGCGTGACGCGGGTATAGAGGTTCTAACAGGTGTCTGTGAAGAACAGGCAGCGGAGCAGAACAAAGGTTTTTTAAAAGCGATGGCGACAGGACGACCGTATGTCCGGCTCAAAGTTGCTTCAAGCCTGGATGGTCGAACAGCGATGGCTTCAGGAGAGTCAAAGTGGATCACTGGAGCGCAGGCGCGCAGTGATGTTCAGCACTGGCGGGCAATTTCTGGCGCTGTGATCACAGGCATTGAAACCGTTCTTGCTGATGACTGTCAGTTAAATGTACGTGCGCTGGATGCCGTGGAAGATATATCTTCGATTGTGCAGCCTGTGCGGATTGTACTGGATCGTAAAGGACGTTTGCCATTCAATGCAAAACTGATGGAACATCCTGAAACATTGATGGTGATGGGTCCTTATCGTCAGGACCTGGAAGATGCGGGTGTCATCCAGCTGGAAATTCAGTCACTTGAAAGTCTGCTGTCGCTGCTGGTTCGTGAGTATCAGATCTATGATGTGCTGGTGGAAGCAGGTGCAACATTATCCACGGCTTTTCTGCAGCAGAAACAGGTTGATGAAATGATCAGCTATGTCGCACCGACCTTTTTAGGTCAGTCAGCACGTGCAATGTTCAATGCGGATTTCAGCCGCATGGCAGAGCAGCTCAGGTTTAAGCTGGTACAGGTCACACAGCTGGGTGATGACGTGCGCTTAAAACTAATACCTTTTCAAGAGTCAGTATGAATTCAGAGTCAACCTCTTCGGTTTATCACAAACGTCGTCATGCCGCTCGTACGACAGATGAATATCTTTTCCATCAGCTGGTTCCTTATCTGGGCAACAAGCGTCGTTTACTGCACCTGATTCTTGAAGCACTTGAAATCACAGGCACCCTGCATACAGGGAAGAAACGTGCCCCGATCTTTGCCGATTTCTTTGCGGGCAGTGGTGTGGTGTCACGGCTTGCCCGTCAGAATGGCTATCGTGTAATTGCTAATGACTGGGAACCCTATAGCCATGCATTGAACCATGCTATTCTGGCAGGTACAGAAGCACCTGCGTTCAATGAACTGGGTGGCTATCAGAAAGCCATTGATTATCTGAACCGTCTGCCTGAAGTAAAAGGGTGGGTGACACATAACCTGTGTCCACGGAATGATGAAATCTATGACCCTGCAAAAGACCGTCTGTTTTTCAAACGCCGTAACGGGATGCGTATCGATGCGATCCGTCAGCAGATCGCCACCTGGCAGGCGCAGGGTGCGATTGATGACGTTGAAATGAGTGCATTACTTGCGCCATTACTTTATTCGGCAAGTTTTGTCAGTAACACCAGTGGTGTATTTAAAAGTTTCCATCACGGGTGGGGGGGGAAAACACAGACTGCACTTGAACGGATTGAATCACTGCTGTGGCTGACCCCAAGCCGTTTCTGTGAAGTGGGTGAAAACCAGCAGAAAAATCCAATGGCTGAAATGTGGTGTGTGGATGCACAGCATCTGGCCAGTCAGATGAGTGGTTTTGAAGTGGATGTGGCTTATCTTGATCCACCTTATAATCAGCATGCATACAGCAGTAATTATCATGTGCTGAACTCTCTGACACTGTGGGATCAGGTCGATCTGCCAACACCGGATACCAAAGGTTTTAAAAGTGGTATTGACCGCGCATGGCGAAAAGAGCGTCCGAGCCCTTATAATTCGTCCAGATTTGCACAGGAAGCGTATGAAAAACTGCTTTCAACCATTAATGCACGTTTTATTCTGACCAGTTATTCCACTGATGGTAATATTGAAGCAGCTGATCTGCTGAAAGCAAACCTCGAGCGTGGTCGTGTGACTCTGCTGACTCAGGATGTGCCACGATACAGAGTCAGTAAGCAGCGTCAGTCTGAACGGGCACGAGTGCTTGAGTTTATTGTGATTACAGATACGCATGCGAAATCTGGACCGCCATTAAGACAGTTGCTGGGTCAGCTTTATCATTTTGCTGAATTGGGTGGTGTGGACACCAGTGGCGTCAGCACACAGCTGGCACTCTGGTAAAACCGGCTGTACTGAGCGTATGGCTTGATCAGAGTGAAACGGATAAATTCAGAAATTTCCTTTCTGTGAAATGGAAAGGGCAGAGGGCAGAGGGCAGTTTATGTTTACAGGTATTGTTGAAAGTCTGGGTAAAGTGGAAAGCCTGCAGAATGTCGGTGGTGATATCCGCCTGCGTATACAGACCGATCTGGATATGTCCGATGTACACCTGGGCGACTCAATAGCGACCAACGGCATCTGTCTGACCGTCATTGACTGGGGCAGCAACTGGTATGCGGCAGATGTCTCCAGGGAAAGTCTGAACCGTTCCACACTGGGCAGCTGGAAAGCTGGACAGGCGGTTAATGTGGAAAAGGCAATGTTGCCGACTACACGTTTCGGTGGACACATTGTCAGTGGCCATGTTGATGCTGTTGGTGAAATTACCGTTGTACGTTCAGATGCACGTTCACTGTATTTTGAAGTGACTGCACCTGCTGAGATTGCACGTTACCTGGCAGAGAAAGGTTCGGTGACTGTGGATGGCATCAGCCTGACGATCAACCATCTGCGTGGCAGTGTGATCAGTCTGAATCTGATACCGCACACCGCTGAACGAACCAATATCGGCAGCTGGAAAGCAGGAACAAAAGTCAACCTGGAAGTGGATGTGCTGGCACGCTATATCGAACGTCTGTTGATGGGAGATAAAGCCGCTGAAGTGACACAAGCTTCAAAAATCAGTATGGATTTCTTGGCTGAAAATGGCTTCCTGAAGTAAAAATTATTAAAATAATGAACAGTCTGATTGAAAATCAGGCTGTTTTTTGTTTTTATGGGGCTGTTTTTAATTTTATGCAGATGAAATGCTTCAATCGGATTTTTGATTATGCTTGATTTTATGCTGCATATGGATCAGTGGTTACCTGTTTTACTGGATCAGTACGGTATCTGGATTTATGCAATTCTGTTTCTGATCATTTTTGCTGAAACAGGCTCGGTATTTATGTTTTTTTTACCGGGCGACAGTCTGTTACTCGCCATTGGTGCGATGTGTTCAACGACAGACGTGGTCCATCTGCACTATATGGGTATTCTGCTGCTGTCGGCTGCGGTACTTGGTTATATTGTCAATTATTATACGGGGCAGATACTGGGGTTGAAGTTTTTCAACCGCTATAACCGTTTTTTTAAGCCAGAATACATGGTGAAGACCAATCACTACTTCACTAAGCATGGCGGAAAAACCATTATGGTTGCCCGGTTTGTTCCTTTTGTCCGTTCATTTGCACCGTTTGCCGCAGGTGCTGCCCACATGCATGTTGCAACATTTATGTTTTATAACCTGATGGGTGCTGTGGTCTGGATCGGTGGTTTACTGACCGTCGGTTATGGGCTTGGAAATGTGCTTGGTAGCCTGATTGAGCTGCTTTAACCTGGAGCAGTTAAAAAAGCCCACTGATTACAGTGGGCTTTTTTAATATCGGGAGGATATCAGTGTTTGATGACGGTCAGTGTTGGGTTGGCGCGTTGCTCAGTTGATGAAACAGAAAAGCTGCCACTCTGAGATTCACGTGAGAGATAAACAGAAAGTGATTGAAAGTCAGTACGACTGATCATCAGATCCTGAGCGCTGACAATCCATTGTTCACCTGTTGCTAATGCGGAAATCTGTGTTGAAAGTCTGTTCAGAATATCCATGATTTCTTCCTTATTCAGTCAGAGAAAGCCCTGATACCCGTCCTGTTTTTTACAGACTCAAAGTATGGGCATGAACATCATGTGACATTTGTATTTCATTTTGATGACACGGATTCATTCTGCTTTATAAAAAAAAGAGATCAGCTTTGCTTTTTATCTTCTGAGAGACTGGAGTTTTTCAGAATAAAAGCAATTTCTTCCTGAGCAGCACTGTGCAGTCGGGCACGGAAGACAGTAACAGCCTGTTCAATCAGGCTTTCTGCTTCCAGTTCAAGCCGTAGTTTAACGCTTTCCAGTTCAGAGAGGATTTCATGGTCTGATATTGCCAGGCGGGTTTTATCAAAACTGACCGTGCCATTGGCTGGGTTCTTGTGATAGCGTGCTGTATAGGTCTGAATTTCATTATCGAGTGAGCGTCTGATCAGTGCCAGTGTCTGTGCCTGTTCATTGAACTGGCGCTGCTCATCCTGCTGGAGCTGTCTGGCATAAGCCGCTTGCTCATCACGCTTTTCCTGAAGTGAACGTTCCAGTTCCTGCTGACGGCGTATGCGGGCTTCTTCAATCAGCTGAGCTTTGCGTTCAGCGTATGCCTGCTCTATTTTCTGCTCAGAACGGTGCTGTTGCTGTTGATCGTATGCGACCCATTTCTGTATATCAGATTCTGGATGCAGAACATCACAGATGCGGTGAAGGTCATCAATAAATGCCTGACGTACAGCTTCAGGCGCATCGAGCCAGCGCTGTTTAAAATCCTGACCGACATTTAATGCCACCGCATTTCTCCTTATTCAGTCTGTTGTATTCTGATCTGATATTTAAAGTTTAAAGGTTTTCGGCTCTATACCAGAACGTCTGTATTGTTTGAACTTTTCACGACCTGCCTGTTTAGCCGGTTCATTATTTTCAATAATCTCGATAATGTGACTAAAACGGGCGTACTGTTCAAGTGCCTGATTGTTAAAATTAAACACAATCCAGTCGGTTTCTTCAGGCAATGATGCAGAAATACAGACCCTGGCATGTGGCTGATCAATCCCGTGCGGAATAAAACTTTCAGTATCAAAACTCCACAGCAGATCATCCAACTGCTGCTGGAGTTCCTGTGTGGGGCAGTGTAACCAGATCCGCTGAGATTTCCGCAGAATTTTCCGACATAAACGGCAAGTGCTTTCCACTTGCCGTTCATTGCTTTTTTCAAACAGATAAAAGCTGACTTTAGCCATTGGACTGAACACGGTCAGACAGGAACTGCATTAACAGTGGAACGGGACGACCAGTTGCACCTTTGTTGCTGCCGGAATTCCAGGCAGTCCCTGCAATATCAAGGTGTGCCCAGCGGTATTCACGGGTAAAGCGCTGCAGGAAACAGGCGGCTGTAACAGCACCGGCTTTTGGTCCACCAATATTGGCAATGTCTGCAAAAGGTGAGTCCAGCTGTTCCTGGTAGTCTTCCAGAACCGGCATGCGCCATACGCGGTCAAAAGACTTCTGTCCAGCCTGAGTCAGTTCAGCTGCAAGTTCATCATCCGGTGTAAACAGTCCTGACACGACAGAACCCAGAGCCACCACACATGCACCGGTCAATGTCGCAATATCAATCACCAGGGCAGGGTTGAAGCGTTTGATGTAAGTCAGTGTGTCACACAGAACCAGACGGCCTTCAGCATCAGTATTTAAAATTTCCACCGTCTGTCCGCTCATGGTGCTGACAATGTCACCTGGACGCGTTGCATGACCTGATGGCATGTTTTCAGCAGCGGCAATCGCACCCACCACATGAATCGGCAGATTTGCTTCGCAAAGTGCGCGCATGGTGCCCAGTATGGAAGCTGCACCGCACATATCAAATTTCATTTCATCCATGCCAGCGCCCGGTTTCAGTGAAATACCGCCCGTATCAAAAGTCACGCCTTTACCGACCAGTACAACAGGTGGCTGTTCAGCATTTGCTTTATATTCCAGTGTGATGATACGACCAGGGCGGTCAGAACCCTTGCTGACAGCAAGGAAGGCATTCATGCCCAGGTCTGCCATCTGCTGCTCATCCAGTACAGTGACGGTGATCAGATCTGGATATTCTTCTGCAAGCTGCACAGCCTGGTCTGCCAGGTATTCAGGGAAGCAGATGTTACCAGGACGGTTGCCCAGGTCACGTGCCTGGTTCTGTCCAGACTGAATCGCCTGAATCAGGGTCAGTTGCTCAGCGGTCAAAGGAGTGGCTGTTGCAATCAGATTGATCTGCTGCAGTGCAAATTCATTTTTTTTGGATTTGTATTCATCAAATGCATAAGCTGCCTGAGTCAGACTCAGTACAAACAGATAGTGATGTTCAGCAGGCAGTGCATTCAGGTCAATACTGATCTGAGCATATTTTTTTTGTGTTGCTTTGATGATGGTCTGTGCAATTTTCGCCAGTCTTGCTGGTTGAAGTTCTGTAACTTTATCCAGACCCACAAGTGCTGCATTTGCTGCGCCGTTAATTTTTCCGATTAATGGTAAAATTTCGTTTAAGCCAGCTTTAAACTGAGTCGCTTCAATCAGAGAATTTAAATCATTGATTTTATATGAGGAAGAAACACCCTGAACCTGATCAGCATCTACAGGAATCAGTAAATACGGAGTGGATGCATTCTCCTGGAATGACGTATTAATAGTAAATTTCATCTGTTTTTATCCGCGCCTTTTAAAAATTTGCAAACCATTAAACCATTGAAACATTTCTATGAATAGGGTTTCAATGTGCATTGCAGCGATAGGTTTTATATTTTCAACATTCGGGTAAACTAATGCCAGTTTTATTCCCCTTATTTCTGGAAGAATTAATTTGATTATTCGGCGTTATCTGGTCAGGCAGGTTGTATCGACTTCCTTAGTTGTCATCGGTTTACTGATCCTGATCATGATGGGTGGACAGCTGATCAAGCAGTTTGGACGGGCTGCAATGGGGCGTATTGATCCTGGAATTCTGCTGGATATTATCGGATACCGACTGCCGGAATTTCTGACCCTGATTCTTCCATTAGGTTTCTTTATTGGTCTGATGCTGGTGTTCGGACGGCTGTATGTTGACCATGAAATGGCGGTGCTGAACAGCAGTGGGATTAGCCGTAACCGACTGGGGCGTTTATTGGTTCCCATGACAGTTGTTTTCATGGCGGTTCAGACCTGTCTGATGGTCTGGATTTCACCCTGGGGACTGCGTCAGTATGAAAAGCTGATCACAGATCAGGCGGTTCGTACCGGTTTTGATCTGGTCAGACCCAAAGAATTTATTTCTTCAGGTCCACTGACCATTTATGCAGGCAGCCTGTCTGAAGACCAGAAAAACCTGAAGGATATTTTCTTTTACAGACGTGCTGTGGATGAAGGCAAGCCTGATGAGCTGATTCTTGCCAGGGAAGCGACCCGTATTGAAATGACTGGTGATACCGCCAGTGTGGTGGATTTGCGGGAAGGGCGACGCTATGAAATTGATCCAGACACGCTGAAATATACCCAGATGGAATTTCAGACCTGGAGACTGCGTCTGGAAAATGACGAAAAAGCAAAATTTGAAAGTGGTGAAGTGGAAGCTCTACCGATTAGTACACTGTTTAAAACCAGTGATGATCCTGTCGTTGCAGCTGAACTGGGGTGGCGGATATTTGTACCGTTTTCCATGCTTGTTGCATTACTGCTTGCGGTTGCTTTATCTGAAGTCAGTCCACGTCAGGGGCGTTATCTGAAACTGATTCCTGCACTGCTGATTTTTGCCAGCCTGATTGTTGCGCTGATGGCGATTAAGATCAGGATCAGTAAGGATGAAATCGGGATCTGGGCATATCCGGCAGTTCTGCTGTTTTATGGCATTGTTGCTGCGCTCTTTTCCAGAAAGCAGAAACTGGCACCTAAAATTAAGAAAACATTAAAACGAGTGGGGTCTTAACTATGCTTGCACGTCGAATTATTGCACGTCATGTGACCTCAACCACGGCACTGGCGATGCTGGGTGCTACCGCGATTCTGTCTGGATTACAGATTTTATTTACCTATCTGGGTGAGTTGGGTTCTTTAAAAGAGGGTTATGGTGCCTGGGAGGCACTGAAGTTTGTTCTGTGGGGCGCACCGGGTTATCTGTATGAGATTTTACCTATTGCGGCACTGATTGGTGCAGTGCTGGGGCTGGGGACGATGGCATCCAACAGTGAGCTGATTGTGATGCGTTCTGCCGGTGTCAGTCTGTGGCGTATTGTGGGCTGGGTCATCCGTTCTGCACTGATCCTGGTGGTGCTGTCATTTGCTTTAAGTGAATGGGTGATTCCTCATACCAGTGAACTTGCCAAAAGTGTAAAAAAACACCGCACAACTGCAGAACTGGGTGAAGTCCGTGGTTACTGGACCCGTGAAGGTCAGCGTTTTATCTATATTGATTATGCCAATGCCCAGGGGCAGCTGAATAATATCCAGGTGATTGATTTTGATAATAACTACAGATTAAGAGGGACGCTGAATGCTGAGCAAGGTGCTTTTGTTAAGGATGGCAGCTGGGAATTACAGAAAACCCGCCAGATGGATATTCTGAAAGAAGGCAATGCCGTGGCTCAGCATATGGAAAAAATGCCACTGTCACTCGCACTGCAACCGAAATACGTACATATGGTGACCCTTGATCCAGAAGATCTGTCGCCAAGTCAGCTGGTCAGTTTTATGCAGTATATGCATGAATACAGTCAGGTGCCGAAAACCTATCAGTTAGCCTTTTGGAAAAAAGTAGGCGGTCCTTTTGCACTGATTGCACTGGTGGTGATTGCCTGTTCATTTATTTTTGGACCATTACGTCAGCAATCCATGGGATTCAGACTGGTGATCGCACTGTTTATCGGACTGACTTTTTTCTATCTTCAGGATTTCCTGGGGTATGCAAGTCTGGTGTATGCACCGTCGCCTGCGTGGTTTGTGTTTATACCGATTGTACTGATGTTCATTGGTGGTGGTTATTTGCTGCATCGGGCCAGATAGTAACAGGCGAAATCTATCCTGCTGAAAGGCTTTAACCATCAGCAGAACATGGAGTCTTGACCGAAAATTCGGTAAGATATAAGACTAATTTGTAAACAGTAAAGAGTGAAAATAATGACGGATGCAACTGCTGGCAAAATCCCTCACGTTCTGGTGATTATGGATGGTGTGGGTCATCGTGAAGCGGTCGAGGATAATGCGTTTTTAGCGGCAAAAACGCCTAATCTGACCATGATGCAGGAAAAGCATCCGCATAGTCTGATTTCGGGTTCGGGTGAAGATGTGGGTCTGCCAGATGGGCAGATGGGGAACTCTGAAGTAGGTCACATGAACCTGGGCGCAGGTCGTGTGCTGTATCAGGATTTTACCCGTATTACCAAAGACATCCGTACCGGCGATTTTTTTGAGCATGAAGTTCTGGTTGATGCTGTGGAAAAAGCCAAAGCAGCAGGTGGAGCAGTGCATATCATGGGTTTGTTATCACAGGGTGGCGTACATTCGCATGAAGACCACATTGTCGCGATGTGTGAGCTTGCATTGAAGCGTGGTTCAACAGTGTATTTACATGCGTTCCTGGATGGTCGTGATACACCGCCACGCAGCGCACAGCCGTCACTTGAGAAACTGGATGCACTCTTTGCACAGTATCCGGGTCAGGGGCGCATTGCTACCATGATCGGTCGTTATTTTGCGATGGACCGTGATAACCGCTGGGATCGTGTTGAGCAGGCTTATCGTCTGCTGACTGAAGGTGAAGCTGTCCGTACAGCAGCAACTGCGGTGGAAGGTCTGGAACAGGCTTATGCTGCCAGTGAAAATGATGAATTTGTGAAAGCAACCCGTATCGGTGACATTGCCAGAGTTTCGGACGGTGACAGCATTGTCTTTATGAACTTCCGCGCTGACCGTGCCCGTGAAATCACCAGAGCTTTTGTAGAAAAAGACTTTGCAGGTTTTGAGCGTAAAGTTGTACCTGCGCTATCTAAATTTGTGATGCTGACCCGTTATCAGGCAACCATTGATGCGCCTGTAGCTTATATGCCTGAAGGGTTGAAAAACTCAATCGGTGAATATCTGTCAGGTCTGGGGAAAACTCAGTTACGTATTGCTGAAACTGAAAAATATGCCCATGTGACATTCTTCTTCAGTGGTGGTCGTGAAGATGAATATCCTGGTGAAAAACGTATCCTGATTCCATCTCCGAATGTCGCGACTTACGACCTGCAACCGGAAATGAGTGCGCCTGAAGTTACCGATAACCTTGTAAATGCCATCAATTCCGGTGAGTTTGATCTGCTGGTGGTGAACTATGCCAACGGTGATATGGTTGGGCATACCGGTGTCTTTGATGCTGCAGTGAAAGCTGTTGAAACAGTGGACAGCAGTCTCGGTCGCCTGTATGAAGCAGTGATGGCAAAAAAAGGACATATGCTGATCACAGCCGATCATGGTAATGTGGAGCAGATGCAGGATTATGTCAGCGGTCAGGTACACACTCAGCATACGACTGAACTGGTGCCGTTTATCTATGTTGGTCCAACCTCTGCAACAATTGCTGACGGTGGTGTACTGGCAGATGTCGCACCTACACTGCTCAGCCTGATGCAGATTCCTGTACCTGAAGAAATGAAAGGTCGTAATCTGATTACTTTAAAAAACTAAATCAATTAAAAAGGTGAATGAATGGTTCAGTACGGAAAATCAGTTGTTCTTTTAACAGCATTATTGATGTTTCTGAACCATTCCGCTTTTGCTGCTCCATCAGCAGCAGGCTCAGATTTTGATGAGGGCGAGACACGGACTTATGATGAAGTCCCTGTTGAGCCTATTCAGCAGTTTGTACAGATTTACGGCATTGTCAAAGAAAATTACGTCAATGAAAAAAGTGACGATGCCCTGTTTCAGCAGGCGATTAAAGGTCTGGTTGGTGGTCTGGACCGCTATTCCAGATATCTGTCCCCAGAAGATTATAAACAGCTGCTCCAGTATACCGAAGGCGATATTGCCTCTGTCGATTTTGAACTGGCGTATGACAGTTCCCTGCACCAGTGGGTGATCCAGGGGCTGAAGAAAGATGCCGATTCTTCAAGACAGGGACTGCGTAATGGTGTCAGTGTTTTCAAGGTCGATGACCATGAGTTAAGAAAACTCAACCATGATCAGGTCAATAACCTGCTGACAGGTTCTATTGGCTCAACCTTAAGTATTCAGCTGGCTCAGAACAGCATACCTATCAGCCTGGTCCGCAATAAAAAACTGGAAACAGATATCCAGTCGCAACTTCTGCATAATCAGGTTCTTGTGCTGCGGGTTAAAGTCTTCAAGCAGGAGACTGCCAATGAAATTAAAAACCTGATAGAAGCCCACAGTGGTTCAAAGTTAAAGGCCGTATTGCTTGATCTGCGCAATAATCCGGGTGGACTGTTGTCTTCCGCAGTGGAAACAGCCGATTTATTTCTGAATCAGGGCATTATTGTTTCTACAAAAAGCCGCGCAGAAGGTGATCAGCAGTTTCAGGCATTACCTGGATTTGAGTTTCAGAATTTAAAAGTCGGTATTCTGATTAATAACCGTTCGGCATCTGCCGCAGAAGTATTTACTGCGGCTCTAAAAGAGCATAAACGTGCCTGGGTGATTGGTGAGAAAAGCTATGGCAAAGGAGTGGTACAGAAGCTGTTCCCACTGAGTAATGGTGCTGCTTTACAGATGACGGTTTCGCATTATTACACCCCGAGTGGGCGTATGATTGAAGGAACAGGGATTTATCCTGATCAGCTCTATCCTCTGCAACAGGATGTCAAGGAAGATATTTACCTTAATCATGTTGCAGAGATGCTCGTAAACCGTAAATAAACTGAGAAATCAGTCTTCGTCGCTGTCCAGTCCAAATTTTTTCAGGCGGTAGCGCAAAGAACGGAAAGACATTCCCAGTTTTTTTGCTGCCAGTGTTCTGTTCCAGTGGGTCAGATTCAAAGCATTCATCAGAATTTCTTTTTCAACCTTTTCCAGGTGAAGTTCCAGACCTTCCTCGGGTAACTTCCGTGTGGAAGAAACGACAGGCTCACTGACTGTCTGAGGTGCTGTTTCTTCAGTTTCACTGCTGCTTTGCAGTGGTTTTACCGAGAACTGACGTAAAGGCGCACTCTGTAAATGCTGAAGATCAATCTGGCTGTCATCACTGAGCGTGATGGCACGTTCAATAATATTGCGAAGTTCACGGACGTTGCCCGGATAGTACTGTTCCAGCAGGAACTGGCGGGCTCTTTCTGTCAGAGGCTTGGTTTCAATATCCCATTCTTTACAGATTTTATGAATGAAGTGCTGCGCCAGCAGTAAAATATCGCTTCCACGTTCGCGCAGTGCAGGCAGTACCAGATCCATGACGTGAATACGGAAAAATAAATCCTGACGGAATCTGCCCTGCTGAACCAGTTCTTCCAGATCCTGGTGACTGGCACTGATCACCCGGAAATCGACATCAATTTCTGCTTCACTGCCAATAGGCCGTATCCGCTTTTCCTGAACAGCGCGTAACAGTTTGACCTGCATGCTTAAAGGCAGTTCAGCAATTTCATCGAGGAACAGGCTGCCGCCATGTGCAGACTGGATTAAGCCTTGTTTATCCTGGGTTGCACCGGTAAAACTGCCTTTCTTGTGGCCAAACAGTTCGCTTTCCATCAGGTCGCCAGGAATCGCACCGCAGTTGATCGCAATAAAAGGGCCTTCACAGCGGTTACTGAGCCGATGGATCAGATTGGCAACAACTTCTTTACCCGTACCGGATTCACCCGTAATAAACACAGGTGCCTGGGAGCGGGCAATTTTTTTCAGTGTTGTACGCAGATGCTGAATCGGCAGTGACTGACCAATCAGCATACGGTGTTCGAGCTGATCAGATTCAGGGACACTGCTTTTTTCAACAGGCTTGTTCAGTGCTTTTTCAAGTAACTGTTCCAGGTGCTTCTGATTGACAGGTTTACTGACAAAATCAAAGGCACCGGCTTTCAGTGCTGCGATCGCAATTTCCATATTTCCATAAGCAGTCAACACTGCCACTGGAAGCTGTGGGAAATGCTGCGAGATCAGATTGACGAGCTCCAGACCATTGCCATCAGGCAGATTCAGGTCTGTCAGACATGCATCATACTGATGTTCTGAAAGCAGTTGTCTCGCCTCTGAAAGGCGGTGTGCGATGTGTGTTTTAATCCCCATGCGTGCAAGGGTCATTTCCATGAGCACGCATAAATCTACTTCGTCATCCACCAACAAAACGAGTGGTTTTAAATCCACTGTAACACCCCGATAAAATTAATTTAAATAAACGCGTGGGCATTCAATCCTGAAACAAGCCCCTTGTTTTTGTTCTACATAGCTCAGCTTAGCCTGATTGGCTTCGCAGAAGCTGTGTGATAGATACAATCCTAAACCAGTTCCGGTAATTTCGGTACTGAAAAATGGTTGAAACAGGTAGGCAATATCCTGCAAGGCAACGCCAGAACCATAGTCACGGACGTCAATCTGAATGTTTTTGCCCTCAGCCTGTATGACCAGTTCAATACAGTTCTGATCGGGAGCATTATGCCGGATTGCATTGCGGATCAGGTTGATCAGTACCTGTCTGAGCTGTGATTCATCAAAGCAGACAGTCAGGTCGCTGCTTTGCAGATGACAGCGGATTTTCTGGGAGATGTCTGAAAGATCTTCTTTAATAAACTGAGGAATAAAGGTCGGAAGCTGAATTTCAGTCGGATGGGTTTCCCTGTTGCGCACCATACTGAGTGTATCACTGATAATTTTATCAATCCGTTGAGTCTGCCGGCTGATCATCTGGCTCAGACTTTGCTGCTGCTCTGCGTCACTGCCGGCAAACAGGACATTGGCCTGTGCAATAGCAGCAAGAGGGTTTCGGATTTCATGGGCAATACTGGCAGACAGCTGTCCCAGTGCAGCCAGTTTCAGCTGCTGAACCTGTTGATTGATACGCCGTGCATCCTGAAGCACCAGCAGTGTCAGCGTCTGGTGAGGCACAATCAGTTTCTGTACTTCAATATGCACCAGATAACTGCTGAACTGTGATTCAAACTGGAATTTTTCACCATTCTGTAACTGATCAAACTTCAGAATATCAAACAGGTCGGGCTGTAATTTATACAGTGGATAAATATTAAAGGCATACAGCGGAGAGATACCCAGCAGGGTGCAGGCAGCAGGATTACTCAGCACCACATGGCAGTTTTCATCCAGTACCAGATAACCCATCTCCACCTGTTCCAGGATGTAGCGGTTAATATTCTGTAAGCGGTCCAGTTCGATGGACTGGTGAAAATTCAGTGTTTCCAGAATCTGGAAGCGACGGACGGCTACCAGCCCACAGCCGTACACAACAAAAAACATAATGGCGAGCAGTACGCTGTTTCCAATATTGTTTAATGAGCTGAGGGCAAACAGGCTGCTGATAAAATGCTGATAAATGACACTGATCACGGCAATCAGTGTAATCACCAGCGCTTTTCTTGAATTCAGTAATAAAGAAGCTGCAAAAATAGTGATGACAAAGAGCAGGCTCAGATGCAGATTGGGGCCATTGGCAGCAAAGGTCAGCAGACTGAGGACTGCAACATCGACCACAAAAATCCAGGTCAGTTGCTGGGTAATATGAACAGGAATATTTTTCATCCCGATCAGTTGCAGGCAACCCATCAGGAAATAACCGATCAATGTATATAAGTAAAGCTGTGGATGCTGATAGTCTGATGCCAGCTGTACAGAGGTGATAATAAAAATCAGTAACATACAGCATGAAATAATCATACGGTATGCAGCGTACCACATGCCCAGATGATATTGATTCATTTCTGAAGTGAGTGAGTTCTGGATCATGTGGACGTTTCAGTAAAAGACAATTCAGGGTTTGATTAAGCCGTATCGGATGGCCAGGTGGGTCAGCTTAACATCACTGTCCAGGTTCAGTTTTTCAAAAATACGGTAACGGTAAGTATTGACCGTTTTTACGCTCACAAACAGTTTATCGGCAATTTCCTGCGCACTGATACAGTTGACCACCATCATCGCAACCTGCATTTCACGTTCTGAAAGTGCATCAAACGGAGACTGTTGGGTATCTGATAAATAAGAGCTGGCAAGCTGTTCAGCAATATCTGCGCTGAAGTATTTACCACCCTGCATCACTTTATTGATGGCACGTACCATTTCGGTTACGGGTGCACCTTTGGTGATATAACCTTTTGCACCTGCTTTCAGCAGCAACGAAGGATAAGGTTCTTCGGCAAGTCCACTGACAGCCAGCACCTTAGTGTCAGGAGCAGTCTGAAGCAGGCGGCGTGTGGTTTCCACACCACCAATACCTGGCATGTTGACATCAAGCAGGACAACATTCGGATGGTGCTGGCGGACTAAATTAATGGCTTGTTCTCCAGATTCGGCCTGACCAATCACCTGAATTTCACTATGGTCTTCCAGCATCCGGCAGATGCCTGTGCGGACCAGTTCATGATCATCCACCACTAATACTGTGATCACCTTATGCTCCCTCCTTCGTTCTTCTGCTCGCTAAAAAATCATCTTTTTTGTTACATATCGCAAAATAAGCTTGCAATGAAACGACAAAATTAGCAATGCTATTATTGATATTAAACGGAATAGTTATACAGTCGGGGTGATGCGAGTCAGCTCACCTTTCTGTATTCACTAAATGTAAGGCATATTAGAGGTATTACGCAAATGTAAACTGCCTCGCTGAGTTGAGTAAATTATTGTGAAAAAGTCCAGAAAATTTTTAACGCATGTACTGGGGATGTCCGTTCTTCTGAGTATCAGCACGGCTGGTATGGCAGAACTGGTGGTCAATCCTGGGCAGACTAATTCGGGGCAGGCAACACTCAGCTGGTCGTCAGAAGAGGCGAGTCAGTTACTGAATGGTGATGCTTCTGTAGCAAGTCTGAACAGCTCTGAGGAATTTTCACCTCAGGGTTCGACCAAAGTGACAACTTCTGTACGCAATGGCGGTGCTGTCAGTACTTCAGCGCCAAAGGCAGCTTATATTGCTGATACCTCAAGCTATTCCAGTCAGCCTTCGGTAAATGCCCGTGCAGCACTGGTCATGGATGCGCAGACCGGTGAGGTGCTGTACAGTAAAAATACCAATACGGCATTGCCAATTGCGTCCATTACCAAACTGATGACAGCGGTCGTGACTGCAGATGCAAGACTGAACATGTCTGAAGAAATTACTTTGCAGCAGATTGATTTCGCCGGTGCGGGTGGTAAGAACTCCAGTTCAACATTAAAAGCCGGAGATACCATGAACCGTGCTGAAATGCTGTTGGTGGCACTGATGAAATCTGAAAATCCGGCTGCTGCTGCACTTGCACGTACCTATCCAGGTGGACGTTCTGCATTTGTTGCTGCAATGAATGCCAAAGCGCGTCAGCTGGGTATGAATTCAACTCATTATGTTGAGTCGACTGGACTCGATGTACGTAATATTGCTTCGGCACGTGACCTGGGAATTCTGGTCAGTGCTTCTTCACAGTACGGTCTGATCCGTCAGTTCTCTACAACAGCACATTATGACTTCAACCTGGGTTATCGCGTTTTAAAATCGAACAATACCAATGCACTGGTACGTAACGGTGGCTGGAACATCAATATCTCCAAAACTGGATATATCAATGAAGCAGGACGCTGTGTGGTAATGCATACAACGGTTAATAACCGTCCGGCAGTTGTGGTTCTGCTTGGTGCAAGTTCTTCACAGGCTCGTACCAATGATGCGACAAACCTGATGAACTGGGTCAGTCAGTTACCAAAACGTATTTAATATTTATTGATGGTTCTGGTTCATGATTTACTCAGCGTTATAAACCAGATAAAAAAAGCCCTGCTTATGCAGGGCTTTTTTTATGATGATATTTTACATGTTTGACAGAATGGATGTTTTCACGTCATTCATTGTTGCATCAATAGTCAGCATAACCGCATCCTGGCACTGTTTAATTGCAGTATCAGGGTCTTTCAGACCATTACCTGTTACGGTACAGACAATCACAGAACCTTCTTTGATTTTGCCTGCTTTAATATCACGGATTGCACCACCGATAGATGCAGCAGAAGCAGGTTCTACAAAGACACCTTCGTACATGGAAAGCATGCGCTGTGCATCAAGGATTTCAGCATCCTGAAGTTCATCGAACCAGCCTTCAGAATCACGTACCACTGCTTTAGCATGGTTCCAGCTCTGTGGATTACCGATACGGATTGCAGTTGCAACAGTTTCAGGGTTTTCAACTGGAGCGCCACGCAGGAACGGTGCTGCGCCAGCAGCCTGATAACCAACCATAACAGGGCGGCCTTCAGGGTTTGGTCCTGTGAATTTATCAGTTTCAGCGTCGTAAACGACCTGTTCAAACTGATCTTTCGGTTGATTGGCAACAGCTTCGGTATAACCCATCCAGTGTGCAGTGATGTTACCGGCATTACCTACAGGCAGGCAGTGATAGTCAGGTGCACGACCTAAAGCTTCCACAATTTCGTAGGCAATCGTTTTCTGACCCTGCAGGCGGTAAGGGTTGATTGAGTTCACAATCGTCACAGGAGCCTGATCTGCAACTTCTTTTACCAGACGCATACCGTCATCGAAGTTACCACGGATCTGCATGGTGATCGCACCGTACATCAGTGCCTGAGCCATTTTACCCATGGCAATTTTGCCTTCAGGAATCAGAACGAATGCTTTGATACCTGCACGTGCAGCGTATGCAGCAGCAGCAGCAGAAGTGTTTCCTGTCGATGCGCAGATGATTGCTTTAGAACCCGCTTCAACAGCTTTGGTTACAGCCATGGTCATACCACGGTCTTTAAATGAACCAGTCGGGTTTAAGCCTTCGTACTTCACATAGATTTCAACATCTTTACCAATAATGCGTGGAATGTTCTCAAGCTTGATCAGTGGGGTATTTCCTTCGCCCAGGGAGATCGCGCGAGTAGTTGCAGACACTGGTAAACGGTCACGATAACGGTCAACTAAACCAGTATAACGATTGTCATTAGACATGATGATGTTCCAATTGTGTGTAGAGCCTGGTGAGGTGGACAGAAAATCCACCTCAACCCGATTAATTATCAAGCAATTCTAAACGAATTCGTACGATTTCGCCATGAATCACAGGTAAAGCCTGAATTTGAGCTAAAGCTTCATTCATTTTTGATTCCTGGACTGGATCGGTCAGAATCACAATCGGAATCAGATCTTTCAGACGCGGCTGCTGCATGATGGCATCAATACTGATACCTGCACGGCTTAAAATAGTCGTGACATCAGCGAGTACGCCTGTCTGGTCTTCGGCATTGATACGGATGTAATAACCCGTCGTCATCTCATCACTGCTTAGAATTGGCAGATCAGACAATGCTTCAAATGCCAGCTGAGGAATTGTTCCTGAACCATCTTCTGTGTAGATAATGTCACGGACAATATCCACGACATCCGCAACCACAGCAGAAGCAGTCGGACCTGCGCCCGCACCTGCGCCATAATAAAGCGTAGGACCAACAGCGTTTGCCTGAACCAGCACCGCATTTTTTACGCCGTTGACATTGGCAATCAGTTCTTCAGCAGGAATCAGTGTTGGGTGTACACGCAGTTCGATACCGCTTGCAGTACGACGTGCAATGCCCAGGTGTTTGATGTTGTAACCCAGTTCCTCAGCATATTTTACATCCTGAGCGGTGACTTTGGTGATACCTTCGGTATAAACCTTGTCGAACTGTAGTGGAATACCGAATGCACATGACGCCAGAATGGTCAGTTTGTGCGCAGCATCAATCCCTTCCACATCGAAAGTCGGATCAGCTTCTGCATAACCAAGTTCCTGAGCTTCTTTCAGTACATCTGCAAAAGCACGGCCTTTTTCACTCATTTCGGTCAGAATGAAGTTGCCGGTACCGTTGATGATGCCCGCAAGCCATTCAATTTTATTGGCAGCCAGACCTTCACGGATGACTTTGATGATAGGAATACCACCGGCAACCGCCGCTTCATAAGCAATCTGTACATGATGGTCATCGGCTGCCTTGAACAGTTCGTTACCATGTTCAGCGAGCAGGGCTTTGTTGGCAGTCACAACCTGTTTGCCATGTTTGATGGCTTCCATAATGACTTCATAAGCTGGGTGAATGCCACCCATCACTTCAACAACCACATCGACGTCAGGCTGACGGACAATTTCCATCAGGTCTGCACTTTGTTTAACGCTGTCAGGCAGATTTAAATCGGGGCGTGGACGACGTGTACCCACATGGGTAATTTCAATTTCACGACCGGTTCGACGTCTGATTTCAGCAGCATTTTCTTGTAGTAGTTTAAGGGCACCACCACCTACGGTACCAAGACCGAGGATTGCCAGACGAACTGGTTTCACGTCACACTCCATTTATTTCAGCAATTATAAGTGAATCTGAGATCATAGCTAAAAAAAAGCTCTGACTCCAGGGAAGAAATCAGAATCTCTTCACCTATAAAAAACAGTAAGTTAACTTATAAAAATTATTTATTTAAACGTTTGTCCAGTTCTTCAGGTGTCAGGTAACCACCTAAGTAAAGACCATCTGCCGTATAGATAGCAGGTGTGCCGTTTACACCAATATTCAGACCAAGCTGATACTGTTCACGAACCGGGTTTTTACATGTTGCCGGTGGCAGCTGTACACCTGCTATAGCCTGGTCGAAAGCAGCCTGACGGTCTGCACTGCACCATACACTTTCCATGGCAGGCATGAACTGTTCACCACGTGGCCATGCAATATAACGGACTTCAATACCTTTGGCGGTAATTTCACCCATATGTTCATGCAGTTTGTGGCAGTACGGACAGCTAGCATCGGTAAAGATATATACGACGTGTTTTGCTTTGCCTTTGGCTTTATAAGTCAGCAGATCTTCAGTTTTCAGCTGAGCAAACAGTTTTTTGTTGATTTCAGCCTGAAGACTTTCACTGACATTGTGCAGTTCTTTATCTCCAAGGCGGATAACATCACCCTGAATGATAAATTTACCGTCGGCAGTGGCATAAACCGGAGACATGCCTTCCAGTGTCACCCAGTACAGGCTGGGAACTTCAGTCGCTTTGACATCGAGTACTTTAGCGTTCACGCCAGCGGTTTTGAAATTCTGCTGTAATGTGCTGATCAGACGCTGACCTGCATTACGTTCCGTCAGTGTGGATGCTTCCCCAGTCGCAGGCGCACTTGCGGTTAAAGTATTCTGTTTTTTGTCTTCATTATTTGCGTTTGAGCATGCAGTCAGTGTCAGACCAGAAGCCAGTACGCATGCCATAAAAATCTTTGAGCGGGTAAATGCCATAAAGGACCCTTTTTCTTTTGCTTTATATCAAACAGGTGCACTAGCATATCAAAAAAAAGTTTCTGCCCCTAACACTTCATGGTTTTATATCCCTAAGTCGAGGAATCATGCCCGTGGATGGTGTTCAGCATGCAGTTGCTGCATACGGATCTGTGCAACATGAGTATAAATCTGTGTGGTGGACAGGTCACTGTGTCCCAGCAGCATCTGTACAACTCTGAGATCTGCTCCATGATTCAGTAAATGTGTTGCAAAAGCATGACGCAGGGTATGCGGTGATAAATCTGCCTGGATGCCTGCCTGTAAAGCATAACGTTTAATTGCGTACCAGAAGTTCTGACGGCTCATGATGCCGCCGTGCTGGGTCAGAAAAAGATAGTCAGTCGATGATTTATACAGCACAGGTCTGGCGGTGTTCAGATAATTTTCAATCCATTCACAGGCAACAGCGCCCAGGGGAACCAGGCGTTCTTTATTACCTTTACCTGTGATACGCAGATAACCCTGTTTCAGGTTAATCAGTTCAAGTCGAAGGTTGATCAGTTCAGTGACACGTAAGCCACAGGCATACAGCACTTCAAACATGGCACGGTCACGCAGTCCCAGTGCTGTCTCTGTGTCTGGTGCCTGAATCAGGGCTTCCACATCCTGCTCTGACAGATCTTTGGGTAAAGCACGTCCAAGTTTTGGTGTTTTATGTATTGCAACAGGGTTATCGGAGCGAAGCTTCTGCTCTCTGAGAAATTTATAAAAAGAACGCAGTGCTGAAAGTGTCCGTGCAATGGATCTTGGGCTTTTCCCCTGACGGGTCAGTTCAAGCAGAACATCCGAAATATGTTCACTGCTCCAGTCAGGCAGGCTGACAGTGGCGTACTGACTGCAATGAATCAGGTCTGACAGATAGGCATTTCGGGTATGCGGGCTGACCGTCTGAGCAACCAGCCAGTCCCGGAATCCCTGTAAAAAACTGAGCGGTTCAGGAATGTTGACCGGAGCTGGAACACGTGGCTTTTTATTCAGCATAAAAGTGAAATTTCCATTATTTCTTGTGCTTTTTTATCACTGTAAAGCAGAACAGCTGGATTGTCGATTTCAGTGTGGCTGAATGAGAATTATTATGAGGCTTATTTGGTAACTATTCTCATTTGTATGTATAATGGATCGTTAATAGACGAATTATTTCAGGGTCAGTTGCAGTGCGTTTGTCAGAATTGAAAGTGAAGCATGCTGCTGTTATTACTCGGGTCAATCGAATCGGGGACGAACAGTCAGATCAGCCAGATATGGTTGCGAGCCGCCTTGAAACGCTGGGTTTTGTCCCAGGTACAAAAGTACAGGTCATTACCAAAGGTATTTTTGGTGGCGATCCGATTTTAATTCAGGTGGGTTTTACCCGTTTTGCTTTACGTAAGGCAGAAGCAGAGAAAATTGAAATTAACCCACATGCTGAAGGAGTTCCTGCATGAGCGCAGCGTTAAGAATCGCTTTGGTAGGAAATCCGAACTGCGGTAAAACATCATTATTTAACCACTTGACCGGAACACGCCAGAAAGTTGCCAACTATGCGGGTGTTACGGTAGAGCGTAAGGTCGGAGCATTTACACTGCCTTCAGGCAAAGCTGTACGTGTTCTGGATTTGCCAGGGACTTACAGTCTGAATGCCACCAGTCCAGATGAAGCGATTACCCGTGATGTAGTACTGGGGAAAATTGCAGATGAACAGGAACAGGATGCTTTTCTGTGTGTGGTTGATGCGACCAACCTGAAACTGCACCTGGGATTGGTGCTGGAAGTGATTGCGCAGGGTAAACCAGTTCTGCTTGTACTGAACATGGTGGATGAAGCCCGTCGTCGCGGTATGCAGATCAATACTGAAAAACTGGCGCAGCGTCTGGGTATTCCTGTTGTAGAAACCGTTGCTGTACGTAATTCAGGTATCGAAAGCCTACTGGGTGCACTGGATCAGGAGAAATTCCGTAAACCGGATTCTTCACTGAGCGATGTCAGCCTGAATGGCGCCATTCATGAAAAAGTTGCACAGCTTTTAAAAGATGTTGTGGCTTATGTGGATGAAGAAGACAAGCGTACTGACTTCCTGGATAAGATTTTTTTACATCCGGTGCTGGGACTGATCAGCCTGGCTGTAATGATGTTCATTGTATTCCAGGCGGTGTTTGCCTGGGCTGAACCGGTCATGACCCTGATCGAAGATGCATTTGCATGGTTGGGTGAAACGGTCGGTCAGTTTATTGCCCAGCCTTTGCTGAACAGTCTGGTTGTGGATGGAATCATTGCAGGGGCGGGCGGTGTTGTGGTGTTCCTACCACAGATTCTGATCCTGTTCTTCTTTATTCTGGTGCTTGAGGAATCGGGTTATCTGCCACGGGCAGCTTTCCTGCTGGATAAACTGATGTTCAAGGCAGGTTTAAGTGGTCGTGCCTTTATTCCTTTACTGTCCAGCTTTGCCTGTGCAGTACCAGGCGTGATGGCGACCCGCAG
The DNA here is from genome assembly GCF_002165375.2 of Acinetobacter chinensis. Taxonomy (NCBI): domain Bacteria; kingdom Pseudomonadati; phylum Pseudomonadota; class Gammaproteobacteria; order Moraxellales; family Moraxellaceae; genus Acinetobacter; species Acinetobacter chinensis. The sequence continues at coordinate 267,708 of NZ_CP032134.1, forward strand.
TATCAGTGACCCGCGTGACCGTCTGGTAACCATTTTTGTGGCACCGCTGATGACCTGTTCTGCCCGTCTGCCTGTCTATGCGCTGCTGATCAGTGCATTCATTCCATCGCAGACGGTATGGGGACTGTTCAATCTGCAGGGGCTGGTGTTGTTTGCTCTGTATATGTCAGGCATTGTGAGTGCGCTGCTGGTGGCATTTGTACTGAAATTTTTCCAGAAGGACAAATCACAGTATGCTTTGTTGATGGAGTTACCAAGTTACCGTATTCCTGATATTCAGAGTGTGTGGATTGGTCTGCTGGATCGTGCCAGAATCTTCCTGAAACGTGTTGGTGGTATCATTTTCGCACTTTCAATTCTGCTGTGGTTCCTGTGTACATTCCCACAGCCACCAGAAGGTGGAACATTACCCGCAATTGATTATTCCTTTGCGGGGATGCTGGGGCATCTGATGCAGCCGATTTTTGCCCCGCTTGGGTTTAATTGGCAGATCTGTATTGCGCTTATTCCTGCAATGGCAGCGCGTGAGGTGCTGGTGGCATCACTGGGTGTGGTCTATGCACTGTCTGCAACGGATGAAGATGCAGTCACTCAGGGCTTATCTCAGTTGATCAGTCAGGGGGATCTCAGCTGGTCACTGGCGACCGGTCTGTCTCTGCTGGTCTGGTTTATTTATGCACCACACTGCCTGGCAACACTGGCGACTGTAAAACGTGAAACAGGTTCATGGAAAACAGTAGCGGGTATGACGGCATATCTGTTTGGTCTGGCATATCTGATGTCATTCCTGACCTATCAGATTGCAACGAACTATTTCGGTCTTTAAGCGAGGGAGCTTGAGATGGTTGAATTATTGATTGTTACCGCATTGGTGATATGGAGTGCGATCTTTGTATTTAAGAAAGTCTTTCCAAAGTCGGCATATACAGTATTTATGAAACTGTCTCAGTTCTGCCGAAGAAAAGGCTGGGTACGCCTGGCGGACTGGTTGCAACCTGCAATGGTGATGGGTTGTGGTGGCGGTTGCGGGTGCAGTACAGATGATGCACCTGCAAAAAAAACAGAAGTTCAGGCTGTAAAATGGAAGTAAGTTCCGGCTGAACAGTAACGTTATGAAAAGAACCGTCATTTATGACGGTTTTTTTACGCGATGACACAAAAAAAGGCTGAATCAGTCAAAACAGAAAAAGCTTTCAAAACGGCAAAGTGCTAACATTTTGTCAGTTTAAAAAACCTTTGGATATGGGGTAAGCATGTTAATACAGCGTGGTGGTCTAAAAGTCGTCGCAGGACTTGGAATTTCAGGTGTTGCAGCAGTTAATTTTCTGCATGGTAAAGGCTACCAGGTTGCGGTGACAGACTCCAGACCGACGCCACCTGGACATGATCAGATTCCAGCCGAGGTTCAGACCCGTTTTGGACAGTTTGATCAGGAACTGCTGTTACAGGCTGAAGAAATCATTATCAGTCCAGGGCTTGACCCGAAACTGCCGGAAATCCAGGCTGCAATTGCTCAGGGTATTCCTGTCGTGAGTGAAATTCAGATTCTGCGCCGTGCAACGGACAAGCCAGTGATGGCAATTACTGGTTCCAATGCGAAAAGTACGGTGACTACTTTAATGGGCTTAATGGCACAGGATGCGGGAATTAAAGTCGCAGTGGGCGGTAATCTTGGACGTCCTGCACTTGATCTGACCAAAGATGATCCTGATCTGTATATTCTGGAGCTTTCAAGTTTTCAGCTGGAAACCACTTCAAATTTAAATGCAGAAGTTGCCGTGGTTCTGAATATGAGTGAAGATCATCTGGATCGTCATGGTGATATGGCAGGCTATCATGCAGCCAAACACCGTATTTTCCAGGGTGTCAAAAAAGTGGTGCATAACCGCGATGATTCACTGACCCGTCCACTGGTTCCTGATATCACACCAATGCAGAGTTTTGGATTGAATGCTCCTGATCTGAATCAGTACGGAATCCTGCGTGAAGACAATGGCACGATCTGGCTTGCCCGTGGTCGTGAACGTTTGCTGAAAAGTTCTGAGATGTATATTCAGGGTACACACAACGTTGCCAATGCTTTAGCATGTTTGGCACTGGGTGAGGCAATCGGCTTACCACTGGAAAAAATGCTGGAAACCCTGAAGACATTTAAGGGTCTTGAGCATCGCTGTGAATTTGTCAAAGAACTGCATGGTGTCCGTTATTATAATGACTCTAAAGGCACCAATATTGGAGCAACGCTCGCAGCACTGGATGGTCTTGGTGCCGCCATTGAAGTTCAGCAGGGGAAAGTTGCGATTATTTTAGGTGGGCAGGGTAAGGGACAGGATTTTACTGCACTGCGTGATTCACTGGGGCAGTATGCCAAAGTTGCGATCCTGATTGGTGAAGACAGTCCTGTGATTGAACAGGCCATTGCAGGGACGGTTGAATTACGTCACGCAGCAAGTCTGCAGGAAGCTGTAGAGCTGGCGCAGAAAAATACGCAGTCCGGCGATGTGGTACTGTTGTCACCTGCATGTGCCAGTTTTGATATGTTTAAGGGTTACAGTGAGCGTGGTCACCAGTTTGTAGACTGTGTGAATGCACTTGGCTAAGAAGAATGATAAGGAATATGTTGTATGGCTGATCTGGCTCAGACGACGATCAATAAAATAAATCAGATATATGACCGATGGCTGCCGAAAGTACCTGCCGAATTCAGTGTCAGAAATGTGCTGATCTTCTGTGTGCTTGCATTATTGTGTATTGGTTCCATCATGGTGGCATCGGCTTCCATGCCTTATGCCGAGCGGATGCATGAAAATGCATTTCACTATGTCGGGCGTCATGGTATTTCCATTGTTGTTGCTGCCGTTGCTGCATTTCTGGCTTATCGGATACCGTTAAATATCTGGTTTAACAATACATTTCCCTTATGGCTGGTCACGATTGGCTTGCTGGCTGCCGTGCTGGTGGTCGGGACGGAAGTCAACGGTTCAACCCGATGGATCAGAATTGCAGGATTTACGCTGCAGGCAACCGAAGTGGCGAAAGTCATGATGGCAATCTTTACCGCGGACTATGTTGTGCGCCGTGCCGAGGAAGTCAGGAACAATATTAAGGGACTGGTCCGTCTGGCGGTGATCATGATCCTGACGGTGGGACTGATTATTGCTGAGCCTGATCTGGGGGCCACGGTCGTTATTGTATTGTCCATGCTGGGTGTGTTCTTCCTGGCAGGTGCTCCGATTATTCAGTTCGGTATCGCACTGGGAGCAATTATTGCGGCATTTGTTTTCCTGGTGGTGTTTGAACCGTACCGTTTTGAGCGACTGATGTCATTTTCAAACCCATGGAATGATCCCCTTGGAGCGGGTTATCAGCTGTCCAATGCACTGATGGCCTTTGGTCGTGGTGAATGGATGGGCGTAGGTCTGGGTCACAGTATTCAGAAAATGTCCTATCTGCCAGAGGCACATACTGACTTTATGCTTGCAGTGCTGGGAGAGGAATTCGGTTTCTTCGGTATTGTGACGGTACTGGTGCTGTCGTTCAGCATGCTGGTGTGCTGTATTAAAGTTGGACACCGTGCCCTGAAAAATCAGTATTTACGGGCAGGTTATCTGGCTTATGGAATCAGTATCATTTTCCTTTTACAGATACTGGTCAATGCCGGGATGAACATGGGTATGCTGCCAACCAAAGGTCTGACATTGCCGTTTATCAGTTATGGTGGTTCCTCTTTGATTGTCTGTGCAGTCATGATCAGTCTGATTCTGAAGATTGATTCAACTACTCAGCAATCCAACCCATCCAGGGAAGAATCCAGTTTTTAATCTATAAATTAAAGTATCTGCAGGTCTGCTGAATTCAACGGAATTCAGCAGATTTTTTTTGAGGGAAATTTAGTCCCAGGCTGGGGAGCTGTGTGCTGAAATCATTCACTGAAATTAAATACCGATTATTATTTTTTCTTTTGCTGGGGAGTGCCATTCCACTGTTGTACAGCACAACGAGAATTTACTGGATGGGGCAAATGGAGGATGGGACAACATTTAATATAGCCTCTCAGCTGACCTGGATATCCGTATTTTATGAAACGGTAAATGAAACTTTGCTGCTGCCGCTGGCATTTATTCTTGGATCAGTTATTAAAGAAACTGAGCGGCTGAAGCAGAGAATAGCAATAACACTGACCGTATTTGTTGCAGTTTATCTGATCATTACTCTGGTGATGCTGGTGTTTACGCCCAGTGCTGTCGGCTTTATGCAGCAGGCATCATCATTGACTGCTTTGACAGTTCAGTACATTCGACTAGAAGCTGTCGCAATCTTTTTTTCCTCAGTCTTCAGTTACTATCAGCTCCTGCTGGTTTTAGAAAACAGGCAGAAACTTCTGTATTTACTGCTTTTTCTTCAGACAGTTTTAATCATTCTTCTGGACAGTTTTTTAGTCAGCAGTCTATCATTTTCATTGCAGCTTGGGGTTTTGGGTGTTGCTTTGAGTAATATCGCTGTGAATATATTTATGTGCAGCCTGACTGTTTATTTCATCTACCGTCGTGGTATTGGTTTCTCAGATCTCCAGTTTAATGGTGCTGCCTGGATAAAAAAGTGGCGTGAGCTGATGCTGATGTCAGGTCTTGAATCAGGCATAAGAAATATCATTTTTATCGTCATGATTCTGAAAATGATCAACCTTGCAGAAAGTTCAGGTGATTTCTGGTTAATGAATCAGTTTATCTGGGGCTGGTTATTATTACCTGTTTTCGCAATCGCGCAACTCGTCAGGCAGGATGCGGCAACGCATGCAGAGTTGAGTCCCTCTAAAATCAGCGCTTATCTGGTTCTTGTCAGTGGTGTGATCATTTGCTGGTTTTTCACAATGCCGTTCTGGGAATATTTTATCCATTCAGTAATGGGGATTTCGCATGCTGAAAAAATTGTCAGTATGGTGGTCTGGATGCTTGGTTTTTATATGCTGTTTGCATGGAACAGTGTCTTCGATCAGTATTTCTATGGAACTGGTCGTATCCATTTAATTTTATATCAAACGCTCATCATTAATTTGTTCTTTTATGGCACGGTGTATATTTTGCATATCATGAATATGTTTAGCGTGACACTGGATAATATATTGCTGATTTTTGGATTAAGCCTGATGTTTGACAGTTTGCTGACGTATTTTCAGTATATGAGGGTACGAAAGCAGAATCAGCTGAGAGAGTTGAAGTGCGCCAGCTTATAAAAAGACGGCCTGAATTTCAGTGCCATGAGGAATGCTTTTTCTGTCCCATTGAGCTACTGCCTGTATCAGCATTCTGTCAGGCAGATCCAGTTCTACAGCAGGTTGCCCGAGTGCAGTAATGGCATCTGACAACAGAACACAAGCCTGAGATGGATCAAGTGCCTGAGCCATGTTCTGTTTAGAAAGTTTCTGCCCCTGATCATTCATCGCCAGGGGAAGGTGCATATAGGACAGTTCAGGATAGCCAAGCAGTTTCCCGAGCCAGATCTGACGTTCAGTGTTGTCCAGCAGGTCTGCGCCACGGACGACATGTGTCATGCCTTGCAGATAATCATCCACGACAACAGCCAGCTGGTAGTTGATAATGCCGTCCCGACGTTTCAGAACAAAGTCACCCAGATCATATTTCAGATTGGAACAGTGCCGTCCCTGTAGGGCGTCATCAAAACAGATTTCACAGTCATCGACCTTCACCCGTATCGCCTGATGCGCCAGAGGCAGATTTAAGTGACGGCAGGTTTCTGTATAAATATGATTGGAGCCGAGTATTTTTCGGGTGCATTGACATGCATACACCAACCTTTGCTGATGCAGTTGTTCAATAATGGATTCATAAATATCAAGGCGGTCTTTCTGAAAAATAATTTCTTTGTCAGATTCAAAACCAAAGGCATCCAGGCATTTCAGGATATGTGCTTCGCTGCCAGGATAGATGCGGGGAATATCCGTATCTTCAATACGGACAATCCATTCACCCTGATGGGCTTTTGCTTCACAATAACTGGCGACAGCCGTAATGAGTGAACCAAAATGCAAAGGGCCGGTTGGCGATGGCGCGAACCGACCCCGATAAGCCACCCGTATCTCCTCCTTATCAGAAGAAGGGGACAGGACTGGATTATTCAATAACATGGATCAACCGTTATTCTGCTTCTCTTTGATTTCTGCAAGTGTTTTACAGTCAATACATAAAGTCGCAGTTGGACGGGCTTCCAGACGACGTAAACCGATTTCGATACCACAGGTTTCACAGAAACCGTAGTCATCATTTTTGATCGCTTCGATAGACTGTTCAATTTTTCGGATCAGTTTGCGTTCACGGTCACGGGTACGTAATTCAATTGCAAATTCTTCTTCCTGCGTCGCACGGTCATTGACGTCCGGCAGAGATGAACTTTCGTCCTGCATTGTGTTCAGAGTGCGGTCAACTTCAGACATGAGTTCTGCTTTCCATGCGAGCAGAATCTGACGGAAGTGTTCGAGTTGCCCCTCAGACATGTATTCTTCATTTTTCTTAGGCTGATAAGGTGCAATACCAAATAAGCTTGCAGTTGAAGCACTGTCAGCAGACTTAGGTTTTGTTTTACGCACACGCTTTACAGCCTTATCGTCCATAACATCAGACTGTTCATCCAGGACTTGATTTTGGTTGTCATTCGCCATACAGGGCATTCCTCATCATATGCGTATATCTATACGCAAAAAATATGGTGATATGCAAGTGTTTTTATCCAACCTTGGAGGATTATTCCTCTTCGGGGGTCGTATCATATAGACTTTTTGAATTTTTTGATAGTCTTAGATGTCGGGATTTGACATCTCACTTTCCTTTTCGATGGCATAACTTAATGTAAAAAAAACAAAATGAAAAGTCAGTAACCCGAAATTTCACCATTTATTTTTTGTATCAGACCACTGATCCGGTGTACCTGTGTTTCAAAGCGACCATTTTCATGCAGATGCATCACACGATAGCCAGGAGCCTGTTCATCCAGGGCAAATTTTTCACTGAGCGGTTTAAACTGGACACAGGTCGATGGTGTGGAAAGAAAGGGTATGCCGTTCCACTCATGCAGGGAATCCTGATGGACATGCCCAAACAGGACAGCCTTGATATTGTTGTGCTGCCCCAGAATATCGGTCAACTGTTCGGTATTTTTCAGTTTATGGTTATCAATCCATCTTGATTTCATTTCAAAGGGATGATGATGACAGGCAAGGACAATGGACTGATCCTGATTGTCCTGCAGAATCTGATTTAACTGTTCCAGCTGAGCCTGTTCGACCCATCCATCGACCTTACCTTTTACAGCACTGTTCATGAGGCAGATTGACCACTGTCCAAGCTGAATGGTGTGAATTTCATCCTTATGGTCATAAAATGGAAAACATTCAGAATTATCATGATTTCCAGGAATCTGATAAAACGGGACATTCAGCGTTTCCATGAAGTTGATATAACGTTCATATGTGGAAACCACAGGAACCTGAGCCAGATCGCCTGTATGAATAATGGCGTCAGCTTCAGGATACTTTTCCATAATATCCTGAATGACCGCTTTAAAGGTCTGCTCTGGATTTATACTGACAAAATCGAGGTCTTCCTGATCCATGAGATGGGTGTCAGTAATCTGGATAATGGTCCAGCTTTGCTGGCGCGGTGTTAATGCTGATGAAGTCATGTCTGCCCCCTTAGACACTCCCTGTAGTATTTATACGTTGTTGCAGCCATTGCAATGCCATAATGACAGGTGCATTTTTAAGGCGACCACTGGTCAGTAAATCAGGCACATCCCTGTAATTTATAATGTGCAGTTTTATATTTTCACCTTCGTCTGGCATGCCGAAGACACCTCCCTCGCAGGGTAGATGAACGTCTGCGCTGTACAGATGAAAGATTTCTGCGCATGCACCGGCAGAAGGGTAAAATGTAAATAAGTGGGTCGGTTGCCCGATACTGCAGCCGGATTCCTCCAGGCTTTCTCTTTGAATGCAGCTCTCAGGTGATTCATCACCATCCAGAACGCCTGCAATCACCTCGAGTTGCCAGGGAGAGTCAGCATCATCCATTGCCCCGATACGGAACTGTTCAATCAGGGCGACTTTCTGCTGTGCACTGCTGTACAGCAAGACTCCGGCAGCTTCAGGGCGACGGATCAGCTCACGTTGAGTGACAGGCGTATACTCGGTCTGATTGAACAGACGATGAGTCAGACACACTTTTTCAACCTGAATAAAACCCTGAAAAACATAGTCACGGGAGTGAATATGAACGTCATGGCTGTCATATGTGGCTTGTTTAATAATATTCATAAAGCACAGTCAGGATGAAAATACATCTGTTTCATCCTAACCGAGATTTTACTGAACACAAATATATTTTTTAAGCAATCATACTTTGCGGTACAAAATTTGACCATTTTCCTGCCATGCAGTTTTCATGGATCTGAGACCTTCCTCAATAACAGATTCATCATCTGTATAGCTTTTTTCATCCTGTTGATTTTGTGCATATTCACGCACATTCTGCGTAATTTTCATGGAACAGAATTTTGGACCGCACATTGAACAGAAATGCGCTGATTTGTGTGCTTCTTTCGGCATGGTTTCATCATGCATTGAACGTGCCGTATCTGGGTCCAGGCTCAGGTTGAACTGGTCTTCCCAGCGGAATTCAAAACGTGCTTTGGACAGTGCATTGTCACGTACCTGCGCACCTGGATGACCTTTAGCAAGGTCAGCGGCATGCGCCGCAATTTTATAGGTGATAATGCCGTCTTTGACGTCTTTCTTATTCGGTAAGCCCAGATGTTCTTTTGGCGTTACATAGCACAACATTGCCGTGCCGTACCAACCGATCATCGCAGCACCAATCGCAGAAGTGATGTGGTCATAACCTGGAGCGATATCCGTGGTGAGAGGGCCAAGCGTATAGAAAGGTGCTTCCTGGCAGACTTCCAGCTGCAAGTCCATATTTTCTTTGACCATATGCATCGGCACATGTCCAGGCCCCTCAATCATCACCTGTACATCATGTTTCCATGCACGATGCGTCAGTTCACCTAAAGTACGTAATTCAGAGAATTGCGCTTCATCATTGGCATCCTGAATACAGCCTGGACGTAAACCATCCCCCAGACTGAAAGACACATCATAAGCTTTCATGATTTCACAGATTTCATCGAAATGCGTATAAAGAAAGTTTTCTTCATGATGCGCCAGACACCACTGCGCCATGATTGAACCACCACGCGACACGATCCCTGTCAAACGATTCGCAGTCATCGGAACATAACGTAATAACACGCCTGCATGAATGGTGAAGTAATCCACGCCTTGTTCAGCTTGTTCGATCAGCGTGTCTTTGAAAATTTCCCATGTTAAATCTTCTGCCACACCATCAACTTTTTCTAAAGCCTGGTAAATCGGAACTGTACCAATTGGCACAGGCGAGTTACGAATAATCCATTCACGGGTTTCATGAATATTTTTACCTGTCGACAAATCCATGATGGTGTCTGCACCCCAGCGGGTTGCCCATGTCATTTTCGACACTTCTTCATCAATCGAAGAGCCGAGTGCTGAGTTGCCGATATTGGCATTGATCTTCACCAGGAAGTTGCGCCCAATAATCATCGGTTCGCATTCAGGATGGTTAATATTGGCAGGGATAATGGCACGACCTTCAGCGACTTCTTTACGTACAAATTCAGGCGTGATTTCCATCAAATTACGTGCGCCAAAATTTTGACCTGCATGTTGACGCATATCCACGCCTTCACGCTGACGCTGATTTTCACGAATCGCAATGTATTCCATCTCAGGGGTAATAATGCCTTGTTTGGCATAATGCATTTGCGATACGTTTTTTCTTGTTTTGGCACGACGTGGTTTTTGGATATGGGCAAAACGGATTTCAGCAGTACGAATATCTTTTAAGCGTTCTTGACCAAAAGCAGAAGTGAGTGTGTCTAAGCGTTCAGTATCTTCACGTTCCGCAATCCATGTCTCACGGACATTCGGCAAGCCTTTATTCAGGTCAATTTCTACATTTGGATCGGTATAAACGCCCGATGTGTCATAAACCATGATCGGAGGATTTTTCTCACCACCTAAGCCTGTAGGGGTATCTGTCAGTTCAATTTCACGCATCGGTACTTGAATATCTGGGCGTGAACCCTGGATATAGACTTTTTTAGATGCGGGTAAAATACGGGTCAGATCACGGGCTTCCTGCTCATGTTGAGCAAGGGCATCGACTGGGGACAGATTCGTTAACTGGTTCATTGCAATGATCCTTATGAATGGCATCAACGAATCAAGCACGACCAAAAACGGTGGCAATTCAGTCTGCTTCATGGCATTTATTCGTAAATTGACTGGATGAATAAATGGTATTTCTACTGAAACAGATAAATCTGGAGCTGTGGTTTTCAGACTGGCTTGATTCCTACGCAGGTTTTAACCTGATCAGGTTCAACGGTACTCATCTTCATTAGATGATCTCAGCGAGGAAATACTCGCGCTCCGTCAAGCGATGGCTGAATAGTAACATGCAATCCAGCTAAAAACATCAGCCAGAAAGTTCAGCTGTATTTATGCTGAAAGACAGACCGCATCACTGAAACAGTCACGGTTGTCTTTCAGGACTTCAGTATTGAGTTGCAGATACTGAGTCAGCTGGACTGAGGGGTTGGCAGCGGCAGGAAGTTGTCTGCGGTCGGTATCAGACATCTGAACGAACTGGATGAATTTTCTTGCCTGATCAGCCAGTGCTGAGTTTTTTAATTGTGTCAGTGCTTCAATTTCCGCCAGGTTATCAGGAGTAACTGAGCTTTTATCACGATAATTTTCAGATACTGAAGTCTTTGGTGTGCCTTTAAACAGGAAAATGGCATAAATTTTCTGTAAGTATCGGGCATCCTGAATATAACGGCTTTTAGGATAATCCCTGACATAGCCCTCCCAAAAAAGTGCCCGTTCAGCAACTTCCTGAGCTGAAATGACCAATGCACCATCACGCAAGGTCTGCTGTATGTTCTGCTGTGCCAGGTGTTCAATAAAGACTTTTTCTGCTTCAGGCATATAGGGTGCAAAAATAATGGCGAGGTACTGCGGGCTGCGACGGTAAATCAGACTGTCCGCACCTGCATCAAACAGTTCAATATAAGCCTGTCCCTGATGTTTCAGCAGATACTGATCCCGTAGCGTAAACTGTTCAAAATGACTCTGTTGAATGGTTGGATGTTGTGCCATATCAAAAGCATACTGATGAAAAGCCTTTGCCTGCTGAGGTGTCCGTTCGACAGTTAAAAAATTACGGTACATCTGAGTGGACAGTTTTAACAGAGCGAGCTGTTCATCAGGCTGCACCAGAGGCAGGCAGACTTTCAGATCCTGGTTGATCTGTTCCAGCGCAAGCGTGGTACGTTGGGCATTGATATCGTTCATTTCCTTGTGAATGTTTTTACACAGCTGGGTCAAATCCACCGCATCTGAAATTTCCTGGTGGCTTTGTTTCTGCTCCTGGACAGGTCGATGTTCTGACTTGTCACAGCCTGTCAGGACAAGCATCGTGGCCAGAAAAAAAGAAAGGGGCAGAAAAGAAAAGTGGACAGTCATTCAGTTGCTAAACAGTTCATACAGAAAACAGCGGCTATTTTCGCGTATTCCGCCGCTGAATATGATTATAGAATTGTATAGTGTTGTGAACGGCTTTCGTTACAGCCTGAGTGCTTTTCCATAATATGTATTTTCAGGTCGATATGAAGACAGTATGATAAAAACAGTCATAGAGTGAAGTAATGGAAAACAGAGATCATTCTTCAGCAGAACTGGGTAAATGATCAAAATAATGAGAGATGATTGAACATGGTCATGGCGGGATGGAACGCTCAATAAAAATGAAAAAGATTTTACTTGGTGTCAGCATATTTTCACTGTCTTCATTCAGCTATGCACTGGATCTGGTTGAAGCGTATCAGCGGGCAAAAAATACTGATCCATCCTGGCAGGCCAATCTGTTGCAGTATGAAGCAGATCAGCTGAATCTTGGTATTGCAAAAGGGAACCTGCTGCCTACAGTAACCTTATCGGGAAATATCACCCGAAAAAATCAGGATCAGAACACAGACCCGATTGAGGGGATTCCGGCAGATGCACTGGTTTCTTCCGCTTCCACGACACGCCAGATCGCACTGACCGCGAGACAGCCATTATTCCGCTGGGATGCCTGGGAAGGACTGAAACAGGTGAAAACCTCACTGAGTCTGAGTGAAGTGAATCTGAAACTTCAACAGCAGGAACATATTTTAAGTGTTGCGCAGGCATATTTTGATGTGCTGAGACAACAGGCTCTGACGGCTTCCAATGTACAGGAAGAAAAGGCGTTGCAGGAGCAGCTGAATATGATGAATGCCCGGTTAAGAGAAGGACTGGTTGCAAAAAGTGATGTCAGTGAAGCAAATGCACAGTATCAGAGTGCGCGTGCAAACCGTATTGCCACTCATGTTCAGCTGATGCTGGCACAGGAGCAGTTAGCTCAGTTGACCGGTCCATATCAGGAAAGTCTGGCAGTGCTCAGAGATGATTTTCAGTTTCAGAAACCGGTACCTGAGCGACTGGATGAATGGAACCAGATGGCACTCAGTCATAATCTGAATATTCAGCAGGCACGTTTACAGCGAACCTATGCTGAAGATGGCAAGCGGGTTGAGCAGGCAGCGCTTTATCCGCAGGTCGAAGCAGTAGCAACTTACGGTTATGCAAAACAGACTCCTGAAAATATCATCTCTCAGAATGGACAGTTTGATCAGGTGGGTGTAGAGGTGAGCTGGAATGTCTTTTCTGGTGGTAAAACCCAGAAATCCATCCGTAAAGCCGATGTGGATTTAAAAAAACATGAAGCACAGCTGGATGCTGCCATCCGCAAAGCCAGTACAGATGTGAAAAAAGCCTATTTACAGGTCGAAACAGATCAGTCCAGGCTGATGGCAAGAAAAGCTGCGCAGGATTCATCTGAAACGGTCGCTCAGGCGTCCAGGGCTCAGTATCGGGAAGGGCTGAAAACCATGGTGGATGTACTGCTGGCACAGAGAAATGCATTTTCTGCACGGCAGGATTTTTTAAATGCACGTTTCGATTATCTGTTGAATGTTCTGAAACTTAAAGCCGCAGTGGGGCAGCTGACTGAACAGGATTTACAGGAAATGAATGCCTGGCTTGTCGAAAAGACAATATAAGTCAGTCGTTGAACTGTTGTATTGTCATAAAAGCTTCACAATAACTGTGATTTAATATTGCCTGGAAAATTCTGTCTTTTTTGCTGAGGAGTATGTGCCTTGAGTTTTAATAATCCAGTGCTGAGCCACCATATTTCTTCTCAGTTTAATGAAGATCTTCAGGCTGTGAACACGAAGTTCATGACCATGGGCGGTCTGGTGGAACAGCAGGTTGCCAATGCGATTCATGCATTACTGGATACCGATGCCAATATGGCAATGGATGTCCAGTTTCAGGACAATACTGTTAACCGTTATGAGCTTGAAATTGATGAAGCGCTGACGCTGATTCTTGCACGCCGTCATCCTGCCGCGATTGATTTACGTATGGTGATTGCCATGAGTAAAGCCAATACCGACTTGGAACGTATTGGCGATGAAGCTGCCAAAATTGCCCGTATTGCTCAGGCTTTGTGTGAAGAGGGAGAATCTCCTCGCGGTTACATGGAAACCCGTCATATCGGCAATCAGGTACGTGTCATGATTCATGATGCGCTGGATGCTTTTGCCCGTCTTGACGTCGATCAGGCTTTACATGTATTGCTTGCAGATGCAGATATTGACCGTGAATATCAGTCTGCGACACGGACACTGATGACCTATATGATCGAAGATCCGCGTCATATTTCCCGTGTTATTAATGTGATGTGGGTGTTGCGTTCACTTGAACGGATTGGTGATCACGCACGTAATATTGCAGAGCAGGTTATTTATATGGTGAAAGGACTAGATGTGCGTCATACCAGTATGGAAGAAATTGAGGAAAAGGTTCAGGAACGCTGACACGAACTGAACCCTACTTTGAAAGACATCATAAATATGATGTCTTTTTTTTGCTTTTCTAAAGACAAAAAAAATCCTGAATTTTGGGGGAAATCCAGGATTTAAATCGGGGTATTTATCTCTTTTATCAGCAATGTAGAACATTACCGTTAAAATCAGTATAGAGAGACAACTCTGAAGTTTCATGATGCTTATTGTGAGCTAATGTTGCCTTTTATGTACTAATGTATCGCATCTTTACATATTGAATAATATTTAATCAATTAATTGTAATAAAAGAAAATTCTGGCTGATGATCAGGCAAATGATCTCATTTTCAGGGCAAAAGTGCTTTGTGCAGATAATAAAAAAGAATCCCCATGTGTATGGGGATTCTTTTTCGATTAAAGCCTGTGTATATCTTCGATGTTTGTCTTGAGGTGTGGAAAAACAGTGTTGACAAGGATTCCACCCGAAGCATAGCTTCGGGTCTTGCGGCGTGGCGGAGCAGTGCTCCACTGATCCTCACTCAGGCTTCAGCCCTTCAGCTTTTTCCAATGATTCATCATTGTTGAAGAATTTTTCACGCTGTTCTTCAAGAAACTTTTTCGCATCGGGTTCAAACACGTTTAAACGCTTTTCATTGATCAGCGTAGTCTGGTGTTTTAACCATTCCTGCCAGGCTTGTTTAGAAACCGTGTCAAATAATTCCTGACCCTTTGCACCAGGGAATGGTGCAAAGTCTAAACCGTCCAGCTCTTTTTGATATTTACGGCAAAGGACTTGTCGAGTCATATCAATACTCCAAATTTAGTCTAAAATTAAACCTAAAAAAATTAAGCGTAAAGTTTCTCTAAGCGTGTATAAGCACGTTCAATTGCAGCTTCAACCTGTGCAGGTGCAGTACCACCAATGTGGTTACGTGCATTCACTGAAGCTTCTAAAGTGAGTGCTTTTTCAAATACATCTGCCTGGATCAGATCAGAGAACTGTTGTAATTGCTCAAGTGTAAGTTCTGACAGATCTTTGCCTTCAGCAACACCCAATGCAACCGCTTTACCCACGATTTCGTGTGCATCACGGAACGCAACGCCATTTTTAACGAGGTAATCAGCTAAATCTGTTGCAGTTGAGAATCCACGAAGCGCAGCTTCGCGCATGATTTCAATATTTGGAACCAATGCAGGAATCATATCTGCAAATGCCATCAGTGAACCACGAACAGTGTCAATTGCATCAAATAAAGGTTCTTTGTCTTCCTGGTTGTCTTTGTTGTATGCCAGTGGCTGACCTTTCATGAGCGTTAATAGACTCATTAAGTCACCATAGACACGACCTGTTTTACCACGGATCAACTCAGGAACATCTGGGTTTTTCTTTTGTGGCATGATCGAAGAACCTGTACAAAAACGATCAGGAATATTCACAAATTTAAACTGTGCAGAAGTCCATAGAATCATTTCTTCTGACATACGTGACAAATGCATCATGATCAAAGATGCAGCGGCATTGAATTCAATACCAAAGTCACGGTCAGAAACAGCATCTAACGAGTTTTCACATACTGCTTCAAAACCTAAAAGTTCAGCTGTATACGCACGTTCGATTGGGTAAGTTGTCCCAGCCAGTGCAGCAGAACCCAGTGGTAAGCGGTTGACACGTTTACGACAGTCGATCAGACGTTCAGAGTCACGCACCAGCATTTCAAACCAAGCCATTAAATGGTGACCAAAAGTCACAGGCTGTGCAGTTTGTAAATGGGTGAAACCTGGCATGATGGTGTTGGTATTTTTAGCAGCAAGACCCAGGATGCCTTTTTCTAATTTTTCTAATAACTGTAAGATGGCATCAATTTCATCACGTACATATAAACGGATGTCTGTTGCCACTTGGTCATTACGGCTACGGCCTGTGTGTAATTTTTTACCTGTAATGCCGATACGCTGAGTGAGGCGTGATTCGATATTCATGTGTACATCTTCTAAGTCGATGCGCCACTCGAAGTTGCCTGCTTCAATTTCAGCTTTAATCGTGTTCAGACCATTGATAATGTCGTCACGTTCCTGTTCAGTCAGAACACCAACTTTAGCCAGCATGGTTGCGTGTGCAATAGAGCCTGCAATATCCTGTTTATAAAAGCGTTGGTCAAATTGAACAGATGCTGTAAATTCAGCAACAAAGGCATCAGTTGCTTCAGAGAAACGACCGCCCCACATGCCAGAAGTCTGGGCTTGTGACGGATTTGAGGAATTAGAAGATGTGGTCATGTCGGCTCAATAAAATTAAAAGCAGTAATTTGAAAAAGAGTATAACAAATTCGTCTGCTGTTGCCGAAGTTCAAGTTCATCAATCTTCTGTTCAGTAGGAGAATAATCTGCGCCATTCATATTTTTTCACCCGTGTAGGTCAGTCTCAGCATTATCTGGAGCTGTTCATTGCAGGCAATATTTTAAGTATGCTGCTGGCACTGGCAGAAGCTCAGTCATGGCAGGCGCTTGACCCTGTACGGCTGATTCTGCATATGCTGTATATCAACTGGATACTGCTTTCATTTACCGCTTTTATTGGACTGCTTGAGAAAAAAATCAGTCAGTACAGTCTGAGTAAAACACTGCTGATCGGTTTTCTGTTACTTCAGGGCATTATTTTTGTGACCACCCTCAGTATGAATGTACTGATTTACTTTGGGCAGTTCTTCACCCTGAATGGATTGAGTGCAGGTATTCTGCTGCATGGTGTGGTTTTACATTTAAGTTATGGTATGTTGCTTGGAGCATTCTGTTTTCGCTATCTTTTTATCCGTGAACAATGGATGCAGCAGCAGAACAGTGAACTGAATGCGCGTATTCAGGCAATGCAGGCAAGAATACACCCGCATTTTCTGTTCAACAGTCTGAATAATGTCATCAGTCTGATTGCGATTGATCCTGATAAAGCAGAGCAGATGCTGTTAAATCTGTCACGTCTGTTCAGGGCAAGCCTGCAGGAGCTTAAGCTGGTCAGTGTCCGCGATGAAGTGGATCTGTGTCAGCGTTATCTTGATATTGAGCAGATCCGGCTGGGAGACCGACTGCATGTGGAATGGAAACTGGTGAATGAAACTGCATTTTCCAGAGTGCAGATACCTTTATTGACTTTACAGCCCTTACTTGAAAATAGTATTTTTCATGGAGTTGAAAAAATCCTGACGAAGAGTACGATAAGCATATTGATCGAAATATTGCAAAATCAAGTCAATATCGTCATTACTAACCCGTATATTCACGATAAAATAAATCCACGACAGGGACATGGTCTTGCTGTTAAAAATGTGAAACAACGGCTTGAAGCATATTATGGTCAGAGTGTTGTATTTCAGACCTATGCTGGGGATGGTATGTTTACCACGGTTGTTCAATACCGTTATAAATAAATGACAGTCAGCCTATAAAAATAACTGACAGACTGAAAAGGAGGAGATATGGACATCCTGATCTGTGATGATGAAATCCTCGCAATTGAGCGATTATCACGTCTGGTCATTCAGCTTGGACACAATGTTGTGGCGACTGCTACACATGGTTTACAGGCGCTGGAGCTTGCCGAACAGTATCTGCCGGATGTCGTTTTACTGGATATTCAAATGCCAGGAATGGATGGATTGAGTTGTGCACATGAACTGCGCCAGCTTGACCCAATGCCAGCCATTGTGTTTTGTACCGCTTATGATGATCATGCGCTTGAAGCGTTCAGATCGCATGCAGACGGATATCTGCTGAAACCGGTAATGCAACAGGAACTGCAAAAGGTTTTAGACCATTTAACCAAACTGACTCAGGCACAGATGAGCAATTTAAAACAAAAAGAAATTATGGATGAACTCAATGTAAAACGTCACCAGATTGCTGCGAAAACATATCGTGGTGTAGAGCTGGTGCCTGTCGAAAATATTTATTATTTTCTGGCAGATCAAAAATATGTCACAGTCCGCCATAAAAATGGCAGTGTACTGATTGATGAAACATTAAAAGACCTTGAAACGGAGTTTGGGGATCAGTTTATCCGCATTCATCGGAATGCGCTGGTTTCCATTCACTTCCTGGATGGGCTGGAAGTGGTCAGCTCAGGGCAGTATCAGGTTCGCTGTCGGGAGCTGGATGAGCGTCTTGCAGTCAGCCGCAGGCATTTGCCTGGTCTCAGGGAGAGGATTCAGAAACTTTGATACAGAGAATATCTGTGTGAGTTTCAACAACAAAAAATAAATAGGCTTGCTTTTTATCGCGATCAGGTTAAGTTTAGAATAAGTCATAAATTATTCTTATCAGCAGATACTATGAAAACCCTGAAGATCGCAACCCGTCAAAGTCCACTTGCTCTATGGCAGGCGGAACACATCCGTGCACGCCTTGAAAATATGTATGCGGATTTAACAGTTGAACTCGTCACTTTTGTGACTCAGGGCGATAAAATTCTGGATACGCCGCTGGCAAAAATTGGTGGAAAAGGGCTTTTTGTAAAAGAACTTGAAGCTGCACTGATGGATGGTCGTGCTGATCTTGCAGTCCACTCCATGAAGGATGTTCCGATGCAGTTGCCTGAAGGGCTGAGCCTGGCGGTCATCTGTGAGCGTGAAGATCCGCTGGATGCCTTTGTTTCCAATACCTATGCAAGTTTTGCAGACTTACCGCAGGGTGCCCGTGTCGGTACGTCCAGTCTGCGTCGCAAATGTCAGATTTTAAAAAGCCGTCCAGACCTGAACATTATTGATTTACGCGGTAATGTTGGAACACGTCTGTCCAAGCTCGATGATGGTCAGTACGATGCCATTATCCTGGCAAGTGCAGGACTGAAACGTCTTGAGCTGTCTGAGCGTATCCGCCATACCCTTGATCCTGAACTGAGTCTGCCGGCTGTTGGGCAGGGCGCACTGGGGCTTGAATGCCGTGAGGGTGATACAGATGTACTGAATCTGATTTTACCTCTCATGCACGATGAAACCAATGTCTGTGTCCGTGCTGAACGTGCGTTCAATGCTTATCTTGAGGGTGGTTGTCAGGTTCCGATTGCAGGTTTTGCAACACTGCGCCAGGGTGAGGTTCATATGGAAGGTCGTGTAGGCAGTCTTGATGGATTAACACTGCTGAAAGCTGAACAGTCCGGTCAGCCTGAACAGGCGGAAGAAACAGGCATTGCACTTGCAAAACAGTTACTGGCTTTAGGGGCTGGTGAGCTGCTGAAAGCCCTGCATTAATTTATGAATTCAGCACTGTTTATCAATACAAGACCTGCCGATCGGGCTGATCCCCTGAATCGGGCATTATACCGTGAAGGTGTTCAGGTGTTTGAGCTTCCTTTGTTGGAACTGATTCAGACAGAATGGTCAGAGACTCTGAAAGACCTCTATGAACAGATAGAGCGTGCTCAGGTTATAGTTGCAGTCAGTCCGTCGGCAGTACATTTTGGAATGCAGAGGCTGAAATCTACAGGCAGAAGCCCTGAGCAGTTACAGCATATTCAGTGGATTGCTGTTGGGGAAAAGACAGCTCAGACTTTGCTTGAGTATGGAATTGAAAGTACAGCACCTGAAGTTGAAACCTCAGAAGGAATGCTGAAACTGGATGTGCTGCAACAACTTCAGGCAGGCAGTGTGATTGCTTTCTGGCGGGGTGAAGGTGGACGTCAGTTCATGATGGAAAGTCTGCATGAGGCAGGCATGAAAATCCTGAACTTTCTGCTTTATACACGCAGATGCCCTGAAGAAACACTGTATAAGCGTGAAGCTCTGATTCAGCTGCTGTCAGTTTCAACTGAACCTTATGTGCTGATCAGCAGTGAAGCCAGCTGGCTGAACTGGCTTGAACTGCTTCAGGGGCAGGAGAATCTGCTGCAGAAATGTCACTGTTTTGTCCTGGGTGAGCGTCTGTACGGACTGTTGTTCCGTTATCAGCAGGAACATCAACAAAAAATAAAACTGTCACAATTAACTGATTTAAAATCAGGCACAATACTTCGGCAGATTGCCTCTGTGCAGGGAAATAAATGAAAAAGTTGCTCATATTCTTACTGTTGGTCGGTCTGGGCTGGATGTCCTGGCTGAGTTACAGTGTTATGCAGATTTCATCTCAACAGACTGAACTGCAGTCAGAGCTGCATCAGGCAGAAAAAAGCAACGCAGTATTGAATGATCAGCTGGCGGCACTGCAGCGTCAGCCCGATGAGCAAAAGGGACATGAAGAAATCCCACAAAAAAATACAGCAGATGCTGAGCTTCCTGAAACAGCCATTAATCCTGCTGTGTTGATTAAACAGCAGCTGGATTTTGTAGCGTTTGCCCTTCAGCAACAGAAGTACCCGATGGCACTGGATCGGTTAACTGCACTTGACAGTGCTCTGGATCAGTATCTGATAGCACCTGCGCTTAGATTGAGCCTGAAGCAGTCCTTGCAGAAAGACAGAGAGATTATTCTCCAGTTTATCAAAGCACGGTCAGAGCAGAATGAGCGGACAGCTAAACTGTTACAGCAGATAGATGCGCAGCTGGTTGCTGCTGCAAAACAGCAACCGGAACCTGCAGCGCAGGACTCAGGTCATTTCTGGCAGAAGTGGCTGACCGTCGAATCAGCAGAAGCACCATCAGCCCTGTTGCTGAACAGACAGATTGTGCTCAAGGAAGCTCAGTTGCGTTTATTGCTTGCAAGGCAGCTCCTCGCAAACGGGCAGTATACGGAGTACCAGTTTGAGCTGAATGCTGTTGGGACACTGCTGAAGCAGTTGCCTGATCAACAGGCTCGATTGCTTGAAAAGCAGCTGAACAGTATCCGAACTGAGACAGTGATTGCTGTTCCTGATTTAAGCACCAGGGCGCTGCTGGGGTAAATATTATGAAACAGATTATATTTGCTCACGTTTTTGTCATTCTCCTGATCGTCGCTTTATTAAGTGTATTCAGCTATGGCTATGGGGCAGGCTATGTGTATATTCACTGGCGTGAAACGCAGGTGCAGACCAATGTCTGGGTTCTGTTTGTTTTTCTAGCGCTGTTCAGTTTCTGTATTCAGCTTATCTGGCTTGGGGTTAAACGCTATCTCAGTCGGGAAAAGCGAAAAATTGAAACGGTATTTGATTTTAAAAACCTGCATCCCTACGAGCAGCTGGGTGTGATCTGGTTGCTTGAGGCATCAAATGATCAGCAGGATTTTGTTCAGAATGTATTTGCGCAGTCGGGTCTGCTGAAAGGGGTGATTGATTCACGTCTCTACTGGATGCAGCAGCAGTTTCCTCAGGCACTTGAAGCCTTAAATACAGTCAGTGCTTCAGCCTTTGAACTTGCAGAAATTCAGCGTATTGAAATTTATCTGGCGCAGAACGATGAAGAAAAAGCACTGACTCATCTTGAATTTCTCACTCAGCATGAGCTTTCGCCCTGGCTGAAAAATGTCAGAAATGCTTACGAAATTAAACTGAATGAGCTTTGGGGTAAATTTGCTTTCTGTTTTCCCTGGGGATATCTGAGATCGACCCGTTATGGGCATCTGGATGCAGCTCATAAGCAGGCATGGCTTGAACAGCTGTTACAGCATTTTGATCAGGCGACTGTGGAAAATCTTCAGGATTTAAAGCAGCGTTATGAAGCACTGGGTGATCAGGTATATCTGCGCAATTCTGAAATTAAAACACTGTGGTTAAAGGTTCTTTCCAGGTTGCCTGAAATGAGTGAGCAGCATGAAGCACTTGCACTGCATCTGCTGGATCAGCAGTTTGATCAGGATGTGTTTTATTTATGGTTCCAGCAACAGCTGTTAAAGCAAAATCCTGATTATATTCAGGTAGAACAGAAGATTATGTACTGGGAAGAAAAATATCCGTCATTACCTGTACTGAGTTTTGCAAAATGGCATGTGCTCAATGCGACAGGTCGGACGGAAGAAGCAGAACAGTTACTGGTATTATATCCCGACCATGTATTAATGAATTATTTAAGGATTAAGTCTGGTTTTAAAGATAATGACCAGTTAATTAAACAGTTAAATTCAATTTTTGAAAATAACGCAGGTTTTATGGAAATTAAAATTTAGGATGCTTATGTCAGAACTGTCAGAATATCCCGTGGTATATGAGCAGAAGGTCGCATGGGGCGATATGGATGCTTTTGGTCATGTCAATAATGTGATGTATTATCGCTATATTGAAAGTGCGCGTATTGCTTATTTCGATGAGTTGAATATTTTTCAGGAAAATGTAAATACGGTTGTTGCTTCAAGTCAGTGCAGATATTTACAACCGGTATTTTATCCAGATACCTTAAAGATCGGTACCCGTATTGAAGAAATGCGTAACAGTGCTGTCCGTATGGTCTATGTGCTGTGGAGTGAAGCTCAGCAGGCAGTTGTTGCGACAGGGGATGCTGTCGTGGTCTGTGTTGATCGTGAAAATGGCAGAAAGACAGCCATACCTGAAAATATACGTCACAATGTGACAGAGATGGAAAGTCGGGCGGGACATATTATTAACTGAAGCAGGAACTGATTATAATTCCCTATAATGATATAGGATTTGATTTTATGTTTCGGTATTGTTATTAAGTTAAAATACATATTGAATAATATTGTGAATAAAAATATTATGTGGATGTTTAATTAAATAAACTATAAATATTTTATTTGGAGTGATTATGATGCCAGACATCAGTAATTTATCAGTTGAAGAGTTAAAGCGTTTACAGGTTGAAGCAGAGGCATTAATTGCATCCAAAAAAGATCAGGCTGTAGAAGATGCTTATAATCAGATTCTTGATATTGCAGATAAAGTTGGTCTAAGTATCGAACAGATTCTTGAGTACGGTTCAAGCAAACGTAAAAAAGGCACACGCAAATCGGTAGAGCCACGCTACAGAAGTAAAAGCAATCCATCTGAAACCTGGACGGGTCGCGGTAAACAGCCACGCTGGTTGGTTGCTGAACTTGAAAAAGGTGCAAAACTTGAAGATTTTCTGATCTAAGTTTCATGGAACTGTCATTTTGATGACTTAGATTGCTGAAACCAGGCTTTTATGCCTGGTTTTTTTCTATCCTGCATTGGCGTTGTAAAAAAAGTATGCATAATGATGACAAACGACAATGAAAGTCTGTTCAGGAAAATAATAGATTACTGGTTATGGTGGGATGATAAGTAAACCCCGATTTTTAAAATGGTGGATTTTTGCCATCATCGCATTTTTAATTTTTGTGTTGCTGCAGATACCGGCAGCATGGCTGATTTCCAGATTTTACAAAAACAATCAGACTTTACAGAATGTCAGTGGCAATATCTGGCAGGGGCAGGCAGACTGGCAGAGAGGGCAGCTGAAAGGCACGCTTGCCTGGAAAACCCGTCCCCTGGATCTGATTTTACTGCGGGCAGGTGCTGATGTTGAAGTACATAGTGGCAATACACAGCTTCAGGGCACTGTCGCTTATGGTGCTGGAAAAAAACTGATCATCAAGTCCATGACGGGGCAGATTGCCGCAGAAACTTTAAAAACACTGGCGGACTGGCAATGGCCGACAAATCCGGTTCAGTTAAAGGATGTCAGCTTTAATTTTAAAAAAGGTCAGGGTTTTTCGCAGGCCGAAGGGCAACTGCTCTGGGGCGGTGGGGAACTGATTTATACCTATGCTCAGCGTCAGGAACAGATGAATGTTCCATCCTTAAAAGGTGCGTTGACAGAAGATAACAATAAACTGATTTTTGATATACGGGATCAGCGGGACCAGAAAATGGTCAACCTCACACTGGATCAGGAAATGATGACGGATGTACAGCTGACCCAGCGGTTTTTAATGAATATTGCTTCTTATAATGGTAAGGCAGGGCTGGATACTTATGTGATCAGTACCCGTCAGCCATTACTTCGGGGAGGTATTCAATGACCGGTTTTATGGAAAAGCTGCAACAGTTGAACCTGAAGCAGGCTGATCGGGTTGCGCCAGCCGTGCTGGTGGTTCTGGTGCTGTTATTGTGCTGGAAACTGGCTTCCCTGTTCTGGTTGCTGATTGCACCTCCGCAGGTGATGCAGATTGAACGTGTTGAGCTGGGATCTCAGCAGCCTCAGATTCCCAGTATTTCTTCATTTTCTCTGTTTCAGGAAGCGGGTCGTACAGCGGCAGATGACAATCTGAATTTATTGCTGCAGGGTGTTGTGGTCGGTTATCCGAGTCAGTTTTCCTCGGCAGTGATTAAGCTTAATGAAACCGCTGAAAGATACCGGGTGGGTGAAAGCATTGATACGACCTCTTATCAGCTGGCGGAAGTGTACTGGGATCATGTGGTTTTGAGAAACAGCAGTGGTGCAACCAAGGAGCTTCGTTTCAAGGGGATTGAAAATGGTCTGAATCAGCCCATTGTTCAGCCTTCTGTAGCGCCTGCAGCTTCTGCACCGGCTCAGTCTTATCAGCCACCCTCACAGACCAGTGAGCAGAATGCTGTAGGTCAGGCAGTACAGAAAATGCAGGAAGACAGGGAACAGTATCTGCGTGATATGGGGGTCAATGCATCAGGTGGCAGTGGTTATGAAGTGACGTCAAGAACACCGGCTGCACTGCGTTCCAAACTGGGTCTGCAACCGGGTGATAAAATTATGTCTCTGAATGGACAGACCGTGGGGCAGGGACAGTCGGATGCGCAGTTGCTTGAACAGGCACGCCGTGAAGGACAGGTAAAACTCGAAGTAAAACGTGGTGATCAGGTGATGACCATACAACAGGATTTTTAAGTGATGCGTAATCACCTAATGGGTTAGGAAACACAACAGGTTATGGCTTTATTGAATCATGAGCGTCCACTTTGGGCATTACTGGCAGGCGCACCGCTGGTTGCAATGCTGAGCACTGCAACGTATGCACAGACCTGGAAAATTAATCTGCGTGATGCGGACTTAACTGCATTTATTAATGAAGTGGCAGATATTACGGGTAAAAACTTTGCCGTTGATCCACGGGTGCGTGGCAATGTAACCGTCATTTCCAATAAACCGTTGAATAAAAGTGAAGTCTATGACCTGTTTCTTGGGGTTCTGAATGTAAATGGTGTGGTGGCGATTCCTTCAGGCAACACCATCAGGCTGGTGCCGGACAGTAATGTCAAAAGCTCAGGGATTCCTTACGATGCACGCAACCGTGCAACAGGCGATCAGATAGTGACTCGCGTCATCTGGCTTGAAAACACCAATCCCAATGATCTGATTCCCGCTCTGCGCCCTCTGATGCCTCAGTTTGCACATATGTCTGCAGTGGCAGGAACCAATGCACTGATTGTGTCTGACCGGGCGAGTAATATTTATCAGCTGGAAACCATTATCCGTAACCTGGATGGAACGGGACAGAATGATATTGAGTCTGTGACTTTACAGTCCAGTCAGGCTGAAGAAATCATTGCGCTGCTGGATTCCATGAGTTCGACCGGTGCTTCAAAAGATCCCAAAGGCTCAAGAGTCCGTATTATTGCTGACAGCAGAACCAACCGTATTCTGATCAAGGGTGATCCTGCATCACGCAAACGGATCCGTCAGACCATTGAAATGCTGGATGTGCCAGCAGCAGACCGTCTTGGTGGTCTGAAAGTATTCCGTCTGAAATATGCCAGTGCAAAAAATCTGGCTGAAATTTTACAGGGGCTGGTGACAGGGCAGGCAGTTTCTTCTTCTAAAAATGACAGTTCATCGTCCACGAACAACAACTCAGTCAACAGCCTGATAAATGGCAATAACAGTAACAGTTCTAATAGCCAAAATACTGGCTCTACGGGTATTAACACACCTGGAATCAGTCTGGGCGGTAATTCCTCCAGTTCCAGTCAGAACAGCATCAGCAGTTTCAGTGGGAACGGAATCAGTATTATTGCGGACAGTTCTCAGAATGCACTGGTGGTCAAGGCTGATCCTCAGCTGATGCGTGAAATTGAATCGGCTGTCCAGCAGCTGGATACCCGTCGTCAGCAGGTGCTGATTGAAGCTGCAATTATAGAAGTTGAAGGTAATGATGCTGATCAGCTCGGTGTGCAGTGGGCGCTGGGTGATTTAAGCAGTGGTGTAGGGCTGATCAGTTTTGATAATGTCGGTTCAAGCCTTGCGGGGCTGGCGGGTGGTTATCTGACTGGTGGAACAGCAGGACTGGGTAAAGCGGCTGCAGGTATGAGTGGATCATCACTGATTCTGGGGGATTATAAAGAAGGCAAGGATGGTTCGCGCAGACTGTATGGCGCACTGATTCAGGCATTGAAGAAAAATACCAAATCCAATCTGCTGTCCACACCATCCATTGTGACCATGGACAATGAAGAGGCATACATTGTGGTCGGTCAGAACGTACCGTTCATTACAGGTTCGGTCAGCACGGGTTCTGGCGGAACAGTCAATCCTTATACCTCCGTGGAGCGTAAGGATGTCGGTGTGACTTTAAAAGTTGTACCGCATATTGGTGAAGGTGGTTCGGTTCGTCTTGAGGTTGAACAGGAAGTTTCAGCGGTACAGGATAAAGGGGATGCACAGGATCTTGTCACCAGTAAACGTGCGATTAAAACTTCCATCCTGGCAGAACATGGGCAGACCATTGTACTGGGCGGTCTGATTTCAGATAACTCGATGTACAGCCGTCAGGCAGTTCCTGGTCTGGGAGCAATTCCTGGGATTGGTCGTCTGTTCCGTTCAGATTCAAAGTCAAATGAAAAGCGCAATCTGCTGGTCTTTATTCATCCGACGATTGTAGGTGACAGCGCGGATGTCCGTAAGATTTCTCAGCAGAGATACAGTCAGCTTTACAGTCTGCAGCTGGCTATGGACAGAGATGGAAGCTTTGCCAAACTGCCTGAAAATTTAGAAGATGTTTATCAGCAGCGCATACCGGTCACACCATCGGCTCCGGCAGTACAGGATTACAGTAAAGTACCTTCAGGGGGCGCACAATCGTCAGCTCAGGGAGCTGTAACCACACCTGTGGCAATAGAGCCTGCAGTTCAGCGTCAGGTTGTCGAGCCTAAGCAGGATGTACAGAAAACCCGTAATACAGTGACAACCACAACTTTGCGTTCGGGTTCTTAATGTAAGCAGTGAATGCTGAGCATGCTTTAAATGACATGTTATTATGATGAAAAACTGAAACTGAGAAATTATTCATGACTTGGAAAATACAGGCACTCACTGGTGATGCTGCGGGGCAGGAAATCAGTATTGAACAGGATATGCTGGTCGGTCGTCATCAGGAAGCAGACCTTATGCTGCAATCTGGAGAGGTTTCCCGTAAACATGCAGCATTACTGTTAAAGGATCAGGAACTCTGGGTGCAGGATCTGAATTCTTCTAACGGGACTTATGTCAATGATCTACGGATTGATCAGGAAGTCAGTCTGAAGGATGGTGATACCTTACAGTTTGCCAGTATTAAATTTTCTGTGCTTCATGCCGTAGAAGATCTGATTGATCCCGTAGAGCCTGAATTGCCATTGTCAGGTGTGGAAGAAGAAGCGGAAGCACCAAAGTCGGCAGCACAGCAAATGAATGATCAGGGAATGCCTGATCTGAAAGAGCGTGATGCTGGTGTTCAGTTGAGCCGTGATGGCATGCCACAGAATATTTCAGTGCCTAAACCTGCCCCTATTCCAGAAGGTGTGGATATTCATGCTGTTTCAGAGCAGCCTGCTCAGGTGGAAGTGGAACAGGTTGAATCCAGGGTTGAGCAGGAAAAAGAACAACAGAAAAATGCATCTGTTGGACTGATGACGATCGTGGCTTTGATTATTCTTGCAATTATTGCCTGGCTGTTCTTCAAATAAGTGCCGAATGCGATACACTCGGGGCATGCAATCGCATGCCCTTTTTTATTTTTGGTTTTTACTGCTGCGGATGAAATCAATGGATATTGCAAAACTTGATCAACGGGAACTGATTTTATTTGATCTGGATGGAACGCTGGTCGATTCAGCTTTTGATCTGTACCGAGCCATGAATCTGAGCCTGGCACGTCTGGATTTGCCTTTGGTGACTGAGCAACAGGTTCGTGTCTGGATTGGTAAGGGCACATCACTTTTCTGTGAAAGCACATTAAAATATTTAAAAGGCGAGGTCGATCCTGCATTGCATCAACAGCTGCTGGATACATTCCTGGAAATTTACAATGCTGAACCCTGTGTGGATACACTGCCATTTGCAGGTATTCTGGAGTTTCTGGACTGGGGTGTTCAAAACAATAAAAAGCTGATCTGTGTGACCAATAAGCCAGAGCAACCTGCAAGACAAATCCTTATGGATTTAAATATGGATCATTACTTCGTGGATGTGATTGGTGGTGACCGTTTTGAAAAGCGGAAACCTGATCCAGTTCAGCTGAACTACTGTGTGGAGCATTATCAGAGCAGCAAAGAAAAAACCCTGATGGTCGGTGATTCAAGTAATGATGTTGAGGCTGCTCGCCGTGCAGAGGTTGATTGTATTGTGGTCAGCTATGGTTATAATCATGGTGAAGATATTCATCTTTGCCAGCCTCAGCAAGTGGTTGATAATTTAACCGAGCTTCTGGCTTAAAAAATAATGTTGAATTGGGCTTTTAAACAAGTTGTAAAGAAAGGAAGAGGAATGAACAGCAAAAGTGCTTTTCGATGGCGTCACTAAGTTAGAAATATCGCATTCCAGCTTAGTAATATCGAAAATAGAGAGAATTCCTCATGACAACTTTAGCGCAATTTGAACAATTAAAATCTGCTGGTTATAACTTAATTCCAGTCTATCGTCAGCGTCTGGCAGATACAGATACCCCATTATCTGTATTTGCACGTTTGAAAGAACATCAACAGGCTTATTTATTTGAATCGGTCGAAGGTGGGGAAAACTGGGCACGTTATTCGATCATTGGGCTAGGTGAATCTACTGTGTTCTCCTGTAATGCAGGGCAACTCACCATTCAGTCACCAATCGGTCAGATTGAAACACAGGATTGTAGCGATCCATTTCAATTCATCCGTGATTTTCTGGCGCAGTTTAAAGTACCGACTCAAGATGATCTTCCTGCACTACCAAGCTTTACAGGTGGCCTGGTTGGGTATTTTGGCTATGATTCTGTACGTTATATCGAACCACGTCTAAAAAATGTACCTGAAGCTGATCCGGTTGGATTGCCTGACTTATGGATGATGCTGTCTAAAACCGTCATTGTTTTTGATAATTTAAAAGATACGTTATTTTTGATCGTGCATGCGGATATTCAGGATTCAGATGCTTATGTAAAAGCCCAGCAGCAGCTGGATCAGATAGAGGCTTTACTTGCGACACCGATCAGCCTGGTGGCAAAGAAACATACAGCACCACATTTTGAGTCCTTAACAGGCAAAGAAAACTATCTGGCTTCGATTGAAACCGTCAAAGAATACATCCGTGCAGGGGATGTGATGCAGGTGGTTCCTGGGCATCGTATGGTGTCGGACTTTGATGGTGAGCCTTTGCAGGTTTATCGTGCCTTGCGTCATCTCAATCCTTCGCCTTATTTATTCCTTGTGCAGGGGCAGACGATCTCTGATCAGAAGCCCTTTCATCTTGTGGGGTCATCACCTGAAATTCTTTCCCGTCTTGAAAATGGTATTGCGACTGTGCGTCCACTTGCGGGTACTCGCCCACGTGGTAAAACCAAAGAGGAAGATTTAGCGCTCGAAAAAGATCTGCTTTCTGATGAAAAAGAAATTGCAGAGCATTTAATGCTGATTGACTTAGGTCGAAATGATGTGGGGCGCATCTCTAAAATCGGTAAAGTGCAAGTCACTGATCAAATGGTGATCGAGCGTTATTCGCATGTCATGCATATTGTGTCCAATGTACAGGGTGAAGTGCGTGATGATGTTGATGCTTTGGATGTTTTTAAAGCAACATTCCCGGCAGGAACACTTTCTGGCGCACCAAAAATCCGTGCAATGGAAATTATTGATGAAGTTGAGCCTGTAAAACGTGGAATCTTTGGTGGGGCTGTTGGTTATTTAGGCTGGCATGGTGAAATGGACATGTCGATTGCGATCAGAACCTGTGTGATTCGTGAAAATAAGGTCTATGTACAGGCAGGGGCAGGGCTTGTTGCAGACTCAAATCCAGAATCTGAGTGGAATGAAACCCAGATAAAAGCTCGCGCAGTGATCAAAGCGGTTGAATTATCATCAAATGGTTTGATTTTATGAGTTTTTGACAGTTTTTTTTAAAAAAACACTTGCAAGGATTCTGAGTTTTGCTAAACTGCACACCGTTCCGATACGAAACGTACGAAACACTAAGAAACGCCGGCATAGCTCAGTTGGTAGAGCAACTGACTTGTAATCAGTAGGTCCACAGTTCGAATCCGTGTGCCGGCACCATCTTAAAGTTTTAAGCGATCGTTAAAGGAGCAACACTGAAAGTAAGTGTAAATGGTGAGATTCCCGAGCGGTCAAAGGGAGCAGACTGTAACTCTGCCACGAAAGTTTCGAAGGTTCGAATCCTTCTCTCACCACCATTACTTCACTTCGATAAGTGGTAATTACCAACATTAAGCGGGAGTAGCTCAGTTGGTAGAGCGGTAGCCTTCCAAGCTACATGTCGCGAGTTCGACCCTCGTCTCCCGCTCCATCGAAGATGATTTTGCTCTTATAGCTCAGTGGTAGAGCACTCCCTTGGTAAGGGAGAGGTCTCGAGTTCAAATCTCGATAAGAGCTCCAGATTACAGTTTAGTGACCAGTTCACAAAATTTCAGAAAGCAGGCTTATTAGTCTGCTTTTCAAGTATCAGGTATCCGGTTTTTCTGGATGTGATGTCGATACAGAGTTGTTTAAGACCGTGTTCGACGTATACGAGGATGATTATTATGGCTAAGGCTAAGTTTGAACGTAATAAGCCACACGTTAACGTGGGCACAATCGGTCACGTTGACCATGGTAAAACAACTTTAACAGCTGCTATTGCAACTGTATGTGCTAAAACTTTTGGTGGCGAAGCGAAAGACTACGCTGCAATTGACTCTGCACCTGAAGAAAAAGCACGTGGTATTACAATTAATACTTCACACGTAGAATACGATTCTCCAATCCGTCACTATGCGCACGTTGACTGTCCAGGTCACGCCGATTATGTTAAAAACATGATCACTGGTGCTGCTCAGATGGATGGTGCTATTCTTGTATGTGCTGCGACTGATGGTCCTATGCCACAGACTCGTGAACACATCCTGCTTTCACGTCAGGTTGGTGTACCTTATATTCTTGTATTCCTTAACAAGTGTGACCTTGTTGATGACGAAGAATTACTTGAATTAGTAGAAATGGAAGTTCGTGAACTTCTTTCTACTTATGACTTCCCAGGCGATGACACTCCAGTTATCCGTGGTTCAGCTCTTTCTGCACTTAACGGTGAAGACAACCAGTACGGCGTTCCAGCTGTTCTTGCTCTTGTTGAAGCGCTTGATACTTATATCCCAGAGCCAGAGCGTGCTATCGATAAAGCATTCCTTATGCCAATCGAAGACGTATTCTCTATCTCAGGTCGTGGTACAGTAGTAACTGGCCGTGTTGAGTCTGGTATCGTTAAAGTCGGCGAAGAAATCGAAATCGTTGGTATTAAAGATACAGTTAAAACAACTGTAACTGGCGTTGAAATGTTCCGTAAACTTCTTGACGAAGGTCGTGCGGGCGAGAACTGTGGTGTTCTTCTTCGTGGTACTAAACGTGAAGACGTTCAGCGTGGTCAGGTACTTGCTAAACCAGGTACAATCAAGCCACACACTAAATTCGATGCGGAAGTATATGTACTTTCTAAAGAAGAAGGTGGTCGTCACACTCCATTCCTTAACGGTTACCGTCCACAGTTCTACTTCCGTACAACTGACGTAACTGGTGCGATTGCACTTAAAGAAGGCGTTGAAATGGTTATGCCAGGTGACAACGTTGAAATGTCAGTAGAACTGATCCACCCAATCGCAATGGACCCAGGTCTACGTTTTGCGATCCGTGAAGGTGGTCGTACAGTTGGTGCTGGTGTTGTTGCGAAAGTAACTGCATAATATAAAAAGTTAAGTTTCTAAGCTGGAAACTTCGGTTTCCAGTTTATACTGCAGGTCAGTAGTTCAATTGGTAGAGCGTCGGTCTCCAAAACCGAATGTTGGGGGTTCGAGTCCCTCCTGGCCTGCCAGCTTTCAAAAAAATGCTTGATGCTGGCTAAATTGTCATATAATAAGTCGCGAATTCTACGACGAGTACAAAAATGTCGAATGATAAATCGCGTGACGCATTAAGCGACGCGCCAATCCCTCAAAGAAATAATTCTGCTGAAGTTGTTAATTCTGGCTCACCACTTGATGTGGTTCTATGGATTGTTGCACTGATTCTGTTAGTTGGTGCCATGATGACGAATCAACATTTGCCAGCCTATTGGGCGCCTGCAAATGATGTTTGGGTGCGTGTTGGGGTAATTTTGGCTTGTATCGTAGTGGCTTTAGGTTTATTATACGCCACCCATCAAGGCAAAGGCTTTGTTCGTTTGCTGAAAGATGCGCGAATTGAGTTGCGTCGTGTCACATGGCCAACAAAGCAGGAGACTGTAACGACATCGTGGCAGGTTCTTGCAGTTGTAGTTATTGCATCCATTGTTCTGTGGTGTTTTGATTACGTACTTGGTTGGTTGATGAAGTTTATTATCGGGTAAAAGAGCTATGAAACGTTGGTACATTATTCATGCCTATTCAGGTTATGAAAAGCAAGTGATGCGTTCGCTTAATGATCGAATCCAGCGTAGCGCTGTTGCCGATAGCTTTGGTGAAGTCCTTGTCCCTACTGAAGAAGTAGTGGAAATGAAGGATGGTAAGAAACGTAAGTCTGAGCGTAAATTTTTCCCAGGTTATGTCCTGGTGGAAATGGAAATGAATGATGAAACCTGGCACATTGTTAAAGAATGTCCAAAAGTATTGGGTTTCATTGGTGGTACGGCTGAAAAACCTGCACCGATTACGCAAAAAGAAGCAGATGCGATTCTTGCACGTGTACACAATAAAGGCGAAGCACCTCGTCCTAAGACGATGTTCGAGCCGGGTGAAGAATTACTTGTTATTGACGGTCCATTCACAGACTTTAAAGGTGTGGTGGAAGAAGTTCAGTATGAGAAGTCACGTTTAACGCTGACGATCAATGTATTTAACCGCCCAACTCAGGTTGAACTGGAATTTCGCCAGGTCGAAAAAGCCATTTAATCTGTGTTGGCTGGAAAGCGCCCGATCTGTTGGGGATCGGGCATTGTTGTTGTAACGGTATCGTTACTTAGAAACTTGGGGAGCTGTAAAAGGCGTTTGTACCCAGAGGTAATTTGAAATGGCTAAGAAGATTGACGGCTATATCAAGCTGCAAGTTCCAGCTGGTAAAGCGAATCCATCTCCACCGATTGGTCCTGCACTGGGTCAACGTGGTGTTAACATCATGGCATTCTGTAAAGAATTCAATGCTGCTACACAAAAAGTTGAAGCTGGTCTTCCAATTCCAGTCGTGATCACTGTGTACAACGACAAGTCGTTCACATTCATCATGAAAACTCCACCTGCTGCGATTCTTCTTAAGAAAGCTGCTGGTATCCAAAAGGGTTCTGCTGTACCAAACAAAACTAAAGTTGGTAAGTTGACCCGTGCTCAACTGGAAGAAATTGCGACTACTAAAGAACCAGATTTAACTGGTGCTGATTTAGACGCACGTGTACGTACCATTGCTGGTTCTGCGCGTTCTATGGGCTTGGAAGTGGAGCTTTAAGACATGGCTAAATTAACTAAACGTCAAAAAGCGATTGTTGCTGCTGTTGAAGCACACAAAGTTTATACACTTGAAGAAGCTGTTGCAGTTTTAGAGAGCCTTCCAGCTCCTAAATTCAAAGAATCTTTGGATATTGCTGTAAACCTTGGTGTTGATCCACGTAAATCTGATCAGGTTGTTCGTGGCGCGACTACACTTCCTGCAGGTACTGGTAAAACTGTACGTGTTGCTGTGTTTGCTCAGGGTGCTGCTGCTGAAGCTGCTAAAGCTGAAGGCGCGGACGTTGTAGGTTTTGATGATCTTGCTGAGAGCATTCAGGCGGGTAATCTTGATTTTGACGTAGTCATTGCTGCTCCAGACGCGATGCGTGTTGTGGGTAAATTAGGTACGATCCTTGGTCCACGTGGCTTAATGCCAAACCCTAAAGTGGGTACTGTAACTCCAGACGTAGCTACTGCTGTTAAAAATGCAAAAGCTGGTCAGGCTCGTTACCGTGTAGACAAAGCGGGTATCATCCACGCTGCGATCGGTCAGGTAGGTTTTACTGCTGAAGCTGTTCGTTCAAACGTTGAAACTTTGATTGCTGATTTGAAAAAATTAAAACCAGCAACTTCTAAAGGCGTTTATATCAAAAAGATCACTCTGAGCTCTACTATGGGTCCTGGTCTGATTGTTGACGTTGCAAGCGTTTCTAAATAATTATTTTTAATAATTGTTTAAAGTGAAAGAATTTTAAAGCCCTGAGCAGATTTTAAAGCATTGCTTTAAAATCTGCGCAAGAAACGCTTCGTTGTATTTTGCAGACTCAGGCAAACTTTGAATTGATAGATGTAAATTTATCAGCGTCAAAGACCTCAGGCGAGGGGAGTTTTCGGACTCGCTTCTTAAAAATCCAGTCTGAGTAGACGCGGTGGTGTGATTTATTCCTCCTCCGCGTGTGAGCTGTATTTGCAGTTCGCGAATTGGGAGTGTGTCCACTTTGAACACATAAATCACCTTAGGAGGTTTTCAATGGCTCTTCTTATCGAAGACAAAAAACAGATCGTTGCTGAAGTAACTGAAGTTGCTTCTAAAGCGTTTGCTGCCGTTGTTGCTGACTATCAGGGTTTAACTGTTGAGCAGTTGACTGCTCTTCGTGTTGAAGCTCGTAAGCTTGGTGTTGCTACACGTGTTGTACGTAATACTTTGGCTAAACGTGCACTTCAGGATACTCAATTCACTATCCTGAATGACAACCTTGTTGGTCCAACAATTTTAGCTTTCTCGACTTCTGAAGACGACATGGGTGCAGCTGCACGCCTGTTCGAAGAATTCGCTAAAACTAACAAAGCATTTGAACTTAAAGCTGCTGCATTTGACGGCAAACTTTATCAAGGTGCTGAAATTAGCGTTATCGCAAATCTTCCGAACCAGGAAAAAGCGCTTACTATGCTTGCCAACGTTCTTCAAGCTCCTATTTCGAAACTGGGTCGCCTTATTACAGCGCTCAAAGAGAAAAACGAGTCAGAAGCTGCATAAGCTTAACAAAACTTTTTATCCACCATTCTATACCCATTTGGAGTTATTCTCATGGCTTTAACTAACGAAGAAATCCTGAACGCAGTTGCTGAAAAAACTGTTCTTGAACTTGTTGAACTGATCTCTGCTTTCGAAGAAAAATTCAACGTATCTGCTGCTGCTGTAGCTGTAGCTGCTGCAGGTCCTGCTGCTGCTGCTGCTGAAGAGCAATCAGAATTCACAGTTGAACTTGCTGGCTTCGGTGCTAACAAAGTTGCTGTAATTAAAGCAGTTCGTGAAGCTACTGGTCTTGGCTTAAAAGAAGCTAAAGATTTAGTTGAAAGCGCTCCTTCAGCTGTTAAAGAAGGCGTTTCTAAAGAAGAAGCTGAAGAACTTAAGAAAAAACTTGAAGAAGCTGGTGCTGAAGTTAAACTTAAGTAATCGCTTAAGGAGTCGATTTTTTTATAATCGGCTCCACAAAATGGCTGATGGCTCTTGGGTCATCAGCCTTTTTGCGTTACAATAATCGGCTCGATTTTTGTTTGTATGATATAAAAAATCACCAGACATTGATTATGTAAGTTAAATCAAACGCTTAACAATGTTTTTTGTGGTTGAAAAATATTGTTAAGCGTTTTATACCACTGAAAATTGCAGCATTTGTAAAAAGTGGTGGCCATATCGGCCTGCGTCATTACTTCTGAACCCGTTCTGCAGGCGGGTTCAGTTTACTTTCCGAGGACTCCAGATGGCATACTCATATACCGAAAAGAAACGGATCCGTAAGAATTTTGGTAAATTGCCGAGCGTCATGGACGCTCCGTACTTGCTCGCGATTCAAGTTGACTCGTACAGAACGTTCTTACAAGGCGGCAAAACACCAAAAAATCGCGAAGATATCGGTCTTCAAGCTGCATTTCGTTCAGTTTTTCCTATAGAAAGTTATTCTGGCAATGCTGCTTTAGAATTTGTTGAGTATAGTCTTGGTAAGCCTGAGTTTGACGTTCGCGAATGTATTCTTCGTGGCTCAACTTATGCAGCACCAATGCGCGTAAAAATTCGTCTGATCATTAAAGATCGCGAAACCAAGTCGATTAAAGACGTACGCGAGCAGGAAGTGTACATGGGTGAAATGCCACTCATGACTGAGAATGGTACTTTTGTGATCAACGGTACTGAGCGTGTAATCGTATCTCAGTTACACCGTTCACCTGGTGTGTTCTTCGATCATGACAAAGGCAAAACGCATTCCAGCGGTAAAGTGCTTTATTCAGCACGTATCATTCCTTACCGTGGTTCATGGTTAGACTTTGAGTTTGATGCCAAAGATCTGGTATATGTTCGTATTGACCGTCGTCGTAAACTGCTTGCAACAGTTGTTTTACGTGCACTGGGTTACAGCAACGAACAGATCCTGGAAATGTTCTACGAGAAAGTACCTGTTTACCTGGATATGGGCAGCTACCAGATTGACCTGGTGCCTGAACGTCTTCGTGGTGAAATGGCGCAGTTCGATATTGTTGACAATGATGGTAAAGCGATCGTTGAACAGGGTAAACGTATTAATGCACGTCATGTACGTCAGATGGAAGCTGCGGGTTTAACTAAGCTTTCTGTACCTGATGAATACCTGTATGAGCGTATTACTGCTGAAGATATCACTTTACATAATGGTGATGTGATTGCTGCCAATACTGTGCTTAGCCATGAAATCATGGTGAAAATTGCAGAAGGCGGAATCAAGCAGTTCAATATCCTGTTTACCAATGACATTGACCGTGGTCCGTTCATTGCAGACTCTTTACGTGCAGATACAACATCCGGTCGTGAAGAAGCACTTGTAGAAATCTACAAAGTGATGCGTCCAGGTGAGCCACCGACTAAAGAAGCAGCTGAAAATCTGTTCAATAACTTATTCTTCTCAACTGAGCGTTATGACTTATCGCCAGTGGGTCGTATGAAGTTCAACCGTCGTCTGGGTCGTCCATACGAAGTCGGTACAGATCAGAAATCACGTGAAGTTGAAGGTATTCTGTCTAACGCAGACATTACAGACGTACTGAAAACACTGGTTGAAATCCGTAACGGTAAAGGCGAAGTCGATGATATCGATCACCTGGGTAACCGTCGTGTACGTTCAGTTGGTGAAATGACAGAAAACCAGTTCCGTGTAGGTCTGGTACGTGTTGAACGTGCGGTAAAAGAGCGTTTATCACAGGCTGAAACAGATAACCTGTCTCCACAGGATCTGATCAATGCAAAACCTGTTGCAGCTGCAATCAAAGAATTCTTTGGTTCAAGCCAGTTGTCTCAATTCATGGATCAGAACAACCCATTGTCTGAAATTACACACAAACGTCGTGTATCAGCGCTCGGTCCTGGTGGTCTGACACGTGAACGTGCAGGCTTTGAAGTACGTGACGTACATCAGACTCACTACGGTCGTGTATGTCCGATTGAGACTCCTGAAGGTCCAAACATTGGTTTGATCAACTCACTTTCAGTTTATGCGAAATGTAATAACTTCGGTTTCCTGGAAACTCCATACCGTAAAGTTGTTGATGGTCGTGTAACGGATGATGTTGAATATTTATCTGCGATTGAAGAAGTGGGTACTGTGATTGCACAGGCCGATTCGATTGTTGATAAAGAAGGTAATTTACAGGAAGAATTCGTATCTGTACGTCACCAGGGCGACTTCGTACGTATGCCTCCTGAAAAAGTAACGCATATGGATGTATCTGCTCAGCAGGTTGTATCTGTTGCTGCGTCACTGATTCCGTTCCTTGAACACGATGATGCCAACCGTGCATTGATGGGTTCAAACATGCAGCGTCAGGCTGTTCCTACATTGCTTGCTGACAAACCATTGGTTGGTACTGGTATGGAAGCAAACGTAGCGCACGACTCTGGTGTGTGTGTGATTGCGAAACGTGGCGGACGTATCGAGTTTGTTGATGCTTCCCGTGTGGTTATCCGTGTTAATGAAGACGAAATGATCGCTGGTGAAGCAGGTGTGGATATCTACAACCTGATTAAATACACCCGTTCGAACCAGAACACCTGTATCAACCAGAAAGTGCTTGTAAGCCTGGGTGATAAAGTAGGTCGTGGTGATGTTCTTGCTGATGGTCCATCGACTGACGGTGGTGAACTTGCACTTGGTCAGAACATGCGCGTCGCGTTCATGACCTGGAACGGTTATAACTACGAAGATTCGATCTTACTTTCTGAGCGTGTGCTTCAGGAAGATCGTCTGACTTCGATTCATATTCAGGAACTGTCATGTGTAGCACGTGATACCAAGTTAGGTGCAGAAGAAATTACTGCTGATATTCCTAACGTGGGTGAAGCTGCGCTGTCTAAGCTGGATGAATCAGGTATTGTTTACATTGGTGCTGAAGTAACTGCGGGTGACATCCTTGTTGGTAAGGTAACACCTAAAGGCGAAACGCAATTAACACCGGAAGAAAAACTGCTTCGTGCAATCTTCGGTGAAAAAGCAGCTGATGTTAAAGACTCGTCTTTACGCGTTCCATCAGGTACGAAAGGTACTGTGATTGATGTTCAGGTGTTTACACGTGATGGCATCGAAAAAGATGAACGTGCTCAGGCAATTGAAAAATCTCAGCTTGATTCTTACCGTAAAGATCTGAAAGAAGAATATAAAATATTCGAAGAAGCTGCTCGTGAACGTATTGTTCGCTTGTTGAAAGGTCAGGAATCCAACGGTGGTGGTACAACACGTCGTGGTGACAAACTGACTGAAGATCTGTTGTCAGGTCTTGAGCTGGTTGATCTGCTTGAAGTACAGCCTGTAGATGAAGGTATTGCAGAGCGTCTGACTCAGATCCAGGTATTCCTGAAAGAAAAGAGCATTGAAATTGATGAGAAGTTTGCTGAGAAAAAACGCAAACTTTCTACAGGTGATGAACTGACAACGGGCGTACTGAAAGTTGTTAAAGTTTACTTAGCTGTTAAACGTCGTATTCAGCCTGGTGATAAAATGGCGGGTCGTCACGGGAACAAGGGTGTTGTATCCAACATTCTGCCTGTAGAAGATATGCCGCATGATATCCATGGTGTGCCTGTTGATATCGTGTTGAATCCACTGGGTGTACCATCACGTATGAACGTGGGTCAGATTCTCGAAACTCACCTGGGTATGGCAGCAAAAGGTCTGGGCGAAAAAATTGACAAGATGTTGCAGCAGCAGCGTACTGTTATTGAATTACGTGAATTCCTGGACAAGATCTATAACAAAGTTGGTGGTGAGCAGGAAGACCTGGACAGCCTGACTGATGATGAGATCCTGGTTCTGTCTGGTAACCTGCGTAAAGGTGTTCCATTAGCGACTCCAGTATTTGATGGTGCTGAAGAAAGTCAGATCAAAGATCTGCTTGAACTTGCAGACATTTCACGTACTGGTCAGACCGTATTGTATGATGGACGTACAGGTGAGCGTTTCGACCGTCCTGTAACTGTCGGTTATATGTACATGCTGAAACTGAACCACCTGGTTGATGACAAGATGCATGCGCGTTCTACAGGTTCTTATTCACTTGTTACACAACAGCCACTGGGTGGTAAAGCTCAGTTCGGTGGTCAGCGTTTCGGTGAGATGGAAGTCTGGGCACTTGAAGCATACGGTGCAGCTTATACACTGCAGGAAATGCTGACTGTGAAGTCGGATGACGTTGAAGGTCGTACCCGCATCTATAAGAACATTGTAGATGGTAACCATTATATGGATCCGGGCATGCCTGAATCGTTCAACGTATTGACCAAAGAGATCCGTTCTTTAGGTATCAACATTGAACTGAAAAATGGTGACTAAGAAATCTCCCCCAGCCCCTCTTTGAGAAAGAGGGGAGAAGTCCCCCTTTAAAAAGGGGGATTTAGGGGGATTTCGAGATTCCCTGAACTCAGTGAAAAAACAATATTTGTGACCCAGTTGTAGAGTGAAAATCTCCACAACACACGGAGAAAAAAATTGAAAGACTTGCTCGATATCATGCGCAAAAAGACGGATTCAGACGGTCATGCTCCAGTTGAGTTTGACCGCATCCGTATTGGTCTTGCGTCACCAGAAATGATTAAGTCATGGTCTCATGGTGAAGTTAAAAAGCCTGAAACCATTAACTACCGTACGTTCAAGCCAGAACGTGACGGTCTGTTCTGTGCCAAAATCTTTGGTCCAGTAAAAGATTACGAATGCTTGTGCGGTAAATACAAGCGTATGAAATACAAAGGCGTCATCTGTGAAAAATGTGGCGTTGAAGTAACAACTGCGAAAGTTCGTCGTGAGCGTATGGGTCACATCGAACTGGCTTCTCCAGTTGCACATATCTGGTTCTTAAAATCACTTCCGAGCCGTATCGGTCTGTTACTTGACATGACTTTACGTGATATCGAACGTGTATTGTATTTCGAATCTTATGTAGTTACTGACCCAGGTATGACTCCATTTGAGAAATACCAGCTTTTAAACGATGAAGAATACTTCAACGCTTTGGAAGAACACGGTGATGAATTCACTGCGAAAATGGGTGCAGAAGCCGTTCAGGACCTGTTGAAAGACATCGACCTTGAAAACGAAATTTCACGTTTACGTGAAGAAATTCCAAATACAACGTCTGAGACTAAGCTGAAAAAAGCGTCTAAGCGTCTGAAACTGATGGAAGCGTTTAAAGAGTCAAACAACAAGCCAGAATGGATGGTGATGAATGTACTTCCAGTACTTCCACCAGATCTTCGTCCGTTGGTTCCGCTTGAAGGTGGTCGTTTTGCGACTTCTGATCTGAACGACCTTTACCGTCGTGTGATCAACCGTAATAACCGTTTGAAGCGTCTTCTTGACCTTGCAGCACCAGATATCATCGTACGTAACGAAAAACGTATGTTACAGGAATCTGTAGATGCGTTGCTGGATAACGGTCGTCGTGGTCGTGCAATTACAGGTTCGAACAAACGTCCTCTTAAATCTCTGGCTGACATGATCAAAGGTAAACAGGGTCGTTTCCGTCAGAACTTACTTGGTAAGCGTGTTGACTACTCAGGTCGTTCAGTAATTACTGTAGGTCCTACTTTACGTCTTCACCAGTGTGGTCTTCCGAAGAAAATGGCACTTGAACTGTTCAAGCCATTCATTTTCGCAAAACTGCAGGCTTCTGGTCAGGCAACAACCATTAAAGCTGCGAAGAAAATGGTTGAACGCGAAACGCCAGAAGTATGGGACGTTCTTGCCTCTGTAATCCGTCAGCATCCAGTGATGCTGAACCGTGCGCCGACACTTCACCGTTTAGGTCTTCAGGCATTTGAACCTATTCTGATTGAAGGTAAAGCAATCCGTCTTCACCCACTCGTCTGTGCTGCGTTCAACGCCGACTTCGATGGTGACCAGATGGCGGTTCACGTACCATTAACACTTGAAGCTCAGTTAGAAGCTCGTGCGTTAATGATGTCAACCAACAACATCCTGTCACCTGCAAACGGTGAGCCGATCATCGTTCCTTCTCAGGACGTTGTCTTAGGTTTGTATTACATCACCCGTGATGCGATCAATGCCAAAGGTGAAGGCATGGTGTTTGCGGATACTGATGAAGTAAACCGTGCGCTTGCAACTGGTCAGGTGGATTTACACGCTCGCGTTAAAGCACGTGTACACCAGACGGTGATCAATGAAAATGGTGAACGTGAACAGCAGACGATTGTTGTTGATACGACG
The DNA here is from genome assembly GCF_002165375.2 of Acinetobacter chinensis. NCBI lineage: Bacteria > Pseudomonadati > Pseudomonadota > Gammaproteobacteria > Moraxellales > Moraxellaceae > Acinetobacter > Acinetobacter chinensis. The sequence goes on from NZ_CP032134.1 coordinate 309,730, forward strand.
CCAGGTCGCTGTCTGCTTTGGGAAGTTGTTCCTGAAGGGATGGATTTCCAGCAGATCAACCTTGAGATGACGAAAAAGAACATCTCTAAGCTGATCAACTCCTGCTACCGTAAACTGGGTCTGAAAGATACTGTTATCTTCGCTGACCAGCTGATGTATCTGGGCTTCCGTCAAGCAACACGTTCAGGTGTTTCTGTCGGTATGGAAGACATGCTGATTCCACCAACGAAACAGGTCATTATTGAAAAAGCAGAAACTGAAGTTCGTGAAATTGAACAGCAGTTTGAGCAAGGCTTCGTAACGGCTGGTGAACGTTATAACAAAGTAGTCGATATTTGGGCACGTACAAACGACCAGGTAGCGAAAGCGATGATGGATAACCTGTCATACACCACTGTTAAAAATAAACAGGGTGAAGACGAGAAACAGAAATCATTCAACTCGATCTACATGATGTCTGACTCCGGTGCCCGTGGTTCGGCAGCTCAGATCCGTCAGCTTGCAGGTATGCGTGGTCTGATGGCGAAACCGGATGGTTCGATCATTGAAACACCGATTAAAGCAAATTTCCGTGAAGGTCTGACAGTACTTCAGTACTTCATTTCAACACACGGTGCGCGTAAAGGTCTGGCCGATACAGCACTGAAAACTGCAAACTCCGGTTATCTGACCCGTCGTCTGGTAGACGTTGCACAGGATCTGGTAATTACTGAGCCTGATTGTGGAACACTGGGCGGTCTTGTAATGACTCCGTTCATTCAGGGTGGTGATGTCATCGAGAACCTGGGTACGCGAGTACTGGGTCGTGTAGTTGCTGAAGATGTAAAACGTGCTGGCACTGATGAAGTTCTGCTTCCACGTAATACATTGATTGATGAAAAACTGGCTGCATTCCTCGAAGACAACGGTGTCGACGAAGTTAAAGTACGTTCAGTTGTAAACTGTGAATCAACTTTCGGTGTCTGTGCGAAATGTTATGGCCGTGACCTTGCACGTGGTCATCAGGTGAACCCTGGTGAGTCAGTCGGTGTTATGGCTGCACAGTCCATTGGTGAACCGGGTACACAGTTAACCATGCGTACATTCCACGTGGGTGGTGCTGCAAGCCGAACTTCTGCTGCAAACAGCGTACAGGTACGTAACAAAGGTACAGTACGTTTCCATAACGTGAAAACTGTTCAACATGCCAAAGGTCACCTGGTATCTGTTTCCCGTTCAGGTGAAATCGGTATTGCAGATGAGATCGGTCGTGAGCGTGAACGCTATAAATTGCCATACGGTGCATCCATTTTGTTGAAAGATGGCGAAGCTGTGGAAGCAGGCGGCATCGTGGCAACATGGGATCCGCATACACATCCACTGGTAACAGAAGTTGCCGGTAAAGTACGTTTCAGCCAGATTGTTGATGGCGTAACTGTGACATCGAAAACTGATGATGCAACAGGTATGACCACGATTGAAATCTTACCAGTGACTTCACGTCCTGCGTCAGGTAAAGACATGCGTCCTGCTGTTGTACTGGATACAACGGATGGTGGCGAGCAGTTCTACTTCCTGCCACAGAACACGATTCTTTCTGTCCGTGACGGTGAAACAATCGGTGTCGGTGACGTTATCGGTCGTGTTCCACAGGAATCATCACGTACCCGTGATATTACCGGTGGTCTGCCGCGTGTAGCCGATCTGTTTGAAGCACGTAAACCGAAAGAGCATGCAATTCTTGCTGAAATTTCTGGTATCGTCAGCTTCGGTAAAGAAACTAAAGGTAAGAACCGTTTAGTGATTACTCCAGATGATGGTTCAGAGATCTACGAAGAGCTGATTCCGAAATGGCGTACCATGAACGTGTTTGAAGGCGAACATGTAAACCGTGGTGAAACTGTTTCTGATGGTCCACAGAACCCGCATGACATCTTACGTCTGAAAGGTGAAGTGGCGTTGACGAACTACATCGTGAACGAAGTTCAGGACGTTTACCGTCTGCAGGGTGTAAAAATCAACGATAAGCACATCGAAGTGATCGTACGTCAGATGTTACGTAAAGTTGATATCACTGATGGCGGTGATACAAGCTTCATTAAAGGTGAGCAGGTTGACTACATCCGTGTGATGCAGGAAAACCAGGCTGTGCTTGCACAGAACAAGTTCCCTGCGAAGTTTGAACGTCAGCTGATGGGTATTACCAAAGCATCGCTTTCTACTGACTCGTTCATCTCTGCTGCATCGTTCCAGGAAACAACACGAGTGTTGACTGAAGCTGCTGTGACAGGTAAAGAAGATGATTTACGTGGTCTGAAAGAGAACGTTGTTGTGGGTCGTCTGATTCCAGCAGGTACGGGTCTTGCTTACCACCTTGAACGTCGTCGTCAGGAAGCGGAAGCTGCTGAAATGGCACTTCATAATGACTTCTCTGATGTTGATCAGGCATTAAGCCAGGCATTCAATGAAGAGTTCAATCAAGGTCTGTAATGTCCTGATGAACTGATTAAAAGGCACCTTCGGGTGCCTTTTTTTATGATCTGGATTTGTAGATCACAATGATGAATATAAGAAGAATTAAAATGGAACAGTGGGGTATGGATGGATAATACTGCTGCTGAAAGCTGCATTGAGACGGTTTATCTGTACAGATAGGGCAGAGGTGCGATTGATTATTTTCACCAATCACTCAACAGTACAGTCAGGTCTTAAAGAGTCAAGGCATGCCATGATTCAATGGATCTGTTGTCGGGTGACTCTGTAACAGGACGGACGTGCAATTGTGAAGAAAAGTGCTGCAATTGTGTATAAAAGAAAATGAAAAATAACATAATCCAGGCATTCTGAATTCTATAAAAGGCGTATGCTGAAACTAAGAAAACATGTTGGGAGAATCTGCCATGAAAAAAATGCTTATGGTTGCAGGATGTGCATTGTTACCTTTAATGATGCTTACAGGTTGTCAGAATATGTCAGCAAATGATCAGCGTATTGGTGCAGCTGCTCTGGGTGGCGCACTGGGTGGTGGCGCAGGGAATCATGTCGGTGGTGGTATTGGTGCAGCCGCAGGTGCAGGTGCGGGTGCAGCAGTCGGCAGTAAGACTCAGAATGGCTCCAACCGTAATGCTACTTATAGTGGCGTAGGTGCCGGTATTGGTTCAGTGGTTGGTAAAAGCATCTTTGGTGGTAACACCGGAGCTGCCATTGGTGGCGCACTGGGTGGAGGCGCTGGCGCTGCAATTGAGCAAAACAATCGCCGTTAATCTGAATATGTAAATTCAGCAATACTGAATGCGCCTGTTGATCGGGCGCATTTTTTATTGAGGTTTCGGTTTCTTTCTGCGGATATACAGTGTTTTCTCAACCTCAGCAATTCGGAGTCCGGCTTCATCAAAGATATTCACGGTGTAGTTGCGGTGTACAGGTGCATAATTTTCTGCAAGATTTTTAATATGCCGGATTTCCATAGCGTCGAGCTGTATATCAGCATAAACCGTACCACGTCCAGGGGACAGGAAGTGGATAGTGGCAGATCTGTCCCAGACAATATATTTGGACCCCAGGTGATGCATCATGAGCAGCATATAAAAAGGATCAATCATTGAGTATAGACTTCCACCAAAATGAACGCCGACAATATTCTGGTTTTTACGGGTCAGTGCCATTTTGACGCGGATGTGATAATTGGGCAGATCAATTTTATCAATTTCAATACCTGCACCACGGTAAGGGGCATAGTGATTGATCATGAATTTGGAGACAAAGGGGATTGTCACCAGTTTCTTTAAAATGCTCATAATGGTCAATTGTTTTTATTTCTGTTCAGACCATACTAGAGCAGAAAAATTGTTATGGCATTGATCACACTGCCATGGATGAATAATAAACAGTCAATAAGAATGGGAAAAGAATTCATGCAAGCACAGTCTCAATGGGTAAATACAACGGATCAACAGCGTTTGAATGTAAAAACCTGGGGTGATTCGGGTAAGCCTGCACTTGTCCTGGTTCATGGTTATCCTGATAATCAGGAAGTCTGGGAACCGGTTATTGAAAACTTAATACAGCATTTTTATATTGTCAGCTATGACGTGCGTGGAGCTGGAGCATCTTCTGTTCCAAAGCGTATCCGTGCTTACCGGCTGGAACAGCTTTCGCTTGATCTTGAGAGTGTCGTGAACAGCGTACTGGAAGGACGGTCTTTCCATCTGGCGGCACATGACTGGGGTTCAATTCAGTCTTGGGAATCGGTCACTGAAGCTAAATTCCGAGGAAGAATTCTGTCCTATACCACGATTTCAGGCCCTTGCCTTGACCATGCAGCCTTCTGGATGCGTGATCAGTTCAAACATCAGAAGAGTAAGTTTTTCAAGCAGCTGTTCAAATCCTGGTACATTGTAGCTTTTCAGCTTCCGATTCTGGCACCGACCGTCTGGCATTTATTCAATGCTGAACGCTGGGGGAAAGTGTTGAACCGTCTGGAAAAAACAAAAGGTTTGCCTTTGAACCAGAACATTTCCAAAGATGGTGAATATGGTATTGGATTATATCGTGCCAATTTTCTGCCACGTCTGAGTATGCCACGTCAGCGTCATGCCGTCTGTCCTGTACAGGCAGTTGTTTTAAAGCGGGATAACTTTGTCAGTCCAGAACTGATTGATGAAATGCCAAAATGGGTGGAAGATTTTTCAAGAGTCGATGTTGATGCCAACCACTGGGCTGTTTTAAGCCAGCCTGAACTGATTGCAGAACATATCAGCAGCTTTGCAATGAAGCACAACGGTTAATGAACTTACGATACTGTGCTGTCTGAAGAGAGCACAGTATCGGATTCAGCATGCAATTTACAGTTTCATTTAGCTGAATCTGATAAAATGCGGTTTTTTCGTCTTCCCTTAAAATTCACATGAATGCAGTAGTTATTGCGATTGCCGTGATGTTTCTTTTGTCACTGGCACGAGTTTCTGTTGTTTTGACACTGGTCATTTCAGCAATTATAGGTGGTCTCGTTGCGGGACTGAGTTTATCTGATACGGTCAGTGCATTTAATGCTGGACTGGGAGATGGTGCTGAAGTTGCTCTTGCCTATGCGGTGCTGGGAGCCTTTGCACTGGCATTGTCTAAATCAGGTCTGCCTGATCTGCTTGCGCATAAGCTGATTGGTCTGCTGGGTGCAGAAGTCACTCATGCACGTGCCCGTAAAGTTAAATTCTTCATGCTTGGAATTCTGCTGATCTCAGCGATCTGTTCTCAGAACCTGATTCCTGTGCATATTGCATTTATTCCTGTACTTGTACCGCCTTTACTGAAGGTGATGAACCACCTGAAACTTGACCGTCGTGCTGCTGCCTGTGTACTGACACTGGGACTGGTGGGGACTTATATTTTCCTGCCAGTAGGCTTTGGTGCGATTTTTCTTGAACAGATTCTGATGGGGAACATCAACAAAATTGGTGCCGCATCCAATCTGCATGTTGAACGGTGGATGATGCCTGCGGGTATGGCAATACCTGTACTGGGTATGGTGATTGGTACCTTGTTTGCCTTGTTTGTAACATATCGCAAGCCCCGTATTTATGAAGACCGTACAGTTAACCGTGTGACGACAATTGACCTGGATAAGCCGATTCGTGCAGGTGAAACCAGTCTTGCAGAAGATGCAAAAGAGTTGCAGCAGGAGGCTGATCAGGCACCTGTGATTGCGAAAAAAACCATTTTTATGGCCGTACTGGCGATTGTTCTGACACTTGTTGCACAGGTTTATTCGGGTTCGATGATTCTGGGTGGACTGGTTGGTTTTTCTGTACTGTCAGCATCGGGCATTTTCAAATGGCAGGATGCTGATGATGTGTTCGTGCAGGGGATGCGTATGATGGCTCTGGTTGGATTCATCATGATTTCGGCAGCAGGTTTTGCTTCTGTGATGACCCATACCGGTGATATCAATGGACTGGTCAATGGTGTGGTGCATCTGATCGGTGACAATAAGGCAATGGCTGCTTTCCTGATGCTGTTTATTGGTCTCTTTGTGACCATTGGTATTGGTTCATCTTTCTCAAGTGTACCTGTACTTGCAGTCATCTATGTTCCTTTGTGTGTACAGTTCGGCTTCTCTCCACTTGCGACAGTTGCGCTGATCGGTACTGCTGCGGCATTGGGGGATGCAGGTTCACCGGCATCAGATTCGACCCTGGGACCAACAGCAGGTCTGGGTGTGGATGGACAGCATGATCACATCTGGGATACGGTCATTCCGACCTTCATTCACTTTAATATTCCGCTGCTTGTTTTTGGCTGGATCGCGGCAATGGTGCTTTAAATCAGCATTATTTTTATTATAAACTTTAAATAATAAATCATATTAAAAAAGCTGGAATTATAACCATTAAATCAGATTAATAAGGTTGGTATTAAAACCAACCTTATTGGTCTGCTTAAAATAAATTATTTTAAATATCAATTGTTTGAAAATAAGTTTAATTTTCATGAATTAATAAGTCTTGCATATTAAAAATACTCATGTTTAATATGGCTTATTCATTCTGGAAGGTTGTTTAAAATGTTAAAACAAGCTGCTTTAATTGCATTAATGGGACTTTCTGCATCTGCTATGGCAGGTCAATGGCAAGTGAAAGTTGGTGGATCTGCAATTGCACCGACTCAGGACACAAAAATTCTTGGTGGTGCTGCAACTGTTGAAGCTGACAGTGAGCTTGCATTCACGCCATCAGTGGAATATTTCTTTAATGACAATTTCTCAGCAGAAGTACTGCTTGCTGCGCCAATCAGCCATGATGTAAGTGTTCGTTCTGCGGGTGAAGAAATTGCAGGTGTTAAATTAAAACATTTACCGCCAACAGTAACTGCAAAATACCACCTGAAAAACTCAACAGGCTTTACACCATATGTAGGTGTGGGTGCGACAGCATTTATTCCTTGGGATGAAGAAGCTTCAGGTGTACTTGCAGATACTAAAGTTAAAGTGAAAGAAGACTACGGTTATGCAGCTCAGATCGGCTTTAATTTCCAGCCTGCTGACGCAAAAAACTGGGGCGTTTTTGCTGACGTACGTTATGCAGACTTAAACCCTAAAGTTGAAACTGCGGTTGAAAAATTCAAACTGGATATTGATCCTGTGATCTATACAATCGGTTATAGCTACAAATTCTAAAATACTGAAAATCAGAAACCCGGTCATCGTACCGGGTTTTTTTATGTCCGATATCGGGTGCAAAATTTTAGATGATGACTGCTGATATATGCCGATCATGGTGTCACAGCTTTAAAATACCTTTGTTTAGCATTTATTGATTAAAAAACAATTTTTGATAAGAACATGGTGAATTATTATTTTTGAAAGTTTTCTGGTCAGATTAGATTGACTGTACGGGCAGATGAAGTCCTGAGCATATTCAAAGAATGGCTTGATATCAGGATGCTCAGTCAAATCAATTAAAAGAGATCAGAATATATGTTAAAAAAATCATTACTGCAGCATTCCATTTTCCTGATAGCCCTGGGTTGGGCTGTTATCCCTACTGCACAGGCTGGTAACTGGCAGCTCAAAGTTGGTGGCAGTTTACTGGCTCCGACTGAAAATAATGGCACGGTTGCAGGTGCGCAGGCTGATGTCAGCCATGAGTTTAACCTGACACCTTCGGTTGAATATTTTTTTGGAGATTCTCCTTTTTCAGCAGAGCTTTTGCTGGCCGTTGCACCGTTTCAGCATGATATACGTCTGAATGGTGTTGAATCCGCCACCTTTAAACATTTACCTCCTACGGTCACAGCCAAATATCATTTAAAGAATTCAACGCGATTCACACCCTATGTAGGGGTGGGTTTAACAGTCGCTGTTCCCTGGGATGAAAAACTTACAGGCAGTAACTCAAAACTTGAAGCAGATGTAACTTATGGTGCAGCAGGACAGCTTGGATTTAATTTTCAGCCGGCAGATGCGCAGAACTGGGGAGTATTTCTGGATGTCCGATATGCTCAGGTTGAAAGTGATGTCAAACTCGATGGCAAAGATATTGGTACACTTGAAGTGAATCCACTGGTGTATACACTGGGTTACAGCTACCGTTTTTAATGGTTGATGATTTTATTTCGTCTGATGCCTTTATTTCAGGTGATTATTTTCAGCTCTATACTAAAGTTACCAATTATGAGCAAATATGCCCTGTTAGATCACAAAAATAACAGTAAAGTTGCAGAATGATCGGTGGATTGAGTTGAGTGAATGAATACGTTGAAGTCAGTGTACGTGCTGGTTGCGGGTCTGCTTGCCATTCCTGCATACGCAGCAAGTTTTAACTGCGATAAGGCTCAGACAGAAACCGAATATGCCATTTGTGAACACAGAAAGATAAATGATGCAGATGTCCGCATGGCAACCACGTATCAGATTATCAAAAGACTGGTGCCCATGGGAACGCGTGGCGTTATTCAGGATGAGCAGATCAGATGGCTGCACATGCGTGATCAGTGCGGTAAGTCTGAAAACTGTCTGGATGAAGTGTATAAAATGCGTCAGCAGAAACTGGATCTTTATATGAATCGGGTCTATCAGCAGGGTCCTTTCTGAATTTTTTTTATTTTTCCTATTGAAATATTCTTAAGTCACTCCATTTCTAAAGCATTCGATAAAAAAGTGTTATGAATTTAAGGAGTGATTTATGAGCGAGCAAAGCGCACAAAAACATAGTTTTCAGGCTGAGGTGGCTCAGCTTTTACATCTGGTGACGCATTCACTCTATTCCAACCCTGAAATTTTCCTGCGTGAACTGATTTCCAATGCTTCCGATGCCTGTGACAAATTACGCTTCGAAGGAATCAATCATCCTGAATATTATGAAAATGATCCAGATCTGCATGTCCGTGTCCGTCTGGATAAAGACACAAAGACCATCACCATCTCAGATAACGGGATCGGTTTAAGCCTTCAGGAAGCGATTGATAATCTGGGGACGATTGCAAAGTCAGGCACCAAAGATTTCATGTCTAAACTGTCGGGTGACCAGAAGTCAGATGCCCAGCTGATTGGTCAGTTTGGTGTCGGTTTTTATTCAGGCTTTATTGTTGCTGAAAAAATCACGGTTGAATCGCGTCGTGCCGGTCTGCCTGAGACAGATGGGGTTCGCTGGATCAGTGGCGGTACAGGTGATTTTGAAGTTGAACAGATCACTAAGGCTTCACGTGGAACCGATATTATTCTGCATTTGCGTGATGATGCACTGGACTATCTGGAAAGCTATAAGGTTAAGCAGATCATCAATAAATATTCTGACCATATCAGCCTGCCGATTGAAATGCAGAAAGAAGAATGGGTGGAAGAAGACGCTGCTGAAGGTGAGGAGAAGAAGCCAGGTCAGTATGTTAAAACAGAGGAATGGGAAGCCATTAACTCTGCCAGTGCTTTGTGGACACGCAATAAATCTGAAATTACAGAAGAACAGTATGTGGAGTTCTATAAGAACCTGACTCATGATTTTGAGGCACCGCTGGCATGGGCACATAACCGTGTTGAAGGCAGTACTGAATATACTCAGCTGTTGTATGTACCTGCAAAAGCTGCAAATAATATTTTTACCCGTGAAGCCAAAGCGGGCATTAAGCTGTATGTCAAACGTGTCTTTATTATGGATGAGGCAGATAACCTGATTCCAAACTATCTGCGCTTTGTACAGGGCGTGGTGGACAGTGCGGACTTACCACTGAATGTCAGCCGTGAGCTTCTGCAGGAAAGCCGTGATGTGAAAACCATCCGCGAAGGCAATACCCGTCGTGTACTGACTATGCTGGATAATCTGGCGAAGTCGGAAGATGAAGCAGATCAGGAAAAATTCAAGGCATTCTATACTGAATTCGGTTCAGTCATTAAGGAAGGTCTGGGTGAAGACTTTGCCAACCGTGAACGTATTTTAAAACTGTTACGCTTTGCTACCTCTACTCAGGATGAAGTAGTCACTTCTCTTGAAGCCTATAAAGCACGTATGCAGGAAGGGCAGAAAGCAATTTACTACGTAACGGCTGACAGTCTGAGTGCGGCGAAAAATTCACCTCAGCTTGAACTGTTTAAGAAAAAAGGCATTGAAGTGCTGTTGATGGGTGACCGTGTCGATGAATGGGCGATGGAATTCGTGCATGAATTTGATGGCACACCTATGCAGAACGTTGCCAAGGGTGCTGTAGATCTGGGTGACTTACAGGATGCAGAAGAGAAGAAAGCGCTTGAGGCAGCCGCTGAGCAGTTTAAACCTGTAGTGGAAAAACTGTCAGATTCACTCAAAGCCAAAACCAAAGAAGTACGTGTCACCACACGCCTGGTGGATTCACCGGCTTGTCTCGTGACTGGAGAAGGTGAACTTTCTCCACAGCTGGTGCGTATGCTGAAACAGGCAGGGCAGGCAGTGCCAGAGTCTAAACCGATTCTTGAAATCAACCCTGAACATCCACTGGTTAAAAAATTGGAAGCTTCTGCGCAGTTTGATGATCTTGCCAATGTGATCTTTGATCAGGCGGTGATTGCAGAAGGGGGATTACCGGATGATCCTGCTGAATATGTAAAACGCATTAACAATTTATTGCTGAAATAAACCATATTCTGTTCTGTGAAAGCCTATCTTGAAGATAGGCTTTTTTTATGAATAAAAATATGAAGAAATATTACTTAATGATGGGCACAGTATTGTTTCTGCTGTTTCCCTCTATTGTACAGGCCTATGACCTGCCACCACCCGATCAGCGTAAGAAAGCTTATGCAGAAGAACTGTCTGTGCATAATGCGCAGTTCCTGAGGGATAAGACACTGAGCTCAGTGATTGCTTATCTTCGGCAGGATGGAAACAAATATGAACTGACCGATTATTCTGATCCATCTTCAAGGGTGATGGGTTTGCCCTTGGAAGTTCACCCTGAGATTAAAATAGATCCGGCTCTGGTTGGGAAAAAAGTCAAAGCGACAGGATTGATGACCTATAAGACGATGTATTTCCCCAATATGCCTGTTGAAAATGGTCCTGCATTCAGCTTTAAATTTCAGCTATATGCCATTGAGGCACAGGAATAAAACAGGCCTGGGTGAGTTGTGAATAAAGTGGATAAATCAGAACTTATCCACAGATATGCTTAAAATCAGAACAGGGTTTCCAGACGGATGGATGCACCGACAAAATGATTTCTGTCTGCCCGATGGTCATTCAGATAGTTCAGATCTCCCTGAACATAAAACCATTCTCTTAAAAATGGCTGACGCCAGGAAACGAAAGGTCCCCAGCTGTTCAGACGCAGATTTTCATCTGTATAAAATCCACCGGTATAGATACCGTAGTTGAATCGGTTGTTCTGAAAGAACTGGTGCTGGCGGAAAGTAAAATTATCCCAGGTCAGATCATCATACTGAGTATCAGCATAGGTCAGGTTCAGCTGATTGGAAAAAAAAGCCTGATTGGGGCGGGCATGGGTCAGTTCCAGATTTGTCCGTAAGTAATTTTCACTGTCGATGCCATAACGGTAAATCTGCTCGGCATAAAATTTAAAGTCATTGTCCAGTTGCCATTCTCTGGATGCTTTGAGCCGAACATAAATATCATCACCTGATCTGACCCCAAGATCCGCATCTGTTTTAAAAGGTATTTTTTCAGAGAACTGAGACCATCGTAAGGCCAGCGAGCTGTTGCTGTCACGGGTACGTTTTGTATCGAGTTTTTTATCGGGGCTGTTGACAGGGTTTTCATTGGTAATCGCGACATTGGTGTTGAGTTCATTGTCCAGTGAGTCATCACCAAAGACCAGGCTCAGCTTTTTTTCCAGGGTTGGCAGTTTAATGCGCCCACGGATACGGGGTTTTATTTCATAGCCGTCATATTCATTCCAGCTGTTATCCACCAGTACCCTTAAGGATGCTGTTGCAGGCTTTTCTGGATTGGTTTCACCAAACCAGTTATCTATACGTACTGCAGTTCGGTCTGCCCAGTTGCGGATACCCAGTTGCTTCTGATCAATCCAGGTGCTGTTTTCAGTGACACTCACAGGTGGAACAATCGGGCTGTCGGACTGTTCGGGCAAAAAAGTGGGCGTGCTGTCAATCCATCGGGGAATCTGGTACAGCAGGTTGTATTTCTGGGTGAATTCAGAAATCTGTTCCACCGTCTGTGGCAGAACAGGGTACTCAGAAGCAGAATGATCTTCCTCCGCAAGTACCGTCATACTGACCATTCCCAACATTATCAGTAAGCCCAGGCGGGTTGCTGATAAAGTGTCCTTTTTGTACATAGAGCTGGATCTTGTATAAAAGTGGTACTTAACAGTGTTGGAAATTCTGGTCAGGAAAGCAAGGGTTTAATACAAAAATTAAAATTATTCTTCTGAATAAACCTGAATCGCTTCATAGAGTTGAAGCGCTTCAATCGGTTGTTCCAGACGGTTGATGACCCGTTGAATCAGTTGCCAGCTGATGCCCTGCTGACGGTCAAGCAACAGATGAGGGAAAGCCTGTTCCATCTGAGACAGTTCAAGACGTTTCTGACCATGAATGACACGGATTTTCTGACGTTCCTTGAGCAGGATGACTGGTGTTTCCGTTTCTGCTGCTGTTTCTTCAAACTGAATAAACTTCTGCGTGTGAATTAACTGCGCTGGAATGTAAGGGAAATAAGTGTCCTTGTTCCATACCACCGTGGCTTTTTCAGTGAAAACCTCAAAGAAAGCTTCGTGCTGTAGTAACTGACTCTCCAGTGATGCCCAATTGGTCATACGTACAGAAGCCAGGTCATAGCCCTGTTGCTCAGCAGATACTCTGGCGAGGCGAATTGCCTGCATCTCATCCTCTGCACCAAAAAGAGCGAGGTATTTAATAAAACGACCCTGCGTGGAAATCTGTTCAGCCAGATAAACCGGGCGTTGCAGAACATTTTCCTGATCAGGGGCAAAAATCAACAGATCAGTAAACTGAGCCACTTCTGGCAGCTTTAAACCATACAGTTGCTGTTCAAGCGCTTCGGGAAAATTCAGCACAGTCACTAGTGCCTGGTGCGCACCCAGCTGGAGTGTGACGGGCAGATTTTGTGCAGGTCTGTCTGTAGCGGTGAGTGGATGAGTTTCATCGACTTCGACCTCAGAAGACTGTCCTGATTTTTTACGGAAATATGCTGAAATATCCCGAGGTTTCAGAGACAGTTGAGCATCGGCAGGAGAATTATTAAAAGTCATATCAGGTTCAGCAGTTTCAGGGAGAGAATGAGAGATGTGTTCGGTTGATATATGCTTGTATTTATGAAAACGGTTTTTAGGCTGCAGGGCAATCAGCTCAAGCTCCTGATCGGTTTTCAGGCAGTGATAATGATGTAACTGTTCCATCATCCAGCTGAAGACGGTTTCAATTGAACCCCATTCACTGATCAGAGCAGTGCGGTCTGCTGCCGGAATCAACCAGATCTGCCAGCCTTCAGATGCATGATGCAGAAAAGCCCATCCAGATTCGGGGTGTGCATACAGCGCTTCTTCCAGGAGGCTGTCTTCCTGAAAATAGCCACGGAATGACTGACGGTACAAAGTCTGATCGGCAAACTCAAGTGTTGTGGCTTCAGGATTGATCTGTGCTTTATAACCCAGCACCTGTTTTTTAAATATCGGTTCATCACACAGTTCAAAAATTTCATGAATACGTTTTTTTGAACGGGCAATTTTATAAAAAGACAAAGCCTGACGTTCCAGATCATGGGTCAGGTCACGTAATTCTTTAATCAGCAATGACTTTTCCAAAGCATCCACTGACATACTCCTAAACATGTTTCTGAGCTTTTTCCAGGTAACTGGCCAGCACAATATTCACAGCCAGTTCTATCATTTTGTATTCTGCCGACTGTTTTGACGGGTAACGTTCAGCCAGGGCAATCAGATTTTCAATGTTGATTGCCTGCGGTGGAATTTTCCCCTGAATAAGTGCCTGAAGTTCCTGCATATGAATACGTTCAAATGAAAAAATAATTGTTTTGATTTTTTGATTATATGGATTTAAATAAAAAAAACATGAAAAAAATTGTCAGTTTTTGAGATTTTATAAGCAAAATTGACACAAAGTGGGAATGCATCAATAAAAAATTGAAATATTTTTTAAGTAAATGACAAAGATGGGTTCTGAATCATGCGAACTGCAAACGTTATTTTATAAAAACAGGATTTCTGAAATAAAAAAAGCAGGCTGAAAAATAGCCTGCTTTTAAGGGTTTGAGCAAATTATGCTGCTTTTTTATCCTGTACAGATTCAGATGCAGCAGGTTGATCAGCAGTCACAGTCTGAGTTTCTACCACTGCTTTTTTAACAGGAAAGTCAGGTACATAAACGATCTGAGCAGATACACTAGCAGAAAATACAACAGCGACTGCAACAGCAGCAGTTTTAAACAGTTTCATAAGGATTTCCTTCTGAAGATTTGTCCTGATAGACTGGGAGATAAAAGATTTGTTAAATGAATTATTGTTAAAAAATGATCATGCAGGAATGATAGATTCGGCAATCAGAGATAAAATAACAATATAAAACAATTAATTAGAGTATTTACTCTGGTTGTTGCAATGAGTTTTGGAATAGAAAACAGCTGTATCCGCTGAAAATCTCTCATATCAAGGCTTGATGGCAGGGCAAAAAAAATCCTCCATTCAGGAGGATTTTTAGACAGCTATGTTCGGGCTTTATTTCGGCAGATCACATTGCTCATCGTTGCACTGTAAACCGTCATCGGACTGGACATCATTCTGATCTGCACTTTCCAGTGCTTTCTGCATAACCTGCATAAAGATTTCACGGGGCTGTGCGCCGGCAAGTGCAATACGTTGATCAAAAACAAAGAAAGGTACACCGGTCACTTTCAGCTGATCACGGGCAACTTCTTCGTCAAAGCGGACAATATCAGCATATTCATTACCATCCAGAACATCATCCACTTCAACAGGATTCAGACCAATCCGTGCTGCGACATCCTCAAGTGTTTCACGCTCGCCAATCGCCAGACCTTGCGTCATATAGCTGTAGAAAAAGGCTTCTTTTGCTTCCGAACCCAAGCCCTGACTCTGTGCCAGGTGAATAATACGGTGTGCGTTGAAGGTATTACCTGAATTGGCATTCTGCCAGTTGAACTCAATGCCTTCTTCTTTTGCCATTGCTGCGATATTACGTTCCATTTCTTCCACTTCGGCAGTGGTGCGACCGTATTTCTGTGCCAGGCGTTCAGTATTGGAAATCTGTTGTACCGCAGGTGCGTCAGGATCAAGTTCAAAGCTGTGCCAGTGAACTTCCAGTTCAATATCCATTTCTTTAGCAGCGGCTTCAAAACGTTTTTTACCGATGTAACAGAAAGGGCAAACCACGTCTGACCAGATATCTACGCGCATAAAAAATCTCGATTGTTAAACTTTGGAGTTAAGCAGTACATGGGGATGTACTTCAAAATTTAAAGCATTTTTACACAATCAGCTCAGCTTGTTCATCATTTTCAGCAGAATTGTGGATAACTTCTTGTTTATACACAGCCTGTATCCGATAGATGATCTGTTTAAAAAATCATCATTTCTGCAAATTCAGGCTATGATATCTGAAAAGGAAAAAACGAGCAGACTATGCCACGTATCTTTATTATTTTAGGTCTTGCCACCCTTCTGATGTTTGGCGGGATGTACTGTCAGTACAGGGAACAGCAAAATGAACAGCAGGCACTGGATATTTATCAGACGGTGTTGCTTGAAAAAGCTGAACTGATTTACAGCCAGGCAAGAGACTGGTCAAAGCCCATTCAGGTCGATATTTCAGATCCGCGCCTGACGGGTGATTATAAAATTATGGCTGATTTTGTGCTGAGCCATATGATTCAGAATGCTGAAGCCCGCAATACATATCTGCGTGAATTAAAAGCCCTGGGATGGGATCAGTTTTTAAATATTAACCGGCTGGAAAAAGACAAAAAACAGAATTATACCGAAACAGAAAATATGCTGAAACAGGCACATATTCTGGCGGAACAGTTCAGGCTACAGACGCAGCAAAGAGAGCAGAATGCTGTAGATCAGGCTAAGCATCTGGGAATAAACGCACGCTACCGGCATCAGCTGGCTGAAAATATGAAAGCAAGCCTGAAACAGGATGAAGCACTGGTGATGTTTGAGATTGAGATGCAGATTCTCAGTAAAGCAGAAGCGATTTTTACTGTACTGAAAAACAATAAATGGGAAAAGAAAAAGAATACATTTATGTTTTATGAAGATAAGCCATTGCAGCAGTTCAATGCTTTATACAAAGAAGTACTGGCACTGACTGCGCAGCTGGAACAGGTTAAAAAGCAGAACCGCCGTGAAGTGGAGCAGAAACTGTAACCTTAAAAGTATGTCATGCAGGATACAAATTTTCAGTGAACTGTCACATGTATTAAAACTCAGCACTGTAGCCTGAGCAGTGTTGAGGTACATCTCTTTATCTTATGTGTTTCAGGCAGAGCAAAAATGAAAACAATCCATGTCTTTCATGATATTCATCAGCTGTATGCAGAGTTTATTGAAAATAAAAACTATCCAAAACTGGAAAGTCTGAGTAACTGGGGTAAAAACCGTTTTTTCTTTAATCAGCATTTTCGCATGATTGAAGACTGGCACCACACCGAACAGATTGTCATTGAATTTAATAATCAGTTTTACAGTCTGGATACAGGTACTGCACCAGACTTTATGGACAAAGAAAAATATATGGAATGGTTAAGTGTGGAACTGCTCAGTCAGCAGGTTCAGTAGAGACTGAGCAGTACGCAGAAGATATCAGTCAAAGATTTTTTCGGCAGCCTGGAAAGGTAGGCTGATGACATCTATAGCCACAGCAAAAGGCAGCAGTGCCAGTTTTTCGAGTGGATTCATACCGGATTTATTTTTATAACTTTCTTCCTGATGTGTATGAATACTGACGTGGTAAGGCTTACTCAGGGCTTTCAGTGAGGTCAGGTTGGCAGCTGGTGGAAAAACAACACCTGCCATTTTGATATTGAAACAGAAGCGCTGTGCATTCATGCGTTTATCACTGGATGTGGAACATTCTTCAGCACCATTCTCAATAAAGAATGTCATGTCCTTTTTGCTGATATCTTCCTGCAGTTTTACGTAGGTCAGTGGTAAAGTTCCGCTGAAGTGACCGTCATTATTTTCAGAGTGGAAAGAAAGCGCTTTGTTGATCTGAATATTTTTCGGGTCCAGTTTTGAAATGAGCGTAACAAACTGAGTTGAACCTTCAGTGATAACATAACTGTTCTTCTGACCTGCAATCACCAGACTGTTGAGTGGAACATTGTTCTGTACCGTTGATGGACGACCGAAAGCGACCACCTGGTCTTCAGACAGAATAACCTGCACATTTTTTGTATAGGTGCGGTTATCTTTTTTAATAAGTGTTGATGTTGCACAGCTGGATAACAGGACTGAAGAAATCAGAACGAAAAATGTTTTATTCATAAATTTGTTATACATGTTGAAACTCCAGTGATACCGATATGAAGAACAGTGAAAATAAAAAAATAAACAGAAGAATAAAAGTATGTTTTAAAAACAGATGAAAAACTGTACTCAACATAGCAAAAAAAAGCATGAAGTCAAAAATTAATCACGCAGACATTGGTCTATACGAAGCATTATCTGTCTGCAGGAGAGCAACCTTTGGAGGTGTGAGTGACCACCTGTGGTGGCTTATGGAAAAAATCTGAACTGATGCCGAATATAAATAATCATTCAAAATCAAAAGTGAGCTGGATCATTTATATTGTTTTTATGGGGTGTTGCACACCATGGAAATACATCTTATGGTGAAGTGAGATAAACATAAACGGCAATTGGTAAAAGGGGGCGGCGTGATGAATCAGGAACTGGTCTGTTATAAAGAACTGGCTGTATGGACTGCACAGTGTATTCCTGAGGGGTTTAAAAAACCACACAATACCAAAGCCGGCAGTTGGGCAAAACTGACGATATTTAAAGGTGAACTGAAATTTGCAATGCTGGATGAATCTGGCCATGTACAGTCAGAGCATCACTTCAGCACGGAACAGCAACCCCCGTTTATTGAACCTCAGGCATGGCACAAAATCGTTTCGACCAGTGACGATATGGAGTGTCAGCTTCAGTTTTACTGCACCGCTCAGGACTATTTTTATAAAAAATATCAGCTTTCACCGACGCACTCAGAAATTTTGGCTGCAACGCCGTATTTACAGGGTGGAACAGCGCTGGATGTGGGGTGTGGGCAAGGGCGTAACAGCCTGTACTTAAGCCAGCATGGTTTTGAAGTGGATGCCTGGGATGTCAATGCAAACAGTTTACTGAAACTGAAGCAGATTATAGAGGCAGAAGGTATTCAGAACATTCATGTACAGCAGCGTGATCTGAATGCTGATCAGAGTATTTCGGGGAAATATGACTTTATCTGCTGTACGGTGGTGATGATGTTTTTAGAAGCTCAAACGGTGAAACCATTGATTGCTCAGATGCAGCAAGCGACCCATGTGAATGGTTTTAACCTGATTGTCTGTGCGATGGATACGCCGGATATTCCTGCTCAGTCTGACTTTCCTTTTAGCTTTAAGGCAGGGGAGTTAAGTGCGCTGTATGAGGGCTGGAAGATCGTGAAATACAATGAAAATGTAGGTGAGTTGCATCGAGTGGATGCACAGGGCAATCGGATTAAACAGCATTTTGCGACGTTGTTGGCGCAAAAAATTTCATAATAATTTCTTAAACATATACTTACTTCACAATGGAAATCCCTCTCTCCTTATTAAGGAGAGGGCTAGGGAGAGGATGATAAAAATTCCCTCATCCTAACCTTCTCCCAAAGGGAGAAGGGACTTACCCGCATGTGTTTTGATACTGATTAATGTTTATGTTTAAGTGGATAAAGTTTTGAATGTTGTAAGTTTAATATAGTTATATGATTGGTAAGTTTAAAAATTTAAAAGAGAAACAGAGTTTAAAAATTAATCTGTATTTATGATTTATTGAAATATAAATCTAAACAGGAAAAATCCCCGCAAAAGCGAGGATTTTTTGATCTCAGTATTTAATTAAGAATTAAACACGTTCGATAATTGTTGCGATACCTTGACCCAAACCGATACACATTGTCGCAAGACCGATTTGCGTATCTTGCTGTTCCATAACGTTCAGCAGAGTAGTCGTGATACGAGCACCAGAACAGCCCAATGGGTGACCTAATGCAATCGCACCACCATTCAGGTTAATGATGTCTTGCTTGTCATAGATGTTCAAACCTTTCATAACAGAAAGACCTTGAGCAGCAAACGCTTCGTTCAATTCGATAGTCTGGATGTCATTCATGCTCAAACCAGCACGTTTAAGCGCTTTTTGAGTTGCAGGAACTGGACCATAACCCATGATCGCTGCATCACAACCTGCAATAGCCATAGAGCGAATTACAGCACGAGGCTTAAGACCTAAAGCTTGAGCACGTTCAGCAGACATGAGCAACATTGCAGATGCACCATCAGACAACGCTGAAGAAGTCGCAGCAGTTACTGTACCGCCTTTCGGATCAAATACAGGGCGTAATGCTTTGAATGCTTCAAGGTTAGCGTCGGCACGGATTACTTCATCAATATCGCAAAGCTGTTTAAAGCCATTAGCATCATGACCTTCAACACCGACGATTTCATTTTTGAAACGACCTTCCTGAGTTGCAGCCCATGCACGACGGTGAGATTCAACACCGAACGCATCCTGTTCATCACGAGAGATGCCATTCATACGACCTAACATTTCAGCCGTTAAGCCCATCATGTTAGACGCTTTTGCATAATGCTTAGATGCTTCAGGGTTCAGGTCGATGCCGTGCATCATACCAACGTGACCCATGTGCTCTACACCACCGATGATGAAAATATCACCCTGGTTGGTTGCAATCTGTGCTGCAGCAGTGTGGATCGACTGCATAGAAGAACCACAAAGACGGTTAACCGTTTGACCACCAACAGTCTTTGGAAGATCAGCTAATAACACGATGTTACGAGCAATGTTCATACCTTGCTCTAAAGTCTGGTTCACACAGCCCCAGATCACATCTTCAACTTCGTTGACATCAAACTGGTTACGAGCAACTAAAGCACGAACTAATTCAGCAGATAAGCTGTCAGCACGTACATTGCGGAACATACCGTTTTTGGTTTTACCCATTGCAGAACGTACGCCATCAACGATGACAACGTCACGCGGATTTAAAGTAGCCATTCACGTCGCTCCTTAACCGTAGAATTTTTTGTTGTTAGCAGCCATGTCACGCAACATTTGTGGCGCTTCATAAGCCTTACCTAAGTGTGCATATTTGTCACAAAGCGCAACGTATTCAGCAACACCTGTCTGGTCGATGTAACGGCATGGACCACCACGGAATGGAGGGAAACCTACACCCATGATCATTGCCATATCTGCTTCAGACGCAGTAGATACGATGTTGTCTTCTAAGCAACGAACAGTTTCGTTACAGAAAGTCAGCATCATACGGTCAATGATTTCCTGAGCATCAAACTCGTGTTTTTCAGTCGTTGCCATAGATGCAACAAGCTCGTATGCAGTTGGATCAACCACTTTGGCTTTTTTACCTTTACGATCAAGTTCATACTTGTAGAAACCAACGTCATTTTTCTGACCAAGACGTTTGTTTTCATACATGATTTCGATCGCGCCTTTATAATCAGGCTTCATACGGTCAGGGAAACCTTCCGCCATCACTTCTGCGCCGTGTACACCTGTGTCGATACCAACAACGTCGATCAAGTATGCAGGACCCATAGGCCAGCCGAATTTTTCCATTACTTTATCAACTTGCTGGAAGTCAGCACCGTCTTTAAGTAACAGGTCAAATGCACCGAAGTAAGGGAACAATACACGGTTTACAAGGAAACCTGGGCAGTCGTTGACAACGATCGGTGTTTTACCCATTTTCTGAGCTAAAACAACAGTGGTTGCAATCGCTTCTTCAGAAGTTTTCTCACCACGGATCACTTCAACCAAAGGCATCATGTGAACTGGGTTAAAGAAGTGCATACCTACGAAGTTTTCAGGACGCTCTAATGCATTTGCAAGGCGTGTGATTGAAATCGTCGAAGTATTTGAAGCAATGATCGTGTTTTCACGAACTTTACTTTCTGTATCACGTAATACAGCTTCTTTGATTTTTGGATTTTCAGTCACAGCTTCAATCACGATGTCGACTTCTTTAAATTCGTCATAGCTTAAAGTCGGACGGATGCGAGCAAGGGTTTCACCCATTTTCGCAGGAGTCATGCGTTTGCGTTCAACCTGTTTGGTCAACAAGCCATTCGCTTCAGACATACCCAAAGCAAGTTGTGGATTACCAATATCTTTCATGATTATTGGTGTGCCTTTGCTTGCCGCTTGGTAAGCAATACCGCCACCCATGATACCTGCACCTAAAACAGCTGCCTGGTTAACAGGATGCGCACCTTTTTCATGTTTCTTCGATGCTTTTTTCACAACCTGATCATTGATGAATAAACCAATCAATGCACCTGCTTGTGGTGTAATCGCAGCTTTAGCAAATGCTTCAGCTTCAATTTTTAATGCTGCATCACGACCCTGGCTGACACCCGCTTGAAGTGAATCAAGAAGAAGTTTTGGCGCAGGGTATTGAGCAGGGTTTGCTTTCGCAAGTACCACACCCTTAGATGAGTTAAACGCCATCATCTGTTCAAGCATGTCTAACTTAACAGGCTCTAATTTTTCCTGACGTTTTGCTTTCCAGTTTAAACGACCAGAGATTGCCTGTTTAACAAGGTCAATCGCAGCGTCCTGTAATTTGTCCACAGCAACAACTGCATCTACAGCACCATCTTTCAGTGCAGCAGCAGGTTTTTTGTTTGCAGAAGTGGCAATCCACTCAACAGCATTGTCGATACCGATCACACGGCTTAAACGAACAGTACCACCGAAGCCTGGGATGATGCCCAGTTTAACTTCTGGCAGACCAACTGTTGCAGCTTCTGACATGACACGGTAGTCACACACCAGGCACATTTCAAAACCGCCGCCCAGCGCAATACCATTGATCGCCGCAACTTTAGGAACTTCTAAATCTTCAAATGAGTTGAAAATTTCATGAACAGGCATTGCCCATTCTACAATTGCGCTTTCGCCCTGTTTAAAGTTATCACCGAATTCAGTGATATCTGCACCAACGATGAATGTGGATTTACCAGAGGTAACGATTAAGCCTTTGATGGAACTGTCAGCTTTGACAGCAGCAATAGCAGCCTGAAAGTCTTCAATCGTTGCACGGTTGAATTTGTTAACCGACTCACCTTGTAAGTCAAAGCGGAATTCTGCGATTCCGTCCGAAAGCATTTGGACGGTAATGGCATTGCCAGCGTGGATCATGCCCTGATCTCCTTTTTTGGAGGACTTATGAGTTGATGTTTTGAAGCATGTACGCAGTTGCAGCGGACATTTATGCTTCGCTAATCTTACGATAACTATATCCAAAAAGAACATAACAAGTTGTATCAAGCCGTGACGCAAGGGTCATCAATTTTTCTTCACTGAAACCGTGTAATCACAGGCGTTGTTATGAAATCAGCCTGGGTTCTGATTATGAAGCTTATGTTTCAGATGATATTTTTTACCAGGTAACCACTTTTTAGAGATTGAAATAAGCCATTTTTTTTCAAGAGACAGGCTGAAAACTTTGGGCAGAATGGTCAATTGCCATTTGAAACAGGGGCTGATGAGGCAAAATGTAACACTGTGTCTGAGCCTTATGGGCACCGTAACTGTATAAAATTTGATACAATTGTGTCATGTGATAATTCATTTGTTTTTTAATCAGGCCGACTGCTTGAAATCTCCCGAGTAAATGTATGATTAAGTGGATCATTTTAGCTGTTTTTATTGTTTCTGCGCTGTATATTCAGCGACGAGGAAAGGTACGTCATTCGTTTTACCGTCAGTTTTTTGACCATTCCACCATTCTGGCGCCCATCAATTTTTTGATGTATATGTTTTCAAAAGTTCCGAACGAGCCTTATATTGATTCGCAGCATTTTAAAGATTTAAAAGTGCTGGATGACAATTGGGAAATGATTCGGGATGAAGCGAGAGCACTGTATGATCAGGGCGGAATTAAGGCTTCCAGTAAATATGATGACCTGGGCTTTAACTCATTCTTCAAAACCGGCTGGAAGCGTTTTTATCTGAAATGGTATGACTCAGCGCATCCGTCCGCTGCGGAACTGTGTCCTCAGACCACGGCACTGTTAAAAACATTGCCGACGATTAAGGCAGCAATGTTTACTGAACTTGCACCCGATAGCCGGCTGGTTCGTCACCGTGACCCTTATGCAGGTTCATTGCGTTATCACTTAGGGCTGATCACACCCAATGATGACCGCTGTTTTATTGATGTGGATGGTCAGAAATATTCATGGCGTGATGGTGAGAGTGTGGTGTTTGATGAAACCTATATTCACTATGCTGAGAACACCACAGATCAGAACCGTATCATTTTCTTTGCAGACGTTGAACGCCCATTAAAGTCAAAAATGATGGAGCGGTTCAATCACTGGTTTGGTAAAAAAGTCATGACAGCCGCCAGCTCTCCAAATGAAGCAGGGGATCAGACCGGTGGGCTGAATAAAGCATTCGGCTATATTTACCGCTTGCGTGTCAAGGCTAAAGCCCTTAAAGCCACTAACCGTAAGCTTTATTATTTCCTGAAATGGTTTTTAATGCTCGGCATTTTCTTCCTGATCTTTATCAGACCTTATGTGTTTTAAAGCCGTACAGGTACTGAAATTAAACACTCCATTCGGGGTGTTTTTTATCAGAAAAATAAAGATTTAAAACTGCACTGCAAAGAGTGTTTTGTGTAAGATGCTCACTAAGCAGGAGTCCTTTATGCATAAATTTCGTTCCAGAATTGACTGGTGGGTTTTAGGTTTTTTTATCTGTCTGACCGGAATGCTGGTGCAGCTGCTGCTGACCATGTATGCCAAAGGTACGATGGTGCAGTATCCCGTACATACGGCAGTCTATGTACTGGCGGCTGTTGTGGTGTGGTGGCCTGTGCTGAACACACGTTATGTGATCAGTGATGGCATACTGACGATTCACTGTATGTGGCTGACCTGGAAAATTCCTGTAGCAGATATCCAGAGTATCACTGCGACGACCAACTCTGTTTCATCTCCGGCACTGTCACTGGACAGACTGGAAGTCGTTTATCTGAAAAATGGAAAAAGTTGTACAGTTCTCGTTTCTCCGAAAAATAAAGAACTGTTTAGCAAATCATTGATGCTGAAAGATTAATTGATAAATCAGATTTTTACTTAGAGATTTATTTTTAATATTTTAAATAAAAACAATTATTTATGTTGATATTGTGTTTGTTTTTTCATGAAAATATACTTCGTGTTAATTAGAATATTAACTACGAAATAGAACATGAATATGAAAAATTTAACACTTTGTCTGTCTTCAGTTGTGATCGCAGTGACCCTGACGGGCTGTGGCGGTGGTGGTGGTGACAGTTCATCCTCAGCGCAGGTGGTTACACCTCAGGCTTCTGTTACTGCTGATTATACTTTTATTGTTGATGATGAAACGCTTGAAACAGAAACCATCCGATATATTAATGGTGGTACAGGGCAGGTACAGTACCGCACAACTTTAGGTCCAGACAGTTTTTTACTGACGCCTTCAAAGCTTTATAATAATACATGGGTGGATGCTGTAACCCGTGCACTGAATGAAGAAACACTGACTTTCAGCAGTGCACCAGGTACTCTG
Organism: Acinetobacter chinensis; assembly: GCF_002165375.2. Classification (NCBI taxonomy): domain Bacteria; kingdom Pseudomonadati; phylum Pseudomonadota; class Gammaproteobacteria; order Moraxellales; family Moraxellaceae; genus Acinetobacter; species Acinetobacter chinensis. The sequence goes on from NZ_CP032134.1 coordinate 334,549, forward strand.
AGAACGGAAATACTGAAAAAAGTGGATGTTTCTGGTAAAGATATTTTTTCTGTGGTGTATCCTGGGTATCGTGAATATTTTAAGTTCCTCAACGTAAACAGCAGTTTGAGCAGTCAGATTGTTCAGGCTTATCTGAAACCGGTTCAGCAGTTTCCTGCGGGTTCAGTCTGTTATAGAACAGATAAAACTACATCCAGTCAGGGGTATATCCGTTTTGAACAGGAAGATCTGGAGACCAGGGGGAGTTATCAGGACATGGTGGATATACTGCCAGGAGTGGCAGCAGACTGGGGTGCTGAAAATCAGTGGACTTATCGTATTTCAGGAGGCACCTGGGCAGGACATGAGTGGAAATATGTCCAGTTCTTTGATCAGTACGGGTTGCTTAAAGACTCATTTGCGGTCGTGAATAACCAAGGCAAAGCCTACTATGGCGAAATGTATGATTTTGAAAATTACAGTGCCAGAACTGAAAGTGAAAAAGTCAAAGCCTTACTTGCAGATACACCAGTTCAGACAGCAGATTATTATCTGAATAACATCATGCTGAAATATAATGAGCAGGGCTGTAGCTACTATAACAATACTGCTGCCAAAGCTCTGAATGTATTGAGATAACACGCTCAGTAAAACAGTATAAAAAGGGCACGGAATGGTGTCCTTTTTTTTTTATTGATCTGTCTGAAAACTCAATATTTAGTGATTTGTTTGCTTCCTGAAACTGCTTGAAGAATAAAAAATGAATGCCTGTTATCCCAATAATATATACCGTCTTTTTATCGTTTTCGGCATATTCCTGCTGTGGCTGTATTTGAGCTATCACGATGCAACAGAGTATTTAATGACTGCTGTTGGGGTTTTTCTTACAGCGTGTTGTTTCTATATGGCATTTCATTACCGACTGACCTTTAAGGAAAATGAACTGGTTGTCCGGTCACATTTTTTCAGGCTAAGGGTTTATCGTTATGCGGAATACCAGTTTGTATTTGGTCCAACCATGAAGGTACGTTCAAGACCTGGAACGTGGCATGTACCTTCCAGGTGCTTGACGGTTTACAGGCTGAATGAGCAGGGAGAGCCGATGGACAGTCAGCAGCACAGATTTGAATTTGCTGTGACCCTGAAGCTCAGACAGAAAATATATATGACTTTGCAACAGCGGCTTCAACGACTTGAGCTGAATCATCATCTGAAAGCTGTGGAAATGGATCAGACTTATTATTATTGATTGCCTCGAAAATCTGATTTCAGGCAGGATCTCTGACACGCAGCTGTTGATTGATCAGGTCTATATACAGATGGTTCTGGTTGGGATGATTCAGAAAGTGAACAGCCAGCAGTGGCTCAAGTTCAGTCCGTATTTTTCGGGTCAGATGCCGTGCGCCAAAACGGATATCATGGTTTAGATAAAAACAGGCTTTGGCAGTATCGCTCAGTGTGATCTGACGCTGCTGTGGTTTCAGCCGCAGATTGAGTTTTTCCAGTTCAATTTCGACAAGACGGGGTAAAGCATCTGCCTGAACAGCCTGATAATGCAGGGTTCGATCAATCCGGTTTAAGAATTCAGGATCAAATTTCCTGAACATGACTTTTTCAATGATGGTCTGAGTTGGTACACGTTTCAGGCAGAGATCCTGCAGTTTTTTAGGCAACAGATTCAGTTTATCCAGATATTGCTGTGCTGCCTGCGCACCGATATTACTGGTCATAAAGATCATGCAGTTACGGAAATCAATGGTTTTGGTTCCAGCGGTCAGGGTCAGTTTTCCTGTATCCAGAATATTCATTAAGCCACGGATCACTTCTGTCGATGCTTTTTCCAGTTCATCAAACAGCACAATACCAGGGCGGGTGTGTGAACCGGCAATGGCAGTTTCATCAAATAAGCTGTGACCTTCTCTGGAGCCGACATAACCAGGAGGAGCACCGGTTATGGCTGCAGCATAATGCTCTTGTGCCAGTGTATTCATGTCGATACGGCAAAAAGCGTCTGCCTGCCCATAGATGGCTTCTGCAATCAAACGGACGGTTTCAGTTTTACCGACACCGGTAGGACCCAGCATCAGGGTGACAGAAAGAGGTCGGTCAGGTGATGAAAAATCAGCTTTCACCACATGCAGCATTTTTTTTATTTCGTTTAAAGCCTGTTTTTGCCCAATGATTCTTTGTTCTAAATGCTGCATGACTTCGGCAGGTTCAAAATGAAAACGTGACTTGCCTGGTCTGAACGGTTGAGCGTTGTTATCCACATTGGCAGAAACGGGCTTTACGATATGAATGGCAGCATTTTCAATGGTCATGCAGTTTGAACCTGATAAAGAAATGGGCAGATCAGATTCAGCATAGCAAATTTAAAATAGTGGATTAATAGCTTTTAACAATCAGATGATTGTTAAAAGAATGCTGACATTGTGGTGTTTATAGCTTGTGATATGGTCAGCAACTGACTGATAATGATGAAAAATAGAACAAGTGATGATATAAAATGAAAAAAAGTTTTTTGCTGATAGGGACACTGGCACTGGCGGGGTGTGGTGGTTCAGATGATACTGAATCTGCACAGGCACAGCCTGTAGATCATGGGTTGTATACTTCTGAACTCAATAATAATGCAGATGGGTTGATTTTTAGAAAATACGGGATTAATGCTGAGGGGCAACTGACTGTCCAGTATCTGAAAGGAAGTCCATCTATAGCCAGTGCAACTGGACAATACCTGACTCAGTATGGGGTATCTGAAAGGTTGCCACCTGTATTGTCAGAGAATCACTATCTGCTGGGGGAAAAAGCCACTTTTGATGGAGACCGGCTGACATATGACATCAATAATGGTGTTTCAGGCAACCCATTGATGCTGAGTGCTCAGTATAAAAAAACAGATGTTTCCGGCAGAAAAATCAGTGACGATGGACTGAGTCCATTTTATGCAATGGATAAAACACCGACGGGGCAGATTTTACTGACAGTATTGGGTCTGAATCTTGAGAACGAACGGTTTCATGCTGGATCAGTCTGCTGGCAGAAGATCTCGGTGAGCAATAATCAGGATTATATCGAGTTCTATCCTGCACTGGATTATTCAGAACAGTTTAAAGACACGGCTGTGGAGACCACTGGAAACTGGAGTGGCGTTGCATGGATCAGATATCAGCCTGATTTAAAAGTTCCACGGATTAATGTCCGTTTAACGATGGATGGCGTGGACTACTGGGGGAAATATCACCACCAGAATGAACTGATTGAGCACAGCAAATATTACGATGAGAATGAACAGATCTGGCGCGAGGCGGACCTGTACTGTGATTTCATGAACAGCACTGCTTTTCAGAAAGTAACAGGACCATTGATGAAAATTGGGAGCCACGTTAAAGGGCTGTGAGTGAAAATTTATTTGAGCAGGCTTGAAAAAACAGCGTTGAGACGACATCATCCAGATATAGTCCAAAGTTAAAAAGTCTGCTGTGAACGAAAACGCACGTGAAAATATTGAAAAAATTTTAGCCAGTATGACCACACTTCCCGGAGTCTATAAGATGCTGGGAAAAGAGGGGGAACTGCTGTATGTGGGCAAAGCTAAAAATCTGAAAAACCGTGTATCGAGTTATTTCGTCAAAACCATTGAACATCCGAAAACCCAGGCGCTGGTTGCCCGCATTTATAATATAGAAACGCTGGTGGTCCGTTCTGAAACTGAAGCACTGTTGCTTGAGCAGAACCTGATTAAACTGCATCGTCCGCCGTATAACATTATGTTGCGGGACGATAAATCCTATGTCTATATCTTCGTTTCCGCAGACAAACCTTATCCACGAATTGCATCGGGGCGGGGGAAAGGCAAGCATCAGGTTGGGAAGTTTTTCGGCCCTTATCCGAGTGCTTACAACGCACGTGATACCCTACTGGTGTTACAGAAACTGTTTAATGTCCGGCAGTGTGAAAACAGCTATTTTTCACAGCGTAAGCGACCTTGTTTACAGTACCAGATCAAGCGCTGCACTGCGCCCTGTGTAGGGCTGATCAGCCCTGAAGCCTACAATGAGGATGTACAGAATTCGATCCGCTTTTTAAATGGAGACACCCGGGAGCTGAATCAGGAACTGATTCAGAAAATGGAAGAAGCCGCAGAAAAACTCGAATTTGAAAAAGCAGTGTTTTACCGTGACCGTATGGCATTGTTGCGTGATGTGCAGTCACAGCAGGCGATTTATAAACTCAAAGGTGAAGCAGATATTCTGGCGATTGCTTACCAGGCCGGGGTGACCTGTGTGCAGATCATGCATGTCCGCAACGGTAAAATGCTGGGTGGGAAAAGCTATTTTCCAGATATGCAGGGTGATGATCTGGGGCAGATGCTGTCTGACTTTATGGCAAACTTTTATTTTCAGGTGGCAGACGAAGTTCCTGCAGAGCTGATCGTCAATACTGAGCTGCCCGACCGTAAAGAGCTTGAGCAGGCGATGCATCAGCAGTTTGAAAAGAAAATTCAGATTAAACACAGTGTTCGTGAGACCCGTGCTGAATGGCTGGAACTCGCGGAAATGAATGTTCAGCATGCCATAAAAGGAAAACTTGCCAATCATCTGGAACTGAATGAGCGTTTTCATCAGCTTGAAGAAATCTGTGGGCGTCCGATAGACCGGATTGAATGCTTTGATATTTCCCATACCATGGGTGAGGCGACCATTGCTTCCTGCGTAGTGTTTGATGCAGGGGGAGCGCGTAAGCGTGATTACCGACAGTTTGCCATCGAAGATATTACCGGTGGTGATGACTATGCAGCCATGCGTCAGGCACTGACCCGACGTTATAAAAAAGCCATGTTGCCGGATCTGTTGCTGATTGATGGGGGTAAGGGGCAGTTGCATATGGCAATGGAAGTCATGCAGGAACTTGGACTGGATGCATATATGGTCGGTGTATCGAAAGGTGAGGGGCGGAAGCCTGGACTGGAAACCCTGCATTTTACCGATGGCACAAAAATTCAGTTGCCTGAAGATCATAAAGCCCTGCATCTGATTCAGCAGGTGCGGGATGAAGCACACCGTTTTGCCATTACCCGACATCGTGCAAAGCGTGACAAACGCCGAGGTGGTTCTGTGCTTGAAGCAATTCCAGGACTGGGTCCTAAACGCCGTCGTGATTTGCTGACGCATTTCGGTGGAATTCAGGGGGTGCTGAAAGCATCCGAAAATGATCTGAAACTGGTTCCTGGGCTGGGAGATGTTATGGCGAGAACCATTTATAAAGTACTGCACGAGTGAGGCGAGATGGGTTTCTGGGGCAACGCATTTGCATAAATGCTCACTGACGCATGAGTCATTGATCATTCACATCAGCGCAAAAACAGGCAAGGATAGCAACAGTCAAAATGAAGGATGCCCCACATGTCACTCAGTCAGGTCTTTAAAGCGCTTGAGCAGAATGAATGGATTGATATACCCAAAGGATGGTTACAGGGACGAACCATTTATGGTGGACTGGTTGCCAGCATGATGATGCATAAGGCGGTTGTCACCATTGCCGATCCTGGAAAACGTTTACTCAGTACCAGTGTGACTTTTGTTGGACCTGTGCAGGAAAGCCAGGCACGTGTCACGGCTGAAATTTTGAGGCAGGGAAAGTCAGTAACCACCATAGAAGTACGGTTATGGCAGGATGATGCCGTTCAGAGTATTCTGATCGCCAGTTTTGGAGCACAGCGTGAATCTGCGATACAGGTACATCAGGAACGGGCGGCTCCAGATTATGCTGCGCCTGAAACACTGAGCATGTTACCCCGACATGCCGCAATGCCTCAGTGTTATGAACAGTTCGATGTGGGCTGGGCTGAGGGACGTTTTCCCTGTACAGGCAGTGAAAAACCTGACTTTGGTGGCTGGTTCCGCTTCAATCCTGAAAAACATGAAAACAGGGTGTTTACCGAAGCTGACCTGCTGGCACTGATGGATATCTGGCCGCCTGGTGTACTGCCGATGTTTAAAACATTGTCTCCCGCCAGTTCACTGACCTGGCATGTGACCTGCGTTCATCCTGTTCAGCATCAGTTGCTGGACTGGTTTAAATATAAAGTATTTACAGACTTTGCATCTGATGGTTATGCAACCGAATATGCCCATCTCTGGGATGCTGAAAACAGACTGATTGCGATTTCAAGACAGACGGTTACGGTGTTTGCCTAGTGACACTGTAGGTCATTTCGTATAAAGTGAAGCCTGTAAACGGTGGATAAATCTTCAAAAATCAGTATGCATTCAAATTCGTGCATTTAAAGGAACGCTGGCGGTGTCTATGACAACAGGTCAAATCCTGAATATTCCCAATATCCTGACTCTGGCGCGGATCGTACTGATTCCTGTGTTTCTGCTGGTGGCGTACTGGCCGCCTGCAATCGGGATTCACGGTCATGATGGCAGTATGTCCCGTCATATTATTCTGACCGCTATTTTTGTTGTGGCAGCAGTCACAGACTGGTTTGATGGTTATCTTGCCAGAACACTGAATCAGACTTCAGCATTCGGACGTTTTTTAGATCCTGTTGCCGATAAACTGATGGTGGCAGCGGCTTTGATTGTACTGGTACAGTGGCAGCCTTCAATTTCCATGGCTTTTGCCGCGATTGTGATTATTTCACGTGAAATTACAGTTTCAGCTTTGCGTGAGTGGATGGCAGAACTGGGCGCCAGAACCAATGTGGCTGTGTCTACGGTCGGAAAATACAAAACCGCTTTTCAGATGATTGCGATTACGGTTTTCCTGCTCAACTGGAAACCCCTGGAAATGCTGGCGTATGGTTTACTCTATACCGCCGTCATACTGACTTTATGGTCGATGTTTATTTATTTAAAAGCTGCATGGCCGTATCTGAAACAGCCCTGAGTGTTTAAGAGTATTAAAAGCCTTTCATCTGAAAGGCTTGTTTTATGGCTGAAACTTACAGTCAGCAGGGAATAACAGCATCTAACTGTGCGTTTCTTCCTCGGCCTCCTCACCAAAAGTCCGTGCAATTTTGTCAATGTTCAGGCTTTTTGCCATCGCATCAAAAATTTCCTTATAGGCACCATCCTGATGATAAAGCTGCTGATGCTCACCATGTTCGGCAATATGTCCATCCTGCATGACATAGGTATAGTCTGCATCAATAATCTGCGACAGGCTGTGCGACACAATAATAACTGTCCGCCCCTGTTTGATTTCATCCAGGCTCTGCTTGATCTGCTCTGCGGCAATGGCATCCAGGCTGGCAGTCGGTTCATCCAGGAAAATAACGGGTGGATTTTTCAGGAACATACGGGCAAGAGCAATACGCTGCTGTTGACCGCCTGAAAGCATCAAAGCATCGGCTTCATAAGTCTGAGGCAGTTTCATGATCTGTTCATGAATGGAGGCTTTTTTTGCCGCGGTCATGACATCTTCAATGCTTGCATCTGTTTTGCCATAGCGGATATTTTCAAACACTGAACCCTGGAAAATATGATTTTTCTGCAGTACCAGTCCAATGTGTTCACGCAGATAGGCGGTATCAATCTGCTGCAGATCCACACCATCCATACTGATACTGCCTGAGGAGGGCGTATAGAACTTATCAAGCATACTGATCAGGGTTGATTTTCCTGCACCGGACAGACCCACCAGGGCGGTAATTTTATTGGGCTGAATACTCATGTTGATGTTGTGCAGCGCCTGATGCCCATTGGGATAGCTGAAACAGACATTTTTCAGTTCAAAGTGCCCATGCACAGGTGGTTTCAGTGCTCCACTGACCTCAATTTCGTCATCGGCTTCCAGAATTTTGAAATAGCCTTCAGCGTAAATCATGGCATTGTTCACTTCATCATAAATACGGTGCAGGGAACGGATCGGTGCAGAGACATTGTTGAACAGCAGTACATGATACATGATCATCCCGATACTCATCTGTCCATCCAGCACGAAATATGCGGTCAGAATAATTACAAAGACCACGCCCGCCTGTTCCAGGAAAGTTTTAATACCATCATAGAAAAAACCGGTTTTTTGCGCACTGAGCTGGTTCTGAGTCAGCGATTTCTGCAGTGCCAGCTGACGGGCAGACTCATCTGCTTCACGGTTGAATGATTTAATGACCGTGATGGAGTTGATGATGGTATGAATGCCCTGATTTTTCTTTTCAAATACATCACGGATGGCGCGGCGTTTGGTCAGCAGTTTCTGTGATTCTTTAAACGTGATCCAGAAATAGATCGGGACAATAATGGTTGCGATCAGACCGACCCAGACATTGGCGAAATACATCAGTCCCAGAGCAATGATGGCGCTGGTGAATAAAGGCAGGATATCAATAAAGAAGATCTGAATTAAGCGGGTTAAGTGGCTGATACCCCGATCAATACGGGTCTGTAATTTGCCAGACTGATGGTCTTCCTGTTCAAAGAAACTCAGACGATACCGGATAAATTTTTCAATCATGTTCTGGGCAAGACTTTGCGACACCATTAAGCGCAGTTTTCCCCCCAGCAGGCTCTGACTGAAATTAATCACGGTATTCAGTATTTCTTTAGCCAGCAGAACCACCGTGATGGTGATAATGATGTGCCAGCCCTGTGTCAGCCCCTGTCCTTGCTGCAACAGACTGTTGATGCTGTCCACCGCATATTTCAGAGTCAGTGCGTTGACCTGCGCCAGCAGGGAACCGATCAGGGTCAGTGTCAGAGTCAGAATCACCAGTCCACGATAGGGGCGGACAAAGGGACGGATTTTCTGAAAAAGTTGCCACAGATTCATAAGACTTTGTTTTTATTGTTCAGATATCAGCAGTCTATGCCCATCCAGCCTGTGTCACAAGCGCATACAATGTTTTGAATTGTGAAGATGGTGAGTGGCTGTATAAATCACTAAAATGTCTGTGTAGATGAATAATTTTGAATGGAGTGTGACGACATGAATCTGGAACTGTTCACTCCCGAAGCTCAGGAAAATTTATTGCCCTGTGATGGTCAGGTGCAGGACTATGGTTTGATTCTGGATGCTCAGCAAAGTCAGCAGTATCTGAACTTTTTTTTACAGCAGCTGGCATGGCAGCAGGACGAAGTATATCTGCATGGTCAGTACTATCGGACAGAGCGTAAAGTCGTATGGTATGGCGATGAACATTATCAGTATCACTATTCAGGCATGGCGAAACAGGCACATGTATGGAACCCAGGGCTGTACAGACTGAAACAGCATATTGAAAAGCTGACGGGTCATGTCTATAACTCATGTCTGGCAAATCTATATGAAAACGGCACGCAGGGCGTAGGCTGGCACAGTGATGATGAACCCTCACTGGTTTCACCTGACAACCATGAAGTGGTGATTGCGTCATTCAGCCTGGGTGCGACCCGAAAGTTCAGATTTCAGCATAAATGGAAAGCTGAAAAAGTGGATATGCAGTTGCAAAGTGGACAGCTGATTGTGATGCGGGGACAGACACAGCGCTACTGGAAGCACTGCCTGGCAAAATCAACCCGGGTGACTGAACCACGGGTCAATCTGACTTTTCGCTGTTTTCATTCACAGATTTAAGCCTGGCAGACCAGTTCAGAGTGGATAAAGCCGCTCGTCAAACTGTTCCAGTTCAGGGAAAACAAGTGGCTCTAACTGTTCCAGCTGCTGCAGGTGTTGCTGGTAGTCCATAATCATCTGTTTACGGGCATCCTCTGAAATATAAGGCACATGATAGGCAATAAACGGGGGCAGAACTTCAAAGCCCACATAAGCCAGTGTGCCACGCTGTACAGGAGTTAAAATATGATCCATAGAGCCATGAATGGCACCATCACCAAACATATGGTCACGTCCACCCAGTGTAAAGCAGAGCATGGCTTTTTTACCAAGCATCCCGCCGTGATTGTAAAAACGCTTTCCACCATAGAAAATCCCGGAAACAAAAACACGGTCAATCCAGCCTTTTAAAATGGCAGGGACAGACATCCAGTACATAGGAAAATTTAGAATCACAAGATCCGCTCTCTGAACCTTTTCAACCTCGGTCTGAATATCCTGTGTCAATGCATGATTTTTGCAGGCATGGCGCTGTTCCAGTGCATAGTTCAGATAATCAGAGTTGCCGTGTGCTGTAAAGTCTTCTCTGGATGCGACAGGGTTAAACCCCATTTCATATAAATCAGAAATTTCAACCTGGTGACCCAGTCGCTGTAATTCTTCCACGGCGGTGTTTTTCAGGGCGTGGGTAAAAGACTGTGGCTCGGGGTGGGCATGTACAATCAGAATATTCATCCAGGATTCCTTTTTATTCTGTGATCTTGTTGATCTGGCGTATTGATAATGGACGCTATGCCGTGATTATTGATGAACAGAATGTATTTGCCAATGTACAGCGTTTGAGAAAGCACTGTCTTAAATGTAAATCAGAGTAACTGATGCGTTTCGACAGCGCATAAAAAAGCCCATGATTTTGAACATGAGCTTTTTTACCTCTGAGGATACTGTTTTCGCAAAAGCAATATCATCTTCTATGGATCTACTGAAGAACAGAATCATAGTATGAGAATTTTGTGAGTTATACAAGTTGAAATTGCAACAGATTATTGCTCATTATCACTTTTGCTGATGCTGTAGGTATGTCCCGGTAACTGATGTGTTTCAGACAGGGAAATAAAGCGTTTTTCAATCTGAGCAGCATTATCTTTGAGTATTTCAATCAGTTTATCTGTATTGATAAACTCAAAACGGTTTTTGGAGGCAAGTACTGTCAGGGCAAGAGGAGCTTCCTTGCTTGAAAATTTTACAGGGACAGACAGACCGGAAACATTTGGATCGAGTTCCCCGCGGGAAAGGTAGTATCCCTGTTTTTTGATCTTTTTCATGTGCTGTACGAAAGCATCTTCATCCTGAGCAAAACCTACATTTTTCAGTTCAGTTGCAAAACGCTGGTAATAGTCATGAATTTTCTGTTTAGGCAGATGCGCCATAATCACTTTGGGTGAAGACCCCATAAATACAGGGCGGGGGCATCCACGTCCATAGGACAGCAGACTGACGTCTTTAAAAACTTCGTGATGAATATCAATACAGTAGTCAGTATTCAGATGGGTCAGTAAACAGCATAACTCTGTTTTTTCAGAAATTTCCTGCATAAATGGAATACTGATCTGAACCAGTGGATCTGTCGTTCTGGAAATATAGTCCATGACAGCAATCTTGGGTCCAAGGGTGTAGTCTCCAGAAGTTCCGCTCAGGCGCTGTAAAATATCTGCAGAGACGAGTTCTTTCAGATAGCGGTAACTGGTCGGTTTGGATAACCCCAGTTCCTCACTGATGGTATCCACATTAATAATCGGACGGGATACAGAGAATAAATCCAGTACAGTGAGAATTTTTCCAAAACTCGAAAGTGCCATATGAACCCTGATTGATCTGAAAGAGAAAAATAAAAAAAAGAATAATTACTTTATAACAAAATGCGGGACATCATGCAGAGCTTTTCTTGTAATCACGCTGTATTTGTCGGCATTTAAGTGGCTGAATCCATAGTGTAATAAGAACTGAGCTTTGAAAACTGTCGAAGTTTTCATTAAATATTGATATTAATATCACATAGAGATACTTGTATTGACTTTTTATCTGTTTTTTGAAAAAATAAATAAATCAAATATCCAATGATGAATTTTAATTCAATTTAAATTGAATTAAGTCCTGGGAAGTGCCTGGCAGGCATTTTCTGACTGATTTTTTTCCCTCCAGTGTGAATGTCGAAATTTCTACTGACATCATGTGCAAATGCAGATGATGTCTCTTTGTCGTCGGCGCTAAAAGAAAATATGAATCACTGGATCTGTTGTCAAACCCTGTGAGCAGAGCGTATTTATGCTTTTATATAAACAGATTCTTGCATTCCGTCCCAATAAAATGGACTGGATTTTTGCGACCAAAACGTTTATTGCGGGCATGCTGTCTCTGTATTTTGCCTTTATTCTGAACCTGAGTTATCCCATCTGGGCGATTGGTACGGTCTTCGTGATTGCCAGTCCTTATTCAGGAATGACGGCATCCAAGAGTATTTACCGTTTGCTGGGAACATTATTCGGGGCTGTTTTTGCCGTAGCGGTTACACCGCTGTTTATCAATATGCCCATGCTGTTGATTCTGATTCTGGCGATCTGGGTCGGATTCTGTCTGTATGTGTCTCTGCTGGATCGGACACCCCGCAGTTATGTGTTCATGCTGGCAGGCTATACCGCCGTGATTATCTGCTTTAATGCGATTTATTATATTGATACGATTTCCATCTTTGATATGGCGCTCGGACGGTTTCTTGAGATTTCGCTGGGGGTGGTCTGTAGTGCTGTGGTCACTGCCACAATTTTCCCTCAGCCACTGGCACCTGTTTTACAGACACGTGTGGCAAAAACCATGCAGGACACCCGATCACTGTATGACCAGATTCTGCTTGATGAATATCATCAGCCCAGTTACACCACCTTGCTCGCCAGTATCACGCGGGATACCTCAGACATTCATGTCATGGCGGTACATCTGAGCTATGAAACATCGGGCAATAAGCTGATGACCAAGCCCATTCAGGAGCTGCTGCATCAGGTCACCATGCTGGTGGCAAACCTGGTGGCAATGTCTGAACGGATTAAACAGCTTGATCAGATTGATATGAGTTATCGGGAACATTTAAGGCTGCTGCATGGGCATGTGGCTGCCTTTCTGGATGATAAACACGAGATTCATGAAAATGAACTGAGACATTTGCCTGCAACATTCAATGCTGATTTTGAGCGGATGTTCAGTCATGCCCGTTCCGAACAGCAGGTGATGCTGGGTGGACTGAAAATGGATATCCGACATTTTATTCAGAATGTTCGGGCAGTAAAACTGATCTGGCGGCGGATTCTGCAGGGTGATAATTCACTGCCTGGAACCATTACGCCTTTAACCACAAGCTATCCGAGTCTGCATCGGGATCATGGTGTCGCTGTACGGGGCGGAGTATCGGCGAGTATTACCATTTTTATTGCTGCTGCTCTGTGGATATTAAGTGGCTGGAAGCCTGGTTTCATGATGGCGGAAATGGCAGCGATCAGTGCCTGTATTCTGACCGCAATGGATGACCCAGTCCCTGCACTGAAAATGTTTATCCGTGCCAACCTTTATGCTGTGGTAATTGTATTTATTTATGCCTATGGAATTTTCCCCCATGTCACAACCTTCTGGGAAATGGCTGTGGTGCTGGCACCGTTCATTATTTACTGTCTGATGCTGTTTCCACATCCGCCTTTGACGGGGCTGGCTCTGCCTTTGCTGATGGGCGTGGTGATGGGACTGAATATTCAGAACCGTTATGCACTGGATCAGATAACCTTTTTTGATTTTTCTATTGGTACAGCGATTGGTCCGATTATTTCCGTCTGTGTGGTACAGATGGTGCGCTCGATGTCACCTGACATCACTGCACAGCGGATGCTCGCGCTGCATTATCGGGATATGCGACATGCCATCCGTATGCATTATGGTGTGCAGTTCAAAACACATCTAAGAGGCATGCTTGACCGGATTGGCGTACTCAATACAAAAATGGTGCAGTCAGCCTCTCTGAAAGCAGAAATGAATGCCGTGCTGATTGAGTCCAGTGCCACCATTGATCTGACCCGATTAAATGAGCTGAAAGAGAAACTGTCTTCTGACGCTGTCGCTGTGAAATGGATTGTGGCTTTACAGCACAGTCTGGAAACATGGTTTAAGGCCAGGGAAAAACAGCAGCAGCACCTGGTCGATTCTGCACAGATTTTTGAGCTGTTAGAACGGACCGAAAATGCGGCATTGGAGATAGGTGATGAGGATATTCAGAAAAGAATCAGAATCTCGGTGAACAACATCCGTAATGGCTTATGTCAGGTTGAAACGGAACTGAAACTACAGCGTGAAATGGCGGGAGCATAAAGATGGGTGAGCTGAATCTGTACGGGGTTTATATTCCGGTCTTTCTGGTCCAGGCGATACTGGCGTATATCCTGCTCAGAATAATTGCGCTATGGACAGATACCCTGATTGAAAGAGGGTGGATTGCGTTGCCGGGGATTTTCAATTTATGTCTTTATGCCATTTTACTGGGGCTGATGCACTGGATTTTCAGTCTGGTGCAGTAATGAATAAAACTTCCTGAATTGATGAATGGATAAGTGGAATATGAAAAGTTTTGATGCTCGAAAAGTCATCCGACCGACAGTGCTGACTGTTGTGGTGATACTTGCTGTCCTGTGCGTGGTACATCTGTGGAACTACTACAATGCCGAACCCTGGACCCGTGACGGGCGGGTGCGTGGAGACGTGATTCAGGTATCTTCAGATGTTGCAGGTCTGGTCACTGAAGTTCTGGTTCAGGACAATCAGCAGGTCAAAAAAGGTCAGGTGCTGTTTAAAATAGATCTTGCCCGTCAGGCACTCGATGTTGAGCAGGCAAAGTCAGATCTGGCAAAAGCAAAATCAGGACTTGCAGAAGCTGAAGCAGGACTGGCACAGGCTAAAGCGAATGTAGTGAGATCGGCTGCCAATATTCAGCTTGCTGATAAAACAGCAGGACGTTATGCATCTTTGATGGATGGTGCGATTTCTAAACAGGAACAGGATCAGGTGTTTGCCACACGTGATCAGTCCCATGCAGAGCATGAGCAGCTGCAGGCAGCAGTTGAGCAGGCACAAGCCAGTATTACTCAGCAGAAAGCCCTCATTGAAGCTGCCACCAGCAGTCTGCATCTGGCTGAACTGAACATGAACCGTGCTGAAGTTATTGCACCTGCTGACGGAACTTTATCCAATTTTGATATGCGTCCTGGTAATTATGTCAAAGTGGGGCAGGCGGTTGCGGCATTGCTTGACCGTAAGCAACTGTATGTGGTCGGGTACTTTGAAGAAACCAAACTGAATAAAATCCAGCTGGGCGATCAGGCAACCATTCAGCTGATGGGTGATTCAGAGAAAATTAAAGGTCATGTACAGGGAATTGCATCAGGGATTGAAGACCGTGAGCGGACCACATCTTCAGGTCTGCTGGCCAATGTAAATCCAACTTTCAGCTGGGTACGGCTGGCGCAGCGTGTCCCTGTAAAAATTGTACTGGATGAAGTACCGCACAATGAACTGGCTTTTATTGCAGGTCGTACCGTGACCGTACATATTCTGGAAAGACATAAAAAATAAGCTGTCAGCCATTCATCAGGTTTTTTATATGTGCAGATCTGCCATGGCAGGCATGTTGATTTCTTTGACACAGGATGCCCGACTGGTCGCCAGAATAAAGCGGATAGCTGCCAGTACATCCTGAAGCGGAATCAGTTGAGCCTCGGTTTCTGCCAGTACAGTATCCAATGGTGTGTTGATGTCAAACTCTGTGGCGAGATAACCCAGGTTCAGTACACTGATACCAATCTGATCTTTTTTCAGACTCTGTCGCAGAGCATGAACCATTCCACGCAGTGCAAATTTACTCGCTGAAAAAGAAACTTCTGCACCATTATGATTATCCAGTCCCCAGGTTGAACCGATCAGAATAATTTTGGCATTGCTGGACAGACGTAAATTTTCCAGCAGAGACTGAATCGCAAGTATGCAGGCATGTACATTGGTGTGAAGTAAACGCGAAATTTCGGTATCAGAGCAGTTTTCAAAGTCATAATCAGGCTCAAATGCTTTTTCTTCCCAGATACCCACGTTATAAATCAGATAATCCACCTGCTGGTTCTGAATCTGTTTTTTCACTATATCCCGAGCCAGTTCAGGCTGAGAAAGATCGGCAGAAATCCACTGAAAACCGGGATGAAGATAACTGGGTTCAGAGCGTGAAATACCGAATATACGGTCTTCTTGCTGAGGAACAGCCTGCAGGATTGCCTGCCCAAGCCCTTTACTTACCCCATAGATGACATATGTCCTGGACATGACTGAACCTGCTGTTTAAGGTGTTAATCCTTCTGGATTGCGATACCAGCTTTCAATAAATAAAGCGGCCGCGATGCTGTCTGCGGCGAGTTTTTTTGCACGTCCCTGAGCCTGATAATGCTCAAGTTCATCGCGGGCTTCACGGGTGGTCAGGCGTTCATCCACCATCAGGGTTTCAATATTGGTCTGATGACGCAAACGCCGTGCAAATTTGCGCGCACGGGTGGAAAGCTCTGACTCTGTGTCATCCATATTTAAAGGTAATCCCACCAGAAACAAACTGGGTTGATGCTGTTTTACAATTTTCAGCAGTTCGTCCCAGTTCGGAATACCATCTTTCATGGGAAACAGGGCAAGTGGGTTTGCACTTTCAATCAGGGAAGAACCAACCGCCATCCCCATTTTCTGTGTGCCGAAGTCAAAGGCAAGAATGAGTTGCGGTTGTGTTAAATCAGGCATGTCCAATCTCAGATGATAACCAGGTGCGGTCAATGCCTATTTTACGATAAGCTGCGTCCCAGCGGTCATCGTAGGGTAAATTAAAAATCAGATCCATATCTGAATCACAGATCAGCCAGTCACCTTTGGCAATTTCATCTTCCAGCTGATTTTTACCCCAGCTGGCATAGCCCAGTGCAATCTGGTAACGCCCCACACCCTCGTTATGTGCAATCGCATCGAGGATATCCTTACTGGTGGTGATACAGACGTTTTCACCGACTGCAATGGACGAATGCCAGGTCGGTTGACCGGTATGCAGAACAAAACCGGCTTCGGGACGCAAAGGTCCTCCCTGAAGCACATCGTGCGGCAGGACATGATCGGCACTGATTTCCAGATCATTGAGTAATTCACGTACAGAAATTCCCGAAGGACGATTGATAATAATCCCCTGTGCGCCTTCATCATCATGTCGGGCAAGGTAAATTACTGTATTGGCAAAGAAATCATCTGCCATTTCAGGCGGTGCAATCAGACAGCGGTGCGTCAGAAATTGTTTTGACACCTGGGAATTTCTCCTCAATTCTCTGAATTATTATATTAAATATTACGTTTATTAATAAGTTACAGGACTTCCATCACTTATCCAAATACTATTTTGTGTATTTGACAGGACCCAAAGAGATATCACGGGTCAGGCAATCTGAAATTTCAGCTGTCTCAGCTGTCGGGCATGCTGCAATGTAGTTTCATTGATTTCAATACCACCGGTCATACGTGCCAGTTCCTGAATCCGCTCATCTTCTTCAAGTTCCAGAATACTGCTGCTGGCTGGATCTGACTGCCGTTTCTTCGCCAGCAGATGTTGATCAGACTGTGCTGCAACCTGTGCCTGGTGAGTAATACATAAAATCTGTACATGCTTGCCCAGTCCTGCCAGCAGACGACCGACTATTTCTGCTGTACCACCGCTGATACCGACATCAATTTCATCAAATACGAGCACTTCGGCATCTGTTTTTTCTGCATTCATGACTTGCATGACGAGGGCAATACGGGAAAGCTCGCCCCCAGATGCGACTTTGGCCAAGGGTTGTGCTGGAATACCTTTGTTGGCAGTAAATAACAGCTGAATAAAACTGAAACCTTCTGCGGATGGTTGTTCCAGTGGTTCAAATTTAAATTCAAAATGGGCTTCAGGCAGTGCCAGCTGTTTGACCTGTTCGGTCAGTTGTTTTGCCAGCGGTGCAGCAGCTTCACGACGGATATCATCCAGATGCTGTGCCTTGTTCAGATAGTCCTGATAGGATGCCTCAACCTGTTCAGCCAGGGCTTCGGGATCTTCCAGCTGATGCAGCTGTTCAAGTTCCTGTTGCCATTCGGTGTACTGATTTTTCAGTTCATCGGGCTGGGTGCGGTATTTACGGGCCAACCGATGGAAGACTTCAAGCTGTGAGTTCAGTTCTTCCATCCGTTCAGGATCAAAACTCTGACGGTCAATAAACTGTCTCAGATTTGCAGTTGCATCATCAATTTCACTCTGCGCATTGATCAGGGAATTATAAATTTCAGAGAGCTGATCACTGCGACCCGCATGTGATTCGAGTCTGCGCAGAATGGAAGACATTTCCTGAGCAATATTCTGTTCAGATTCATCCAGTGCATTCAGGCTGTAACTGCAATCCTGCATGATGTGCTCATGGTGGCTGAGACGGTCAAATTCCTGCTCAATTTCTTTGTAATCGACCTGAATCAGTTCTTCAAGTTCTTCAAGCTGTAGCTGTAAAGTGTCGATACGCTGTAGACGGTTTGCCTGTGCATCTATGGCAGCCTGATGCTGACGGATGTCTTTCTGCCATTTGCTGTAGGCATCACGCACCTGCTGGGCAGGAGTGTAAAAGTTACTGTAGCGGTCAATCCAGTGCTTCGGATAAGGCGGTTCCAGTAACTGCTGCTGGCTGTGCTGGCTGTACAGCTGTACCAGTAAGCGTCCGATTTCCTTGAGTTCAGACAGACTGCCTGGACGACCATTAATCCATGCCTTACTGCGCCCTGTAGAAAAAATAACACGACGTAAATGGATCTCACCAGATTCATCATCTAGCTCATGTGCTTTGAGCCATTCAGCCTCTGGACTGCCGTCCTGATAGCTGAAAACAGCTGTGACATCGGCTTTATCTGTGCCGAACCGTACATAATTGGTATCTGTTCTTTCACCAAGACAGGCAGAAAGCGCATCCAGGAGCAGGGATTTACCTGCACCGGTTTCTCCGGTGAGAACATTAAAACCTTGTTCAATATCAATGGCTAAATTGTCAGCTAATGCAAAATTGATCAGAGTTAAATGTGTCAGCATATACGCATCCGGACTGCGGTAAGTTTAAGTTAAAGATATCAGGTTTTATTTTTGTCACAAGACGACTTTTATTCTAAGATGACCTGAAACATAACTATTTTATCCCATATTTATTATGAAAATGAAACTGCCTTTGCCTAAACCACCGGTCAGGCAACCGATAAAAAAACAGAATATTGAACAGTTGAATAAAAAACTTGCACAGTTATCCGCTCTGTTCCGTCAGGCAACAGCGCAGAAAGACTATGAAGCCGCACGGAAACACGTGGCTGAAGTACTGAAATATGTACCTGACCATGTCGTTGCAATGATGGATCTGGCATTTACCGAACTGCGTCTTGAACGCTATGAAGATGCTTACCGACATTATCTGAAGGCGATCAGTCTGAGTAAAGCCAGGGTGGATACCAATATTTACGATGGATTGACCGAAGTCTGTTATCAGCTGGATAAACCGGATGAAGTTCAGAAGTATGGTGCGCTTGCATTACAGAGCAAAAAAAACCAGGTCAATGAACAGTCCACGCTGAATATTCCTGCTGAAAGACCTGTGTTTAATCCTGCCCGTCCGCAGGAAAATATTATAGCCTTTTCACTGTTTGGCAGTGATCCAAGATACTGTGAAACAGCATGGCTGAACGTGATTCATGCCAGAGAGATTTACCCTGAATGGACATGCAGGATTTATCTGGATGACAGTGTGCCTGATGCTGTTCAGCACAGACTGAAAAATGCAGGTGCGCAGACTGTTATGGTGAATGAGCAGCAAAAACAGCTGTCCGGGCTGTTCTGGAGATTCCTGGTCATGGATGATCCTGATGTCCGGTTTTTTATGATCCGTGATGCAGACTCACTGATTTCCTGTAGAGAAAAAGCAGCGGTTCAGGCATGGTTGGACAGCAGCAGATGGTTTCATAGCATGCGGGACTTTTATTCACATACCGAGTTGGTTCTTGCGGGGATGTGGGGCGGCTGTCATGGTGTTTTTCACGGAATTGAAACCATGATTCAGCAGTATATGCAGACGGGTAATTATCTGACCAGCAGGGTGGTGGATCAGCATTTTCTGCGCTATATGATCTGGCCTGCACTGAAACAGAGCCTGATCAGTCACGACAGTCAGGGCTTTGACCCTGATGCAGTTCCTTTTCCTGAAGCTGTTCAGCAGACTGATTATGAGCAGGCAGAGACGTTTCATGTGGGCAGTAATATGGGGGCACCCGTCATGATTGTTAAAGTTGAAGATGCAGCAGCAGAGACCGTTCGCTGGGTGCTGCTGGATCAGGAAAATCAGGAAGTCTGCAGTTATGAAGCTGCAGTACAGGACTCTCGTGAAATTATGGTGAACCTGCCTCGGATTTATACGGACAATATTCAGAAGAAAATATGGAGAATAGAACTCTATTCTGTATAAATCTGGATTGATTAGTTGTACTTGCCCAATTAAACTACAGGCAGTCAAAAGATATAAAAACGCGTTACCTGGAGAATATGCATGTCAGCTCAGTTTGATCATGTTTCTGTTGTGAAAAAATCAAACGTCTACTTTGGTGGCTTGTGTATCAGCCATACGGTTCAGTTTGAAGACGGTACTAAAAAAACCCTGGGGGTTATTCTTCCAACCGAGCAGGCATTGACGTTTGAAACGCATGTTCCTGAACGTATGGAAATTATTTCTGGTGAATGCCGGGTTAAAATTGCTGACAGCGAAGAAAGCGAACTGTTCCGTGCCGGACAGTCGTTCTATGTTCCTGGTAACAGCCGTTTTAAAATTGAGACGGATGAAGTGCTGGATTATGTCTGCCATCTGGAAGGCTGATCTTTCATTTTATTGAACAGGGAATTTTTAACCTGAATCGGTTAAACTGTTCATTCACAGAAATCCTGTAAAGTCAGCTTTGCAGGATTTTTCTTTTGAATTCTGAATAAAAGTTGAATTAGAGGTTGTTCATGGCTAAACCTGAATATTATTATGGCGTTCATTCAGTGGAGTCATTACTTGAGCTTGAGCCTGAGCGGGTTCTGACTTTATTTGCTCTGAAAGGGCGGGATGATCAGCGCTTACAGAAAATTCTGGAGCTTGCTGAACCGTTTGGTATCAGTGTTCAGAAAGCCAGTCGTGACAGCCTGGAAAAACTGGCAGGTCAGCCATTTCATCAGGGTGTTGTTGCTGCGGTGCGTCCACATCCAGTGCTGAATGAAAAAGATCTTGATCAGCTGCTTGAAAATAATCCGCAGGCGCTTTTACTTGCGCTGGATCATGTGACTGACCCGCATAACCTGGGAGCATGTATCCGAACAGCAGCAGCAATGGGTGTGGAAGCCGTGATCGTACCTCGTGACCGTTCTGCCAGCCTGACGCCGACAGCGCGTAAAGTTGCAGCTGGTGGTGCTGAAAAGGTTAAATTTATTCAGGTGACCAATTTGGCGAGAACCCTGGGAAATATTAAAGACGAATTCAATGTGCGTGTTGTTGGCACCATGCTGGATGAAAATGCGTTGCCTGTTCAGCAGTTCGACTTTACAGGGACAGCGGTGTGTGTAGTGATGGGTGCTGAAGATACAGGTTTGCGTCCGATTACTCAGTCTCAGTGTGATCAGACCGTTTATATTCCAATGGCAGGGAATTTACAGAGTCTGAATGTCAGTGTGGCAACGGGTATGGCGCTGTATGAAGCCTGCCGTCAGCGTAATCACTGAGTCAGTTTATTATTTAAATTAAAGTAGCAGGAACATGTCTCCCAGAACACAAGGTTATGCCCTCGTTGTAGTTACGATGTGCATCTGGGGAGGGTTTACGATTACCTCCCGTCTGAATGCTCAGTGGCACATCAGCGCATGGGATATTACCGCACTCCGATTTGCACTGGCATTCTGTATTCTGATGCCGGTTTTGATATGGAAAAAAGATACCGCCTTTCTTTGGAAAAAAGAGCCATTTATTCTGGCAATGGTCGGAGGAGTGGGGTATTGCCTGACTTCCTACAGTGCTTTTCATTTTGTCCCTGCTGCACATGCCGCGATTTTCCTGAACGGCTGTATCCCTCTGTGTACAGCACTGGCGGGTTTTTTTCTGTTCAGGGAGCCTTTTGATAAGCATACCTGGGTGAGCCTGGTCATTATGCTGTCCGCCATTTCAGCCATGTGTTTTCTGATGTATGAGGAAACAGGTGTGGCCTTTGGTTTTGGTGATCTGCTGTTTTTTATCAGTGCGATCTGGTGGGGTGTATTTACTGTGTTACTCAGGCAGTGGAAGCTTTCCGCATGGCATTCCATGGCGGGTGTAGCGATCTGGTCAGCGCTTGTTTATATTCCAGTTTATCTTTTATTTTTACCTAAAAATCTGATGCAGCCAGAACCCATGCATTTGCTTGTTCAGGGGATTTTTCATGGCATTTTTGTGGTGATTATCGCCACACTGACTTATGTGGAAGCTATTAAACGGTTGGGGGCGTTTAAAACAGGGAGTATCGTGACCCTGGCGCCTTTTATTGCCGCAGTACTGGCTGTTCCATTATTGAATGAGCCTTTGAGTATAGCGATTATCTGTGGCTTGCTGGGTATGGGGGTTGGTGCATTGCAGCCGTGGCGATGGTTTGGACGTAAAGACAGTCTTCAGGTGAGACTGGATCAGCAGAAAAAAAACTGATTCAGACTTCACTTCTTGCAAGATACTGAAGATGCAGTTTTTTAAGCTGGTTGTGCAGATGATCGATATGACCATCGTTGAGAATAATATCCTGAGCCAGAGCCTGCTTCTGTAAGCGTGGCATCTGCGCAGCAATGATTTTTTTGATCTGTTCAGCATTCTGTCTGTCACGTGACGAAGCGCGTTCAATCTGAAGCTCTTCTGTTGCATCAATCAGTAGATTGTGATGGGTGAGTTCGTGCTGACTGGTTTCAAACAGCAGGGGCGACACCAGGACAGCATATGGACTGGTTGCAGACGCCAGCTGTTGAATGATTGCAGTACGGATGGCAGGATGAGTAATGGCTTCAAGCTGTTTGCGGGCTGAAGGTTCTTTGAAAATATATTCTCTTAAGGCTCTGCGGTTCAGCTCACCATCTTCCTGTATGACCCAGTTGCCAAATATCTGCTGAATCTGTTCCAAAGCTGGTTGTCCTTTTTCAACAACTTCTCTTGCGACAATATCAGCATCCACGACCTGAATGCCCTGTGATTCAAACCATTGACTGGCAGCTGATTTTCCACTGCCTATACCGCCTGTTAAACCCAGAATAAAAGTCATTCAGTTGTCCGTTATTACTGCCCAAGATAAATTTTCATGATCTGTTCACCCCATAAAAAGGCAATCCAGCCAGCAATGGCAATATAAGGACCAAAAGCAAAGGGCTGATTTTCTTTGCGGATTTTCAGTAAAATAATACCAATTACCGCGCCGACCATGGATGAAAGTAACACAATCAAAGGCAGGAGCAAAGGACCCATCCATGCACCCAATGCAGCCAGCAGTTTAAAGTCACCATACCCCATGCCTTCTTTGCCGGTCACGACTTTAAACAGATAATAGACGACCCAGAGGCAAAGGAAGCCAATCACATATCCCCATATGGATGAAGCAGGGGATGTGAATACTGAATAGCTGTTTACTGCAAGGCCAATCGCTGCAAGTGGCAGGGTATAACGGTCAGGCAGTAACTGTGT
The DNA here is from genome assembly GCF_002165375.2 of Acinetobacter chinensis. NCBI lineage: Bacteria > Pseudomonadati > Pseudomonadota > Gammaproteobacteria > Moraxellales > Moraxellaceae > Acinetobacter > Acinetobacter chinensis. Next base: position 357,936 of record NZ_CP032134.1, read on the forward strand.
GTCAAAATCTATGAAAGTTAATGCAATTAATACCCAGGTCAGTAGCAGCCCTGCAAGCATCTGAATGGATGGACCAAATACTGCAACGACAGTCAGTGAACAGGCAGTAGTCAGCAGTTCAATAAAAGGATAGCGGATACTGATTGGATTGGAGCAGTTACCACACTTGCCACGTAATGCCAGCCAGCTGACAACAGGAATATTCTGATACCAGCGGATTTCTGACTGACACTTTGGGCAGGTCGATGCGGGTTTACTCAGCGTTATTGGAGTTTCATGTTCTGGTGGGTGATCTGGATGCAGGTACAGCTGACATTCCTGTCGCCATTCCTGTTCCATCATTTTCGGGGTGCGATAAATAACGACATTCAGAAAACTGCCGATACATAAACTGAAAATCCCAACTGCCAGATAAAGTGCAGTTGGGGTTGTACTTAAATAAGAGATAATTTCCTGCATTAAACCACGGAGCCCATCTGGAAGATTGGTAGATACATTGCGATAACCAGACCACCGACCAGTACCCCCAGTACAGCCATGATCAAAGGTTCCATCATAGAGGTCAATCCATCCACGGCATTGTCCACTTCATTTTCATAGTGTGTAGCCACTTTATCCAGCATGGCATCCAGTGCACCGGATTCTTCGCCAATTGCAACCATCTGTACTGCCATGGATGGGAATTTATCCGTAACCCGCATGGCAAACTGGAGCTGTTGTCCTGTTGCGACATCATCCCTGATTTTCATGACGGCCTGTTCATAAACCACGTTATTGGTTGCACCTGCTGTAGATTCAAGTGCTTCAATTAACGGTACACCAGCCGCGAAAGTGGTCGCAAGAGTACGACTGTAACGGGCAATAATGGCTTTATATACCAGATCACCAAAAATAGGTGCTTTCAGTGCTGCTTTATCCAGGAAATCACGGAATTTTTTACTGCGCTTTTTGGCTTCCATGAACGCTGCGATGGCGGCACCAATGGCAATAATCAGAATGAACCAGTATTTCTGCATCCATTCAGACATGTTCACCACCATTTTGGTAAATGCCGGTAGGTCTGCACCAAATGAAGTGAACAGTTCCTGGAAAACAGGCACGACTTTAACCATCAGAATAATTGTCACAATAATAGCGACCACAACTACACTGGCTGGATACTTCATGGCCTTTTTAATTTTCTGTTTAAGCAGTTCACTTTTTTCTTTATAGATTGCTACACGATCCAGCATGGTTTCAAGGGCACCGGACTGTTCTCCTGACTCGACCAGTGAACAGAACAGGTTGTCAAAATACTGTGGATATTTTTTCAGGGCACCTGCAAAAGTATTACCGCCTTCGACTTCACCTTTAATGCCAAGAACAACTTCACGCATGGCAGGGTTTTCAAGACCTTCTGCAACAATTTCAAAACTTTGTACCAAAGGTACACCGGCTTTCATCATGGTTGCAAGCTGACGGGTGAAGATCGTGATATCAAGCGTGGATACTTTCTTCTTCATCAGCCCTTCGAGAATATTCTTTTTCTTTTCCCGAATGGTTTTGATGGTGATCCCTTGTTTGCGCAGCGTCACTTTGGCTAAAGCCATGTTTCGTGCCGGCATTTCCCCTTTAATCTTAGCCCCTTTACGATCAACCCCTTCGTAGATGAAGTTTGGCATCATCTGTGCTTTTTTGACAGCCATGCAATTATCCTTATTTTAAATTTTCAATCTATTCACTCGTCACACGATTTACTTCCTGAAGCGAAGTAACCCCCTGCATGACTTTCACTAATCCAGAGCGGCGAAGATTATTAAACCCCGATTTTTCAGATGCTTCTGCAATTTTAATCGCATTACCATCTTCCATAATAATCTTTGAAATTTCTGGTGTAACTTTCATAACTTCATAAATACCGACACGACCCTTATAACCTTCACGGCATTCTGAACAGCCGACTGGCTGAAAAACCTGGAACTCTGGATTGTTGAGGTCTTCTTCTGTGAAACCCAGTTCCAGTAAGCTGTTACGTGGAACATCAACAGGCTCTTTACAGTGTGAACATAACCGGCGGGCCAGACGCTGAGCAATCACCAGGTTGACAGAGGTTGCAATGTTGAAGGATGGAACCCCCATATTCCGCAAACGGGTCAATGTTTCAGGTGCGCTGTTGGTGTGCAGCGTGGAAAGAACCATGTGTCCTGTCTGTGCGGCTTTGACTGCAATTTCAGCTGTTTCAAGATCCCGGATCTCACCGACCATAACAATGTCAGGATCCTGACGTAGGAATGATTTAAGTGCGACGGCGAAGGTCAGACCAACTTTAGGGTTGACGTTCACCTGGTTAACCCCTTCAAGGTTAATTTCGACAGGGTCTTCGGCTGTGGAGATATTGGTGTCTTCCTGGTTCAGAATATTCAGACCGGTATAAAGAGAAACCGTTTTACCTGAACCGGTTGGACCTGTGATCAGTAACATTCCCTGAGGTTTTTCCAAAGCTTCCATGAACAGGGCTTTCTGTTCAGGTTCATAACCTAAAGCATCAATGCCCAGCATGGCACTGGATGGGTCCAGGATACGCAGAACTAGTTTCTCACCAAACAGTGTCGGTAATGAGTTGACACGGAAGTCGATGGCTTTGGTTTTGGACAGTTTCAGTTTGATACGGCCATCCTGAGGAATCCGTTTTTCAGAAATATCCATCTGTGACATGACTTTCAGTCGGGAGGCAAGACGGTTTGACAACTGTAAGGGGGGGGTCGCAATCTGGCGCAGTACACCATCTACCCGGTAGCGGACACGATAGGTTTTTTCATAGGGTTCAAAATGTAAATCCGAAGCCCCCATACGTATGGCGTCAATCAGTAATTTATTGATATATTTGACGATTGGGGCTTCATCTGCCTGTGGTTCATCATCGGTATCTGTAGTCTGAGGGGAGGTGCCCTCATCAAGATCCAGGTCAATATCATCATCTGAAAAATCAAAAGTACTTTCTTCAGCGAAATTCTGTTCAATAATTTTTTCGAGTTTATCGTGTTCAACAATAATCGCTTCGATATTCATTTTACTGTTGAAGCGGATCGCATCCATGGCATCCATGTTGGTTGGATTGCTGGTTGCAACGTACAGGATGTGACCGCGTTTAAAAACAGGCAGAATACGGTGGCGTGTGATCAGCTTATCGTCTATGCCTTCACGGATAATCTGAGCTGTATCATAGGCAGCAAGATCAAAAATGGGTTCTGCGAACTCTTCTGAAATTTTTTCAGCAACAGTTTTGGGAGAAAGGCTGAGCTGTTCAATCAGATAGGGAACAATATCCTGTTTGGCTTTTTTTGCTCCTGCAACAGCCTGCTGCATTTTTTCGGCAGAAACTGTTCCTTCATCGACGAGGCGACGAATAAATCCTGTGAATTTAGGTGAACCCTGTAATACTGACATTCCCCGGTATCCCTACTTAAATAAAAAATACTGTTTATAATTGGTATGGCAAAATTATACTTTTGTTGCACAAAAATACCATATCTAAAAGTGATGCTACCACCTTAATCTGTCTGAAAAGCATGAACCAGTCGTAATTCAAGGCATATGTTTTTATTCATTGTTTCATTTCAAAGGTATCTTAATTCAGACAGTCTTGCAAAAGCTTCAATAAAAATGTCTTCATAATTATGATTTGCGTGTAGAATGTGCGCGTTTTGATGAATTTTCTTTACGGGTTACTTTATGTCGGGATCGACTGTTACGCCTTGGGTTATTGGGAACTGGAAAATGAATCCAGTGCAGGCTGATGCCCAGCAACTGATTCAGGAATTTAAAGAATTACTGCAGAATAATGATATTTCGGAACAGGCTTGCCGTATAGGTGTTGCGCCTGTTTCCATTGCTTTAATGAATGTAAAAGCTGCTTTTGAAGATGCTGCATCTCCTGTTCATACTGTAGCACAGGATGTGTCCAGGATTGCAGGTACGGGTGCTTATACCGGTGAAGTGAGTGCTGAACTGCTTAAAGACAGTCAGATTCAGCTGGTACTGGTTGGGCATTCTGAACGACGTGAATTTTTTGCAGACAGTCCTCAGATTCTGTGCGAAAAAGTGAAAAATGCACTGAATGCAGGTCTGACTGTCGTATATTGTATTGGTGAAAGCCTTGAACAGCGTGACGCTGGGCAGGCGGAACAGGTGGTATTGCAGCAGATCTGCGATATTGCACCAGTGGTTGAAGCTGAACAGTGGAAGCAGATCATTGTTGCGTATGAGCCTATATGGGCAATCGGGACTGGGAAAACTGCTTCACCGGAAGATGCTCAGTCTATGCATGCAGCGATCCGTGAGGGGCTGAAGCAACTGACGCCTTATGGTCAGCAGATGGCAATTTTATATGGTGGCAGTGTCAAACCGGAAAATGCGGTTGAGCTGGCTGCCTGTCCAGATATTAATGGTGCTCTGGTTGGTGGAGCATCCCTGAATGCGGGGTCTTTTTATAAAATAGCCCAGGCATTTGCAGAAACAGAATAATCAGGAGTTCAGCATGCATACCTTTGTGCTGGTGGTACATATTATTTTAGCCGTATTGATGGTTGCACTGATTCTGGTGCAGCATGGTAAAGGTGCTGATGCAGGTGCATCTTTCGGTGGCGGCGGTGCCGCAACTGTTTTTGGTGCATCAGGTTCAGGCAGCTTTATGACACGCCTGACCGCAATTCTGACTGCACTGTTTTTTGTGACCAGTCTGACACTGGCGGTTTATGCAAAAAAACAGACCACTGATGCTTACAGTCTGAAATCAGTTCCAACAACAACTGCACCTGCACAGGGTGGGTTGCCTGGAACTTCGCCAACTGGAACGAAAACTGGCGAATAAGTTTATTTAAGCCTTTCTTTTTTGCAGTGATGCGACTAGAATGCGTCACAGCTGCGGTGGTGGTGGAATTGGTAGACACGCTACCTTGAGGTGGTAGTGCTTTCGGGCGTGGGGGTTCAAGTCCCCCCTTCCGCACCAACTTATGAATCCAGAATATAAGTTGGTGTTAGCGGCGAATCTGTTGATGCGGGATGGAGCAGTCTGGTAGCTCGTCGGGCTCATAACCCGAAGGTCGTTGGTTCAAATCCAGCTCCCGCTACCAATCAACTCTTTTTAAGATGCAGACTTAAAGAGACAGTTTGAAAAAACTGAGATATTTATTTGCATGTTGTTGCGGGATGGAGCAGTCTGGTAGCTCGTCGGGCTCATAACCCGAAGGTCGTTGGTTCAAATCCAGCTCCCGCTACCATTTTACTGATCAGCAGGCAAAGCTGAACAGTCAGATCTTAAATGTAATTCTGATTGAAAAATGTTTAATATCTGGGTATGATTTTGCACGTTGATGCGGGATGGAGCAGTCTGGTAGCTCGTCGGGCTCATAACCCGAAGGTCGTTGGTTCAAATCCAGCTCCCGCTACCAAGTTTCTAAAGAGGCTCACAACAAAGTGGGCCTTTTTGCACAGTGGACATTGGTTTTCTGTGCGATAATAGGGGCGATTTCGCCCTTTTTTATTGGCTATCGTGTAGTGCCGACATCAAATTGGTCAAATCGTCATGATTCACTACTACTATAGTTAAGATCGGTATGTAGTGGTCATCCTGACCATTGAATTGCACAACTTTGACGAGAGTAAATGAAGCTATCAAATAAAACTCAGACACTTCAGGATTTAATTGCACCCGCAGTGCAGGCTTGTGGTGTGGATCTCTGGGGGATTGAATTTATCCCTCAGGGTAAACGTTCCCTGTTACGTATATATATCGACAAAGCCGTTGATGACAATGCAGAACCTGTTCTGAATGAAGATGGTGAGCTTGAACAGGGTCGCGGTGTCGGTGTACAGGACTGTGTCCGTGTGACTCAGCAGGCTGGAGCTCTTCTTGACGTTCATGATCCTATTTCAGGTGAGTTTTCACTTGAAGTATCTTCACCGGGCTGGGATCGTCCATTTTTTCAGCTGGAACAGATGACAGGATACATTGGTCAGCAGGTGGCTTTACGCCTGATCAGTGCTGTAGAAAACCGTCGTAAATTTCAGGCAAAACTCGTCGCTGTTGACGTGGAAAATGAGCTGATTCAGGTAGAAGTTGACAACCGGCAAGTACTTGAAATCGACAGTAATAATATTGATAAAGCAAATTTGATTTACCAGGATTAATCCCGGAAATAAGAATCTGAACGATATAGGTGACTTATGGCGCGCGAAATTCTTACCGTGGTAGAAACGGTCAGTAACGAAAAAGGTGTAAGTCGCGAAGCAATTTTTGAAGCGCTTGAACAGGCTCTCGTTGCCGCGACTAAAAAGAAATTCTACGAAGGCACACACTCTGAAGAAGCTCGTTTACGTGTTGAAATTGACCGTAAAACAGGTGAATACAGTACTTTCCGTCAATGGGAAGTGGTTGCTGACGAAGATCACGAAATGCCGGCTTGTCAGGATGCAATTTCTGATCTTGATCCAGCGCAGTGGTCTATTGGTGATATCCGTGAACTGGAAGTTGAATCCATTGACTTCGGTCGTATCGCTGCACAGATTGCCAAACAGGTGATTGTACAGAAGATTCGTGAAGCTGAACGCGCTCTGATCGCTGATGCTTATGAGTCTAAAGTCGGTGAGCTGATTTACGGTGAAGTGAAAAAGCAGACCAAAGACGGTTTCATTATTGATCTGGGTGATAATGCAGAAGCTTATCTTGCCCGTGAAGAAATGATTGCCCGTGAAATTCTGCGTCCAAAACAGCGTATGAATGCAATCCTGTACAGCGTTAACCGTGAAGGACGTGGTGCACAACTGTTGTTGTCCCGTTCAAAACCGGAAATGCTGATTGCATTGATGAAAAAAGAAATTCCTGAAATTTCTGAAGAAATCATTGAAATTAAAGCCGCTGCACGTCAGCCGGGTGTGCGTGCCAAAATTGCAGTAAAAACCAATGACCACCGTATTGATCCGGTTGGTGCATGTATCGGTATGCGAGGCACACGTATTCAGGCTGTTCAGTCAGAACTGAACGGTGAGCGTATTGATGTGGTGGTATGGTCTGATGATCCTGCTCAGTACATCGCAAGTGCACTGGAACCCGCTGATGTATCAGGTATTGTCATCGATGAAGATGCACGTACAGCAGACATCATTTTTACAACCAGTGATCAGCTGGCTCGTGCGATCGGTTCACAGGGGCAGAATGTACGTCTTGCATCTGAACTGACCGGTTTCAAACTGAATATGATGCTTGAAGAAGACTATCGTGCCCGTCAGCAGGATGAAGCACAGCAGTATCTGGACATGTTTGTAACCCGTCTTGATATTGAAGAAGATCTTGCAATGGCACTGGTGGAAATGGGCTTCACTTCACTTGAAGAAATTGCTTATGTTCCGCCTGAAACATTCGATGAAATTGAACTGGATGCTGAAACAGTTGAAATGCTGCAAAGCCGTGCCAAAGAGATTGCTCTTGCAGATGCGCTTCAGCAGCAGGAAAATGTTCAGGAACCTGCAGCAGACCTTCTGGCTATGGAAGGAATGACACAGGAAACAGCATACGCGCTTGCTTCCCGTGGCGTCATTACCGTTGATGATCTTGCAGATCAGGCAACAGATGATATTGCAGATATCGAAGGTCTGGGTGCTGAAAAAGCAGGTCAGCTCATTATGAAAGCGCGTGAATCATGGTTTAACTAGGAGGTAATATATGACGGACAAGTCGATAAAAGAGTTGGCGCTCAGCGTGGGTCGTCCCGTTGAAAAGCTCCTGGAACAGGTTCGTGAGGCAGGCTTACCTCAAAGTAAGGCTGACGATATTATTTCCACTGAACAACAGAATACCCTCGTTAACCATTTGAAGAAGGTTCATGGTCAGGACGGCGGTCAGGCAGGACAAATCACGTTGAAACGTAAAACAACCAGTACTGCTAAAGTGGCAAGTACATCAGGTAAGGCAAAAACCATTAACGTTGAAGTGCGTAAAAAGCATACGTTTGTGAAGCCTGATCCTGAGCAGATTAAAGCAGAAGCTTTAGCTAAGGCTGAAGCTCAGCAGAAAAATCAGGAAGCACCTGCTCCAAAAGAAGCTGAGAAAACTGAAAGTTCTGCGAAAGCAAATCTTGAAAAAATGCGTGCAGCTGCAAAACAGCAGACAGCAGCAAAAGAAACACCTAAAGCAGCTGTTGTTGTTAAACGTAAATCAACAAACAAACCGATTACGAAAGCAACTGTTAAAGTGATTGAAACACCTGAACAGAAGAGAGCTCGTGAAGCTGATGCTGCGAAATTAAAAGCAGCTGAAGAAGCAGCACGTCGCAAGTCTGCTGAGGAAGCGCAACAGCGTACACTTGAGCAGATGCGTCAGATGGCTTCCAAGTATTCTTCTGAAGATGCAACTGCGACGATCCGTGTTGTTGATGATTCTCCACTGGCAGCAGGTCTGGTTGGTCAGGCATATGAAGATTCATTTGCGAAAGAAGACCGTGACATCAAACGTGGTACCAATACTCCAGGTGCCCGTGCTCCGAAAAAAGGTGGCCGTCGTGGTCAGGAAGAGCAAAGTTTCAGCAAGCAGCCTAAACGTGGTCTGAAAACAAGTCAGACGGGTAAACACGGTTTTGAAAAACCTGTTAAGAAACAGGTTTATGATGTTGAAATTGGTGAAACCATTGTTGTTGCTGACTTAGCTGCGAAAATGGCGATTAAAGTTCGTGAAGTGATCAAATCACTCATGAAAATGGGTGAGCTGGTTACTCAGAACCAGGCGATTGACCAGGAAATTGCTGCACTGATCGTTGAAGAAATGGGTCACAACCCAGTTCTTGTTTCTGATACTCAGGCTGAAGATAACTTACTTGAAGCAGCTGAAGGTGCGCGTGGTGCTCAGTCTACACGTGCACCGGTGGTTACGATCATGGGTCACGTTGACCATGGTAAGACATCGCTTCTTGACCGTATCCGTCGTGCAAAAGTTGCGCAGGGCGAAGCGGGCGGTATCACACAGCATATCGGTGCATACCATGTGAAAACAGAGAAAGGAATTATTACTTTCCTTGATACTCCTGGACACGCGGCATTTACTGCAATGCGTTCACGTGGTGCGAAAGCGACTGATATCGTGGTGCTGGTTGTAGCGGCAGATGATGGTGTAATGCCACAGACTGCGGAAGCAATTGACCATGCCCGTGCTGCAGGTACTCCAATTATTGTTGCCATCAACAAAATGGATAAAGAATCTGCTGATCCAGATCGCGTATTGAACGAACTGACTGTAAAAGAAATCGTACCTGAACAATGGGGCGGTGATGTACCGGTTGCCATGGTTTCAGCACATTCTGGTCAGGGTATTGATGAGTTACTTGATCTGATTTCAATTCAGGCTGAACTGCTTGAACTGAAAGCATCTGAAGAAGGTGCTGCGCAAGGTGTTGTAATTGAAGCACGTGTTGACAACAGCCGTGGTGCAGTAACATCTATTCTTGTTCAGAACGGTACGCTGAAAGTGGGTGATCTTGTCCTTGCAGGTTCATCTTACGGTCGCGTTCGTGCTATGACAGATGAAAACGGTCAGCGTATCAAATCTGCAGGTCCTTCGATTCCAGTCGAAATCTTAGGTCTTCCAGAAGCGCCAATGGCGGGTGATGAAGTTCTTGTTGTGACTGACGAGAAAAAAGCGCGTGAAGTTGCGGATGCCCGTATGGATCGTGAACGTCAGAAACGACTTGAGCGTCAATCTGCAATGCGTCTTGAAAACATTATGGCGTCTATGGGCAAGAAAGATGTGCCTATCGTGAACGTTGTACTGAAAACAGACGTACGTGGTACACTGGAAGCGCTTCATGTAGCACTTGCTGAGCTTGCGACTGATGAAGTGAAAGTACGTATTATCGGTTCAGGCGTAGGTGCAATTACTGAGTCTGACGTAACACTTGCTGAATCATCTGAAGCGGTACTTCTTGGCTTTAACGTCCGTGCTGATAATACTGCACGTCAGAAAGCTGATGCTGATGGCATTGATATCCGTTACTACTCAATCATCTATCAGTTAATTGATGATGTGAAAGCTGCAATGAGCGGTAAACTTGCACCTGAACACCGTGAAACAATTCTGGGTGTTGCTGAAGTGCGTGAAGTGTTCCACTCAAGCAAATTTGGCGCTGCTGCGGGTTGTATGGTACTTGAGGGTACATTACACCGTAACAAACCGATTCGCGTATTACGTGATGACGTGGTTGTGTTCCAGGGTGAACTTGAATCTCTTCGCCGTTATAAAGAAGTGGTTGAAGAAGTTCGTGCCGGTATGGAATGTGGTCTTGCGGTGAAAGGTTATAAAGACATCAAAGCACAGGACAAGATCGAAGTGTATGATGTTCAACTGATTAAACGGAGTCTTTAATGGCGGGTAGTCAGCGTCTTAAGCGTATGGCAGACACAGTTCAGAGAGAGCTCTCTGAACTGATCCGTCAGGAGCTCAAAGATCCACGTCTGGGTGGTCTGGTGACCATCTCAGCGGTGAAAGTTAGCCCTGATTTAGGCTATGCAGAAGTTTATGTTACTGTAATGGGACGTGAGCTTGGCGATGAGCAGAGTGAAGTGGCAAATAAAGAAACACTGGATGTCCTGAATAAGGCATCAGGGTTCCTGCGTCATGAACTTGGACATCGTATTAAGACACGTATTACGCCACGTCTGCGTTTCCACTATGACAAAACTAATGCATATGGCAACTATATGTTTGGTCTGATTGCTGAAGCAGTGAAGGATTTACCTCCTGCTGAAGAAGCAAAAAAAGATGATGAATAAGCTGTTTTAATAAACACAGCCATAAAAAAGCCACCTTCGGGTGGCTTTTTTATTGGATACGACTTTCAGATTGATTGTTCTGAAAGTCGGTCACTGTTGATTGTTGCGGTATTTTCGGAATATTTTTTTGCGTTTCCGTTGCCAGGGCAGAGGGCGTTCAAGTGATTCAGGTACATTGCCACTCATGGAGCGTAAACGTAAATGTAAGGCTGCCTGTGCAATCAGGTTTGCAGATACGGGCGCGGTAATAAACGCCAGTAAAGTCAGAAGCAGTTCGGCAAACCCAAAACGGCCATTAAATGCTGCATGGATCATGGCGGCTATCAGGAAGCTGCCCAGTCCTAAAGTACTGGACTTGGTCGGAGCGTGAAGCCGCATAAACAGATCGGGCAGGCGAACCATTCCAATACCGCCGACCAGCATAAAAAAAGCACCAATGATCAGGAAGAAGGAGACGAGTATTTCCATCAGAAGCTGCATATCTTTTCTCCTTAATCTATGACATGACCGGACGTGAAATAACGTGCCAGCGCTGCTGTGGAAACAAAGCCGAGCATGGCAACCAGTAATGCCCCCTCAAACATGGAAGTGCTGACCCAGTAAATGCCAAGAATAACAATCAGGCAGGTGGCATTTAAAAATAAGGTATCCAGTGCAAGTAAGCGGTCTACAATGGATGGACCAATCACAATGCGGTAAAGGCAAAGTAGCATGGAGATGGTGATGCAGAACATACAGAAGCTGAGCGCATAAGGCAGAATGCTCATGATGATTCTCCTGGTTGCACATTGAAAATTTTCATTAAAGGCTGTTCATAGCGCGTTTTAATATCTCTGATTTCCTGCTCAGGATCATCACTGCTCAGCGCATGTACCAGAATGTCACCTTTGTCCTGGTCAATCCCTGCTGTAACGGTTCCAGGAGTTGTGGTAATGATCATCGCGAGCAGCGTGTTCACTTCATCATGCTGTGTTTCAAGAGGAACCCTGAACCATTTGGGATGCAGACTATCCATAGGACCCAGGACCTGTTTTGCGACCCGGATATTGGAAATGATAATGTCCCATAAAACAACAAAGCACAGTTTCAGAGCCTCAATCCAGTTGATGTTGGGCGTGCTTTCAATAAACGGGCTGACCATACGGGGCACGGCAACAGCAAGAATCAGCGCCATCAGAATGGTGCCTGCTTCAAGGCTGTGAGCCAGCATAATCCAGCTGAGTGCGACAATCACAGAAACAAATGGATGTGGCAGCCAGCGATTCCAGAAAGTTTTTTCTTGCATACTCATGGCTCCATAGGTTTGAGCTGATCATGTTCATTATCAGGGCTGATCTGTGAGTCCTGATTCAGAATCTGACGTCGCTTGAATTCTGAAATATGCTCGCCTTCCAGTGTATCTTCACTGATGGTATAAGGAATCAGATGAGCATTTGGATCGACTGATTCACCGTTATATTTGGTCTCAGGCAGGTTTTCAGGATCAAATGGCTGAACACTGATAGTCTCTCGGTTATGATCCTGTTTCAGGATGGTTGCTTCATACAGCGCATTGTTCTGAATCTGAGCAGCTGCCTTGAAAGTATACTGCTGAACAGGTGAGGCAAAGACAACGTATAAAATCAGTCCGGTCAGCAGGGCATAGATCGTGACATCATTCCGCAAAGGTGCTTTATCCGGTAAAGCCTGGTATTCCCTGAACGCAGCCTGTTCGGTGTTTTCTTCAGGACGGCTTGCCCGCCAGAACAGAATGAAGCCGACACGGGTAAATGCAATAATACTGAGTAGACTGACAATCAGTACAACGGCAATAATAATGCCTTGCCATGCATGACCTGCGGTTGCCTGCAGGATAAAAACTTTACCGAGAAAACCGCTGAAAGGCGGCAGTCCTGCCATCATCATGGCAATAATAAAGAAGCTGATAGAGACAGCTTTCTGCTGTTTCATCTGCGGTGCAATTCTGAAATGATCTTTGAATTCACCACGCTGAGACGTGATCCATCCACTGAGCAGATAAAAAGCTGCTGCAATAATGGTACTGTGTACCAGATAATAAAGTGCTGCTGACCAGGCCTGAGTATTGAACAGAGACAGTGCCACCAGAATGGTACCGATTGAAGACAGAATCATGAAGCCGACAAAACGGCGCAGACGTTCAGCACCAATAGCTCCGATCACGCCATAAAGGGAAGTGATCAGTCCGATAGGCAACAGCCAGCTGCTCAGAATCTTCTGACTGACTGGATCATCAAAGACCGTACCGTTGACCCGTAAAATCGCATAAACACCGACTTTGGTCATAATGGTAAATATGGCAGCCACGGGTGTAGCGGCAACAGCATAGGTTTTAGGTAACCAGAAACCGACAGGGAGCATTGCTGCCTTGATACCAAAAACAACGAACAGCAGCAAACCACCTGCAACAGCCAGACGGTGCTGATCTGCTTCAAGCAATGGCATCAGTCGGGCAACATCGGTCATATTTAAACTGCCGACACTGCCGTAGATTATTCCCAGTCCAATCAGGAACAGAGCAGAAGCAAGCAGGTTAATGGTGACATAATGAATGCCGAGATGAAAACGGGCTTTCCCCTGACCATGCAGTAACAGGACGTAGGACGCCATCAGCAGGATTTCAAAGAATACGAACAGGTTGAACAGATCGCCTGTCAGGAATGCACCACTCAGCCCCATCAGCAGGAAATGGAACATGGCATGGAAATAACGTCCACGGGTATCCCACTGCTTACTGGCAAACCATAAGATCGGTACGGACAGGGCATAGGTCAGAACCAACATCAATGCAGACAGCTGATCGAGCACTAAAATAATGCCAAAAGGAGCTGCCCATTCACTCAGATTATAAATAATGATCTGACCGTGACTCGCCTGAACCAGATAAAAAACAGCTGTGCTGAGTCCGAGCAGGGAGGAAATACAGCTGATGCTGCGCCTCCAGGGTTGACGCCAGTCATGAGCGAGTGAGCCAGAACCTGGATTGCCCAGTAATAACAGAATGAATGCTGTAAATGCAGGAATCAGAATACTGAAAACCGGGGTGTGCTGATTCAGGAAACTGAGGAGATCATTCATCATGGCTCATCCTCACGTAAATCGGTAATAACGGGCTCTTCTTTGGAGTCCACATGATCTGTACCTGACTCATAACGGCTTCGCAATGCCAGCTGAACAATAAACGCAGTCGTGGCAAAGCCAATCACAATTGCAGTCAGTACCAGTGCCTGTGGCAAAGGATCTGTTGCTTTGGTGGCAGAAGTCAGTACAGCAGGCGCATTGATCTGTAAACGTCCCATGCTGAACAGGAAAATATTGACGGCATAACCAATCATGGCAAGCCCCAGTACCACAGGGAAAGTACGTGCCCTCAAGACAAGGTAAATCCCTGTAGCCACCAGTAAGCCAATCGCAGAGGCGACTAAAAATTCAAGACTGATCATCTTATTCTCCCTTCGGCAATGGGCCAGACATGCTGGAGTGACGGGAGTCGCCCAGTATTGAAATCATCAGCATGGTTGCACCGACCACAGTAATGTAGACCCCCAGGTCAAACAGTGCGGCTGAAGCAAGATGCATTTCACCAATCACAGGAGGTGAGACGTACACATGAGCACTGGTCAGGAACGGCCGTCCCCAGAACCAGGAACCCAGACCTGTCAGACCTGCAATCACCAGACCCGTTCCAATCCAGGTTTCATAGAGCCGTCCGGATTTTGCTTTGAGTAACTGTTCTGCTTTATCCTGACCCAGCGCAATATACTGAATGATCAATGCCAGTGCAGTAATCAGCCCTGCAATAAATCCACCGCCTGGCAGGTTGTGTCCACGCAGGAAAATATACAGACTGACCACCAGTGCCAGCGGCAGAACCCAAGAAGCTGTCATGCGGAACATCAGTGGAGATGGATTGAAACGGAACGTCAGTCCCTGAGTCATGACCGTACCATGTGAACGCATACCATCCATCAGGCACAGTATGCCCACAGCGGCAATACCCAGGACTGTAATTTCACCAAAGGTATCGAATCCACGGAAATCGACCAGAATCACGTTTACGACATTTGTACCACCGCCCAAAGGAATGGACTGCTGCATGAAGAACCATGAAATGGAGCTGTGATCACGGGTCATAATCAGCCATGAAATCCAGCCAATACCGAGTCCAGCTGAGATGGCAATGATGGCATCGCGCCAGCGTCTTGAACGGCTGGATTCATAGGGGGTTAACTGTGGCAGCAATGACAGGCTCATCAGCAGAAGAACCGTTGTAACCACATCAACTGTGATCTGAGTCAGTGCCAGATCCGGTGCTGACATGGTCACGAAAATCATCGTAACCACCAGTCCGACTGCACCACTGATCAGTACTGCTTTAATACGTTCATGGTGGAACCACAGCATCATCCAGCAGGCAGAGAACAGCAGCAGCCATAAAACAATTGCAATGGCTGAGGCATGCGTCAGCTCACGGGTTCCTGTTGTCAGTCCCTGTGATAACAGCGGCATGGCTACAATCACAATGCTGAAAGCAACAATCCATACCAGATAGCTTTGCAGAGAACCATTTTCGGTTGCACGTTTGATTTTTCTGGACGTCAGAAGCAGATGTTTCAGGAACAGTTCAAAAAGGATTTTGCCCTGTAATTTACCTAAAGCAGGATCAAGATCTATCTCTCTGATTTTTCCACCTTTGGCTAATGAAAAATAGAAAATCAGACCACCCAACAGTGCAATCAGGCTCATGAGCAAAGGCAGATTAAAACCGTGCCAGATGGCAAGGTGAGTTCCCTCAAACACAGCAGACTGAGTACTTGCCTGCGTGGTGCTGTTGACAATTTTTTCCACCAGCAGGGCAGGCAGTATACCGACCAGGATACACAGAACAGCCAGCAGAGTTGCAGGTGCGCGCATGCCGAAAGCAGGTTCATGTGCATTTTTATTTGGAACATCTTTGCCGACAGGACCATCAAAAAACACACCGTGAACCAGTCGGACAGAATAGGCGACCGCAAAAACACCTGCCAGGGTTGCTGTAATGGCAGAAACCACCATGACCGGACCGCTCAGATTTGCCAGCAGTTCAGTAAAGAACATTTCTTTGGACAGGAAGCCATTGGTCAGTGGAACACCTGCCATGGATGCCGCAGTGATCATGGTCAGTGTTGCTGTGAACGGCAGTAACTGCCATAAACCGCTGAGTTTACGCAGATCCCGTGTACCTGATTCATGGTCTACAATACCTGCAATCATGAACAGGGCGGCTTTAAATGTCGCGTGATTGATAATATGGAAAACAGCGGCTGCAACGGCCAGCGGTGAGCCGATTCCAAGCAGACAGACAATCAGCCCCAGATGACTGATGGTGGAATAGGCAAGCAGACCCTTCAGATCTTCTTTGAAAATGGCAAAAAATGCAGCCATACACAGGGTAAATAAACCTGTAAAAGTCACAATGTTATGATAGAGCGCAGCACCGGCAAAGATAGGCAGTAAGCGTGCCAGCAGGAAAATCCCTGCTTTGACCATGGTGGCAGAATGCAGATAGGCAGAAACCGGTGTTGGTGCTGCCATTGCATTGGGTAACCAGAAATGGAACGGGAACTGCGCACTTTTGGTAAAAGCACCCAGTAAAATCAGCAACAGTGCAGGCACAAACAGTGCATGCTGCTGAATCTGCGAGCTCATGCTGAACAGCTGATCAATTTCATAGGTTCCCGTGATCTGCCCCAGCAGAACAAAGCCCCCCAGCATGGCCAGACCACCCATACCTGTAATGGTCAGCGCTATACGTGAACCACGCTGAGCTGCTTCATAATTGCTCCAGTATCCGACCAGCAGAAAAGAAGAAATACTGGTCAGCTCCCAGAACACAAGTAAAATAATTAAATTATTGGACAGCGAAATTCCCAGCATGGCTGACATGAACAGCATGAGCAGAAAGTATAATTTGCTGAGTGAGTTTTTAGGGCTAAGGTAATAGTAAGCATAAATATAGATCAGCGTCCCTATGCCGCTGATCAGTAGGGCGAACAGCAGTCCAAGGGCATCCAGGCGAAAGCTGAGATTTATACCTGCCTGAGGGAGCCATTCCCAGCTCTGGCTGATGACAGCACCATTGAAAACACTGTTGGCTTGAGTCAGTAACAGTGCAAAGACTGTCAGACTGACTCCGATCGCTCCGAAAGCCGTTACCCCGCGAGAGAATTGCTTCAGCCACGAGACAAGGGTTGTGCCGAGTACTAAGGGTAACAATACAATAATTGGCAGCACGCTCGTATCCATTGTCTTGAGCAGGTCAGAAACCTGGATGAATCTTATCTTTCAGGGATTACAGGGCCGCAAGGAACGATCCAAATTTCTCAATCCTGAAAGCCGCATTGAGTTTGTTAAAAATATACAGATTGTGTTGCGCAACCTGAAAAAGGTCATAGTAAATCGGATTTTACTATGAAAAAGCTAATCTAATTCGATATTATTACATGAATAAAACAACATCAATCTTTTTTGCGCATTGTTCTATTCTACGCCACTGTTCAGTGGTTCATGTGTCTGACTGGGCATGGATTGACTGATCAACGCATAGTGTGATTAAAAAGCAATCATACATTTTATCTCTGAAAATGCTGGATTTACAGAATAGGTATTTCCAGCATTTATCCGTCAGCAGAATTATTGCAGATGCTCATGGGAAGATGTGTCATCGTCAGACTGAATCAGCATCAGCAGCTGTTTCTGTTCTGCTGGATTCAGAGTCTGAATCTGTTCAAGAATCTGCTGTATCCGGTCAGATTCTGTGGATGATGGATCATTCAGACTCAGAGGGACTTCTGCTGACTGCATGATTTCCTGATAAAGATGCTGAAATTCAGTGGAAAACTGATGGAAGTTTACTTCATGTAACTGCTGCTGTTCGATACGGAAACACTGATACTGCTCGGCAGACTCGATCACTTCATGACGGCAACAGGAAACAATAATCTGTAACTGCGGAAATGCCCGATGCAGTCTGTCCAGTATTTCCATGCTGTGGGTTTCATCCAGTCCATTATCTACAGCATCAATCATCAGCACACCTTCACCCTCCAGACACGGATACAGGCTGAGCGGATTGAGTAGGCACATCCGACGGACGATATCTCCTGTCAGTGCAATCCAGTTTTTCAGACTGCCTGGCAGTTGCTGATACAGCATGGTTTTTCCCTGATAGCGGACCATCAGTTGTAAAGCTGGATGATACTGGATATAAAGCTGCTCTATTTCAGGCAATACAGTCTGTAAAGCATCGCGCAGTGCTTTAAGTCCAGGCGCGTGTAACTGTGCATGAGTCTGCCACAGGGTCTGTGAATGACTGGACGGTGCCTGAGACTGTTCATCGAGCCATTGTTGCAGTAACTGTGCAGTCTGTGCATTTTCACAGTCACTGACTTCACGTAGCCATTCAAAAAAGCGGGAAAAGGTGGTGAATGGGATGATGGCATTGTCGTAGGCATGACTGAGCTGAAAAACCGCGGGATTGTTTTTACTGAGCAGATTGATTTCGTGTATGAACCTGTCCGCAGGATAGTAGGCAATCAAGGGGAGTCCCTGTAAGGGATCCTGTTTTACGGCATGCTGGTACAGCACAGTCAGTGCTTCGAGCTGCTGAGTTTCAACTTTGCTGATACCAGTTCCGTTACTGTTCAGTGTTTTATACAGTTGCCACTGACATTCGGCAGTCAGTACGGAAGTTTTATCTGATGATTCGGGAAGCTGTCCAACTTCGGCAGGAATCTTCACCTGGATATCCACTTTTGCCTGTAGACGGTTCAGCAGAATATCCTGATCTGAAATCACAACACCTGCATTACGTGGATCTCTGTAACGGGCAGAAAACCAGGTCAGTGACTGATACAGATGTTTCAGGATCAGTGATTTCCCACTGCCTTGCGGTCCACTGATGACCGTAATGGCAGTATCCTGTAGACGGAAAGTAATCTGTATATCTGTAAAGTGACCAATATGTTTAAGCTGTATGGATTTGACTTTCATGGTGCACCTGCGGATGAGTGACCGTTATCCTGCTTTAGTCCGCAGGGAAACAGGCATCTGTTTTTTTAATTGTTGAATCAGATCGTAGATATGGTGAATATTTAAGCTTACTTTAGCACGAGTACAGGCGACGTACAGTAACCGTAATTCTTCATCTGTAATTTTATGGTCATGTTCATTGACCTTGAACTGGTAATCGTCCTCGATATGGACACGGTTCCATTCCAGTCCTTTCGCTTTATGTGCTGTGGAAATAATATAATCTGCCTGATCAATCGGAGTGATTTTGGCAAGTGCCCGTTTCAGCGGGTCAGTTCCATGGTCATCCACCAGTTTGACCAATGGCTTAATGTCACTGCCGTCATTGGTTTCGCAGTATTCATGAACATCATGCCAGGAATTGAACCAGGCCAGTTCAGGTACATCAGTCACTCTGCGTCCCTGTTTCAGCATACTTGCAGCATCAACAAAACGGTTCAGACGGGCATGATCTGCCTGAAGGCTGACTTTATCTCCATGCACCAGTCCCGCCAGCAACAGCTCCATAGCGCGGGCATTGGTTCTGCATAAAATCGCATCATGCAGGCGGGTATGTGGTTTGTTCACGACCTTTGAATTCAGCAGGGAATTTCCCATCAGAGGAACAGTTTCGTTGAGTGCTCCCAGAATGGCATTGGCATTGTGTGCAATTTCTTCACCAAAACGGAATGATGTGGTCAGACGGGACTCAGGCAGGGGCATCTGCTGCATGGCATTGACAGCACCACGCCAGGCATAGATCTGCTGATGTGCGTCTCCGACATAAATGACCTGCGTATTTTTCTGTCTTAATAAAATTCCCAGCATCAGCGGATCAGCATCCTGGGCTTCATCAAACAGAACATAGTCTGCTGGAATGTTCGGACTCGACAGTGCCCATAATTTCAGATAGATATCATGACCGATACCTGCCTGATGAGCTGGGTCAATGGATTCAAGCCAGCGACGTTCTATCGCAGGATATAAATGTTTCTGTAAGGCTTCGACATCATCGGGATGTAACCAACTCGGTGTCTGTAAATGCCGTGGCGCAGGATACTGTGAACTGGTTGAGCAGAAATAACTGACAGCATTGGAGACCAGACTGGCAAGACGCGAGGGCATCAGCACATATTTTTCATAGCGTCCGCCCATCATACGACGCAAAGTTACAGGTTCAAGCCGGTATTCCTTTGCCATAAAGCCAGGGCTTAAACGGGGTAAACGCAGTTTATCTGTGACGCCACGGGGAACACTGCGGAATGCCAGGGAGTGAAATGTACGGCAGTCCACACCCCGATGAAATTTATTCTGAGCTTCAGATGCAATGGCTTTGTTGAATGCCAGATACATGCCACGCCGCTCAGGCATGGCATCACTGATCATCTGTAAAGTCGTGGTTTTACCGGTACCTGCATACGCAATGACTTTGAATGATTTCCCAAGCCGAGCGTTGTCTATGGCGGTTGCCTGCTCATACGTTGCTTTAGGTTTATTCTGCCCGGACATGGAACTGATCAGTCTGTTTATGAATGGCTGCGGCTGGCTTTTTCAACCAGACCAGAAAGACCCTGACGACGTGCCAGTTCATTCAGTACAAGCTGAACATCCAGATCAAAATAACCCAGCATGACAACAGTATGGAACCATACATCAGCCACTTCATAGATTAAGTCGTTTTTATTGTCTTCACTGGCATGTGCCTGGTATTCTTTCGCTGCAATCACGGTTTCAAAGCTTTCTTCGCCGATTTTTTCTAAAATTTTGTTTAAGCCTTTGTGATATAGCTTGGCAACATAAGACGATTCAGGATCAGCTTTTTTGCGCTCAGCCATCATTTTGCCTAAGTAATCCAGCACTTCAACCTGTTCAGACTGGGCATTTGAAGCATTCATTGCCAGTGTATGTGGGTTTGTGGACTGCTCGCCTTTTGCGCCATAAATGGAATCTGGGTCTTTCAGTTGCGCATCGACAGTTTCCCAGCCATTTGCAGTGAGTTTACGGTAGAAACAGGATTCACGACCTGTATGGCAGGCGATGCCACCTTCCTGTTCAATCTGCAGTACGATTACATCTGCATCGCAGTCTAAACGGATTTCATAAACGGTCTGGAAATGTCCGGACTCTTCGCCTTTGAACCACAGCTTATTGCGAGAACGTGAAAAGTACACGCCACGCATTTTCTCAGCAGTCAGCTGTAAGGCTTCACGGTTCATCCATGCCACCATCAGAATGCGTCCAGTCTGATGATGCTGTGCAATAGCAGGAATAAGTCCTTGTTCGTTAAATTTTACTTCATCGAGCCATTGCAGATTGTTCATAGGATTTCACCAGGTTAATAAGTTTTAAGAGCGCTACGTTGACATCGTAGCGCTCTATAGTCTACGTGATTTGAATCTGAATTAGGGAAATGTTTATCCAACTTTTTGTTTTGAGAATAATTCACTGTTTTTATTTTGACGCGATGATTCAGCAATATCCTCATGCTTCATCTGACTGAACATCCCCGATTTTAGTCCTGAAACGGTAATCGCCATTTCTTTACGGAAGTAGGGGATTCGGTACATCCATGAAAAGGTCAGATCACGGAACCCACCCGCCCACCAATGTTCCGATTGATAGAGTGGTGTGAGTAAACGACTTAAAAACTGATAGAACGCCGTCGAACTTTGACGATGCTGGTGATAAGTTTTCCAAAGTTGTGGATAATCTACTGATTCATTCTGCCTCGCATGCTGTACCGCTTGCCCCAGTGCCCATGCATCCAAAAGTGCCATATTTGCACCTTGTCCAAGTTGCGGACTCATCGCATGTGCAGCATCGCCAATCACACCAATGCGTCCCTCGCCAAATTTAGACATCACCACATCACGGTAATTTGCCGAAAGCCATTGTTGCTTTTCTTCTGGATTGGCAATGACCTGTTCCAACCAGTCTGCAACGGGTGACCAACGTTTTGAGACTTCCTTTAACCATTCTGAACGTGCTTGATTGGTCTGTAAAAAATGACCCAGTTGATCTGTCGGTAAACTCCAGAATATGCTTGAAAGCCGTTGCTCTGGGGCAGTCGGTACAGCACCTGTTGGCAGTATTCCCATCATGATTTTGGATTTATCATAAAACTGATGCAGGATCTGGGGGTTGAAGTCTAAACATTCAGGAACAATCGTCCATTTTGCACCCCATGGATAAGCTTGATCGACTTTGACCCACGATTTGGGTCTGAGTTCACTTCTTGCGCCATTGGCAATAATCACACAGTCAAAAGCCTGATCGAATTTTTCACCATTGATAGTGCCATACACACGAATTTCATCTGTAGACTCTTTAAGTCTTTGAATATCAGCATTCATGTGCCATGTGATGAGTTCAGGGTATTCACGGCATTTATTTTCAAGGACATGACAGAGGGTCGCTCGGTGAATACCCAGACCATAAAAATCAGGATGTGCCTGAGCATAATGGCTATCCACCAGTTTAGATCCATTGGGTAGTTGTCCTTCTAAACCTGTCACGATTGCACCCAATTTTACAGCATCGTCCAATACACCTAAGTGTTCAAATACCGCAAGTCCTGAAGGCTGTAGCAGTAAGCCTGCACCGACAGGTTCGAGTTTTTCAGCTTTTTCAAATAAGGTGATGTGAATGTCTTGTTGAGCAAACAGGATTGCCGTGGCAAGCCCTGCAGTTCCTGCTCCGATGATGGCACAATTTAGATTTCCTGTTTGAATCATTATTCAGATGTGTATTTTTAATTGTTTTAAATTTAGCAAATTAAACAGCTTAAGCAAGTTATAAATGTATGGAAAAATTTTAATTCTCGCTCAGCCCAATGTTACAGAGTCATGCTGATCAGTTAATATTTTTTGAATCTTCCCTGTGGAACTGTTTCTCACCTTTTTAAAGGAGGGATGAGTAACTCAGCTACGCAAGATTAATAAAAATCATTTTCTTACAGGAGGTTCCTCTCTTTCTCCTTGCACTATACATGGCTCAGAGTTGGGAGAGGTTTTAGGGATTTTCCAGTCATTTTGCTTAACTGATGGATCTCTTCTTCACAGGGAACTTTTCAGCGATTTATAAATCCACCATCACATCTGCAAAACTCTGTTTTTCTACCAGTTCCAGAAACTCATCACCCATACGCTGACTTTCAGCTACAGACTGTCGCCATAATTTCTTACGCTCACTGTCCGACAAACCTTTCATGACAAAGTCTTTACGGTCAGGGAGACGTCCTAAAGGCAATGATTCCAGATATTCCGCAGACGGTGAAACGAGTAAAGTCCGTGCTTGATTTTCAGGATTGGCTTTGCGGGATTTGAACATTTTATCGAACCAGCCAGGGGTGATGCTGTCGGTGAAATGTGGGTACAGCACAATCCCTTTACTGTCGAAAGGCAAGTCGATGTGATAGTCAATCAGACCGCCATCACGGTATGCGCCTTGTGGTGCATCGGCAATATTTTTCACTGCCGGGGTGACACCTGGAATTGAACCTGAAGCCATGAGCCAGTCGGCAACATTGTTGGTATTAAAATTGACATAATGGGTTTTAAAGGCATCGTCCTGAATTTTAAACTGTGGGAAATGTCCAGGCTGACAGATCACCCGTTGCATAAATTTATTGAGGTGATTACGTGAAACAGCATTACTGCCAATGATGCCCAAAAGTGAGCTGTATAAGGCAAGCTTCTGATCACTCTGGAAAATATGCTCTGCCTTAGCAGCGATAATCGCAAGGTGATAATCAGGGTGAGTGACCAGTTTTTCAGATTGATCGCCTAATATCCCATGCAACATATCACGTGATATTTTCTCAATATCAGCGATTTTCATGCCTTTATGAAAGGGTAGATTAATATACAGTTCTGCCAGTTGTTCCGCGCCTTTTTTTTCACCTTGTGCAATGAGACTTGCAAAACGCCATGCGCCTACTGATGAACCGATCAGGTAACGGCGCTGTTTTTCACGTTGCAGAAAGTCACCGAAAATGGCTTGGTCAAGACCCATTAAACCAATGCCTTTTGGACCACCTGCCGCACCAGGAATGATGTCAACATGATGTGCTTGCAGTCCTTCGTTCTGAATGAGTTGTCTGGCAAGTGTGCCTGTCTGGATATTTAATGCAGCCGGGCGTTTTTGTAGAATCTGGGTCATGGGTTCACTCACTCAAACGGATAGGGCTATTTTAGTGGTGAGGGAGTGATGAACAATGGCGAGAGGTGTCAGTGGGTGACTTGAGAGTCACCCTGGATGCTGAGCAGGAGATGTTTAGAAACCGTGGAAAGTGATCCCCAGGGATGCCAGTCCATATCTGCGGTCCAGACGTGAAGCTGTGACGCCATTATATAGAAATGGAATATTCCCTGTGAAATTATGTTGGTACAGTTCACCCTGGAAAAATCCGGTCAGCTGTGGGCTGAAGTCATAACTCATTTTTGCTGCAAAAGTATGATTGTTGCTGATTGGGCTGCTGCCGAAAGAACTGACCCGATCATCTATATCTTTGCGCCACAGGTGCTGATACTGATAAGCTAGCTGAGATTCAAATGCTCTGTAGCGCCAGCTCCATGATCCTCCAAAATGAGCAAACCAGGCTTCATAGTTGAGGTCTTTCTGGATATCAATACCATATTCAGCGGCATTACCAGAAATATTCATTTTGGTCATCAGCATGTTATCGATCTGGCAGGGGCGGGCAAGCTGTCCGTAATAGCGGTTATCTGAGTGAATGGCGATATTCATCAGGCAGCCACGGGACTGAGTCTGTATATCGAGACGGTTCACTTTTACTTTACTGTAACCACTTCCGGTAAACAGATTCAGTTGGTTCATGTGATCAATTTTGTGTGAAAATATACCATCCAGCTGGAACTGAATATCTTCAGGCTGACTGACCTGAACCTGTTCATAATTACGCTGATTGATACGGGTTGGCGTTGATTTGTTCAGCTCATTTGCCTGATTTCCCCATATACCTGCACGTAAAGAAAGACTGCTTTTTTTACTCAGATTCAGTTCAGGTTTATAGCGAACAGCGAGCAGCATACTGTCAATATTGTTGGTGTCAGAAGCAAAATCTATTTTTCTTTTCCAGTATTCAGCATCTACAGACCATTGTGGATGGAACTGATAATTTGCCGCAAGGTGGAAGCCCTGATAGTCACCAGTACTGCTGTCACTCAGTCCCTCACTTTGCCTGAAGTCCGCAAAATCAATCGTGTCGTTCACAGCATCAAAACTGGCTGTCAGATGCAGTCTGGGTTGCTGGTCGGTAGTGAAGCTGGATGAAAGAAATGGATCAGAAGGAGCTGCCTGTAATACAGACATGCAGGTATAACCTGCCAGCAGAGTCAATACAAAACGTTTCATAAGAAAGGCGTGGGAATTGGAGAGGGAGAGGGAAAGTCAGCCCGAAGGCTGACTCTGGAGAACAATCAGTTCAGTTTTAAGTAACCCGTTACACTTGCACCTGTAAAGCCACCAAATGTTCCAGTGCCAAGCCCCAGTGACGGATCAATTACATAGGTGATAGGAAGTACATAAGCTGTTGTTGCAATCACATCGCCAACAGCCAGCTGGTTAAAGTACTGGTTGTAATAACCTTGCAGTGTTGGGGTATTGCTGATGATGCTGTACAGGGAAACTGCACCTGCCTGAATTTCAAGAGGCTTATCGTTCAGCATGACAAATTCAGTTTGCTGTATACCTTTAAGGCTGGACTGAAGTGTGATGACCGCATCCTTAGGTACTGTTGCACTGATAATGTCACCAGCAGTATTGAAGGTGATACGTAGATTACTGATACTGATATCGATGTTTTCAGTCAGGGAGCCACGTGTTGCAACAACTTTAAAGCCAAGTTTAATGGTGTCGGTTAATTCTGACTTGGTGTTGTCCAGTTTGAATTTAGCAGACAGAGCAGCCTGCAGACCACCAAGATCAATGTTGAGTGGTGCCGCAGCAGTTGAAGCCTTAATGTCAGCCAAAGAGTAATGACCTAAGGAAAAATCACTGTAAACAGGGGTTTTCAGGTTTTCTTTAATTTCATTGAGTTTGGCCTGATCAGCAACTAAAGCGGACTGAAGGTCTGCACCTGTACCATTGGCAGTAACACTTTGTACAATATCGGAGACAGTGGTGATATTTGTCTGAATCTGATCTGTTACAGAGGTATCAATTGCTGTAGATGGATCTGCAATCACGGTTTCAGCAGTGCTGACTGCACTGTCGACAATATTTGCAAGGACAGTCGTCTGAAGATCACCGTTGGCATTAAACAGAGCTGTATTCTGGTTTTTCAGAATACTGACAATGGATTCAAATGCAATTTTAGTTGCGGCATCCTGTGTCAGTGCTGTAGAGCCATCACCTTTGCTGACAGCCTGTAAACTGTCTTCAATCTGGGTTGCCAGCTGCTGTAATACAAAAACGGCAGCCATTTCTTTTGCAGTACCCGCTGTTACTGGATCAAATGTGCTGATATTTGCTGCTGTGACAGAGGTGATGCCAAGGTTGTTCAGTATCGTCTGTAAATCTGCTGAGCCCAGGTAGTATTCAAGTGAAGTCAGAGGACTTGCAACAAGTTTGCCTGATGCGAAATTCTGAAGATCTGTTTTTTTAACTTTCAGCGTTCCAGTAAAAGCCTGACCAGTAACAATATCTGTGCCGCCACGTATTGTCAGTGCTGAACTGGTACAGTTTGCAAGAGTTGTGAAAGAGAAAGTACCTTGAGCGCCTGTAGTAGTACTTACGCCATTACAGTCATCAAAGGTAACGGTTGAACCATTCAGATAAAAGTCAACAGCGACCCCGGATACTGTTTTAGGTGTAAACGGTGTTGATGGATTTGAGCTGCCACCACCACCGCCGCCACCACAAGCAGTGATTAATGAGCCTATAGCGATTGCTAATACAGAATGTTTGATTGTTTGATAGCGAGACATATTGATTTATTCCCCAATAAAAAAGTAATTAAATAATTTTAATCACTTATATCAAAAAAAAATTATTATTAAAGTAAGGTTTATTTTTATTTTAAAAAAATGAATTTTTTGTTTTATTGCATTTGATTAATTTTTTTATTTTAAATTTTTGTTATAATTATTATATTGTTTTTAAAAAGGATTTATTGTTCGATTTGATTTTTTAAAAATATCAATAAACATGAATATTATAGTAAATAGTGGGTTGTTAGTTGTTGAAATTAAACAATAAATACCAAAAACCAGGTATTTAAATTTTAAAATAAATAATGGTTTTTATTTATCTTTGTGTTGCTTGTCTTATATTTAACTGAAATATAACCAGAACCAGGGATATGTATTTTTTATTTATTGTGTTAAAGGTTTTTATTTGAGTTGAATAATAATTTTTTTAATATTTATGTGAATTTTATTTTTATGAGGATAACAAAATATCTGGCTAAAGTGATTTCAGTATCATTTATTTTACTGTGAGTTAAAAAAAGAGAGCCTGAGCTCTCTTTTTAATTTGAATATGTGGCTTTACTTTGCAACCCGCCAGACGGCTAAAACACTTGCCAGTACAATCAGCACAATTGAGATATACCACGGCGCAATAATGGCAATGGATAATAAAATCGCCATGATAGAACCGAACATCCAGCTGCGTTTCTGCTGATGTTCAACCTCCAGGCGCATCATCTGTAATTCATGCAGTTGCTTTGAATGCCATGCAGACTGATTTTTCAGACCATTTAAACTGTCAATCATTAACATTGGTAAATCCTGAGCACCTAAAAGCAGGTCAGGAATTTTTTGTCCTAATTCTTTTAAGTTCTTCTGCGGATTCATCTGTGCTTTGACCCATTCGGTCAGAATCGGCTTTGCCAGGCTCCAGATATCCAGATCAGGATAAAGGTCTGTGCCTAAACCTTCCACATGTACCAGTGTTTTGAGTAATAACATCAGCTGTGGCGGAATTTCCAGATGGAAACGACGGGCAATATCCATAACTTGAATTAGGATGCCTGCGAAATCCAGTTCGTGCATCGGTTTAGACACCATCGGTCCAACCGTACGACGCATTTCACGGGCGAGGGCATCCTGATCTGTGCCTGGTGGAATCCAACCTGCCTGATGCACAATCTGAATCAGCTGCATAAAGTCGCTGTTCATTACCGCAAGCAACATACGGGCAACGGTCATCTGATCTGACTTGGACAACTCACCCATAATTGCACAGTCAAGGGCAATATAACGAGGTTTGCTTGGATTCAGCGTTTCAACAAAGACATTTCCTGGATGCATGTCTGCATGGAAAAAGTTGTCACGAAACACCTGGGTAAAGAAAATCGTTAAACCTTTTTCAGCCAGATCTTTGCGATCCATGCCCAGTTTTTCAAAGGTTTCAATGTCTGAAATCGGCACACCTGTGATGCGTTCAGCCACCATCACATCTTTGCTGTCCATATACACTTCAGGCACATACATCATGCTTGAGCCTGTGAAGTAATGGCGCATACGACGGGTATTATCCGCTTCTAAGGTCAGATCCAGTTCATTTAAAATGACCTGGCGATAGTTCTCAATGATTTCGGAAATATGCACAGCACGTGCCGCTTCAAGACGCTTCTCTAAACTTGCGCCCAGCCATCTTAGAATTTCAAAATCCTGCAGAATCTGATTGCGGATATCAGGTCGGGTGACTTTCACCACCACTTCACGACCATCATGCAAGGCTGCTGTATGAACCTGAGCAATTGAAGCTGCAGCCAGAGGTGCATCATCAAAACGTGTGAATAATGTGTTGATGCTGGCTTTAAGCGATTCTTCAATACGGGTTTTGGCAACATCTGAACCGAAAGGTTTAACACGATCCTGAAGTAGAACCAGTTGCTGTAACATTTCAGGTGGAATCAGATCACGGCGTGTTGAAAGCAATTGCCCCAGTTTGATTGCCAAAGGTCCCATTTCTTCTAAAGCTTCTTTCAGCTTCAGTGGGTTTTTACGCTCTTTGCTTGACCATGCCGCAGGGTGCATACGGATAATAGATAAAGCATGGCGGGCTTTTTCAGGTAATTCTTCCGCAGGAACCAATGTATCGAGTCTATAGTGAGCAGCAATGCGCCACAGTTCGAGTAATCGGGAAATATGCGGAATCATAAATGGTCTTACCTGGGTTGTTCAGAACTGAGTTGACTTTGAAGCTGTAGAATTTTTGCTTCAAGCCGATCAATATTCTGGTTAAGAGAACGTGTATCGTGCTGTAAATCATCCATTTGCCAGCGCGGTGCAAATAAACCTGTATCTTCTTTTAGAAAATCTTCGGCAAAAAATAAATGACTTTGTAATGAGCGTTTGATCAGTTTAGGTGCAAGCTGAATTTTACCGATTTCATGTGCAAGCGCTGGGCCGATCCATGGACTTAAATGCGAGGCTAAATCAGGTTCAGCCTGCTGGATAATCCGCTGGATATCCTGTAACAGATGATAATCACCTTGCAGGGGAATATTGCCAATATCATCGGCAACAAACAGTTTGGCAAGTTCAACCACACTTTTGACATGTAAAGTCGCAGTTGCTTCCGAAACTGCAGTGGTCTGATCAAAAGGGCGCTGTTCAAAAACAGATGGTGTATTACTTTTGCCTGTCACAGTCGGTTCAAGACGAACTTTATGTTCATCAAAAAACACATCAACAGACAATTGTGGTGAGTCAATCACCACACGCAGCAGTTTGCCCTGTAACTGATTGAACTGGATACGGGTGATCGCATCCAGATTGATAAATTGATTGATGAGTCGTTCAACTGCACCAAGTGCCAGAATGGACCACATAATTCAACCTTTACTGTTCATATTGTTCAGTGGACTGTAGCAATTACAGTTTAAAACCGCGGTGTACTGCTACGATGCCACCGGTGAGGTTGTGGTAATCGCAGTTTTTAAAACCTGCATTTTCCATCATGCCTTTTAAGGTGCGCTGATCCGGGTGCATACGGATAGATTCTGCTAAGTATTTATAACTTTCAGCGTCATTGGCAATAATTTTACCCATGATTGGTAATGCTGTGAATGAGTACAGATCGTACAGTTTGGAGAATGGCTCGAAGACCGGTTTTGAAAACTCAAGAACCAGTAAGCGACCACCTGGCTTAAGGACACGGTACATGGCAGCCAGTGCTGCATCTTTGTCAGTCACGTTACGCAGACCAAAACTGATGGTCAGAAGATCAAAGCTGTTGTCTTCAAATGGTTCTAAAGTTTCAGCATTTGCCAGTACAAAATCGACATTGGTACAGCCTGCATCAATCAGACGGTCACGACCGACATTGAGCATGGATTCATTAATATCAGACAGAACCACATGACCAGTAGGACCGACTTCACGGCTGAATACTTTGGCTAAGTCGCCCGTACCGCCTGCAATATCGAGGACACGCTGACCACGGCGTACACCGGACATATTGATCGCAAAACGCTTCCATAAACGGTGAATACCGAAAGACATCAGGTCATTCATGATGTCGTATTTGGCTGCAACAGAGTGGAAAACTTCTGCCACTTTCTGGGCTTTATCCTCACTGCTGACTGTCTGATAACCGAAATGTGTAGTTGCGCCGACATTACCGGTATTTGCACCACGAGGAAGGTTATATTTCGGAACAGTGCCTGATATTGGTGTATCTGTCAGCTGCTGCTGTAATGTCTGCTGTTGACCCTGAGCAACACCCTGCGGTAATGGCTCAGTCAGAAATGGACTCACTTTGTCTGTTTTTTCTGCCGTTGCTGCTGTTGCATCTGGCTGCTGGTTTTCATTCGACATTCGAGTCACTCCTGAACACAAAAATAGTCAATCTTGCAGTGTTTTGCATGATGACAGATTCTACGGATTTTTACAGTCATCATCATGCAGTTGTGATGAAAAATATACCGAAAATATGCTGGGACATCATGCGGATCTGCCACCGACCTTATCATATTTCAAAAGGATTTGTTTTTCCTGCATGTACATTTTCTACAATTGTACGTTCTTTGGCTGTAAATTCCTGAATAAACTTTGCTGCCGATTTCATCGGTTTCATTGCCACAAAGCCTTCACCAATAAAGTCATACATCAGCTCAAACTTATATTTTGCTGCAGTCCCTTTACACATTTTAAATGCAGTGTGCATGATGAATGAGCGCATGTATTTATCTAACGCTGTGCCGAGGTCATCTAGCAGATTCAGCTGTTCCAGGCGGGCATCTTTCTGATCCAGCTGAATCAGGGTCTGGAGCATCATTTCATCGTCAATGGGTTGATCTGTCGGATAGTTTTTTAACAGCTGGGCAGCAACCTGTTCATCCAACCGCATGGCAAGTACAGCCAGTCCGACCGATTTCAGTCCGGTTTTAATGGCATTTTCAGGAATGATTTTTTCAGCTTTGTGGGCATATTTCAGTAAGCGCTCAATCTGAAGGGAAAGCTCATCGAACTCGGGACCACCGTACAGGCGGTTAATAAAGTATTTTGCCATCAGCTGGTATTCAGGTTTACTGAACATTTCCTGATGGGTTTTCTGAATGCGCTGTTTCAGCCAGTCCTGGGCTTCATGCAGACGTTTTTCCAGGACAGGATCTGAGTGATAGCTGAGTTGCTGGTATTGTTCCAGCAGTTGATCCAGTGCTGCAAGTTTGGACATATTTAAACCCGATGATTCATCTTTTGAAAAGCATAATGGCAGTTTAACGGCACTGCTATGACAGTAGAACTGAAACCATACTGAAATATGGTCAGTCCTGGGGGAGGATTATTACAGAATGATGTACATAATTGATATGGCGGGTACGGCGGAAATCACTATACTGAACTGATCAGATAACATAAGAGAAGTGATGGGCATGCTCGAACAACAATTACAGTTTTCAGTCCGTGAAGAAGATGAACTTTCGGTTGATCTGATAGAAGCACAGTATGCACTTAAAAATACCCGGGATAAGAATAATGCAAAAAGCCTGGTCATACTGGTCAGTGGCATTGAGCTTGCCGGTAAGGGAGAAGCTGTCAAGCAGTTAAGGGAATGGGTTGACCCGCGTTATTTAAGAGTGAAAGCAGACCCTGCTCATTTATTTACAAACAAACAGACATTCTGGCAGCCTTATACGCGTTTTATACCCGCTGAAGGTCAGATACAGGTATTTTTTGGCAACTGGTACAGTGATCTGATGGCAACCGCGATGCATGTGTCCAGACCGCTGGATGACAGTATGTTTGATGCCTATATTGAAAATATGAGAGCTTTTGAACAGGATCTAAAAAATAACCATGTTGATGTAATAAAAATCTGGTTTGATCTGCCGTGGAAGAGCCTGCAGAAGCGTCTGGATGATATGGATGGCTCAGAACAGAAATGGCATAAACTTTTTGGACTGGACTGGCGCACTAAAAAACAGTACGACACCGTGCAGAAACTCAGACAGCGTTTTACCGAAGACTGGTTTGTGATTGACTGTGAGGATGAAACTGTACGTGATCAGCAGTTTGCACAGTATATTCTGCAAGCCTTGAAACAGTTGCCAAAACATAAAGCGAGTGTAAGAACCCGATGGAAACAGGCGACTGTTCCTGAAACTTTACTTCATCCATCTACCGAAGTTCTGGCAGAGGATGATTATAAGGCAGAACTGAAAAAACTGACCCGTAAGGTATCGGATGCACTGCGTAATGATTCACGCAATGTAGTGGTTGCTTTTGAGGGTATGGATGCCGCAGGAAAGGGGGGTGCAATCAAACGGATTGTGAAAAAACTGGATCCCCGTGAATACGAAATCCATACCATTGCTGCGCCTGAGCAGTATGAGTTACGTCGTCCGTATCTGTGGCGTTTCTGGACGAAACTGACTGAAACTAATGAAATTACGATCTTTGACCGCAGCTGGTATGGTCGTGTTCTGGTTGAGCGGATTGAGGGTTTTGCGAAACCTGCTGAATGGCAAAGGGCTTATGATGAAATTAACCGTTTTGAAAAACACCTGACGGATAATCAGACGGTGGTGATCAAATTATGGCTTGCGATCAGTAAGGATGAGCAGGAAGCGCGTTTTAAAGCCCGTGAAGAAACGCCACATAAGCGTTTTAAAATCACCCCTGATGACTGGCGTAACCGTGGGCGCTGGGATGATTATTTAAATGCAGCTGCAGATATGTTTGAACGGACCAGTACTGAGTATGCACCGTGGCATGTGATTGCAACCAATGACAAATACTCGGCGCGTATTCAGGTGCTTAAGGCGATATTGAAGCAGTTGAATGCGGATTGATGGTATTTGAGTCCGAGTAATACCCCTCCCTTTGAAAAGGGAGGTGGGGAGGGATTCTATCTGTCATATTGCCACAAAATATTGTTCTAAGTTGAACTTGATCTGTGAAGGCGATGCCTTATTTTGACCGGGAAAAATTAACAAACCCCTTTGCTGGATGAGAGGCACATTTTCTTGTGGAGTGTTATTCCTCACATCCAAAGGCGACATTCATACCGCCAGGCACAGTACATCACCTTGTGTGAACGGGAGTTAGTCGCATTTTTTTGAATCAACAGATCAGGAATACTTCACTACACTCGCATTCTGCTTCTGCTGAATGTTTTTCGCCAGTTTATAGCATTCTTCCACATGCGCTTCAGCGACTTTTTTCATCACAATATAGCCCAGACTGGCTGCAATGATTGAACCACCGAGTGGAATGAATTTGGTTACCTGTTTGGTAATGACTTTAGCAGCAACATTATTTAAAGATGATTTCACCGCAGTACGTGCCACCACCAGACCTGAGAATTCAAAGCCACGTTTGCGCAGTTCATTCCAGTGGATTTTTTTGGTTGCAGGGTCATACACACTGATCTGATCCGGTGCCAGACCAAAGCGGGCATTAATTTCTGGAATTAAGAAAGACAGCATTCCGACATCAATCACAACATCAAAAAACGGTACAGGAATCACTGCAGCACCCGCAGAGACATAGGAGCGTTTTTTTACCAGTGCCAGACATTCCTGACGGATCTGTTCCAGGTTTAAATTTGGGTCAATGTTGTCTGGAATCTTATCAATTTTCATAGAAGCGCTACCTGATTTCAGGTTCTGGGCAGGAAATTGCTGAAATTATTTTTTATGCCCAGACCTGGTAAGTTGTTCGAAATGTTGCTGTAAAAATGCCACAGTCCCATTAAGATGTACAGTAGCCAAAGTTTATGTTTTGTGCACGGTTGATGAAATAAAAAGGTAGGAACAGAAGAATGGGAATTCATGTCATTCAGAGTCAGCGACTAGATGTGTTGCTGGAGGGTGTGTTTAAGAGTCGTATTAAACCATCCAGACATGCATTTTCTGTATTAAAGGCACAGCATTTTATTGTGCCCGGTCCTGCGGTGCAGGAGTGGCTGACGCTGAAGATTTCAGAGCAGCAGGGGGTCAGTGCCAATACACTGTTTCATCAGCGCATCCGTGGTTTTCAGTGGTATGCCTATCAGCAGGTATTAAGTAATAAAGACAAAGTCCGTAAAGCCAATATTCCCCGTCTGGTGATGAAGTGGCGGATTTATCAGACACTGAAAGCATTTATTGAAACTGAACATAATCTGCTGGCAGAAAATCATCCCTTATTTTCTATCGTGCAACGGATTTATGATGCCGCTGCTGAGCTGACAGATCCCGTGCAGAAGCAACTGAAAAAACAGAGCATGCTGTACTGGGTGGCTGAACGGGTTTCGGTTCTTTTCAGTAATTACATGCTGTATCGGGGAGAATGTCAGCAGAACTGCCAGCAGGGCTGTAAATGCAGTGGTAACTGGCTGGTGCAGTGGGGACAGGGAAAAGCGCTGAATCTGGAACAGCAGTTTTTTAAAACCCGGGATGAAGTCTCTGCTTTTACGTTCAGTCAGGCACAACAGCTGGAAGAATGGCAACGCTGGCTGTGGCAGCATACCTTTCATGAAGACTTTGTGGAAATGCAGAGTATTGATGCAGATTTCTGGCAGATCATGGACAATGCTGTTCTTCGGGAAGAAGCATTGTCAAAACTGCCTGCACAGGTAACCGTATTTACACTGCTTGATCTGCCTCCTGCACAGCTGAATTTTCTGCGTAGACTGGGACAGCATATTGATATTGTGATTCTGCACTATAACCCTTCACAGGAGTACTGGGCAGACAGTGTCGATCCCAACTGGAAGAAGCAGTACGATCTGAGAGTCAAAGAGCGGTTTATTGCTAAGCATCCAAAAGCCACAGATGAAGATATCCAGAAATTCTTTGATGAATTTACCTTAAATTTTAATGCAGAAATCCGTGAGTCCAGACACCCTTTACTGACCCGTTTCGGCAAGCAGGCACGGGATCACTTTTCCTTGCTGTCCAGCCTGTCATCGGGGGATGAGGGGCAGTGGGTTGATGCCTTTGTGGATGAAGAACCAAAGAGCTTACTGACAAAAATTCAGTCCGATATTCTGTATCTGGCTGAACCTGAACCGCATGCGTATCTGCTCGAACAGGATGATGATTCGGTGCAGATTCATGTCTGTCATTCGGCACTAAGGCAGCTGGAAGTACTGCGTGATCAGCTGATTCAGTGGTTGTCCCAAAGTACCGCAGAACAGCCCCGCCGCCCGTCAGATGTACTGGTGCTGGTACCGGATATCAAGCAGGTTGAATCCTTAATCCGCAGTGTCTTTCCACATGTGCCGAAACAGAACAGCATTTATCTGCCAATTAAAATAGCGGGCGTGACGCAGCTGGATGCCAGTAATGCCTGGCGTGCGGTACTCGGCAGAATTCAGCTGGTGCAGGGACGATTCAGTACTGAGGATTTTGCCGACTGGCTGAATCTGAATGCAGTTTTATTGCGTTATGAACTCGATCTGAACAGTACCGCCAGAATAATGGAACTGCTGATTCAGGCAGGATTTAAACGCGGACTGGATGAACGGCATCTGGCAGAGCAGCTCAGTGAAAATGACAGGGACTATCGTTTCAGTCTGAAATTTGCACTGGATCGGCTGGTGCTGGGTGTCGCCGTGCCTGAACATGCCATGTTTGGAACCACCTTAAGTTTTTCGCAGGTACTGCCTGGGGACTTTGAGCTGGTCAGTAAACTGATTCAGATTTATCAGGATTTTGCTTTGCGTCGCCACTGGATGACTGCACATGAGAAAAAATCTGCAGGCTCAGAGATCGGTGTGGAAAAGTGGCTGGTGATTCTGACCCGTGAAATTGAAGAATTTGAACAGTATGGAGTCGAATCACTGACTGTGGTGAAAAAGATTCTGAAAAAGCATGACACCATGCTGTCACTGGCTTATCGGAATGAACAGGATGCAGACAGATCCAGTGAGCTGAGACGGCTCAATTTACCATTGCCATATCTGCTCACAGAAATTCAGAATACCCTGGACAATCAGTTTGATCAGGCGGTGCCTACCGGACAGATCACTTTCAGTCAGATTGGTCAGATCCGTCCGGTTCCTTATTCACTGGTGGTGCTGTTGAATATGGACAGCGGTAAGTTTCCTGACCGCAATCAGAATCTGCCTTTTGATCTGATGGCACTGCTGAAACCACAGCTGGGTGACCGCTCCCGTCTTGAAGATGATCAGGGCGCATTTCTGGATGCACTCCTGCTGGCAAAGCAGAGTTTCTGGATGTTCTATAATGGTTTTGATGTCAGTGATGGCGAAGTCAGAGAACCTTCAAGTGTGGTGCAGGAACTGATCACTCACATGGCACTGATTTCCAGCACCTGTGACAGCTCAGCTGAAGTTGCAGAAACTGCCGCAATGATCAGGCTGCATGAGATAGAAATCCCTGCTCAGTTAAAGTCTCTGTACCATGTGCATACCTTGCAGCCTTTCGATCCTGTCGGTTATGAGTTATCTGAAAACACTCGTTATCAGGATCAGTGGTTTCAGGTGGCAACACGCCTGCATCAGCAGAATGTACAGAACAGCCGTCAGGGATGGGTAAACAGTTCATATCCGCTGGAACAGGATTCGATCGTTGTACTGGATGCCGGTCAGTGGATTAAGGATATGATTTTCCCTGCTCGCCTGTACTTAAAGACCCTCGGCGTTGCCAATCTGCAGCCTGAAGATATTCCTGAAGATAATGAACCACTGGTGCTGGATGGACTGGGGCGTTATATCATTCGGGATTATTTAAAAAAGCAGGGTGAACAGCCAGTGCATCCTGATCTGCTGATGGATCGTTTACCTGTTGGAAAAGTTCAGCACAGTGCCTGGCAGATCAGTCTGGCGGAACAGGACAGTCTGAAAAAAAGACTGTCCCGATATGCAGAAGAAGAGACGCCTGTCACGCAGAAACAGTGGCGGATTCAATCTGATCTGATCATCAGCCTGACCGTCCCTGAACAGAAAACAGAGCAGTGGGTCAGTCTGGATGCTTCCAGTGGTCGGGCGAAACGGCGGGCAAAAGTCTGGCTTGAATATCTGCTCTGGCTGGCTTATGCAGGTCTAAATGATGAGGAATCTGTCCACCTGAAGCGGATCGCGGTATTCAGTGATGTCACTCTGATCAATACAGGACTGAGTTCAGCTCAGGCACGCGACTGTCTGCAGGGCTGGTTCAAAGCCTTTGTGTATGGACAGACTCAGCCCCTGGTTCTGCCTGCTGCTTTATTAATGAAACCTGCAGAAAAAGCAAAAGAACTGGAATGGCTGGTGGATGAATTCGGACACGCAGTTCCTGAGCTTCAGGGGGATCTGCTGAAAGAGTGGAATGGAGATGCTGCCCGTTTCAGCAGTGCATTTTCAATTGAAGACAACGAAGCGACAAAATTTCATCGTGACTGGCAGTTTATTTTACAGGAACAGGATACAACAGCTTTGCTGGAACATTGCTGTGATCTGTTTGCTCATGAGCTGTATCAACCGATTTACCAGTATCAGTCTGTAGAGGAAGCATAAGCATGACTCAGAAACTTTCCTCATCGCAGGTTTCCACACAGCCTATTGAAGATATGTACTTTACCGGACTGCACTGGATTGAAGCATCGGCAGGCTCTGGAAAGACGTATACGCTTTCAAGCCTGATGGTGCGTATTTTACTGGAAAAATATCTGCCTGCTCAGGTCATTGCAACGACATTTACACGTAAAGCGGCAGCAGAGTTGAAAAGCCGTATCCGTGCCAGGGCAGTGGACACACTGGCGTATCTGAATCAGTGCAGGGAGTTGACTGAACAGGACATTCAGCGCAAAGCGGAAAATGAAAAAGATCCGTTATTTGCAACAGTTTTAAAAGGCTTTTCAGGTCGTATTGCCTATGCCTGTGAACGTCTGAAACTGGTGATTGATCAGCTGGATGAACTGTTTGTAGGAACACTGGACAGCTTCAGTCAGAAACTGCTGCGGGAATTTGCTTTTGAAAGCGGGAAAATTGAACGTGCAGAAATAACGGATGATGCCCGTCGTTGCAGCTTTCTGCTGATTCATGATGTCTTACGTGAATGGATACAGCAGCAGCCACAGCCTGTTATTGATTATCTGCTGTTGAATAAAAAGCTGAAATCTCAGGAGGCTTATGTCTCTGTTGTGGAAAGCAGCCTGAATTTTTCCTCAGCAAAATTTCAGGAAGTGGCGCAGCCTGATATTCAGCTGGAAGCATTTTCAGCACAGATGACGGCATTCAGCCAGCTTGACCTGGCACAGCTTACTTCACTGTCAGCATATTATCTGGCAGAAGGTGAATATCATGCCATTGTGGCAAAAAAATGGCGTGATCATGCAAAACTGCAGCGTTTACTGACTGAAAAACTCCCTGCCTTTATCTCAGGTATTCAACAGCAGGGAGCTTATGCACTGTATGCGTCCGAATATGCAGAAACGCTGAAGCAGCTGGCTGATCTGCTGAAAAAACCACTGAACAAATGTCCTGAAAATGTTCTGGCAGACTTTGAACAGCATCCTGTGATTCAGGCTGTGCGAGTGTTTATAGAGGAACTGAACAGACTGACGATTGACCTTGAACTGCTGGACAGCTATCTGAAGTTTCATCTGGCGACTGAGGTCAGAAAGCGTTTGCCACAGGTACTTCAGCAGAAAGGTGAAACCACTTTTGCTCAGCAGATCAGGACACTGGCAGATGCTTTGCAGGAGGAAGGTGGTCAACGTTTTGCAGCACATATCCATGCTCGATATCCCCTGATTTTGGTCGATGAATTTCAGGACACCAATCAGGATCAGGATAACTTACTGGCACAGGTCTGGCGGAATCCTGCAAGGGTTAAGCTGGGCTGCATGATCATGGTTGGAGACCGTAAACAGGCTATTTATGGTTTCCGTGGTGGAGACATGCTGACCTTTCTGAAAGCCCAGATGGACGTATCAGGGCAGAGTGGTCGGACGTATAACCTGATCTATAACCATCGTTCAGTCAAACCGCTGGTTGAAGTGGTCGATGCACTGTTCCAGCAGCAACCGGACTTTGGTGAGCAGGTGATCTACAGCCCTGTGCAGGCGGGCAGCAGACCACATCCAGATCTGGTCGATGAACAGCAGATCAACCCATCGCCGCTTCGCTGGATACAGCTGGAAGATAAAAGCAAAGAAGCCGAACAGGTGGCGTGGAAAGTCTGTCAGCTGTTGAATCAGGGTGTGGGTGGCAGTCTGTTTTTTTCAGAGAATGGCATCCAGCGACCTGTCTGTGAAAATGATATTGCTGTCCTGTGTAAAGGACATCGAGGGTTGGATCATGCGCAGTCTGCACTGGAATATATGGGTATACGTACCTCCCGACCATCCAGGAAAAGTGTGTTCAGCAGTATGGTGGCAAAAGATACAGGTGCTGTGCTGACTGCCATTATGTTCCCTTATGATGAGCCAAAGGTGAAACGGGCGTTATTAAGCCGTTTGTGTGGATTTAATCTTCAGACTTTAATGGAACTTGAAGCACTTCCGGACGGACTGAGCCGTTATATGGAACAGTTTGATCTGATCAGGGAAATGTGGCTGAACCAGGGTTTTCTGACCGCATGGCACTACTGTCTGGATCAGTTCAGTGTCTGGCAGAACCTCGTCAGCAGTTTCAGTCGGGATAATGAACGTGCGGTGGTCAATTTAAGACATCTGAATGAAGTGCTCAGTCAGCACAGCGAACAGTATCAGGGGGCACAGAATCTTTATCATTGGTATTTAAAACAGCTGACTTCTCCGATGGAACGTGAATGGGAAATGGAGCGTCGTCTGTCCAGTGAAGCCGGAGTTCAGCTGATGACGATTCATCAGTCCAAAGGGCTTGAGTTCAGAATTGTCTTTCTGCTTGAGGCAGACAAAGCGTTCAGAGAGCGTGATAAACCCTTGAATTTTTCTACCGTTGAACAGTTCAATGAGCGGACTGGAAAGATGGAACAGCAGCGGGTTGTGGCTGTCAATGACAAACATCTGGTTGAACAGGCAGCAGTGACTCAGCATGAAGAACGGGCACTGGCAGAACATCATCGGATCTGGTATGTCGCACTGACCCGAGCCAGTTATCGGGTTTATGCCATGCTGAGCGATGACAAAGGAAAATCGACAGGTGGACTGGCCTACTGGCGGGGACAGGGCGAACAGATTTTTCAGCATCAGGGCAGTGTGATGGAGCCTCTGATGATGGAGCGTCCAGTCCGTAAAATGGCGCAGGAAAGTCCGGTTCAGCGTGATCTTCAGGCACAGGTCTTTCCTGACCAGCGTTTTTATACCAAAGCGAAAACCAGCTTCAGTGCTCTGGCACAGCACCTGACCCGACAGCAGATTCAGGATGCACTGGCAGTTGCAGAGTTATCCATCGGTGGGGCTGAAGACGAGCCGGTTTATGTGCCTGAAACGGAAGATACTGTTCTGGAACAGGATCAACCTGTTTCATGGATCAAGGCAAATTTTCCAATGGGTACGGTTGCAGGAAACTTTCTGCATGAAATTTTTGAACATATTCAATTTGCAGACAGCAGCGAGTGGCTGCTTGAAATTCACAGGCGCTTTAAAAATGATTATTCCATTTTACTGAAAGAAGTGACTGCGCGTTATCAGACTGATTTTCCAGAGCAGGAACAGTCAGAAAATATTCTGTTGAGCTGGATTGCTGAATGGTTACAGCAGGTGCTGGATACACCTTTACAGGGCAGTTTTCATCTGGGGCAGTTGAAGCCGGATCAATATCTGTCAGAATTTCCATTTCAGATGGCACTGGCAGACCGTGTCCCAGCTGTGAAACGGATTCACCAGTTATTTGCAGATGAAGGTATTGTGATGCCTGAATTTAATGCTGCAAATGCTGCACGTTATTTACAGGGTTCAATTGACCTTGTTTTTCATGATGGACAGCAGTATCACATTGCCGATTATAAAAGTAATTTTTTAGGAAAAGATCAGCAGCAGTACCGGACAGAAGCGATTCAGGAAAGTATGAGTTTTGCCAGTTACTGGCTGCAGGCAGCGGTTTATCTGGTTGCACTGCATCGTTATCTGAAGGTTCAGCTGGATGATTATGAGATTGACCGTGACCTGGGCGGAGCCAGCTATCTGTATCTCAGGGGGATGAACGGGCAGGCTCAGCAGGGATATGTTTACTGGCGTCCATCTTCTGAGTTTATTTTAAGACTGGATGCAATGCTGGGGCACCTGACGGTTCAGGCGGACACAGTTCTGCTGCACGAAACCGTATAAAACTGTGGATAACTTTGAGGATAACCATGTGGAAACTTTGAGCATAACTTCACAGCCCGATACAGAAAACCAGGTGGATGAATGGATTCAGCAATGGAGCAGTTATATTCTGGGCGCACCCTATAATACTGAACCCGTTTCAGACAGTGCAAAACAGCTGGTTCAGCAGCTGTTGCTGGCTGCACAGCAGGGGGACAGCTGTCTTCTGGTCAATCAACACCAGGTCATGACACTGGGACAGATGGTGCAGAACAGTGCTTATGCAGAAAACAGTGTGATTCCGTTTGTGCATGACGGTGAGCGACTGTATCTATACCGTTACTGGTCTCTGGAGCAGCAGCTTTCAGATCAGGTTTTACGCTTAAAACAACAGACACTTGAAGCGGTGAATATTGAAGCCTATCAGGAACTGCTGACAGATCCATTTCAGCGACAGGCTTTGCAGATGAGTGTAACGCAGTCACTGAATATCATTACGGGAGGACCAGGTACAGGTAAAACCTATACACTTGCCCGTATTATTGCCGTGCTTAATCAGACACAACCTGGACTGAGAATTGCGCTGGCAGCACCGACAGGTAAAGCCGCTCAGCGTATGAAAGAAGCACTGCAGAACTCATTGAATGATCCGAAGCTGACAGAACTGGCATCAGATGAACTGAAACAGCTGACACCAGTCACGATTCACCGGTTGCTTGGACTGGGAACAGGACAGAAGCCGAGATATCACGCCCGACAACCTCTGCCTTATGATGTTATTGTGGTTGATGAAGCCTCCATGCTGGATCTGAGTCTGGCGCAGATGCTGCTGGCCGCTGTCTCCAGTCAGGCACGGCTAATTCTGTTGGGTGATGCCAATCAGC
Organism: Acinetobacter chinensis; assembly: GCF_002165375.2. Taxonomy (NCBI): domain Bacteria; kingdom Pseudomonadati; phylum Pseudomonadota; class Gammaproteobacteria; order Moraxellales; family Moraxellaceae; genus Acinetobacter; species Acinetobacter chinensis. Next base: position 400,318 of record NZ_CP032134.1, read on the forward strand.
TGGCATCTGTTGATGTTGGATCTGTACTGGCAGATTTGCAGCAGGTGACGGCACTGGCTGAGAACAGAGTGCATCTGGTCAACAGCCGTCGGTTTGGGCAGGATGCCTTGATTGGAAAAATGGCTGCCTTTATTCAGCAGCAGGCAGAACAGCCGGATGCAGATGTACTGAAAGCATTTTCTGAGCAGATCGCCCAGCCAGGCATCATACAGCCCGTCGCATTGTCGAAGGATATGCAGGATGTTGTACAGCTTGAATATCTTCCTTCGCACAGACAGACACCCGCAGAGTGGTCTGAATGCTATGATCGTCTGATGTATGGTTACAGTACTTATGCAGACATACTCAGCAGCTATGTGAAAGCGGATCATGATGAAAGCATGTTACAGCAGATAGTGACCGTTTTTGATGACTACCGGATTCTGACAGCCATCCGCCATGGTGAGTCGGGCGTACATCAGCTGAATCTACAGATAACAAAAAGACTGCTGGAGAGACCGGTCATCGCGGCATCAGTGCAAGGTGACTGGTTTACCGGACGTCCGGTCATGATGACCTACAATGATTATCAGCTGGGGCTGTCCAATGGTGATATTGGTATCTGTCTGAACAGAATCAGAAATGGCAGTGCACAGTTTGAGGTGTATTTCCCAAGTCTGGATAAATGGGTTGCAGTTACGCGGTTACCTAAAAATATTGAAACGGCATTTGCACTGACAATTCATAAGTCACAGGGTTCTGAATTCAGGCACACCGCGGTGGTACTGGATGGAAATGCAACAAAACTGCTGAGCAGAGAGTTGTTGTATACCGCGATTACACGGGCAAAAAATACAGTCACACTATTGGTGAATGCAGATTCATTTGTACAGGCATTGAGTGTTCAGACTTGCAGGAATAGTGGATTATTAGCAAAAGTTAATCAAAAACTGAATTGTTAAAGAATTATTAACAATACTGGGCTTTGTACGAAATGGCTTACATTAATTCAAGAGATTTGCGCATAGAGCTTACGGGGACTTTTTGAGAAGATGACCGTACAAATTGCTCAACAAGGAATGTTGAGAATAATCGCAAAACTATAATAATAAAGTCGTTTAGACAGCGAGCTTACAGAGACGTAAGCGAAAAGAGGAAACTTACAGCCGCTAAGCCTTGTAGTTTTGGGAGAGACTACAGGGCTTTTTATTTTTCATCAGAAATTACACAATAATATAATGTTTACTTATTGTACGAAAATACTTACAAACAGATACGTAAAAGTGGACTTTTTTCATTCAGTGAATATGGCAAAATATTACACATAGGGAAGTAAAAGTTAAACATGGAATGTTTAATAAAAACCGCGTGAAGCGGATACTATGACAATAAATAAAACAATGATAATTAAAATAAAAGAAACTACAGCGCAGAAAAAGCCCCAGACTTGGTCCGGGGCTTTTTCATTTCAGACCAGGTTGGTTTCAGTCCGGTCTGTTCCAAACAGAGAGCGGCGCTGTTCTTTGGGAACCTTCGGGCACTGAGTAGAGATCTGGTAAAGAGAGGCAGCCAGTGCTGGAATATGTGTTCCAAGCACAGATTTTCCGGTATTGATGAAAGAGACACTGATATCCCGCTCAGGATCTGCCCAGCATAAAATATTGGAAAATCCTAAGTGACCAAATGCCTGTCCTGTCATTGGACCAAAGACCCCTAGAGGATTACTGCCCAGCATTGGGCCCAGTGCATAACGCATCGGAGCAAGCAGAGTCCGGTCAATACTTGTCGTGGACGTTGGCAGCGTTGCGCGGAAGACAGTTTCAGGGCTCATGATCTGTTTTCCGTTGTAACTGCCGCCATTCAATAACATTTCAAAAAAACGGTTGGACTGTTCTGCACTGGTATAAATATTACCTGCCGGGCAGATGGTATCCATAAAACGGTGATCATTGGTGACATCGACAGCAAGCTGTAATCCACCCCCGAGTACATGATTCAGATAATGATCGGTACCCAGTTTAGGGTGCATTCCTGTCGGATAGTTCAATGCCACCTGGTCACGGAATTCAGGTTTCAGACCATAATTGAAAAAGGGCATGTCCATCGGTTTCTCAATATGCTCATGTAAAAACTGACGCAGATCCTGACCTGTGACCCGTTCAATCAGCTCTCCTAAAATATACCCTGCGGTGACAGCATGATAGGCAAGGTGTGCACCCGCAGGAGAGATCGGTTTAGAGGCATATAACTGTTGTAAAATCTGTTCTTTATCAAATAACAGTTCAGGTGTGACTTCGGTTTCAACACGGGGAATACCGCCACGGTGTGACAGCAGATGGAATATGGTTGCCCGACGTTTCCCGTTCTGAGCATATTCAGGAATGTAATAACTGACAGGATCAAGCAGATTGATTTCACCAGTTTCATCCAGCATGTGAATGAGCATCGCTGTAATCATTTTGGAGGCAGAAAACAGACAGACGGGTGTATCAGGTGTGGCAACAATTGCCTGATCAGACAGACCGGAGGCTGAATTTCCCTGCGCATAGCCAATACTGCGGTTCAGCATAATCTGTCCTTTACGCCGCAGACAGAAGCTGATCAGAGGATAATTTCCTGTTTTGTACAGGTTTTCAATGCTCTGCCAGATTTTTGAAACCTGCTGATCAGTCATACCCCCAAGCTCGGGTGCAACCTCATCAAGGCTACGGGTCACCTGTGACAGGTCTTTGGGTACATAGCAGGTATTGGTGGAAAAAAGTTTCACAACAGGCATCCATGATTCATTTTTTTTATAGAAGAACAAATATTGCAGTTTCATGACGCGCTGTCAGTGTCTCATCTGACTGAAAATGGTTGCCGATTATGCAAGTGATCTTTTGCATTCAGCAGCAATTTCCCTTAAAATAGCGGCTTGCTGTAGTGATGCACGGCAGTCAGCTTAATTTTGAAGAGTTAAGCTGATTTGTATCAAATATTTACATAAGCATCTCGGAGAAATCGAATGGCTTTAACTAACACAGATCGCGCAGAGATCGTTGCTAAATTCGCTCGTGCTGAAAATGACACTGGTTCACCAGAAGTTCAGGTAGCACTTTTAACAGCTCAAATCAATGACTTACAGGGTCACTTCAAAGAGCACAAACACGACCACCATAGCCGTCGCGGTCTGATCCGTATGGTTAACCAGCGTCGTAAGCTTCTTGATTACCTGAAAGGTAAAGATGCGACTCGTTATAGCGATCTGATCGCTGCTTTAGGTTTACGTCGTTAATTCGATTTAAACTTTTATTTTCGGAAGATTGCATGATTAATGCTGTACTGATGAAAACTAAAGTACACCTGAGTAAAATCGGGTAACTGGAAGGGGCGATTGTTCGCTCCTTCTTTGTGTCTTAAATAAGTGTTTTGAATATCTGGTGAGGTCGGCTTCTAAGCTTTGTCATTTATGTTGTTGATATGAATGCCAAACCTTAGGGGTCTCCACCAGAAGAAAAATCAGGAAAGAAAAATACATGTCGATGTTTAATATTATTCGTAAAGAATTCCAGTACGGTCAGCATCAGGTTGTTCTTGAAACAGGTCGTGTTGCGCGTCAGGCAAATACTGTAGTAGTTACTATGGGCGGCGTAACAGTACTGGTTGCAATTGTTGCTCAACCAAAAGCAAAAGCGGGTCAGGACTTTTTCCCACTGACTGTGAACTACCAGGAAAAACAATATGCTGCGGGTCGTATCCCAGGTGGTTACGGTAAGCGCGAAGGTCGTCAATCTGAAGCTGAAACTTTAATTTCACGTCTGATTGACCGTCCAATCCGTCCATTGTTCCCAGAAGGTTTCTACAACGAAATCCAGGTAACAGCTACGGTTGTTTCCTCTGACAAAACTATGGATGCAGATATTGCTGCAATGATTGGTGCTTCAGCTGCAATGTCGATTGCAGGTGTTCCATTTGCAGGTCCAATCGCAGGTGCACGTGTTGGTTTGATCAACGGTGAATACATCCTGAACCCGAACAATGAACAACTTGCTCAATCTGATCTTGACCTTGTGGTTGCAGGTACGGAAGCTGCTGTACTTATGGTTGAATCTGAAGCGAAAGAACTTTCAGAAGACCAGATGCTGGGTGCTGTGCTTTTCGGTCATGATGAAATGCAGATTGCAATTCAGGCGATCAAAGAATTTGCTGCAGCTGCTGGTGCAGTTGAATCAACCTGGGTTGCTCCAGTTAAAAATGAAGAACTTCTTGGAAAATTAAAAGAAGCTTTCGAAGCGAAAATCTCTGAAGCATATACGATTGCTGTTAAGCAGGACCGTTATGCGGCTCTGGATGCACTTCACGCAGAAGCTGTAGCTCAGTTTGTTCCTGAAAATGATGAAACTGGCATTGCTGCAGAAGTTGACGAGTTATTCGAAGATCTTAAATACCGTACAGTACGTGACAACATCCTTTCAGGTAAACCACGTATTGACGGTCGTGATACTAAAACTGTACGTGCAATCGATGTACAGGTTGGTGTACTGGGTCGTGCGCACGGTTCTGCACTGTTCACACGTGGTGAAACTCAGGCACTGGTGACAACTACACTGGGTAATACACGTGATGCGTTGATGGTTGATACGCTTGCGGGCACTAAAACTGACAACTTCATGTTGCACTACAACTTCCCTGCATACTCTGTAGGTGAAACTGGTCGTGAATCAGGTCCTAAACGTCGTGAAATCGGTCACGGTCGTCTGGCTCGCCGTGGTGTTCAGGCAGTTCTTCCTGCAGCTGACCGCTTCCCGTACGTAATCCGTATTGTATCTGACATCACTGAATCCAACGGTTCGTCTTCAATGGCTTCTGTATGTGGTGCTTCATTGTCTCTTATGGATGCAGGTGTTCCACTTAAAGCACCGGTTGCAGGTATCGCAATGGGTCTTGTGAAAGAAGGCGAGCGTTTCGCTGTTCTTTCTGACATCCTGGGTGACGAAGATCACCTTGGCGACATGGACTTTAAAGTAGCAGGTTCTGCGAACGGTATTACTGCACTTCAGATGGATATCAAAATCGAAGGTATCACTGAAGAAATCATGGAAGCTGCATTGAATCAGGCTTATGCGGGTCGTATGCACATCCTGAATGAAATGAACCAGGTGATTTCACGTGCACGTCCAGAAATCTCCATGCACGCGCCTACATTCCAGGTGATCAACATCAACCCAGACAAGATTCGTGATGTCATCGGTAAAGGCGGTGCAACCATCCGTGCAATTACTGAAGAAACGAAAGCTGCGATTGATATTGAAGACAACGGTACAGTTCGCGTATTTGGTGAAACTAAAGCTGCTGCTTCTGCTGCTGTTGCGAAAATTCAGGCACTGACTGCTGAAATCGAACCAGGCACAATCTATGCAGGTAAAGTTATCCGTATCGTTGAATTCGGTGCTTTCGTAAACATTCTGCCAGGTACTGACGGTCTGCTGCACATTTCTCAGATTTCAAATGAGCGTGTTGCAAACGTAACTGACGTTCTGACTGAAGGTCAGGCGATTAACGTTCAGGTTGCAGATGTAGATAACCGTGGTCGTATTAAACTGACAATGAAAGATGTAGAACAGGCTTAATCTGTCGGTTCAGTTTTTTTAAAAAGCCCTGTGTGTGCCAAAGTCGTGACTTTGGCTTGCTCAGGGCTTTTTTTATGGGCATGATGCAGGCAGGGATAATCAGAATAATTGACCGTATGCAGACTTTTTATTTTTTTCATCATCCAGATCATCAGAATATCTGCGTCCAGAAAATGCCTGTCAGCGAAACGGAGCAGCAGTTTACCTGGATTGACTGTACCCGTGAAGATGTGGTGAACAGAGCAGAAGAGTGGCAAAAAGAAATTTTTGAGCAGACAGGTCTTCTGATGAATGAATATCATGTCAGGGATATTCTGAATCTGGAACATCCCTGTGCTTTTGATGCGATGGATGAATATGATCTGCTGATTTTTAGAAAACTGATTACTCCTGATGACCATATCAGCAGTGGTGAAAATGCGATTGAACAGCATGAACGGGTCTTTGGTCTGGCAACATCCCCGATCAGTTTCATCTCCACCGATCAGGTGCTCATCACCATAAGGGAGCGGGGCAATCATGCGGTGGAGAGCTATATCAACCGCATTCAGAATGTCGTGCAGAAACCCTTTGATGAGCAGAATAAACCCCGAAAACTGGCGAGCACCTCACTGGATTTACAGTTACGTCTGTTAAATACCATGATTGATGGATATCTTGATCTGCGTATGCCTTTGACCCGCCGTGTTGAGTTCTGGCAACAGGAACTGTTGCAGGGAAACCGTCGTTTTACCAAATGGCAGCAGTTGTTTCAGGAAAATATGGCTTTGCAGCAGATGGAAAATCTGTGTGAAGAACAGATTGACGCCCTGCAGGAACTGCGTGATGAGATTGTTGAAAACTTTGGGCATTTAAAGCCAAGAAAAAAAGCTGAAAAGCAGGATCTGATTCTGGTTCGGGTGGATGATCTGGTCAGCCATGTTGAACGGATCCAGAAATACACTGCGCGACTCAGTACAGCCATTCAGTCAGCCATAGATCTGCATTTCTCTGCAATATCGAATCAGACCAATGAAAACATGCGTATTCTTGCGATTATTACCGCAGTTTTTGCCCCTCTGACTTTATTGACAGGCGTATATGGAATGAATTTTGAATTTATTCCGGGTCTGAAAAGTCCTGTGGGCTTCTGGATTATGCTGAGTGCAATGCTGCTGTGTACCATTGCACTGCTCATTTATTTCTATCGCCGTCATCTCGTTGGACGGGGAGAGCGCAGTGTGATGGACATGCTGGCACAGCAACATAAAAATCAGCATGTCAATCTTCTATGGTTTCTGGATTATGAGCCGATCAAACAGACCATGAAAGAAATGGAAAAAATAACCCGGATGAAATGACCACAGGCAGCGCAGGTTTTCAGCTCGGCTATTCAGTGCTCGGGTTTAATCCAGCTGTTTTGAATGCTGTTGCAGCAGATGATAGATTTCATCTTTCAGATGCAGTTTTTTGCGTTTCAGCGCTTCAATATCATCATTGATCAGATGAACTGGATTGAGTTCAAGCTGAATAATTCTCTGATCAAGCTGCTCATGATCTTCGAAAATTTTGGCAAAGTGAGGATTTTTTTCACGTAATCCAGGAATTAAATCCTTATGCTCTGGAAACATATTTTTAATTTTCTTATTACATTCCTTAACTTTCATATCGGGTATGGCTCCCCATAGTCACTGGTCTTAAAAAAAAATACACCGCAATCTTCAGGGATTACGGTGTGCTCAAATCTTAAATCTCAGGATTCTGGCAAATGCAGGTGGCGTACTTCACGTCTGAGCTTCTGTACTTCATCAATCAGATCCAGCATCATGGCGACTGCGGAAAAACTGGCATCGAAGTCACGCTGCAGACGATAGGCTTTACGGGCACGGGTGACATCATCACTGAAAAACTGATGAATACGCTCATCGGGGCGGTTGGGCAGAATATCGTATTCCAGTAACTGCAATACCCATTCAGGGCTTTGCCCACAGGTGGCAGCAAAATTTTTCAGATCAAAACTGCGATAATCATCTACAGATTCGGACTGATTACTGCCTTCACAAATAATTTCACGATAATGAATTGTTGTCATGGCGTTCTCCTTAACCCTGGCGAGGTTTAAAGTGCTTAAAGGCTTCAGCAAATGCTTTGTACGCTTGCTGTTCCGTTTCATTCTGAACAGGTGGATTAACAATCTTTAAAATCAGGTACAAATGCCCTGGTGTTTTATGGGGAATTCCTTTTTCTTTCAGGCGAAGCTGCTGTCCATTCTGTGCATTTTCAGGAATATTGACCTGGAGTTTATTGCCTCCTGGTGCAGTAAATTCAACACTCTGACCTAAGGCCGCTTCCCACGGGCTGATCTTCAGAGTGAAATAGACATCAGCACCTTCTATGCGGATCTGATCGTTATCCTTATATCGGATTTCAATATACAGGTCGCCATTTTCTCCGCCATTGACACCACTTTGCCCCTGTCCTGAAAGTCTGATCTGCTGACCTTCTTTCATGCCGGCTGGAATTTTCACCTGCAGGGTTTTCCGCTGAACTTCAGGCTCACCATAGGCATTCAGTGATGGAATCTGCAGGCTGATCTGCTGGCTTGCTCCGTGAAAAGCAATTTCAGGATCAACTTCCAGGCTCGCATGCTGATCTTCACCTTTATAACTGCGCGACTGCTGTTTCTGACTGCGCTGGTACTGATAGTTTTCCCCACCAAAGCCTGAGCCAAAGCGCCCAAACAGATCTTCAAAACCGGAAAAATCTGAGGCATTACCCTGACCAGTATGCTGTCGGTAAAATTGTGCATTATCAAACCCACCTGCACCCGCGGACTGCCCGTAATTGCTGAAACCTTCTGGATGATCCAGCTGAAAATCATATTCTTTCTTTTTTTCTTCATTGCTTAAGGTGTCATAAGCAACATTGACTTCCTGCATCCGGCTTTCTGCATCAGCTTCTTTACTGACGTCGGGATGGTATTTTCTTGCCAGCTTACGGTACGCTTTTTTGATCTGGTCTGCTGTGGCATCGCGTGAAACGCCCAGAATTTCGTAGTGATTTTTAGGCATATTTCCTGAATTTCAGAGTCATTATCTTTTATTTATTATTAAGTCTTTTAAGTGACTTATAACAGCCCTGAACTGTAGCTAATTGTTTCAGCCTCAATAAAAAAGCCTTCCTGAAAAGGAAGGCTCTGGCAGCGGTGGGGCGAGATTAATATTTAACCCAGGTCACACTGCGTCCAATAACGGATACACCGACATAGCCACGCATGGTCAGACGTTTTTCATTGCTGCTCAGACGCGCTTTGCCTTTGTAAATTTTGCCACCAATCGGATCAAGTACCCGACCATCAATAAACTCTTTAGGGTTATCCGGATTCTGTTTAAAACCCCAGATGAAAGGCAGTCCTAAAAATGGCTTTCCTTTCAGTGCGCCTGGGCAGTTGGTGCAGATGACCGCTTTTTCTGCACCTGGAATACTGCGGGTTTCAACAATGATTCCCTCATAGGTGCCGTCAGGTTTTTTACGGATCTCGACATCGGCACGTGAATAGCCGGTACGGTCGTCAATGGTCTTCCATTTTCCAACCAGTGGATCGCTGTCAGCAAAGCTCATCGAAGATAAAGTTGCCAGAAACAGTCCAGCAATAATCCCTTTATAACGTTTATTCATTCGGGCCTTCCCTTGATAAAAGTATGCCATTTTAATTTTAGAGTAAAATACCTAAAACAAAGTCTAAAAATCAAGTGAAATCAACGCTATAAAGTGTGACTTTAATCTCTTAAAGAGTGAATTGTGTAGTGTGTTGTGAGATGTGCAGGAGATATTTGCAGTCCACTGCGATGTGGACTGCATAAACTGATGTGGATTTCAGTATTTGATCCAGGTCATATTACGACCGACAGAAGTCCCATCAATAAGACCGCGGATCACCAGATGTTTGCCATTACTGCCTAAGCGGGCACGGGCTGGATAAATATTTCCAGTGTGCGGATCAAGCAGTGTTCCATTGATAAATTCATCTTTCTTTTCAGGATTCGTGGTCAGTCCTGCAAGAGTTGTCAAACCGATCAGTGGTTTACCTTTGTTGTCTCCAGTACATTTCACACACTGTACCTGTTTGATTCCACCTGGAGATGAACGTACATCAACAATGGTTGCAGTATACTGATTGGCTTTGTTTTTGGTGATTGTAACGTCGGAAAGAGAGAATCCAGTACGGTCATCAATCGTTTTCCATTTCCCTACAAGTGGATCTGTTGCTGCAAATACCGTCTGGCTGATTATTGTTGCTGTAAAAATTGCGGTCAGCAGTAGTTTATTCATGAAGCTTTCCCTAAAACATGATGTAAATACCTGAAACACAGGAATAATGTTAAATACTTATTAAAACTTTGGAATAACTTATACATGGAAAAAACGGAAGTTGAATAGGCAAAAATGTTCAAAAGAACTGCAACTTTAGGAGGGTGTTCTGGTGATGGAATAACCGATTCATGCACTCGGAATTTGTGCATGGAAAGGGATGCGAATGAGTGGTTAAAAAATATTCCGAAACCGGCAGTGGTGAATTATTCCACTTTGATCCAGGAAACTGTCCTGCCAAGCAGCGTTGTCCCGATATAACCACGTAAAGTCAGAACATTTCCGCGGGCATTTAACCGACCTTTACCACTGTAAATATTTCCTGTTAATGGATCGAGCACCTGACCATGAATAAACTCACCTTCTTTATCAGGATTTTGCTGAAAACCTGACAGTATGGGCGGTCCAAGTAAGGGTGCATTTTTCAGTGTTCCTGAACACTTTTCACAGTGGCTGATTGCAGGTCGGTTGGGAATGGCATGAACTTTTATGATTTTTCCTGTGTATTGCCCATTTTTCTGTTTACTGATCTGAACTTCTGCACGTGCATAACCTGTTTTGTCATCTATGGTTTTCCATGTGCCAGAAAGATCCTGAGCATGCAGTAGAGAGCAGTGGAACAGGGGGATCAGCGCGAGGCGCATTATTGTTTTCATTTTAGTTTTCCGGTCTTTATTCAGTTATTTTTATGTTCCAGCATCGGCTGGAAAACCGGCATTCTACTCGAATTTTAAAACTTTACAATACAGAGGACTGAGCCATTTTCAGTGCATAAAAAAGGGTGACCGTGGTCACCCTGAGCTGCATTTTATATTCAGCTGAGATGTTCACCAAACAGCGCCAGTGCTTCTTCAGCAGTAAAGCTGTACTGGGTGTTGCAGAACTGGCAGTCCATGGTCAGTGGGTTCTGGTGTTCCAGGGTTTCACGTACAGCGACTGAACCAATCTGAATCAGTGCAAGCGAACAGCGTTCTTTGGAGCAGGTACAGCCAAATTTCAGCTGTTCTGTTTCAGGTAGACGGACTTCTTCTTCATTGTATAAACGGTAAAGAATTTCGTTGGCATCCAGTCCGATCAGCTCTTCAGGTTTGAGTGTTTCAGTCAGCATGGTCAGACGAGGCCACAGATCTTCATCGACCCAGCGCTGTTCTTCTTCACTGTTACGGGGTAACAATTGAATCAGTAAGCCACCTGAGCGCTGTGTATCGCTCGCCAGGACAATCCGTGTTGGAATCTGAGCAGAAAGGTCGTAGTACTGCATCAGGCAGCTGGCAAGATCGGGTTTGTCCAGCGGCACAATCCCCTGATAGCGTTCACCCTGTTCAGGCTCAATGTTAATGAACAGAACTGGATTCAACAGATTTTTCAGCACAGTACTGCTGCTGGTTGCTTCTTCAAAACGGGGATCGGCTTCGTAATCTGCCAGGGCGCGGACTTCACCATTGTGGTTACATTCAGCCATTGCCCATTTCAGTGTACCTGTTGCCTGAATCTGCAGGCTGATCCGTCCACGGATTTTCAGTGTACTTGCCAGTAAAGCGGTTGCACTGAGCATTTCACCCAACAGAACTCTGATGGCGGGTGCGTAGTCGCGCTGTTGCAGAATTGTTTGCAGCGCATTTTCAAGATGCACAACCTCACCACGAACAGGGCTATCTTCAATATAAAAACGTTGACGTAAATCAGACATAAAATTCTCCAAACCCTGTCTTAATGGTGACTATATTGTAAAACACAAGTCACTCAGATTCATCCCTAGTAACATCTATCCGCTGATGTTCCAGTCCGCGCTTCAGATTGACGCCAGCTGGGACTTCACGCGCCTGTGCATCACTTTCAAACAGGTGTTCAAGTTCGGCTAAAGCGTTACGGTGTGTTTCATAAATTTTCTGTTCATCGGTATAGACCCGCTGCTGCTGAGTCAGCAGTTTTTCATCATAGTCACGGAACAGCTCAATGCTGCGGTAAGCATCTTCTTCCTCAATCCCCAGTTCACAGAGCGCTCTGTAAGCCATGCCCAATGAAGACAGATAGGTTTCACGCCAGATATGCTCAACCCCAAGGTCACGTAACAGATGGACATGATGGCGGTCTCTGGCACGGACCAGCAGTTTCAGTTCGGGATAATTCAGACGGATATGCCGGGCAACATTCATGGAGTCTTCTATGTCATCAATAGCCAGGATGAAAATGCGGGCATGCTCAATGCCAGCTGCGCGTAAAATTTCCGGTTGAGTGGCATCGCCATAATAAAGTTTACCGCCATAGTTTCTGACAAAATCCACTTTTTCCAGGTTGCTGTCGATGGCGGTAAAGGACTGGTGCTGTAAATGGGCAACACGGGCAATAATCTGTCCGAAACGTCCAAAACCGGCAATGATGATTGAACTGTGCTCATCGGGAATGTCATCGTATTCAGGCGTACTTTCTTTTTCAAACAATGGCAGCACCCATCTGGTAACCACCCAGTACAGCAATGGTGTCAGCACCATGGAAAGGGTTACCATCAGATTGACAGGTTCCAGCACAGCCTTTGTGATGACCTGTTCACTGAGTGCGACATTCAGTACGACAAAGGCAAATTCACCGCCCTGTGCCAGGCAGGTCGCCAGTAACAGACTGTTGCGCAAGGAGTACTGAAAATAACGGGCAATGGTAGTTAAGGATAATAATTTGATCAGCAGCAGAACCAGTGCTCCACCAATGATCAGTCCTGGAGACTCCACAATCAGTGACAGTTCTGTGGTCATGCCTACGGTCATAAAAAACAGACCCAGCAGCAATCCTTTAAAAGGGGCAATACTGGCTTCAAGCTCATGACGGAATTCGGAGTCTGCAAGCAGTACACCGGTCAGAAAAGCCCCAAGCGTGGTACTGATGCCGAGTACATCCATCAGTACAACCACGCCCAGTACAATAAACAGCCCTACGGCCGTAATCAGCTCATATGCACCACTTTTTGCAACAAAGCGGAAAAACGGGCGCATCAGATAACGACTGAACAGAAACAGTCCGGTAAAGGTTGCAATAATTGCTGCGAAATAGGCAATGCCGTGATGGGTGGATTCCGTTCCTGCGAGCAGTGGAATCACGGCAATCAGTGGAATAGCAGCAATATCCTGGAAAAGCAGAATGGAAAATGACTGCTGACCGAAGGTGGTGTTCAGTTGCTGTTTTTCACTGAGCAGCTGCAGGACAAATGCGGTGGATGACAGTGCCAGTGCTGAACCGATAATCAGGCTGGCGGTCACAGATTGCTGAAGGGCGAAAAAGACCGCAATGGCAAGAAACAGTGCGCTGACACCTACCTGCACACTGCCGATCACAAAGATGGATTTACGCATTTCCCATAGACGCTGTGGACGCAGTTCCAGTCCAATTATGAACATCAGCAGAATGACACCAAATTCGGCAAGTTCCTGAATGGCTTCAGGATCACTGGCAATATTCAGCACACTGGGACCCAGTACAATACCCGTAAACAGATACCCCAGTACTGTGGCAATACCGAAGCGTTTGGCCAGTGGTACCAGCAAAAGTGAGGCACCAATAAAAATGGTGATCTGCAGTAATAAAGACATGTTGCTGTTCCAGTTATTCTGTATTTGCTGACTCAGCTGAGTTCCTGAGGGTCAATATCCAGTGTCAGTTTCATCGTGGAGGGTTTCTGATGCAGCATGTTCTGCCACCAGCTGCGCATATGATAATGCAGTCGTGCCCGATCCTGTGATAACAGTACCATATGTGCCTGCCAGCGTCCTGCTTTACGTTCCATTGGTGCAGGAATGGGTCCCCAGATATCTGCATTCAGGTCACTGCGCTGACGTAACAGCCCTGCATGTTCCTGTAAAAAATCCTGATTCTGCTGCTGACTGGATGATTCACAGCGGATCAGAGCTGCATAGCGATAGGGTGGCAGTAAAGCATTTTTACGTTCTATCAGTGTCTGCTGTGCAAAAGCTCTGTAGTTTTCATTGACCAGAGTCAGCAGTAAAGGATGATCAGGTCTGAGCGTCTGTAAATAAACATCACCTTTGTGTTCACCGCGTCCTGCACGTCCTGAAACCTGAACAATCAATTGAGCTGTGCGTTCAGGTGCACGAAAATCAACACTCAGCAGTCCGGCATCTATATCCAGTACAGCAACCAGGGTCACATAAGGGAAATGATGCCCTTTGGCAAGCATCTGTGTTCCGAGCAAAATGACGGGTTCACTTTTATGAATTTTGTCATAAATTTTTTGCCAGCTGCCGACACGGCTGGTCGAATCCCGATCGACCCGAATCACCTCATGATCAGGGAATAAGCTGTTCAGGCTTTCCTCTACTTTGGCTGTGCCCATTCCAATGGATTTCAGCTCAGTGTGCTGACAGGCAGGGCAGTGATCGGGTAAACGGTGTATGGTACCGCAGTGATGGCAGTGCAGATGTGAATACGGCTGATAGTGAACCGTAAAATTGGCATCACAGTGCGGACATCGGGCTTGCCAGGCACAGCTTTCACAGATCAGTACAGGAGCGTAGCCCCGACGGTTCAGAAACACCAGTACCTGTTCTTTTTTATCCAGCCGTTTTTTCATTTCAGCCAGCAGAATTTTACTGATGCCATGCTCTTTCTGTGCAATTTTTAAATCAAGAATATGAATTTTAGGCATCTGAGCAGAACCTGCCCGCTGATTCAGCTCCAGCACAGTCATTTTACCCTGATCCACAAGGGCATAGCTGTCTATACTTGGTGTGGCACTTCCCAGAATCACAGGACAGTTCTGAAGATGTGCTCTATACAGAGCGACATCACGGGCATGGTAGCGGAAACCTTCCTGCTGCTTGAAGGAAAGGTCATGTTCTTCATCCAGCACAATCAGCCCCAGTCGAGGCAGTGGGGTAAAAATGGCTGAACGTGTCCCCAGTATAATTGAGGCTTTACCTGTCTGAGCTGCCTGCCATGCCTGAAGACGTCTGGAATCATTCAGACCCGAATGAAGCATGGCAATATCACAATGAAAACGTGACTGAAAGCGGCTGATGGTCTGAGGTGTCAGACCGATTTCAGGTACCAGTACCAGCACCTGTTTACCCTGTTTCAGTACTTCCTGCATCACCTGAAGATACACTTCAGTTTTACCGCTGCCTGTTAAACCATCGAGCAGAAATGCCTGATATTTTTTTTGTGCTTTCAGAATACCCTGAACCGCTTTTTTCTGATCTTCGTTGGCAGTCAGAGGCATCTGAGCCAGGCTGACAGCCTGAGGACTGAAATTCTGTGCTTCTAGCACACATTCACAGATACCTTTTTTTTCCAGAGCTTTGAGTGTGGCGGTTTCAACGCCTGCCAGATTCAGAATATTTTCTGCTGTTCCAGACGGGTGCAGTTTAAGAATTTTATAGGCTTCCTGCTGTCTTTCAGAGCGTTTCAGACGGGCATCTGCATGTTCGTCCAGCAGTTTCCACATCCTGGCGAGCAGATTATAGGGTTTACCCTGGCGCAGCAGTGCAGGTAATGCAGTGTGCATGACCTCACCGATAGGGAACTGATAGTACTGTGCCGACCATGTCAGTAAATTTAAGGTCTGAGTATCCAGCAGTGGTTCATCATCCAGCAGTTCAGTAATGTATTTCAGTTTAAACTCTGAACTGAGTGGAGCATCAGGCGCAATTTTTTCAGTCACAATCCCCGTCAGATTCTGTCTTCCAAATGACACAAGCACCCTGGCACCTGGCTGGGCTTTCTGATAGTCCTGTTCACTGAGCATATAGTCAAAACAGTCATACAGGTAAACTGGTACAGCAACCCGAATGCGAAAAACTGGAGCAGAGGCGGAAGTTAGGTCTGGCATAAAATGGTCAAGTCGTCCTGATTAAATTTCGTCGTGCAGTCACTGGAGTTATGTTAGAGTGAACGAAAAGTTTATATCCAAGAATATGAATGATTTTGGTGGTCAGACGCAACAGCGCTGAAGAAAATAGTGGACAATTAGAGCATTACAATGCCTGCATATCAATTTACTGCCATTGATGCTTCAGGAAAGCAGCAAAAAGGAGTGCTGGAAGGTGATTCAGCACGTCAGATCCGTCAGCAGTTGCGTGACAGGGCACTGATACCGGTTGCTGTTGAACCTGTAGAGCAGAAAGACAGGCAGACAGGAAGCAAATGGTTTCAGAAAAAAATCACAGCTTACGATCTTGCTCTGCTGACCCGTCAGCTTTCAGTACTGGTGGCTGCATCCATTCCGCTTGAAGAAGCCATTCGGGCTGTCGGAAAACAGACTGAAAAACCGCATGTTCAGAATTTACTGATGTCTGTCCGTTCAAAAGTCCTGGAAGGACATTCACTGGCCAGCGCACTGCAACAGGCTGGACGTTTTCCAGAACTTTATACGGCAACAATCGCAGCAGGAGAACGCTCAGGACATCTGGATCTGATCCTGGATCAGCTTTCTGACTATACCGAAAACCGTTTTGCCATGCAGAAAAAAGTACAGGGCGCGATGATCTATCCTGTCATTCTGATGCTGATGTCTTTTGCCATTGTGATGGGACTGATGACCTATGTCGTACCGGATATTGTCAAAACATTTGATCAGAGCAAAGATGCCTTACCCTGGATTACGGTTGCTTTAATGAAAGCTAGTGATTTCATTCGGGTTGCCTGGCCTTTTCTGCTGGTTGGCAGTGTGGTGGGGATGTTTCTGCTGATCCGCTTTCTGAACACCACAGCAGGACATTATGCCTTTGATCGTTTAACACTCAGACTGCCATTATTTGGTAAATTATCCCGTGGTATAAATGCAGCCAGATTTGCCAGTACACTGTCCATTCTGACCCGATCAGGTGTTCCACTGGTGGATGCGCTGAAAATTGGCGCTGCAGTCAGCAGTAACTGGGTCATACGCGATTCAGTCAATGCAGCAGCAGAAAAAGTGACAGAAGGTGGCAACCTTGCAACTCAGCTGGAGCGAAGTGGTTATTTCCCACCAATGATGGTACAAATGATCAAAAGTGGAGAGGCTTCCGGTGAGCTGGACCGCATGCTCGAGCGGGCATCCGGTATGCAGGACAGAGAAGTGACAGCATTTATTTCCACCCTGCTTGCTTTGCTTGAACCGCTGATGCTGGTGTTCATGGCAAGTATTGTGCTGGTGATTGTGATTGCAGTCATGCTGCCGATTGTAAATATGAATAATATGATTTAACTGTCCCATAAACTTTGAAAAGAACATGATTTTGATGAGAGAAAATTCAATGCAACGGAAAATGTATCAGACCAGACAGACCGGTTTCACACTGATTGAAGTCATGGTGGTTATTGTTATTCTGGGAGTGCTTGCTGCGCTGATCGTTCCAAATGTCATGGGACGTGGTGAAAAAGCCAAAGTGGATACGACAGTGATTACCCTCAAAGGGGTTGCTGGTGCGCTTGATCAGTACAAACTCGATAACAGTAAATACCCATCCATGCAGGATGGCGGTCTTGATGCCCTGGTGAATCAGCCTGCATCTGCAAAAAACTGGATGCCTGGCGGTTATGTCAAAGGTGGATATCCAAAAGACAGCTGGGATAACGATCTTCAGTATGTTGTTCCTGGACAGGAAGGACGTGCATTTGACCTGTATTCTTTTGGCGCTGACGGTAAAGAAGGTGGCGAAGGAAATGATGCAGATATTTATTATCAGCCTTGATTGAAAACAGAGTTCCTGTAAAAGTCAAAAAATAATCATGAATGGTATTAATTTAATGCTGAAAGTTCTTTCTCTTGCGCCATATAAGGCTCATGGAGAAGGTCAGGCAGAGGGGCTTCTGTCATCAAAGCCTCTCCCTCTTGTGAAACGATGTTTCTCATCCTGAAAGGAGTGGGCATATTCGTGACTGAACTGATTTTATGGTTCATCGACTTTCGCAGGAGATTTAATATCATTCTGGTTTTATCCATCCATACTCATGTTTTATAGAAAAATAATCCAGATAAAATAAAAACAGCTGATGGAATATATCACTTCACAGAATTGGTTTTACCCATGAAAAGTGAAGTGATAATAAATCTCAGTATTTAAAGCAATACTAAGATACTGAAAAGTATCAATATAATTATTTATTGATACTTGAGAGATATAATAAGAATTATTCCCATATGTGATACTTACAATTCATTTAAAATATGGAGAGAAATAAGCTTTTTATTTTGTTCAAACTTTGCATAATGTAAATAACAGCAACTGATTTGATATAGGGGAGCAGAATGAAAACATTAATTTTTTCAGATGAAGTCAATCTGTTCCATTGGACTGTATTGAAATCGGTATTGCTGATTTTAAGCTTATTGCCTGTCAGCCAGTTTTTTATGAACATCTGGCAAGGCGCAGATGCAAGCAGTCAGATCATGATTGGTTTTCTTGCCATCAGTATGTTCAGTGCATTGTCAATTATCAGTTTTTATAGTGCTTTGAATGCAACCGTGATGCAGCTCAAATCTGAATATGCATCCCTGATGGAGCAGTATGCGGTAAAGGTTTACCGTTATATCCCAATGCTGTTCCTTTCCTCGATACTGTCTTATCTCGCTATACAGCTTTAAAACAGTTTCAGTGAAAACCGGGTCTTTCCCGGTTTTTTTGTGTTTTATTCAGCATCAAACAGTAAGCTGAGTTCAGTCCATGAGGGAAGTTCCATATAATCCGTTGTCGTGCTGGCAAAGCCTGAGACTTCCCAGTCAGCTTTTGAAGACAGACAAAAATTCACTCTTTGTTCGGGTGTTGTTACAGATTCAAGCAGTCCCAGTGGAATCCACATATAAACACTGCTTCCAATCTGATTTGGAACAGGTGAGCCGCACTGGGTACAGAAGCAGGAACAGAATCCTGATGCTTTTCTGTAGGTCTGAATCAGTGATATCCCCTGTAACCATTCAAAATACTGTTGATTAATCATGGTTGCATGATTGGCATGCGTACCGGACTGTTTTCTGCATAAGCTGCAATGGCACTGATAAACTGTTTTAATTTTCTGGTGCAGTTGAAATTTTATTTCGCCGCATAAGCATTGCCCGTTCAGCATGATCTGATATCCATATATGTGCAGGTTCGTATTTTCAGCTTTTGATCTGAGTGATCAGATTTCAGTGATTGAAAAATAGCATGATGAGCAAGGAAAATGGAACAGGTACGGGCAATGACTGAAATGGTCTGGCAGGGCACATGGAAGGCGCTGAAAAAATATCCCCTCATTGAAATGAAGGGATACTGTCGGTTATCTGCGGGATTTGAAGCTGACATCCACTTTCCGTGGACGATAAAGCCATCCTAAAATCAGCAGCAATAAAGAGAAGCCGAGTACAGGCCAGTCACTTAAGCGTGTATACAGCGTTTCACCCTGCATGGCTGGCAGGTTGCCTCGTAATACCGCAGGCTGATCCATAGGTGCCTGCTTCACGATATGCCCCTGATGGTCAATGATTGCTGTGACGCCCGTGTTGGTTGCACGGATAAACCATCTACCGTTTTCTTTGGCACGCATCTGAACCATTTGCAGGTGCTGCTGTGGTCCGGCAGTTCCTGTAAACCAGGCATCGTTGGATACCGTCACCAGAAAGTCACTTTGAGCCGCATTACGGCGTGTCAGATTAGGATAGGCCACTTCATAACAGATCGCTGAACCTAGACGGTGATGACGGATTGAAAGTGGTTTCTGATCTTTTTCACCACGGGAAAAACCACTCATGGAAGGATCATTCTGCAATGCGGGCAGTACCCAGCTCAGTAATCCTGAAAGGGGAATATATTCACCAAAGGGCACCAGACGCTGCTTTTTATACAGACCTTCAGACTCAAAGCCAGTTGCCATCAAGGTATTGTAATACATTGGATAGCCTTCAGCCTGAGACTGTTTTAAATCCCAGTAGGGAATACCGGTGACCCATGCTGATCCTGTTTTATCAGCCTGAACTTTCATGGCTTCAAGGAAAGGTTCAATATCGGTCTGAAACATCGGAATGGATGATTCAGGCCAAACAATCAGATCACGTCCCCATTCAGTACGGGTCAGATTTGCATAGATTTCCAGTGTCTTGATCTGGTATTCAGTCAGCCATTTTAAGTCCTGAGGAATATTTCCCTGAATCAGCGAGACTTCCAGTGGACGTTCATTTTTAGCTTGCACGAATGAAAGCTGAGATGCACCCCATGCACCCAGTAATAAAAGGGCAGACGGGATAGCCCAGAACAGGCGTCGGTTTAATATTTCGACAACAGCACAGGCAAGTACAATGACGACAAAAGATACGCCAAAAATACCAAACAGAGGGGCGTAACCGTCAATGAAGCGTTCGGTGAATGCATAGCCTGCAAACAGCCATGGAAAACCTGTGAAAACCCAGGTTTTGGACCATTCAAACAACACCCACAGCGGTGCAAAGGTTAATGGGGTTTCAGGGAAAAACCGACGGTAAAGCCAGGTCTGAACGGCGGTAAACAGCCCCATGAGCAGTGCCATAATGGCAATCATGAGTACGCTGAGCACTGCATTGGTGTCGCCATAGACATGGATGGAGGTGTACAGCCAGAATGCTCCGACAAACCACAGTCCTATGCCATAAGACCATCCGATAAAAAATGCCTGTTTAGCCGAACGCTTGCGTAACGAAGCGTACAGCAGTGCAGGCGAAAGAATAGCAAGCCACCACCAGTGGTATGGGGCAAGTGCGAAACTGAAAATTGCCCCTGAGAACAGTGAAATCAGTAAGGGAAAAATGACAGGTAACTGCTTCTGTTCTTTAGTATTCAGCAGTTTGTCGAAGTAAGTCCTCATTTACGTACAGCTCGAATCAGATGAATAGTGCGCGCATCTGCTTCAAGTATGGTGAACTCCCAGTTATCCAGTGCAATCACCTGTCCCTGTAAGTCGCTGACCAGACCAATATCCTGAAGCAGAAGTCCGCCCATAGTTTCAACTTCATCTTCTGGAAAGTCTGCATCAAGTACATTGTTAAAGTGTTCGATTGGTGTAAGTGCCTGAACAATCCATGTATTTAATGTGGCAGGATCCTGGTCTGGAACGATATATTCAGCTTCTTCATCTACATTGTCATGTTCATCTTCGATTTCACCGACAATTTCTTCTAAAATATCTTCAAGTGTGACCAGTCCCGAGGTTGTGCCATATTCATCAATCACAACAGCAATATGGGTCTGTGTGTTTTTCAGCATGCGCAGAACCTGATCGGAACGGGCACTTTCAGGGACAAACAAAGGCTGGCGCATCAGAGCGCGGATATCGACATGGGCTGTTTTTTCAGTCAGAAACGGCAGCAGATCTTTCGCCAGCAGAATGCCGACGACATTGTCCGGCTGATCAGCGGAAAATACGGGGAAACGGGAGTGAGCTGACTCAATCAGCACATGCAGAATATCGAGTAACTGATCATCTTCCTGTAAACTGATCATAGCGGTACGTGGAGTCATGACTTCACGTATTTTTGTTGCCGGAAGGTCAAGAACACCCTCAAGCATGGCAACGGTATCCGGTTCTAAAAAACGACGTGAATCCTGTACTAATTTTAGCAGTTCATCGCGGGTTTCGGGTGCTGTTCCCAGCCATTTACGTAAGCCACGCATACCCCACGACGTGCCTGATTCCTCGTGCATGATCTTTCCTGAAGACTCTTAATATCAAAAATGTAAATTTATCATACCGAAGAAAATACAGATGTCTATCTATTAAATGGTGATATTGGATGAAACGGTCGGTCATCTGAGACGGTTTATCTCACTGATTTCTGGCGGACTTTAAAATATGTTAAAATAGCTGGAATTTTTCCAGGGAAATCCACGATGTCCGAATCCAGCATGACTCCATCCATTCAGTTGAACACCCGTGGTCTGCGTTGTCCTGAACCTGTGATGATGCTGCATCAGGCAATCCGTAAGTCAAAATCAGGTGATGTCGTTGAAGTCTTTGCAACAGACAACTCCACCTCCTGGGATATTCCAAAATTCTGTATGCACCTTGGACACGAGCTGTTATTACAGGAAGAAAAACTGGATGAAGCAGGTAATAAAGAATTTCATTATCTGGTGAAGAAAGGCTGAGTCCAGAAGTGTGTATCTGCTTTCAGATGATATTCATCTCTGAAAAGATTGAAGTATTTAAAAATAAAAAATCCCCTGAATATTCAGGGGATTTTTTATATGTCTTAAGTTACATATTTGGATAGTTTGGACCACCGCCACCCTCAGGTGTTACCCAGGTGATGTTCTGTGATGGGTCTTTAATATCACAGGTTTTACAGTGAACACAGTTTGCTGCGTTAATCTGGAAGCGTTTTGAACCGTCATCATTTTCCATGATTTCGTAAACACCGGCAGGGCAGTAACGCTGAGCAGGCTCATCCCATTTTGGTAAGTTTACATTTACAGGAATGCTTGCATCAGTCAGTTTCAGGTGAGCAGGCTGATTTTCTTCATGTACAGTATTGGATACAAATACAGAAGATAAACGGTCAAATGTGATTTTACCGTCTGGTTTTGGATAGTTCGGCTTGAATGTAGATGCATCCACTGCTTTTAATGCGCTGAAGTCTGGCATCAGGTCATGTAATGTGAATGGTACTTTAAAGATGTTCTGATCAATAAAGTTAAATGCACCACCTAACCATAAACCGAATTTATGCATTGCTGGACCGAAGTTACGTGAACGGTGTAACTCTTCTTTCAGCCAGCTGTTGTTGAACTTGTCGGTATAAGCCGTCAGTTCTTTAGCAAAGAAGTCTTCACCTTCAGTTACGCGGGCAACAGCCAGATCACCGCCTTTTTCAACACCGGCAGCAATCGCTTCAAATACCGCTTCACCACACAGCATGCCTGACTTCATTGCAGTATGAGAGCCTTTGATTTTTGCAAAGTTTAAGAAACCTGCATCATCACCCACCAGACAGCCACCTGGGAAAGTCAGTTTAGGTAAAGCGTTGATACCACCTTTGGTGATTGCACGTGCACCATAGGAAATACGCTTACCACCCTCAAGATACTGTTTGATCAGTGGATGGGTTTTCCAGCGCTGCATTTCTGCAAATGGGTACATATTTGGATTTTCGTAAGATAAATCTACGATCAGACCTAAAGTCACCTGATTGTTTTCAGCGTGGTATAACCACCAGCCACCTGAAGAACCTGTTTCAGACAACGGCCAGCCTGAACCATGCATCACAAGACCTGGCTTGTGTTTAGCAGGATCAATTTCCCATAGTTCTTTAATACCGATACCGTAATGTTGCGGATCAGCATCTTTGTCTAAGTTAAATTTAGCAAGCAGACGCTTACCTAAGTGACCACGACAACCTTCTGCAAAAATTGTGTATTTTGCATGCAGTTCATAGCCAGGGGTAAAGTTGTGCGTCGGTTCGCCATCTTTACCGATTCCCATATCACCGGTCTGGATGCCTTTTACAGAACCATCAGCATGATACAGAATTTCTGAAGCAGCAAAGCCCGGGAAAATTGAAACTTCAAGTTCTTCAGCTTTTGTTCCTAACCAGCGGACAACGTTACCTAATGAAATAACATAGTTGCCATCGTTATGCATGGTTTTAGGAACCATCCAGTGTGGTGCTTCCTGAGCTTTTTCAGGAGACATCAGGAAGAAAGTCTTGTCTTCCGTTACTGGTACATTTAATGGTGCGCCTTCTTCTTTCCAGTTCGGGAAAAGTTCATTCATGGCACGTGGCTCAAGTACAGCACCAGAAAGGATATGCGCACCGACTTCGGAACCTTTCTCTACCACACAGACAGAGAGATCAGGTAAATTGTTTTCAATCGCAAGTTGACGGATCTTGATTGCAGCTGACAGACCAGCAGGGCCTGCGCCGACGATAACTACGTCAAACTCCATCGATTCACGTTCGATGTGTTCCATGTAGGACTCCTCATATGACTTAAAGGTGGCAACCGATGGACTCTGAATTACGGTGCTGCCATGAGTGTTCTGGATTCCAGACACAAATTTTACTGTTGTGCCTTTTATATTGTGGGCTAGTATAGTTTTAAACGCTGATCCAGCCAATTGGCTGAATCATATTATTTTTCCGTCAGTAAGGTATTCCACCATGGTCAGTCAGAATAACTCCGAAAATTCGACGAAAAAAAAATCATATGGAAATGATAGGAATTTAATGGACATTGCACAATACTTAAAAGATGCACAGTCCGGTCACAAAAGGTCAATACCCCCACTGGAGCTATGGCATCCAAAGCATTGTGGCAAAATGAATCTGGCGATAAAAGCCAATGGAGAATGGTGGCACGAAGGTCAACTGATCCGGCGGCAGGCAATGATTGATCTGTTTTCCAGCGTTCTCTGGAAAGAAGACAATAAATTTTATCTGAAAACACCCGTCGAGCAGATTGAAATAGAAGTTGAGGATGAACCGCTGCTGATCAATCAGGTGGATCAGGTGGAAATTGGTGGTCAGCTGTTTTTGCAGTTACAGACCACCAGTCAGGATCTGGTGATTGTCGATGCTGAGCATCCGGTGTTTATGCGTGAATTTGCAGGGCAGCTGCGCCCTTATGTTCATGTACGTCTGGGACTGAATGCCCTGATTCAGCGGCATGTGTTTTTTCATCTGGTGGAAATGGGTCATCTGGTTGAAAATGCACAGGGTGAAACTGTTTTAAGCTTACAGAGCGGTGATTTTCACTTGCAATTAAGCACCTGAGGTTTAATCTTAAAAGATCTGTTTTAAGAACTGCCAAAAGAGACCTCATGACCGCCATTCTGCCTGCCAGCCCATTGACTGATCCAATGCCTGAAGCCCGACCGGAAGCACCGATCGGGATATTTGACTCAGGAATTGGTGGGCTGTCTGTTGCGCAGGAACTTGCAAACTATCTGCCGGATGAACAGTTTGTTTATTTTGCCGATACAGCGCATGTGCCGTATGGTCCAAGATCGGATCAGGAAATCAGGGAACTGACAGCCAGGGCAATTGAGTGGCTGTACCGAAAAGGCTGTAAAGTGGCTGTGGTTGCCTGTAATACGGCCTCGGCATTCAGTCTGGATTATCTGCGTGAGCATTATGGTGAAAAATTTCCCATTATTGGATTGGTGCCTGCACTGAAACCTGCTGTGCTTCAGACAAAAACCGGTACTGTTGCCGTCCTTGCAACACCGGCAACCTTTCGTGGCAAGCTGATCAAGGATGTCATGCTGCGTTTTGCTCAGCCTGCAAATGTTAAGGTGATTCCCGTCACTAGTCTGGATCTTGTGCCTTTTGTTGAGAGTGGTGCGCAGATGAGTCCTGTCTGTCTGCAGGTGCTGAAAGATATTTTACAGCCTGTCGTGGATCAGAATGCCGATTATCTGGTGCTTGGATGTACGCATTATCCGTTTTTAAAACCCGCCATTCATCATATTTTTGGTCATAAACTGACATTAATTGACTCTGGGGTTGCCGTTGCGCGTCAAACAGCCCGCATTTTAATAAAAAATGAGTTATTATTTGAACAAAGCAGAAAGGACAGTCTGAGACTGCAGTGTTTTGTCAGTGGCAATAATGCAGATCAGTTAAAACCCGTACTGGAACACATGATTCAGGGAAATATCTCCTGGAGTATTGCAAATATTGCGGTTGTGTGACTTCATGGGTTAAAACAGTCCTGAGAACTGAATTTATTTATTTTTTGATTTTTATCATTGGGGTGGGGCACTGTAGCCGCGACGGGATTCTGCATTCGTTGCAGTGCTCAAAGATATAATGAGGATAACCAATGCTCGATAAGCGTTATCAGGTTTTTATTTCTACATCAGGCAGTGAAATGCAGCCTGAGCGTATGATTCTTGCCCAGACTTTAGTAGGTATGGGCTTTTTTTCATGGGGACTTGAACAGCGTACACCACTCAGCACGGCTTTTGCCCGCAGACAGGTGGACGACTGTGATTATGTCGTGATTCTTCTGGGCAGTCAGTATGGGGAACAGTCTGTCTCAGGTGTGGGCTATATGCATCTTGAATATATTTATGCGGTGACCAAGCAGAAGCCCATGATTGTATTCATGCATGAAGATCCACTGTCACGGGATATTTCTTTACAGGATTCGAAGCCTGAACTCAGAGAAAGATTTCAGGAATTCCGAAAGCTTTTACAGCAGGAAGTGGATCAGGTTTTTACCTACCGGAGCATGCGTGATCTGGAAATGGCAGTACGTTTTAATATGCCACAGATGCTTGAGCGTTATCCTGTACAGGGTTGGGTGCGTCCGCAGAATACTCAGGCGCTGCATGATGAGATTGACAGCCTGAAAGCAAAACTTGAACAGCTGGAAACGGAAGCAGGTAAGCGTGAAGTGGATCCATTCCTGAGCCTGCCTAAAGTCGCCATGCACGAAGACTTTGGTTTTGAATACAGAATGCATGCCTATCAGGATGGTAATTTTAAAGAACTGAAAATCCAGAAAAAGATGACCTGGGCACAGTTGCTGGGCATACTGGGTGCGACATTTATTCATCCAACGCCTGAAGAATATTTCTCCAAAAGGATGAATGAATATCTGAATGATACCGGACTGAATGATGCACGCAGAGAAATGCCAAGAGCACATGCTGTTGCCCGTTCTCAGATCAATATCCGTGCTTTGCACAGTATTAAAATGCAGATGCGGCAGAATGAATGGATTATTCAGTCTGGGCGTGATGAGCGCCAGAGAATGCTGTGGCAACTGACTCCAAAAGGACAGAAGCTGCTGGAAAGCAATCTGCTGGATGCTGATCGGGTTCTACAATTGAAGTCAACGTATTAACTTGTTTAGCGGAAGTGCAGAAAACTGTTAAAGTAAGGATACTGAACAGATCTGAGAGGACTGAATGTTTTCTGCATCCAAACCGAAAGTAACCGTTGTTCTTGCCAACCTGGGAACGCCAGATACACCTGAGGTTCCTGCGGTAAGAAAATTTCTGAAACAGTTTCTTTCCGATCATCGGGTGATTGAAATCCCTGTCCCGCTCTGGCAGATTATTTTAAGGCTGTTCATTCTTCCATTCAGACCCCGCAGAGTGGCACATGCGTATGCATCCATCTGGTCTGATGACTCACCTATGCGTGAAATTATTTATGCACAGACCGATGCTGTGAGACAGAATCTGACTGCTGCATTTCCTGAATTTGAACTGAATGTCGTTCCAGCCATGACGTATGGAAATCCTGGTATTCAGGATGTGCTTGAACAGCTTGCACAGCATCCTCAGGATCACATTGTTTTACTGCCTTTATTTCCACAGTATTCTGCAACTTCAACGGCACCTTTATATGATGCTTTTGCACGATGGACGCTGAAACAGCGAAATCTGCCAGGTTTAACCCTGATCCGTGATTATTTTCAGCATCCGCTTTATATAGACTCTCTGGCTCAGAGTGTCAGGGAATACTGGGCTGAACATGGGCAGGCGGAAAAACTGCTGATGTCATTTCATGGTATTCCTCAGCCTTATGCAGACAAGGGCGATCCTTATGCAGACCGTTGCAGAGTCACTGCACAGAAACTGGCGGAAGCACTGAATTTGCAGGACAATGAATGGGCAATCAGTTTTCAGTCCAGATTTGGCAAGCAGGAATGGGTCAAACCCTATACAGATCAGCTGTTGGCAGAATGGGCTGAACAGGGCGTTCAATCGGTTCAGATTATGAGTCCGGCATTTTCCGCAGACTGCCTTGAAACCCTTGAAGAGCTAGCAATTCAGAATAAAGAGCTGTTTCTGAATGCAGGGGGTAAGCAGTATGACTATATTCCTGCATTGAATGCCCGGGAAGATCATCTGCAATTGCTCAATTCATTACTTCAGGCTAATCTTGAAGCCTTAAAGCACACATTAGCCAATTAAAACCCTGAGGTTTAGCCAGATGCTGCAAGTGAAAATTGTGCCTGTTACGGCATTTCAGCAAAACTGTTCCATAGTCTGGGATGCAGAAACAAAAGAGGCAGTCCTGATTGATGCGGGTGGGGAGCCTGAAAAACTTAAAGCTGAGGTGGAAGCGCTGGGACTGACCGTTAAAGCGCTGTGGCTGACGCATGGGCATCTGGATCATGCAGGAGCGGTAGGTGCTTTGACGCAGGCGTGGAATGTACCTGTGATTGGTCCGCATAAAGAAGATCAGTTCTGGCTGGATATGATTCAGGAAGTCTCTGCACGTTATGGTTTTCCTGTACCAGAACCTGTTCATGTCACACAGTGGCTTGAGGGTGGTGAGGTACTGAAACTGGGCAGTGAAGCGTTTGAAGTCCGTTTTGCGCCAGGACATACGCCTGGTCATGTCATGTTTTATAATAAAAACTATGGTCTGCTTTGGACCGGAGATGTACTGTTTAAAGGTTCAATCGGACGCACAGACTTTCCTCGAGGGAACCATCAGCAGCTGATTGATTCCATTCACAGAGAATGTTTCAGTCTGCCAGATGAAACGCAGTTTATTTCTGGACATGGACCGCTGAGTACCATTGGTTTTGAAAAGCTGCATAACCCCTTTGTCGCAGGTAAAGCGGGATAAGTCAGCTGTGTTAAAAAATCTGCTTTTGTGCAGATTTTTTTATTGCCGGAATGTTTGCAGATGCACTACTGCTGTCAGAAAAATTCCCGCTCATCACCGCCATCTGCCTGAGGAGCATCCTGTGTGGGCATTTTATATTCTTCATTTGCCCATGCACCCAGGTCAATCATTTTACAGCGCTCAGAACAGAAAGGTCTGAATTCATTGTTTTCCCATTGGGACAGTTCGCCACAACGTGGACAAGGGAATGTGTGCGACATGCTGAAATCCTTAAATTGAACAGCAAATCCATTCAGGAATTGCTAAACTTGTGCCGATTTTAACAAGTTTGATCTGATTATGCCGATTCGTCAATTTCAAGCCCAGCGTATGCAGGCTCCACGTAATTTTCAGCCTGTAGAAAATGCGCCAGTCTGTGTGGAAATTGGAGCAGGTAAGGGGAAACATGCCTTGCTTTTTTCGGGTCAGCATCCTGAACTGAAACTGATAGCCGTGGAACGAACCCGCGAAAAATTTGTGGCAATGCAGAAACAGCATGGGCTTGAAGGGCAGCAGAATCTGACACCTGTACATGCAGATGCATTGCCATGGGTGGTGCATGCTTTATATCCGACTCAGGTGCAGCAGCTGTTTATTCTGTATCCAAATCCGGAGCCGCATAATCCGGCACAGCGCTGGTTAAATATGCCTTTTTTTGAATTTTTATTATCCCGTTTACAGGCAAATGGCACGGTGACACTGGCCAGTAATATTCCTGAATATATTGAGGAGGCAGAGCAGCAGTTGAAAGCAGTCTGGAAACTGCCTTATGAAAAACAGATCATTGCGAGTGACTCAGCACGGACGCATTTTGAGATTAAATATCTGGAGCGTGGTGAGTTGTGCCAGCAGCTGGTCATCTGCAAACCTGAAAGTTACAGCACCCGTTTTGACAGTTTTCAGCCTTTAAACGGGCAGAATGCAGAGCCAGCAGATGACCAGTAAAAAGGTCGCCATTATTGGGGCAGGTCCAGCAGGGTTAATGGCTGCTGAAGTACTGAGTCAGTCTGGTGAAGCTGTTGAGATTCATATTTTTGAACAGAAGCCTTCAGCTGCCCGTAAATTTTTAATGGCTGGAAAGACAGGACTGAATATCTCTCATGCTGAAAATATTGAGCAGTTTATTCAGCGCTATGACTGTCCTGAATGGCTGGCGCCGTGGGTCAGACGCTGGGATGCCGACTGGATACAGCAGTGGATGGCAGGACTGGGTATAGCCTCCTATACGGGTACATCTGGTCGTATTTTCCCCAATGAAATGAAGGCAGCGCCGTTACTGCGGGTATGGTTACAACGCCTGAATACAGCAGGTGTGCAGTTTCATTACCGTCATGCAGTCCGGGATTTAAAACAGCAGACTCTGACCATAGAAAATCTCAAAGATGGCGTGCAGACCTCACAGCTTTTTGATGCCATTATTCTGGCGTGTGGTGCCGTGTCCTGGTCACGCCTGGGCAGTGATGGTGCATGGCAGAAATGGCTGTCTGCAGATGAAACTGAAGATTTTCAGGCAAGCAATGCTGGGGTGTTACATGACTGGTCTGACTATATGCAGAGTGTCTTTGGTCAGCCTTTGAAGCGGGTGGATGTCTGGACTGATCCACGGCTGAAAACTCAGGGTGATGTGATTATCAGTCACTATGGCATGGAAAGCGGACTGATTTACAAACAGGGACGGGCACTGCGTAACATGCAGAAAAATGGACTCGACCTGCAGCTGTTTATGGATCTGTTGCCTGATCAGAGTGTGGCACAGTTACAGAAAAAACTTCAGCCCTCAAAGAAACAGTCATTGAGTAATGTATGGCGCAAAGCAGGACTGGACACGGTAAAAGCCAGTCTGGTACGCGAACTGGTGGATAAAAGTCTGTGGCATCAGCCTGAAGTTATGGCAAAACAGATTAAAAATCTGCAGCTTCCTTTACAGGGTTTCCGTCCCATTGAAGAAGCCATCAGCTGTGCAGGTGGAGTCCGCTCTGAAGCGCTGACAGAGCACCTGCAGTTAAAGTCCAGTCCATTTGTATTCTGCTGTGGTGAAATGCTGAACTGGGACGCACCGACAGGTGGATATCTGCTGACAGCCTGTTTTGCAACTGGACGGGCAGCAGGGCATGGTGTACAGCAGGCTTTGTTTATGAATCATCAGAATAAAGATTAAGTTTTTATTAAGTGTGAAGTGCTGTGCTAAATTGATTGCTACATAAATCACGGGAAGCGAAAGATGTCTGAAGAAAAAGTGTATGCAGGAAGCTGTCTGTGCGGTGGCTTGCGCTATGAAATTCATGGCGAAATTGGTGAAATGGTTCAGTGTCACTGTAAGCGTTGCCGTAAAGCAAATGGCACGGCTTATGCAACTAATGCCCCGATTAACAAAGCCGATTTTAAAATTGTGCAGGGTGAGCATTTACTGAAAAAATTTGAATCGACACCGACAACGACCCGCTGTTTCTGTGCAGAATGTGCTTCACCAATTATCAGTATCAAAGCTGAAACACCGGGCACCTACAGACTTCGTCTGGGAACACTGGATACACCTCTTGAGCAGAAACCTGTGATGCATATTTTCACGGCATATAAAGCAGAGTGGGAAAGCATCTGTGATGACTTGCCTCAGTATGAAGAGCGTCCTTAAGTCTGGCTGTTCGATATTCACAGAATTAAAAAAAGGATGCTGATGCATCCTTTTTTGATGGAGTTTTGAGGGTTTATGAAGGATTCTGGGCAGTTTCAGGATATTTTGCACGCCAGGCTTCAAGTTGTTCCTGTGCCTGAATAAAGTCCCCCAGTCCTTTCACTTTTTCTTCGTCTTTTACTGTGGTGGTTTCAGCGTCATTTTTGTGCTGTTCCACAATGCGGGACTGATTTTCCCAGTAGTTTGCCATTAAGCCCTGAATATATCGTCCCTGTTCAGTTTTCAGCTCAAGCTCCTTGAGCATGCTCAGTGCGGAACGGACATTATCACGCTTGCGTTCATATGCAAATTCAGGTGTCAGCGTACCGGCATCCTTCATTTTCATGATCTCATCTTCCATTTCATCACTCATCTGGGTGAAACGGTCATCATAGTCGCTGAGCTGGGCAATATCATGCTGATCATCAGTGGTCTGTGGAAACTCTTTCACAGGGCCGGAAGCCAGTTCCTGCATGACTTTATCTTCAGGTCGAATATCCTCTGTGGGTTCTGAATTTTTTTTACCGCAGGCACTCAGTGCGATCATGCTCGCCATGATGACAGCAAGAGATAAATGCTTGATGGTCATATATATTCCAGTCCTTATTTTTAATCAATCTTTGTAAAATTATAAGCATAAGTCACGTAAGGAAACGAAATTTCGTCCTGAGGTCTTTTACCGCAGTGCTGAAACACAATGTCTTCAAACTGAGCTTTCAGCTGACTTTGTTGTTCCTGTGGCATGGCAGCAATAAAACTTGTGGACAACAGACGTTTTGAAACCACCTGTTCCACCGTTCCTGTCTGGTGGTGTTCAAACTGATGAAGCGGCTCAGCATGGAACAGAGTCTGATCTGAAAATACATTTTGCCATAGTCCACTGTGAAATCTTGGAGTGTCCTGCTCCATTGGTGCAATCAGTTCGGCAAGTGCCTGAACCCAGTCAACACGGGTATCCCGTTGATTCCAGATCAGCCCCAGCTGACCTTTGGATTTCAGTATGCGGTGAATTTCAGTCAGTGTGTCCATACTGGCAAACCAGTGAAATGACTGAGCGCACACAACAGCATCAATCGTTCCGGATGCTAAGGGCAAATCATTGCTGAAAGCCTGTAAAGTGTTAACATCAGGGAAAGCCTGTTTCAGCTGTGTCAGCATTTCTGCAACAGGTTCCACCGCTGTGATCTGTGTTGTGATCTGTTGCAGAGAGCTTAAGAACTTGCCAGTACCGGCACCCAGGTCTACAACTGATGAATTTTTATTCAGATGAAGCTGGTCTTTCAGCCAGCTGACAATGTCCTGAGGATAGCCTGGACGCGCCTGTTGATAGAGTTCTGCAGCAGAACTGAAGCCTTTTTGAGCAGCAGGGTGGAGTGATTGTGTCATATTTTGCGCTTTTTTATCTCCGGGGCATCTATAAAATAGCACATTCAGTTCTGATAAATAGACCGTGGTCTATTTGTTCAATCGAAAAGGAAAATTAAAGGGCCGCTTATAGTCGGTGTGGGTATGGAAAAACACATTATTTTTGAAGACGAACATATCAGAGCAATCTATTTACAGGGAAACTCTGACACCTTAGTCCTGTCCTTTGGTGACCTGATTACACGTGCTAAAGGGCTTTCGATTAACGCAGAAAAGTCTTTGATGAAATATGATTATGCTGTGGTGGGTATTATGCCTAAGCAGAAATCATGGTTTCCTGCATCCAGTATATCGGCACTGATGGAACATTTGAGCCCGATTCTGAGCCAGTTTAAAAATATCGTCGGATATGGTGGCTCCATGGGTGGATATGCTGCAATTAAGTATGCACGTGTCCTGAAAATGAACCGTGTGGTTGCGATGGTGCCACAGTATTCCATTAATCCTGCTGAAGTGGATGATAAACGCTATACCGATTTCTATGATGAAACGCTTAATGCAGACATGCGGATTCAGGCTCAGGACATTGTGAGTGATTGTGAATACATCATTGTTTATGATCCTTATTTTGAAAATGATAAAGAGCATTATTTAAAAATCAAACCGCTGATTCCTCAGTTACACACACTGCATCTGCCTTATACAGGGCATGATGTCATTGCTGTGCTGGCAAACTCTGCGTTGCTGCATGACTTTATTGAACATCCTTACGATCAGACCTATTTTTATAAGCAGATCCGTGAGGTGAAGAAAAACAGCAAGTTTTATTACCGCAGTGTGATTGCCCATTTACTGGGGACACATAACGAAGCCCTCGGGAAAATTCTAAAAGGGACTGATATTCAGCTGGATAGTAACTTTTTTGATGCAAGTCTGAAACAGACCATCACCCGTATTCTGCTGACCAATAAACGGGTGGATGAACAGGATTTACAGAAACTGGGCATTCAGGTCAATTTTGCTTTTGAAGACAGAATGCAGCTCAAAGATAGCTTTGGCAATATTCTGGTTTTCAATGTCATTACTCAGAAACTGGAAAGTTATGATCAGCAGGTCATTGATGTCAATGGAAAATATATTATTCCATTGCATGTGGAAAACAGTGGTCTGGCACAGGTGGAAATTAAAAAGCAGAATTATCTGATCTGTATGAATGACCGCCGTGTGACCAAGTTATTTAAACAGGATGAAGCACTGTCTCTGGATATGAATCCGATTGTGATTAAAAAGACGCCTGACTTTTATGTGCTGAGTTATAAAAACTTTTATATGAGTTGTGATATTCAAGGTCAAGTCAGCTTTGATGATGAAAGTCTGAATGAGTTCTGTCATTTTAAGATAGCTTAGATTGATTGATCACGATTCATTTTCCTGGATTTAAAATGTTTAAATCAATATTGCACAGTTAAGTACATTTCTTTAACTGTGCTTTAGGAAAGAGGGCTTTGTATTCATTAAAATCCTGTTGCATCTCTGAATCTTTAAGTGAGTAGACAGCACTTGAAGCGGGATAGATTTTAGTGACAGCGTCTAAAGACCCTTCAAGATCTTTTTTATATTCATAACGTAATGTTTTTTCAGTCGCTTTGTATAAAGTTTGGGTGTTGAAATAGTAGTTACAGATTTTCTGTTCAAACGATAAAAAGAAATGTGCTTCAATACGACAACCTTGTTCTATTTTGATGAGTTTGAAGGTATTACCTTCATGTGTCTGGTATTCTTCGAGATTGCTTAAGGATTGTAGTATTTTTTCAGCAGCACTGACAGTTGTTGAAATTGTGCAAAAGCAGAAGATTAGAATTGTTAATTGTCTGAATATTTTTAATGTCATTATGGATATTGAGTCGCAATTTATTTTGCTTACTATAAATTGAATTGAACTAAGATCAAATAAAAAAGAGGGCACATGCACGAGCCCTCATGAATTGGAAAGTTCCTTACATTTTTATTTATTGTTGTTATCTCTCATCATTTTCCTGATTCAAATCTACGGTTAGCACGTTTGAATGTACCGAAGTCATTAAAACGCACGCCATTTTCTTTCATCACAGGGTAGCAATCCTGTGCAATCGCTTGACGAATATAGAACGGATCACGTACCACAAAGTGATGGATCGCATGTGTACCTGCAAAGTTAAAACAGAATGCCTGTAAAGGTTTCATGCGCCAGTCTGTCCACACCTGGCATTGCTGAACGATATTGCCATCTTCAACATCACCGTAATAATGCATATTTGAACTGGTGAAATGTAGACTCAGCGTTCTGAGGAAATTCGGTGCAGCGATACTGACAGCATAAAATTTTGTGCTTTTATCTGCCTGTTTCCACAGCTTATTTGTTGGCTGTTGCATACCGACTGCTTTCATCAAAAGCTTTGCGACAGACATCAGGATAAAACCATGCCATAAAGCATAGTGAATATGTCCCAAAGGTGTATAATCCGCTGAAACTTTAGCTCTTAATTTTACTTTTTCTTTTAGCGTTAAATTCTTCTGTGCATTGATAAAACGTTGGGTAGTTTTCATCATGGTGATCGGGCGTAGATAAACCGCCAACATATTGTCACCCGTCATGAGCAGGCGTTTTAAACCCCATTTGTCACCATTGTTAATACCACGTTCTTCAAGATCGCTTTTCGTGCCTGATGACTTGTGATGATGCAAATGAATATCACGACGAACCCATGGGCTGATGGTGCTTGGACGGAACATATAGACCGCACCCATCATCAAATTATGCATATTTTTATTTTTACGGAAATACATCTGGTGGATCAAATCATGCTCAAGTTCATGCAGGATCGACATCCAGAATGCAGAGAGCGGAACTGCCACATACCACGGCATTTTCCCTCTGGAGTACTGTGTTATATTGAAAATAATTCCAGTGACTGCGGTTGCTAAAATACCGAGACCAATTTGATCCTGGTGTTGAACTAACCACGGATGACGCTCACGTAATTGATTACCCACGTCAATAATCCCTTTACGGATTCTTTGATTGCGTAATTCATCTTCTGGATCTGCAAAAAGTTTAATTTTGCTTTGTTTTGACATTTTTACATCGGAAAGGGGTAAATTCATTTCCGTTTTCCTCTATATTTTTTTGTATGACTACAAGGAAGAAATAAAACCAACATTTGTTGGATTTTTAAAGAGAATAGCTGAATGATCAAAATACCGTCAACATCTGTATTAAAAAAAGTGACGAAAAAGGTGAACAAGCCTAAGCAGGAACGTTCACAAAAACGTATGGAAACGATGTTGGAAACCACTGAGAAGTTGCTGTTATCTATTGGAATTGAAAAAGTTTCTATTCCTGAGATTGCCAATGCTTCAGGTGTGCCTCGAACCAGTATTTATCAATTTTTTCCGACGAAATACGATATTTTTCGTCATATTGCACTGGCACATTTGAATGGTTTGGTTAAACAACTAGGGCAAGCTGCTGTACGTATTTTGATTGAAAACCCGAATGCCAGTATTGATGAGTATGGTCGATTACTCACGGAAAGTATGATCCGAACCACGGCAAAGTTTTTTAATGAATCTGAAATTGCCAGTTTATTGATTCTCAGTGGACCTTTTAC
Organism: Acinetobacter chinensis; assembly: GCF_002165375.2. Lineage (NCBI taxonomy): Bacteria > Pseudomonadati > Pseudomonadota > Gammaproteobacteria > Moraxellales > Moraxellaceae > Acinetobacter > Acinetobacter chinensis. The sequence goes on from NZ_CP032134.1 coordinate 436,507, forward strand.
GCGACAAGCCTATCTGGAATATCAGATTGAATTGAAAAAGGTCAGTGAGGGTGTTCGTAAAGCTTTAGAAATGATCAAAGTGGATAATTATGTGCCACAACAACCCGATACATTAACCATTCTCATGGAGCTGATTTTCACCTGTATGAAACATGGCTATTACAATGAAAGTTATATTTCTGAAGCGATTATTCAGGAAGCCTATCGGATGGCAATTGCCTATTTAACCGCATTAAAAAATAAATCATTTAACTTTATTCCTACAACAGTTCAGTAGCTTTTGATAAATAACTGATATATTTAAAAACTATCGTTTTGTATGCTTAGCCGAACAAGGAATGTAAATGAAAGCTGTATTTTTAGATTATGAATCTTTAGATAAAAATGATCTGGATTTTAGTGGGCTAAAATCAGCTTTTGATGATCTTGAACTTTATCCTGCGACAAGCTCAGATCAGGTGTTGGCACAGGTGCAAAATGCTGATGTGATTATCACCAATAAAGTCGTTGTCGATGCATCGATAATTGAACAATGTCAAAATCTTAAGTTGATCTTGATCTCTGCGACGGGAACGAATAGTGTCGATCTGGTCGCTGCTAAATCTAAGGGTGTTGTGGTCTGTAATTGTCAAGGATATGGCACGTCTGCAGTTGCACAACATACACTGACCTTGATGCTGACTTTAGCGACTTCACTTTTGAAATATGATCGTGCAGTGAAAGCAGGGCAGTGGAACACATCTCCAATTTTCTGTTTGCTTGATTTTCCTATTGTCGAACTGTCAGGGAAAACTTTGGGCATCATTGGCTATGGTGAATTGGGCAAAGCGGTTGCCAAGTTAGCAGAAGCTTTTGGTATGAATGTCTTGGTAGGTACTTTGCCGAATCGTCCGCAAAGTGCAGATCGCATCCCATTTAAGCAATTATTGCCTCAGGTGGATTTTCTCAGTTTACATTGTCCATTGACTGATGAAACCCGCGATCTAATAGATCAGCAAGCTTTTGATTTGATGAAGCGATCAGCATTTCTGATCAATTGTGCAAGAGGTGGTATCGTCAATGAACAGGCACTGGCGCAGGCATTACTGAATGGCGAAATTGCAGGTGCAGCAACTGATGTCCTGACTGTAGAACCACCTGTTGATGGAAATATATTGCTGAATGCGGATATTCCCAATCTGCTGATTACACCGCACAGTGCCTGGGGCAGTGTTGATGCAAGACAGCGGATCGTTCAGCAGATGGTGCAGAATACTCAGGCTTTTAAACAGGGTCAGTCCCTGCGTCAGGTGAACTGATTATTCTGTTCAGCTGAAACAGTCAGCATCCTTTGGTCAGTTCAGAGTTAAAGTTTTTCAGCAGCTCGGTAAATTCCTGTTGAATGGATCTGGAGTGTGTATTGAAAGTGGTTTCAGAATACAGTTCCTGTTTAAAAGGGTCTTTACCTTCCGGATTGGTCAGTCCACCATTCGGATACTGATAGGTACTTTCCATGACATGCAGAAGTTTCCCATCATGGAAAAAGAAAGTACGATGCATATAGTAGGTTTCACCCACCACGCTGATCGTGATTTTGCAGCTGTCATTCAGTCTGAACAGCGTGGCTTCATTCCCCTCAGTTGAAAGATACTGTTCACTGGACAGTTTTTCCACCATTTGCAGATACTGTCCTTCTTTTCCATGAATGTAATGATGTTCCTGCTTTTTTTCAGCAATGACAGGGGTATCAGTTAAGGTGAGAGGTGGAGTTTTTGCCTGGGCGCTCTGTCCTTGAGATGACACAATCAATTGGGCAGTAAAAAATCCCACAATTAAGCCGACCAGCAGCCCAAATATTATTTTCATTATTTTTTTAGTTGAATGAAGAAGAATTCAGCGAGTTTAATTGATTTTGTGTGCAAATGAAAAGCCTGTCAGAGACAGGCTTTGTAAGCTTTGACTTACCTGACGCAGTGCTTAAAGACGTGTTACTTTAATTTCTTCTTCAGGCTCAGCAGGTACAGGTGTCTGAGTTGCAGTAGGTCGAGCTGGAGCATGCTGAACAGATGGTGATGATTGCTGGATTTGGGCAGGGCTTTCGTCACTCAGCGAACCCTGAATAATCGGAGCTGACTGCTGAGGTTTTCCACCCATCACTTCACGGGTTTCCTGAATTTTTGCATTGACCTGCTGTGTTGCATGCTGAGCAGACTGATCGACCTGTTGTACTGTAGATGAAGCCAGTTCTTTCGAATTGTTCCATGCCTGATCCACAGAAGGTTTAACTTTGGCGACACCCTTTTCGGTCAGTGCACCTGCATTTTTTGCAGCTCCAATGACTCCTTCCTGAGCTTTATAAGCCCATACGTGAAAGATATTTGGATTATCACCATAAGCAGCAATCGGTTTCTGAGTCCCTTGATTTTGCCCAGATGTATCTTCAGGTTGCGCCCAAAGCGTGGGAGCAGTCACCAGAAGACTGATGCCCAGTACAGTTTTTATCAGTTTCATGGTCAGAATTTCTCAGTCTTATCAATCTCTATATGCATTATAAGAAATGAGGCAGAAATTGCATGGGAGAGAATGTAATCTTCATCAGGATTTGTACAGAATTTTTGTTGAGCATTAAAAAAGCCCACAGAAGTGGGCTTTTAAAACATGGGGTGCTTTTATTGAGCTGTAGAAGCTTCTACATTTGTTCCCAAAGAGGCTTTAGCAACTGGAGTGCTGACTTCTGCCTGAGCACCACCCTGAATACCCGTGCTTCCTGATGCAGGTGTCAGAGCATCTTTGGTTTTCTGCCATTTTTCTTTGCTGAAGCTTTTGACTTTATCTGTTTTACCTCCAACATAAGATTTGGTGTCTCTGGTTTTTTCAACAGTAAAGTCTTTTGCATCTTCAGCTTTATCTTTCACAGCATCTGTTGTTTCTGCAGTAAATGTTTTTGTACCATCCCAGACTTTTTTGCTTGTGGAACGTGTTTTATCTACACCCACGGCTACACCCTGATCGACTTTTTCAGCGGTATGCTGAATGCCTTCACCTGCTTTATGCGCTGTGTTGCTTACACCACTGGTAATACTGTGCAATACACCTTGTTCACCTGTTTTGACTTCAGCATTTGCACTTGCATTTACTGCAGTGTTGGCAAATAAAGGAGACGTCGCTAAAAGAGCGGTAGTGATTAAAACTGTTTTGATTGTTTTCATATCATTTTGATCCTGTCTGAACAGCACAGGAATTTTTTCCGGTTAAATTAAGACTTTTTCATCATAAAGAAAAAATGGGATAAAACTGATTTTGTCATGAAAGTCACACACGGAAATAACAGCAGTTTTACAAATATTAAGAAATTGTGAAGATGGATTACAAAGGAATATTTATAAGATTTTGTTTTTATATGGTTTAATTTTTAGCCTGTATTTTCAGGATACAAAAGCTGTTCTTTCAGCAGAGCATTGTTTCTGGCATGGTGCTTTATTTTCAGAAATAAAAAAGCAACTCATGTGGTTGCTTTTTTAAGTGGTATTGCTGAATCAGTCACACTGAGCAATCGCTTCTTTCGCAAAATTTTTACGCAGTAACAGGAAGTTCTGCTGTACGGTTGCATCGTTCAGATCAAAACTGGTTGCTTTACTTGTACCGTCTTTTGCAAATACAGCTGAACCACCAGAAATCAGTGAATTGCCTTTAAAAGACCACTGTTCTACAGCTTTACCGCCTTTCATGTTGCCAGAAAATTCAATGACGCATTTATCGCTGAATTTGGTCAGTTTTGCTTTGTTGTTGGTTGTATCTGGATACACATCAAGATTCTGAACTTCCTGAAGGACACCTGCGGTTAACTGTGGAATTTTTGGTGTCGTTGCACATGCGGTTAATGCTGAACCAATCAGTCCAGCCATAATAAGTCTGTTTAATTTCATGGCGATCATTCTTGTTGAGTGTTGTTGCATTGAGTATATGAAATTGCGATAAAAATGCCTATAGTTTTTCCAAAGCTGAGGGAAATTTTGCTGAATTGTTCCTGTTGTTTATAAGGAAGAAATCCTGTTTCAGCAGATTGCTGTGATGTATAGGGTAGGGGTATGGAATTTTTATGATTACAGCGAGTTTTGAGGGATTCACTGGATATAATGCAAATAAAAACCCCACTTATTAAAGTAGGGTTTTATTTTTATTTCAAATATTCAGCTTAGTGCTGCAACACCGAAATATCAGCAACACTTGTAAACAGATCACGCAACTGCGCAAGAATACGCAAACGGTTTGCTTTCAACTCAGCATCTTCAGCCATGACCATCACACTATCAAAGAATGCATCAATCGGCGCACGTAAAGCAGCAAGTTTAGACAGCGCTTCTGTATAATCTTTAGCAGCCAAAAGCGGTTGAACCACAGGAAGCAATTTTTGAATTTCTGCATAAAGTGCCTTTTCAGCATCTTCAACTAACTTGGATTCAACGATTTCACCTGTAGGCGCAGCTTCTTTCGCTAAGATATTCGCAACACGCTTATTTGCAGCAGCAAGTGCAGCAGCTTCAGGCAAGTCACGGAAATGATTTACCGCATTCACACGCTTATCAAAATCTAAAGGAGATTTTGGAGAAAGCGCTTGAACCGCTTGAATCACATCAACCGCAACACCTTGGTCTTCATACTTGGCACGATAGCGACCTTCAAGGAATGCAACTGCATCCGCCAGAGTCTTGTCATGATCTTTGATCACATCGCCATACGCAGTTAGAGCAAGCTTGATCAATTCTTCAATCGAAACATCAAGATTGTTTTCAGTCACCAGACGCAAGATACCAATCGCAGAACGACGTAAAGCAAACGGATCTTTAGAACCTGTCGGTGCTTGACCGATCCCGAAAATACCTGTGAGGGTATCTAAACGATCCGCAAGAGCAATCGTAGTACCTGTCTTAGTCTGTGGTAAAACATCACCTGCAAACTTAGGTAAATATTGTTCACCTAAAGCTTCCGCAACTTCATCATTTTCGCCTTCAATACGTGCGTAGTAAGTACCCGCAATCCCTTGAAGTTCTGGGAATTCACCCACCAGTTCAGAAGTTAAATCGCATTTAGCAAGTAAAGCTGCTTTTTCAGCATCAGCAGGGTTTGCACCTGTGATTGCAGATAAAGCCACAGCCAGTTTTGCAATACGTTCAGATTTATTCCACAACGTACCCAATTGAGCTTGAAACACCATATTGGCTAATTTTTCTTTACGAGATGCAAGCGGTTGCTTTTGATCCTGTAAGAAGAAGAACTCAGCATCAGATAAACGAGGACGTACAACTTTCTCATTCCCTTCAATGATTTGGGTCGGATCTTTAGACTCAATATTTGAAACGGTAATGAAATAAGGCTGAAGTTTATTGTCCGCATTCACCAAACAGAAATACTTTTGGTTGTCTTGCATTGTTGTGATTAACGCTTCTTGCGGAACAGCAAGGAAACGCTCTTCAAAACTTGCACGAAGTGCAACAGGCCATTCAACCAATGCAGTCACTTCGTCACGTAAGTCACTTGGTACGATCGCAATTGCATTCACTTCATCCGCAAGTGCTTTGACTTGTTGGTCAATGATGGCTTGGCGTTCTTCAAAAGAAGCCACAACATGCGCTGCTTTTAATTTCGGTAAATAGTCTTCTGCATTTGCCAAAGTAATCGCTTCAGGCGCATGGAAACGATGTCCATAAGTCACATTGCCTGCTTTGTGATCCTGAATCGTTGCATCAACAACATCATTATCTTTTAACAATACAACCCATTTTACAGGGCGAACGAATTCAGTACGGCTTGCCGCTGAACGCATACGTTTTGCAATTGGAAGATTGTCCAACGCTGTTTGTAAAATTTGTGGCAATAAAACGTCAAGGCTTTGACCTTGAACATCTTTTAAATAACAAACTTTTTCAACTTTACCTGCTTGGAAAGTGGTGACTTGATCAACCGTGATGCCTTGACCACGCATAAAGCCTTCAAGTGCTTTGGTTGGTTTGCCTTCAGCATCAAACGCCGCTTGTTTTGCAGGACCATCGAAACGTTTTTGTGTATCTGCTTGAGCGCCGTCCACATTGACAATTTTCAATGCCAAACGACGTGGTGCAGCATAGGCTTCGATAGAATCGAACGCCAAGCCTGCTTCGTTTAAACCTTTTACAGTTTCAGCTTGTAATGCATCACGTAAAGTTTTTAAGCTTTTAGGTGGAAGTTCTTCACAGCCTAATTCGAACAATACTGTATGTTTAGACATTATTTGCTCTCCTTAGATTCAACTTGCTCAGCTTTTGCGTCGCTTTCGACTTGTGCTTTTAACTGTGCCAATACTTCATCACGTAAATGTGGTTCAGCCATTGGGAAACCAAGTTTTGCACGTGCAGCCACATAACTTTGTGCAATAGAACGTGCCAAAGTACGAACACGTAAAATATAGCGTTGACGTTCAGTTACAGAAATTGCACCACGAGCATCGAGCAAGTTAAAGCTGTGTGATGCTTTGATGACTTGTTCGTATGCAGGAAGTGGAAGTTCAGCTTCCATTAAGCGAGTTGCTTCAGCTTCGTAGAAATCGAACAGCTCAAACATTTTTTCGACGTTGGCATATTCAAAGTTATAAGTTGATTGTTCAACTTCATTTTGATGGAATACGTCACCGTAAGTCACTGTACCGAACTGACCTTTGGTCCAAACGAGGTCATAAACTGAATCTACACCTTGCAGGTACATTGCCAAACGTTCAAGACCGTAAGTGATTTCACCTGTGACAGGGTAGCATTCAACACCACCGACTTGCTGGAAGTAAGTGAACTGAGTCACTTCCATACCGTTAAGCCAAACTTCCCAACCTAAGCCCCAAGCCCCAAGTGTTGGAGATTCCCAGTTGTCTTCTACGAAACGGATGTCGTGAGTCAGTGTATCAATACCAATCGCTTCTAAAGAGTCCAGGTACAATTGTTGAATGTTGTCAGGGTTTGGCTTAAGTACGACCTGGAACTGGTAATAGTGCTGTAAACGGTTCGGGTTTTCACCATAACGGCCGTCTTTAGGACGACGTGAGGGTTGAACATATGCTGCGTTCCATGTTTCAGGACCCAGTGCACGTAAGAATGTTGCAGTGTGGAATGTCCCTGCACCCATTTCCATATCGTAAGGTTGTAACACTACACAACCTTGTTCAGCCCAATAGTTTTGTAAGGCAAGAATTAAGCCCTGGAATGTATCAATATGCGATATGGCGCGACTCATGCAGCATCCACTATAAGTATTAGAAAAATTGGTTCTAAGTATAAGGATTTTGGGGGAGAGTGGCAAAGGGTATAGGGAAGTAACAGCCGAATTTTATTCACCGCATAATAAAGCTGGCGAACATATTGGGTGGATTAGATTTATGCGTTTGGAGCCTGTGAGGACTTCCGTTGAAAATAGTGCAGCAAGCCCCAGTAACAAAAACCGGTAAAACAGCAAAACTGTAAAAAAACTAGTCTGTAAACAGTCGGGACAATGGTTCTGGCAGGCTGTGTGTAAAAATCAGATAACCCATGAAGGTAATCAGAAAGCAGGTCAGCAATGAACCAGGGATAATCGTGACGATATTCAACTGATTTTTTCCTGCCAGCAGCATGGAGCAGGTATAGCTGATCGGGACAGTAAAAACACAGTAAATGCAATAAATCAGTGCATTCGCTGCCAGAATAAACGGAATGGACTGAAATCTGAATTCATTATTCAGATACATAAAAGACAAAGTCAGAAGAATGAGCAGAGCGCAGGGAGCCAGCAACAGCGATTTGATGATGGTTTCTTTGCTATAGTCAGGCATGGAAAAATTATAAAAAGGGTCAGTATGAAAAGAGTATGCTTGAAAATAATCATGATCACCAGTCTGTTTTTCAGTCAGATGGTGCTGGCGCAGACTGATAAGGATGATGATGTTTACAGCCAGTGTGTAGACAGCATGATTGATAAAATGAAGTTACAGGGAATCAATAACGGTGTGGTGAGCGCATGCAGTAATCACAGTCGCAGCATTTATGAAAAGCAGATCGTCAGTCTGCTGGATCGGATTAAAAAGCAAAGTCAGGAATATCAGCAACCTGAGCGTTACACAGATATTTTAAAATCGCAACGCTTATGGAAAAGTTATATTGATCAGGAATGCAGAAATGCAGGGGCTTATGTGGGTTCTCCCATGTACGAGTTCTGCCCGATGGTCGAATATAAGAACAGAGTGGATCAACTGCAGGAATATTTAGGTGAATAGTCCTGATATATCAGTCATTTTAAAATGAAGATGGATATTAAATATATCTTATGGGAACAACACCGTATAATTGCGGCTCAAATGTGTAAAACAAAGGAATACCGTGTTTCATACTCAGCTTGAATGGTTAAATACCTTAAAACCCAATTTTAAAGTTTTACCGCTGAAAGAACGATTGCTGTGTGGAATCGGGGCATTACTGGGACTGGCAATATCATCATTCATCAGCTGGTATGTGCTGGGTGGTTTCAATGCATGGTATATCGCTCCAATGGGTGCATCATCCGTATTGTTGTTTGCTGTACCTGCCAGTCCTTTGGCTCAGCCCTGGAACATGGTGGTAGGCAATGTCATTGCTGGAGTGATTGGCGTGACCTGTGCCATGTACATTCCAGGTCAGACAGAAGCATTCAGTATAGCGGTTGCTCTGTCCATTTTTCTGATGATGACTACAGATTCACTGCATCCACCCAGTGGTGCGGTGGCAATAACAGCCGTACTGGGTGGAGAGCCTGTGCATCAGCTGGGTTATGCCTTTATTTTCTATCCCGTTCTGTTAAATTCAGTTTTACTGCTGGTTGTCGCGATTATTTTTAATCGTATGCTCGGCAAACAGTATCCCCAGGTGGCTCAGGTCAATACCCGCTCCAAAGATCCGACACCAACGCAGAAAGTCAGTATTCAGCCTAAAGACATTCAGGAGGTCCTGGATCAGCAGACAGAGCTGCTCGATATCAGTGAATATGATTTACAGAAAATCATTTTACAGGCGCAGGAAAAAGCCAGTGCCAGAGCGGTCAGTCAGTTCTGCTGTCAGGATATTATGAGCCGTGATGTGATCAGTTTGCATGCTGAAGATGATATTCACCTGGCGCTGAACAAGTTTAAAGATATGAATCTGATGAGTCTGCCTGTGATCAATGCTGAAGGGGGACTGGTGGGAACACTGGCATTGTACGAGGTTGTGGAGTGGTTTAAGCGTGCAGCCGATCCTAAGGCAGGATGGGAACATAAAGTCAGGCATATCATGAGTAAAAAGGTCGTTACGGTTCAGCCAATGCAGCCCGTACATGATCTGATTCCATATTTTGTGGAACGTTCATTTAATTATATACCGGTGGTGGAACAGCAGCGTCTGGTGGGGATTATCAGTCGTGCAGATATGATTGCTGTACTTGACCGTCAGCTGAGTACATTACTGAAACAGTAGTCAAAAAGAAGCTGTGCACCCGGGGGAGGGAGGCACAGCTGTAAAAAGGATCAATAAAAGTAAGTGTAGATCAGTATCTGTCTGAGCCTGATTCATTCTGAACAGTACGAATAGGTCGTGCATAGCCATTATTTTGCGCATCTGATCCATTCTGTTTCGGGATAACCAACCATAAAATGAGATAAACCAGAATACCTGGAAAAGCTGCGCTCATAATGGAAATCAGAACAAAAATAATGCGCAGTAAATTTGCATTCCAGCCAAAACGTTCAGCAATACCTCCCATCACACCGGCAACCATATTTTGTCGATAAGAGCGATATAAACCAATATTGGCCATGCAGGCCTCCTCTTGAGAAATCAGTCATCGGCAGTCAACTGCCATACTTTTTATATGGAGATACTTTTCTTCTTTTTAAAGGGAGGGTGATGCGAAAAACGTGTTGTTATGTAACAGCCCATTTTCTGAGCTGGAGACTCAAATTAAAATAATCAGGCAGAAAATGATAAAAATAAGCAGGGTTCAGTATCATATGTAACGAGTAACATATATTGAAAAGCCTGAAATTGAGTATTTATCAGTTTTTTAACGGTTTAAATTTTTTATTTGTCTTTTGAGGTGCCTGATGTGCATTGTGTGAAGTATATCCATTCAGGGTGTCTGATCCTGGCTTGCTGGGGATTGATCGCGTGCAGTCCATCACAGCACCAGGAAACTGCGACTGGTGACAATGCAGGGCAGGATAATACAGAATCCGCCCTGAGGCAGGATGCTGAAAATGCACATAAGCTGACAGATGTGGCGGGTAAGGCATTGGTTCCTATGGATGAGGGCAGGGTATCAGGGCGAGATATAAAAGCTTATGAGCAACCTTTGGCAGGTCGCTATATGGGCAGGATGTCCTGCCATGATGATTTTGCAAGATGTGATAAAGGCAGTGCTGAATACATTTTAAATCTGTTGCCTGATGGAACAGCGCACAGAACAATTATTCATTATGGGAAAATTGTAGCTGATGCTCAGAATGAAACAATAAATAACTCTGCAATCAATTACAGAAAAGACAGCTGGTTTGTCAATGAAACAGAACAGGAAGTGGTTGTACATCTTGTGGAAGGGGCAAATTTCTATTTTAAAATAGATCCGTCAGGCAACCTGATCATGAATCTGGATAAAATCAATAACCCTGAAAATATTATGAACCGTGAACTGTTTGCCAGGGGCTATCCTCAGCCTTCGGAATATTATGTACTGATCAAGGATAAAAAATAATTCACCTGCACATTTTAAAACGCAAATGTGACAGATGGATGGAGAAGAATCATCTGGTGGGTTGTGTGGGGTTCGAACCCACGACCAATAGATTAAGAGTCTACTGCTCTACCAACTGAGCTAACAACCCTGAGTGAGGATAAACAAAACAACGTTTTGTCCGAACGCAAGAGAAAATCCATGATTTTCTATCGTTGTATGCAAAGGTTGTATTCTGTTTCAGGTGAAAAAATCAGTGATTTTTCAAAGTGCATTAAACACAATACTCTGCAACATCGATGTAGCAAAATTTCGAGAATGGCGAAGCATCTGAAAGGAGATGTTTGGTCGTGGTCGGAACTTGCAGGTTTCATTTCTATTGTCGTACTGAAGCAGTACAGAAAGAAGCCCTAAGAAAGAATGGTGGGTCGTCCGCGATTCGAACGCGGGACCAACGGATTAAAAGTCCGCTGCTCTACCAGCTGAGCTAACGACCCTGAGTGAGGATGTGTGAAACAACGTTTCACCCGAACGCAAGAGAAAATCTGTGATTTTCTATAGGGATATGAAATATTCCTACATTTGCAATTTCGGATTAATATCCTAAACAGGCATTGTAAAATTAGATTTTACAAATAAATGGTGGGTCGTCCGCGATTCGAACGCGGGACCAACGGATTAAAAGTCCGCTGCTCTACCAGCTGAGCTAACGACCCTGAGAAAATTTTAAAATAACATTTTAAAATTTTTGCAAGACAAGCGAAGCGCGTAGTCTTGGATGTTAGATAACATATGCAATCTAACTGCTTTCAGGAAAGCCTAAACAAATAAATGGTGGGTCGTCCGCGATTCGAACGCGGGACCAACGGATTAAAAGTCCGCTGCTCTACCAGCTGAGCTAACGACCCATCTATTTGATGGAGCGTATTGTAGCAAGATATGGTTTGAGCGCAAGTAAAAAATCACAAAGTTGTTGATGTTTGATTATAAATACAACAACTTTGTGCCGTGAACTCAAAAAATGTGCGCCATTTTTTTAGAAACGGTATTTATATGCCTGAATGCTGGCATAAATTTCAGGGTTGATATCGCAGTAAGCTGTAGCACCCGGCAGAAGAACCAGTAACCGTTCATCTGTTTTTTCTGGGTCATAAGCCTGTTCTTTCAGTTTGTTTTTCTGATACTTAAAGGTACCTGTTGTTTCAACCTGTTTCTGAACTCTTAAAAACACTGGGACGGCATAAGCAGGCAGATGTTTTTTGAACTCTGACAGCATCTGACTCAGATCCTGTTCATCCAGTTCTGCACCATCCGCCAGCGTGATGGCTGCCATACCTGCGCGACCATTGGTTTCAGGAATTTCCACACCATATACGACTGCTTCTGCAATCTTATCGTATTCACTGACCATGTTTTCCACTTCAGTGGTGGAGACATTTTCACCTTTCCAGCGGAATGTATCTCCTAAACGGTCAACAAACTGTGCATGACGGAAGCCGATATCACGAACCAGATCACCTGTAATGAAGTAAGAATCGCCTTTTTTAAAGACATCCTTCATGATGACCGATTTGTTTTTTTCAGGATCGGTATAACCATCAAATGGAGAGCGGCTGGTGATTTTTCCGACCAGTAAGCCTACTTCGCCTTTTTTGACCTTTTTACAGTAGCCTTTCGGGTCGTGTACAGCTTCATTTTTTTCTTTATCAAACTCAATAATCGCATACGGTGTCGGAGAGAAACCCACGGTATTGTCAAAGTTGAAAATATTACTGAAACCGACGTTGCCTTCGCTGGATGCATAGAGTTCAAGAATTTCTTCCACGCCAAAGCGTTCTTTGAACTTGCCCCAGATATTCGGGCGCATGCCATTACCAATCATTTTTCTGACACGATGGCTGTGATCCAGGTCTGATGGAGGGGCATCCATCAGGTAGCGGCACAGTTCACCCACATAGCCGATAGCCGAGGCATCAAATTTCTGAACATCGCTCCAGAAACCTGAGGTTGAATATTTACGTCGGATGGCAAGTGTCGCACCGCCTGCAATCACACCACACCAGCACACGACCATGCCTGTTGCGTGGTAAAGCGGCAGGGTGCAGTACATGACATCATTTTCATTCAGATTCAGTACGTGCCCATAGGTTCCATACGCCAGTGTCCATCGGCTGTTGGAGAAAACAACCGCTTTAGGCAGACCGGTTGTACCCGATGTATAAATATAGAAAAGACCATCTTTACCCTGCACGCTGTGCGTGGTCGGGGTGTTGAATTTTGGAAACTGATCGGCTTTTTCTGCAAGGTTAATGTAGCCTTTGGGTGCTTTGCCAGGATTGTTCAGAGTATCCTGGTCGGCAACCCAGAAGAAGCGATCCGCTGCAATCAGCAGTTCAGAGCGGACATCATCCACAGCGGTACGGCATTCTTCACCGGTAATCACAGCAATCGGTTTGACCAGGTTAATGCTGTGAGCCAGTACTTTTCCGACCTGAGAGGTGTTTACAAGTGCAACCGTCACGCCAATTTTAGCCAGGGCAATGACTGTTGCAATCAGCTCAGGTCTGTTTTCAATAATGACGGCAATGACATCGCCTCGGCGGGCACCCATGGAAAGATAAAAATGACCAATCTGGTTAGCCCAGCTGTTCAGATCCTGGTAGGTATATTTTTGATCTTCAAACAGCAGTGCAATACCATGAGGATTATGTTTCGCGGTCTTTTCAAACGCCAGCCCCAAACCTGCCGGTGTGGCAGGCGTACGCAGATAGGCCTGTTTCAGACCATTTAATAAGTTAGGAACTTTGCGGATAAGGCCTGGTATTTTTGCAGCAACGTCTGCGATACCGATAAGATCATTTTGTGTTGTTTGACTCATGTGAATCCTGTTTATTTTTGCGTAGTCCGTACGGTCATTGGGCATAGTGAATATACACTTGTTCTTTTAATCGTTTCAGTCCAGTGCAATCAACCTAATCTGACAAAAAATATCAAAAAAACCCGATCATATGAATGACCGGGTTTTTTTATTCAGCTGCAATTGAGCAAATGAATTACTCAGCAGCAGGTGTTGCTTTCTTTGGTGGACGACCACGAGGGCGACGAGGGCGAGCCTGTTTGTCTTTATCGTCTTTCGCTTTTTCTTCGCTTGCTGCATCAGCAGATGCTGTTTCAGCTTCAACCACAGCTTCAGGAGCTAGTGCGACCTCTGCTGGAGCTTCCACTTCAAGCTCTGCCTGAACAGGTTCAGCAGGAGTTGATGCTTCCACAGTCTCAGTAGTTGCAGAAACTTCAGGCTCAGTCACTGCTGCAACCGGTGTTTCTAAAGCAGGAGCAGGTTCAGCGACTTCCTGAACAGGGGGTTCAACGGATTCAGCTGCAGGTGCTGCTGTCTCCTCAGTCTGTGCTTTACGTGCCTGTTCGGCAGCCTGTTTAGCCAGACGACGACGTTCACGAGGATCGTTGGCTACACGTTTGTCTGACTCCGGTTTAGGTGGTGTCAGATCAAGTACAGGTGCTGGTTCAGCTTCTGGTGCAGCCTTAGTGATGCTTGCATCACGGGTGACCGGTTTTCTCTCAGCTTCAGCAGTTGCTTCAGGCTGAGCACTCAGACTTGCTGCATATTCAGAAGTAAACTTCTCCAATGCACGATTGAATGTTGGGATTAAACCGAACTGTTCAATCAGTACCGCACAGTCATCACCATAAACATGGCGGATCAGACTGCTGATGGTGTACAGACCCAGGGTTGGTACCTGAGAAGGACGCAGTTGTGGTGCAGGAGCAGCTTTCTGGTTCTGAGCCTGGCGCTGTTGACGCTGGCGTTGACGAGGGTCATTGCTTGCGCGTTTTACAGGCTGACGAGGTTTCTGCTCTTCATGAGCCTGAGCTGTTTCAGGTTGATTCTGCGGTTCTTCAGGCTGAATTTCAGCAGCTTTGGCAACAGCCATTGCCTGAATGGCCTGTTGTACCTCAGGTGTTTCAGTGACCTGAACGTTACTGTTCAGTGCAATAATTTCACTTTTAGCCTGTTCAACATTGACCACGAGTGCAGTAGAAATGACATCCTGCTTAGGTGCGTCAAATACTTCTACTTTAGGCAGCTGGTTGTCAGCTGGTTGTGCTGCAGGAGCTGCATTTTGCGGCTCATTCAGAACACTCTGGTCACGGTGACGGTTTGGACGCTCAGGGCGCTGCTGGCGACGGTCACGACGGGGAACGGCATTCTGCTGTTCGTTCTGTTCAGCAGCCTGTGGCTGTTGGTCGTTTTGCTGACGGCGAGCCTGACGACGGTTGTCACGGGCTTCCTGACGCTGTTCTTGGCGTTGCTCCTGACGGGTTACCTGAACCACTTCTTCAACGACTGTATTCTGTTCAGTCTGTTGCTCACGTGATTCTCTGTGCTTGTTGTTACGCTGTTTTTTATTGTTACGCTGACTTCTTTCGTCTTTGTCAGCATGCTTTTCAGGTTGCTCACGCTGTTCAGGCTTCTGAACAGTGCTTGGTACCAGGTAGGCATTTCCTGCAGAAGGTGCAGCCGCGGCTGTCTGGGCAGGAGCAGTACTGATCTGTCCCATCTGACCACGGCTGACAGAGCCGTTATTTACCATCTGCTCAATCGCAGCCGCAGCATTGTTTGCTGTACGGGACTGATCTACAGTTGCAGCCTGTTTCTGAACGAACAGATTTTCAAGCCATGCACATGGGCTTGCAGACTGTGCAGCAGCTGATGGCTGTACAGATGCAGCTGCTGCAGACTGTTGCTGAGCAGGCTTTTTCTTTTGCCCTTTTTCAGTCTGAGGTGCAGCGGTCTGAGCAAAATGCTGTTCTTCTTCCAGGTGCCATTCAGATGCTTCATAACCCAGTTCTTTTTCGCTTGAACGGGTTGCTTCTGTACGCTCGTAACTGGTTGGAGCAAAACCTTCAGGGTTATACGAAATTTCGTAATGCGGTGTTTCTAAATGTGGGTGTGGTAATACAGTCACACGAACATTTGAAGTCTGTTCCAGGTAAACAAGGCTGTGACGCTTTTCATTCAGGAGGAATGCAGCGATTTCAACCGGTACTTCCACCTGAACTTCACCATGACGTTCACGAAGTGCAATTTCTTCTACTTTACGCATGATGGAAAGGGACAGAGAACGCAGGTCACGAACCATGCCTGTGCCATGACAGCGAGGGCAGACATAACCGGTCGCTTCTTCAAGCGATGGGCGTAAGCGCTGACGGCTCATTTCCATTAAACCAAAACGTGACAGCTGACCGAACTGAATACGTGCGCGGTCACTCTGGGTCGCTTCACGAAGTTTGGCTTCAACCATACGCTGGTTACGGTCTTTGGTCATATCAATAAAGTCAATGACAACCAGACCACCGATATCACGTAGACGTAACTGACGTGCAATTTCTTCTGCTGCTTCCAGGTTGGTGTTCAGCGCAGTTTCTTCTACGTCATGACCACGTGTGGATTTTGCAGAGTTGATGTCAATTGAAACCAGTGCTTCTGTCTGGTCAATGACAATAGAACCACCTGAAGGAAGTTTTACTTCACGTTCATAGGCAGTCTGAATCTGACTTTCAATACCAAAGTGAGCAAATAGCGGCTCATTCAGCGTGTAAGTTTTCAGTTTGTCCAACTGACTTGGCATGACTGCTTTAACAAAGTTATATGCTTCGTTATAAGCCTGCTCAGAGTCAATCAGGATTTCAGCAACATCATCACGCAGATAATCACGGATTGCACGGGTCACAACGCCGGCTTCCTGGTGAACCAGCATCGGAGATGGACCTGAAGATGAAGTGCTCTGAATCTGAGCCCATAAGTCCAGCAGATGCTGAAGATCGAGCTGAAGTTCTTCCTGAGAACGACCGATACCTGCTGTACGGACAATCACGCTCATACCGCGGGGTACATTCAGTGCTGCCAGCATTTCTTTGAGTTCTTCACGGACAGAACCTGAAATCTGACGGCTGATACCGCCACCTTTCGGGTTGTTTGGCATAAGAACCAGATAACGGCCAGCAAGAGAAATAAACGTGGACAGGGCAGCACCTTTGTTGCCACGTTCTTCTTTTTCGACCTGAACCAGCAGTTCAGTACCTTCAGTGATCAGTTCACGGATGTTTGAAGTCTGACGTGGATCTGCCTTGAAGTAAGAATTTGCAATCTCACGCATGGACAGGAAGCCCTGGCGCTGTGCTCCATATTCAACGAATACGGCTTCAAGAGAAGGCTCTACACGGGTCACATGACCTTTATAGATATTGGATTTTTTTTGTTCACGGGTACGATTTTCAAGATCGAAATCGTAAAGACGCTGACCAGTGACAAGTGCAACGCGAATCTCTTCGGCATGTGTTGCATTAATCAACATACGTTTCATGGGTGTAACACCTAATAGTGATACACAACAGACGATCCGCCTTTTACGCAGAGGACATCAGATATACGGATCAGCTGTGCAGACTACTTACAGTATGACTGTAGATGTCTGAACAGAACGACCAGCCTTAAGTTATGGGTCTGGTACATGATTGACGTTCTGATGATGACTTTGCGCACTTCACCTTTAAACGGTTAAAGTTCCTGCGTGATTCACTGGCGGACTGGCGGTGTACTGGATGTAATGCAACTTTCACTGTCACAATGCTCGAAGATCATCTCTTCATGAACTGATAGAGTATCTTGATACGGAATTATCGTCGTATCTTTACAATCTGTGCAGTTCCAGTACATCAACGCCGTAGCCTGAATGTAACGTCAGGGAGCGACTGATCTGTTCTGTATCAGTTTACGTTTAAAACCAGTCTGAGACTGGCGACATATTTTTCTGGGCAGACTGATTTATGTACCTGAGGTACAATTAAACGCAACAGTCTGCTTTTTTGCCGATATAATAAGCCTTCGGCGTCGGCATAATTCTTTAAGGACCTTTCCGATTCTGGGTGGGTTTTAAATTTAAGCGGTTGTTCCTGTTTCACAGGCAGCATTAAATTTTTACACTTCGGTGGTTTCCGTGCGCTGACTATAGCAAACCTTGCATCATCTGCCTATGGGCTATACCGTGAATTTGTATGAAAAGTATAGTCTAAATGGTCATTTTTTAATCAAAATTTCGTTTTATTGGGTCATCATAACTGTATGAATTCTACGCAAGATTGGCAAAGTGTCACCTGGTTTGAAGTGGATGAACACCAGGAAGGGCAACGGATTGATAATTTTCTGTTTTCCCGTCTTAAAGGTGTGCCGAAAAGCCGTATTTACCGACTGATCCGTGAAGGTCAGGTTCGGGTCAATAAAAAGCGCGTTAAAGCTGAAACGAAGCTTGCCATTGGTGATCAGATCCGTGTTGCGCCGATCCGCTTTGAACAGAAAGATGAAAGTGCTGTACCGGTGTCAGATAAAGTGGCACAAAGTCTGTTAACCCGTGTGGTTTATGAGGATGAAGGTCTGATGGTGGTCAATAAACCTTCAGGCATTGCTGTACATGGTGGCAGTGGTGTGGCGTATGGTCTGATTGAAGGCTTGCGTGCTGCGACAGGTAAAAAATATTTAGAATTGATTCACCGTATTGACCGTGATACTTCAGGTCTGGTGATGATTTCTAAAAAGCGTAGTACTTTAAAAACCTTACAGGATTTGCTGCGTGAGCACAAAATTCAGAAAACCTATGCTGCAATCGTTAAAGGTCAGGTCAGTCTGGATAATCAGCTGATCGATCAGCCATTGCTACGTTATGAACTGGCCAATGGTGAACGTCGTGTACGTGTGTCAAAAGACGGTAAAGATTCTAAGACACAATGGAAAGTTACTGAACGCTTTATGCATGCGACGCTGGTGTATGCTTCACCGCTTTCTGGGCGTACCCATCAGATTCGTGTACATGGTTTGAGTATTGGTCATCCGCTGGTTGGGGATGATAAGTATGGTCATGAAACTGAGTATCGTGGACCTAATCCACGTCGTTTGTGTTTGCATGCGATGCGTCTGGAAATTCCGGGTTATGAAACGATTGAAGCGCCTTTGCCTGAAGATATGCAGAGTCTGGTGGCGCAGTTAAGATCGCAGAAAGCGGATAAGCCTGTTGTTTAATTAATAGCTTTTTACCTCTCCCGAACCCTTACTTGCACTTCGTTTTAAAGCAGTGCTTTAAAACTTGCTCAGGAGAGGGGATTTCAATTTTAAAATTGATAGTATTTGTCGAATAATGAAAGGTCCTCTCTCCTTTTTTTAAAGGAGAACTCTTTATCTTCCTGATGGGAAGGGATGTAAGAAAGAGTCAAATTTAGGCTTCACCTCTCCCTAACCCTCTCCTGAGAGGAGAGGGAACTTATTGGAAATAAACATGCAAAAACCTGTAGAACTGATTATTTTTGACTGGGATGGGACACTGTTTGATTCTGTCGGGCAGATTGTGGCGAGTCTGAAATTTGCAGCACAGCAATTTGAACAGCCTTTAACGGATGACGCTGCAAAAAGTATTATTGGTTTAGGTTTACCTGAAGTGGCTCAGGTTTTATTTCCAGCTGTACCTGAACTGCATACGGAAATTTTAAAAACCTATGGCGATCATTATGTTGCACATTCTACAGAAGATCAGTGGTTCGCAGGCGTGTCAGAAATGCTGAATGATCTGAATGCGAAAAACATCAAACTGGCAGTGGCAACAGGTAAAAGCCGTAAAGGTTTAGATCGTGTTTTAGGGCAAACGAACAGTCGTGATCTGTTCGCTGTGACCCGTGCGGCAAGTGAGACTAAATCTAAACCTGATCCGTTGATGTTAGCTGAAATTTTACAGCACACAGGGATTCAGGCAGATCGTGCGATTATGGTCGGTGATACTTCCTATGATCTGGAAATGGCGAAAAATATTGCCATGCCACGTGTCGGCGTGAGTTATGGGGTGCATAGCATTGAAGTTCTGCAGCGT
This sequence comes from Acinetobacter chinensis, assembly GCF_002165375.2. Classification (NCBI taxonomy): domain Bacteria; kingdom Pseudomonadati; phylum Pseudomonadota; class Gammaproteobacteria; order Moraxellales; family Moraxellaceae; genus Acinetobacter; species Acinetobacter chinensis. The sequence continues at coordinate 456,150 of NZ_CP032134.1, forward strand.
TTCAATCCGCTCAGTATTGCTCATGATGTCGAAGCACTGCATGATTTTTTGCTTAAACAGGTCCAGCTTAAACAAGTGATTTAAGTATTGGAAATGATCAATCTGTCATCTCATTGAAAAGGGCAAAGCCACTTGTTTTGCTCTTTTTTTTATATCTGAAACATTGTATTCACATCCTGTATCTGAATTAAAAAAATGGGTTGCTCTTTTAGCCTCGTATTAGCTTTTAGTCGTAGATACTGTTTTCCTGAAAAAAAGCCATATTCCTAATTCTGAGTGAAACAGTCTTGTTTGTTGTTGATTTATAAGTCTTGTGAAATGGGTATAAAAAACTGCGGTGAATTTATAGGTTCTAACTATTGTCATAAATAAAATAAGTATTGGCACAAAAACAGCAATTTATTGATGCTTAAACTGTTCATAAAAGTACACGTTTTAAATACATGGTCAGATGCAGTGAAACTGCAAAGATTGATCTGATTCATACAAAGCAAAATCCCACATTCGCTGATGCTGGGGTTCAGCCATCTAAAACGGTATTCAGTCCATTTTGCAGTTTAAGGAAACATGATGTCGAATTCTGCTGTTGTTGAAACGGTTGCTTTGGCTTTAAGAGAAGCTGAATTATCAAAAACGGCGATTGCGCCTGTTCGTCCACAACTTGGGGGTGAAAGTGCCGATGTAGATATCGCCTATGCCGTTCAGGAAGAAAACACTAAACGTGCGATTGCTGAGGGTCGTCGTTTAGTAGGGCGCAAAATTGGTCTGACGTCGATTGCAGTACAAAAGCAGTTAGGTGTTGATTCTCCAGATTTTGGAATGCTGTTTGCAGATATGGCATTTGGTGATGGTGAAGCCATTCCTGCGGGATTACTGATTCAACCGAAAGTTGAAGCTGAAATTGCGTTAGTAATCAATAAAGATCTAACCCAGGAAAAACACACCTATGCAGACATTATCAGTGCGACTGAATATGCCTTGCCTGCGGTTGAAGTAGTCGATAGCCGTATCGAAAACTGGAAAATCAGTTTGATAGATACTGTTGCCGATAATGCGTCTTCTGCGGCGTATGTCCTCGGCTCTAAGCCTGTAAAACTTGAAAGTCTTGATCTTGTAAATTGCAAAATGACCATGACGCGTAGTGGTGAAGTGGTTTCTCAAGGTGTGGGTAAAGCATGTCTTTCTAACCCATTGAATGCAGCTGTTTGGTTAGCCGATGAAATGGTACGTCGTGGTCGTCCACTTCTGGCAGGTGACATTATTTTAACTGGTGCATTGGGTCCAATGGTTGTGGCACATGCAGGTGATGAATTTGTTGTGGAAATAGAAGGTTTTGGTTCCGTGACTGCTGCTTTTGCAGCTGAATAAATCTGCATTTTACCAGGTTTTGAATTTTACAGTGCCTTGCATTTTACAACGTAGCGTTAAGAGATATTGTTCATGAAAAAGATTAAATGTGCATTGATCGGTCCAGGGAATATTGGTACTGATTTACTTTATAAATTACAACGCAGTGAGTTTTTAGAACCTGTATGGATGGTGGGGATTGACCCAACATCTGAAGGTCTGGCACGTGCTGCAAAAATGGGCATTAAAACCACTGCTGAAGGTGTTGATGGTCTGCTTCCTCATGTGATTGCTGACGACATTAAAATTGCTTTTGATGCAACGTCTGCATACGTACATGCTGAAAATAGCCGTAAACTGAATGAACTTGGCGTACAGATGATCGACTTAACGCCTGCGGCAATTGGTCCATTCTGTGTTCCACCTGTGAATCTTGAAGCTTTGCTTGAAGCAGGTGATTTGCCAAACGTGAACATGGTGACTTGTGGTGGTCAGGCAACCATTCCAATGGTGGCTGCGATTTCACGTGTACAGGCGGTTGAGTATGGTGAAATTATTGCCACTGTATCGACCAAATCAGTCGGTCCAGGTACACGTAAAAATATTGATGAATTTACCCGTACGACTGCGGGCGCAATTGAGCAGGTAGGCGGTGCAAAAGCGGGTAAAGCGATCATTATCATTAACCCAGCTGAGCCACCACTGATGATGCGTGACACAGTGCATTGCTTAGTGGAAGGTGAGCCTGATCAAGCAGCGATTACTGAATCTGTGCATGCCATGATTAAGGAAGTTCAGAAATACGTCCCAGGTTATAAACTGGTAAATGGTCCTGTATTTGATGGTAACCGTGTATCTATGTTCCTGGAAGTTGAAGGTCTGGGTGACTATTTACCTAAATATGCCGGCAACCTTGACATCATGACTGCAGCTGCGGCACGTACCGCAGAAATGTTTGCAGAACGTCTGATCGCTAACCAAATAGAAGCATAAGGAGCATTTTCATGTCTAAGATTATTATTAATGATATGACTTTACGTGATGGTATGCACCCAATGCGCCATCAAACCACACCTGAACAAATGGTTGCGATTGCAACGGCACTGGATGATGCGGGTGTGCCGTTAATCGAAGTGACACATGGCGATGGTCTAGGTGGTAACTCGGTTAACTATGGTTTTGCTGCTGCAACAGATGAAGAATATTTAAAAGCGGTGATTCCAAACCTTAAACAAGCCAAAGTTTCAGCTTTACTGTTACCAGGTATTGGTACGGTTGATCATTTAAAAATGGCACATGATGTAGGTGTCGCAACCATTCGTGTGGCAACGCATTCAACTGAAGCGGATGTTTCTGAACAGCATATTACTGCTGCACGTAAACTCGGTATGGACACTGTGGGCTTCCTGATGATGGCACACATGGCTTCTCCTGAGAAATTACTCGAAGAAGCACAGAAAATGGTGTCTTACGGTGCAAACTGTATTTACGTGACTGACTCAGCAGGTTATATGCTTCCGCAAGACGTAACTGATCGTGTTGGAATTTTACGTGCAAACTTAGCAGCAGAAATCGAAATTGGTTTCCACGGTCACCATAACTTAGGTATGGGTGTGGCAAACTCTGTGGCTGCAGTTGATGTAGGCGCAAAACGTGTCGATTTGGCTTCTGCAGGTTTAGGTGCAGGTGCGGGTAATACACCACTTGAGCTGTTTGTTGCTGTGGCGAACCGTATGCAGATGGAAACAGGTGTGGATCTGTTCAAAGTACAGGATATTGCTGAAGAATTGATTGTACCGATGATGCAACAACCGATTCGTGCGGATCGTGATGCAGCGACTTTGGGTTATGCTGGCGTGTATTCTTCATTCTTATTATTTGCGAAACGTGCTGAAGCAAAATATGGCGTATCGGCTCGTGAAATTCTTCTTGAATTGGGTCGCCGTGGTACAGTGGGCGGTCAGGAAGATATGATCGAAGATTTAGCTTTGACCATGTCTAAAGCCAAAGAAGCCAATGCCTGATTTTCAGTCATTGCATTGAAAATGAAAGTAATGAAAGCGTCCGAAAGGGCGCTTTTTTATATGGGGAAATCAACCACCTTGGAACTGTTATGGTGTGAAGTCATTTTTCATTTTAATTGCAGGAGCGCAGTATATTAAGTTCTGCGGGATAAAAAACAGTAAATAGACAGTTTGAGTCAGGGCTGTATCAATGCTGTTATGTGGCTATTTAAATGCTGCTGTTTTAAATAAGATAATCAGCTTTAAAATAACTGAAGCAGAATTATAGAAAAAAAATGTCATAAACAATCTTTCACTTATAAGTCGGTTGTGTGGATTTTATTATTTTAAAAAAGATTTAAACAAAAAAACGCTAATAGCCTCTTAAGGGAAATATAAAAACATAAATCAATTCATCATAATATCTGAGCTTTAATCATAATATGCAATAAACCGCAGTCGTTTCATATCATGTCTTATTGTTAAAAAATATTAAGATTTCTGAGTCCGGGATTATTTTTACAGTCAGGTTCAGTATTTAACAGAATCCTTAATACTGTGGTCGGATTTTTTTTAACTTTATAGTTCAGCATGATGGCGTTATAGCTTAATTTGATCACTGGGAATAAGCCATGCGTCGTCAAAATTTATGGATAGCAATTCTTGCTGCGACAGCAACATTAGGAACATCTGCAACTTATGCAGACTTTGTTGACGATAGCCAGGTACAGCTAAAACTGAAAAACTTTTATCTGGACCGTCAGTATGATTCTGCTCCACAGAATAACTGGGGAAGCTGGTCACAAGGCATTACACTGGATGCCAAATCCGGTTATCAGGATATCGGTGCGGGCATTCAGGTCGGTGCAGATGTACTGGTACAGCATGCCTTCAAACTGAATGGTCGTGATAAGAATCCAGACTGGGTTCTGCCTCATGATGGTAAAGAATCTAAAGACAATTTCGGTAAAGTCGGTGCGACTTTAAAAGCCAAAGTAGCTCAGACTGAATTAAAAGTAGGTGAGTTACTTCCTGTTTCACCTGTGCTGGTGTTCGACCCATCACGTCAGCTGTTGACTACATACAGTGGCGCATGGCTGGAGTCTAAAGATCTGAAAGATACCAAGCTGACTCTGGCTTATATTGATGGGATCAACAACCGTTATGATAACCAGTTCCGTGATCTGACGAAGTTTGCTCCGCCGGCCTATGACAATGGTGCAGAAGCAGACGGCATGTATATTGCGGGTGTGGATCACCAGTTTACTAAAGATATCGGTGCAAGTTACTGGTATGCAGATGTGCGTGATATTTATCAGCAGCATTATGTCGGGCTGAACTACAACCATCAGTTTGGACAGAAGACTAAGCTGAATACCCATGCACGTTATTTTGATAATTCAGAATCTGGCGACAAACTGTACGGAAAAATTGATAATCAGGCCGTTTCACTGGGTGCAAAACTGACACATGGCGCACATACACTGGGTCTGGGTTATCAGCAGATGATGGGTGATAATACCTTCCCAACCATTGGTGGATGGGTGCCACAGCCTTATCTGGTGAACTGGGGCATTGCGACATTTACCAATGTGGATGAAAAATCATGGGGCTTTACTTATGGTTATGATTTCTCTGAACTGGGTGCAAAAGGTCTGAATGCAACTGCTATTTATTTCACAGGCTACGATGCAGAAGTGGCTGGGAAAAAAGATCAGAAGTCTGATGAATGGAATGTGATTGTGAATTACATCGTTCCAGAAGGGAAACTGAAAGGTCTGGGTGTGCAGGGTATGTTCATTGATACCAATTTTGACTGGAAGTCTGATTTAAGAGAATACCGTGTAGCAACAACCTACACTTATAAATTCTAAGAACAGATAAAAAGAGCGGCAGATCTGCCGCTCTTTTTTACTTAATGGAAACGGAATATTCAGGAGCTGAATATCCTGAAAAAATTAAGGGTATTTAATAAAATAAAACTTTTAAAATCAAATATTTGAATTATAGTTTTTTTATTTAGAGTGATCGTAAATTTGTATCAGTTTCATTGCTTTGAACAGGTAATATTGGGGAACAGAGATAAGTATTCTGGTCTGTCCATATTTAAAAAAGGCAGACTGGATTGAAGAGCCAGCAGCAATACGAGGAGTAAGTATGAGCACAGTTCAGATTCCTGATTATACAACGGATGCATTTTTTGGTCTTGAAGACAAATGGATTGAAACTGCGGAAGGTGAGCTGACCCATTACCATGAAGTTGGAACAGGAACTCCGATTCTGTTTTTACATGGTTCTGGTACAGGTGTTTCTGCCGCTGCAAACTGGTGGCTGAACCTGCCACAGATTGGAGAGCAGGCACGCTGTATCGCAATTGATACCATTGGTTATGGTCAGACGGTTGTTGCACCGAATACCGCTTATGGTATCCGTGCATGGGTGGATCATGCGATCCGTACCCTGGATGCACTAGGGATTGAAAAAACATGGCTGGTGGGTAATTCACTGGGTGGATGGTTGGCATTCCAGCTGGCACTGGACTATCCGGATCGTGTGCTCGGTATTGTGTCTATGGGGACTGGCGGTGCTAAACAGACTGCTGCACTGAAAGCACATGCGAACCCTGTACTGACTGAAGAAGGCATTAAAAAAACCTTGTCCATGTTTGTAGTTGATAAATCCCTGATCACAGATGAACTGGTTAAAGTCCGCTATGAAGCAGCTAAAAATGACTATGCATCTGACCGTCTGATGGATGTAGTTGGTGCACGTGACCGTGACCGTTTTGAGTTCCCACTTGATTTTGAAAAAATGAAAGACATTACTGTGCCTGTACTGTTGATTCATGGTGTGCAGGATGTGGTAATTCCAGTGTCACGTTCATGGGATATTTTAAATACGGTCCCTCATGCTGATGCACACATTTTCAGTCAGTGTGGTCACTGGTCACAGGTGGAAAAATCTGAAGAATTCAATACCGTGATCAAAGACTATTTAACCGCACGTGGCGTGTAAGTTTTCTATATTGATTCATCAAAAGGATGGCGCAAGCTGTCCTTTTTTTATGGCTGCCTGTTTCTCTCAGCAGTCAGTGTTTCACCCCATAATCAAACTCGCTGCAACATTAATACAGATTGCCAGGATTGTGGTGTTGAATCCGTATGCCAGCAATATATGTAAGGTGTTGAGTACACGCATGTTGCGCGATGTCACGGACACATCAGCAGTCTGTGCGGACGTACCGCAGACATAGCTGAAATAAATGAAATCAGGGTACAGGGGCTGAGGTGTTTTTGGGAAATCCAGTCCACCATCCTGGTCTTTGTCCAGTGCAAGATAAAAGTCATGTGCATAATGAACAGCAAAAACAGTATGCATAAAAAACCAGGCAAAAATAATAGTGCTGATAGAGAGAATGAGATGTCGGCTTTTCAGTAGATGATCAGTGGGCAGATCTGACAGTTCAACAAAAATGGCAATAAAGCACATGATTAAGGTCAGTAGAACAAGTAACAGAATAATCCATTTGCTGCCATCCTGCTGCTGAGCCCGTTTCAGAATATGCTGCTGAGTTGTGGACCAGAGCATTTTCATGGTAATACTCAGGTAGATAAATACTGAAATATTCCAGCTCAGTAAAACAGCACTGGACCAGTGCCATTCACTGATCAGTCTGATGACTATATAAAGCAGTGCGGTGAGCAGAAAAGTAACAAAAAAGTAAGGGCGGGACTGAATTCCTGTTTTCATCCGATGAATATGACGCATAGGCATAGTGATTTATCCCTGATTTATTCTGTTTCTTTAACATTATTTTAATTCATATCCATGGGCTTCATTAGACTTAAGTTGTAAAGCTGTTTTATTTTTAGGTGGTTATCAGTCTCGGAAATAAAAGTTATACGTTATTTCCAATAAGTCAGTTCAGTCTCAGGGGATTTATTTTGCAGTCAGATGTATTTATCTGATCAAATGTTATCGTATCTGTATAAAAAAAAGCACCAGTATTCAATTTAAAAATACTGGTGCATGAAAACAGTATAAGCTGCAAGTTAAAAGTTAATCAGTCACGATTAATATTCAGATAAAAAACACGGCTCAGTAATTCAATAAATTTATTGACGGATTCTGAGGTGCTGTTTTTACGGTAGCTGACATAAAGATCCAGATAAGGCAGCTCTACATCCAGAGGGCGGATTACGGTATTGCTCATGGTCAGAGGGGCAATATAACCCGGCAGGATCGTACAGCCTAGTCCCATACCAATTGAGTTGATATTGAACAGAATATTGTCAGCTTTCTGAACAATGTTGAATTCAATACTGTTGGTTTTTGCAAAATCGAGAATCGTGTTATGGAGGGTCAGGGACTGCTCCGCAGCAGGGATAATAAAATCTATACCATTCAGTGCTTTAACTGGAATTCTTTCGTATTTTGCTAAAGGGTGATCTTTGGGCAGAATAAAAATAAGAGGTTCACGCAGTACAAACTGACTTTCCACTTCGTCATTGTGAAAGTTATGGCGTGTAAAGGTGATATCCAGCTCACCCTTTTTCAGTGCTTTCATCTGATCAGTGTTGTTCATGCTGAGCAGTTCAATTTTCAGATCTGGATTCTGAACCCGTAAATTGGGCAGAACATAAGGGAAAATTTTCATTTCAGCGACAGGAACGAAACCAATGCGGAGCATCTGCTGTTTAGCCTTGGACACCTGACGGGCCATGGCAATGGCTTTGTCTGCCTGCGCCAAGGTCAGACGTGCCTGTTCAAGAAATACAGCACCTTCTTCAGTCAGTTCGACTTTACGCTTGGTACGATGCAGAAGCTTTACACCAACGTCTTCTTCGAGGTCTTTGATCTGCTGACTTAAAGAGGGTTGTGCGGTATAAAGTTTGAGTGCAGCCTTACTGAAGTTGAGTTCTTCGGCAACAGTAATGAAGTAGCGAAGGTGACGTAATTCCATATAAACAGTCCGATGAGTAATCCAAAAAATGTCTTACTATAATTTCGAAAGAGTATAATCTATAAACAACTATGAGGTGAAGATTATTCTGCCATTTAGATAATAAATGGTTTGTGAGAATCAATCAGCTTTTTCATATAAGAAATAACTGTGCTAATAATTGATAAAACGTATTAATTGAAACAAAAAAAATATTTCACCAAAATCATCTGAAAATCCATTATCCATGAAAGTTGAGTAATTAAGTTTGTGACCCCACGTTTGTCGCAGGAGAGCTTTCATGAGTGGAAAAATTGATGTGCGTGAAATCGACGCTTTAGTCGATGCGCAAAATGGACGTATCTCGCCATCCATCTATACCGACCCTGATCTGTACGAATTGGAACTTGAACGTGTGTTCGGTCGTACATGGTTATTCCTTTGCCATGAAAGCCAGATTCCTAAGGCAGGCGATTTCTTCAATACCTACATGGGTGAAGATCCGATTATCGTGGCGCGTCAGAAAGACGGCTCAATCAAAGCATTTTTAAACCAGTGCCGTCACCGTTCCATGCGTGTCAGCTTTGCTGACTGTGGGAATACCCGTGCCTTTACCTGTCCATATCATGGCTGGTCTTATGGCGTGGATGGTTCACTGAAAGATATTCCACTGGAAGACCGTGCATTTCCACAGGGTGCCTGTAAAGAGCACTGGGGACTGGTAGAGGTTAACCGTGTTGAGTCTTATAAAGGACTGATTTTTGGGTGCTGGGATGAGTCCACACCTGATCTGATCGAATATATGGGTGATATTGCCTGGTATCTGGATGGTGTGATTGATCGTCGTCCTGGCGGTACTGAAATCATCGGTGGTGTACACAAGTGGGAAATCGAGTGTAACTGGAAATTTGCAGCAGAGCAGTTTGCATCTGACCAGTATCACGCTCTGTTCTCGCATGCATCTGCAATCCAGGTACTGGGTGCAAAACCGGATGATGAATCATCTAAAAAATTAGGTGCTGCACAGACTGCACGTCCTGTGTGGGAAACGGCTAAAGATGCGATCCAGTACGGTTCACGTGGTCATGGTTCAGGCTTCTTCTTTACTGAAAAACCGGATGCAAACGTCTGGGTGGATGGTGAGGTTGCCAACTATTTCCGTGAAACATTTGATGAAGTGAAAGAGCGTTTAGGCGAAGTCCGTGCATTACGTCTGGCGGGTCACAACACCATGTTCCCAACCATGTCCTGGTTGAACGGTACTGCAACACTTCGTGTATGGCATCCACGTGGTCCAAACAAAACTGAAGTGTGGGCGTTCTGTATTGCAGATGCTGAAGCGTCTCAGGAAGTCAAGGAAGCCTTTGAACGTTCTGCGACCCGTGCTTTTGGTCCTGCCGGTTTCCTTGAGCAGGATGACTCGGAAAACTGGATCGAAATTCAGAAAGTTCTGCGTGGCTATAAAGCACGTAAAAACCCGTTGATTATGGAAATGGGTCTGGGGAATGAAAAAGTCCGTGAAGATGGTATTCCGGGGATTACCAACTACATTTTCTCTGAAACAGCAGCACGTGGTATGTACCGTCGCTGGGCAGATTTATTGATTCATGAAAAATGGGAAGACGTGGAAGCAGCTGCTGAAGCGTATGAGAAGGAGCTTGTGAAATGAGTTTAGTCAGCTTAGAACTTCAGCATCAGATCAGCCAGTTTTTATACCGTGAAGCAAAGTTGCTGGATGACTGGAAATTCCGTGACTGGCTGGAAGTATTTGCAGAGGATATTTCATATACCTTGCGTACGACGCCAAATGCACAGACCCGTGACCGCCGCCGTTCAGTTGAACCACCAACGACGTGGGTGTTCAACGACAACAAACATTTACTGGAACGCCGTGTTGCACGTCTGGAAACGGGTATGGCATGGGCTGAAGAACCTCCATCTCGTACCACGCACATGGTTTCAAATGTGATCATTGAACCGACTGAAGTGGATGGTGAATACGATGTCTATGTCACTTACCTGTTGTACCGCACACAGAAAGAGAAAGATGTCACCATCTACTGCGGTAAGCGTCACGACAAACTGCGTAAAGTTGAAGGTGGCTTAGGCTTCCAGATCTTCAACCGTAAGATCACCCTTGATCAGGTGACTTATAACTCACATAACCTGAGTGTGTTCTTCTGATGAATAAGATTTTTGTTTGCCAGGTGGATGACCTGGATGAAGGCGACGCGCTGAAAGTGGATTGTGGCGTGAATGGTATTGAAGCGCTTGCAGTATTTAATAATGGCGGTGAGTTCTTCGCCATGAATGACCGTTGTTCGCATGGCAATGCTTCGATGTCTGAAGGTTATCTTGAAGATGACGGCACTGTGGAATGTCCATTACATTCAGCTCGTTTCTGTTTAAAAACAGGTGAAGCATTGTGTCTGCCTGCAACTGATCCAATCAAAACATTCCCTGTGATTGTGGAAGATGGGCAGTTGTTTGTAGAAATGGCAGGAGAGTGATCATGGGTTGGCTACAGGGCGAAGTTGCACTGATTACCGGCGGTGGTTCTGGTTTAGGCTGGGCACTGGTTGAGCGTTTTCTTGAAGAAGGTGCGAAGGTTGCCGTGCTTCAGCGTTCACAGTCAAAAGTGGATGCACTGAAAGCACATTTTGGTGACCGCGTACTAGCGATTGCAGGAGATGTAGCCAGCTATGAAGATAATGCCCGTGCTGTAAAGGCGACTGTGGAACACTATGGCAAGCTTGACTGTTTTGTTGGAAATGCAGGTATCTGGGATCACTACGCAGATATCGTCAATACATCAGGTGAACAGCTTGAAAAAGCCTTTGATGAAATCATGGGCATTAACACCAAGTCTTTAATCCTGGGTGCCAAGGCTGCACTTGATGCATTGATAGCTTCTGAAGGTTCCATCATATTTACTTTGTCTAATTCCGCACTGTATTCAGCAGGCGGAGGCCCTGTGTACACAGCATCCAAGCATGCTGGTGTGGGTGTGATGAAGGAACTGGCTTATGAGCTTGCGCCTAAAGTACGAGTGAACGCTGTGGCGCCCTCAGGTATGAATGTCAACATTAAAGGCGCGGCATCTCTGGGTCAGGAAAATCTTGGTTTACTGGATGCGCGTGATCCTGAGAAGATCGCCCGCGGTATGCCGCTCAACTTCTTACCAGAACCCGAAGATATGACTGGTTCTTACGTTTTACTGGCATCCCGTCAGAACAACCGTCCACTGACGGGTGTTTTAATCAATGCAGAATGTGGCTTAGGTATCCGTGGTTTACGTCAACCGCGTGCCGGCTTCTTTGACGAAATTTAATCCGTCTGAAACGTAAAGGACTTACTCGGCAGCCGATTCTGGCTGCCTTCCGTTCAGGAGTTACACATGGCCGTTAAACTTATTTGTGCATCGCACAGCCCCTTAATGGAATTTGCTTCTCCGCAAGAGAAATACAAAGAGGAAAAAGTCCGTGAGACTTTTGCCAGACTTGCAAAAGAAGTTGAAAATTACGATCCGACTCTAATCATCACCTTTGGTCCAGACCATTTTAATGGTTTTTTCTATGACCTGATGCCGAGCTTCTGCGTGGGGATTCGTGCCACAGCAGCAGGGGACTGGGACTATGGTAAAGACAATGATCATATCAATGTTCCAGAAGACACAGCGATTGATTTAGTGCGCCGTGTACTGGATGAGGGTGTTGATGTTGCCTATTCATACCGTATGCAGGCCGATCATGGTGTGACTCAACCCCTGCATTTTCTGTGCGGTGGAAAACTGGATCGTTACCCAACCATTCCGATTTTCATCAATGGTGCTGCTGCACCGATGCCAACTACCAAGCGTACAGTGGCTTTAGGTCGTGCAGTGGGTCAGTTTGTTAAATCATTGAACTTTGAAAATGAACGTGTCCTGATTTTAGGAACAGGTGGCTTATCACACGATCCACCAACACCTCAGATGGGTTCAGTACCACCTGAAGTGGAAGAGTTCCTGATCTGTGGACGTAATCCAAGTGAAGAAGCGCGTAACAACCGCCAGGCAAAAGTCATTTCAGTTGGACAACGCCTGGCTGCGGGAGATAAATCAGTTTCAGTACCGCTGAATCCTGAATGGGATCGTGCCTTGCTTGAGACTTTTGCCAAAGCTGACTTTGCAACGATTGAAGCGATGACTGAAGCTGAAATCCGTAAAGATGGAGGTCGTGGCGGTCAGGAAGTCCGTTCATGGATGGCAGCATTTGCAGCTATGCATGAAGTGGGTGAATACGACATGACCACACATTGCTACGAAGATATTAGTGAGTGGATTGCGGGCTTCGGCATCGTATCTGCTGAATTGAAATAAATAAAGGAAATCTCCCATGAGCCAGAATGAGACGAAAACCATTGTTATTGTTGGTGCAGGTCAAGCAGGTGCAAGCGCCATTTTAGAACTTCGTGCCAACAAATATGAAGGCAATATCATTCTGGTGGGAGATGAAACACATCTGCCGTATGAACGTCCACCTTTGTCTAAAGATGTGATTTTAAAGCCTGATGAAACCAGGATCGAAATCCTGTCAGAACAGAAGCTGACAGATTCAGGTGTTCAGCATATCTGTGACAATGGTGTGGTGAAAATCAACGCTGAGGAAAAAACAGTTGAACTTAAAAATGGCGAAATCATTGCCTTTGATAAGTTACTGCTTGCCACAGGTGGTGCGGCACGTCGTTTACCGAATTTTGATGCATTAGGTAAACACGTTTATACCTTGCGTAATCTTGAAGATTCGCAGGCACTTGTCCCTGTATTACAGGCAGGTCGCCGTATTGTTTTAATCGGTGGTGGTGTGATCGGCCTGGAGCTTGCATCTTCTGCGCGTTTTAAAGACTGTCAGGTGACGGTCATTGAAATGGGCAGCATGGTGATGGGACGTTCATCTCCACTCATCTTGAGTGAATTCCTTTTAGCGCAACAACGCCTTTGCGGTGTGGATGTGCGCCTTGAAACCAGGATTGCGGACTGTAAGCTGGAGGGTGAGGAAGTGGTCATCACCCTTGAAGGTGGTGAAGAACTTCGTGCAGATGCTGTCATTTACGGCATCGGGATTATCCCAAATGCGCAGCTGGCTGTGGATGCAGGCTTGAACGTAGACTTTGCGATTCAGGTGAATGAAAACTGCCAGACATCACATCCTGACATTTATGCCGCAGGTGATGTGGCGACTCAGTTGCGTGGCAATGGTCAATATGGTCGTGTGGAAACCTGGGAAAATGCCAACCTCCAGGCTGGGATTTTTGCTCGTCACGTGATGGGTGTAGAGCATCCGACACCAAACCCTGCATGGTTCTGGACAGATCAGCTGGACATCAACTATCAGTTTGCTGGCGATATGTCAGCAAATGAATGGCAGATCCGTGGTGAGATGGATGCAGCCAAAGGAGCCGACAATTCCTTTGTGATGATCGGAGTCAGTGAGGGACAGGTTGTTGCAGGCATTACAGTCAATGCAGCGAAGGAAATGCGTTTCTTAAAGAAAATGATTTCAAAAAATACAGTTTTTGATGCGGACAGACATCTGGATCTGACTGTTGATCTGAAAAAAGTTGTGTAATTGGTTCACGGCACATCTTATGTCGATGATGTGCTGAACTGGCTATTCAAACTGAACCGGTTTTTGGAGGACCCCCGAAAACCGGTTTTTTTACTTTCCATTAACTGGAAACGGTTATGGGTCGGGATACTGTTGAAATGAAATCTTCCTCTGCATTGCCTGTCACAGCAGCTGTTTATGTTCTGCTGATTCTGATCTGGGCGACAACACCGCTTGCCATTGTCTGGAGTGTGCAGGAAGTACATCCAATGTGGGTGCTGATCATCCGTTACTTTGGTGCATCTTTAATTGCTGTGCTGATTTTACTGGTTCTGCGGAATCCTTTGCCTTTTGACCGTATTTCTCTGAAAAGTTATGTCGCGGGTAGTCTGAATCTGATCGGCGCACAATTGTTTATTTATCTGGCAGCGAATTATCTGACATCAGGTCTGATGGCACTGATTTTCGGTTTTTCTCCATTACTTGCCGGTTTAATTGGACACGTTATTTTAAAAACACAGCGTCTGATAGCCCTGCAATGGTTAGGCATGCTGATTGCAACGGCAGGGCTGACTTTTGTCTTTGCGGCATCTGCGGACAGTAAAGTGAACCCGATTGGTATTTTACTGATGCTGATCAGTATGCTGTCCTATATCAGTTCCATTTTCTGGGTTAAACAGATCAATGCACCCCTGAGTGCGATGTCTCAGGCAACGGGTTCTCTACTGGTTTCGGCACTGGGTTCGCTGTTTTTATTGCCTTTTGTATGGCAGCACATGCCTCTCAGTCTGCCAGGAACTCAGACCATCATCGGTTTTCTGTTTACCATGATCATGTCATCCATTGTGGCAATGCTCTGCTATTTCTGGCTGATCAGGAGGCTTAAGCCATCTACGGTGTCCTTAAGCAATGTGATCACCCCCGTTGTTGCACTGGTACTCGGTGCAGGGCTGAATCATGAACAGATCAGCAGTCATGCTTTTATAGGTATTGCTGTAGTCATGCTGGGGATTGTAATGTACTTTTGGGTGGAATGGCGGAAACAGCACCGTTCATGCTGACCGGCTTATGCATGCTGGTGTGATGAGGTCAGTTGCATATGCAGAATGGGAAATGGGTTGCCTGCATCATCTGTCTCTGAGCGTTGATATACTTCAAAACCATGTTTTAAGTAAAATGCGGTCGCTTCAGGATTCTGTTCATTTACATCGACCTGTGTTGCACCCAGTGTCAGTGCATGTTGCAGCAACTGTAAACCTATGCCTTGTCTTCGCAGATCGGGTGCAATAAAAAGCATTTCAATCTTATTTTCAGACAGTCCAATAAAGCCCTGAATCTTATGCTCCTGTTCCACATGAAACAGTGCTACATGCTGAAAATACTGATGGTCAATAATCTGTTGCCTGATTTCTGAAATCTGTCTGTCATTCAGAAAATGATGTGTGGCACGGACGGAAGCCTCCCACAGTTTCAGTAGTTCTGTATGTTGTTCAGATGTAGATGGCACAATGTTCATAATATTTGACTTTAACTGATCGGTTGAATAGAAAAACGCTTGCTGGAAAATGCCCAAAGCAGAGGGATAAGCCAGAATCTGACATAAAAATAAACAATATCTTCAGTCCAGCCTGGTTAATATATTTGAAGGCTCAAATAAAAATCAATGATGAAAATATCCCGCCGTTCAATTCTTTATCAAGGATAACTCCTGGTGTCAGACTCAAATAAAGTAGTTGTTTATGCGGCATTGCTGGGTAATCTTGCGATTGCTCTGGTGAAGTTTGTTGCGGCATATATCACCAACAGTTCAGCCATGCTCAGTGAAGCAGTTCACTCAGTGGTGGATACGCTGAATGAAATCCTGCTGCTGCACGGCATGAAAAAATCTCAGAAACCTGCCAATGCAAAACATCCCTTTGGTTATGGCAGGGAACTGTATTTCTGGGCTTTTATTGTTGCGCTGATGGTGTTTGCACTGGGTGCAATCGTATCTGTATATCAGGGTGTGCTGCATATTCTTCATCCTGAGGAAATGAAAAACCCGCTGGTAAACTATATTGTGCTGGGATTTGCTATTCTGTGCGAAGGGACATCCTGGTTTGTGGCTTTAAAAGCCTTTAAGAAAACCAAGGGCAGTCTGGGCTATTTTGAAGCGTTCCGTCGCAGTAAAGACCCGACGACATTTACAGTACTGTTTGAAGATTCAGCAGCACTGATCGGGCTTTTTATTGCTTTACTGGGGATTTTTCTTGCACATCAGCTGGACATGCCTGTACTGGATGGGGTAGCTTCCATTCTGATTGGTGTGGTGTTGGCGGTTTCAGCATTTTTACTTGCCCGTGAGACCAAAGGATTATTACTTGGTGAAACGGCAGACCCACAATTAAGGCATAATGTGTTGCAGATCGCACAGGATGATGTTGCAGTTCAGTCAGCAAATGGTGTATTGACTGAGCAGATTGGGGCGCATCAGGTGATTGCATCGTTGAGTCTGGAGTTTAAAGACAATCTGACTTCGGATGACATAGAACTGTGCGTTAACCGAATTGAAGCAAGAATCCGACAGATTCATCCTGAAATTGTGGCATTGTTTGTGAAGCCTCAGACTCAGGAAGTATGGCTGGAACGGATGAAAGGGCGTCTGAACTGAATATATTCCGCTGAACTTCATTCATGTGAATGAAGTGTGATTAATTTTAGAAATTGAAGTACATGAAACAAAATCAGCAACAAGTTCATTTTCAGTTACCAACCGAAGCATGTTGGTCACACACATGGCGTCAGCCAGTATTTCATTTTATGGAGTCAGATCACTTCAATGGGGTACGTTTTTTTAATCAGCAACGGGCTCCACAAGGCTGGAAGCGATCCGACCTGTTTAAATGGCTGATCAGCCGAAAGTCCTACACATGGAATGTGGATATAAATCAGGAGCACAGCGAATTTCATGCTTCAAAGCGGAGTCTGCCACAGAACAGACCCAATGCAGCACTGGATGACTGGCAGGTATGGTTTGTCGGGCATGCAACAGTACTGATTCAGATTGGTCCTTATAACCTGCTCACAGATCCTGTATGGGCAGATTACGCAGGTCCTGCACGTGGTAAAGGTCCTGTGCGGGTCTGTCCGGCAGGTATTGCGCTGGAAGAATTACCAGAAATACATGCTGTTTTACTCAGTCATAACCATTATGACCACATGGATATCGCCAGTTTAAAATGGCTGCATGAAAAATTTGCCATGCCGGTCTATACTGGTCTGGGCAATGGCTGGTATTTACCTGCTTACATGAATGTGATTGAAATGGAATGGTGGCAGTCAGCGCTGTTTAAGGAACTGAAAATTGTATATACCCCTGCACAGCACAGTTCAGGACGCGGTATCCGTGATCAGAACCGGGCGCTCTGGGGAAGTTTTTCGATTCTACATGGAACAGATCATTGCTACTTTGCTGGTGATACAGGCTATGGTCCGCATTTCAGGGAAATTCACCAAAGATATGGTGCGCCAAGAATTGCACTGTTACCGATCGGAGCCTATGAACCACGGGCTTTGATGAAATATCTGCATATGAATCCTGAAGATGCCTTTCAGGCGCATAAAGATCTGCATTCAAAATGTTCAATGGCGATTCACTACCGGACTTTCCAGTTAACAGATGAAAGCCGTGAACAACCCGAACTGGATCTGCATAAAGCCATGAAGAACTCATCCAAACTGATGAATCCATTTTACTGTGTCAAGGAAGGGCGCAGGCTCGTGGTTTGATCACTGAGTGTCAGATTGAAGAATGTGGTGCTGCATTTTATTCAGGTCAGAATGATCTTAATGAAATTCAGCACCATTTTTTATGATCTGATTATGGTTGTCCCGCTTAAATATATATCCACAAAACTGGGCTGCATGAGTCTGAGGTCGAAAATTCAGCTGTATTTTCACAGCACTCAACAGTGATGTTCTGCCAGCGTTTTGTGATGGTTGTTATGACCAGATATGTTTAAAAAAGAGGCGAAATATGTGAAATAAATCACCATCGAAATAACCGAAAAGTCTGATAAAAATAATGAATCACATAAAACTTATATGGAATTTGACGCTAAAATGCAGCTAAAACACTGTAATTTCATAACTCATTAAAAAATAATGCTTTAAATTGAAAAATCCGATTGTTTTTATTCGTTAAATTCTCTTTAGCTTGTCATGAAAAACAGCTATGTTGGTGCTGTAGCAGAATTTTTAAACGGTTAAAGTTTTAATCAATATTGATGAATGAGGAAATTATATATGGATAACAATAAGCCAGCTTCAGGTTGCCCTTTCCATCAAGCCGGTGGGCAGACCAGTGTAGCCAGCACCAACAATACTGACTGGTGGCCGAATGCGCTGAATCTCGATATTCTTTCTCAACATGACAAAAAAACCAACCCGATGGATCCTGATTTTGATTATGCCAAAGCATTTAAATCACTGGATCTGGAAGCGGTGAAGCAGGATTTACGTGAACTGATCAATTCCAGCCAGGACTGGTGGCCATCAGACTATGGCAGCTATATCGGCATGTTCGTACGTACCGCATGGCACCTGGCGGGTTCATACCGTAAACAGGATGGACGTGGTGGTGCGAACACTGGCAACCAACGCTTTGCACCATTGAACAGTTGGCCTGATAACGTCAATACCGATAAAGGTCGTCGCCTGCTTTGGCCAATCAAACAGAAATACGGCAATAAAATCTCCTGGGGCGATTTGATTGTTCTTGCAGGTACAGTGTCTTATGAAGTTGCTGGTCTAAAAACCTTTGGTTTCGGTGGTGGTCGTTTAGACATCTGGGCGCCTGAAAAAGATATTTACTGGGGTGAAGAGCGTCAGTGGCTTGCACCAACCAAAGAACGTTATGCAAGTGATGAAGACCGTACATCACTGGAAAACCCACTTTCTGCGGTGCAGATGGGCTTGATCTATGTCAATCCTGAAGGTGTCGATGGCGTACAGGATCCACTGCGTACAGCGCAGGATATGCGTGTCACGTTTGACCGTATGGGTATGGATGATGAAGAAACAGTAGCTCTTACCGTCGGTGGTCATACGGTGGGTAAAGCACATGGTAATGGTAAAGCAGAAAACCTCGGTGCAGATGTAGAAAGCGCAGATGTGGAATTCCAGGGTCTAGGTTGGCACAACTCCGAAGGCACAGGTAATGCAGGCAATACAATGGTCAGTGGCTTAGAAGGTGCCTGGACGACGCATCCTGACAAATGGGACAATGAATTCCTTTATTTACTGTTCACTTATGAATGGGAAAAAACCCTCAGTCCTGCAGGTGCAAAACAGTGGGAACCTGTGAACATCAAAGAGGAAGACAAACCTGTAGATGCACACAATCCAAATGTACGCCGTAATCCGATGATGACAGATGCTGATATGGCACTGAAATTTGACCCTGCATACCGCAAAATTGCAGAAGATTTCTATCAGAACCCTGACAAACTGGCAGATGTATTTGCACGTGCATGGTTCAAACTGACTCACCGTGATATGGGACCAAAAACCCGTTATTTAGGGGCTGATGTTCCTAAAGAAGATCTCGTATGGCAGGATCCAATCCCTGCTGTGGATTACACGCTGTCTGACGTAGATGTTGCCAACTTAAAAGCAAAACTGCTGGACAGTGGTTTAACTTCAGCAGAGTTGATCGCAACGGCCTGGGACAGCGCACGTACTTTCCGTGGTTCGGACTACCGTGGTGGTGCAAATGGTGCACGTATCCGCCTTGAACCACAGAAAGACTGGGAAGGCAACGAACCTGCACGTTTGGCTAAAGTGTTAGCAAAACTGGAAGAAATTCAGG
This sequence comes from Acinetobacter chinensis, assembly GCF_002165375.2. Classification (NCBI taxonomy): domain Bacteria; kingdom Pseudomonadati; phylum Pseudomonadota; class Gammaproteobacteria; order Moraxellales; family Moraxellaceae; genus Acinetobacter; species Acinetobacter chinensis. The sequence continues at coordinate 475,878 of NZ_CP032134.1, forward strand.
CAGGTCTGTTCAAAAAAGTCAGTATTGCTGATCTGATCGTTTTGGGTGGTACTGCTGCCGTTGAAAAAGCAGCGAAAGCCGCTGGTTTTAACGTAAAAGTTCCATTTACAGCAGGACGTGGTGATGCGACTCAGGAACAGACCGATGCATATTCATTTGAAGACTTTGAGCCTAAAGCTGACGGTTTCCGTAACTTCTTAAAAGCAGATTATGTGGTTCAGCCAGAAGAGCTGTTACTTGACCGTGCGCAGTTGCTAGGTCTGACTGCACCTGAAATGACGGTTCTTGTTGGTGGTTTACGTGTACTTGGCGCAAACTATGCAGACAATAAAGCAGGTGTGTTTACGGATAAAGTCGGTGTCCTCACCAATGATTTCTTTGTGAATCTGACGGACATGAACTTTAACTGGAAACCAACAGGTAAAAATTCATATAACATCGTTGAGCGTAAAACAGGCGATGTGAAATGGACTGCAAGCCGTGTGGATCTGGTCTTTGGTTCCAACTCGATTCTTCGTGCTTATGCGGAAGTGTATGCTCAGGACGACAATAAAGAGAAGTTTGTCAACGACTTCGTGGCAGCTTGGACGAAAGTTATGAATGCTGACCGTTTTGATGTGAAATAAATCTTTTCTATACAAAAAAGCCGATCGAAAGATCGGCTTTTTTGTGCTTAAATCAGTGCCTCTCAGCGTTTTTGAACTGGAAGCATGCTCAAGTGTTGTATATGGACAATGGCTATTTTTTTATAGAAAATAACATGTATTAATAATGTGTTTTGTGTTAACTTTTGTTAATAAATTTCCACTGTGATTTCTATCTTTTAACGCATACCAAAGTCACAGAAAGAAGCTTTTGTGAAAGAACTTTATTTTAAATTATTTAATTTTATTCATTATGATAGAAAATCTTACTTATATAGCAAAAGTAATCAGAACCCGATTTGTTTCGGATCGAAAATATTTAACTAAAAGATTTATCAGTAAACTTGGCTACGTTCCTGACTTCGATAAACCATCCAGTTTTAATGAAAAAGTGACGGCACGGATGATTTTTGAAAGAGATCCTCTGCATACGCAGCTTGCAGATAAACTGGCTGTCAGAGAGATCATTTCAGATAAAATCTGCTCATCTCATCTTGTTCCTATACTGGGTGTATACAAACACTTTGATGAAATAGATTTTAATACCTTACCAGAAAAGTTCGTACTGAAATGTACGCATGACAGTGGAAGTGCTACCGTCTGTTCAGATAAAAAACGTTTTGATGTGGGAAGTGCTGCGCTTAAATTTAAAAATCATTTAAGCATGAACATGTACTACAGAAAACGTGAATGGCACTACAAAGATATTGAGCCACTGATTATCGCTGAGCAGTACATTGACCTTTATCATGACACTAAAAATGATCTGATTATTACGACCTGCCGGGTACATTGTTTTGAGGGGAAACCTGCATATATCGAAGTGGATGTTCAGGACAGACAGGGTAAGGATTACTCCAATATTTATGATACCACCTGGGAGTTACAGCCATTTAAAGTGGATCTGAAAGAAAACTCACCGATCTGTATCGATAAACCAGAAAAAATATGCCAGATGGTGACCTTGTCTGAGACACTTTGTTTGCAGAAGGGGTATAGCCGGGTGGATTTCCTGTTATCAAAAGATTATGTTTACTTCAGTGAAATTACACTGACTCCAAATGCCGGCAGAATGGTGATTACTCCGGCAGAGTGGGACTTGAAACTGGGTTCTTTGTGGCAGTCAGATTGAAGTCTGATCTGAAAGTGAAAAATACAAAGTTTTGTCTTGATAAAAACCGCCTAAGGGCGGTTTTTTTTATGGAACTGACGGGGTTATTGAAAAGTCAGACTTTGTACCATATTCAGATTATTATGAGTGAAATATGATCTCTACAAATAGTAAGAATGGATTTTTGCTATGACAAAGGAATTTTTCAGTGTCCATAAGTATGTTGTTCAGAATAACAGAATTGGGTTTTATTCATGGGCAATAGAAAATGGTTATGCTCATATTTATGACCAAGTTTCAAAGGAATGGGTCGATTTAGATAATTACAACAATGATCGGGTTCCTTTAGAAATTGTCAGCCAGGAATACAATCAGATAGCAGGTTTAATTCATGAACCTAATCTAGGACTCAAGGTTGTTCAAAATTATAATTTACAGCGTTCTCCTTTTTATTATGTGATGAAATTCAGTCTGGAGCCAATTTTATCGAGAAATATTGAATTACCTGAAATTTTAGTTTTAAGAATGGCAAGTCATTACTATGGCATGATGACTGAGGTCGTCGCCATGCATTGTGAGGAATACAATCACAATATCGTGGTTGATTTTAAACCCAGTCTTCCTGAGTTAGTGTCTAAACATCAGATAGAAGGCATGATGTTTGCTTTTTCCAGACTGGTCCATCATTTTATAGAGAAGAGACCTGTTGGTGTGCAGTTTACACATCAGCAGGAAGTGATCAATGATGAGTTATATCATCAGACTTTTTACTGTCAGCCTACTTTTTCGCATGATATGAATAAGTTGATTTATCAAACTTCTGTAATCACACATGAAAGTGATTATCCATTATTAATTAACCCGATTATTCATGCGATAAAAATGCAGTTTCCCCAAATACTTTTTAATGAAATGGTCAGAATCACCTTACAGGTGACATTGGGGTTTGTTTCACCGACACGTGAAAATATAGCCAGGACATTGAGTATGAGTATCCGGACGATGCAGCGCAGACTGAAAGAGGAGGGGATGAATTTTAATGATATTTTACTGGAAGTCAGGAAAAATAGAATTAACCATTATTTGAACGCCTCTCAGCTTACACTGGATAAAATCAGTCTGCTCATGGGCTATAAAGCGACCAGCCAGTTTCATAAGGCATTCCGATCATGGTTTGGGCTGACACCCAAAGAATACAGGGCGAAAATCTGAATTTTCACCCTGTATCAGTTTGAATCTTATGAAGGATTACATCCTAAGCTTTCAAACTCCTGTTTAGTATAGTACGTAATTGTTGGTAGATATTGACCGAGAACCTGAGCTTCATCACCGGGTTTTTTAGTGTGCTGGATTGCGTTATCAAAATCACTCGCAGGTAGCATATTACGTATCAATAATCGCCCATCCGTTTTATGATCTTCACGACCTTCTGCCAATGAGAAACCATCGCCCTTGTCTGACCATTTTAAGTAACCTATACCACATGCTTCAGTTGCATTTTTTGGTCGGTCTTCAGGTAAACTGGTGACAATAGTAAATTCGCCGTTTTTGTCAGTATCTATTTGCTCATCAAAAAGACAAGATGTTACTTTTTGAGAATAATATTCATTTTGACAAATTGACCAATATCTTAATTGACTGTTTTTATTATCAAAATATTTATCTCCATGATAAGTTTTAGGTACTGAAGGTATTTTTCCTCGAATTACAACAATCGGTTTAATATTCCGGTCAACCGTTGCTGCTATATATTGATTGTCCAGATTTGCATAATAGCTCACGCTTCGGACAGGATCTGTATCACAATTATTGAGAAAATCACACTGTAGGCTATGCGCCATACTGTAAGAGGCTCTCCATACAGGATTTTCTTTGGCAGGATTATTCTTACGCAATTCTGCATAAAGATCTGCGGAGACAAGTGGGGCACTGATGGTTTGATTATAAGCATTTAAAGCAGTACATGCAGCCTGACCTGTCAATACCTCACCCTGTCGAGTTGTTAGTTCAACTTGTGGCAGTTTGACACCACCTTTTAGATTTTTTCCTTTGTTTGGAACGTAAACCCGATAAACTAAAACTACAGGATCACCACTTTTAGCTGCATCATAGATTGTATTTGCTGGACGTCCGTTTTGAATCGGTTCACCGGCTGCTAAGTTAAGAGTATAGCTACGGTTTGCGTGATCGCGAGCATTGCCATCAATAAATGGATTGATGCTGTTCTTATCAGGAATGATCAGGCTGTCACTAATGGCATCAGCAGGAGATGTATTTACGCGATAGCTATTAATTGACATATATCTTGCGTAAGGGAAATCCCCTTTTAATCTTAAACTTGAGAGGTGGTCCCACTTGTTTGAACAACTAAAAGCGTATTTATAAGTGATATTCCGCTCTAGTTAAGCCACCTTGTTTTGTTGGGGTAGCTGATCATAGTAAAACTCATTTGGTGTCATTTTGTCTAGACTCGAATGAGGTCGTTTCAAATTATAAAACTCAAAATATGCACTTAATTGCTTTTTCGCATCTGTGACACTGCTATAAGCTTTGAGATACACCTCTTCATATTTAACGCTCCGCCATAATCGTTCAACCATCACATTATCTACCCATCGACCTTTACCATCCATACTGATTTGAATGCCATTTGATTTCAATACATCAATAAATGCATCACTGGTAAACTGGCTGCCTTGGTCTGTATTAAATATTTCAGGTCGACCATATTTTTCAATCGCTTCATTTAAAGCCGAAATACAAAAATCCACCTCCATACTAATCGATACCCTATGCGCAAGTACCTTGCGGCTATGCCAATCAATCACAGCACATAAATAAACAAAGCCTTTTGCCATAGGGATATACGTTATATCCGTAGACCACACTTGATTACTGCGCTGAATAGCCAACCCTTTGAGCAGATATGGATATTTACGGTGAGCTTGATTAGCCTGGCTTAAATTTGGTTTGCAATATAACGCCTGAATACCCATTTTCTTCATTAAAGTACGTGTATGACGTCGTCCTATATGATGTCCTTGACGATTCAACAAATCACGCATCATACGACTGCCTGCAAAAGGATATTGCATATGTAATTCATCAATACATCGCATCAGCTTCAGATCTGATGCACTCACAGGTTTTGGGCGATAGTAATAACAACCACGGGAGACTTTCAGCAGCTTAGCTTGCTTAGATACTGAAATCTGAAGTGAGTCGTCGATTAACTTTTGTGGTTGAAGCGGCCCAGTTTCTTCAACACACCTTCTAAAAAATCAATTTCTAATGCCTGCTCACCGATTTTTGCATGTAGTTTTTTTAGATCGATGGGTGGTTCTGTTGGAGCTTTTGATTGATCGAAAGCTTGCGAGGAAGCTGAGATCAATTGATTTTTCCAGTCAATAATTTGGTTTTGATGAACATCAAACTCAGCACTCAATTCAGCAAGTGTTTTTTCTGCTTTAATCGCAGCAAGTGCTACCTTAGCTTTAAAATCATTTGAATGATTTCTTCTTGGTCTACGTGCCATAAAATACTCCATATATTGATGTTTATAACATCATTTGAGGAGCAGAATATCACTTATAGGAGTTGTTCAAATTTACGGATCCATCTCTCTTGCTCCCTCAGGTAAAGTATATTTAGCGCTCCAATACGCACTTCCTGTATCAGGGAAAGCAAAGTTGGTTTTTGGATTATCAATGACATAAGGACCCTGCCAGAAACAGTCACTCATAGGTTCTGAAGCAGGTGGAGCAATTGAAACAGTCTGATTATTATCATTGTCTCCACAAGCACTGAGTCCCATAGCAAGGAGACACACACTTGCCATCACATTAATTACCTTATACATATGTCCTCCTGACATTATTTATATTTGCACCTGTCATCTTAGGTAAAATAAAAACTTAAATAAGTCGTAATTCGGGACAGTTTTCTGATTTTGTTTTGATGGTCTGCTCAGGGTTCCAGGACTGACCGTTTTGATGTGAAATAAGTCATTTAAGATGTAGAAAAACCGCCTGAGGGCGGTTTTTTTGTGGTTATTAACTTTCCATTCGATCTATATATTCAATATAGCCTTGTCCCTGAATTTCTTTATTTTTATGCGTACCTGTATAAGCATAGCCTCCGACATAACCACTGCCTAAGCCATAGTTAAATTCAGTATTCACTGTGCAATGTAAATAAAGAATTTCCTGTTTTCCCTCATAAATACGCCATTCAAAAATCTGTGGCAATTTCATCTGTTTGCCATCCGGTGCAGTCGCTAAATCTTCCTGATATTCAAGGATTTTAAACTCAGCTGCGCAGGTTTTATTGTATTGAGTCAATGAACGGAAGAAGGCTTTACTGACAATCTGAGTACCATTAATGCGGGTGTCATTGAGCAGTAGCTGAGTTCCATCAGCAAGGTTGATAATCTGATAAGTAAAGAAATCTAAAGGTAATTTCAGGTTTTGTTTGAGTGCTTTTTTCCAGATTAAATGTGGGCTGACAGCGGCTGCATGTTCAAAGGTGCATAAACCTGAAATTTCCTGAGATTGACCATCACTTTGCAGTGTCCCTGAATATTCTGTTAACAGACTGATGTGATCATAAAATGGTGTTTTTACAAACCACGTAATTTTGTCGCTAAGTTTCAGATTTAGATCAATTTGATAGTTATCATTGCCCGAATGAAGTTGGTAATGAGGGTAATTACCTGTAATGGTGAGGTCATTGCCAAACTGAATATGTGAACCACCTTCTGCAAACTGACATTCTTTCGGAATCGAATAACCTGCAAATACACTGGTCTTTTTGGTTCCTGTCCCAACAACCAAAGTTGCATTATTTCGTGGTGTATCTTTTAAAGCATGATCATTATCAAATGCCAATGCACCTGCTGTACCAATGATGGACATGACTGAATAAAAGTGATGTGGTGCAGGTAGGTCAGGAATCATGACACCGAAATGTGTCCAACCGATTTTTTTCGAATGGATGTAGGGGAGGAGTTTATAGTTCTGTGGAAAGGCTTTGTTTTCCTGACTTTTTGTAGCATCTACAAGTGGGTAGATATATTTGATAAAACGATCTGAAATTTTTTTATTGAACATGATCAGGTCTGTTTTGTTGAAATTACCCCATAATTTATAGTGTGACCTGAATGTTCAACATGACCGTAAGGGAATTTTTTATATCTTTTAAAGTCAGCAAATGGTGTGGGGAAGTGAGGTTTATGGAATGATGATTTTATATCTAAAAAACCATACTCGTGAAGGTTATGTTTTTTGTTGATTGTAACTGGTTGAAATAAATAAACTAATATATTGAATTTCAAATAAGGTGTATGATGTTAATTTTAGGAAAATTAAAAGATCGAGTGAATTTACAAGAAATTAGAATAGCCTCAAGATATACGTCATTAAAGTAAATACGAGCATTCCCCAACATACTCGACGTAATGACGACGTTGGTGCATAGAATCCACCTAATATTAAAAAAATAGGTACTAAAAAAAGGCCTATTTTCTGAATAAAGTTAAGACCATCAAACATAATTAATTACTCACAAAATTAGTTATTAACATTAGGATTTACATATTATTTAACATAATGGGCGTTATGCGAAATCTAAACTGTAAGCCCCAAGTAGAAATGTCCGGTTTCTCCAAAGTAAAAATGTCCGCTTTTAGAATATGCACTTTTGCAATTTTCTTAGCGGACGGTTTGATATGTTGGTGTCTATGTCGGATAAAGAACTTAAACGATTGTCGGTCTTGCAAGAAATCTGTGATCAACGCATAACCCAGTCCCAAGCTGCTCAGCTACTTCATATTTCAGAACGTCAGATCAGACGTTTATTGCAAAAATACAAAGCTCAAGGCCCAGCTGCATTAGCACATGCTGCACGTGGCCAAATCAGCAATTCCAGGCTTCCTGAAGAGCTCAGACTCAAGTGCCTCAATATTGTTTCGGATCAACTGCATGGTTTCGGACCCACTTTAGCGCATGAAAAGCTCACCACTGTTCATGGATTCGATATTTCAGTGGAAACACTGCGTTCCTGGATGATTGCAGCCGATCTGTGGATTCCTCGCGCCAAGCGCCTGAAACGCCCGTATCAGCCTCGTTATAACCGAGATTGTTATGGTGAACTGATTCAAATCGATGGCTCACACCATGACTGGTTTGAAGGACGCGCTGCTAAGTGCTGTCTGCTGGTATTTATCGATGATGCCACAGGAAAATTACAGCATTTACGTTTCTGTGAGTCGGAATCAGCATTTGACTATATGATTTCAACACGTTTGTATGTTGAGCAGCATGGTAAGCCGTTGGCGTTTTACAGTGATAAACATTCAGTCTTCAGGGTGAATCAAAGCAGCAAGAAAGACACCAAGATTACCCAGTTTGGACGCGTACTCAGTACCCTCAATATCGATATCATCTTCGCCAATTCACCACAAGCCAAAGGCCGTGTAGAACGGGCGAATAGAACGCTTCAGGACCGTCTGATTAAAGAAATGCGCCTGGAAGGCATCTATTCGATTGAGCAAGCGAATGCCTGGCTGCCCTGCTTTATCGAGCAATTTAATCGTAAATTTGCCAATATGGCCTTTAATCCCAAGGATCTACACCGGACTGTCACTGAAACAGCCGAAGAATTAGATGATGTTTTTACCTGGCGTGAACCCCGCAGAGTCACGAACAGCCTGACGATTACTTATGATAAATGCGTATATTTACTGGAAAATACCGAAGAAAATAAAAGGTTGATCGGCAAGTATCTTGAGTTTCTGGAATACCCGGATGGCACGGTAGCCATTGAACATCAAGGAAGAAAAATCAATTACAGCATCTTCGATAAATTAAGTCAGCTCAACCAGCGAGAGGTTGTTGAGAATAAACGTTTAGGTGCTGTTCTCAATCATATTCAACAACAGCACGAAGAATTAGAACAGCAAAACAAACGCAATCGTTCTCAAAAGATGCCGAGCAGACGTGCACAGAAAACAGTAATCAAAGAACGAAATCTGAATCCTGTGCTTGACTTGGAAGTGTCTGTATAGGACATTTCTATTTGGTTATTAGGTAGGACATTTCTACTTAGGAATAACACTAAACCATATAACTTTTAAAATTAATATTTTAATTAATTTAAAAACAAGTCGCTTTGTTCTTAAGCAATTTTGAAATTTTTGCAAATAAAAATCTATACCTCTATCAAACTTTTTACAAAACCAATCACATCACTCTCCAAAGTTTCCCACTCCCTAAACTCAGGCTGAATCAATAAAGTCTGTGAAATAACACCATAGCAAACCCGTTGTACATTTAAACTGACTCGATCCAGTTGTTCATGATTCTGAACAAAAGGCATGAGAATGCTTTGCCACATCTGCACCATCATTTCATAACTTTTACGATAAATTTCAATACTCGAAATTTGTCGTTCCAATAAAAAGGTCTGCGCCCATAAAAACTGCTGTGCCTGAACTTCCTGTAATTGAAAATGAATAATGTGCTGTAAATATGCTGAAAAATCCAGATTTGTGGATAACTCGATCAGACTTTGTGCATAACTTTTTAAGGCTTCAGCATTACTTTTCACATGCTGATGAATGGTCAAAGCAATCAGGTCTTCCTTTTTAGAAAAATACTCATAAAAGGTACCAAGTCCTACACCTGCAACATCGGTGATTTCGCGAATGGTGATTTCACTGGCGGGACGGTCATGCAAAAGCCGAACAAAACTTTCCATCAAGGCTTCCTGGGTGATGCGAGCCCTTGATTGGCGAGGTTTACGACGTACATTGATTGCAGGCAAAACCATAAAAATAACCCGAACATCCATTTACAGATTTTCTTCTATACTGAATGTAATCGAAGCAAACAACAAGATGAGATTCAGGATGAACACAGCACAACTTGGAACAATCACAACATGGCAAACGCACGAAATCAGCAATCAGTTTGATGAATTACAGAACTATAATTTATTCAGCACTGACCAAATCCTACAGGAAATTTTACAACGCTACGGCAGTCAGGATCAGCAGACTTTAGCAGAGTTTGGAGAGATTGTAGGTTCAGCAGAATATTACCAATATGCAGACCTAGCCAATCGTCATACGCCTGAATTACATAGCTTCGATGCACGTGGTCGCCGTAAAGACTTTTTAGAATTTCACCCTGCGTGGCATAAATGGATGGGCATTAACCGTCAGTTCAATACCCATGCACATCCATTTAAACATTCAGAGTCTTCTTCAAAATGGGTGGATTGGGCTGCACGATTTTTCTTAAGTGGACAAGTCGAATGTGGAAACTTATGTCCCAATTCTATGACTTTAGGCAGTATTCCACTGATTCAAAATGAACCTGAGCTTTGGGCAAAAATCGGTGAAAAATTACTGTCCAATGAATACGATGAACGTGATATTCCGATTTCCCAAAAGAAATCCATCTGGATGGGCATGGGCATGACGGAAAAGCAGGGTGGTTCAGATGTCCGTGCCAATGAAACTTTTGCTGTTCCTATTGCGGAATCAGGTCGTGGCAAAGCCTATTTACTGACAGGGCATAAATGGTTTTTCTCAGCCCCGATGTGTGATGCACATCTAGTGGTAGCGAAAACCGAACAGGATGGTCTGGCGTGTTTCTTTGTACCTCGTTGGTTGGAGGATGGTACGAAGAATAATATTCACGTACAACGCTTAAAAGATAAAGTAGGCAATCGCAGTAACTCAAGTTCAGAAGTCGAATTTAAAAATGCTTGGAGCATCATGATCGGTGAAGCAGGGCGTGGTATTCCAACCATTATTGAAATGGCGAATTACACCCGTTTGACTTGCTCAGTGGGTTCAAGTGCGATGTTGCGTCAGGCTTTGGTGCAGTGCATTGCTTATACCCGTCAACGTAAAGTGTTTGGAAAGCATTTAGCTGAGCAACCTTTGATGCAAGCCGTACTTGCGGATTTGGCTTTGGAAATAGAAGCTGCGATGCAACTCAGTTTTCATCTCGCACATTGCTATGAACAGGATGATGAAATGTCATTGGCATGGAAACGCATCATGACCCCTGCATCTAAGTTTTGGGTATGCAAACGTGCTGTGGAACTGACAGGTGAAATGATGGAAGTCTTTGGTGGCAATGGTTATGTAGACACTGGCATCATGGCACGTATTTTTAAAGAAGCCCCTGTAAATACCATCTGGGAAGGTTCGGGCAATGTTATGTGTTTAGATGTGTTGCGAGCTATTCAACGTGATCGTGAGTCCATCGAAGTCCTGTTCCAATCATTTGCCAAAGTGGCTTCAGGTGATGCTGTTTTACAGAATGAATTGCAGTCTTTATTTAAATTATTCAGCAGTCTACAAGCCGATGAAATGCAATTTATGGCACGTAGTCTAGTTAGTCGTTTAACCATTCTCGCTCAGGCGATTTTACTGAAACAGTATGCACCTGAGTTTGTTGCTGATGCATTTATCGCAACTCGTTATAGTGAGTTTCATGGACGAGTCGTGGGAATGGTGGATGCGAAATCAGTGGATGTGGAGCGACTGTTACAAAGGGCGTTGGCGAGTTGAAATAGATTTTTAAATGCCAAAATCAGCGAAGGTCATCATGATAATGACCTTCATACGCTTAAATCAAATTTGATTTGAAGCTGATACTTTTAACCAGTAATTATTGAAAATTACTTTTGTTTTTTAAGCTTTTTTTGGAGTTTTTTCAATTTACCTTCGTGTTTTGAAATTTTGTCCAAACGTGCTTTGATTTGTTTCTTTAAAGATTTAACTTGCTTTGACATCATGTTACTCCTTCGTTTTGCTATCCGTTGGCTGATGCTTTTTGATAAAACTACGGATAAATTTTCTTAACTCACGTGCCGCACTGGTATCGAGACTTTCACACAATTGTAAAAACTCATCCCGTTCAGCACTGTTAATGCGAATTAAGAGCTGACCATCTTTTTTATTCACCTTTGTCTTTTTGGGTAATTCAGCCATCACGTATTTATCCCCAAAGGTGAAAATCAAAATGTATATACAATATATATACGTTTTAAAAATAAAGCAAATTTAACTTATTTAAAATATTTAATTATTTTATGTTTTAATGAAATCCAATGTGAGAATGTGTGTTTTCAAGCTATAACATCTTGTTATCATTGTCTTTATTTTAAGCAGTGAAAAATATCTGTTCTGTCATTTAACTATTCTGCTGAAAAAGAAGTTGTATATGGGTTTTAAGGTGTTGTGAATATATCTATTGCCATACATGATAGTGCGTCTATGAGGTCGGTAATTTTCAGACCTCCTAATAATAAGTGAGTTCAATATGAATTGTAGAATAGAGCAATATCCAACAAAACTTTTTATAGAAAATATTGAATTTAATCAAAATACTCAGTTTATGGATGTTAATAAGAATTTTTCGGTTAAGTCATTTGTTTCAAAGAGAGCGCATGGCGAAGTCACCGTAGATTATATGGATTACACTTTTTTTGAAGATGGACGTGAAATCAATGTCTCGGTCTATTTTATAGATCATCAGATTGAGAAAGCGACTATTATGATTCCTGCAATTAATGATGATTATGATCATACGGATGATATGGATTTTTATCGACAAAGAGATCAACGTGAGAAAAAGTACCAAAAATGGTTGGATCGTGTGTTAATACAAACAAATTCAGAAGCAGATCACACTCATATCGTGGTTGGCTCTGATAAGAGTGAAAACACGTTTATTGTTATCGGTTGGGTTTGAGTTTAAAGCATTGATATTAAGTGTTTTAACTGGTCATTGTTTTAAGTTTTTTGATTTGGAAAAGTGTTTTGAGCTAATACAAAATTTTGCTTGAAAATCACACGGGAAAGCGTAATATCAGCCTTGCATCACATCACCAATGTTGCGGTGAATATACAGTCTGAAAGGTAAATAAAATGGCGAAGAAAAAAGCTGCGCCTGAAGTTGTGATTCACAACTTTGTGGCAAAACACATGAATGATTTTAACAAGAGCCAGACTTTTGTAGATCGGAAAAAGAATGCAAAACGAGGTTATGCAAAACATAAAAAAGGGGGATACTCAAATGATTATCTCCCTTTTTTATTGTCTGTGAATTCTTCCGTTTTATGTCAGGTGATCTGAACAGTAAAAATGATGCAGTGATATAAAAGAAATTCTTTCTCTGTTATGCACTGATAATACGTGTTGCAGATTTCACCATATCTTCCAGACCATGTGTCTTAAAATAATATTCCATCCAGCTTTTCACCATCAGTGGATTACTCACTTTCAGAACACGCTCCAGCAATTCCTCTGCATCACTCATTGGGACATGACAGATTGCTTTACGTACCCGTAAGATATTACTTGAACTCATGGACAGGGTATTGAAGCCCATTGCCATCAGCAGAATTGCTGTTAAAGGATCACCTGCCATTTCACCGCAGATACTGATCGGTTTGTCGTATTTATGGCACTCTTTGACCAGTCGGCTCAGCGCACGCAGTACTGATGGATGGAAATGCGAATAAACGTTGGCAACCCGAGGATTGTTGCGGTCAACCGCCAGCAGATACTGAGTCAGGTCATTGGAACCTACAGAGAAGAAGTCCACCAGTTCAGCAAATTCTTCAATCTGTAAAAGCACACTGGGTACTTCAACCATGATACCAATTTTAGGTTTGGTGATTTTGACCTGTTCTTCTTCCTGAACAGCGACCCAGTCACGTTCAAGCAGATAAAGCGCTTCTTCAACTTCACTGACACTGGTGACCATTGGCAGTAAAATATGCAGATTGTTCAGACCAATACTTGCTTTGAGCATTGCACGGATCTGTGAAGAAAAAATTTCAGGATGATCCAGGGTAAAGCGGATACCACGCCATCCCAGTGCAGAGTTTTCTTCTTCAATGGAAAAATACGGCAGGTCTTTGTCTGCACCAATATCCAGGGTACGCATCACTACGGGTTTATTGGCAAAGTGACTGAGCTGCTGACGGTAAATCAGACGCTGCTCTTCTTCACCAGGGAAACGGTCACGAAGCATAAACGGAATTTCGGAACGGTAAAGCCCGACCCCTTTGGCACCACGCTGTACACCACGGACAACATCAATCATCAATCCTGTGTTGACATACAGCTTGACTGCTACACCATCTGGGGTAACAGCATCTTTGGTTTCGTACTGTTTTAAGTCTTTTGCAATCTGTTCTTCTTCTTTCTGGACTTCTTTATATCGGGTACGCAGACGACGCGGTGGATTAATGAAGACCCGTCCCTGATGAGCATCCACAATCATTTCAACATCATCAAGCGTGTTGATCGGAAGTTCTGTCACTCCGACAACGGTTGGAATCCCCAGTGCGCGAGCCACGATCACCATGTGCGAGTTCATCGCACCTTCGGTTGTGACAATCGCTGCAATTTTATCGACGGGCAGTTCCACCAGTGCAGCTGTGGAAATTTCTTCACCGATTAGAATGCTTTCGTCAGTCAGTTCACGGTGACTGGAGTCGGCTTCCTGCAGGAAAGCCAGGATACGTCGTCCAAGATCACGCAGGTCAGAAACCCGTTCCCGCAGATAGTCATCTTCCATCTGTGCAAACAGTGCTACATGATTATCAATGACATTGCGGACAGCCCCCTGTGCCCAGTTACCATCACGGATTTCAGTTTTGATTTCAGCAGGCAGGGCATTTTCATCAAGCATCCGCAGGAACACGCTGAATAAAGCCCGTTCTTCTGCCATCAATGCATCCTGCATTTTTTCATCCAGAGACAGAATTTCCTGTCTGACTGATGCGATGGCATTATCCAGTAACAGCAGCTCTTCACTGATGTCATCTGCTTCACGGTCGGGAACAGCGTCCAGATCAGCAGGGGGATATAAAATAACAGCGCGACCTAAAGCAATACCGCCTGAACCAGAAACGCCCTGGAAGGTTTTGTAGGCAGGGGTGTTGCTGGGTTTACGGAAGACGTCAATATTTCCAACAGCATGAGCATGTGCAATCACGCCTGAAAGCTGAGCACACAGGGTCACCAGAAAAGATTCTGCGGCTTCGCTGAAATCCTGCGACTCTCTGTTCTGAACAACCAGTACACCCATAACTTTACGGCGGTACATGACCGGCACACCCAGGAAAGAATTGTAGATTTCCTCTCCGGTTTCAGGCAGATATAAAAACCGCTCATGTTTAGGTGCATTGTCCAGGTTGACAATTTCTTCACGCTGACCGACTAGACCGACCAGACCTTCACTGGTGTGCAGTGAAACATGACCGACAGATTCGGGATTCAGACCTTTGGATGCCATCAGCAGATAACGCTGATTGCGTTCATCCAGTAAATAGATGGAGCAGACGTCAACATGCATGGCTTGCGCCACCTGGTTGACCATAATGTCGAGTGATTCATGCAGACTGGTGGACGCATTGATTTCCTGCACAATGCGTCTTAAGGTGTCCAGCTGCATATTCGACATAAAACTGCTCCAGTTAAAAATTAATCCTGAATATATTTATAACAACAGTAGTCCATAAAATCTGCATTTTAATGCGATTTTTTATGGTTTTTTCATGGGTAACTGATTGCACAGTTCCACCATGGCTTTACGGTATACATCGCGTTTAAAATTCACGACCTGACCCAGTGGGTACCAGTAACTGACCCATTGCCATTGATCAAACTCAGGAGGGTCTGAAAGGTTCAGCTGAATGTTTTTTGCAGACGCTGTCAGTTTCAATAAAAACCACTTCTGTTTTTGACCAATACATACAGGATCTGAATCCGTGCGTATATACCGATGCGGCAAACGATAGCGCAACCAGCCTTTTGTCTGCGCTACGATTTCGACGTGTTCGGGCAGTAAGCCAACTTCTTCTCTCAGCTCACGGAAAAGTGCCTGTTCAGGGGATTCTCCAAGCTGGATACCTCCTTGTGGAAATTGCCAAGCATTGTGACCAATGCGTTTTGCCCATAAAACCTGTCCAAAGTCGTTTGCCAAAATGATCCCGACGTTGGGTCGGAAACCTTCTGAATCGATCATCTGGCACCTAAAATTGTTTAATATCTCTGACTTTATATATGGGGATACTCTCTTTTTTATCCAGCTCGATAAAGTCAAAGTAATAATGTTGTAAAATTGCTATGATCTTAACGAATTTCTATCGACTAGCGGTGATAGATTTACAATTTTTTTCTTAAATTTCAGTTTAAACGGGTATTTTCATGAAATTGGCGTTATTTGACCTGGATCACACCTTATTAAATACCGATTCTGACCACTCCTGGGGTGAGTTTCTGGTCAATGAGGGGCTGGTGGATCCTGTCCATCACCGTGCAATGAATGATAAATTTTATGAAGATTACAAAGCAGGGCAGCTTGACCCGATTGCCTACAATGAATTTGTCTTTGAATTTTTAACAAAGCATGACAATGAATATTTAACTGAACTGCATCAGTTGTTTATGAAAAAAGTGATTCGTCCACAAATGCGTCCGGAAGGCTTCAAAGCGATTCAGCGACATAAAGATGCGGGACATGAGCTGGTGGGAATTACAGCAACTTCTGATTTTATTACTGCGCCGATTTTCCGTGAATTTGGTATTACCGAAATTATTGCGACCAATGCAGAAGTTGTGGATGGAAAATACACAGGCAAAGTAATCAATATTCCATGTTATCAGAAAGGCAAACTGGCGCGTCTGGATCAGTGGCTGGAAGGGCGTGATGTGACAGAGTCCTGGGCATATTCAGACTCGATCAATGACCGTTTTCTGCTGGAGTATGCAGATCATGCTTTTGCGATTAACCCTGATGACCGTCTGGAAGCATTAGCAGAAGAGCAGCGCTGGGAAATTCAGGACTGGTCGATTTAAGCTGGATCTGTTCATGGTGTGATGATTCTGAAAAAAACAGAATCTGCTGAATGTTTAGCCAAAAGTATGATGCAGAATACTTTTCTTTCACTTAAAAGATGCTATGTTGAGAACAGTATTTTACTTGCAGAGGAAGAATAACAATGAGCCAGACACGTCCAAGAATGACCAATCTGTTTGAACAGCTCGGACTTGATTCAAGCGAAGAAGGGATTCAGACATTTATTGAAAATCATCAGATGGATGCCTCTATGTCCATTACTCAGGCACCGTTCTGGACGGATGCACAGCGTCAGTTCCTGTCTGAAAAAATTCAGTCGGATGGTGAATGGGCTACAGTGGTGGATCAGCTGAATGAGTCATTGCATGAAGACTCTGTAGAATAATTCAGTGCGCTGAACGGCTGCTGAAAATAAAAAATCCTCCCTAAGTGGAGGATTTTTTATTTTCAGCTTTTGTTGCGATCAGAAATAATGTCTGGATTATTTCATCATCTCAATCAGTTCCTGAACCGCACGTGACTGAGTCCGTCCTGGATGCCAGACCATCCCCAGTTTACGGTTCATTTCAAAATTCAGATCAAGCTGTTTCAAATCCTGATTCAGCAAAGTTTTAGGCAGTACAGACCATCCCAGACCAATCGACACCAGCATGCGGATCGACTCCAGTGGGTTGTTGCTCATGGTAATTTTAGGTTTCAACCCTTTCTTTTCGAACTCTGCCAGGGTGATCTGACTGGTATAGGTCTGTGCAGCAGGCAACAGACTCGGATATTCAATCAAATCTTCCAGTTTCAGGTTGTTGATCTGTGCCAGTGGATGAAATGGCGCAACCACAAATACCAGCGGATCATTCCACATGGTGAAATAGTTCAGCCGGTCATCTCCTGTTGGCGGTAAAGTCAGAAACGCCAGTTCAAGATCTCCTGCCAGTACCTGTTCGTGTGCTTGTTCTGAGTCCACAAAATGGACATCCAGTTTGACTTCAGGAAACTGCTGAACATAGTTTTTCAGATGGTCAGGCAGATGGTGTAACCCAATATGGTGACTGGTACCAATTTTCAGTTTGCCACGGACTTCACCCTGTTCATGGCTGAGCGTATGGTGAATATCACCCAGTTCATTCAGCCAGTTTTTGACTTTAGGCAGCAGGGAATGAGCGGCATGTGTCGCCTGCACGCCTCGTCCAGCCGACTCAAACAGTTTGACACCAAAATATTCTTCCAGGCTGTGAATCCTTTTGGTCACAGCGGGCTGAGTAATAAATAAAAGTTCTGCCGCCATAGAAATTGATCCTGTTTCCATGACTTTCACAAAGGCTTCAAAGGCTGCTAAATTCATTGCTCACTCATCCATAAAGAATTTTTATGCTTAATTCATTATTTAGAAGTTTTAAGAATTAATCAAAGTAAAATTTCATAAATTTTTAATTTCAAACTTCTGTAGTGTATATACGAGGGGCTGAATTACAATTTTCTGACTTTAGAGATGCTAATTTCAGCTAAGTTAAATAAAAATAAATACAGAGCCATGTATGCATAAACAGACCACCAATCAGCATCCGTACAGAAGGCATTTCAGTGAAATCAGCTGGTCTGTATTTTTTATTGTCAGTGCGGTGGTTTTCATGATGACTGCAGGTATTGGCTATGCTTCCGGAAATTTTACGTTACTGCTGATTCCTGCTGTTTTTATGCTGATCTGGGGGATTTCCCGTTTTAAAAGTATGCATAAAATGGCACGACTGGATGCATTTCAGATCCCATCATATATTCTGTCCGATTTTTCACGGCAGTATCCTGGGTATGGAGCTGCACAGCTCAAACAGATTGAAGAGGGATTTAAGGATTATCTGGCATTGCATCTGATTAAGAAACAGGCCTATGCGATGCCTTCAAAGTCAGTGGATGCATTGTGGCATCTTTTACTGGAAAAATACGCGGGCTTTTATGCAGAAATGTGTCAGCAGTTACTTGGATTTCAGTTGTATCACTATCCACATGCAGAGGAGGTGTCAGCAGGGGAACATCGGGTTCACCGACTTCAGCTGTTGCACAGCTGGCAGGTGAGTTGCCGTCTGCATGGGGTTAAAGGTCTGCATCCAGAGCAGATTCCTCGCTTGTTTCAGGTCGATCAGAACGTTGCCTGGTCAGCAGGTTTTATTTTTCAAATGACGCTGATTTATGCTTTATATGATCAGTTCTCTATTCGGGACAGTGGTTCAAACTCATCCGGTTGTTCTTCTTCCACTTCGGGTACAGCCAGTCATTCTGACAGTCGTGACTGTTCAGAAAGTTCATCGTCCTCAGATTCATCTTCATCCTGTAGCAGTTGCAGCAGCTGTGGAGGCGGTGGTGGTGATTAACCTGAATTTTTATTATGTTGAAAGCTTGATCTGTGTGGAATATCAGTTTCTTAAATGTGAAAACTGTATCTGGGGTTCAGCTGGACAGCCTGAGTCCATACATCGGTCTTGTCAGATGATAACAGAATCCGACTCATGGTCTGGACGGCTTCAGGCTGCATCACTGGCATTCAGGGATTTTTTACGATCCTGCGCATTCCATGCTTTTTCATGGAAAAAGAATGCAATCGCCTGAACAGTAGGTTCAATCAGGCTTAAAGTAATCGCCATCCACAGATTACCGGTAATCACGTATGCGACCAGCATTGCAACAGTGATGTGCATGATGTAATAGCTGAGCGTTTTTTTGAAAATCCGTTGATTGCTTTGAACAAAATTATGAATACGAGCCATGAGCGTCACCACAGGATGAGAAGATAATTAAATAATAATCATTATCATTTAAAATGTAAAAGAGATTTTTTTATTCGTGATCATTGGATTTGTAAATGATCTTTATTCAGTGGGTAATTTTAAAAAATATTGTTTAAAAATAAATACTATTAAATATAATCACTTAATTATACTTTTATTGTTCTGGTGGTCATGTGAAATTAAGATGCTGTGTATTGGGGTTTACAGTTGTACTGACTGGATGTGGTGGGAGTTCCTATTTAAAGGACTTACCCGAAAAGGATTTACTGGAGGCAGCACTTGAATCACAACGTATTGAAAGTGAAATGACCTTAAAAATGCAGATTTGTGGAGATTTGCAGTCATTAGGGTTTGAAGCACAACAGGAAGCTCGTGAATATGGACGTGAATTAAGACGAGCCTATGAATATTATGAGCGTCAAACTAGACCGTTTAACCGTAAAGTCCGTCGCTATCTGAATGATTATGATGCGCAATATGGTGCTGAACATCGGGAACAATTAAGGGAAGCTAATTTTCAGTTGAATATGCTTCCTGCGCGTCTTGCGACTGCAAAGTTTTTTGGTGTGGACAGTAAGGAAGTAAAAGAAGCCTTGTCTGAGCCGAATCCACATTTTTCATTTTCAGGTGGCAACCCAAACTCGGTCATTATGATTCAGGCCTTACATGAAAAAGAAAAAAATATTAAGTCACAGTGTGAAAAACTGATGGCCCAGGTTTTTGACGATAAAATTCAACCCAACTTTTCCAGATATGGCGATGAATATAAAAAAATTACAGGAATGCAAAGCCTGAAAATGGCAGATTAACCGACCTGAAATTTTCATATTTGAATATTGCATGCATGGAATAAGTTGGTTGATGGTTTTATCAGGCACAACAGGTGTCTGATAAAACTCAATATTTTTTATAGGCTGAAAAGCGTACGTAATCGATTTAGCACGTTTAAGAACACAGTGATGTTTGGAATGAATGTGTTTTTAAATAATTCCAAAAAGTTTTTAAATTAATAAAAATGATAAATTAGATTTATGTGAAAACGTGGTTATAATCAAAGTTAATGAAAGAATTACCCAGTCCAGTGGAGCGCATCGACATGGCAGGCGAAAACCAAAAAGTAAAAACCGAAAATGCAAAAACATTGTATGACAAATTGTGGGATGACCACTTAGTAAAACAACGCGATGACGGCTCTGCATTACTCTATATCGACCGTCACTTATTGCATGAGGTAACTTCTCCACAAGCATTTGAAGGTTTGCAATTGGCGGGTCGTACACCTTGGCGTTTAAGTGCCAACGTGGCAACACCTGACCATAACGTGCCAACCTCGACTAAAGAGCGTTCAGAAGGGATTGCAGGGATCGAAGATGATACTTCACGTATCCAGGTACAGACTTTAGATGACAACTGTAAAACTTTTAATGTGGTTCAGTTTGACATTAATGATGTACGTCAAGGGATTGCACACGTGGTGGGTCCTGAACAAGGTTTGACTTTGCCGGGTATGACTGTGGTCTGTGGTGACTCACATACTGCTACACATGGTGCATTCGGTTGTTTGGCTCACGGTATTGGTACATCAGAAGTTGAACATGTATTGGCAACTCAATGCTTAGTTCAAAAGAAAATGAAAAATATGCTGGTACGTGTTGACGGTAAATTAGGTCAAGGCGTAACACCGAAAGATGTCGTATTAGCCATTATCGGTAAAATCGGAACTGCGGGTGGTACAGGTCATGCGATTGAATTCGGTGGCCAGGTGTTCCGTGATATGTCGATCGAAGGTCGTATGACTGTGTGTAATATGGCAATTGAAGGTGGCGCACGTGTGGGTATGGTTGCTGTCGATGACAAAACCATTGAATACGTAAAAGACCGTCCGTATGCGCCTAAAGGCGAACAGTGGGATGCTGCGGTCGCCTATTGGAATACTTTGGTTTCTGATGAAGGCGCACATTTCGATACTGTTGTGGTGTTACAGGGTGAAGAGATTGAACCGCAAGTGTCGTGGGGAACTTCACCTGAAATGGTGATTCCTGTATCTCAAGCTGTACCTACGTTGGAACAAGCCAAAGATGATGTACAGCGTAATGACTGGACACGTGCTTATCAGTACATGGGTTTGAATGGTGGTCAGGCATTGGCTGATATTCAATTAGACCGCGTATTTATCGGTTCATGTACTAACTCACGTATTGAAGATATTCGTGCGGCGGCAGAAGTTGCGAAAGGCAAAAAAGTGGCTTCAAGCATTAAACAAGCGATGGTCGTTCCAGGTTCTGGTTTAGTCAAAGCTCAGGCAGAAGCAGAAGGCTTGGACAAAATCTTAATCGAAGCTGGTTTTGAATGGCGTGAGCCGGGTTGTTCAATGTGCTTAGCAATGAATGCTGATAAATTACAACCAGGTGAACATTGTGCATCGACGTCTAACCGTAACTTTGAAGGTCGTCAGGGCAATGGTGGTCGTACACATTTGGTGAGTCCTGCTATGGCAGCTGCGGCAGCAATCGCGGGTCACTTTGTTGATGTGCGTTCATTCTAATAGGAGCAAAAGACATGAAAAAATATACCGTTGAACAAGGTATCGTTGCACCTTTAGACCGTGCCAATGTCGATACAGATTTAATTATTCCAAAACAGTTTTTGAAATCCATCAAACGTACAGGTTTTGGTGAAAACTTATTTGATGAATTGCGTTATTTAGATGAAGGCTTTTTAGGTCAGGACAATTCAAAACGTCCTAAAAACCCTGATTTCACTTTGAACCAACCACGTTATCAAGGTGCTTCCATCCTGATTTCACGTGCTAACTTTGGTTGTGGTTCAAGCCGTGAGCATGCGCCGTGGGCATTGGAAGAATATGGTTTCCGTACCGTGATTGCGCCAAGTTATGCAGATATTTTCTTCAATAACAGCTTTAAAAACGGCATGTTGCCAGTGATCCTGTCTGAAGAGATTGTAGATCAGTTATTTAAAGAATGTTTTGCCAATGAAGGTTATCAGTTAACCATTGACCTTGAAGCGCAGGAAGTTCGCACACCAAATGGCGAAGCATTCAAATTCGAAGTCGATCCATTCCGTAAACATTGTTTGTTAAATGGTCTGGATGATATTGGTTTAACTTTACAGGTTGCTGATGATATCAAAGCCTATGAAGAGAAAACCAAAGCGGCTCGCCCGTGGGTTTTTGCAGAAATTCAGGGTTAATTCAGAAACTGAGTTCACTTGTGGTAACAAGCCCTGACTCTTGTTAATATCTGAGCAGAAGAAAATATTGTATCTGCTGCATTGTATAAGGGTTGGGCTTGAACAATGACTGAATTTCTGGGGCGTCTGGCAGGACTTGCAGTAATGGCAACATTATTGACGGCTTGTCAGACCATGAATACTGTAAGCCTGAAAAATATTAAGGAAACTGAAGCAACCCGTTTAAATGCACAGATTTACTGTACAGGTACAGAAAACTGTGAATTTGAAAGGCTGGATCAGATTCCTGTTGTCGCAGAAAAAAATCACAGACTGAGCAGACAGGCGATGCGTTCAAAGATCGTGCGTCTGCAGGCAGATTCACTGAGTGATGCAAATGCAGTGTATCTGTCTGTTCCGCCTGGGCAGCATGAAGTGGTGATCCGTTTTTATCCTGTCTCTAAAGATAAAGCGGAAAAACTGCATGTGATCCACCAGTTCAGACCAGGTCGTTTGTATACATTCAGAATGTATCGTGAGCGGACCAGACATCAGGGAAGTTTACTGAATGTGTCTGCGCCGGATCCATTATGTGTGGAACTGCGTCAGCAACATAAAACAATCCGCCGTTTCTGTCGTCCGTATAATGCTTTGACCGGATTGGGCGAATTTGTGGAAAAGAAACTTTAATTACAGTCGGTCACTGACTGACTCAAACAATGGAAAAAAACATGTCCAGACAAATTCTGATTTTAGCTGGTGACGGCATTGGTCCTGAAATCGTTAAAGCTGCAGAGCAGGTTCTTCATCGTGTTAACGAAAAATTCAGTTTAGGTCTGAGCTGGGAACAGGGTTTGCTGGGTGGTGCAGCCATTGATGCTCATGGCGAACCGTACCCTGCTGTCACAGCAGAACAGGCAAAAAAAGCCGATGCGATTCTTTTAGGCGCAGTGGGTGGTCCTAAGTGGGATACGATTGAACGTTCTATCCGTCCTGAACGTGGTCTGTTAAAAATCCGCAGTGAACTGAATTTATTTGCAAACTTACGTCCAGCTATTCTTTATCCGCAACTTGCAGATGCTTCCAGTTTGAAACCTGAAATCGTATCTGGACTGGATATTCTGATTGTCCGCGAACTGACAGGTGGTATCTATTTCGGTCAGCCACGTGGTATCCGTGAGCTCGAAAACGGTGAAAAACAGGGTTATAACACCGACGTTTATGCCGAATCTGAAATCAAACGTATTGCCAAAGTTGCTTTTGAAATGGCAAATCTGCGCGGTGGAAAAGTCTGTTCAGTGGACAAAGCCAACGTTCTTGAAGTAACAGAGCTGTGGAAGCAGACAGTGACTGATCTGAAAGAAGCACAGTATCCGAATATCAATCTGTCACACATGTATGTAGACAATGCAGCAATGCAGCTGGTTCGCGCACCAAAACAGTTTGACGTGATCGTGACAGGTAACCTGTTTGGCGACATCCTTTCTGATGAAGCGGCAATGCTGACCGGTTCAATCGGTATGTTGCCATCTGCATCTTTAGACGAAAACGGTAAAGGAATGTATGAGCCATGTCATGGTTCAGCACCGGATATCGCAGGTCAGAACATCGCGAACCCACTTGCAACAATTCTTTCTGTTGCAATGATGCTTCGTTATACCTTCCGTGAAGAAACAGCGGCTAAAGCGATTGAAGATGCTGTAGGTAATGTGCTGGATCAGGGGTTACGTACAGGCGATATCATGTCTGAAGGTATGAACAAAGTGGGTACAGTGGAAATGGGTCAGGCTGTGGTTGCAGCATTGGGCTAAGACACAGTACAGGATAAAAAACGCAGTATTTTTACTGCGTTTTTTTTATGTCTGATCAGCAGGCACGACCCGAATATTCAAGAGACTGAGCAATACCATCTTTCAGATTGAAAATAATATTGCATTTAAGATCAATGGAGTCATAACTTGATGCGGCATGAATGGCATGAGTGCCACCACTTCTGGATATACGCATTGCAGGCTGAGCCACTGGAATCTGCATGGTGCGAAGAACGGTATAGCTCAGCTGGCTGTCAGTCTGAACAGGCGCAGAGCGGACTTTATAGCCCAGTTCGGTCAGATTCAGTTTTTGTTTGATTTCTGAGGCAGATTGACCAATATACTGTTGCAGTTCCTGGTCCAGATTTACACGAACGGTGGTTGGTGACGTGTTGCAGGCACTTAAAAACACGATGCAGGGCAACAGTAACAGGCTGGCGGATTTCATTATTTTATTCTCGGTATTCTGATTTTTATCTGTTTACAGTTTTATTGAATTGTTGTGTAAATTTCAAGCTTTTATATCAGTAGAGGGTAAATTTAAGAAAAACAGAATCATACAGATCAGCATACAGATATGCGATCCGACAGATCAGAAACAGGAATCACGCTTTTAAAAAAAGCCACTTGATCAGTGGCTTTTCTGCTTTCGCTAAGACTTAGCGTGCACGGTAAGTAATACGACCCTTGGTCAGATCGTAAGGAGTCATTTCGACTTTTACGCTGTCGCCAGTCAGAATGCGGATGTAATGTTTACGCATTTTACCTGAAATATGGGCAATCACTTCGTGACCGTTTTCTAAACGTACACGGAACATAGTATTAGGAAGCGTTTCGGTGACAACGCCTTCGAACTCGATGAGTTCCTCTTTATTGGCCATGGCCTACCTGATGATCAAATTGGAAAGGGGCAAATTATAGTCAATTATTCTGTATAAAACAAGATGAAATGGAGCGTTGGCTGATCATCTGTAAGTAAAACAGGCAAAGAACGCTGTAAAAAAATTCTACAAAAATGTGTAGTTTCATGTTGTCAGTTTGGTCAATCGCAGTTAATCTGAAATTAATCTTTTTGAGTATAAATGAATAAGATACAAGGAAGGTCTTTGAGTGGGTCAGCTAACTGATGCATCTGTTGTTTTAAGGTTGGGATACCAGGCGATTCGTCGTGCAGGTTTACCGACTGAGGAAATTTTAACAAAAGCGGGTGTCGCCCTGAATCAGGTTGAGGCCAATGACCGTACTCCATTGAATGCTCAATATGCGTTCTGGGTTGCGGCGGAGGAGGTCAGTAAGGATCCTGACATCGGGTTGCATCTTGGTGAACATCTGCCTTTATATCGGGGGCAGGTGATTGAGCACCTGTTTATCAGCAGTGAGAACTTTGGTGAAGGACTGAAGCGGGCACTGGCCTATCAGCGTTTGATCAGTGATGCATTTCATGCCCGACTGGTGATTGAGGATGACCGCTGTTATCTGACCAATGGTGAGCAGCCGTGGGCAGAAAATATTGTAAACCGACATTTTTCTGAATGTGCGATGTCTGGTGTATTGCGGTTTTTCAAATTTATCACTGAAGGACGCTTTGAACCGATTTATATCGATTTCAATTTCACACAGGGCGCACCTGATGGTGAGTATTTCAGAGTGTATGAGTGTCCGGTCAGTTTAGGGCAGAAGGAAACCCGTCTGTATTTTGATCCTGCAATTCTGGATTTCCCGTTATGGCAGGCAGAACCTGAGCTGTTGCAGTTACATGAACAGCTGGCGATTGAAAAACTGCAGGAACTTGCCCGTTATGATCTGGTTGGTGAAGTCCGCCGTGCAATCGGCTCCACGCTTGAAAGTGGTGAAACAACCCTCGAAACCGTGGCAGCACAGTTGAATATTACGCCACGCCGTTTACGGACTCAGTTATCTGAAGCCAATACCAGTTTTCAGCAGATTCTGTCGGATTACCGCTGTCGTCTGGCGAAAAAACTGCTGGCAAATACAGCCGAAAGTGTGGAGAGAATTGTGTATCTGACCGGTTTTTCAGAGCCAAGTACTTTTTATCGGGCATTTAAACGCTGGACCAATGAAACACCTGTGGAATACAGAAAGCGTAAACAGCGTTAAGTATTTTAAATACCTTCCCTTAATCCCTCCCACAGGGAGGGAGACTTTCATTGTGATAGAAACAGCGCTTCATTTTTGAATCTGAGATTTATCATGGAACTGTATCTTCAACTTCCATAGATATTTTAAAATCCAGAAATTACTCAGGCATATTGAGCCAGTGTGGGCCTAATGGCATTTTCGGCAGTTCAAACTGTGGCGGATAGTCTGCATGAATAAAATAAAGACCATCGGGTGGGGCGGTAATCCCTGCTGCTTTTCGGTCTTCGGCTGCAAAAATTTCGTCAATATGGTCAGCATCATACATACCCTGACCAATTTCAAGCAGACAGCCCATAATATTGCGCACCATATGATGCAGAAAACCATTTGCCTGAATATCCAGCACTAAATAGCATCCGTGACGGACTAAACGGCAGTGACTGACATGACGTACCGGCTGATTGGACTGGCATGCTGCTGCACGGAAGCTTTCAAAGTTATGAGTACCTTCGAACTTTTTCGCAGCCTCAATCATTTTATCTACATCCAGAGGATAGTAGGCATGTGTCACCTGTTTAAACAGCAGAGCAGGGCGACTGGGGTTGTTATAGACCACATAGCGGTAACGGCGTGACTGAGCCTTGAAACGGGCATGAAAATCAGGGCTGATTTCCTTGATCCACTGAATGGCGATATCTTTAGGCAGCGTGCTGTTTGCCCCCATCAGCCAGCCACGGATCGGACGAATGGCACTGGTATCGAAATGAGCCACCATATTGGTTGCATGTACACCAGCATCGGTACGACCTGCGCCATGCAGGATAATCGACTCATCTGCAATCTTACTCAGTATGGTTTCAATGGTTTCCTGTACACTGCGAACGCCAGCTTGCTGAGTCTGCCATCCTTTATAACGAGTACCACAGAACTCAATACCGACTGCAAAACGTTGCATAGTGACCTCAAAAACTGACTGAAAAATGAAAAGCTACCAATGTTCATGCCATTGCTGAACAGCATCATATTGTAAATACATTTTTAGGGTTTTTGCATACAGATCTGCATGTCCATAACAATCGCTGATGAGTAATTCAGCATCTTTAATCCATGAACTGACAGCATACCGCTGATCAATCTGCCCATAACTGACCTGTGTGGTCAGTATGACGGGACAGCCCTGGCGTTGAATCTGCTGAAGTTTCTGAATGATTTCCTGGTTTACCGCAATATTTCCTGTGCCAAACCCCTGCAGTATCAGACAGTCTGGAGGGTTGTTCTGTAACAGTGACAGGTTGAACAGTAAATGTTCTGTGGCAATCGGTTGCATCATCAGATTCAGACAGTTAAAGCGTCTCGACTTTTCAATATCCTGTTCACTGACTGTGTGGCTTTTTTCAGTATCTTTCCATTCAGCAGTGGCGGAAGTCCCGCTGAATGCATTTAACTCTGTGGTATGAGTTTTCAGGACACTGGCTGCATGCAGTAACTGATGGTGAAAAGCCAGATAAACTCCCGCTTTGGCATGCAGAACAGACTCAAGGGCAAAATTCAGATTATCCATTGCATCACTGAACTCACGATTGTCCGTTCCCTGAATATTCAGTAATGGATACTGACTGCCAGTCAGAACGACATGAGCAGACTGAGCAATGAAACGGGACAGTACAGCAGCGG
Source organism: Acinetobacter chinensis (assembly GCF_002165375.2). Taxonomy (NCBI): domain Bacteria; kingdom Pseudomonadati; phylum Pseudomonadota; class Gammaproteobacteria; order Moraxellales; family Moraxellaceae; genus Acinetobacter; species Acinetobacter chinensis. The sequence goes on from NZ_CP032134.1 coordinate 504,075, forward strand.
CATAGCTGAGCGTATCTGTACCATGAATCACAACAAAATGATTGAACTGCTTTAACTGTAACTGCTGGATAAACTGAGTAAGCTTCAGCCAGTCTGCACCGATACAGGCACTGCTGTCCTTTATCACAGGCGCAGTAAAGCATTCGATGTCCATATTTAAAGGTAGGACACGTTTCAGCTGGGGAATAAACCGTTCAGCTGGCATAGGAGACAAGGGTTCGCCTGTACAACCGAATGTCCCGCCCATATAGATCAGAGCAATTTTTTTCATCATAAAAAAGCAGTCATGGAGACTGCTTTATTTTAAGGCTAAATCGTTCAGGAAGCGATTCTGTTCAGTAACAGATCGGCTTGCTGACGTTGTTCAGTACTGTATGAAGCCTGCTGTTCAGCCAGCAGTTTACGCGCAGAATCATAAGCACCCAATTCAATGTACTGTTGAGCCAGATCGAGGTTCAGTTGAATTTCATTGACTTCAAGCAGTTCAGGGAAAGACTGAGCCAATGGATCATTCAGATTCTGTGCAGGCTGAATATCAGAAATTACTGCTGCAGACTCTGGTTCAGCTGTTTCTGTGCTGACAACTGGGTCAAGACTGAAACTGAATTCTGGCTTCAGTTCACTGACAGGTTCAGCAGCTGTTTCAGTCTGACTGGTTTCTGTTGCTGAAAAGTCAAATTTAAATTCTGGAACTGCTTCTGCCTCTGCCGGCTTTTCAGCTTCAACAGCAGGTGTGTCGGTAACAGGAGTATCCAACGTAAAAGAAAAATCCAGTGGTTTGATTTCTTCTGTTTTTTCAGCTTCAACTGCGGGCTGTGCAGCAGGAGCTGGATCAAAAGTCAGATTGAAATCCAGTGGTTTTATTTCAGGAACAGGTTCAGCTACAGGCGCTGGTGCAGGTACCTCTGCAGGTGTTACGGGTATTGAAGATTCGACTGAAAGTGAGCTGAAGTCACTTGGCAGGGCTTTTAACTCAGGCAGTACAGAGTCAGATGATGCAGAGAGTTCCTGTTGCAGGCGGTCAAATGCAGGCGTCTGACTGGTTGCTGTATCAGGAGTCTGCATTAAAGCATCAAAGTCAGCTGTTGCTTTGGCAGAAGGAGCTGTCTGAACCGCTGAGCCACTTGACGGTACAAAATCAATGGTATCTTTGGTCGAGGCATGGGCACGGTCATATTCGTCTTTTTTTGCCTGTGCCTGTTCAAGGATGCTGTTCAGCTCAAGGCTTTCAATATGATTCAGCAACTGGCTGATTGCAAATTCATCTTTCTGCAAAAGGTGAATATCAAACAGAAACAGATAGAGTTCATGTTGAGTATTGTCGCGGTTTAAAGCCTGGTTGATCTGCGCTTCTGCACCTGAAAAATTACGCTCCTGAATCAGTCCCTGAATTTTGTCACGGACATCTGCAGACAAAGGCGTTGTTTTCTTCTGAGCTGTTAAAACAGTATCTTCAACGACCTGGGTGGGTTGCGGTACTTTTTTGGTCGAGCTGCTTTTCTTCCCTTTTGCAGAAGCTGCTTTTTTCTGTGTTGCGCCAGACTCATTCCCTGCCTGTTTTTTCTTGACGACAAGTAAAACCACAATCAGTAAAATTAATGGAATCACATAAATCAACATGTTGTTACCCCTTATGGATGAAGCCTTTAAACTGACTTCTCCCCAAAATCTTTAGTTTGTAGCACTCTGGTGTTTTGCTTTGTTGTCTGGCTGTTGATTTTTCAACTGTTGCTGCAACTGGGCAAGACGAGCATTTAATAATTGAATTCTGTGATCCTTCTGACGTAATGCTGAATCCAGTTGTGTCACGTTTCTCTGTAATTTAACGGTTTTCTCACGAGATGTCATAACTTTTAGTGACAACTCTTCTGAGGTTTGATTTGTTTGTGTGCTCTTTTTCGCAGAACCATGTGCAGAATTATTTTCTTTTTCTGCCACCAGGCTCATCTCTGCCTGATTCAGACGGTACTTCGCTTTACCAGACTGTTTTGCTGTTGCAGAAGGCTGCACAGTGACAGGTGTCTTTTTATCTTTGGCAGGCGCTGTGGCATGCAGATTCAGAACAACACCTTTACGCAGGCGGTTGGCATCACCATGAATGAAAGCATGTTCATTTCCGACTTTAATCTGCTTCATGACTTCCTGAACCGGTCTGTTCTGGGAGTTTGCAATACGCGTTGCAATTTGCCATAAAGATTCATTATTTTGCACGGTATGCTGCGTTGGTGTGGAATCAGGAGCTTGACCTGCTGTTGCTGTCTCTGGAGTCGGCTTGGTTACAGCAGGTCTGGCTGGCTCAGCAGTATTGTTTGCCTGAAGTGATTCAGCGTATTTTCTGACCAGGGGGTCTGCTGAAACCTGACTGTTTTGTACAGCAGGAGCAACTGATGGTGTTGCCGATGCAGATGCTGATGGTGCAGGGGCCGCAGGAACAGCAGCTGTTACAGCCTCAGTTGTTGTCTGAGCGACAGCGGATGCATTCATAACAGGTGGTGTGCTGAGTTTCACAGGCAGGGTGACTTCTGGCGTTTTAATCTTTGCAGCCGTCTGCATGGCAGGCACACTGTATGCCGTACTCATCGGAAGATTCAGAGGAATGTCTTTTTCACTGGCAATAATGACCGGTGTCAGCGTCCGCTCGTTTGCTGCGGTATTCTGATTGAGCAGAGCATTCCGTTTGATCTGTTTTCTGACGTGCTGAATATGGACGGCATTGCCTTCTCTGATCCGGATGACAACATTCAGCTCCGATTCCGTCATCGGGCGGGAGGAGGTAATGGTGATCACACCTTCACCCTGACCATTGCGTCGGGTAAAAAAGTTCAGATGTCCTGGAGGCTGATGTGCAATCCCCATTGAAATCAGATCTTCAGGTGTTGCCAGACCCGCCTGTACTGCTGCATCAGGTGCAGCATTACGAAAATTTATTTCTGCATAAAGCAGTTCCCCAGGTGCCGATTGAATCTGAATCGGATCTACAGTAATTGCATGAATCTGCTGTGATGCAATAATGGCAAGAATAGCGATTTTTAATTTGTTATGTGCAGTCATCTTAATATGTGGCTCAGGTCATATATCGCAACGAGATCGTTATACAATAACTGGATGTTGATGATTTGTAAAATATTAACACATGAGTTACATAAAAAAGCCGATCATTTCATGATCGGCTTTTTATTCTGACCCATCATTCAGATGAGATCAGGCATTTTTGTAATCAATCAGAATACGTAACATACGACGTAAAGGTTCAGCAGCACCCCAGAGTAACTGGTCACCCACTGTGAATGCGCCAAGGTATTCTTTACCCATATTGAGCTTACGTAAACGACCTACAGGTACAGTTAAAGTTCCTGTTACCGCTACTGGAGTCAGGTCAGTCATGGACGCTTCACGGGTATTTGGAACCACTTTAGCCCACTGGTTCGACTGACGGATCATATCTTCGATTTCATCAAGCGGAACGTCTTTTTTCAGCTTCACAGTCAAAGCCTGTGAGTGGCAACGCATTGCACCGATACGGATACAGTGACCATCAATCGGTACAATCTGCTGATTGCCCAGGATTTTGTTGGTTTCAACCTGACCTTTCCATTCCTCTTTCGATTGACCGCTTTCCAGCTGTTTGTCGATATAAGGAATCAGGGAACCAGCTAAAGGCACACCGAAGTTCGCTGAAGGGAAGCCTTCGCCACGCTGTAAATCAGCAATTTTAGAGTCGATGTCCAGGATTGCAGAACGTGGGTCATCCAGCAGGTCTTTGGTATTGTTGTATAGATACCCCATCCCTGTGATCAGCTCACGCATGTTCTGTGCGCCTGCACCAGATGCAGCCTGATAAGTCATTGCTGTCATCCATTCCACCAGGTTCTGCTGGAATAATGAACCCATGCCCATCAGCATCAGGGAAACAGTACAGTTTCCACCGACAAAAGTTTTAGTCCCTTTGACCAGACCTTCTTTAATGACGTTCAGGTTCACCGGATCCAGGACAATGATCGCTTCATCATTCATACGCAATGTAGATGCAGCATCAATCCAGTAGCCGTTCCAGCCTTCTGCTTTCAGCTTTGGAAATACGTCAGAGGTGTAGTCGCCACCCTGACAGGTAATAATGACATCCATCTGCTTCAGACTGCTGATGTCTGATGCATCCATAAGTGCTGGGGCGGTTTTACCACCAAAAGCAGGAGATTCACCCCCTGCATTACTGGTAGAAAAGTAGAATGGCTCAAAATGAGCAAAATCATTCTCTTCAACCATACGTTGCATAAGGACGGAACCAACCATCCCGCGCCAACCGACCAGACCTACTTTCATGTCACTTTGCCTCGGTGCGTTAAAAATTTAAAAGGGGTTTGAGTGTATCAAAAGTGCGCCTAACTGCAAGCGCTACAGAATCAAAACAGCAATTATGTTGTGCAATATAACTTGTTTATGTTACATGCAAAATTGATATTAATTTATGAATAGTTCAAAAAAATAGAATATAAGAGTGACAAAATATGATCTGGATCGAAATACTGGCAGGCGTGGTGATCTGGCTGAGTTTCTGGTCACTGATTCCACGGGATGAATGGTGGTTCAGGGGAGCAGATTTTCCACGTTTACAGATACTGGCAGCAGGCGTTGTTGCTTTTATTCTGTTGCTGTTCTGGCATGAGCCGTGGGATATGCAAAGGGAAGTCATCCTGGTGTTACTGATCGCAGCCCTGGCTTATCAGCTGAAAATGGTCTTGCCTTATACATTTCTATGGAAAAAGCAGGTGAAACAGGTCAGACAGGAACAGCTGAACCCTGCACAGCAGATTTCTGTGATTGTATCCAATGTGCTGACACCCAATGACCAGTATCATTTATTGCTTGAGCAGATTCAGAAACATCAGCCAGATATGGTGCTGACCCTTGAAACGGATCAGACCTGGCAGAATGAACTGTCTGTGATTGAATCAGACTATCCGTACAGGGTGCCCGTGCCGCTGGATAACCTGTATGGCATGCATCTGTACAGTAAACTTGAACTTCAGGATACAGAAGTTAAATTTATTTTAAGTGATGAAATTCCTTCCATTCACTGTACGGTCATTTTAGCTTCAGGACAGCCGGTCAATCTGTACTGTTTACATCCCAAACCGCCGAGTCCGACAGAAGCCAAAGATTCAACATTAAGAGATGCGGAACTGCTGATCGTGGGAGATCAGATCAAAGACCTGGATGAAAGCTGTATTGTGATGGGGGATCTGAACGATGTTGCCTGGTCCAGAACCACACGGCTGTTCCAGCGGATCAGTGGTTTGCTCGACCCGCGCGTCGGACGTAAATACGTCAACACCTTTCATGCGGACTATAAATTTTTAAGATGGTCACTTGATCATGTTTTCCACAGTACTGACTTTGCACTGGTGCAGATGCGGCGGCTGCCACATATTGGTTCAGATCATTTTCCTGTATATGTTGTTTTGCAGACAGGACGTGTTTTTGAGCAGATTCAGGAAGAAATGGAACAGACTGACGCTGATGAGCAGGAAGCACAGGATGCGATTCAGGATGGAATAGAAAAAGCTGAGCGTGAAGAAAAAACAGTGACAGATGAAATTGCTCAGGATTATAAAAATGAAATGAGATAGAGCGGAACAGGATTTAACATTGCAGGAAAAGTGTAAGAAATTGCTTACATGGATTTAGGCGGATAGCGGATGGCGGAGCAGCGTGGTATCACTTATTCTCAACTCATCGGCACATGGAGTTGGGAAAGGAAGAGTCCCGTTTAAGGAAGCAGAAGCCGATGGATAATCATCATGGATATGATGGTGGTATGGAAAGCCAGAAAAAACAAAAAATTGAAAGCACAACCTCATAAGCCCGAGTTTTGCAGGACGCAGAACTCGGGTTATGCTTTTATGGAACAGTAGAAAAATGACAAAAGCGTAAAAAAGAGGTTTTCCTGAATGTATCTGTCTGCTTTTCAGAATTTCAAAATTTATATTGTGAATTTTACCGATCTTGCCCGTGATGCATTGCATATTTATGCGGGTCTCGCGGTTTATCTGATTGTGGCACTGCTGCATAAACGTCAGTTGAAATCACATTTTGCCATATGGGCTGTGGTGCTGGTTGCAGTCGGCTGTGAGCTTTTCGATGCCCGGGATGATCTGATCAATCATGGCTACTGGCGGGTTGGTGCCAGTCTGCACGATATTGTGAATACTTTATTCTGGCCTCTGATCATCTGGCTGAGTGTCCGGTTTAAAGTCTGGAAGGCTTAGGGTGGGTAAAATCAGTATCCAGCTCTGGGATCAGCTGGATACCTGAAAATTACTGTGCGTACTGAGCGTTTAGTGCATTCAGTTCACTGCCCAGTTTTTGCTGAATAGCTACAGAGCGTTGAGACAGCTGAATAAACTCTTCAGTGGGTGCCTGCATGTTGAAGTTGGATGCAGTTGAGATGTCATACAGTTTTTCTGAGGTCATCAGATTGTCAATCATCTGAGTACGGATATTCTGAACCTCTGCACTTTTCAGATTCATTGCCATGATTTTTTCTTTGACTTTTTTCTGTAGATCGTTGCTCTTGCTTAGAACGTCTTTGATTTTTTCCTGGTCTGTACCGGCTTTCAGTACTTCATCACGTAATGCAAGGGCATCGGCATTTGTGGTGTTGGTTACTTCATTTACAGTGTGAGATCAGCTTTAATATCATCTGGATTGGCTTTTGAAAGGCTGTCTGCTTTAATCTGCCAGTTGCCTGATGTTTCAGCAGCAGCTTCAGCGGAAGGTTTTTTATCACAGCCAGCGGTCATTAAAATTGCAGCCGTTAAGGGAATTAAAAGAAATTTTATCTGCTTCATTGTTTATTTTCTCTAAAATTATAAAACAAAAAAAGCTGAATATCAGAGGTATTCAGCTTCATTCAGTCTAAAGTCTTTCACTGGTGCATCAGTTAATTTTTGTACAGTATTTGCACTATATTGGTTCAAAAACTCAGTAAATCTGTTCGTAACCTTCTGGACGGGTTTTAAATCTGCGGTGAAACCACATGTACTGAGTGGGTGCGATACGCAGCTGATTTTCAATTACTTTATTGACCCGAACTGCATCTTCGACTTCATCTTCTCCTGGCATATTGTCCAGGGCAGGTTCAATCAACACACGGTATCGGGGATTGCTGACTTCACCATAACGATAAAAATATAAAGGAATCGCTGCAGCTTTGGTCATTTTCAGTAAACGGCGATGTGCTGTAACGGTAGCGGCAGGAACACCAAAAAATGGCGCCATAACGCCTTGTTTCAGACCGAAATCCTGATCAGGGCTGTACCAGATAGCTCTGCCGTTTTTCAGGTGTCGAATCAAGCCACGCATGTCATCGTGATCAATCTGATGGGTATAGATGGTTGCCCGACAGCGATAGATCAGCATATCAAGCAAGGGGTTGTTCTGTGGGCGATAGACGACATCAGGTTCAAAATACTGGGCGCAGATATAGCCACCGGCATCGAGCAGTGTGGAGTGTGTTCCCAGCAGCAATGCACCTTTTGACTCAGCCTGTGCTTTCTGCAGATGTTCCAGTCCTTCGATACTGACTCTGTTTTTAAACCATGCAGGTGAGTACCAGGCATTCAGAGTTTCAAAAACCCCGAGCATCTGATCGACAAAGACCTGACGGGCATTGTCCTGAACCTGTTCAGGTGTCCATTCAGGGAAGCAGACTTCCAGATTGCGAACAGCTGTTTTTCGTCTTGATTTGAGACTTTTAAATGCAAAGTTACCCAGCACAGTCGCCAGTCGGTACTGAACAGCCCAGGGTAAAATAGCTAAAAGCATTAAAAAAACAATAGCAATCCAGATCCCCCAGTATTGAGGGGAGATGAATGCCCAATAAAACTTTCCGGGTTTGTATTGATGTTTTTTGCTCATATAACGCTTTTAACAATGAATATTGGTCGACAGCGTTGCAGTTTAGCATGAACTGAATTCGACAAGGAAACAGCAGAAACAATGTGCAGAGATAAAAACACCGCCATTGAGGCGGTGTTTTTATCTGTAGAAAGCTGCTCTTAATCTGAAAAGATCAGGCTTTGGTCATCTCTTCCAGTTCATCCCAGCGTTCCATTTTTTCCAGCAACAGGTCATCAATTTCTGACAGGCGCTGTGATGCTTTGGTCGCTGCATCTGCATCACTGACAAACCATGAACCATCTGCCAGTCTCTCTGAAAGTTCAGCCTGTTCTTTTTCAAGCGCTTCAATTTCAGCAGGTAACTGTTCCAGTGCACGCTGATCTTTATAGCTCAGTTTGACTTTTTTCTGCGGAGCCTGAGCTGCAGCGGCAGCCGTTGCTTCAGCTTTAGCCAGGGCTTTTTTTACATCACTTTTCTGATCGACAGCAGTCTGATCAGGACGCTGTTCCAGGTAGTCCTGGTAACCACCAATGTATTCATCAATATTGCCTTTGCCATCAAAGACCCAGGTGGATGTCACGACATTGTCCATAAAGGCACGGTCATGTGAAATCAACAGTAATGTACCTTTATAGCCACCAAGCATTTCTTCAAGCAGCTCTAAAGTCACCATATCAAGGTCGTTGGTCGGCTCATCCATCACAATTAAGTTGGATGGTTTGAGTAACAGTTTTGCCAGCAGAATACGGTTACGCTCACCACCAGACAGTGCTTTGACCGGTGTACGGGCACGTTCAGGTGAGAACAGAAAGTCCTGTAAGTAGCTGTAGATATGACGACGGCCACCATTTACATCCACAAAGTCAGAACCTTCTGAAATGTTATCTTTGACTGATTTTTCCAGATCCAGTGCATTGCGCAGCTGGTCGAAATAAGCAACTTCCAGCTGTGTACCGGTTTTGACCGATCCTTTATGTTCCTGTTCACCTAAAATCGCTTTAATCAGTGTGGTTTTACCTACACCGTTGTCACCGACCAGACCAATACGGTCGCCACGCATGACTAGCGCAGAGAAGTCTTTGATGATGGGTGCATTATCGCCAAAAGTGACCTGAAGATTGTCAATTTCAAAGACGACTTTACCTGAGCGGCTGGCATCCTGTGTTGCCATGCTGACTTTGCCCTGTTGAGAGCGACGCGCTCTGGATTCTTCACGCAGGGCTTTCAGCGCACGTACACGACCTTCGTTACGGGTACGGCGGGCTTTAATACCCTGGCGGATCCAGACTTCTTCTTCTGCCAGTTTTTTATCAAACAGAGCATTCTGTTTTTCTTCCGCTTCCATCTGCTGAGCTTTTAAGTCGAGGTAACGTGAATAGTTACCTTCATAGCTGCGCAGGACACCACGATCCAGTTCAACAATACGGGTCGCAATGCTGTCCACAAATGAACGGTCATGCGAAATAAACAGCAGGGTTAAATTGTTCTGATCAAGCAGGAACTTTTCAAGCCATTCGATGCTTTCAACATCCAGGTGGTTAGTCGGTTCGTCCAGTAGAAGTACGTCAGGTTGTGTCAGCAAAGCACGGGCAAGCAGGACACGACGTTTACGACCGCCTGATAAATCGGCAAGGTCAGCTTCTGGATCAAGTCCCATTTTACTTAAAATGGAGTTGACTTTGGTTTCCAGTGACCAGCCATCCAGCAGATCCAGCTGATGTTGCAGATTACCCATGCGGTCGCATGCTTCCATATCACCCAGTACACATGCATCGCTGGCTTCATGGTATGCTTTAAGGACAGCAGCAGCTTCACCGGCACCTTCGGCAACAATGTCTGCCACTTTGCCTGAATCCATGGGAACATCCTGCGCCAGCATGGAAATGGTAATGCCGTTCTGGAGAGACACTTCACCATTGTCTGGAAGCAGACTCCCTTCAATGAGTTTGAGCAGGGTGGATTTTCCTTCACCGTTACGCCCAATCAGACAGACACGTTCGCCACGCTCCAGACTGAAGTTTGCGTTATCGAGCAGAGCCGGTCCGCCAAATGCGAGCTGGATATCCCTTAAAGTAATATAGGCCATACGGTTTCCTGAATATCCCCAAATGAGGACTTAAAATGACTAAACATATAAATCTGGATGATCAGGCGTCATTGTCCGCACCTATAGAAGATTTGCAAGTCCGAATTGCATTTTTGGATGATTTAGTCGAACAATTAAATGAGCAGCTTGCGATACAGGGTACAGAAATTGCTGATTTAAAAAAACAAATGCAGATTCTGTATCGCCGTGTTGAAGCATCGGATTTGTCAGAAGGTATTGCAGAGTTTGATCCTGTAACTGATCGTCCACCGCATTACTGATTTTCAGCACTGGAACTCAGGTGTGCTGTACAGTATTTATGAAACTGAGACGTGTATGAGTATTAATTTAAAAAGAAAGTTACATTTATCTGTCGGTTTTATTTGCACTTTATCGCACTTGCCGTTGTAATGCACAACCTGTTAACAGTCTTTTGAAGCTTCTGACAATGAATTCCAAAGCCGTGCTGCTGGACCTGGAAAATAATATGCCCACTGCAAAGTTGCTGCGGGAGATTATTGAGCATTTTCCTGTGCTGTATTTATTTAACTGCAAAGGGAATTTTGAATACACTCTTGAAGACATGACAGAGTTTTCGGGTTGGGTCAGCAGTGGTCAGGTGGTGATTCTGGATGTACCGGAAGCCAGTCAGAAAGAATTTGAATATGCTGTTCTGGTCGGACAGTTGATGGCTTTACTTGAGCCGGACAGCCATGTGGAAGTGATTTCAGCACAGTCCGGTATTGAAGTTCTGATAGATTTACTTAGTGGTGCAGATATTTCATGCAGTCTGATTCAGATCAGTTCAGATACAGGCAGGGCAGTTTATGTGCTGCCCGATGCAGAAACGTTCAAGCAGAAACCGCTGTTACAGCAGGTCAAGAAATACTGTGATGCACTGGGACGGATGACAGGGAAGCCCAATACAGTTGAAAAGCTGAAAAATTCAATTGCCAATATTTTGCAGATGGTTCCTGAAAAAACACAGCAGGTCGTGGGTGCAATGATTAATCTGAAAATCATTAAACGCCATGAAGATCAGATTGCTTACCGTAAAAAAATCCTGCGTCAATGGATTCAGCTGAATCTGAATGGAAGCCCTGTACCACCTGAAAATTCTGTAGATTTATCGACAGCTGTCACACAGTTGCAGATCACGGCAGAAAGTTCACCGAATCTGAAAACAGATATTATTGAAGCAGCTTCGCAGGATGTGCAGACTGAGCTGTATAAAAATTTTGGGCAGATTGACCCTGTGCAGCTGGAAGTGGTACGGAAACTTTCACAGCTGAAAAATGAAAAACCACGGGATATTTATCAGTTACGCGACTTGCTCGGGACAATGTTTCCACAGTCTGACGTCAGACTGTTGCTCAAAGAGCTGATAGAAAAGGGCTATATCTACTGGAATGGTCACGAAATCCTGTACAGTCACGAAATGTATCTGAATTAGACATCACAACAGGTCTGAGCACAGGTAGAAATTTCAGTCTGCCTGTTATTCAGAACCTGACTCAAAGGTTGGCAACACCGCCATCAATCAGTAATTCGGTGCCTATAACAAACCTGGATTCAGCCGAAGCCAGATAGATAAATGCATCAGCAATTTCACTTGAATCTGCCATTCTGTTCAGTGGAACAAGCTGTTCAATTTCAGCTCTAAGCTTCATTTTTGCGCTTGCATCAGAGGCAATTTTATCCAGTGCAGGTGTCTGCGTTGGTCCTGGGGAAAGCAGATTAAACCTGATCTGTTGTGACAGCAGTTCACGGGACAGTGTTTTTACAAGTGAACGTAAAGCGATTTTAGAAGCAGCGTAAACACTGCTCTGGGGCAGTGCAATATGAATACTGGTCGAACCACAAAGAACAACAGAACAACCTGGATTGAGCAGGGGTAAAAGGCTTTGCAGGAGAAAAAACGGTCCTTTGATATTTGTGTTAAAAACCTCGTCAAACTTTTGTTCATCCCATTGCCCAAAAGCCTCATGATGAACATTTCCTGCATTTAGAAATACAGCATCCAGGTGGACAGCTGAATGCTGCAGATAACTGACCATAGACTGCTGTTGATGAACTGATGCATGATCACATTGAATGCCATGACTTTGCTGCCCAAGCAGTGCCTGAGTCTGTGCAAGAGCTTCTGTATTTCTCGCTGTAAAATAGACAAAGGCACCTTCCTGAATTGCACGCTGTGCGGATGCAAGTCCAATACCGCTGGTCGCTCCTGAGATCAGGATGGTTTTGTTTTTTAAACGCATATAATGCCTGCTGGATCTGTATTTATCGCTATGCTGTCTGTATTTATGGTGAGATTGAAGTACTTACCTGTCGGTAACTGGCTGTGCATCTGGTTGGAAATGATGGCAAATGCGGGAACTGTAATTGTAATTTTATGTAAGGTGGAAAATGTCTGCTTCTGAGTATGAACAACACTGTTCAATTATGCGTTTTATCCAGCTCTTTTCAGGGAAGTGGGTGCTGCCGATCATTTATCACCTGATTCATGCAGAGAAACCTGTCCGTTTTAATGAACTGCATAAAGCACTCAGTCCTGTTCCACAGAAAGAGCTTTCAAGACATTTGAAGCTGCTGGAAAAACATCAGCTGATCAGCCGGACGGTATATGCTGAAATTCCTCCAAAAGTGGAATACCAGATTACAGAACTGGGGAGAACACTGGAGCCTTCAATTGAATCACTGTCCCGATGGATGCTGTATTTTGAGCAGCAGAAATGAGCTGAGGGTGTATAAACAGTGGATTATCCATCATAGATTGATTTTGATCTTGCGTTTTATATTGCGCTTGTGCAACTCTAATAAAAGGTCAGAAAGGTTTTACTATGGAAAACACAGGTATTTGGGTTGCGGTTATTGTTATCGTATTTGTACTGGGTTCAGTTCTTGGGCTAAAAGTCAGTCCCCGTGAAAAAGCACTGGGCATCATGCGCGACAAAGCCCGTAAAATGGGATTGCATCCCAGACTGGTTGCAGCACCTGAATGGACCCGTGTACCGATGGCAACTGAAAAACGTGCAAGTATGGTGGCGTATTACAGTGTTCTGTTGCCTGAAGCCCGGTTGCCTCTGATGCGTGCAAGGGTGGAGGATCAAAAACTCAAAACCGTTCAGGGAGATGAGAAATTTAATGATTTTCCCATTGCATTAAAAGGGATTTATGCTATTGATATGCAGGCAAACTGCGTGGGGCTGTACTGGCAGGAAGAATCTGACCTGAAAGCCGAGCAGCTTGACGACATGAAGGCTTTGTTGATTCATCTGGCTGAATTTTAATTTCATAAATAACAGGGTAAACGATTTATTATGGCGAAAGCTCCTCGGTCCACATCCAAAAGCACCACAGATACCGCTCCTGATACGGGGAAAAAACGTGCCTTAGTGATTGTGGAGTCGCCTGCAAAAGCGAAAACCATCAACAAATATCTGGGTTCGCAATATATTGTGAAATCGTCGGTGGGTCATGTCCGTGATTTGCCTACAGGTGGTTCATCCAAATCTGCTGAAAAGAAAGCTGGACCCCGTGTAAAACTGACTGAAACTCAGAAGGCTGAAAAAGCCCAGTCCGCTTTGGTGAACCGTATGGGGGTTGATCCAGAACATGACTGGAAAGCCAAATATGAAGTTTTACCAGGCAAGGAACATGTTGTTGCCGAACTGAAAAAGCTTGCTTCGCAGGTTGACGAGGTCTATCTCGCAACCGATCTTGACCGTGAAGGGGAAGCGATTGCCTGGCATTTAAAAGAAGTCATTGGTGGTGATGATTCACGTTATCAGCGTGTGGTCTTTAACGAAATTACGAAAAATGCCATTCAGGATGCATTTAATCATCCAACGCGTCTGGATATAGATAAAGTCAATGCTCAGCAGGCACGCCGTTTTCTCGACCGTGTTGTAGGTTTCATGATTTCCCCTTTACTGTGGGAAAAAATTGCCCGTGGTCTGTCCGCTGGCCGTGTACAGTCAGTTGCGGTAAAACTGGTGGTGGAACGTGAGCGTGAAATCCGCGCGTTTGTCCCAGAAGAATACTGGCAGGTTTTTGCAGATACAAAATCTGCCAAAGATGAGATCCGTCTTGAAGCCGTTAAGCAGAACGGTAAAACTTTAAAACTCAGCAACAAGGCACAGACCGATGCTTTGCTGGGTGTTTTAAAAGGTGCAGATTATAAAGTTGCGACCCGTGAGGATAAGCCGACCAAGGTCAATCCGAGTGCGCCATACATTACATCGACCCTGCAACAGGCAGCCAGTACACGTCTTGGTTTTTCCGTGAAAAAAACCATGATGCTTGCACAGCGTCTGTATGAAGCGGGTTTTATCACTTATATGCGTACCGACTCCACATTTTTAAGTGATGATGCGGTGAATATGGTACGCAACCATATTGAAACAGAATTTGGTGAGAAATATCTGCCAGCCAAACCGAACCGTTATGGCAATAAGGCAGGAGCACAGGAAGCGCACGAAGCGATCCGTCCATCCACAGTATCGCTGAAAGGTGACAGTCTGGTGGGTGTGGAACGTGATGCACAGCGTCTGTATGACCTGATCTGGCGTCAGTTTGTTGCATGTCAGATGACACCTGCTGAATATTTATCATCCACGATTCTGGTTGATGCCAATGGCGTTGAGTTAAAAGCCAAAGGTCGTACATTGGTTTTTGAAGGTTTTACGAAAGTCCGTGGTCAGAACAAATCTGATGATGATGTACTGTTACCTGCGGTGAAAGTCGGTGAAATTCTTAAACTTGAAAAACTCGACCCATCACAGCATTTTACCAAGCCACCTGCACGTTTTACTGAAGCATCACTGGTGAAAGAACTGGAGAAAAAGGGGATTGGTCGTCCATCGACTTATGCTGCCATCATCTCCACCATTCAGGATCGTGGCTATGTCAAACTCGATAACCGTCGTCTCTTTGCAGAGAAGATGGGCGAGATTGTGACAGACCGCCTGGATGAAAACTTTAACAATCTGATGAACTATGCTTTTACCGCAGACCTGGAAGGGCAGCTGGATAAAGTTGCAGATGGTGAACGTAACTGGAAAGAGCTGCTGAACAGTTTTTATGGTGACTTCAAAAAACGTCTGACCACAGCACAGGGTGAAAACGGTATGCGCCGTAATTTACCTGTGGAAGTGGAAGCCGTGCACTGTAAAGAATGCGAGCGTCCTATGCAGATTCGCACAGGTACGACTGGGGTATTCCTGGGTTGTTCAGGTTACAACCTGCCACCGAAAGAACGCTGTAAAGAGACGCTGAATTTAACCCCGGTTGAATCACTGGCTGCGCTGTCTGATGATGACGCTGCTGAAACCGCAGATCTGATGTCGAAAAAACGCTGTCCAGTCTGTGAAACGGCAATGGACAGTTATGTGATTGATGGTGGTCGCAAACTGCATATCTGTGGTAATAACCCTGACTGCGATGGTTATGAACTCGAAGAAGGTGAGTTCAAAATCAAGGGTTATGATGGTCCAACCATTCCATGTGATAAATGTGATGGCGAAATGCAGCTGAAAACAGGTCGTTTCGGTCCTTATTTTGCCTGCATGAGCTGTGACAATACCCGTAAAGTCCTGAAAAGTGGTCAACCTGCACCGCCACGTGTAGACCCGATCAAAATGGAACATTTACGTTCAACCAAGCATGATGACTTCTTTGTACTGCGTGACGGTGCAGCAGGTCTGTTCCTGGCGGCGAGCAAGTTCCCGAAAGTCCGTGAAACACGTGCGCCTAAGGTTGCAGAATTACGCAGTGTTGCAGATCAGCTGGATCCGAAATATCAGTTTATCCTGCAGGCTCCGGATCAGGATCCAGAAGGTAATCCAACCCTGGTGAAATTCAGCCGTAAGAATCAGGCACAGTATATTGGTTCTGAAACACCTGAGGGTAAACAGACCAAATGGTCACTGGTTTATACAGATGGAAAATGGACTGAAGCTTAATTATTCAGTCGGTTTAAAATGCTAACTTCGGTTAGCATTTTTTGTTTTTAAGACAATGGACTGAACTGCATAACTGAACTGTAAAAGGATAGATTCATGATAAAAACGCTCATTCCAGTTCGTTCCCATATTGTTTCTGGGGTTCTGCTCTCAAGGCAGGACGGGGAAATAAAAATTCTGCTGATGAAACGGGTCAAAGGAAATTTCTGGAGCCACATTGCAGGAAAAGTTGAAACGGCTGAAACCGCTGTTCAGGCGATTGTGCGGGAAATTAAAGAGGAAACACAGGTTCAGGTCAGCGAGCTGTACAGTGCTGATTATCTGGAGCAGTTCTATGAAGCTGATCAGAATGTAATAGAAATGATTCCTGTGTTCCTGGTGTATTGCACGGAACATCAGCAGATTGTGCTGAATAATGAACATAGCGAATATGCCTGGTTCAGTCTGCAGGAGGCAATTGAAAAAGCTGAATTTGGGGGGCAGAGACTCCTGTATCAGTATATCTGGGATAATTTTGTTCACCGGAAACCATCTGAATTATTGAAAATTCAGCTGTTTTAAACGTTAAGCCGAGTCCTGTTTATGTGGAAAAAAATCAGAGTATCCATTTTACTGGTGATTTTACTGATTGTTGCTGTGAATGCCTGGCGGGATATGAATCAGGACTGGACTAAGCCTGTGATTGTTCTGTTGCATCCTGTCAACGCAGATGGAAGTGAAGTGACGCAAGCCTATATTCAGCAACTGTCTGCTGTAGATATGATAGAAGCACAGGATTATATTCTTAGTCAGAGTCAGCATCTGAGGGGGAATCCTGTTCAGATTTATTTTCAGCTGGGGCGTCAGATCAATCAGCTGGCACCCAAGGTACCTGAAACAGGCAGCATGGCTGATACCATCATCTGGAGTCTGAAGTTTCGTTATTACGCCTGGCGACAGCAGGAAAGTGCAGATGGTCGTCCGGGTGTGACCCTGTATCTGAATTACTATAACCCTAAGCAGACGAAGCTTTTAAAACACTCTGTGGCTTTACAGCGGGGTAAAATTGGTTCGGTCAATCTGTTTGCATCAGGCAGGCATAGTGGTTCAAATAAAGTGGTGATGCTGCATGAGCTGATGCATACTTTTGGAGCAACAGACAAATACAACATGCAGACAGGGCAGCCAGTCTTTCCTGAGGGTTATGCAGCTCCTGATCAGCAACCGTTGTTCCCTCAGAAACGTGCAGAACTGATGGGTGGCTATATTCCACTGAGTGATCAAAAGAGTGTTACTCCTTCAAAACTCGAAGATACCATGATCAGTACGCTGACAGCTCAGGAAATGGGCTGGCTGAAATAAGACGGGCTGCCTGTAGCTGGAGCCATATTTTGTTCCTGTTCAGATGCAGTTTTTATACAGACAGCCTGTTGAAACAGCGCAACAATAAAGCAGGTGCATGACAACGAAGAGAAAAATATGCGTACAGTGGGAAACGATCTGATTCGCCATCAACTTCATGAAAACAGAAAGTGGTATTTATTGCTTGGGGCAATACTGGTTATTTTTGGACTGGTTTTACTGGGATCACTCGGCTTTGCGACATTAACGGTCGTCATGCTGTTTGGCGTGCTGATGATGATTGGTGGTGTATTACACCTGATTGCGGCTTTTAAAATATTTGATGGTGGATTGCGCTGGCTATGGGCGCTGTTTGGGCTGCTGTATATCGGGGCAGGTTATTATGCATTTAAGGCACCTGTAACAACGGCCGTCGTGTTGACCAACTTACTGGCTGTGGCTTTGCTGATCGCAGGATTTATCCGGATTATTAATGCTTTTATGCTGAAGCCAATGCATGGCTGGGGATGGACGTTATTTTCAGGCATACTGACGCTGATCACCGGTGTCATGATTCTGGCAACACCCGATTCACCTTTCTGGGTACTGGGGTTGTTTCTGGGTGTGGATATTCTGTTTCAGGGGGTCAATTATCTGACTTTTGCTGCCGCAATTAAGAAGATACCGCCTGCAAGCCATTGATGACTTGTAAATAATAAAAATGCCCGGTCAGTCGTTGGGCATTTTTATTGATTCTGTTGAAATTTAAGCACTGATTGGGTCTGTACTTTGATAAAGATAAAAGTAATCTTTATGGGCTGACCTGATACTGACTTGAAATGGCAATGCGATTCCAGGTGTTGATCACAATGGCGATCCATTCAATCGCTGTAATTTCATCATCATTCAGCACTTTTTTTGCAGCAGTATAGGCTTCATCAGGAAAATGCTGCTGTGCGATCAGAGTGATTTCTTCAATCAGAACTAGTGCTGCACGTTCTTTTTCTGAAAAATACTGACTTTCACGCCATGCACTGATCAAGGTAATCCGATCAATGGATTCACCTGCTTTGATTGCATCCTGGGTGTGCATACGGACACAGAAAGCACATTGGTTAATCTGTGAAGCACGTAATTTTAAAAGGTGTGAAAAACCTGAGTCCAGACCTGCCTGTTTCACTTTTTGCATGGATAGATTTTCAAGTTCAAGGACAGTTTTATACAGTTCAGGTGCTGTTTTTCCTAAATTGACTCGTTCCATATTCATCACTTCTTTAGCTTTGGAAATTATTTATCAGTTTATCTATGTGTAAAAAGTCGTTATGTTAATTTTTGAATCAGCAACGCTTGAAAATTAAATGTCAAAATGTTTTGTCCTCGCCCCTGACTCTTTCAAAGAAAGCATGACTGCTGTGCAAGCCTGCCATGCTATGCAGAGCGGCATTCAGAAAGTGATACCCGATGCGGAGTTTATTCATGTCCCTATGGCTGATGGTGGCGAGGGAACAGTGGATGCGTTAGTGGCAGCGAGAAATGGGCGAAAAGTTGCAGTTGAAGTTTCAGGACCATTATTCAGTCAGAAAATTCAGACATATTTCGGTTTGATTGAAAATGATCAAACCGCTGTAATAGAAATGGCACTCGCCAATGGCATTCATCTGATTGAAAAATCTCAGCGTAACCCATTATTTACATCGACCTTTGGCACAGGGGAAATGATCAGTGCTGCGCTGGATCTGGGTGTTTCGAAAATTATTATTGGTCTGGGGGGGAGTATGACCAATGATGCGGGTGCAGGCATGGCTCAGGCATTGGGTGTCAGCTTCCTGAATGATCATGGACAGTCTGTGGCAGTGGGCGGTGGTCAGTTGAATCAGGTGACTCAAATTGATCTTTCAGAACTGGATTCACGTTTAAAGCAGACTGAAATCATGATTGCCAGTGATGTGAATAATCCTCTGTGTGGTGAAAATGGTGCTTCTCATGTTTTTGCACCACAGAAAGGTGCAAGCCCTGAAATGGTGGAAATGCTGGATCAGAATTTAAAGCATTTTGCTGATCTGGTTGAATCCACTTTAAAGATTGATCAACAGAATGTTGCGGGGGCAGGGGCAGCAGGTGGTTTGGGTTTTGGTCTGATGGCTTTTGCAGGTGCGACAATCCGTTCAGGTGTGGAAATCGTGATTGAAGAAACGCAGCTTGCTGACAAAATAGCTCAGGCTGATTATGTACTGACAGGTGAGGGGGGCATAGATTTTCAGACGAAGTTTGGTAAAACCCCGTTTGGTGTGGCGCAGCTGGCAAAGCGTTTCAATACACCTGTAATTGCTTTGGCAGGTTATGTTGGTGAAGGCATTGAAGAATTGTACGATGAGGGATTTACTGCGATTTTTGGTATTGTTGATGGTGCTTGTGATCTGCAGACAGCATTAAAAAATGGAGAAAAGAATCTGGAAAGAAGCTGTGAAAATATTGCCAGATTAATCCTGTAAACGAATGAAAAGGAAAAGTCATTTTTAAAAGACAGGTCTGCTAAACTAACGCCATTCGCAAATTGATGAGTAAAAATGAGTTTAGCCCAGCTGATAAATGAATTGAACCCGCAACAGAAACAGGCTGCCACCACAGAGGCAAAGCACAGTCTGGTACTTGCAGGGGCAGGTTGTGGCAAAACCAAAACCATTGTGGCGCGGGCAGCCTACCTGATAGATCAGGGTGTTCCGGCAAACCAGATTCAGATTCTGACCTTTACCCGCCGTTCAGCGAGTGAAATTGTCGCACGGGTGGAACTGGCGCTGGGCGATGAAGCTAAAGGTTTGCGTGCTTCCACGTTCCATACATTCTGTATGTATTTACTGCGCCGTGTGCCTAAGGCATTTGGACTGGAACAGTTTTCCATTATTGATCGGGATGATCAGCTCATGCTGTTCCGTCTGATCCGTGGTAAGGATGATAAAAAAAATCCTAACGCCTTGCCAAAACCCCAGCAGCTTTGTGATGTCTATTCCTATGCGCGGAACACCCGTCAGAAACTGAGTCTTTCCCTGGAAAAACAGCATCCGGAATTTCTGGAATATAAAGATCAGATTGCAGAGATTATGAAGGAATACGAGGCTCGGAAGCGGGCACGTCACTTTCTCGATTACGATGATATTCTGGCTGTGGTCGCTTCTGCACTGGCGCAGTCTGAAGGGTTGTGTGAGTATGTGGCAGGGCTGTGTCAGCACATGCTGGTGGATGAAATGCAGGACACCAATCCCTTGCAGTGGGCAATTCTTGAGCCTTTAAAAGATCAGACCAGTCTGTTCTGCGTGGGTGATGACGCACAGTCCATCTACGGCTTTCGTGGTGCAGATTTTGAAAATATTCACCATTTCAAAGACCGTGTACCCGATGCAGTTGTCCATAAACTGGAAAAGAACTATCGTTCCACCCAGGAAATTTTGGATCTGTCCAACTGGTTGCTTGATCAAAGCCCGATTGATTATGACAAAAAACTCGAAGCGTACCGTGGAGAGGGTATAGCGCCTCGTCTTCATGTTTTCCCGAATGAGTTTGATGAAGCGAAATGGATTGCGATTGATATCAAAGAACGACATCTGCTGGAAAGTGCATCATGGAATGATCACATGGTGCTGGTGCGTTCAGCTTTTGCAGCACGTCATATTGAGGCTGCCTTTATTCAGGCGAATGTGCCCTATCGTTTTATTGGGGGCATGAAACTGCTGGAAACAGCGCATGTGAAGGATTTACTCAGTTTGCTGCGTGTTGTTGCCAACCCAATGGATGATATCGCCTGGATGCGCTTTCTGACGCTGTGGAATGGTGTGGGGGATGTCAGTGCCAGTAAACTCGCGCAGCAGTTATTACTGGAAGCTGACTTTGATCAGCTGATGCTGAAACTGGAAAAATTTGGACGTATTCCAGAAAATACACTGCTCATTATGAAGCAGATGCAGGTACTGAAAACAGAAGTGGAAGCCTGCGTCCGACTGGGTGTGGAAGCCATTCTGCAGCAGCTGGAAGAAAATTATGCCAAAAAAGACTGGCATAAGCGGGTCGGAGACTTTGAGCTGGTCAAACAGCTGGCTTCAAAACATGCTCAGCTGAGTGAGTTTCTGGAAGAATATGTGCTTGATCCTGTCTCCATTTCCGAGATTGAGCGTCAGTCACAGGATGATGTGGTCACACTCATTACCATTCATTCAGCAAAGGGAACTGAACAGAAAGTCTGTTATGTAGCGAATGTATCCGCAGGACAGTACCCACATGCACGTGCGCAAGGTAACTTTGACGAAGTTGAGGAAGAACGCCGTGTGCTGTATGTGGCACTGACACGGGCGCAGAATGAACTGATTCTGACTAAGCAGAATCTGAGTCTGTGGGCAAAAGATCAGGTGGATGAGCAGGGGCGTAAGATCGAAAGTTATTTTCTGAATGATCTGAGCCGTATTTTATGTACTACGGAAACGCATTACCGTCCCCGTCAGCAGACAGTAAAAAGTGCCTTGATCGAACGTCAGGCGATTAATTTAGATTTTGGTATAGATCTGGATTAAACTATGTGGAAGATATTACAGGTTTTATCATGAAAATTTTAGTGCGTAACCTTGAGCGTTCGATCACAGAAGCTGAATTACTTGAGCTGTTTAAACCTTTTGGTGCTGTAGAGTCTGCGGTGGTTGTGATGGATGCTGAGTCAGGCAAATCCAAAGGCTTTGGGTTTGTTGAAATGACAAATCCTCGTGAAGCGATTAAAGCCATCAAAGGTTTAAATACGCTGAAAGTGAAAGGATGTGGGATTCGTGTGAAAGCTGCGGAAGAAAAACCAAAAGCTTAAACTGAGTACACGACATTGAAAAGGAGCAGAAATGCTCCTTTTTTATTGTCTGAGAATATTGTCGCCAGTATATATTGAAACCCTGAAGCACTTAATTTAAGAACTGTAAATGGAAAAACAATATTCTGCTTTGTCGATCGTCTCACCAGGTGGTTCTAAAATTGTACAGGGATTAAAGACCCTGGAAATACGTTCATGGTGTCCGCCTCATGTGCCAGTGAAAGATTTACTGATCGTGGAAAATCATCATTACCTGAGACAGGAGGGGGATGAAGACTCAGGACTGGCAGTCGCTGTTGTGGATATTGAATCGGTTCATCCCTGGCGTGAAGATGAACTGGAAGCAGCATGTGGTACTTACTGGGCAGAAGGATACTGGGCATGGGTGATCACCAGGGTTCGTCCACTTGACCCACCTGTTCCTGTCGTTGCTAAACGGAAAATTTATACGGTGGAAATTGATCATGAATAATTTTTATTGTGTATTCGGTTTAATACAGATTAAGCTTACAGGGTCTGCTGAATCATCGGTTCAGTCTGTATGATGGGCTGAAGCAATGCAGACTTTTACGTCATAGACGCCAGAATTTTTTAGGAAATACTCATGTCCCGTGTTGCCCGTTTTCATGCAGACCGTACCAATCAGAAGCTTTATTTTGCCAGACTTTCCTGTCAGCAGGCGGAACAGATTGAACATATTCAGCAGTCACAGGCGCATCGTGAAGCTGCTGTATTTCATCTGCATGGCGCTGTACTTGCCTTTTTACAGGAACTGGTGCGTTACTACCGCCTGAACGATATGACACCAACGCTGAAATCCATTGAAGAAAATATGGCGGCCAAAGGGCAGGTGTCACCTGAAGTTGCTGTGATGCAGCAACTGGCAAAGCAGGGTTTCATTGCGGAACTTAAACGGGCATACAGAATGTGTCAGTACACACCCGAGCCAAGTGCGCCTGAACCTGAAGATGAAACATCATCCAACCTGATTATTAAAGTGACACAGACACCGCAGGCATGGTTACCTGATACAAAAATCCTGCGGGAATGGCACCGTGAGCTGACTCATCTGATTGATGGATTCAGAAATGAAATGGTGGAATTCTAAGCAGAGGGGGAACCCTTGAACTTTGGAAAATTGCCCCGATATCAGTATTCTCAGTCACACAAAGTGTCCTGCTCTTTGTCACCATGTTGAACATGGAGGATTTATGTCTATAGAACAATTGAAAGAATTATTTGGCAGCCAGGAAGCGATTCTGGAACTGGTTCAGCTGGAAGGTGGTGAACTGGCATTGAGAAATGCTGATTCTGAAAAAGAGCCATTGGTCAAAATTCAGTTTAATGACGAAGTGAAGGCATTGCTTGGTGATCAGACGGCAGTCGTTGCACAGCATATGATTCAGGCAGCCTTGTTTGGTTTGCTGGAAAAACAGATGGATCAGCTTCAGGCTGAAATTGTGGATGAAAAACCGCAGTATATGAGCTGATTTGTTTCATTGAAAAAACGCACCAGAGGGTGCGTTTTTTGTTTTCAGTAACAGGTTAATGCGTAGGTGACTGATGGTGTGCGATCTGAATTTGATTCAGAATATGATTGGTCATATTCTTCGCCATTTCTTCTTTGGCAAAATAAACCTCGCCAATTTCTTCTTTGCGTATCACTTCAGCTTCTTCTTTACTTTCAGCACAGACCAGTACCTGAATCTGTGGGTTGAGTGTTCTTGAAATATCAACGATACGATGAATATCAATGATATCCATAGGTGAAATCACCAGCAGGCGGGCATGCTGAATATGTGCCTGAATCAGGACGCCAGCTTCGGTTGCCACACCGCTGACTGCAGCAATGCCTTTTTCACGCAGGTCTTCCACGATTTCCCGGTTTTCTTCTGCAATCACAACTTTAATATTTTCAGACATCAGGCTGCGGGTAATACGGCGACCGACCTCACCATGCCCAATAATCACCACCTGATCACGCAGGTAATCCTGTGAGACTTCATCCGGTAACATCGCCAGTGGGTCACCACTGCGTTCCAGTAAGCGTGCCAGATGTGAGCGTTCACGTATCCAGTTCTGCACAGGTTCAATTGC
Source organism: Acinetobacter chinensis (assembly GCF_002165375.2). Lineage (NCBI taxonomy): Bacteria > Pseudomonadati > Pseudomonadota > Gammaproteobacteria > Moraxellales > Moraxellaceae > Acinetobacter > Acinetobacter chinensis. Next base: position 528,283 of record NZ_CP032134.1, read on the forward strand.
AGAGAAAATGAACGTGTTCAGGGTAATGGAAATCAAAGCACCAGCCAGAATCAGGTTCTGACCTTCCAGGGATAACAGCTGGAGTGAGACACCCAGTGTGGCAAGAATGAAGGAGAACTCACCGATCTGTGCAAGGCTTGCGCCTACAGTTAAAGCGGTGTTGAGCGGATAGCGGAAAAATAGAACCAGTGCCATAGCTGCAATGGTTTTACCAATCATAATAATGGCAACCACTGCCAGAACATGGATTGGATCATCAATCAGAATGCGTGGGTCAAACAGCATACCGACAGAGACAAAGAACAGGATGGAAAAAATTTCGCGTAAAGGCAGTGTTTCTTCCTCAGCACGGTGACTGAAGTCTGATTCTTTAACTACCATCCCTGCAAAGAATGCCCCCAGTGCCATAGAAACACCAAAAACTTTATATGCACCAAATGCGATGGAGACTGCGGCTGCAACCACTGTCAGGGTAAACAGCTCACGTGATCCGAGACGGGCAACAAACTGCATGATTAATGGGACAAGTCTTTTACCCACAATCAGCATGAATGCGATAAAGCCGGTAACTTTCAGGAGTGTGATGCCCAGTGTCAGCCATATATTCTGCGTTGCAGAGCTGTCAGTGAGTGCCTTGCCACCCAACAGAACCGCAGTTGCAGGTAACAGTACCAGCACCAGTACCATGACCAGATCTTCAACCAGCAACCAGCCAACGGCAATTTTACCATTTACAGAATTGAGTAAACCTCTGTCACCCAAAGCTTTGAGTAGGACGACTGTACTTGCACAGGACAGGCTGAGACCAAAGACCAGGGCTGAGCCAAAACTCCATCCCCAGAGCATGGAAACAGCTATTCCGAGCAGTGTTGCTACAGCAATCTGTAAAATTGCACCAGGTAAAGCAATCCGTTTGACCTGCATCAGGTCATTTAACGAAAAGTGCATACCTACGCCAAACATCAGGAACATCACGCCCAGTTCAGCGAGCTGGTTTGCCAGCTGAATATCCCCAACCATACCTGGTGTATTGGGGCTGATGATAATTCCTGCGATCAGATATCCAATCAGAGGGGGGAGGCGTAGACGGGCAGCAAAATAGCCAAAAACAAGGGCTAAGCCAAAACCTGCGGCAAGTAATATAATCAGATCTACATCATGAGGCACTAAAGGCTCCTTAAGTAATGATTAAGGTGAAAACACAAGCACAAAAAATGCCAGAAAAGTCTCAGAAATTTTAACAAGCTGAATAAAAAAAGTGCAAAAAAAAACGACCAGAGAGGTCGTTTTTTTAAGAAAACCAAAATTATTTGATTTTCGCTTCTTTGAAGATCACGTGCTGACGGATTTTTGGATCAAATTTTTTGATTTCCATTTTTTCCGGCATAGTACGTTTGTTCTTAGTAGTGGTATAGAAATAACCTGTACCAGCTGAAGAAACCAGGCGAATTTTATCACGCATTGCTGTGACTCCTTAGATCTTTTGACCTTGAGCACGCAGGTCAGCAACAACCTTTTCGATACCCAATTTGTCGATAATACGCATACCTTTTGTAGTTAGACGAAGACGTACGAAACGTTTTTCGCTTTCTAACCAGAAACGGTGGTGATGCAGGTTCGGCTCGAACCGGCGTTTGGTTTTGTTATTGGCGTGCGAGACGTTGTTGCCAACGACTGGACGCTTGCCGGTAACTTGGCAAACCTTAGACATGGTGAACTCCATTGCTAGACAACACAGATTGTGCAGCTAGTTATTAAGTAAACGGATGAAATCATTCAAGGGGCGTTTTATACCAAAAATGCGCTTAAAAGACAAGCGATTTTCATTAAAACTGGGCATGAACCTGTGCGATAGGTCATGCCTTGATCATTTAGCGAAGAAGGGTCTTTGAAATCAACTTGTGAATCGGTTTGTTAAACGGTGGGAGAATGAATTTCAAGCTGTATAACTTGGGATTCGACATCACTGACCGTTCATGCGACAAACTGAAGAAACCTTCTGGACCATGATATTTCCCCATACCTGATGCACCAACGCCACCAAATGGTAGATCGTCCTGTGCGACATGGGTCAAAACCGTGTTCTGTCCGAAATGCCCTGAATGAGTACGCTGTGCAACATAATCTGCACGCGCCTGATCAAAGTCGAAGTAGTATAAAGCAAGTGGACGTGGACGGCTATTAATAAAGTCAATAACATCGTCTATTTGATCATATTCCATGATTGGAAGTACCGGACCGAAGATTTCATTCTTCATAATGTCCATATCCGGGGTCACATTGCTCAGTAATGTCGGTGCAACTTTGCGGACGCCACTCAAATCTTCATGCTTTGGATTGATTTCAGTGAGGGTTGCACCCTGATTGCGTGCATCCTCAAGATAACCCTGTAAACGGTTGTACTGTTTGTCATTGATAATGGAGGTATAGTCAGGATTGTTCTGAATGGATGGGTACATCTGCTGAACACAGTTTCTGAAATGTTCAGTAAATTCAGCTGTCTTGCCTTTAGGCAGGAACATGTAATCCGGTGCAACACAGGTCTGACCGGCATTCCATAATTTACCGACAGCCAGGCGCTGTGCGACATCATGCAGATCAATTGAAGGGTGAACCAGCACAGGCGATTTGCCTCCCAGCTCCAGAATAACAGGAACCAGGTTCTCAGCTGCTGCCGCCATGACAGTTTTACCGACATTGGTTGAACCTGTAAAAATCATTTTATCAAAAGCCAGACGACAGAATGCATCAGAAACCGCACCACCGCCATTGATGACTGCAACCAGTTCCTGTGGGAAAGCTTCAGACAGTGCATTTTCAATGACCCGACCAAAATTGGCAGAGGCGCTGGAGATTTTGATCATGGCATGGTTACCCGCAGCCAGCGCACAGATCAGAGGACCCATAGACAGCAGTAGAGGATAGTTCCATGGCGTGATAATGCCTACAACACCAAGAGGCTGATACTGAACCCATCCTTTTGCTGGCTGGTGAATAATACCGATGTGACGTTTGGAAGGCTTCATCCAGCCGGTTAGATTTTTACTGTAATATTTGATATGTTCAAGGCAGGTCAGCAGTTCACCAATTTTGGTTTCTGCAATAGAGCGGTTGCCATAATCCTGATTAATGGCTTCTGCAATCTGATCCTGATATTTCACAAGTATTTTTTTCAGTCGTGCCAGACGATCAATACGTTCCTTTGCTGTTGGCATCGGGTAACGCTGATAGGCAAACTTCTGCTGCTCAAGAATTCCCTGCATCTGACTGTCCAGTGCATGCGGTGTCATTGAAGTTGTTTTTGTTTGACTGTTCATGACGTGTTACCATTTAATAAAAAGCGATTGAATTATTTTTTAGAGTATTTACTCTAAAGAGTCAAGTTACTTTATGTGTCACTCATCTGACACTTGGAAAAATGGTTAGTTCAGGATGTCTCACTCCAAAACGGTTAAAACGAAAGAACGAATTCTGCAACTCAGTCTGCAGCTGTTTAATGAGCGTGGTGAACGTTCCGTTACTACGAATCATATTGCAGCCGAACTGGGTATGAGTCCGGGGAATCTGTACTATCACTTCAGAAATAAAAATGAAATCATCAAAGAGCTGATGGAGCAGTATCAGCAGGAAACACTGGAAATGCTTGCATTGCCGGATGACCGTCTGCTCGATGCCAATGATAAGATCCGTTATTTTCAGGTGCTGAGCAGCCAGTTATGGGCTTACCGCTTTCTGCACCGTGATGTTTATCATCTGGTGGAAAATAACGAAGATTTCCGTAAGATGTACCCACGTTTTGCAGGCAAGGTCATGCAGCAGGGTCAGAAAATCTATCAGGCGTTTGTGGATGCAGGTCTGATGCAGATGACATCTTCTGAAATTGAGGCACTGATTATCAATCTCTGGATTGTGCTGACCAACTGGACCAATTTCCTGTATATGTCGGGTCATATCGTGGACTCCAACCATCTTGAGGAGAAGTGGGTCTGGCAGGCACTCAGACAGATGGTGTTCCTTGAGGGGGCATATCTGCGTGGTGAAAGCCGTGCAACCTATGAGCATTTAATGGAAACATTTGGACCTTCTGAACTGTTTGCCAGTCTTTCTGCATCGCGTAATAACGATACAGAGGAATAATTCTGTTTCAAAAAACCTGAAACAGAGTAGAATATTTGCCTTGTTTTTTTAATTAACCGATTAGTGATATAAACCAACATGAATATGACCACTGCTAATACAGCACGTTTACTGATTACCTGTGAGGACAAACCTGGTATTGTGCAGGCTGTTTCCAGCTTTTTGTACCATCAGGGCGCAAACATTACCGCACTGGATCAATACGCGACTGAAGCTCAGGGTGGACGTTATTTCATGCGTGTTGAGTTTGAACTGGATAATTTACAGAGCCGCCGTGAAAGCCTGCTCCAGACTTTTGCGTCCAATGTGGCTGAACGTTATGAGATGCAATGGCGTCTTTCTCTGGTCAGTGACGTGAAAAAAGTCGGTATTCTGGTTTCTAAAGTGGATCATGCCTTACTTGAGTTGCTGTGGCGTCATTCACGTGGTGGACTGGCGTGTGAGATCACTAAAGTGGTTTCCAACCATCCTGATCTGCGTGAAGCCGTGGAAAACTTTGGCATTCCGTTTGAAGTTGTACCTGTCACCAAAGAAAATAAACGTGAAGCTTATGCACAGATTGATGAGCTGATGCAAGGCAATGACCTGCTTGTTCTTGCCCGTTATATGCAGATTCTGGATGAAGAGTTTGTACAGAAATGGGAAATGAAAGTGATCAATATCCACCATTCATTCCTGCCTGCATTCGTTGGTGCAAACCCATATAAACAGGCGTATGAAAAAGGTGTGAAACTGATTGGGGCAACGGCACACTATGTGACGGCTGATCTGGATCAGGGACCGATCATTGAGCAGGATGTAGAGCGTGTCAGCCATGATTTTACTGTCGAACAGCTGCGTGAACTTGGACAGGATGTAGAGCGTAATGTGCTTGCCCGTGCGGTGAAGTGGCATCTTGAAGACCGTATCATTGTGGATGGTAATAAAACGGTTGTATTCCAGTAAGATCGATTGATTTCTTTGTTTTAAAAGGCATACATTTGGTATGCCTTTTTTGTATGACTCATTCAAAAAACTCATAAAAACAGTGCAATTAATAGTTGCAAATGAAAACACTTCTCATTTATTATTGCGTTACCTTAATTGTGCCAACCAATGAAACTGATTGTTTATTTGAATAATAAGCAGCAGTTCAGGTATCAGATTTTAAATGAGCTATTCTCCCACACCCGCTATGCAAGATCCAAACTCGATGAAAAAGAAAGTCGTAGCTGCACTTGTTGCTGTTGTGATTGGACATATGGGCGTGCTATGGGCAGTCAGCCATATGAAAATGGCTGAACTTAAACCTATAGAGAAAAAACCTGTACAGGTGCGTTTTGTCAAAATTAAACAGGACATTCCGCCACCACCACCGCCTCCTGTCATGCCGAAACCGAAACCAAAACCGGTAGAGAAAAAGGTTGAGCCAAAGCCTGTTGTGAAACCAAAAATTATTTCGCAGAAGGTGACGAAGCCGGCATCTGATGTAAAACATCAGGAAGATATAAAAGAAAAACAGAAGCAGGAACAGCAGAAGCTGGATCAGCAGCGTCAGGCAGAACAGTTACGTCAGGATCAGTTAAAGCGTGAGCAGGAACTCAGAGAGCAGCAGGCACGAGAGCAGGCTGCGCGTGATAAAGCTGAACGGGATCGGGCGGACCGTGAACGTGCAGACCGTGAGTCGAAAACACCACGGGTGGTCAGTTTTGGTGAACTCGACTGGTCGAGAAAACCAGTCATTAAATATACCAATGAAGACCTCAAAGGAAGCAACAGGAAAATGCTGATTGCACTTGAGGTTGATGGAACATCGGGCAAGATCAACAGTGCAAGAATAGCCAGTTCTTCAGGTGTTTCTGCCTTTGATGAAAAGATTTTGAGAAGCGTGCGTTACAGTAAATTCAGACCTGTCAAAGGCGGTGGGATTCTGACAACAACGCTTCCACTGGAATTTGAATTGAATACCCAAAATTAACATTTCAGGAGTTCGTGTATGAACTTTTCAGTTTACTGGCAACATGCTGATGCAGTGAGTAAAACGCTGTATTTCGTATTGCTGGCAATGTCGATTGCGACATGGACCATCTTTGTTCTGAGATTGATGGGTACTCGTCAGTTAAAGCAGGTGGCTTATACCCGTCTTGCAGATGCACTGAATAAACTAAAGGCGAAGTTTTCTCCTTTAAGTTTTGAACAGCGTAAAGCCGTTGCTGAACAGGCACTGCTTCGTCAGATTGCTGCTGAAAAAGCAAATGCTGAAAAAGGTGTTTCTGTTCTGGGTACGATTGCTTCAATTGCGCCTTTCGTGGGTCTGTTCGGTACAGTATGGGGTATTTTCCATGCCCTGGTTGCTGTGGGTAAAAGCGGTCAGGCGGGTCTGGCTCAGGTTGCAACGCCAGTGGGTGAAGCACTGATCATGACTGGTCTGGGTCTTGCGGTGGCAATTCCAGCAGTACTTGCCTACAACATCTGTGTCCGTTTTAACCGTACACTCAGCAACGAGTTGCAGGATCAGGCACACAGCCTGTTGATTGACACGATGCTGCAACAGGATTCAACGGCTCAGAAAGCGGATGTCAAAACATCTTCTGACAGTCTGGTTGGAGGTCAGGTTTAATGGCTTTTCAGTTGGGTGAAGATAACGATGCAGGAATGAATGAGATGAACCTCATTCCTCTGATCGATATTATGCTGGTTTTGATGATCATCTTTCTGGTGACTGCAACCGTTGCCAACCCATCAATTCCATTAACATTGCCAAAAACAACCGCAGAAGTGGTTGAGCCTCCTCAGGAAGCGGTCACCATCAGTATTAATGCTGAGGGTGAAGTGGCGTGGGGAACTCAGGTCATCAGTATGGATGAACTGAAGAAGCGTCTGGATGAAGCAGGGCAGCAGTCCAGCAAACCACCGATTCAGCTACGTGCAGACAAAGAGTCACGTTATGATACGGTGGCACAGGTCATGTCCCGTGCAAGTGAAGCAGGACTGACTGATATTGCATTTGTCAGCGAATAAAGCTTCAGATTTTAAAAGCGACCTTGAGGTCGCTTTTTTTGCCTTGAATTTTGCTGTTCAGAGCTGCCTCAGTTTACGGAACTGATCAGGGGTGATATTCATCCAGCGTTTGAACATATTGATAAAAGCAGATGCATTGGCATAGCCCAGATCCAGCGCAATGCTCTCAATTTTCCTTGCCTCATTCAGCATGGTCATGGCTTTCATGACTTTCAGACGCTGTCTCCATTCATTCAGTGACATGCCCAGTTCTTTTTGACAGTGTCTTGCGAGTGTCCGCTCGGTCATATTGACTGTACGGGCGAGTGCTGCAAGTGAGCTGTTATCCGCAGGATTCTGATGCAGATAGTCCAGGATCTGTTTCAGTGCAGCATGTGAAGTATGAGGCAGATAACTGCCGATAACCTGCGCTTGGCGTAACTGATCAAGCAGGACATACAGCAACCGTGTATAAGCCGGGTCGGTTTCATCTGAAGGGTTTTGCAGAATATGTTGCAGTATTGAGGTCACCAGCGGAGTTGTCAGCAGAATACCTGGATGTGCTGGAAGTGCATTGCAGAGACTTTCATGCACATACAGTGTGGCATGGGTAATGGACGTCCGGTTCAGTCCACTGTGCTGAATATGCGGTGGGAGCCAGATGCCATACGGTGGAGGAGTAATGTAATCAATCTGTTCAATATTCACCTCCATCACCCCATTGAATGCATAGATGAATTCGCCCCATGCATGCCCATGAGCCGGATAGATGGATTGAGCAGGGTCGTGGCGGATGTTCAGCCAGAGGGGTGCAACAATCTCATCGTTATTTGTCAGCCGATGCAGCTGTTGATGGGTATGGCGGACTTTCATGAAGACAGTTTGCCTGAATAAGAAGATGTGTTGTCTGTTTTGAATTATATCCTGTAAATCTGACAGCGTTATAGTGCAGTGTAATTTTTTAAATGAAGGTCATGCTGTGGACGTGCGAAAAGCCCTGGATGCAAAGGCATCCGGAATTATGGTGGCATTGTGCATGATCTGGGGATTACAGCAGGTGGTGCTGAAAATGGCTGCTCCTGATATTTCTCCGGTCATGCAGATTGCTGTCCGGTCGGGTCTGTCAGCACTGATGGTCTATCCTCTGATTCAGCTTCAGCAGGGAACAACACTGCTTACCAGAACTTATCTGATCCCAGGGATATGGATTGCATTTCTGTTTTCAGCCGAATTTTTTCTTGTGGCTGAAGCATTACGTTATACCACCGCATCACATACAGTCGTTCTTCTGTATACAGCACCGATTTTCGTTGCTTTGGGGCTGCACTGGAAACTGCCTTCAGAAAGGCTGACCCTGTTGCAGTGGGCGGGGATTCTGATTGCGTTTATGGGTATTGTGGTGACGTTTATGGGGCGTGAAACCAGTGGCATGCAGGCGCTGCCACAGCAGCTGTTCGGGGATGGTCTGGCTTTGCTTGCAGGTATTTTCTGGGCACTGACGACCATCTCGCTGCGTCTGACAAAACTGTCCGATGCACATCCAACTCAGACGCTGTTTTATCAGCTGGTGGGTGGCTGTATTTTCCTGTTGCCACTGGCATTTTTGATGGGGCAGGCAAGCATTCACTGGACAGCATTGGCGATTGGCAGCCTGGTTTTTCATGCGGTGATTGTTTCTTTTATCAGTTTTATGCTGTGGTTCTGGCTGCTTCGGTACTATCTGGCAAACCGACTGGGGGTGTTTTCATTTATGACCCCTATTTTTGGAATGCTTTTTGGCGTGATCTTTTTAAAAGAAAGTATCGAAATGAATTTTATTATCGGGACAGCCCTGGTGATGGCAGGGGTGCTTGTGGTGAGTATGCAGAGCTGGTTCCGTCGCCGAGGTTGAAGCCGAACAGATGCTGAATGATTCAGTCATCTGTTCGGCTGTATTTTATTTTTCTTCTAAAATGGTGGAAAGCGGTACAGACAGTTTAGCTGCAAGATAATCATCAGCATCAATCAGCGCAGGACCGATGCGCTGCATCCATACATCATCCGGGTGAATGTTTCCAACATCTTCACGACGTGGCAGGGTGTAGGGCAGGGCTTTGTAAAAGGTCCAGAAATCCACGGTATCCAGGTTTCGGGCGAGCACATATTCATTGTTGTCGGTGCGCTGTACCAGATTCTGTTTTTCCAGCTGACGCACATAGGATGGCCACCGCCCAATTTCACCACGACCCAGTATATCCAGTGCTTCGGCATCGGAAACTGTTTCCCCGGTTTTCTGCTTTTTATAAAACAGTTCCAGCACATCCAGCATCATCAGAACAGGATGGCGGGTCTGGATTTTACCGGTATGAAAGGCGGTCAGTGCATAACTGATTTCAACACCGAGCAGCACGATATTCCAGGACAGAAAAATCCATAAAAGAAAAATGGGAATCGCTGCAAATGCGCCATAGACAATGGTGTAACTGGTAAAGTTGGTCATGATAAAACCAAACAGGTTTTTCAGTAACTCAAAGATCACAGCACTGAACAGTCCCGAAATTGCAGCAGCGCGAATCGGAACACTGCGGTTTGGAATGGTCCAGTACAGAATAAAAAAACCAAGAACAGTCAGTGAAAATGAAATAATCCACAGCAGAAAAGAGCCATCTACCTGATAACCTGCAAAGTTGTTGCTCAGTACATTTAAAGAGGCAAGCGTTGAGGAAATGACAAAAGCACTGCCCAGTAAAATAGGACCAAGTGAAATAATGGTCCAGTAACGCATAAAGCCAACAATACCGTTACGGGTTTCCTGTACACGCCAGATCCGGTTAAACACTGTTTCAATGCTTGTCAGCATCAGAACAGTAGTCACAAACAGAAAGAGAATACCAATCACTGTTAAATTACTGGATTTTTCAGTAAAGGCACTGAATGCTTTATCAAAGGCAATGGTGGTTTTAGGCAGAAAATTGCTGTAAATCAGTTGCTGTAACTGCTGACGGGCAGGTTCAAGTGCTTTGATGGATGAAATAATCACCAAAAATACAGTCAGCATAGGCACAACTGCAAACAGCGTGGTATAGGTCAGGGAGCCTGCCTGCTCACGACAGCGGTCTGCTTCAAAACGCCGAATGACAAATAATACAAACTGAAACCATGTTTTGTCATAAAAGGGTAATTTCTTTAAATACTCAAATATCATGCTTTCATATCTCAGTTTTTTTTAAATCTTTAAGAATTTTCATCTATCAGCTTAACCATAAAAGCGGAAAAATACCGTATAGTTTTCTTTTTCAGTCAGATTCTAAAAATATGCAACCCTATGTTCTTGTTTTATATTACAGCAAATATGGTTCCACAAGAGAAATGGCACATTTAATTGCCAATGGTGTTGAATCGGCAGGTGTCAGTGTGAAAATCCGGACGGTGCCTGCGGTATTTACATCTGTTGCTGTTGCAGAACCGGGTATTCCTGCCGAAGGTGATATTTACTGTACCCTGGATGATTTACAGAACTGTGCAGGACTGGCATTAGGTTCGCCTACCCGTTTTGGCAATATGGCTGCTGAAATGAAATATTTCTGGGATCAGACCACAAGTCTGTGGCTGAATGGAGCACTGCATAATAAACCAGCCTGTGTATTTACATCTTCAGGCTCCATGCATGGTGGTCAGGAAAGTACGCTGCTGACGATGCTGCCTCCCTTGTTTCATCATGGCATGATGATCATGGGACTGACCAATGCCACTCCGGCACTGTCAAATACGAAAACAGGCGGAACGCCTTATGGTGTATCCCATGTCAGTGGTCCCCGTCATGATATGGACTTAAGTCAGGATGAAAAAATACTTTGTGCTGCGCAGGGTAAGCGTCTTGGGGAAACTGTCAAAAAACTGCTGGCGGTATAAGATTTGAGTTGAAGCAAAAGTCGGGCTGGATTTTTGCTGACAAGGCTCAGGTTTTGCTTTGAAAACGGTGGTTGCAGTTTTTGCACTGGTATTCAAGGAATATGTTTTTATCCACAATAACACCTGCTTTTTTACCAAAGCGGTGCCCGATAAAACCACCTGTAATACCAACGCTGATTGCACCCACAAAGGTGCCGACAGTACCACCGACAATAATTCCCAAAGGACCTGCAACCGTTCCGATAGCAGCTCCAATGGATGCACCGGATGCAGCCCCACCGACAGTTCCTGCTGCAGCACCGGCAGAAGTCAGCAGGACTCCTCCTGCTTTCTGCAGAATCTGTTCATGATTACGTTTTTCTATATTGGATGAACCACATTTAGGACATTGCATGTCTGATTCCATTCTTTGTTGTCAGTATATTCTGTTCAGGCGAACTGAAGATTAATCTGTCAGGTGAACTGACTTGAATTTCAGAAACTTTATTAAGCCTCTGATTGTATACGAAAGATTCATTCTTTGTTTAGCTCTGTTGTAAATACGGCACTGAAAAATGGACATATTATGAATCTGATGTGTGATCATGAGCTGTTGCAACTTAACTCTAAAAAAAAGAGCCGAAGCTCTTTTTTTATGAATCTGATTTTTGATTGACTGACGTGTTTATCAGTTGGATGCAGGCATGTGTGTCTGTACAAACTTCATCAGGTCGGCATTTGCCCAGACAATAGCCTGAGTATGCGATGCATCTTTTACAGGGAGGAAAGCTACATTTGACTTCATGGCAAGCATACGGTCATACAGCCCTTTCGTTACAGGATAAGGCACACTCATATCAAGAGTACCCTGAATAATCAGGATTGGCTTATCAATTCTTTCAGTACCTGGCTGGCTGTCCAGAATGAACTGCTGAACCTGTTTACTGGCTTTGAATTTAGCTTTATCCAGACCTGGATATTCCATAATTCTTCTGGATGGATCTTCGGACAGGAACCTGATGATATCCTCACTGAATTTATTACGGATGCTGTCAGTGTGACCACCATTGACATCCAGACACAGACCATTTTCACCGGTAGAGCCTTCGGCTGTTGCAGCAATATCTCCAGAGCGCGGATCTGCAAAAATTTCGCGATAGTCAAAACGAGGGTCTGAGGCTTTAATACCCACAGCTGCTATTGCAGCATAACTGAGTAATGTGGAATAAGCAGACACAGAAGGGCGTTTGTCGGCTGGTATACCAGCGGCAATTTCCTGTTTCTCTGTATCAATCAGCAGGTCGGGTGCGATATCAAAAATAATTGTATCGAGGCTGGAAGCCGGAGCCCCTGCAACTGCACCTTTGTAGGATTCATCCGCTTTGGCATACTGGGCTGTTCCCAGGGAAGCCTGACCACCCTGTGACTGCCCAACCGACATCCACGCACCATTCAGTTTTGAACCATAGTGATCCTTTGCTGCTTTCATTGCTGAAATTGCAGACATCGCTTCACTTTTCAGGTGCAGATATGGGTGAATGCCTGGAGTCCCCATACCTTCATAGTCTGGTGCCACAATCACATAGCCGGCATTAAGTAAGCCTTTTGCTAACGGGTCTCTGAAGTTTGTTCCCAGGACATTGTTACTTGGTGCACAGAAATCACCTACCCCAAGCGTGCCATGTTCCCATACGACTGTACGGTATCCATCTTTAGGCATTGGTGTTTTAGGAAACATCACAATGGCTGTAGCTTTAGCTGTTTTTCCCTGAACATTAACCATGTTGTAGGTCATGACTTTGATTGAATCCGCTTCAGCCATGCTTTCATGTTTGTATGGAGTTTCAGAGATGAACGTCTGATCAGGTTTGACACCGGTAAAGCTGTCTGAGCCGTCACCGCCACATGCGGTCAGGAAAAGCAGAGAAGAACAGGTCAGTGCTAATAAAGATTTCTTAAATATCGTTTTCATACAACATCCATTACTGTTGAATTTACGTCCTCATCATGAGGACGGAGCAATGAAAACATAAAAGAAATAAACAGGCTATATTAAAACCAGACAGTTGTTTTAATTGACAAATGTATATTTGATTTACTTATCATTATTAAAAAAAACAGTGATTTTAATTTGAATGTTAATGTGAATATACAAGTGAAATATCTGATATTTATGATCCTGTGAAAATCACAGGATCATGTACTTTGTATGGAATATTTTCAGTTTCGCTTTACTGATGCATGAATCATCCAGACCAGATCGCCTGCATGTTCATTCTGCATTGCTTTTTCAGCTGGATTACTTTGTGCAACATGCATGTCAGAAAAATAATGACTCGGCTGTACCGTTTCAGTTTTGCTGAAACCTGCTGTGCTGAAGAAGTGCTGAACCTCATCGGGGGTAACAAAATGAAAGGAGAAAGCACTCCTGGACATCCATTTCAGCAGTTTGCTACAACTCCAGATAATATTTGCCAGTCTGTTTTTTACAGGTTCAGGATAAATATCGGTCAGATAGTGCAGTTCTGGAAATGAACTTCCATATTGTGTCATGGCTTGCAGCAGTTGCTGCAGCATGTCTTTGCTAAAGTAGTTGATCAGTCCTTCACTGATAATCACCAGTGGACGTGACTGATCAAATACTTTAAATGCATTTTCAAAATCAGCAGTGAACAGATCTACTGAAATCACTTCTGGACTGGCGGTATCTATTGTTTTCAGGGCTTCTGTTTTGATACGTGCCATATCGGGCAGGTCAAGCTCACGATAGTTGATTGCAGGGAATTTCTGACGGAAGCTCCAGCCACGCGGAGACAGACCACAGGCGATTTCAAGAACCTGCAGATCAGGATGCTGTTCGATCAACTGAGTCAGGTGTTCATCAATCATGGTATGTCTGAGTTTAAGCGTGGTGCGCATACTGCCACCTACGAATTTTTCCGCCCAGCTTTCCAGTGGATGTACCAGTTTCGCCAGAAACTTGCCTTTGGATGTGGCAAAAGCCGCATGTGAAATGCCCATTTTGTACCAGATATAACCGGTGTAGTGGGCTGTAAATGAAATATGTCTGTGTTCTGAAAGTGGTTGTGTCATGTCGTCCTGACCTTGTTATTCTGGTTTTATGTCTGTTGAATCATCGTATCCTTCCGATGATAAAGAAAAAGGAGCACATTGTCGTGCTCCTTTTACGGTTCAGCTGGAGATGCTTCTGAATTCTGAAACATTATCCCTGATCTGTTTCCATTCATCATCCAGTTCAATGTTCAGACCCGGTACAGATGCCGGAATTTTGCCACGCATACGTTCCAGCCGCTGCTGATCAGGCAGTGCAATATCGCTGATGCCTTCAAGCGCTGTACACTGTGCAGCACGGTCATTACACACAAGCCCCATATCACAGCCAGCATCGAGTGCAGCTTTAAGCCGTGCATCAGCACCTCCTGCAACACAGGCCGCCTGCATACTCAGGTCATCGGAGAACAGTACGCCATTAAATTTCAGCTGCTGGCGTAAAACATTCTGAATCCAGTAGGGTGAAAAGCCTGCTGGATTTGGATCAATCTGATCATAAATGACATGTGCAGGCATGAGGGCATCAAGTTGTGGCATCAGCTGAATAAATGTCTGCATATCTTTTTGGTAAATTTCATCATAACTGCGTGAGTCAATGGCTGCTGCAACATGTGAATCTGCTTTTACTGAACCATGACCAGGAAAGTGTTTTCCTGTTGATGCCATGCCGGCTTTTTTCAGACCTTTCAGAAATGCACCTGCAAGTGTCACAATATCTGCAGGGTTACGGGCAAAACCACGGTCACCGATCACATCACTGATATCATTCAGATCCAGTACAGGAGCAAAACTGAAGTCAATACCGACGGCCAGGACTTCTGTTGCCATTAACCAGCCGCACTGCTCCGAAAGCTCAATGGCTTTTGCCGGTTCAGACTGATAGAGTTCTCCCAGTCGGCCCATAGCTGGCAACAGGGTGAACCCTTGTCTCAGACGCTGGACACGACCACCTTCCTGGTCGACAGCAATCAGAATTTCAGGACGGATGCGGCGCATGTGATCCGTCAGGGCACGAACCTGGGCAGGAGATTCGATGTTTCTGGAAAATAAAATCATGCCACCGACTTGCGGAGCCTGTAATAGTTCAATATCTTCTTGGGTAAGTTCTGTGCCGGCAATATCCAGCATCAATGCGCCAATCATAGGGATGTCCGTATTGGTTTTTTAATCAGGAACTTCTGCTGTTGTTTACTGACAGCAGAAAACCTCGAAACAATACCTGAATTCTGCAATGATTTGCTACATTTTGCCAGTACAGATTATGATAAAACTACACGACATAAACATATTAAGTTGTTTAAGATTTTGAATATGCTCAGTTCTGTTTGAAAAACAACACCGTTATATTGGTTAAATCCAGGGAAGTACAGATTATTTATGAAACTTCAAACCATAGCTTGTGCAGTTGCCATCGCGACTGGTGGCTTCTTTTTTTCCCACGTCATTAATGAAGCTATAGCTGCAAATGATACGACTGCGGTCACAGCAAAAACGATTGTTCCAACTCAGGAGCAGGCTCTGGTTTCACGTCAGCTTGCGACACTGGTTGACCGTCAGCACTATCTGAATATGCGACTGGATGCGGCGACCTCTGCACGTATTCTTGATTTTTACCTGGACAGTCTGGATCCGGAACACACGATTTTTCTTGCACCAGAAGTAGACAGCTATAAGAAAAAATATGGGGCAACATTTGGTGCTGCGCTGAAAGGCGGTGATCTGTCTGGACCTTATGCGATTCATGCTCAGTACCGTGAAAGACTGACTCAGTTCTATCAGTTCATGCTGGATGAACTGAAAAAACCTCAGAATCTGAATCAGTCGAATGTCACGATTGAAACAGACCGTGAAAAAGCACCATTCTTTAAAACAGCTGCTGAACAGCAGAATCAGTGGCGTAAAATGCTGATTTCTCAGCTGATCAATCTCACGATCAGTAAGCAGGAAGAGCAGGCTAAGCAGAAAGCACTGAAAGATAATCCAGAACTTGCCAATGGACAGGATCTTGCTGGACCTGAAGATCTGACACCGGTTCAGACACTGACCAAGCGTTATACCCGTCAGCTTGAGCGCATCAGCCGGATTAAAAGTGATGATGTGCTCGACAAAACACTGAATGCGATGATGCTGACTTATGATCCGCACAGCAACTATTTCCCACCTGTGGATGCAATGGAACTGAACCGTCAGACCACTTTGCAGCTTGAGGGGATTGGGGTATCCATCCGCCCAGAGCGTGGCAATGAAGATTACACCAAAATCGAAACCATAGTTGAAGGTGGACCTGCCGGTAAGACTGGTCAGGTGAAGTCCGGTGACCGCATCATTGGTGTCGCGCAGGATGGCGATAAAATGGTGGATGTGATTGGATGGCCGAGCAATGAAATTGTAGGTCTGATCCGTGGTAAACGTGGAACCAAAGTGACTGTCCGTCTGCTTGGACCAGGTGCTGCGATGAATCAGGCACGCAATGTCACTATTGTCCGTGATGTGATTCAGGAAGAAGATGCCGGTGTGCGTTCACGTACCGTAGAACTGACCCGTGATGGCAAAAAGCATACGCTGGGTGTGATTGAAATTCCGTCGTTCTATCTGAACTATCGTGCCCGCCGTGCAGGAACTGAATACCGTTCTGTTGCTGTGGACACCAACAATGCACTGAAAAGTCTTGCAGCTAAAAATGTAGACGGCATTATCATTGACCTGAGAAACAACCCAGGCGGTTCACTTGAAGAAGTGGCACGTATGCTGGGGCAGGTTGTGAAATCCGGTCCTGTGGTTCAGATCCGTGATGGCAATGGCAATGTCAGCGTTTTTGAAGATGAAGATGGTGGAGCACAGACTTACGCCGGTCCATTGGCGGTCATGATTAATCTGGCTTCAGCCTCTGCCAGTGAAATTTATTCTGCTGCGATTCAGGACTATGAGCGTGGTATCGTGATTGGAAGTACCACCACAGGTAAAGGGACAGCTCAGGTGCAGCTGGATTCACTTGCCTATGGTCAGGCGACTTTGACTCAGCGTAAGTTCTATCGGATTACAGGTGGAAGTACGCAGAACAAAGGTGTAGTTCCTGATGTACAGCTGGTGGATATTTACAATGAAGAATTTGGTGAGCGTAAAGCCAAAAATGCCTTGAAATGGGACACTATCCCAACCGCACCGTTTAAACGTGAAGGCTCGATTAAACCGTATCTGCCTCAACTGAACCAGCTGTCTCAGCAGCGTGTTGCAGCTGATCCGCAGTTTAAATATCTTGAACAGCGTAAGCAGATTGCGAAATCGACTGACGATAAAAAGACGGCAGTGCTAGACCTGGAGCAGCGGAAAGCAGAGCTGATAGCCCTGGAGCAGAAAACCCTGACTGCTGAAAATCAGCGCCGTCAGGCAACGGGTTTAAAACCTTATGCCAACTGGGAAAGCTATCAGGCATCGATTGATGCACTTGCGGAAAGCAGAGCGAAAATGAAAGCAGCACAGCGTCCGCCTTTACCGGAAGATGAAGCATTTGTCATTGAAGCGGCAAATACACTGCTTGATTATTCGAAGCTACAGGCACCCGCTGCAAAATAAACAGCAACATTCAGACAGTCAGGTTTACCTGGCTGTTTTTTTTGTGGTCTGAATTGTTACAGGGAAAAGACATATTGTGCTTTTTTTGAGAAATATTTCAGCAATTTAATTGATGAATTGTAGTTTTGATACTTGACCTGATTCCAATTGTATTGGATTCTAGATTGAGTAGGTTCGAAGTTCCAGCCTGTTGAAGATAGATGTGAAAGATTTAAGATTAATCCATATTGAGTTTGGCAATAACAACAAATATAACCTGTACGGAAGCTTTGTATGGTTCATGTACATTATGATATAGGCCTTGTCCTGGGTTCTGTCGCTGTCGCAATACTGACCTGCTATCTGGCGGTGTCAGTGGAACAGTTACTTTTTTGGGGAAACCGAAAAAAATACGAAAAACTCATCCTGATCGGGTGTGGGGCTTTACTGGGTGCTGCCATCTGGAGCATGCATTTTGTAGGGATGCTCGCATGTCATTTACCATCCACCTATCATCTTGATTATCCGCTGACTTTTGTCTCCTATGTCATTGCATTCATTGCATCGACCTTTGCCGTCTGGCTGACAGCAAGACCGACTTTGCCTTTGCCAAGATTGATTCTCGGTGCAGTGCTGATGGGACTGGGTATTTCAGGGATGCACTATACCGGCATGATGGGACTGATCCTGGATGATTATAAAATTTACCATGATCCATTGATTGTTGTATTTTCCATTCTGATTGCCATCAGCGGTTCAGGACTGACCTTCTGGCTGACTTTTAAATATAAAAATTCTGTAAAACGCTTAAAAACACTGAAGTTCATGATTGCCTCCATGATGGCGCTCAGTATCGTGGGTATGCACTACACAGGCATGTCCGCAGTCATGTTCTATCCTGATAATGGTTTGATGGTTGAACCATTTAAGGCAGGTCAGGGCATTATCCTGTTTACGATTATTTTCATTACCAGCCTGGTTCTGGTGGCAGCATTCAGCGTGGCTGTACTGGAACAACGCCTGGAAGAGCGCAACAAGCAGCTTTCCAAAGCCAACCGTGAGCTGGCAAATCAGGCAATACAGGACAGTCTGACCCGTTTACCCAACCGTATGTATCTGTCCGAATATTCACATTTTCTTTTTGTGGATCATCGTCAGAAAAATACCAAAGTGGCATTTCTGTATATAGATCTGGATCGCTTTAAAGCGGTGAATGATGTGTTTGGGCATCATATTGGTGATCAGTTACTGATTCAGCTGGCAACACGTATTCATCGTGGGCTGAATGACAAAGAAAAACTGCTGCGCATTGGTGGAGATGAGTTTTTACTGGTTGTGGAAGATGCAACGGTGGATTATGCAATGCAGCTGGCTGAAAAAACACTGGATCTGATTCAGGAAAGTTTTCAGGTGGCTGGCAAGGATATTAATGTCTCAGCGAGCATTGGCATCTCCATGTATCCTGATCATGGCAATAACTTACAGGATCTGCTGATCAATGCAGATGCTGCGATGCTGACCTCCAAATATCAGGGACGCAATACGTTCTCTGTATTCAGTTATTCCTATGACCAGCAGGAAGCCCGCAGCCAGACCCGATTGATCAATGATCTGTATAAAGCTGTGGATGAACAGCAGTTTGTTATGTTTTATCAGCCTAAATTTAAAACGGGTACTTATGATATCTGTGGTGTAGAGTCGTTGATCAGATGGAAGCACCCAGGTCTGGGACTGCTGACACCGGGCATGTTCATTAAAGGGGCAGAAAAAACTGGACTGATTATTCCAATGGGTTACTGGGCGCTTGAACAGGCGTGCAAGCAGATTCAGCAGTGGGAAAAAAGCGGTTCAGATTTTTTCCCTGTTGCAGTCAATCTTTCTGCCGTTCAGTTTGAACATAAACATCTGTTCAGTACATTGGAAATGCTGTTTGAGCGGTATGAAATTAACCCTGGGCATCTGATGATTGAAATCACTGAGTCAACGGCGATGCATCATATTGACTCAAGTATCCGCAGTTTTGAACACCTGAGAAAGATGGGCATTAAACTTGCGATTGATGATTTTGGAACAGGGCATTCGAGCTTTCTGTATCTGAAAAATCTGCCTGTGGATGAACTGAAGATCGACCGCGGATTTATTCAGGATCTGGCGACAGGTTCAAAAGATGAACTGATTCTTGAAAGTATTATTCAGCTGGCAATCAAACTGGGTCTGACAGTGACTGCTGAGGGTGTGGAGAGTCCATTACAGGCAGAAATTCTGACCAGACTGGGGTGCCAGCAGTTACAGGGATATTTACTGGGCATACCTGTGGAAGTGGAACGACTGGAAGCAATGGAGTTCCGTACCCTGACAACATAAATACCTGAACGGTAAAACCCTGGGTTTAAAAGTAATTCAAAGCGGTCTGAACAGTTTCAGATCGCTTTTTTTCTGACAGATAGAGTGTGGACGCAGGCTGTAGATAAGAATAAAGAGCAGATGGCATCAAAATTAAGCCAGTTCAACAATCGTAAAATTATTTTCTAAATCTGCTACAATTACGCCAATTTTGAATTTCCTTTTTTTCAGTTTAAGTACATGTTTTCCGATGTGTACATAACTGTGTATACATTGCAGATTTTTTATATGTTTAAAGACGAATTGGCGGCACAGGTCGCACAGCGACGTACTTTCGCTATTATTTCCCACCCCGATGCCGGTAAAACCACCATGACAGAAAAACTGCTGTTATGGGGTAAGGCAATTCAGGTGGCTGGGATGGTTAAAAGCCGTAAGTCAGACCGTGGGGCGACCTCCGACTGGATGGAAATGGAAAAGGAGCGGGGTATTTCCATTACCACATCCGTGATGCAGTTCCCTTATAAAAATCATGTGATCAATCTGCTGGATACACCGGGACACGAAGATTTCTCGGAAGACACCTACCGTACTCTGACTGCTGTTGATTCAGCACTGATGGTGATTGATGGTGCGAAAGGGGTCGAGGAACGAACCATCAAACTGATGGAAGTGTGTCGTATGCGTGACACCCCAATCATTTCTTTTGTCAACAAGATGGACCGTGAAATCCGTGAGCCACTTGAACTGCTTGATGAAATTGAAAATGTTCTGAAAATTCAGTGTGTGCCACTGACATGGCCTATGGGAACAGGGCGTGATTTTGCAGGGGTGTATAACCTGCTTGAAAACAAATTCTATGTGTATAAAGCCGGTTTTGGTTCAACCATTACTGATATTGAAGTCCGTGATGGTTATGATCATGCGGATCTGCGTGATAAGGTTGGTGAACTGGCATTTGCAGCATTTGAAGAGTCGCTGGAACTGGTACAGATGGCAAATGAACCATTGAATGCAGAGGAGTTCCTTGCAGGAAGACAGACTCCGGTACTGTTTGGTACTGCACTGGGTAACTTTGCTGTGGATCATGTTCTGAATACGTTTATTCAGTGGGCGCCACAACCGAAAGCACATCCGACTCATGAGCGTGCGGTTGAAGCAACAGAGGAAGGTTTCTCAGGTTTCGTATTTAAAATCCAGGCGAATATGGATCCAAAACACCGTGACCGGATCGCATTTATGCGGATCTGTTCAGGGAAATATGAAAAAGGACTGAAAATGAATCATGTCCGCTTAGGAAAAGATGTCCGCATCAGTGATGCACTGACTTTCCTGGCGGGTGAGCGTGAGCAGCTGGAAGAAGCATGGCCTGGAGACATTATTGGCCTGCATAACCACGGCACAATCCAGATTGGGGATACATTCACTTCTGGTGAAAACCTGCATTTTACAGGGATTCCTCACTTTGCTCCTGAAATGTTCCGCCGTGTACGTCTGAAAGATCCATTGAAGTCCAAGCAGCTGCAGAAAGGTCTGAAAGAGCTTTCTGAAGAAGGCGCGACTCAGGTCTTCATGCCTCAGATCAATAATGACCTGATCGTTGGTGCAGTTGGTGTGCTTCAGTTTGATGTGGTGGCATACCGTCTGAAAGAAGAATACAAAGTGGACTGTGTTTACGAGCCTGTAAATATCAATACCGTGCGCTGGGTTTCCTGTGATGATGAAAAGAAATTCAATGAATTTAAGAAAAAAGCACATGACCAGTTGTCAATTGATGGCGGTGGTCATCTGACTTATCTTGCGCCAAGCCGTGTCAATCTACAGCTGATGCAGGAGCGTTATCCTGATATTCAGTTCCGTGCTACACGCGAACATTAAAGAATTGTTACTTAAAGATAAAACAGCTTCCCGTGGAAGCTGTTTTACTATGTAAATCCCTGAAGCTGTAATTTAATGAAGAGTTTTGTCCATGAAATGGAATGTGTCTTTCTGTTCGGTTCTGATCATCAGTCTGATTTCACTCAGTGGATGTGACTCATCTGGAAAAGATGGTCAGAAAAATACAGCGGTAAAGGATGAAGTTCAGCAGGACAAGGCTGAGGTACTGCCTTATCTGAATATACAGGAACAGCCTGCACAGATTGCCTTGCCATTCTGTGAGAGTAAGAACTGTATTGATATTGATATTCAGACGGTTAAAACTCAGGACAGTTGGCTGAATGAGTGGATTGCAAAAAATCAGGCAACCGTCATTCAGAATCAGATTGGTTTAAAACAGAGTATGACGTTACAGCAGGCAGTAAATGCCTATGTTAAAAAGTCAGATACCTGGCAGAATGAGTTTTCTGCAAATAAACCTTATGCCCTGAACATGTATACACGGGTTGCCTATCAGCGTAATCAGTATCTGCTGTTGCAGCTGGGGGTGGATACGCAACAGGAAGATATTAAAGTGAAAGAGCGCTATTACTTTTTTGTTGCAGACCGAAAAAATAAAAAGAGCGTGACTTTGCTGGAAAGCATTAAACCTGAACAGCAGACAGCACTGAATACTTATATTCAGACGGCATATCAGAAATGGTTAAAAGAACAGAAAGCAGATATCAGAAAAGAAGCACCTGCCAAACTGTACTGGGGGCAATCAGACTGGTTTTTTGATCAGGAAGGACTGGGACTGCATTTCAGGACCAGTGAAATTGTAAAAGATGGGACTCAGCTTGATATTTACTTAACGAAAGCACAAACTCAACAAGTATTAAAAGCTGATGTTTATCAAAATATGTTTTAGTCAACAGCTTCAGTTCATATCTGCACAGCAGGTGTGTTCAGTTTTAAAATAACAGGTCAGATCAATGTTAAAGAACAGAATAAAATGGACAGTCAGTGTACTTGCAACTGCAATGGCACTGAGTGCATGTCAGCCTAAGCAGAAAGAACCGGAACAGCCACAGGCTGCTTCTGCTGCCGTTGTTGAAAACGATGCGCTGAAGCTGAAAGGGGACACTGAAAAGCTTGCACTGAATTTACCTGAGTGTGATGGTAACAGCTGTCCGGAAGTTTCAGTTGAACGCTTAAGCACGAATCAGCCTTTTATTGATGAACTGATTGACCGTGAAATTCTGAAACAGTTAAATCAGATTCTGGATGTGGCTCCTGAGGAAGCGGTCAAAGCAGAACAGCGCACAGCTGCATCCGAGTCATTGCCTGCATCTCAGGCAGAAGCAAAGATGCCTTTGC
Organism: Acinetobacter chinensis; assembly: GCF_002165375.2. Lineage (NCBI taxonomy): Bacteria > Pseudomonadati > Pseudomonadota > Gammaproteobacteria > Moraxellales > Moraxellaceae > Acinetobacter > Acinetobacter chinensis. The sequence goes on from NZ_CP032134.1 coordinate 551,473, forward strand.
CTAAGCAGCAGCTTGAACAGCAGTTAAAACCTTTTGTCGCAGCATTGCTCAGTATGGACAGTGAACTGAAACAGCTGAGTTCAAGTCATCAGATCAGTGTGATGGTTAAGCCTAAAATTCTGAATTCTGAAGGCGCACTGGTGACGGTTGTACTGAACAGCAGCAGTTATCTGGGTGGAGCACATGGTTCTTCAGCGCAGCAGTATTATAATTTTGATCTGGAAAAGAAAAAACTGATTCCACTGGGTCAGGTGTTACAGGCCGGCAAGCAACCTGCACTGGATAAGCTGGCGCATGAAGCATTTAAGCTCTGGGTTGTAGACTCGAAACTGGCTGGCAGTGTCGATGAATATGAGCAGGCATGGAAATTTAAACTGTCTGAAAACTATTATCTGGGCAAGGATGGACTGATTCTGCAGTATGCAGAATATGAAATTGGACCTTATGTGGTTGGACTTCCGCGTCTGACTATTCCATACAATCAGTTACAGGGCATTCTGAAAAAAGAATATTTACCTGCCAGTGAGCAGCTGGCTTCCGAGCCAAAGATTGAAAAAGCACAATCTTAATGAAAATCCAGCTGTTTGATACGCATACGCATTTTGATGTTCCTGACTTTGATTCAGATCGGGAACAGCTGGCGTATGCGGCAAAACAGGTGGGCGTGGAAAAACTGATTCTAATCGGTTTTTTACAGCAGCGTTTTCAGGATATGCTCAATACGCATCATTTTCTGAATGGGTTAAATGAAGCTCCTCAGAGTTTACTGGCACCTGGTCTGCATCCTTTTTATATTGAACAGCACAGTGCTGAACATTTAAGTTGGCTTGAACAGTTGTTACAGACAGAAGACTGTGTTGCCATTGGGGAAATCGGACTGGATACTTTTTTGCCAGAACATAAAGAACCTGTGGTACTGAAAAAGCAGAAAGATTTTTTTTCTGCACAGCTGGAGATGGCTGAACAGTACAGTAAGCCTGTGTTACTGCATATCCGAAAGTCCCATGCAGATGTACTCGTACTGTTGAAAAAGCATCATTTTAAAAATGGTGGAATTGCACATGCTTTCAGCGGTGGCGTGGAGGAAGCGAAAGCATTTATACGGGCTGGATTTAAAATTGGTGTAACGGGGCAGATCACCAATCCCAATGCCAGAAAACTGCATACGGTGGTACAGGCGGTGGGGGCAGAGCACCTGGTGCTGGAAACAGACTGTCCGGATATGACACCCTTATGCTGCCAGCGTTCAGATCAACATCGAACCCGTAATACGCCTGCCAACTTACCCTTTGTACTGGATGGACTGGCGCAAAGCCTTCAGATGGATCGTGAACAGCTTGCGTATAAATTATGGGAAAATTCTCATAATGTGCTGAATCTTAAAATATAAAAATAAAGCTGTGACAGTTTACCAATCAATAATATTTTTAGATCAGAATTTAGCCTAAATTAGAATCTGTAAATCATCATAATACCAAAAACAGGTTCGGTCAGCCGGAGGAAAACCCTATGGCAAAGTACAGTGAGATCAACAGTTTTAATGCCTTAAAAACCCTGAATGTCGGTGCGGAAAGTTATCAGATTTTCAGTCTGAAACAGGCACAGCACACACTGGGCGATATTTCGAAGCTACCCAAATCCTTAAAAGTTTTACTGGAAAACTTACTCCGTTTTGAAGATCAGATGACCGTAAAAACCTCAGATATACAGTCTGTGGTGGCATGGCAGAACACCCGCAGTTCTGATCAGGAAATTCAGTACCGTCCAGCCCGGGTACTGATGCAGGACTTTACTGGTGTTCCTGCGGTAGTGGATCTTGCAGCCATGCGCGCAGCAGTGGCAAATGCTGGAGCAGACCCTGAAAAAATCAATCCACTGTCGCCAGTGGATCTGGTGATTGACCACTCTGTGATGGTTGACCACTTTGCCAGTTCACGTGCATTTTCTGAAAATGTGGATATTGAAATGCAGCGGAATGGGGAGCGTTATCAGTTTTTACGCTGGGGACAGTCTGCATTTGACAATTTCAGTGTTGTTCCGCCTGGAACGGGGATATGTCATCAGGTCAATCTCGAATATCTTGCTCAGACTGTATGACTGGGAAAAAGTCAGGGACAGCACTTTGCATTTCCAGATACCCTGGTGGGGACAGACTCACATACCACCATGATTAACGGACTGGGTGTTCTGGGGTGGGGTGTCGGAGGGATTGAAGCGGAAGCCGCCATGCTGGGGCAACCTGTATCCATGCTTATCCCTGAAGTGATTGGTTTCAGGCTGACCGGTAAGCTCAATGAAGGGATCACAGCGACCGACCTTGTACTGACCATTACCCAGATGCTGCGTCAGAAAGGTGTGGTTGGAAAATTTGTAGAATTTTATGGGGATGGGCTGGCAGATTTACCGCTTGCAGACCGTGCAACCATTGCCAATATGGCACCTGAATATGGGGCAACCTGTGGCTTTTTTCCAGTGGATGATGTCACGCTTGGCTATATGAGACTGACAGGTCGCAAAGCAGAGCGGATTGCACTGGTGGAAGCCTACTGTAAAGAGCAGGGCTTGTGGCGTCATCAGGGAGATGAACCGGTATTTACCGATACACTGAGCCTGGATATGGGCAGTGTTCAGGCCAGTGTGGCTGGGCCGAAACGCCCACAGGACAAAGTGCTGCTTGCCGATGTACCGGCAACATTCAGTCAGTTGATGGAACTGAGTTTAAAACCTGCCAGAGAAGAAAAGGCACGGCTTGAAAATGAAGGTGGAGGAACGGCTGTAGATGTGAAAAAAGCCAGTCTTCCGAATCAGCAGGACAGCAGTTTCTGTGTGATTGATGGTAAGCGTTATCCGCTGGTTCATGGTGACGTGGTCATTTCCGCAATCACATCATGTACCAATACATCCAATCCAAGTGTTATGCTGGCAGCGGGCTTGCTTGCAAAAAAAGCGGTGGAGAAAGGATTGCACCGTAAACCCTGGGTCAAAAGCTCACTGGCACCTGGTTCAAAAGTGGTGACGGATTATCTGAATGCAGCAGGACTGACCAGTTATCTCGATCAGTTGGGTTATAACCTGGTCGGTTATGGCTGTACAACCTGTATTGGTAACTCAGGACCTTTGCCTGCCCCGATTGAGGAAGCGATTACCTGTTATGACCTGAATGTTGCATCGGTACTTTCGGGTAACCGTAATTTTGAGGGACGGGTGCATCCATTGGTCAAAACCAACTGGCTGGCATCGCCACCATTGGTGATTGCCTACGGACTTGCAGGAAATATCCGTACAGATCTGACCACACAGCCTATTGGTGAAGGTACTGACGGGCGGGTGGTCTATCTGAAAGATATCTGGCCATCTCAGGCTGAAATTGATGAGGTACTGCAAAAGGTCAATACAGAAATGTTCCATAAGGAATATGCGGCAGTATTTGAGGGGGATGAAAACTGGAAATCCATTCAGATTCCTCAGAGCCAGACTTACAGCTGGGATCAGGACTCAACCTATATCCGTCATCCACCTTTCTTTGAGGGAATAGACCGTCCTGCTGCACCTGTACAGAATATTGAGTTCGCCCGTATCCTGGCGGTACTGGGGGATTCAGTCACCACAGACCATATATCGCCAGCGGGAAATATTAAGCAGGACAGTCCGGCAGGCAGGTATTTACAGGATCATGGTGTTGCACCGAAAGACTTTAACTCCTACGGTTCACGCCGTGGTAATCATGAAGTCATGATGCGGGGAACTTTTGCCAATATCAGGATTAAAAATGAAATGCTCGGTGGTGAGGAAGGGGGTAATACGCTTTATATTCCTGATGGGCAGAAGATGTCCATTTATGATGCTGCCATGCTGTATAAGCAGGACAGAACGCCACTGGTGATTATTGCGGGCAAGGAATATGGCACAGGGTCATCCCGTGACTGGGCTGCCAAAGGAACAAACCTGCTGGGAGTAAAAGCTGTGATTGCGGAAAGTTTTGAACGCATTCACCGTTCAAACCTCGTGGGGATGGGCGTTTTTCCATTGCAGTTTGTGGATGGGCAAACCCGACAGAGCCTGAATCTGACTGGAACGGAAACATTATCCATTCTGGGCATTTCCTCCGAAATTCATCCGCATCAGCATTTCAGTGTGGAAGCCAGACGGGCAGATGGTTCGGTCGAGTATTTTAACGTTCTTTGCCGTATTGATACCCTGAATGAAGTGGAATATTTCAAAGCCGGCGGGATTCTGCATTATGTACTGCGTAATCTGATTACGGCTTAATGCTGAAAAACACTGTCAAAGATGAAAGCTCTGCTTTCATCTTTTTTTATGTATATCTGTCCGATGTACGTTAATGTATTTAAGCCCGATTGAGCTGGAAGCCTGTTTTGAAAAAATTACCGCTTTATGTCTATTACCTGCTGATTGCTCAGGCATTTAATTTAATTGCAGCAGTACTGTCCGTTACTGTTGCTGCCATTGTCGGTTTAAAACTTGCACCGAGTCAGGCGCTGGCGACCACGCCTTATGGCTTGCAGTTCCTTGCCATGCTGCTGACCACTTTTATTTTTTCTGGTTTAATGAAGAAAATGGGTCGCCATACTGTTTTTCAGTTTGGCTGTCTCTGTCTTTTTTCTGCAGGATTGACCGGATTTTTTGCACTTCAGTATGAACATTTTTATTTACTGTGTCTGAGCCATTTTTTGCTGGGACTGTTTATTTCTACGGCAAATTTTTACCGTTTCGCAGCTTCTGACCGTCTTGAGGCAAGCCTGATTCCAAAAGCAACCGCAATGGTTATTTCTGGTGGTGTGATTGCAGCAATCGTAGCTCCGGTACTGGCTATTCAGTTTCAGCAAGTGCATGGCTTACCTGATTTTACGGCCATTTATCTGATATTCAGTGGACTGGCTTTACTGCTTTCACCTGTTCTGTATGTATGGAATCAGAAATTTAAAGTACAGCAGATACCTCAGATCAGTTCTGAGTCATCAGTACAGCCTGGATTATCTGTCAGTCTGATACTGGTTGCGGTCATCAGTGGTGCATTCGCATTTTATATTATGAATGTGATGATGATTATGTCTTCCCTGCATTTAAAGGAACATCATTCATTTCAGTACGCTTCGGTTTCCATTCAGCTGCATGTACTTGCAATGTTCATCCCTTCATTTTTTGTGTCCAGACTGATACAGCGCTGGGGTACACAGTCTGTGATTTATAGCGGTTTTATTCTGCTGATGCTGTCATCACTGATCCCTGCATTTACTCAGGCGAGTCTGTATATCAATATTTCTTTGATTGTGCTGGGTGTGGGGTGGAATTTTGCGTATTCAGGTGCATCGACGCTTATTGCAGGTTTAAATGAACAGCAGAAGCATCGTATACAGGGACTGAATGAAACAGTGATTGCACTGTTTGCAACACTGGGGGCATTTTTACCTGCACCAATCCTGATTGCATTTGGATGGAAAAATGCAAACCTGTTGGCGTTGTCCATCTGTGTGATTGTTTTTATGATTCTGATTTTTTTAAACCGGAAGATGAAGCAGGGAACAGAAGCAGTATCTTCCTGAAATAAGGGATAGCGCGCTAAGTTTTCAGTAGTTCAGGGATCTGGTTTTATTTCTCATTCTTAGTATGTATTTTTGCTAAAATGGCAGTAATATTTTAAAGCCGATGTATGTAATGACTGATCTTCCTCATGATGATGAATATGACCGCCGTTTTGCCGGTGTTGCTAGAATTTATGGCGATGAAGCATTTAATCATTATGAAAACAGTCATGTCATGGTTATTGGTATCGGTGGTGTCGGCTCATGGGCGGTGGAAGCTCTGGCACGTACAGGTGTGGGTGAGCTGACACTGGTCGATATGGACTCGATTGCTGCATCCAACATTAACCGTCAGTTACCTGCCATGACATCAACGCTGGGCTATGAAAAAATTGAAGTCATGGCAGAACGCTGCCGTCAGATCAATCCACGGATCAGAATCAATCTGATTGAAGATTATTTAAGTCCTGAAAATATTAAGGAACTGCTGGTGGAAGCACCTGACTTAATTCTGGACTGTATTGATGACGTGAAAGCAAAACTGGCTCTGATGCTGCATTGCCGTTTCAATAAAATTCCTCTGATTGTTTCGGGTGGGGCAGGTGGAAAACTTGATCCTTTAAAAATCAGAGTTGCGGATTTATCCAGAACAGAACAGGACCCAATGCTGGCGAAACTCCGGACTCAGTTACGGGGCATGGGCATCTGTAAAAAGCCGAAAGATAAATTTGGAATCACCTGCGTGTATTCAGTTGATAACCCATTTTCCAGTGCAGATGTTTGTCCGAGCGCAGGTTTACGCTGTGGTGGTTATGGTTCGGCAGTGGTGGTCACTTCAAGTTTTGCCATGGTTGCTGTGGCAGAAGTGCTGAAAAAACTGGATGCGCTGAACGCAAAGAAAAAATCTTAATGCTTCAGCGCACCCGATCAGTAAGTTTTTAGCTCCACCAGTAACGCAGAATATGGAAGAAAATTGGCGCTGAAAAACAGATCGAGTCAATTCGGTCGAGCATTCCGCCGTGACCCTGAATCAGGTTGCCCCAGTCCTTGACACCACGGTCACGTTTGATAGCTGACATGACCAGTCCACCAAAGAAACCGAAGATACAGACAATAAAACCAATCAGTGCAGCCTGCCAGTAAGTAAATGGCGTTAACCATGCCATAGCCACACCGAGTGCAGTTGCCAGTACAATCCCGCCCAGTAAGCCCTCAATGGTTTTTGATGGCGAAAGTACAGGGGCAACTTTATGTTTTCCGAACAGCTTGCCGCAGACATACTGCAGAACATCGGATGCCTGAACCACCATAATCAGCCAGATTGCCAGCCAGATTTTTTCACCGTCAAATCCTGGAAGTTTCAGATTCAGTAAAGCAGGAACGTGTGAAATACAGAAAACGCTGACCATCAGTCCCCATTGAATTTTTGCACTGCGCTCCAGGAAGAGGGTGGTATCTTCTGCTTTCAGGCTGGCAATCGGCACCAGTAAAAAAACATAAAGTGGAATAAAAATGGAATACAGTCCGTACCAGTCGGTATATACCAGGTAGTACTGGTAGGGAATAACAAAATAAAAGGCAATCAGTAAAGGAAAATAGTCGCCCCGACGTGTAGGAAGCAGGCTGATGAATTCCCGAAGTGCGAACAGTGAAATAATCCCGAACAGGATAATAAATGCTGTTTTACCCAGGGTGATTGCCACGGCCAGCACAATCAGCATGACCCACCAGGCATTGATTCTGGCATTTAAATTGTCAATGACAGGAGCAGGCTGTGAACCGGCCTTACGTTTTAAAATGAAACCGATGGTAGATGCAATAACCAGGATTGCACTGAAAATGGAAAAAAGCAGATAAGTCTGTTGAATATGATTAAACATTATTGAAGCTCTTTCTGTTTTAATTCTAAGAGCTGCTGTCTGGCATGCTCAAGGAACTGAGTTTTGTCCCAGTCTGCCGAATGTGTCAAAGGTGCACCAAAAATGACGGTGGATAATAAAGGCAGCGGCAAAAATGCACCTTTTGGCATGACCCGTTTTAAGTTGCTGATCCAGACGGGAATGATTTCAACCTGAGGGAACTGCTGGCTTAAATGAAACAGGCCACTTTTAAAATTTAACAGTTCAGTATCATCACTTAAATTTCGCGTACCTTCAGGGAAAAAAATAATGGAATCGCCCTGACTTAAGGCTTCCTTGATACTGGCAAGCGGGTCACTGTTTTGATTGCCCTGACGCTGAATGGTAATGCCTGAAAAAGTTTCCTGAATCAGAAAACGTCGGATACCATCTTTTAACCAGTAATCCGATGCAGCAACAGGACGGGTCATACGGCGCACAGGGGTTGGCAGTGATGACCACAGCAGAATAAAGTCGATATGACTGTTGTGATTTGCATAATAAATCCTCTGTTTCAGTTCGGGTTCACATCCGGTCCATAAACTGCGGGCACCTGTCAGCAGTCGTGCTCCTCTGCGAACCACAAAGGAAATACTTCTGGCAATGGGACGGGACACAAGTTTTGAAGAAGATTTTGTTGGCTGATTTTCTGTCATATCTGTATTCTGATCGTCTCTTTGTTTTACCGGTTTATCTTTTTTGCTGTATTAAAGCTGAGTGCATACAGGTTGCCTGATGCAGACCAATCCACTAAAGTGATCTTATATTAAACAAATATTCCAGTTTCGCCTATGAGTAATAAAATCAGAAACACTCAGCGTTATAATTTTCTTTCTGCTTTTTTTGCCTTTCTTCTGTGGGGGGGTTGGTCTTTTTATATCAATATGAGTCAGGGTGGTCTAAAGGTCGGCATTATTTCTGGACTGGCGCAGGGAATCTGCAGTTTTATTATTACTTTATTTATTACCTTTTTAATTGAAAAGCAGTTTAATTTTTATAAATCTGTCCCTGCCAGACTGATTTTACCTCCAGTCTGTACCGTACTGTTTACAGGGAGCTGCCTGGTACTGGTGCATACACTGATTCAGACCCCTGCGATTTTAAAAACGGTTGCTCCTGCATTAACCGTTGCATTGCTGTTTGCCTTTGTGACAAATATTAAGCTGTATAAACAGCTGAAAACTCAGGCAACCCATTAATTTAATAAAATAATCTGGAAAATAAACACGATGACACAACAGGAACCCTCTCTTGAAAACCGCCGTCCACTCAAAGTACGCGAAGTAGGAATGGTCAATGGATTTGCCCGATGGCTGAGTCAGAAATCCATTACACCGAACCATATTTCACTGTTGAGTATTCTGTTTGCGGCACTTGCTGCGGTGTATCTGTTTGCCACACCTCATGCTCAAGGGTTATGGAAAGTTGCACTGTATCTGCTGGCGGCTGTATTTATTCAGGGGCGTTTGCTGTGTAATCTGTTTGATGGGCTGGTGGCTGTGGAGGGTGGGAAGTCCACACCTTCTGGCGAGCTGTTCAATGATATTCCAGACCGTATTTCTGATCCGCTGATTATTGTGGCTGCTGGCTACTCCCTTGTTTCCAGCAGTTATGGCGTGGAACTGGGATGGTGTGGTGCGCTGCTTGCAGTACTGACGGCTTATATCCGTACCCTGGCGGTTTCCATTGGTGCGCCAGCCAGTTTTTCAGGGCCAATGGCAAAGCAGCACCGCATGGCTTTACTGACGGTTGCCTGTGTTGCAGCAGCGGTTGAACAGTATGTCTGGCAGCATGATTTTGTCATGCTGGGAGCTTTGGTGATTCTGACCCTGGGTGCTCTGATCACCTGCTGGCGCAGGGCAGCAGGTGCTTACAGATTTCTGGAGCATCGTTCCTGACAGGTGTCAGGCTTGATCCTGATGCTCCTGAAGATATTCTTCAGTTCGTTTCATGGCTTCTTTAATGTTAAGAATGGCATTTTCCACATCTGCAAAAGTTTTTGCATTGCCACCACTTAATGCCTGACGCCATTTACGGGCACCCGGTAAATTCTGGAACAAACCTAAGATATGACGGGTAATGATCGACAATGGTGCGCCTTCTTCCATACGCTTTGCGATATATGGAAGCATCTGATCCATGATCTCAAAACGGTCAGGCATTTCCATATTCCATAACTGTCCAAGTTCCGCCAGCAGGTATGGATTGTGATAAGCCTCACGACCAATCATGACACCATCGACATGTTTTAAGTGTTGCTGAGTTTCAGCAAAAGTTTTGATGCCACCATTGATTTCAATGATCAGGTCAGGACGTTCCTGCTTTAAACGATAGACATCGTCATAACGCAGGGGTGGCACATCACGGTTTTCTTTTGGAGACAGTCCCTGAAGCAATGCAATTCGGGCATGCACGATAAAATTATTACAGCCTGTTTTTGCAACAGTATCAACAAAATGCAGCATTTCTTCATAGGACTGCATATCATCAATGCCAATGCGGTGTTTCACTGTCACAGGAATATCAACAGCATTACGCATCTCAGCAATACATTCTGCAACCAGATCAGGTTCTGCCATTAAGCAGGCACCGATTTTATTGTTCTGTACGCGGTCGCTTGGGCAGCCCACATTCAGATTGACTTCGTCGTATCCCCAGTCCTGCGCCATTTTTGTGCAGGTTGCCAGGTCTTTCGGGTTTGAACCACCCAGCTGCAGTACAATCGGATGTTCTTCTTTGTTGTAGTCCAGGTGGCGGTTTGCTCCACCATAAATGATGGCACCGGTAGTGACCATTTCAGTATAAAGAATGACATTGGGGTTAAACAGGCGTGCAAAAAAACGGTAATCGCGGGTTGTCCAGTCCATCATCGGTGCAACACTGATTCGTGGAGATTGAGTGTTTTCAATGTTTTTGTTAATAGTCATTAAAAATCATGCCTTTAATCTATATTTCGCAACCTGCGCGAATCTGTTTTAACCTGTGTTTAGGTGGGTTAATCGGTTTGCATTTACACCAAATTTTACACCATAATCAAAAAAACAGGTTATGGTGTAAATTATGGGGTCAATTACAGCAAGGAAAAGTGCAGATGGTAAAGTTAATTATCGTGCTGCGATTCGAATTAATCGAAAGGGCTTTCCTACTTTCTCTGAAAGCAAAACATTTCACTCAAAGAAGTTAGCTGAAAACTGGGTTAAGAAACGAGAAGTCGAAATTCAAGAAAATCCTGATATTTTGCTTGGCAAAGAAAAGCTGATTGATCTGACCTTATCAGATGCCATAGATAAATATTTGGATGAAGTCGGGAGCGAGTACGGAAGGACGAAACGCTATTCTCTGCTCTTAATTAAGAAGCTACCAATTGCGCGCAATATTATCACAAAAATAAAATCAGTACATTTGGCCGAGCATGTTGCTTTAAGGAAGGGAGGAGTACCTCACCTGGAACTTGAGCCTATTGCGACTAGTACGCAGCAACATGAGCTTTTACATATCCGTGGTGTGCTTTCTCATGCTGCTGTTATGTGGGAAATGGATATTGATTTAAATGGTTTTGATAAGGCTACGGCTCAGTTAAGAAAAACACGCCAAATATCCTCTAGTCAAAAAAGAGATCGACTTCCTTCAACGGATGAATTGATTACTTTAACGAAATATTTTACAGAACGGTGGAAATTAAACCGTTATGGTTCTAAGTACCCAATGCATTTGATTATGTGGTTTGCTATTTTTTCATGTAGACGTGAAGCTGAATTAACTCGATTATTTTTTCGGGACTATGATTCACATCACTCAACATGGAAAGTGCATGATCTAAAGAATCCAAATGGATCTAAAGGTAATCATAAGTCATTTGATGTCCTTGACCCTTGTAAGGAAATGATTAAAAGATTAAAGCAGTCAGAAGTTCGTGAACGGATGTTGAAGCTTGGACATGATGAAAACTTACTACTGCCATTAAATCCTAAAAGTTTAGGTAAAGAGTTCAGGGAAGCTTGTAAAGTGTTGGGTATTGATGATCTACGATTTCATGATTTGAGACATGAAGGCTGTACACGTTTAGCAGAACAAAGTTTTACTATTCCTGAGATTCAGAAAGTAAGTTTGCATGATTCCTGGAGTAGTTTACAGCGTTATGTGTCGGTGAAGGCAAGAAGAAATACTATGCAGTTAGAAGAGGTGCTACGCCTCATTGATGAAACGTAGCAAAATCTTTTGAAGCTTCTGAATACTGTTTATCTAAAATATCTGCCAGGTCTTTTACGTGTACCAAAAATGGTGCACGTTTACTTTGATCAATTTTAAACACGGAGAAAGGGAATTCTTGATTATTTGCCTTTCTCAATGCTTCAGCTTTACTAAGGTGAGGATAATAGTCAGCAACTATTGTCATTAGTTCAACGATCATTGAGCGATATTTCATGAAGAGGTAGTCAGTTGCTGTAAGTTGTAATGATTTCATTAAAACCCCTAATTAATGTAGTTGAAATTTGAATTTTTCTAAAGAGTAGTTTTTCGACTCCTCATCAGCCAGCTGGGCATCTAAACTATGTGCTCAGGCTTCCTGCGAAGCCTTGAACTCATCGTAGCGATAAATCATAAGATAGAGTGAAACTAATTGAATGAAAATAACACTAGGGATATATAAAAAAACAGTGCTAGAATTTATGTCATCTTTATGTTTTTATTATTTTTTTATGAAAAAAATTGATAGATCTGATTACGAGGAACTTCTGCATGAATTAATGGCGTGCTTTAAGTTCTTACTAACTTCGCAGCTAAAGATGCCAATGGAGAATTTGAAATTTCCTGATCATGAAGCTCATTACACGTTGTTAAAAGATTTTCGAAAGAAGATATTTTATGGTTTTCATGTTTTACCGCTATATGAGATTGCAGAAAAAATTAAGACATGTTTAATTATTTTCGATAGCCTAAGTCAAAAAAATCATAATCAACTATATAGAGAAGCCTTATATCTATATGTTAAGGAAGGTTATCCAATATATGGTTTTGATAATAAAAAACTTAAAAATAGAATCAATGGATTGTTAAATGTCAGAAAAAGATATGAGGAAAACCTTTATAAAAAAAGAGAGGTTTTGTATCGCGTACTTAGAGAAGAGGTAGCTGTTAAAGGTAAATGGAATAATCTTAATAGTGCTGTAAGTGATTCATATTTAAAAATTAATTATGAGTTTGAGTTGTTTAATAGGGAGTGGGTTAAAAATGAGATGATTAAATTGCAGGACAAGATTAAAGAAAATGAGTATGCACTTAAGGTTAACCGGAATAAGAAATATAATGAGGAATTGATTAATTTTCAAAATAGGTCGTTTGAAAATGTTATTCATAACTGTAAAAAGCAATACGAAAAATTGGAAAAATCTTTAAAGGCTAAAAATGTTAGTGATATTCTGGGGAAAAAACTGGCTTTTCATTCTGACTATCAGGAAGAATCAATAATAAACCATTTAAGAAATTGTCCTGAGTTACTTCAAGAAATCATAATTGGCTACACTCTGGATACGAATAATTGAGGACAACTTAACAGCTTTGATAGAGATCCCTTTGCATTGTTAAACCAAGTGTAAAATAAACCTGGAATTGATATGCTGTATACAAGCATGCCAGAGTAATAGTAGTGTGAAAATACTCAAAAAGTGTTCCTGCTTCTGATTATTCAAAAGGGTATGAGTTTTTAATTTGACATGATTTAAGGTGAATAAACATTGCTTAAGTATTTGATTATTAATTGTTATTTTTGTTGGTTTTTCTTGGGTAATTGAGTGGTTTTTGGAGTCTTTCTAATTGGGTTATTAATATTATTAAATAATAACTTTACTTATAGTTTATAACTGAGTGTACAGGTAAATAATTACAGGGATCTTCTTCTTATGATTTAAACCATCATAAGGAAATCTCATGACAACAGCTGTAAATGAATCAAAGATCTTGATCGAAATTGAAAATTTTGTTGAGAATATCTCTATCACGAAACGTAAGCCTCGTAATTTTTACGATCAGTTATCAGGGCTGCTTGTTCAGTTCGATCAAATTTATAATCCTGATTATTCTTATATGCCTGCAATAGAAGCCATGATTGAGCTGTTATTGGATTTAGAAGGATATCAGGATGATCCTGAATGCTTATATGAGCGCTTAATAAAAATCTCTTTTGAAGATATTCAGCGTGATTTCAAGTGGCATTATCGTAGACATAAACGACAATTACGTGATCATCGTCATAGTGAGTCAGAAAATACCAGGACGCTTGTTGGTCGTATGCAAGAAATCAGTGATAAATATTCACGAATTTTAGTGGTACGCGTCGATTTGGCTTATCCGCTTAAGTACCAGAATCAGATCGGTATTCAGCAGTTCAGTGATGATATGGATGTACTCCGTACCCGGTTACGTGATCAGGATAAAGTGTTTAAAGGTCTGATTGAATACGCCTGGGCACTGGAGCAGGGAGTGGACAAAGGTTATCACTGTCATTTGCTGCTGGTTTACAGGGGAAGTGAACGCCGTAATGCATATTCAGTGGCAGACCGTGTCGGAAAGCTCTGGAAAAATATTACAGAGGAACAGGGCTGTCATTTCAACTGCCATACAGCAGCCTACCTTAAACAGTTCACAGACCGTAACCGTCTGGGCATTGGGATGATTCACCGTAACGATCCGGATGAAGTGGATAATATGCTGAATACGGTGACATACCTGGTGCGCCCGGAAAAGGAATCACAGCATCTGCGAGTGAAAACCAGAAAGCGGATGCATACCTTTGGATAACAGAAAATAAGACAGGCATACATCATCCACGTGAAGATCATGATCTGAATGATCAGGGGCTTATACATAAAGCCCATTATTTTTCACAGGAGTTGTACTGCCATGTTTATACATTGCCCATATTGTCATTCTGACCAGGTTTATCCGGTTTTTGTTTCTCATCCACATGGACACAGACCTGAGCAGAGTCCGGTCAGTCTGATCTCTCAGCTCGGAGCCGGGAGAATACTCTTTAAAACGCTTTCAGGAGGGTTACGCCTGTCACCCTGGGTTGCAGGACTGGCAGAGGTGCTGCTCAGGGCAGCCTGTGCGCATCTGATGGAAACACACCGGAATGATACCGGTGCAGGGATCTCCACCGGATACTGCTGTAAGATCTGTCAGCGGAGCTTTTACGGCCGGCAGGACTGAACAGCAGTGAAAGAAACAGGCTGACTGATAAGGGTCAGCCTGTACTGAATGCTGTCAGGAGAATACATTCTTATGACAGAGGGGAATCAGCGACAGCCTTCACTGGACTCAGGATTTTCCTTTGTAAATGTAAAGCCTGTAATCGGCATGCCGGCCATGGTTCTGACATCATAAGCATCTCCTGTTGTTTCAAGAATGATGTAGTACTTCTGACCGGCAGGCTGAAGCGCCATGGAATAGGTTGATCCCTGACGACCCTCGTCAAAACTGAAACAGCCATGTTTCAGTTTGTCTGTGGCGGTACGGATAGTATCCTTACCCAGCTGAAGGGTTTTACCTCCTGTTGTGATGACAGGGCTGCCGGATTTTCTGCCGGTCTGTGTCACACTGAACTGACTCAGTCCCTTTGAAGGGTGGCTGGCATAAATGCTCAGATTCCCCAGCGTCCAGTTGCTGAACTGTGCTGTACCGGATTCAGGTTTGCCAAACTTCTGAATCAGTGTTGAACGTGTATCACTCATGGTTACTTTTTTACCACTGACCGTCATCTGATCTGCTGCAAAAGCAGAAGTGGCAGAGGCGGACAGTAATAATGCGGTGATCAGTTTTTTCATTTTAGTTCCTTAATATGTTATGTGTTTTTTCAGATTATTTTGAACGCAGGGCAATAATGCCGATGATGATCAGGATGATCATGCCCCCGATAAATTTTCCCACTGACGGAAACATCACTGCAGGCCAGATCACACCCTGGCCGAGATGATAGGCAAAGGACTTGTAGCTGTACTGTCCCCAGAAGCTCTGATAGAGCGTATAAAGAAGACCGATGATAAAATAGCCGCTGATCAGCCATGATTTAATGGATGGATTCATTTATTTCCCCCAAATGCGAATTGAGCAAGTAAGTAGAAAAGCCCGAACAGAATCATCATTCCGATGAAGGGCAATCCCAGGAAAAGGATGACTGCGGTGATGCAGATAATACCGGCAATAATCCTCATGCCTTACTCCTTCAGACACTGATAAGTACTGTTGATCATTTCCCTGTGAAAGGCTTCGGTCTGCTGGATGGTACGGATTTCACGCTCCAGTGCATCAGCACCGAATTTCTTTTCAAGCTTGCTGTAGATACAGCTGCACGTGGCAGTGTCACCACCGCCGGATCTGCATCCACTGATGAACTGACGTTCGGACTTACCGGCACAGCCTGTAAGCAGAAGCACAGTCAAAGCGATGGATGTCATGAAGAATGAAGTTTTCATTCGCCCCCTTAAAATTTATTGTTCTGGTTCTTCTGGAACAGGAATTTTTTATCCGTCTGAATCGGCATAAAAGACAGGCGTAAGCCGTCCACAGGACATGACCGTCTTCAGGTCAGTTCAGGCAGAAATAAAATCTGTAAATTTAAGTCAGGGCAGTGCTGCAGCCCAGGCAGGCTGAAGAGAAAACAGCAGTACGGGATAATGCTTGGTCATGATGATGACTCCTTTGGGTATAAAGAAGCTTCACCACATTACTGCTAAATAATGGTGGCGAAACGAAAAGGGGTTAGCAGACTGATACCCAAAAAGATCAGCACACCCGGAGGTGTCCCCCTCCCGTTCCGCCGCAGAGGGGGACACGCAGGGTCGCCCACCAAAAAGATGAACTTTTTAGTGTGCTTTGGGTAAGCGGTCTGCTAAAACCGGCTGGCAATGTAGACCAGCATCCAAATCATAATCGCAGAGCAGCACAAGGTCAATCACAGCCGGCAGGTTCAGCTGAAAAGCTGTTCGCTTACCGACCGTTCCCGATTTCAATATATTTCAGATATATAACATTTACATGAATCTTCACGCAGATTGAACACTGCATGATTTACCCCTTTGGCCTGCTTTTTCAGCAGGTCTTTTTTATGCCCGGAATCTGAACTGGATCATTTTAAAAACAGCAATTTTTTTAAGGAAATTATCATGGCACATCAAATTGAAAATATGGCTTATGTGGGACAGACCCCATGGCATGGTCTTGGCAGTCAGCTCAGTCAGAACCAGCCCATTGACGTCTGGGCACAGCAGGCCGGCATGGACTGGCAGATTGAATCCTCAAATGTCAGTTATATGGCACAGAATGAACGGGGACAGAGCATCATCATGCCCTATGAGGAGCAGCGGGTGTTATACCGTTCAGATACTCATGCTCCGTTGTCTGTGGTCAGTCAGCGTTATCAGGAAGTCCAGCCCCGGGAGATACTGGAGTTTTACCGTGACCTGACCGAACAGTCCGGCTTTGAACTGGAAACTGCAGGTGTGCTGAAAGGTGGCAGGAAATTCTGGGCATTGGCCAAAACAGGTCAAACCTCAGCCTTAAAAGGCAAAGATGTCAGCAATGGTTATATTTTACTGGCAACAGGATGTGACGGTACCCTGGCGACCACAGCACAGTTCACCAGTATCAGGGTGGTCTGCAACAACACCCTGGCGATTGCCCTCAAAGGGCAGAACTGCAGTGCAGGTGTAGTCAAGGTTCCGCATAGTACCCGGTTTGATGCAGAGAAAATTAAACAGCAACTGGGGATTTCAGTGCGTACATGGGATGAACATATGTATGAAATGAAACAGCTGACACAGCGTAAGGTTACTCAGACTGAAGCAGCAGCCTATTTTGATGCGGTGTTCAACAGCACCGGCATGAATGTGACCGATCAGGAGGACAGTATCATTCAGTTCTACCGGGGGGTGGCAGCTCAGGCAGCGCAATCGGTTAAGAGGGAAAAATCTGAACCGAATGCAAGAGCCATGACAAAAACCATGGAAATGTTCAATGGTCAGGGGCGTGGTGCAGAACTCAGCTCAGCAAAAGGTACAGCCTATGGTCTGCTGTGCAGTATTACTGAGTTTGCTGATCATGAGCGTCGGGCAATGAGTCAGGATCACCGGCTTGACTCAGCATGGTTCGGTGCAGGTGCTGGACTTAAGCAGCGTGGACTGGAACAGGCTTTAAGCATGATTGCTTAAGCCTGACCGCTGACCTGTACTGTGAGCAGCGCCCTGGGTCTGTGTACAGGTTCTCCAGTCTCCATCTCAGAAATATCTGATTGACGGCATTCAAAAGCTGTGTCTTCGGGCACGGCTTTTTTATGCCCGAAATTTATAAAACAGGAAATAATGATGAATACAGCTCTGAACAGCTCTCTGAATGTAACACCGAATCCCGCAGTCAACAGCTATGCCGGTCGTCCTAAACTGTTTACCGCAAAACGCTTTGTGGATACCCGAAAACTCAGTCAGGCCGAATGGCTGGAAGTGCGCCGGCAAGGCATCGGCAGCAGTGACTGTGCCGCAGCATGTGGACTGAATCCCTATATGTCGATGCTTGAACTGTGGATGATTAAAACAGGACGGATTCAACAATCCATTGAAGATGAAAGTGAAGGGCATGCACCACTGTACTGGGGAAAATGCCTGGAGCCTTTAGTGGCTGAATACTACAGCATGCATACCGGCTATAAAGTCCGCAGGGTCAATGCTGTTCTGCAGCATCCCGATCCTGACAGGCATTTCATGCTGGCCAACCTGGATTATGCCGTCACAGGGGATGCCGATGTACAGATACTTGAATGTAAAACAGCCGGAGAACACGGTGCCAGACTATGGCGCGATGGTGTGCCGCTGTATGTGCTGTGTCAGGTACAGCATCAGCTAGCCGTCACCGGCAGGAAGGCGGCACATATCTGTGTGCTGATCTGCGGACATGAAACCCGTATCTTTAAAGTGACCCGCTCAGAATCAGTGATTCAGCACATCATCCAGGCAGAACGTTACTTCTGGGAGTGTGTTGAAAAGGATACACCACCTGAAGCCGATGCCAGTGCGTCGGCAGCCAGAGCATTGCAGCAGCTGTATCCTGAGCATGTACCGCTGAGTACAACTGACTTATCTGGGGATGATCAGGCCAGTCAACAGTTTGAACAGCTGATTCAGGCACGCAATCACATAGAAAAGTATCAGGAACAGTTTGATCTGCTGAAACATCAGCTGCAGGCCAGAATGCAGAACACTGAACGGGCAACCTTTAAAACAGGTTCAGTGACGTGGAAAAAGGCGAAGGACTCGGTCAGTTTAAACAGTAAGGCTTTACTGAAACTGCATCCTGAATATCTGAATCAGTTTCCACAGGCTAAACAGGGTTCAAGACGTTTCAGTATCTATGCCGATTAGCCTAAGCAGAACATTCAGCAGTGATCCAGACATCCCATGCCAGGCCGCATGGGATTTTTTTATGCAGATTTCATTCTGATCAGGCAAATCAGAATATTTAAACAGAAGAGGTAATGATCATGATCAAAGGTTTAGCAATTACACCACCTGTACTGGGACGGATCAGTATAGGCAGGATGGTTGAAAAGAACGGCAAACGTATCCCTGAAAAGGATGATCAGTTCACCGTCACCAGTCAGATTCAGAATAAGGATGGATGGGTGAAACATCCTTTAGATGAGCAGCTGCGTGCCAAAGCACAGAACCAAAAGCTAAGAAGTATTCCGGTACGGATGATCTTCAATGATTCTGATCTCAACCTGAGAGCGGAATATACCTTATTTGACCGTCAGACAGGACGTCCCATATGTGTCGGCAATGGAGAAAGCTGCCAGCGACTGACTAGTCAGGGCGTAGAGCAGTATCCATGCCCGTCTCCTGACTTATGTCCACTGGGACAGAGTGGACTCTGTAAGCCTTATGGACGCCTTTATGTCAATCTGGATGAATCTGATGAACTTGGGACATTTATTTTTAGAACCACGGGTTTTAACAGTATTCGGACGTTGGCAGCACGGTTGAGTTATTACCATGCTGCATCGAATGGTCTGTTGTCATGCCTTCCACTGCAACTGACACTTCGGGGTAAGTCCACCACACAAAGCTATCGAACGCCTGTGTATTACGTGGATCTGACGCTCAGAGATGGGACAGACCTGCAGCAGGCCATTCAGATGGCGAAGGATATTGATCAGCAGGGTAAGCAAAGTGGTTTTAATCAGGAGGCACTGGATCGCACAGCGAGGCATGGCTATGACAATGTGAGGTTTGAAATGAACAGTGAAGATGGTGTGGAAGCGGTTGAAGAGTTTTATTCTGGTGAAGAACAGTGGGATCAGAAGCAGGACAAGGGATTAAGCCTGGTACAGGATCTTCAGCAGGGATTGCAGAAATCAGTTCATGCTGTGAACTCCTGAAAGTGAAACTTTACACAGGAGGCCGATCATTTGAGCGAATACCCGCTCGCATCAGTGATCAGGAGTAAACATCATGAATGCGTTCACAGGTCAGACTTTTCAGATGAATCAGATTATCAATATTAAAGAAGTGATCAAATTTGTAGGTGTAGGTAGATCAACAATTTATGAAATGATTAATGCAAATTGAAAATACTACGACTCGACTATTTCAAAGCTTATAGTCGAATGATATTTCCGAAAGCCCCGATAAAAAAATAAGACATCAAAGCTATAGCTCTGATGTCTTATAAGTTTAGTCTTTATTATTCATCGGCATTCTTTAAGTTGATGCCTTCGATATTATTTACGATTTTCTTTGATTCTGAACATTTAACAGTAGCTAACAGCTTCCTGTTTTGTATAACCTCAACACCTGAACCTGAATATTCCTGAAATTTATCAACAGTGTTAAACACTGAATACACTGTATTCCCATTAGGAATATTTACAGAGTAACTCATATGTCTACCAATTCCATTCCACTGTTGAGTCGTTACTCGATTACGAGGCACAGCAATGGACAGTTCTGGTGAACTAGCTTTTCCAAAAGAGTAGCTAATAGATTTTCCTGCGTCACATACTTGAATAGTTTTATTATTCGCTGTCGTGCAAGAGAAGACTGTTTTTGTATTGCCAGGACATGCAGCTAAGACATTGCCGCTTACCGCTAATAATGTAATGAATAAAAATTGATTCTTCATTTTCCCCTCAGAAATAGAATTTATAAAAAAATAATTATAAACAATATTTTGCATTAGTTAAATTATTATATTTTATGTATAAATTTAAGATGGGTTTAAAAAATAATCCAATGCTACTCGTATTGCCAACTAAATAAACCACATATTTTGGTTGTGCAGATTCACATTTTTGCTGTTGAAGAATTGCTTCAGATAGAAGCCTTATCCAAATTTTTCTGTAACTTCAGTGTCAGGTAAGCGTTACAATGACTCTGTTTGATCATCAGTAGTCAGTAAAACTATTCATGTTAACAAGCTTCACTTTCTTGAACAAATTAAGGCTGTTTTTAGTGTATCTACTTGTTGTCTGGCAAAGTTACTTTCTGTCGATTGAAATGTAGTCTTAGACTATTCTACGTTACTTCTCTGAGTTGATTGACTAAATACTCTTATCATCTCGGAAAGATAGATTTGCCATCACTATTTTTGTTTAGATTTCATTTTGATCTGTGTTTTTGGATGCTGTAATGTTTTATTACATCTAGCTTTGCTAGCTCAATTACAGGTTTGCTTTCATCTTTTTTATTTATATATTTTGTCTATAAATTACATGTAGCAATAGATTGAAATATAAAACTACAACCCAATCATAGCAAATGAAAAACCAATATTTAATTACGAGAAAAGAGATGAAAAATTTAACATATATTCTTGGTTCATTGTTACTAGGATTTGGGGCAAATTATTCACATGCCGAAGGAATTGAATCTTTCATTAACCAAAACAATGCAACAGCTTCATTTAATTGTGCATATAAAAAAGTTATAGCTAGTAAAAAATGCACTGTAAGCATTTCCAATGTTAAGACTTCCACTAAAAGAACAAAAGATTTCTTCGGAGTGAATGGTACATATCCTTTATTAAAAATAAAATGGCCTGATAACGATATTAGTAAATATGCCATCTTGGATAGTAATGAGCTTTGGAATTTAGAAGATCAAGAACTTTATAACTTTAAAGCTCTGCCTGAAAGTCAATTTAGCAGTGGAATGGAACTTGATCTTAGCAAAGGCTTAATCATCGAATTAAAAAATAAAGAACACATCCGCCTTTGGTAACGAATAAGAACCTATCAGGCAACACCAAGAAAAGACCGTTATCTGATAAGACTTATTAGATTTACTTTATTAATCCTTTATTTCTGTTGATAATTCTACGCTCTACTGATCCTCTTTGATTGGTAGAGCGATTGAAATTTCAATCGCTCTACGCTTAGATTGTATTTAGTTGTAGCCGGCTCTTGGTAATTTAGAGTTTTTTCCATTCAAATAACTTTTGTAATAGAGGAAAGCTTTCTTAAAGTACAAATTTAGACCTTTTTTGAAAAATATATATCTAAATTAATTTGTATTTCTATACATTATGACTTTTAGTGCTATTTTTTTCTAGGCCGTCCTGATTTACTTTTTCCGGGGATTTGGCCTTTACCAAAAGCTCGATTCTTTGAGTCGAACATAATAGACCGAATAAAATAATCTTTTTTTACCAAATAGAATGCAGTATTTAACATGTTATCTCTTGGAAAAGTTTCATGATGGCTAATCATGCCCATTCCAGGATTTCTATATTTATCCTTAAAAGCATTGCAATTCCAATATAAGCCTATTCCTTGCGTAATTTCACTGACCCATAACTCACCAATATTTTGAGCTATAACCACATCTTCTCTATGTTTAGAGCCATCTAGAAAAAACATCATGTGGTAATGAAAAGATTTCTCTTCAGTGTATTCAAGCTTCCATACATAGCCTACAAAGTCTTTTGAATATTGTCTCTTAAGTTGTTTAATTAACATGGTTCTATGTTTTTGAACATCAAGTAACCAATCTTTTAAAAATCTAAGTTTCTGTGGTGTGGGACTTGTAAATGGGGTGTTCATGCCAGGTTTAGATGGCCTCTTAAAAAAGCCATATTCATTGTGTGGAGTTACTAATAGTCCTTTACGGTAGCTTAGATCTATTCTTATTACTAACAGCCTTGAGCGATACTCAAAAAGCCCATTAATATAATTTCGAACCTCCTTTTTATATTCACTCGTATACTTTCTCTGCTGAACAACTTTTTTCTTAAAGACCTCAGAATCCAATCCTTCTTTTAGAGTTATTAAAAACTCTTGATCACCAAGATTTTTACATCTTTCTGCTATCTGTAAATAAAGATTTGTGTAAGGGGAAAACTTACTATCTGGAAAGTTTTCTTCTAGCTCTTCAGCACATAAATTTTTTCGCCTTGATAGAAAAAATTTATATTTTTTAAAAATGAACTTATATCCGTATGGATCTCGTAATAATTTTTCATCTTCAGTTTTTAATTCTTTTAGATACATTTCTATCGAGGCAAGTTCGTCGAGAGTTAAATAACCAACCCTATCAATAGTTAACTTATTGTTATCAATAATAGAAAAGCTCTTATCTTCAATAAAACGCATGCTTAATTCCCATGAGTTCATATAGGTATAATATCAATATGGTTATGTGTTTGATATTTAATATAATATTTAAATGACAATATATCTTAACAACATAGAGTTAAAAAGTAAATTATTATTTTTCATATATTTATTGTTGATCTGTGTCCGTTTGTTGAGTTACCTCAACTTCATAAATTTAGTAGGGTAAAGAGGTGATGGTCACATAAAAAACTAATAGGATATTAATAATCCTATTAGTTTTTTATGCATAAATCAATGCAGTTCTTAGATAGCTATGAATATATTGTTTAGAAAAACTAAATAAATAAAATTTAATCATCAATCTGTAATTTCATAAATGGTTCTGTAAAGCTTCGTTCTATCTTTCAGACATAACAAGATAAAATAGTGGGGAACTTTGCAATCTTTTGATTAAATATCTAATCAAAATTATGAAAAATTGATTAATGAATAGGCGTGTATCGTGAATAATCCACAAAAAAAAACCCATTCTGGCTTGAATGGGTAAAAATCTACTGTTCTAAAAAGTACTTAATTAAATATCGTAAGGAATATTACTTCATCAATAAGATTTTAATAATAAATCAATGGCTTGTCTTTGCTTCTCAGCATGACTGTTATCTTCCAGCGCCAAGAGTTTTCTTATACGTTCAAGGGCATATTTAACATCTTCATCTATAAATTTTTCAGCAGAATATTTATTTTCTAAAGATAAGGCCATAATACCGAATAATTTCATTTGTCTTCGATCTTCATTTTGCTTTATAAAGTCTATTAGTCTTTCTTCTGAAAGTGATGTTTGAATAGCCACCAAAATTCTAGACACACATAACCATCTTTTGATGGGCTTTTTCATAATCTAATGGAGAACGTTGCTCATTGGAACCATGTCGTCGTTTTGAGTTATAAAACATTTCAATATATTCAAATATGTCTGCTCTAGCCTCTGATCTTGATACGTAAATTTTCTTCTTAATACGCTCTCGCTTTAGCAACTGAAAGAAGCTCTCAGCAACAGCATTATCATGGCAATTTCCTCTTCTGCTCATACTGCTTTCCAGATTATGATGCTTGAGAAAAGCTTGCCATTCATGACTCGTATATTGACTGCCTTGGTCTGAGTGAATGAGTACTTTATGCTTCGGCTTCCTTCGCCATAGAGCCATCAGTAATGCATCTAAAACCAGGTCTGTAGTCATTCTCGATTTCATAGACCAGCCAACCACAAGGCGCGAAAATAAATCAATCACCACCGCAAGATATAACCAGCCTTCATGTGTACGAATATAGGTGATATCAGTAACCCACCGCTGATTAGGCTGAGTTGGATTAAACCGCCGGTCTAAAGTGTTTGTGGAGACAATACTTGGCATACCAGCATAAGCTCTAGGCTTGCGATAGCCACGCTGTGATTTAAGCCCATCCGCTTTCATCAGTCGATATACCCGATTAATTCCACAGCCTTCACCGGTATCTTTTAAATCACAGTGAATCTTGCGATAGCCATAAACTCCACCAGATTCGAGCCAGAACTGTTTAATGAGACCTGAAAGCTGTTGCCGTTTCTTAGCAGTCTCACTGATGGGTTGCTTTAACCATGCGTAATAGCCGCTGTGATGAACATCTAAAGTTGAACACAAACGACGGATTGGCCAGATACGCTGGTTGTCCCGAATAAAGGCATACCTCACTTGGACTGGCTTGCGAAGTACACCGTGGCTTTTTTAATATGTCTCTTTCTTCTGTGACTCTTTGAAGTTCTTTTTTTAGCTTTGCCAATTCCGCCAGTGGATCACCAGATTCTGTGATTTTAGGCTGTTGAGGATCATAACGTTTAATCCAGGCATAAAGACTATGCGTGGTTGTACCTAAGCGTGCGGCAACTTCAGCCACGCTATGACCTTTTTCTGTCACTTGCTTTACTGCTTCAATTTTGAATTCTTCAGGATATCGTTTGCTACTGCTCATAAACACCTCGTTAATTAGCCATTTTATCTAACTAAAGAGTGTCTACAAAATCGGTGGCTATTCAAATAAATAATTGTTAGGTAACTCTTCTTTCCTTAACTGTCTACTTATGCTGTTAATAATAATTACATTCAAAAAATGATTTTGATACAATATTTATTATTGTTGCAAAAATAATTATTGAGTGGTCTATGACTATATCCGGGTTAAATGGCGGGAATTGCATTCTTAGCTCTATGGCAAAAGAAAGAGTCAAGAATTTCATTTTGGATGAAGCCAAAATAGTAGGTTTTAAAGGTGAATACACTGTGGTTTTTAATGGTTCTAATTGGAATGGTGAACCATTGGTTTTAAGTAGCTCTAGACAACCATATGAGGCACGTATCTTCAAGAGCTTAGATGGTGCAATAGCAGAACTTCTTAGGATTGGCCTTACAGAAGCGTCAATCAAAATCACTAATAAATCAGATAATGATTGATCTTAACGTATTGAATTTGGAAAAAAGATGAACTTTAAAGAAGAAACAGTATATTCAAATGTAGAGACTGCAAATAGTAAGCAGCTTGCAATCCTTAAAAAGAACTTCCCCAATTGCTTTGATTTAGATGGAAATTTCATTCAAGAGAGAATGCTTGAAATTGTTAAAGAAAATAATATTGAACTATCGAAAGAAAGTTACTCGGTAAACTGGTTAGGCAAGTCATACTCACGTTTGCTCGCAAATCTACCTCCTAAAACTCTGATCCACGAAGATGTAGAGCATAACTCCCAAGAGCAACACAAAAATAGTAAAAATTTACTTATAAAGGGCGATAATCTTGAGGTTCTGAAGCATCTAATTAATGCTTACAGTGAAAAGGTTAAGATGATCTACATTGATCCTCCTTACAATACTGGCTCAGATGGTTTTGTTTATAACGATGATCGTAAATTTAGCAAAGAGCAGCTTTCTGAACTAGCAGGTCTAGATCTTGAGGAAGCAGAGAGAATTTTAAGTTTTGCAGATAAAGGTTCAAATACTCATAGTGCTTGGTTGACCTTTATGTATCCTAGACTTTATATCGCTCGGGAATTATTAAAAGAAGATGGAATTATCTTCATTTCTATTGATGATAATGAACTATCTCAACTGAAATTAGTATGTGATGAAATATTTGGTGAAAGTAACTTTATCGGAGTCATCTCACGTTCAACAGGAACAAGAATGGGATCTGGAAGCCGGGGTATTGCAAGAGAGCTTGACTACATCATCATATATGCAAAGTCTGATATAGCTAGTTTAAATAAATTGCCAATTACTGCTGAACAATTAGTAATTTACAATGAAGAAGATGAGAATGGAAAGTATTTGTTAAGGTCTTTAAGACGAACTGGTGGTGAGAATCGAAGAGAAGATCGTCCTAGTATGTTTTTCCCAGTAATTAATCCAGACGGTGAAAAAGTTTATCCAATAGCTCCGGAGGGCTGGGAGAGTCGTTGGGTGTGTGGGAAAGAAACTTATAAAGAGTTGCTTGAACAGGATAAAATTGTCTGGAAGAAAGTTAAAAAAGATGATGTTGAAAAGTGGCAAATCTATCAAAAGCATTATGCAAAAGATGGTCGAGAGGTGTCGGATTTGTGGACATCAGAAGCAGGAAATAAAAAAGCTACCAAAGAGGTTAGCGCGTTATTTGATGGGGTGAAAGTTTTTACAAATCCAAAATCTGTGGATCTAATTAGTCAAGTAATTTTATTAGGTTCAAATGATGGTGATTTAATATTAGATTTCTTTGCAGGCTCTGGTACGACTGCTCATGCTGTACTTTCTTTGAATGCACAACGCAATGAAAACAGAAAATTTATTTCTGTTCAACTTCCTGAAAAAACTAATACTAATTCAGTTGCTAATAAGCATGGATATGAGGTGATTTTTGAGATAACAAAAGATCGGATATTAAAAGCCGCACAAAAAATTAAAGATATGGGGGGGAGTAATCAGGGTGATTTAGGGTTTAAAATTTTTGAAACAGTTGAGGACTTCCGTGTTAAAGATGATGAGAAAGAGTTGACGTTATCAAATCTTACAATGTTTGATGATGTTCTTTTGACGGATGAACAATACAGTACATTACTTACAACCTGGGCTTTGTATGATGGTAGTGCGTTAACTACTCCTATTTACGAGATTGATCTAAACGGATATACAGCACATTTATGTGATAGACGCTTATATATGATCTCACCAGATTTCAATAGCGATGCACTTAAAGCTCTTCTTCAAAAGCTTGATGATACTGAAGATAAAGACTTTGATCCGAACAAAATTGTTTACTATGCAAATAACTTCGATAGCATGAGACAAATGGA
Source organism: Acinetobacter chinensis (assembly GCF_002165375.2). NCBI lineage: Bacteria > Pseudomonadati > Pseudomonadota > Gammaproteobacteria > Moraxellales > Moraxellaceae > Acinetobacter > Acinetobacter chinensis. Next base: position 578,866 of record NZ_CP032134.1, read on the forward strand.
GCTAAATGAAGCATTGAAGAGCTATGCTAATAAAAAGTCTATCGAAATTGACGTGGTGGTACGCAACTAATGAGCAAGGGATTTACTTTTGAAAAAAATCTGCCACATCAAAAAACGGGTGTAGATGCGGTTCTTAATATGTTTGTTGGTGCTGAGCCACAGCTAGACAATGATCAACGAATTAGGCTTTTAGCCAACCCTAAATTAGTGATCACCAAGCAACAATTTAGTTCTAACATCAAAGCTATACATGAGTTTAATGGTATCGAACATAGCCCAAAGTATTACAATGAAGACAGTAATATTATCGATGTGTCGATGGAGACAGGTACGGGTAAAACTTATACTTATACCAAAACTATGTTTGAGTTGAATAAAGCATTCGGGATTAATAAATTTATTATTATTGTTCCGACGCTTTCTATCAAAGCGGGTACTGTAAATTTCCTGAAAAGCGATGCTCTTAAAGACCACTTTAGAGAAACTGAACGTGAGCTTAAGATTTACGTAGTAGAGAGCAAGACATCATCAAAGAAAAATACTAAATCGTTTATGCCTCAAGCAGTCCATGATTTCGTCGAGGCAAATAACTACAATAAAAAATATATTCATGTAATGGTCATCAACTCAGGAATGGTGAACTCACCATCTTTGACTGAAATATATGATCGTGGTTTGCTAGACAATAGATATAGCACCCCTGTTGAGGCGATTAGTGCGATAAAGCCATTGGTAATTATTGATGAACCCCATAAATTTCCTATAGGTGGAACAACCTGGAAGAATATTGAAAAGCTCAATGCTCAAAAAATTATTCGTTATGGTGCAACTTTTAATGAAGACTATCGAAATCTTGTTTATCGCTTAACAGCAGTTGACGCTTTTAATCGTGATCTTGTTAAGGGTATTAACACTTTCATTGAAGAAATGGTTGGTAATGATGTAGCGAGTTTGACGCTAAAAAAATCCACTACTAAAGAAGCAACATTTGAGCTTAATGAAAATGGCTTAAAAAAAATAATTAGAATTGCTAAAGGTGAATCTTTAGCTAAAACTCACCCCGCGATTCACGATTTAAATATTGAATCGATGAATACAAAGACGGCCGTTCTTAGTAATGGAGTTGAGTTAAAAGTTAATCAATCTATTAACCCTTATTCCTACTCAGATACGCTTGAAAACAATATGATGCGGAAAGCGATTAAAGAGCATTTCAAATTAGAAAGAGAAATGTTAACTCAACGGCCTAGAATCAAGCCTCTTACTTTGTTCTTTATAGATGATATTGAAGGTTACCGTGATGGAAATAACATATCTGGAAGTTTAAAAACTAAGTTTGAAGAATGGGTATTGGCTGAAGCACAGTCTCTTCTCAAAATTGAAAAAGATGAGTTTTATAAGCAGCATTTAGAGAAAATGATCGCTAATATAGACCGTGTTCATGGAGGCTACTTTTCAATAGATAACACTGATAAAGATGAAAAAATACAGCAACAAATTAACGAGATTTTGCACGATAAAGAGTGGCTCCTATCACTAGATAACCCTAGACGTTTTATTTTCTCTAAGTGGACGTTGCGAGAAGGTTGGGATAACCCTAACATTTTTACTATCTGTAAGTTGCGTTCTAGTGGTAGCACAACATCTAAACTTCAAGAAGTTGGTCGTGGTCTTCGATTACCAGTAAATGAATTTATGGCTCGTGTGAATGGCGAGTTTAGATTAAATTATTTTGTTGATTTTACAGAGAAAAATTTTGTAGATTCCTTGATTAAGGAAGTGAACGAGACTGCTTATAAAGAAACTGTACCATCTAAACTGACTCAAGAACTAGAAGATAAAATTTTATCTAAATATCCTAATATTGAAGCATTGGACTTAATGATGGATCTGAGAGATGGATCCGTAAATTTGAACAACTCCTATAAGTGATATTCTGCTCCTCAAATGATGTTATAAACATCAATATATGGAGTATTTTATGGCACGTAGACCAAGAAGAAATCATTCAAATGATTTTAAAGCTAAGGTAGCACTTGCTGCGATTAAAGCAGAAAAAACACTTGCTGAATTGAGTGCTGAGTTTGATGTTCATCAAAACCAAATTATTGACTGGAAAAATCAATTGATCTCAGCTTCCTCGCAAGCTTTCGATCAATCAAAAGCTCCAACAGAACCACCCATCGATCTAAAAAAACTACATGCAAAAATCGGTGAGCAGGCATTAGAAATTGATTTTTTAGAAGGTGTGTTGAAGAAACTGGGCCGCTTCAACCACAAAAGTTAATCGACGACTCACTTCAGATTTCAGTATCTAAGCAAGCTAAGCTGCTGAAAGTCTCCCGTGGTTGTTATTACTATCGCCCAAAACCTGTGAGTGCATCAGATCTGAAGCTGATGCGATGTATTGATGAATTACATATGCAATATCCTTTTGCAGGCAGTCGTATGATGCGTGATTTGTTGAATCGTCAAGGACATCATATAGGACGACGTCATACACGTACTTTAATGAAGAAAATGGGTATTCAGGCGTTATATTGCAAACCAAATTTAAGCCAGGCTAATCAAGCTCACCGTAAATATCCATATCTGCTCAAAGGGTTGGCTATTCAGCGCAGTAATCAAGTGTGGTCTACGGATATAACGTATATCCCTATGGCAAAAGGCTTTGTTTATTTATGTGCTGTGATTGATTGGCATAGCCGCAAGGTACTTGCGCATAGGGTATCGATTAGTATGGAGGTGGATTTTTGTATTTCGGCTTTAAATGAAGCGATTGAAAAATATGGTCGACCTGAAATATTTAATACAGACCAAGGCAGCCAGTTTACCAGTGATGCATTTATTGATGTATTGAAATCAAATGGCATTCAAATCAGTATGGATGGTAAAGGTCGATGGGTAGATAATGTGATGGTTGAACGATTATGGCGGAGCGTTAAATATGAAGAGGTGTATCTCAAAGCTTATAGCAGTGTCACAGATGCGAAAAAGCAATTAAGTGCATATTTTGAGTTTTATAATTTGAAACGACCTCATTCGAGTCTAGACAAAATGACACCAAATGAGTTTTACTATGATCAGCTACCCCAACAAAACAAGGTGGCTTAACTAGAGCGGAATATCACTTATAAATACGCTTTTAGTTGTTCAAACAAGTGGGACCACCTCTAAATGATTAACCAAAAAGCGATCCTTGAATATAAAATTAGTAGCGAAGAAGATTTTCTCAAGCTCTTTACTAAGTACCTTCTTGAAGAGTCAGATAAATTCAAAAAAACCGGGGTTCAAACTCGTATCGAGAAAGTTTATATCCATAATGATACGGCAATGTCGAAAACGGTATTTGGTGATGATGATAATTTCACTAAGTTCTGCACTATGACATACAAAGATTTTATTAATCGCTTATCACAAATAGCATTTATCAAACCCTCTACATTGCACAAGGCTTTTATGTCAGTACAAGAGACAATCAATATTTCTGAGTATCTGAATATACAGACGATTAGAAAAATTAAGTCTGGCTTTAGTAAGTTCTTGTTGTATAACTCATTTACAAAATTTGGGCTTGGGTACAATTTGATATCTAATAGTATACACCCAACTAAATTTACAGATGAAAATGGTCAACCTCATGAAGAGGTTCCAGCAAGTGATCTAGGCATTCATTTAGATCATTCCTTAGCACCTTTAGATAGTTATCTATTTGAAGATGTATTTTACGATTCAGAATTGGAAAAATTAAACATTACAGATGGTGAGATTGAGTCCGTATCTGTTTTTACTAAAATTCCTAAAAACTCAATTAAAATCCCTGTATCAGGTGGCTATACCTATTCACCTGATTTTGCTTATGTAATTAAAACAAGCAAAGGTGATTACTTGAATTTCATTATTGAAACAAAAAATGTTGATGGAAAAGATAGCCTTAGAAAAGAAGAGGAGCGCAAGATAGAACATGCTAAAGAGCTCTTTAACAAGATTAGTAAAGAAGTCAAAGTAGAGTTTAAAACTCAATTCGCTGATGACGTAATCTATGACCTTATAAAGAAAGCTATTGCCAGTTAAAATTACGTATAGAGGGGGTAACCCCTCTATAAGCTAAAAAAGATCGAAAAATCAATACTTAATAACATGAGAAATAAAGTTTTTTTTATAAGGGTATTTATATGGGGCAATTAGAAGAGTTTAAAATAGGGAAGAGTTTGATAACTAAGCTGTCATTTGATGATCATGAACATTCGGCAGACTCGGTTTTTAAATCATGGTTGAACTCTAATTTTCTTTTTATTGAAGAAAATCAAACAGTCGGAATTAAAGGACTTAGACCACCACAATTAGGTGGAATTTTTGCTGCACTTGGCTATGAAAGATCTGATGAAAAAAATGCAGCAACAATTGTTATGCCAACAGGTACAGGGAAAACTGAAACAATTCTATCGATTGTTGTAGCAGGAAAGTTTAAAAAAACTCTTGTTATTGTTCCATCTGATGCATTACGAGAGCAGACCAAAACGAAGTTCGTTCAACTTGGTTTATTAAGAGATTTAGGTTTAGTTACAAAGGATATTCTTAATCCTGTAGTTTCGACCATTAAGCATGGGGTTACTGATAAGGAAGAACTATCTAAAATCTTAAATACTAATGTTTTAATAGCATCTGCGGCGTCACTATCAAAATTTTCAAAGGAATTTTTTGATAAGCTTACTAGTGAATGTACACATTTAATAGTTGACGAAGCTCATCATGTAACTGCTTCTACTTGGGCAAGGATTAAATCACAATTTAGAGATAAATCTGTATTTCAATTTACAGCCACTCCATTCCGAAGTGATGGTTCAAGGGTAGAAGGAAAAATAATATTCAATTACCCTTTAAAACGGGCACAAGAGGAAGGATATTTCAAACCTATCATATTTCATCCTGTACGAGAATTTGTTGAAGAAAAGTCTGATGAGGCGATAGCTAAGCAAGCTATATTGTTATTAAGAGAAGATTTAGAAAATGGGTTAGATCACATAGTTATGGCTAGAGCTTCATCTATGAAGCGAGCCAAAGATATCTTCAATATATATTCGAAAGAAAAAGATCTTAATCCTGTATTAATAGATAGTAAAACTAAGAAAAAAGCAGAAGTTCTTAAAGCAATTAGAAAGAGAGAACATAAGATCATCGTATGTGTGAATATGCTTGGAGAGGGATTCGATCTTCCTCAGCTGAAAATTTCAGCCATTCATGATCCTCATAAAAGTATCAATGTAATGCTTCAATTTACGGGTAGGTTTACAAGAACAACTAAGAATGTTGGTGATGCCAAGTTTATTGCAAATATTGCCAACCCTAATGTCAATGAAAGTTTGGAAGAACTTTATAAAGAAGATTCAGACTGGAATACAGTAATTAGTAGTATTAGCTCTAGAAAGATTAAAAATGAAAAAGAATATCAAGCATTTCGAGAGGAGTTTTCTGAACCTAGTAAATTATTAGATTTGGGATTAACTCCGAGTATAAGTACTACTATTTATAAAATGAAGTCTGCTAAATGGAAGCCAGAGAAGTTTAGTGAGTTTGGGAATAAACAGTTTCAGATCGTAGATTCAGTAATTAATGACGAGCAGGATACATTAGTTTTTTCTGTTAAATCTTATCTACCTGTAGGTTGGACAAGTTCCAAAGAGCTTTTCGATGAGTCATGGGACTTATATATTGCTTTTTATGATAAGGATACAGATTTACTTTTTATCCATTCCTCTTCGAAAGATGGATTGGTTAAAAGATTAATGCAAATAATCGCGGAAGATGCTGTACAGGTCAAAGGTGAATATATATTTAGAGCGTTAGCTCATTTAAAAAGATTAAAGCTTCAAAACGTTGGTCTTAATAAAAAAAAGAAGGGGCTACGTTATTCCATGCATACAGGAACAGAAATTAATGATCAAATACCTGACATAGAGGCAAATAGAGCAACTAAATCGAATATTTTTGGTAAAGGGTATGAAAATGGTCAGCTTGTAAGTATTGGCTGTTCATATAAAGGTAAAATTTGGGCAATGGATAGTGATTCTTTAGACCAGTGGGTAGCATGGTGCAAAGGAGTGGGTACTAAAATACTAGACGATACTATTAATACAAATGATGTTATGAAAACAGCCATGCAAACTGAAGGGTTGGAAGAGTTTCCAAATATTCAGGTACTTGCTGTTGAATGGCCAATAGAAATTCTTAGAAAAAATGAATCGAAAATAATTGTTAAAACGACTAAATGGGAAGAATCATTAATAAATTGTGAGCTAATTTTTAGTGATGAGCAGAATTTAGATCTGAAAGAGCTTGAGTTCTGTTTAAGAACACAATATGGACTTAGTAAAATTTCCATGAGGATTAAAAGTCGTGGAGAAGTAGTCTTCCATTCAGAAGATAGTCTGGAGATCAAAATAGGCGAACAATTATATTCAATTGCTGAGTTCTTTGAGGAAAATTCTCCGACGCTCTTTTTGAGAGATACTTCAATAATCGATGGTGGTTTTAGATATTACCCTAATGATAATTATGCTTACAAATATGACATTAATAATGCAGAAGACTGGGACTGGCAGGGTGTTGATATATCCGTTGAATCACAAACAGAAAGTAAGCTAAAGCATTCAATTCAATATTCTACGATTAACAAAGCTATGAATGACTATGATTTTATTTTTGATGATGATGGCGCAGGTGAAATTGCTGATATCGTCGCAATAAAGAATATTGATGATAATAAGCTAATCATAGACTTATTCCATTGTAAATATTGTTCTAAAAAAGATGGAGTAGCTAAACCAGGTGCGAGAATTGATGATGTATATCAAGTTGTAGGGCAAGCAGAAAAAAGTGTTAAGTGGTTTGCAGATAAAGAAAGATTAATTTTGCGTTTAATGGAAAGAGAGCGAGATCGTTTGAGCCAAGGTAAAGCTTCTAGAATCGATAAAGGTAAGTTCGAGGACTTAATCAACTTAGCAAAAATTGCAAGGTATGCTGACTTTCAGCTAGGTATTGCTATTGTGCAACCTGCAATTTCCAAAAAGAAAATTTCTGATGATCAATTGACTGTGATTGGTGCTACCGCTGCATATATAAATGAAATTAGTGGTGTAAAACTGCGAGTAATAATTAATAAATAATATTTTTTAGCTTTATTATTTTGTAATTATTAAAGTATTGAATGGTGACAAAAAGAAAAATTTGTCACCACTTATACAAGTTATCTATGGACAATCTTAATTTGGTTTGGATAGCTTATATTTTATAGCTTACAACTATGTCACTAGTATTTAATGTTACGGGTGATGCGGAACGGGCGGGTTTTTATCTTCAGGTATGGAATACTTTCTGGAACTCAATCCAAATGCAGTTATGCGAGCTTTTGGTCAGGAGTTAAATCCTGAGTCTTATGCCATCTGTAAAGCAGACATGCTGATTAAAGGTCAGGATGTCAGCCGGATTAAACTCGGCAATACACTATCCAATGACCAGTTAATAAACGATAAATTTGACTACATGCTATCCAATCCGCCTTTTGGTGTGGACTGGAAAAAGATTGAAGTTGAGATTAAAGATGAACATCAACTAAAAGGCTTTGATGGGCGTTTTGGTGCAGGCTTGCCACGTGTATCGGATGGCTCTTTACTGTTCCTGATGCACCTGATCAGCAAAATGCGTAATCGTGACCAAGCTAATGATCAAGGCAGCCGGATCGGTATTATCCTGAATGGTTCACCGTTGTTTACAGGTAGTGCCGGCAGCGGAGAAAGTGAAATCCGTCGTTATATTCTAGAAGCGGATTTGCTTGAAGCGATTATCGCATTGCCAAATGACATGTTCTATAACACCGGTATTGCCACCTATATTTGGGTACTGAGTAATAAAAAAGACCCGATCCGCAAAGGTAAAGTACAGCTTATTGATGGTAGTCATCTGTACAGTAAGATGCGTAAGTCTCTCGGCTCTAAGCGTAACGAGATGAGCGAAGATGATATCAAGACCATTATCCGCAGTTTTGGTGACTTTGAAGTGATGGACGCACGCACACTGGATAAACCTGCAGATGTGGCAAACATTGATTTTAAGCAGATGGAATCCAATCTTTGCAAATATTCCCGTTGAAAGCCTGATCTATCAAAATCAAAAAGCCTATTATAAGGCATTGCAGGCAAGTACAGATCGTACCGATTCAGCACCATTTATTGAATTTATTCTGCAGATGATTTTAGATGCAATCCTTAGTTCAAATGAGACCGCTCAAGATAGCGATCATGTCACCGCTCAAGATGACGTCCAAGCTAGCGATCATGTACAGCGTTTAATTTCTTCATTGGGGCAAGGCGATTATACCTTAGTTGAGCTGATGCAATTGCTAGGCTTAACTCATCGAGCAACGTTTCAAAAAAATTATCTAAATCCAGCAATCGAAGCAGGCTTGATTGAACGTACTATTCCCGATAAGCCGAAAAGCCCGAAACAAAAATATCGATTGAAAAAAAATAAATAACAAAATTACACCAAATTTACGCCGTGTTGTTTTTAATTTAGATTAAGTTATTGAATTTATTTTATTATATTTTTTTGTTTGTCCAATCCATCATAGGTGCGACTGAAATACGTGGCTGCAATGCTGAAATGGCGGACATAATTAAAAACCGTAGAACACTGAAATTGGGAAGATACAACAAGGTTGCGGATTATACGTGCTTTCCATTAAAACTGACACCCTGCATCCGAAACACAACACGACAGCACGTTTGACCTGTTCATGCAGTCTTCAGAGATTTTAAATATTTTAACTGAATGAAAACAATAGACTGGGTGAGATATATCAGTACTGATGCCCGATGAATATTACTGTGAACTATGACTTTGTGTTGATTGAATGAAAGTTTAAAGCAGGTTATGGTGATTTTATAAAAATATTAAAGATATTCGAGAGGGATACAATGCTTGTGCTGGAAGAGATATTTAAGGACAGAAAACATGAAAATACAGATCAGTTTAATCTCAGAATCCATAGGGGGTTGAGCTGGCTGAAAAAAGCCATAGATCTGGATCAGGATATTGACCTGAAATTTATCACTTTATGGATTTCATTTAACGCTGTATATGCGCAGGAAACAACTGCCGTTCAGGATAAACAGATTCTCCGGCAGTTTATTGATAAAATCTGCCATGCTGATCATGAACATAAAATTTATAAGATCATCTGGGAAAAATACAGCCAGCCTGTCCGTCTGTTTATGCAAAATCCTTATGCATTTCAGGAGTTCTGGGATTTTCAGAATCAGAAAATCAGTAAGTCTGAATGGAAAGAAGATTTTGAATCAGAAAAAAACAGAGCCAGTCAGGCGCTTGAAAACAAAAACACGCCTGAAACGCTCATGATGCTGTTCAGTCGTTTGTCTACCTTAAGAACTCAGCTTATACATGGTGGTGCAACACATAACAGTACGGTTAACCGTAAGCAGCTGTACGATGGCTGTCATTTGTTATCGGCACTGATTTCAGCATTTCTTTTCCTGTTGCTTGAAAATGCAGCAATACTGGATCAGGGAAAACCTTTTTATCCTGTGGTGCAGATGTCATGAAAATATACAGTGCAGAGACAGCATCAGGCTGTCTCTGCACTGTACTGAAATTAAGCAGTCTGTTGTTTGGATTGATGTAAGGTATCCAACAGTGCAAACAGTGCTGAACCTGTGACCAGTAAAAGCCCGACCAGACAGGTCATGCTCCATCCTCCATGATGCCATGCATACACACCCAGTGCAGAACCACAGGCACCACCAATAAAATAGGCAGTCATATAAATGGAGTTGATCCGTGATTTTGCATCAGGGCGCAGTCGGAAAATAATATTCTGATTGCTGCTGTGTACGATTGCCAGTCCAAAGCTGATGATTCCATATCCAAGTACATAGCTGATCAGTGACTGACCGCCGAAATAAAGGAATATCCAGCTGACTGCGAGTACAGCGACTCCTGCCCAGGTCAGTATTTTTGTATAACCACGGTCTGCTATTTTACCAATATATGCTGTGGACAGTGCACCAAATACACCAATCAGGGTAGCAACACCGACCATCACATCAGGAAGTTTAAAAGGTTCAGAGGTTAACAGTACAGCAATGGTTGAAAACAGAATACTCATGGCTGCAAAAGCAAAACCACCTGTCATGGAGCGATAGATCAGACGGGGTTCTTCCCTTAACAGTACTCCCATGGATCTGAAAATAGAGGGATAGCTCATTTTCATCAGTGGTACCTGAGGCAACCGTGATTTCAGCATGAAAGCCAGAATCAGCATCAGTACAGAGCTGAGTATATAGATCAGTTTCCAGCTGAACAGATCTGACAGTAATCCTGCCAGACTGGTGGACAGCAGTAAGCCCACCAGTAATCCACTCATTAGAAAACCTACAACTTCACCAGTTTTTTCAGGTTTAACAGCCATCGTTGCAAGTGGAATCAGTACCTGAGCAGCCACTGAAAACAGACCAGCAATGACTGTTCCGAGCCACAGCATCGGCAGATTGACTGCAAATGCACAGATCAGCAGACCAATGGCAGCCAGAAACATCAGCAGGGGAATAAAACGGGTTTTATTGACAATATCCCCAACGGGAACAATGAATAATAAACCCAGGGCATAAGAAACCTGTGCGAAAGTTACGGTCAGGGCAACCTGAGATTCAGGAACGTCAAAATATTGCTGTATGGAATGAACCAGTGGCTGACAGTAGTAGTTGGCTCCAGCACAAAGCCCGCAGGCAATTGCCATGAGCCACAGCAAGGCTCTGTCCTGACTGATATCGAGAGGAGAATTCATGTGAAAAACACCTTATTGTTCTGTTATTTACAATAGGCGGTTGCTTCAATTTCTATCAGCATACCTGGTATGGCAAGACACGGAACAGGAATAAGGGTACAGGCGGGAAAATCATGATGTTTCCAGCGTTTCTGCATTTCCTGAATTAAAAACTGATGTTTTTTAGGGCTGTGATCAACCACTAAAACTCTTAACACAGCGATATCCATCAGATCAGCCTGAACATGTTGCAGAGCATTTATCAGATTCTGAAAAGCCTGCTCACATTGTTGAGAAAAATCTTTGGATAATAGTCCTCGTTGGTTTTCACCACCTTGTCCTGAGATGTGAAGTAAACGTGAAAAGTGTTTAACTTCTGCGATGTGACTATACGCAAAAGGGCGTGGATTATAAAGCGTATTGGGGTTCATCAGTCTGAAACATGGTGTATGAATTGTTATTTCCGCATTCATCCTCTTTCCTGCACACATTTTGTTATAGTGCTCAGTATCAAAGCTCAGGTTAACTTGAGGTCAAGGTGGAAAAGATTGAAAAAACAGCTGAAGAACATCGGATTCATCAATGGCTGAGTATTGGTGAGCTTGCTGCACGCAGTGAAGTCAGTGTGCCTGCCATCCGTTTTTATGAAGAAAAACAACTGATATGGAGTACAAGGACTGCGGGGAATCAACGCCGTTACCATCGGGCAATGCTCCGCCGTGTTGCAATCGTCAGAGTGGCTCAACAGGTGGGAATCAGCCTGGCACAGGTGGCGGAAGCATTTTCAGCACTGCCACGCAACGATATGGCAACACAGCAGGACTGGAAAAATATGTCCCTTGCCTGGCAGGGAATGCTGGATGCACGGATTACAGGTCTCTTACAGCTCAGGCAACAGCTGGATAAATGTATAGGCTGTGGTTGTCTGTCACTTACACAATGTCCTTTACGAAATCCAGGGGATTGTCTCGCTGAAGAATCTGCAGGAGCACATTTTCAGGAACTGTTACTGAAAATGGAGGCTGACAGAGCATGGATTGAAACGGAAAATGTGCAAGCAGATATCCTGTAGATTTCATGAATAATGCCGGGCTGCATTATTCATGAACAGTCATGTATTTCAGGACAGTCTTTTTTTGGACAGGGTGATCATCAGTACTCCAATAATATTCAGAATACATCCAAACCACTGTAATGAATTCAGATGCTCACCCAGAAAGGCAACGGCAAGCAGAATGGTCAGCACAGGGCCAATTGAACCGATCATGGCGGACTGTGCAGCGCCAAGACGGGAAATACTCTGGGCAATCAGGACTGTAGGAAGTACAGTCACCAGCAGACCCAGCGCCAGTCCATACCACAGAACTGTTGGGGGGAGCTGGGACAGCAGTGCGACAGGCTGTGGTGTTACGATCATAAAATGAGTCAGTGTGCCAATACAGGCGATACTGAGTGCAAGTCCCGTATAGTTCCATGAGCCAAATTTCTGAATCAGTCGTGGTGTCAGCAACAGATAAGATGCAAAACACACGGCACTGGCAAACACCAGGCTGACACCTAACCAGAAGTTTCCTTCATGTGGCACCGTACTTTGTTCCTGAAGCATCACAATGACTGTCCCGCCATAACTGAGTGCTATGGCCAGTATACTTTTCAGACTCAGTTTCTGTTTCAGAATAAAACTGGTGGCGATTACTGTCAGGGTCGGATAAAGAAACAGGATAATCCGCTCCAGTGAGGCACTGATATACATCAGGCCTGTAAAATCCAGCCAGCTTGAAAAATAATAACCGATCAGACCTGCCAGAATCAGCAGCAACCAGTCTCTGGCAGCAATCTGCCTGTTTCTGTGACGGTTGATCCAGCAGATCAGCAGGAAAAAAGGCAGGGCACTGCCCATTCTTAAAGCCATGAGTACAGTGCCGTCCACTAAAGGCGACATGGCATAAGTCTGTTTGATAAATATTGCTTTGGTACTGAACAGGAATGCTGCACTGAGTGCAAACAGGGAACCCAGCTGAGTACTGCTCAAAGAAAACTTCATATCTGATCGGTCGGTTCAGGCATATTGAACATTCAGTATAAATTCCAGTTCATGGGAATAGAAATGCAAAAAAAGAATCAGTGAAGGCAATAAATGGAATGAGTACAGTTAAAAAATGCACAGTTTTTCAGCATTTTCTCTCTATATTTACTTTAAAGGACTGTCTGAACATACAGAAGAAATTGGTACAGGCTTCAGATGTAACAAAGGGGTGGGATTTTTGACATACTTATGCGTTGTTTTGGTGCGTTTTTAGGCATGGATACATGTCTGACCTTTATGAATATCAATTGTCAAAATGGCAAATAAAAAAAGTTTAAAATATTTTTTTCCTGTTTTGTACTTAAGGCGTATAAGAAACAGTTACTGCATTTAAGTACTTTTTTTTATTAATTAAATTAAAAAATGGAATGATAGCTGACTCGTAAAACTGACAGAAGTTAATGAATATTCAGCCAATCTTTGTACAGCTTATTTCACTGTAAATTGTCAGAAAAGCTAATTTATCAGTGATAAAAGGCTGAGTGTGTTGTTTTAGCTGCAAAATTGAGATGCGATAAAAATGTGAATAATGCGTTGAATCTGGTCTGAAAAGTCAAACGACAGGAATGTTATGTTCTGGGGTGGAACTGGAATGATCAGGGGGGCAGCAGAAATGTTGACAGGAATGGCTGGGATTTGATTGAAAGGTAAAAAATAACCTGTCATAAAATCAAGGCAGAATGAATATAGGATATATCGTACGATTATTTTTATGAATCATCAGTTCAAAATATGGGTATTTATTAAATAAATATTGGGTAGTATTTTATAAAAGTTCAATTAGAATCCAAAAATTCATAAGAACGCATCCTGGGGGAAACATCGGTTATCCACGATGTTTACTTGAAGAAAAATTTAGCTTGAGGAACGCTCATGCAGATTGGAATCCCAAAAGAATCTGTCGTCGGTGAAAGCCGAGTAGCCGCTACGCCAGAAACTGTAAAAAAGTTAATCAGTGCTGGTCATAGTATTGTTATTGAACGTGGAGCAGGCGTTAGAGCTGCTTACATTGACAGTGCCTATGAGCAGGTTGGTGCAAAAATTACCGACGATGCCTATACCGGCAGTCAGATTATTCTGAAAGTTCGTGCACCTCAGGGTGATGAAATTCAAAAACTTGCACCAGAAACGACTGTGGTTGCAATGTTTGACCCATACCGTAATACGGAACTGGACAAGTTTGCTGCACAGCAGGTCAATGCTTTTGCACTTGAGCTGCTACCGCGTACGCTATCCCGCGCACAGAACATGGACGTCCTGTCTTCACAGGCGAACCTTGCAGGTTATAAGTCTGTTCTGCTTGCGGCTGCTGAGTACCAGCGTATGTTCCCGATGCTGATGACGGCAGCGGGTACGGTGAAACCAGCCCGTATTGTGATTATGGGTGTGGGTGTTGCAGGTTTACAGGCGATTGCAACGGCGAAACGTCTGGGTGCTGTGGTTGAAGCAACAGATTTACGTCCTACTGCACGTGATCAGGTGGAATCCCTGGGCGGTAAGTGGCTGGATGTGCCGATGTCTGATGAAGAAAAACAGAAAGCTGCAGATGCTGCTAAAAACGGTTATGGCTGGATGCCGGGTGAAGAGTATATCCGTGATCAGGCGATTATCGTAGATAAAGCAGTTTCCAATGCTGACATCGTGATTACGACAGCTTTGTTACCAGGTCGTGATGCACCGCGTTTAATCAAAGCTGAAACAGTTGCCAAAATGAAGCCAGGTTCAATCATTCTTGATATGGCGGTTGAAAGTGGCGGTAACGTGGAAGGCTCTAAAAACGGTGAAAATGTTGTCACAGACAATGGTGTTACGATTTTAGGTATTCCGAATATTCCTTCTACCGTATCGACAGAAGCTTCTGCACTGTATGCACGTAACGTTTTTAATTTCGTTGAAACTTTATTTGATCAGGATAAGAATTTTAAACTGAATCAGGAAGATGAAATTCAAAAAGCTCTTTTAGTGACTCATGGCGGCCAGGTGCTGCTGAAACGTGGTTAAGGAGATTAATCATGGTTGAAACTATTACGATTTTCGTCCTGGCCATTTTCGTGGGTTACTACGTGGTCTGGGGTGTAACACCAGCTTTACATACACCGTTAATGGCGGTAACCAATGCACTGTCATCCATTATTATTGTGGGTGCGATGATTCAGACTGTCGGTATTCCAGGTATTGTGGATGCAAATGTACAGTTCCAGCAGATCAATGTTGTCAGTGTACTGGGTGCAGTTGCTGTATTCCTTGCAAGTATCAATATTTTTGGTGGT
Source organism: Acinetobacter chinensis (assembly GCF_002165375.2). NCBI lineage: Bacteria > Pseudomonadati > Pseudomonadota > Gammaproteobacteria > Moraxellales > Moraxellaceae > Acinetobacter > Acinetobacter chinensis. Next base: position 594,062 of record NZ_CP032134.1, read on the forward strand.
TTCGCGGTGACTGCGCGTATGCTTGAAATGTTCAAGCCAAAGCAAAAGAAAAAAGAGGGCTGATCCATGGAATTCATTAAAGAATATGCGGATTGGTTCTACCTGGTAGGTGCAGTCCTTTTTATCCTGACTTTACGTGGTCTTTCGGGTCCTAAAACAGCAATTCAGGGTAACCGTTACGGTATGATCGCCATGGCGATTGCTGTCATCACAACATTCTTTGTTGCTGACCATCCGGTGGTCTGGATGATCGGTGGTGCGATGGTACTGGGTGCGGTTGTGGGTATTGCCCGTGCGCGTACAGTTCCAATGACACAGATGCCTGAAACAGTTGCACTGATGCACTCATTGGTTGGTCTGGCAGCGGTACTGATTGCAATTGCTGCGATTCTGCACAATAACCAGCTGACTGCACTGTTCGCACAGAATGAAGCAGCTTTAACCGCAGCAGGTGTTCAGCATGCGCACATGAGCAAAGTTCATCTGTTTGAACTGTTCGTGGGCTGTTTTGTGGGTGCGATCACGTTCACAGCTTCTGTATTTGCGTACGGTAAACTGGCTGCGAAAAAATGGGCGAAAACGATTTCAGGTGCATGGGTTAAACCTGTACAGGCAATCATCTTCATTGCCATGCTGGCATGTGGTATCTGCTTCTTTACGACAGGTAATATGCAGGCATTCTGGGCAATGACAGCACTTGCACTTGCATTTGGCTGGGTATGGATTGCACCGGTTGGTGGTGGTGATATGCCTGTTGTGGTATCGCTTCTGAACTCATTCTCTGGCTGGGCTGCTGCAGGTATTGGTTTCACACTTGAAAACAACATGCTGATTGTTGCAGGTTCGCTGGTAGGTTCATCGGGTGCGATTCTGTCTTACATTATGTGTAAAGCAATGAACCGTTCGATCATCAACGTACTGTTTGGTGGTGCGATGGGTGGTGCAGCAGTTGCAGCATCTGATAATGGTGAAAAAGCTCAGCGTAACCACCGTTCAGGTTCAGCAGATGATGCAGGCTTCCTGATGTCAAATGCAGACAGCGTTGTGATCGTACCTGGTTATGGTATGGCACAGGGTCGTGCACAGAATGCAGTAAAAGAGCTGTGTGAAATCTTAAAAGAGCAGGGTGTAAAAGTCCGCTTTGCGATCCACCCGGTTGCTGGTCGTATGCCTGGTCATATGAACGTACTTCTTGCTGAAGCAGATGTTGCTTATGAAGACATTCTGGAAATGGATGAGATCAACTCAGATTTCCCTGCAACAGATGTTGTGCTTGTTATTGGTGCAAATGACGTTGTGAACCCAGCGGCAAAAGATGACCCAAGTTCACCAATCTATGGCATGCCAATCCTTGAAGCACATAAAGCACGTACCATTATGGTGATCAAACGCTCTATGGCAACAGGTTATGCAGGTCTGGACAATGATCTGTTCTATAACGAAAAAACAATGATGATCTTTGGTGATGCGAAGAAAGTTGTGGAAGACATGACGAAGGCCATTAATGGCGGCGGTCACTGAGTATCGACTCTTGGAAGTCCTTCTTTCATAAAGAAGGACTTTGAGAGATTTAAACCACCTTCGGGTGGTTTTTTTATGCATTCATATTCTGTTTCATCATGGCGGTCAGAGTTATTTGAGTCATACAAAGAAAGCTGAGTTTTTAAATAAATCTTCAGTACGCAGGACTGCGCTACTTATAAATTAACTGTAGATGAATAACTGGCACTGAATTTGCAAACCATGAGCTATTCTTTGGGGATAGTTCATGAAAAATATAAAGTATTTATTGATTTTAATGGCGCTGACAGTTTTACCTGTTTCCGCTATTGCGGCTGAGAATATACAGGACATCCGGATATCGCTGGACAGTATATGGGTGGTGATAGGTGGGATTCTTGTCTTTTTTATGCAGGCAGGTTTTGCGCTGGTCGAAAGTGGCTCTGTTCGCAGTAAAAATACTATTAATGTCCTGATGAAAAATTATATGGACGCCTGTCTGGGCGGACTGGTCTTCTGGCTGGTGGGTTTCGGTCTGATGTTTGGTGTCAATGCTTCAGGATGGATCGGCACGAGCCATTTTGCACCGGATGAACTCGATGACTGGTACTGGAATTTACTGTTTTTTCAGATCATGTTTGCCGCAACAGCTACCACCATAGCCAGTGGGGCGATGGCTGAGCGTATTCACTTCGTGGCCTATGTGGTCAGTGCCATTGTGGTCAGTGGAGTGATTTATCCAGTTTTTGGTAGCTGGGCATGGGGCAGTATTTTTGATGGTGAAGGCTGGTTGAAAGCGAAAGGTTTTATTGATTTTGCGGGTTCAACAGTTGTGCACTCCATAGGTGGATGGGTTGCACTGGCAGGTATACTGGTACTGGGACCACGACTGGGTCGCTTTGGGCGTAATGGTCAGAGCCATTATCTGGCGGGTCATAATTTACCGCTGGTTGCACTGGGTGGTTTTATTCTGTGGCTGGCATGGTTTGGTTTTAATGCGGCTTCGACCATCCGTGCAGATGTCAGCGTAGGCAGAATTGCACTGAATACCCATCTTTCCGCCTGTGCAGCAGCAGCGACTTATATGCTGTATGCATTGATCCGTTCCAGAGCAATTTTAATGCGCACCACAATTAATGCATCTTTGGGTGGGCTGGTCGCTATTACGGCAGGATGCGCCACAATGACGCCTGGGCAGAGTAAAACTTGAAGTGCGACATAAACCACCTAATTAATTTAAAGGGTTTATGGAGTATATAAAATTGTCATACCATCATCTTAACTTTGAAGATCGTACTGCATTAATGCTTGAGTCAAGAAAAGAAGGCTTTTCAGCCAGAAAATTTGCTGAACTCATTAAAAGACATCCTAGTACGATCTATCGTGAGCTTAAAAGAAATAGCATCAATGACGTTTATCAAGCTCAATATGCTTCTGATAACACCTTCGCTAGACGTAGACGTGGTCACAGAAAACTCAAAATCGATTCAATCCTCTGGAAATTTATTGTTGAAGCGATCCGTTGTTTATGGTCTCCTCAGCAAATAGCAAAACGTTTAAAGACATTTCCTGATTTGGATCAAACAATGAATGTAAGCCATACAACGATTTATTCAACGATACGAGCATTACCAAAGGGTGAGTTGAAAAAAGACTTATTATCCTGTCTGCGTCATGAAAATAAAAAGCGAAAAGCTAACGGTGAACCTAAAAAAGATTCTATATTACAGGATATTAAAACTATTCATGAGCGCCCAGCCGAAGTTCAAGAAAGAAAAATACCGGGTCATTGGGAAGCTGATTTAATTAAAGGTAAAGACAATAAAAGTTCGATAGCAACACTTATTGAACGAAATACACGGCTCTGTATCTTGGCAACATTACCTGATGCAAAGGCAGAATCAGTGCGCAAGGCTTTAACTGAAGCTCTGAAATATTTACCTGCAGAACTGCGTAAAACGTTGACCTATGACCGTGGACGCGAGATGGCAGAACATAAAATACTTGAAGAAGATTTAGGCATAGATGTATATTTCTGTGACCCACATTCACCCTGGCAAAAAGGCACATGCGAAAATATGAATGGTTTAATTAGGCAATATTTACCTAAAGGGATTGATTTAAATCAGGCAGATCAGCATTATTTAAATCAAGTTGCCATGTCACTGAATACTCGTCCTAGAAAAGCGTTAGATTGGCTTACACCATTAGAGAAATTTGCTCAGCTTGTTGATTATCATAAGACTTTTCAAACTGTCGCACCTCATGTTTGAATTCGCCCTGTTTTTGCTGTTGTTTCGGGAGCAGTTGCAGGACTGATCGTCAGTATTGTTCCGGCTGTACTGGAAAAGTTTAAAGTGGATGATGTGGTGGATGCCGTTACAGTTCATGGTGTCTGTGGGGCATGGGGTACGCTGGCTGCTGGTCTGTTCTTTGAAAAAAATATGTTCAGTATGGAGATCGTCTCAGTTCAGGCAATTGGTGTTGCTATGGCATTTGTATGGGGATTTGGTGTGGCATTTATGGTTTTTAAACTGCTTGATCTGATGCCTGGGGGGATTCGGGTCAGTTCACAACATGAGCAGCGAGGGTTGGATTATATCGAGCATGCGGAACTGTCTTATCCGGAGTTTCAGCGTGATGTGACCTTTGAAACTGATGATTTAACCAGAAGACACTGAGGATAAGTACATGACAACAGAACTGCTCAGTCTGGCACAGAAACGCAATGCAGTGGAACGGGGGCTCAGACCTTACTTTAATGACTCTGTCCTGGAGCGGGTTCTTCGCTACTGGGAAGTGGAATATGGAAATAAACCATCCTTTGTACTGAACCGGTTTTTAAGTGAAATATGTAATACAGATGATCTGCGCTTATACCGAAAAGAAATTTTAAAGCAGGTACTGTCTGAAATTTCAGAAGTGGAGCGACAGATCAGGTTGAATATCCGAACAGATGAAGCAGTTCCACAATCAGGAATCAATCCACTGGAGAATAAAAAAACAGCAGGGTTAGGAGAAGTTTCGGTTTCTGAAAATCTTATGGATGCCTTTCAGTATTTTGTCGTCAGTATTTATAACGATGTGCCTGTGGATGATCAGATGGAGTTTGATACAGAGATCAGGCAAAAAGTCCAGAAAATGGGGCTGTCGATCAATATGGAGGCAAAGTTATATGACACTGAGCAAATGAATTTTCTACCGGTACGGAGTTATTCACGAGTGATCACTGCATTATATGAAACGTACTGTGAGTTTTATGGACCAGTCAAAGCAGACAGAGTGTATGCCAGAAGAAAGGAAGAACTGAAACAGAAGTTTATGAATGTCAGTTTGCATGACCTGTTGTGATTGAAATTAAAAAATAAAAACCACCTTAGGGTGGTTTTTTATTTTTTAATAAATCACTATACTGTTTGTTATAAAATGATGCTTAAACATCAAAAAATTAATCAAAATGTTAAGTGTGTATCATTATTGTGCTTTATTTATTAAGTCGGATTAAACATGACGTCAGCTGCTAAATATTTGATGATCTGTATTCTTGCTGCTTTGGCAGTACAGGGGTATGCATCAGTTATTGTTGCAGGTGAGGATTTTAAACAGTTCGACATTATTCCTGATTTTGAGTTGCTGATTCTGGGTGGGGTATTTGTCATACTGCTTCAGGCGGGGTTCGCGGTCGCAGAAGGTGGTTATGAGAAGAGTCTGAAATCTTTTTATGGATTGTGCATCAATTATCTGGCGGCAATACTGGGGACATTCTTTTTTGGTCTGGTGTATTCAGTATCATTTGACCCTCAGGGGGCAGCGCATGCATTGGAGGTACTGGCGAATATTCATGGGTGGCACTGGAATGTCATCTTTTTTTATACGCTTATGGCAACAACCATTACCACGATTGTAGGTAGAGTATTTCCGGCAGATTACAGTGTTCCGGCCTATGCATTTATCAGCTTTTTAGTGGCGGGTGTGATTTTTCCTTTTTTCAGTTGCTGGGCCTGGGGAAGCATTTTATATGACAGTGGGTGGTTGAAACAGTTAGGTTTTATTGATTATGCCGGCTCTACAGTAGTGCATTCTTCGGCAGCCTGGGTCGTACTGGCAGGTTATCTGGTACTTCGCTCAACCTCACAGATTCAGATGGAAAAGCGGGATGTGATCTTTGATGATTACAAAATTCTGTCTTTTTCGCTGGCGGGTTTTATTCTGTGGCTGGCATGGTCAGGTCTGAATATTATTTATATTTCAGATATTCCTGTCAGTATTGTAACAATTGTGCTCAGTGCTGTGGCAGCATTGATTGGTTCAGTTGTGACAGTGGTCGTTTTCTCTCTGTTTTTTAATAAAAAGATAGCCTGGGAGGCTATGCTGAAAGCAACGCTTGGGGCATTGGTTGCTGTAACTGCCAGTTGTGGTTTTGTCAGTATTTCAACTGCGGCGGTGATTGGTGGTGGGGCAGGATTAATTACACTGTACAGTCCGAATCTGCTGAAAAAGTGGCTTGATTCAAAACATATCCGTGAAGTGATCGCGGTGCATGGACTGTGTGGAATATGGGGAACACTGGCCGTCTCTCTGAGTGGGCAGGTGCTTGGAAATATGACGCATGCTGTCAGTCTGAAAACTCAGTTAACGGGTATTCTTGTCTGTTTTATCTGGAGTTTCGGTACGGCATTTGTGGCATTCTGGAGTATGAAAATGCTGGGAATAAAGTTCAGAACTTCCAGTGTGACGGATAAAGTCTGAATTCCAGTCATAAAAAAAGCGACAGATGGTCGCTTTTTTTACCGGATAAATTTTATGCCACTGTATTTGGGCTTGTACGCCATAGGCTTTCAAGGTCATAAAATTTACGTGCTGTTGGCAGCATGACGTGAACAACAACAAAACCAAGATCAATCAGGATCCATTCTGCGTCTCGCTCACCTTCCACACCTAAAGGGCGGAAACCTGCTTTGCGTGCTTCTTCAGCAACGTTATCAGCAAGTGCTTTAACATGACGTGTAGATGTACCGCTTGCAATGACAATCGCATCTGCGACATTGCTGATGCGGCTGACATCAATATCAATAATATCTTTGGCTTTTACATCCTGCAGGGCTTCCTGTACGACTTTTAAGCAGTTCTGTACATCCTGGGACTGGGAATTCATTGTGAAATCGTGAGAATTAGAAGCGCTGGGCGATGGTTCTAAATTCATAAAGGGTATCATTTCCTGACAATTACTCATCATCTAATATAGCCGTTTTACTGGTGGATTTCAAATCAATCCAGTATTGCTTCGGGCTTATTCAGAAAAGTATTTTTTCTTCCATGCGAAAGAGTTTACCGAATGTGACTGAGGGCGGTATTCTGCGGCAATAAAGCCCTGATAGCTGCTGTGCTGTAACCAGTTGAAAATCTCTGCCCACATGATCTGAGCCGTGTCCGGTTCATGACGACCAGGACAGTCTGCAAACTGGATGTGACCGATATCATGAAGATTGTCCTGAAGGGCTTCCAGTACATTTTCCCCCATCATCGCCATGTGGTAACAGTCGTACTGCATTTTCAGGGCTGGATGCTGAACTGCTTCAAGCATTTCCTGTGCCTGAGCAATATTCTGTACAAGAAAACGGGGCATATCTGTACCGTTGATCATTTCAAACACAGGTTCTATGTCGTGTTCTGAAAGGATATGACAGGCGAGTTTCAGGTTTTCAGCGAGTGTGTTCAGGCAGGGCAGCAGGTCGGCATCCTGAGGCTGTTTACCAGCAAGAATGTTGACCCGGGGGACATCCAGTGCTCTGGCATAATGCACAGCCTGTTCCAGTGCACGGCTGAATTCAAGTTCTTTGCCTGGAATACCTGCCAGCCCATTTCCACCCTGCATCAGGTCTCCAGCAGGGACATTGATCAGACAGAGACTGAGCCTGTGCAGCTGTAACTGCTCCTGAATGGCTTCAATGCTGAGTTCGTAGGGAAACTGAATTTCCACATGTTCAAATCCCTGAGCCTGAGCAAGTGCAAAACGTTCAATGAGTGGCACTTCTGTGAAAATCATGGAAAGATTGACTGCAAGTCTGGTCATAGGTCGGTTCCCTGTCTGGCTGACATTATAAAGATTTGATCTGGTGGATGATGGTTGCCAGATCTGATTCGGCAAATCCCTGCTGCTGGTGAGTATTTAACTGAGACAGTGCTGTGGTTGCAACAGGAATATCCAGCTGATATTCAGCGGCAAGTTTAACGGCATTGTTCAGGTCTTTGGACAGTGTCTGAACTTTCCATTGAACGGGCTCAAAGGTGTGGGTCGCCATACGTGGAGCCAGGATCTGAAAGGGTTTTGAGTCAGCAAAACCACCAGCAAGTGCCGGTGCCAGCAGTCGTGTATCCACACCTGCTTTTTCTGCAAGAGCCACGGCTTCAGCGATCAGTGTACTGTTAGCAGCAACGATCAGCTGATTACAGATTTTGGTCGCCTGTCCGGTTCCTGTTTCACCCATACAGGTGACCCGCTGGGAAAGAACATTATAAATCAGCGTCAGCCGTTCAATGGACTGTGGGTTGCCCCCTGCAAAAATAACCAGGGTTCCATTTTCAGCACCAGCAGTGCCCCCAGAAACAGGGGAATCAATCCACTCGACACTGGACTGTGCTGCCTGTTTTGCCAGCTGACGGGTCTGATCCACAGACAGGCTGGAAAAGTCGATGATGATCTGCCCAGGGTTTAAAGAGGAGGATATCTGTGAAAAAACGGAATGAACCGCCTGATCATCTGCAAGACAGGTCAGAATGACAGGGTATTGCCCGATATTTTTCAGATCGAGCAATACAGCACCCATGTCTATGAGTGAGTCGCAGGCACTGAGGGTTCTGTTCCATACAGCAACGTTAAAGCCTGCCTGAATCAGTCGGGTTGCCATGCGGCTTCCCATCAGTCCCATACCTAAAAATGCAATCTGGGTACTGCGATCAAAACTCATGTTCCATTTCCTGTTCTGAAATTGAATTACTTATACTGGCGCGGTAAAAACTGCACATCCGGATTTTTATCCTTTTTACGTGCAAGTTTACTGTTTTTGCCCATCAGCAGTTTTAACTGCCATATTTTTTCAAGGCGTAATGATCTTGTCGGTTGATGTTCCATTGCATCCAGTACGCGTTTTGCAGCCATCAGGGCATCTGGAGAACGTTGCAGCATTTCCTGTGCAATACTCACTGCTTTGTTCAGTGGATTTTCATCCAGATGAGTCACCAGTCCTATTTCTTTGGCATAGTGACCATCAAAAACACGGGCAGTCAGTGTCAGCTCTTTGGCAAGATCAAGTCCAATCACGCCTTTGATGGAGCGGGTCAGTCCCATATCAGGAACCAGTCCCCAGCGGCTTTCCATAATGGACATTTTTGTATCAGGATGGCTGATACGTATATCCGCTGCCAGTGCAAGCTGCATACCTGCACCGAGGCAGAAGCCTTCCATTGCAGCAATCACAGGGACAGGAAGTTCCTGCCAAATCAGAAATGCTTTCTGGAAAAGGCTTTGTCCTGGTTTGATGAGTTCCCATGCAGCATAGGCGGTGTTTTTAGGATTGTTCAGGTCTGTTAAATCAATACCTGCACTGAAGACACCTGCTTCACCTGTCAGAATAACGCAACGGATGCTGCGGTCTTTTTTAATTTTTTCAGCGGTACTGACCAGTTCCCGCAGTAATGCAAAACTCATTGCATTTCGCTTGTCAGGGCGGTTCAGGGAAACTGTAGCGATGCCGTTATTTTTTTCTATGCGCAGTAAAGCCATGGTAAAAACCTTTTATTGTCCTGTTTCTGAGCATAACATGGGGGCGTACAGGATACATGACAGTACAGTCACATCCATGAATGGACGTAGTGGACTTTAGTCGTGTAGCGCCCGTGGTGCTTCAGAGGTTGTGTTTGTTCAGAATAATCTGAGCGGCTTGTTCCACCTGCTGGATGACTGCTTTCAGGTCATTGAAGCGGTTCAGGGTTTCCTGCACAAAGTATTCGTCAGCTTTACGCCGTTCTTTGCGTAAAGTGGAAACAAACTGTTCAAATGAACCGGTTGCTTCCTGCAGGGCAGGCACACCGACATAACGGGTTGCGCCATACAGGCGGTGCAGTACATGCTCAAGCTGAGGAAAATCTTCAAGCGCAATCAGCTGTTCCATTTCATTCACTTCAGCTTCAAAACTGTCCGTCAGCATTTTCAGCAGATCCACGGCCAGATCTTCCTTGTTGGCAGCCAGCTGGAGACTCTGTTGCCAGTCCATAATCTGAGGGTCAAGCGCTTCAATCACATGAGCCTTTTCCACAGTACTGACTTTGTTGAACTGTTGTGTGGTCCACTGGGTCAGGATCTGAATAATCTGTTCAATCTGAATCGGCTTGGTGACGTAATCATCCATACCACCTTTCAGCAGTTTCTGTTTTTCATCGGACAATGCATGTGCAGTCAGTGCAATCACAGGTAAACGTTTGTGATTTTCAAGTGTGGATTCCAGTGAGCGGATGGCACGGGTGGTATCAATACCAGACATGACAGGCATCTGGATGTCCATGAAAATCAGATCGAAAGGCTGTGCCTTGCTCTCAAGGTTATTCTGAAGAATTTCCAGGGCTTCCTGTCCGCTCAGCGCTTTGGTGGTTCTGACGTTCAGCTCAGCAAGTAACGCTTCTAGAACAATCAGGTTTGGCAAATGGTCATCGACTGCAAGGATGTGTAAGCCCTGACCATTGAAGTCTTCATGTTCATCCTGATCAAAGACAGGCTGATTACTCAGCAGCTGAATTAAGGCACTGCGGCTGAGTGGCTGATACAGTGGACGGGCACGGTGTTCATTGAGGATTCCGGGTTCCAGTACCATCTGATAGCCATAGACTGCCAGGTTACCATTGTAACGGGTGCGAATTTCGGTCAGCAGTGCTTCGGAGTCGCCACTGTGATCCACAATCAGCCAGGTGTTTTCAATGTTGCCAGGCAAATGGTTCAGTCGGCTGAACAGATCCAGAATGGATGAAGTTTCAGTATGCTGAACTTTATAGTCTTCCAGATAATGTCGGAGTACGTTTGCTGTCGCAGGGTGCGCAAGATAGGAAACAACCTGCATGTGGCTGAAATCAGGGTGCTCAATACCATCATCTTCATCAACGTTGAACATGGCAGTAAACCAGAAAGTTGAGCCTTTTTCAGTCGGTGCGCGTTCCTGGTTATCCTCAAAACCAATCTGTCCCTGCATCAGATGAACAAGCTGTTTGGAAATGGCAAGTCCAAGTCCTGTACCGCCAAACTGACGGGTGACGGATGCATCGCCCTGAGAGAAAGATTCAAACAGTTTTTTACGGTCAGTGCCACTCAGACCAATACCACTGTCCTGCACGCTGAAATGCAGCAGGCACTGACCGATATCATCCTGCTCCATTCGTGCACGTACAATAATTTCTCCATCAGGTGTGAATTTGATGGCATTGGAAATCAGGTTGGTCAGAATCTGTTTAAAGCGTAATGCATCACCAATCAGATATTTAGGGACGTTATCCGCATAATAGAAGGTCATGTTGATGTGTTTCTGTGCTGCCGGTGGAGACAGCATATCCATCACATCAAAAATTGCTTCTTCCAGATCAAACGGTGCGGTTTCAAGTTCCAGTTTGCCGGCATCAATTTTGGAAAAATCCAGAACGTCATTAATCAGTGCCAGCAGATGGGCAGAAGATTTACGGATGGTCTGTAAATACAGATTCTGTTCGTTGTTGAGATTGCCCTGACGCAGTAACAGATGAATAAATCCATCAATACTGTTCAGTGGTGTACGCAGCTCATGACTGATGTTCGCCAGAAAGACTGATTTGGACTGGTTTGCAGAAATGGCCTGATCCCGTGCCTGACGGTAAGTAATGTTCTGTACTTCAAGGGTGTCTAAAGTTCTGCGTAAGTCATCTTCAGTCTGTTCGGTGTGTTCTTTCAGTTCAAGAAAACTGAAATGCAGCCGTTTGACGACATTGGCAATATCACGCTGTAACAGGCGCAGCTCACCGGTACTGTTAATGACCATGTGCTGATCCAGCGTATCCGCATTGAGTCGCTGTAGCTGCATGCGGATTTCATACATGGGTGCAATCCAGCGGCGGGAATAGAAATTCAGACACAGCAGTAACAGCAGTAACGTCAGTAAGCCTGTTGCCACCAGCACGATCAGGACTCTGTATCGGGCAATCTGTAAAGGCTGGTTATCCAGTTCAATCAGCAACCAGGCATGATCACCCACGCCTTCGTTGATCTGAAGCCCGTACACATGGCTGTCTTTATGTTCAACAGGACCAATAAAAGACTGTCTGGTGTCATATTCAGGCCAGGCCGACTGATCCTGATAGCCCATGCTCAGGCGGTTTGAGTTTTTTGAATCAATAATTGCAGTACGGATCAGATGTTTTTCATTCATCATGTTCTGCATGAAAAAACGTGCCTGATCATATTGCCAGGGAAAGCGGTCGAGCTGCATCAGTGCATTTTCAGCAGCAGACTGGTTGCGGGTCAGAATGGCAATAGCCATCTGTTTCTGTTGTGCTTTTGCAGCACTGGAGGTTTCAGAAAGAACCAGGACAGTACCCACACATGCCAGAATGGTAATCGGTACAAAAATCAGGGCAATCAGTTGCCCATAAGCATGATTTAAGTGTAGCCGCTTAAATAATTTCTTATTGATATTTGACATGGTGAAAGCTGTTAATTCCCTTAGTCAGGCATATTAGCATGCTTTAAACTGGAACTGACTGAGCTTTAATCACATTCGATAAAAAGCCTGGGAAATGGGTGCAGGAGAAGTCATTTTTTCATACAATAGTCGCACCTCGATACAGGTACATATAATGAGTAATACAACCCCTGATTTTCAAGCAGACGAATTTTTACTGGATCACTATGTAGGGAAAACTCCTCTGGTGCGTCTACAGCGTCTGGCAAGTCACACTCAAGCAACCGTACTGGCAAAACTGGAAGGCAATAATCCAGCGGGTTCAGTCAAGGATCGCCCAGCGTACAACATGATCATGCAGGCTGAAAAGCGTGGTCAGATCAAGCCTGGCGACACACTGGTTGAGGCGACGAGCGGAAATACAGGGATTGCACTGGCGATGGTCGCTGCCATGCGTGGCTATAAAATGAAGCTGATCATGCCAGGTAACTCCAGTCAGGAACGTAAAGATGCCATGCAGGCTTATGGCGCGGAACTGATTGAAGCACCCGATATGGAAACTGCCCGTGACATGGCTTTAAAGATGCAGCAGGATGGCGTTGGACTGGTGCTGAATCAGTTTGGCAATCCTGATAACTCAGAGGCACATTATCTGACAACCGGTCCTGAGATCTGGGAGCAGACCGGTGGCAAAATCACTCATTTTGTCAGCTCCATGGGCACAACCGGTACTATTATGGGGATTTCCCGTTATCTGAAAGAACAGAATCCTGATATTCAGATTGTTGGTTTACAGCCAGAAGATGGTGCAAGCATTGCAGGTATCCGCCGCTGGCCTAAAGAATATCTGCCGACTATTTTTGATCCATCGCGTGTTGACCGCATTATGGATATTCCACAGATTGAAGCAGAAAAAACTGCACGTCAGCTGGCGCGTAAAGAAGGTATCAGCGCAGGGACATCTTCAGGTGGTGCTGTATGGGCATCCATAAAAATTGCAGAAGAAAATCCAGATGCCGTGATTGTCTGCATCGTCTGTGACCGTGGTGACCGTTATCTGTCTACAGGTCTGTTTTCAGTTGTGGATGCAGAATAATTCTGTTCAGCCCTTTACTCAGTTGAGATGAAATGCGTTTACCAATACTGATATTTGATATTGAAACCTTGACTGATCTGAAATCAGGCGCACATCTGTACCATCTGGATCTGCCGGAACCTGCACTTGAAGCGGCGCTGACCAAGTTGCGCCGTCAGGAAACAGGTATGGATTTTCAGCGTTTACCACTGCATGAAATCGTCTGCATATCTGGACTGGGCATTGATGAAAACGGCATGATGAAGCTGTTTTCGTTCAGTCGTGAACAGTATTTTGAAGCAGAAATTCTGACCCGCTTTTTGGCTATTTTTGACAGAAAGCATCCGACTCTGGTCAGTTGGAACGGCTCTCAGTTTGATATTCCGGTGATTCTGTACAGAGCAATGTATCATGGTCTGTCCGCTCCTGGTCTGTTTGATCAGGGAGAAATTGATCAGCAGAAACGTTATAATAACTATCAGAACAGGTATCACCACCGTCATGTTGATCTGATGGATGTGATGGCAATGTTCAATGGTCGTAATTTCCAGAAACTGGATGATATGGCACATCTGCTGGGCTTTCCAGGTAAACGCGGTGACGGTGCTTACCATGTGCCTGAATACGTCAAAGCACAGCAATGGCAGCAGCTGACCGGTTACTGTGAAGGTGATGTGCTGAATACATGGCTGATCTATCTGCGGTGGTTGCTGCTGAAAGGTCAGTTAAATCATCATGATCATGGTCTCTGGATTCAGGCAACCATTCAGTATCTGAAAACCCAGCCTCAGCATGCAGATTTTTTGAACGTCTGGCATGAAACCTCTCTTCAGACTGTATTCACAGCTTCTGATTTTTCCTCTCCCATATCTTAGGTATCCATGAAATACAAAGCCAGACCTCGTACAGCTCCTCAGTCCAGTTATATTTTTCGGATTGAGTCACTTTCACATGAAGGTCGTGGAATTGCACATTACGGAACGCATCCTGACCACCCTGAGGAAAAAAAGGGCAAAAAGGTCTTTATCAGTTATGCATTGCCTGGTGAAGAAGTTTTCGCTCAGATTACGCATCAGGCAAAACGGCTGGAAGAAGCAGACTGTAAAAAAGTGCTGGCTGACAGCTCGCTGGATCGGATTGAACCTGCCTGTCCACACTATACGGTTTGTGGTGGATGCAGCATGCAGCATGTCCGTGAGGATGAACAGATCCGTCTGAAACAGGATGTGCTGAAATCACATCTGGAGCATTTTGCTGGTATACAGCCGGAAGAATGGCTGTCTCCTCTGCGCTCGTTACGTCAGGATTATCGTCGGAAAGCACGGATCGGGGTACGTTACATACCTGCGAAAGATAAACTGGTGGTTGGTTTTCGTGAACGCCAGACCAACAGACTCACATCTATCGACCGTTGTATGATACTCGACCACGAGTTTGGCTCTGTCACGCATGTTAAGCAGTTACTCCAAAGTCTAAAAGCCAAAGCTGCAATTGGTCATATAGAATGGGCAATGGGGGACAAGGAAAAAGCCCTGTTGATCCGTCATACGGAAGAATTAACGGCGGAAGATGTCAACCTGCTGAAGAACTTTACGTTAAATAAAGCATGGCAGCTTTATTTGCAGCCTGAAGGGTCTGAAAGTGTTCATCGTGTTGATGATCCGACTGCTGAAATGCGTCTGCATTACAGTCTGGATGATTTTAATGTTGAATTTGGTTTTCATCCGCAGGACTTTACTCAGGTCAATTCGACCATTAACCCTCAGATGGTGAAGCTGGCATGTGATTTGCTTCAGTTACAGCAGGGAGAACGGGTTCTGGATCTGTTCTGTGGGCTTGGAAATTTTTCCCTGCCACTTGCAAGATGTGTTGGAGACACAGGACGGGTTGTTGCGGTTGAGGGCAGTGAGGAAATGGTTAAACGTGGCACTGAAAATGCAGAACGTAACCAGATTCAGCATATTAACTTTTATTCACAAGATTTAACAAAAGATTTTTCGCATCATTCTTGGGCAAATCAAGGATTTGAGGCATTATTGATAGACCCTCCGCGCTCTGGTGCAGAGGAAGTGATGCATTACGTGCCCAAATTTGGTGCAAAAAGAATCGTTTATGTATCCTGTAATCCTGCAACACTGGCAAGGGATGCCGGTATTCTGGTGAAACAGGGGTATCAATTGAAAAAAGCAGGTGTGATGGATATGTTCACGCATACCGGACATGTTGAATCCATTGCCCTGTTTGAGAAAGAGAACGAAATAAACGATCTATAATATGAAGCATATATATTTAGGAGAACGGTATGGTCACAGTACGTGAGCAACTTCCCGGGCGTTTGAATGAACTGTCAGAGGAAGCGACTGTAGAACATGCCGAGCAAGCTCAGCACGATCTGGCGGAATGGCTGGATCGGGTCAGAAGCATACTGGATGGGGCACAACTGAAGCAGCTCGAAGAAGTTGCCTGCCTGACACTGCAGCGTGAACTGGATGCAGCGCCCAGTCACCGTTCCAATACTTTTTATACCGGTATTGAAATGGCAGATATCCTTGCCCATTTACATGTGGATGAAGATACTTTATCTGCTGCAATGCTGTACCGTAGTGTCCGTGAAGGACTGACCACCCTTGAAGAAATCCGCCAGAAATTTGGTGAGCAGGTGTACAGTCTGGTGAAAGGTACGCTTGCCATGGGTAAGCTTTCTGAACTGATTGAAAAAAATAAACGACTTGAAGATCATTTTAACAACAACCAGCGTGAGCATCTGACCGGCATTTATAAAATGCTGATTTCGGTCACGGAAGATGTTCGGGTTGTACTGATCAAACTTGCTGAACGTACTTATGCACTGCGGGAACTTGCAAAAGCTTCCAAAGAGCGGCAGGAGCGTGTGGCACGAGAAATTTTGACGATTTACTCACCACTGGCACACCGTCTGGGCATTGCTCAGCTGAAGTGGGAGCTGGAAGACCTGGCTTTCCGCTATCTCGCGCCTGAACGCTATAAAGAAATTGCATCCTTACTGAATGAAAAGCGTCTGGAACGTGAACATTATATTCAGTTTGTTATAGATAAACTTCGTGCAGAACTGCTGAATGATGGAATTGAGGCTGAAATTTCGGGTCGGGTAAAACATATTTACTCGATTTACCGCAAAATGAAGAGTAAAAATCTGAGTTTTGATCAGCTGTATGATATCCGTGCAGTACGTGTACTGGTCAAAACAGTTCCTGAGTGCTATCACTCACTGGGGATTGTGCATCAGATCTGGCGTCATATTCCTCATCAGTTTGATGACTATATCACCAACCCCAAAGCCAACGGTTACCGTTCACTGCATACTGCGGTGATTGCAGAAAACAAATCGCTCGAAGTGCAGATCCGTACCATGGAAATGCATGAAGAAGCGGAGCTGGGGGTTTGTTCGCACTTCAACTACAAAGAAGGTGCAAAGTCCACAGATTATTCATTTAACCATCGTCTGCATTCATTAAGAGCTGTACTGGAGCATTATCAGGAACGTAATGATGCCAGTGCGTATAAAGACGAAGACACTGAAGAAAACTTTGAACAGATCCAGGAGTTCGAAGATTTTGAAAAGATTTATGTGTTCAGTCGCGATGGTGATATCAAAGAGTTGCCTCGTGGTTCAACGGTGCTTGATTTTGCTTACCATGTTCACACAGAGGTCGGAAACAAGTGCTATGCATCGCGGGTAAACCAGCGTTATGTACCTCTGACCTATACTCTGAAAACAGGGGAACAGGTCGAGATTCTGACCAAAAAAGACAGAGAGCCGAACCGTGACTGGCTTGTCAATTCACTGGGCTATATCAAAACTGCCCGTGCTCGTGACAAGCTGCGCCACTGGTTCCGTCAGCAGGACAGAAGTAAGAACCTCGAAGTGGGTCGTGAAATCCTGAACAAGGAGCTTTCACGTCTTGCGATACACCCAAAAAGTATTGATCTGAGTGATTACTGCAATCATTTCAATGTAAAAAGTGGTGATGATATTCTGATTGGTCTGGTGAATGGTGACATCAGTCTTCATGCATTGATCAATCAGGTCAACAAACATATGCATCTGGATCAGGATGAGCCTGAACTGGTGCTGAAGCCAACGCTGAATCCACGTGCAAGTCATACTTTGTCTGCCCATGGCATTCTGATTGATGGTCTGGACAATGTGGAGCTGCATGTTGCACAGTGCTGTCAGCCTGTACATGGTGAGTCTATCGGAGGCTATATCACTTTAAACCGTGGTGTCAGCATCCATAAGGTTATCTGTACGGATTATGTCCGTATGATCAGCCTGGAACCTGAACGTGCGGTGGAAGCGGACTGGGAAATGCAGCCGACACGCGGTCAGAGTGTGCAGATAGTGGTTGAAGCATATGACCGCCGTGGTCTGCTTAAAGATCTGACTCAGGTGATTTTCTCAGATCAGATCAACATCCGTCAGGTCAATACAATTTCAGAATCAGATGGTATTGCCAACATGAAGCTGTTGATTGAAGTTAAAGGGCTGGCGCAGTTGTCGCGTCTGCTTGCCCGACTTGAGCAGCAGCCTGGTATTATCAGTGCCAGACGGCTTGTGCAGGGGAACTGATTTTTCAGTGCTTCTGTAGTGAAAACCAGCAATGATTTGCTGGTTTTTTATTGTAATCTGAAATGTGAAAGGGCAGCAGAGATGAGAACGATTCGGCTGGATGTATGTGAAACTGGATACATTGTGCATGCAGATAATCTGTCTGATGTGCCAAAACTCCGTATTCAGCAACAGAAACAGGCGATTCATGGCTTTCGTAACAGTCTGTTGAGTCAGTATTTAAGTCATACGCTTCAGCCAGAAGATATTGCTGTTACTGAGTTTGGAAAGCCTTATCTGAAAGATTTTCCTGATTTCAGTTTTAATCACAGTCACAGCCGACAGCATTATGCACTGGCCAGCAGTCATCAGGTACGCGATCTGGGCGTCGATATTGAAGATCTGAACCGTCAGGTACGTTTTGAGGCTTTGGCAGGACATGCTTTTCATACAGAAGAAATAAAGCTGTGGAAGGAATATGACTGTGACTCAGAATACTGGTTCCGTATATGGACAGCCAAAGAAGCCATTTTAAAGGCAGCAGGGCTGGGCATACGGATGAATCTGAATGAGCTGAGTGTGGGGTTGACCAGTGGTATGAGCGGTGGAATCTGTAGCCATGATCGACTGGGTGTTTTTGCATTTCAGAGCTATGTTGTTATGGGCAGTATGCTGACTGTGGCGTGGCGCTCTGAATTGTCATGTAAAGGTTTTAATTTTCCGAAGATTGAGCTGATACGTCATTCCTGATACTGGGCAGATCATACAGTCTCAGAGTGATGGCAAAGAAAAACCCAGGAAACAGAAGCTGCCTGGGTTTTGTATTGAACAGGAACTGAAATTCAGTATTAAGAAGGGATTTCCTCTTCTTCTTCAAATTCAGGTTTAACCTGAACAATGAAGTCCTGACGGTTCAGACCACGCCATAAGGCAAAGGCTGTACCAATATAAATAGAAGAATATGTACCGACAAATACACCAATAAACATGGCGACGGAGAACCATTTCAGACCATCCCCACCTAGGATCATCATGGCAACCACAACGAGTAACAGGGTCATGGAGGTATGAATGGTACGTCTTAATGTTTCTGTCAGTGCAGAGTTCACAACTTCCAGCGGTGAAGCACCACGGATTTTTCGGAAGTTTTCCCGGATACGGTCAGATACAACAATGTTATCGTTCAGCGAGAAACCAATTAATGCCAGGATTGCAGCCAGTACCGTCAGGTCAAAAGGCCACTGCATCATGGCAAAAATACCAACCGTCACAATAACGTCGTGCAGCAGGGAAAGGACAGCACCCAGTGCGAGCTTAAATTCGAAACGGATGGTCACGTAAACAAGCATCAGCAGCATTGCAAGTGCAACAGCACCTGCAGAGCGGATATACAGTTCATTACCGACCTGTCCACCCACAACATCCACTTTATGGACTTCGGCAGTATTGCCAGGAAGCTGTACTGCTTTGGTGATGGTACGGGTCAGATCTTCAGCCTGTACATTGTCCTGAACAGGCATACGGACCAGCAGGTCTTTATTGGAACCCAGGGTCTGTACAACGGCATCTTCAAAGCCAGCGCCTTGCAGGGCATTGATGATGTCTTTCTGGTCAGCAGCCTGCTGATAGTTCAGCTCGGCAGAGATCCCGCCAGTAAAATCAAGCCCCAGGTTCAGACCTTTGGTGGAAATGAAAAAGATACTCGCAAGTGTCAGCAGGATGGAAATGATTGCCGCCGGTCTGGCAATCTTCATAAAGTTTATGATTTTTTCATCGTCTGGGCGACCATACTTTTTCGGTTGAGTCACATCAGTCATCTTCGATCTCCTATATGCTCAACTTTTTCAGGTTACGCTTTTTACCGTAAATAATCTGTACGATTGCACGTGTTACTGTAATTGCAGTAAACATCGAGCAGACAATACCAATCATCAGGGTAACCGCGAAGCCTTTAATCGGACCTGTACCAATTGCGAACAAAATGAACGCCACAAGGAATGTGGTTAAGTTCGAGTCGAAAATGGTGTTATAGGCACGATCATAACCCGCTACAATCGCCTGCTTAGGTGAGGCTCCCCATCGCAGTTCTTCCCGTATCCGTTCGCAGATCAGTACGTTGGCATCGACTGCCATACCAATGGTGATCACGATACCGGCAATACCGGGCAGGGTGAGTGAGGCACCGATCCAGGACATGACTGTTAAAAGCATGGCAAGGTTGATGATCAGAGCAAAATCGGCAATCAGACCAAACAGACGGAAGAACACCACCATCCATAAAGCGACTAGGATAAATCCAACAATGGTGGATGTAACACCTTTATCAATATTTTCCTGTCCCAGGCTTGGACCAACAACACGTTCTTCCACAAAGTACATCGGCGCAGCAAGCGCACCTGCACGAAGCATCAATGCCAGTTCAGCAGCTTCCTGTGGCGAATCCAGTCCTGTGATACGGAACTGAGAACCCAGAACAGCCTGAATGGTTGCCGCATTGATAATCACAGATTCAGTATAAGGTGTACGGACTTCAGTCTGTGTACCTGTTGCTGGGTCTGCAACATAGCTGATTTTCTGTTTGTTTTCGATGAACAGAACGGCCATGCGTTTGCCGACAGCATTGCGGGTTGCATCTGCCATCAGCTTACCGCCAGCCGCATCCAGGGTAATATTCACTTCAGCACCACCCGTGTCCTGGCTGAAACCTGAAGTTGCATTCTGAACGCGTTCACCAGTCAGAATACGGTTACGGTTCAGCAGTAATTCACGACCGCTGTCCAGTGACTCGTATGCAAAGGCAGCTGTACCAGGAGGTAGAGGCTGACCGTTGGATTTACCTGTGTAGGAATCAATGTATTGATCATTCAGGTCTGAAACCAGACGGAATTCAAGGTTCGCAGTACGACCCAGAACACGTTTTGCTTCAGCTGTATCCTGTACACCAGGCAATTCAACCACAATACGGTTACTGCCCTGAGTCTGTACCAGTGCTTCTGCTACACCCAGTTCATTAATACGGTTACGCAGTGTGGTTAAGTTCTGATTGACCGCATAGGACTGAATTTCCTGTTTGCGGACATCTGTATAGCTCAGACGCAGTGTAGAACCTGAATCAGTTGCTACAGCCTGCTGAGTGAATTCATTGCCATTGCTGCGCAGGAAGTCCATCGCTTTGGAACGGTCATCATTGCTGGCAAACTGTACCGTAATGACGTTGTTGTTCATGGACAGACTGTTGAACTTGATCTTGTTGTCACGGAACTGACGACGGATATCTGTTTCTGATGTTTCCATCCGCTGTGAAATGGCTTTGTCCATATCCACTTCCAGCAGGAAGTGAACACCACCCCGTAAGTCCAGGCCAAGCTTCATTGGTTTTGCACCAATTTTCTGCAGCCATTCAGGTGTTGTTGGAGCCAGGTTCAGTGCAACAACATAGTCATCACCAAGGCTGCGACGTAATGCTTCCTTGGCTTTCAGCTGAGCTTCAGATGAATCAAGGCGTAACAGTGCCGCATTGTTGGTAAAGCTGTTGTCATGGCTTTTAATATTTTCGCTTTTCAGTATCTGCTCTGCTTTTTGTATGATGCTGCTGTCAATCTGAGTTCCGGCTTTGGCGCCTGAAATCTGAACGGCAGGTTCATCAGGATACAAACTTGGCAGGGCATATAACGTGCTGATAACCAGGACAACCAGGATCAGCAGATATTTCCATGCTGGGTAACGCATTTAATTTTCTTCTTAAAATGAAAAAGTCGTGCTCGCGCACGACTGTTTTTTAATTACAGGTTGTTTAATGTGCCTTCAGGAAGTACTGAAATGACACTTGCACGCTGGATTTTTACTTCATTACCGCGGTTCAGTTCAACCACAGCAAAATCACCTTCAATTTTTAAAATTTTGCCCATCAGGCCACCGGCAAAAACAACTTCACTGCCTACACCCAGGCTTTCAACCAGGGTGCGGTGCTCTTTGGCACGTTTTGCCTGAGGGCGCCAGATCAGAAAGTAGAAAATTGCAACAAAAACAGCAATCATTAATAGGTTAGCGACCATACTTGGCTGCTGTGCGGCTTCACCTGCTGCGTGAGCAGTAGAAATAAAAAGGCTCATTTCAATTTCCTAAACTAATAAAACTGTATATCAATACAATGATAATAAACTGGTTTGTTCAGCAATTTACCCTGTCTTTTTCTTCAGCGCAAATGCTGAAAGAATTAATCTTGTGGACAGGGCGGTACTTCAAGTCCGCGACGTGTATAAAAGTCTTCAACAAATGCATCGAAGCTGCCATTATCCAATGCATCACGGATGTCCTGTGTAAATCTTTGGTAATAACGCAGGTTATGAATGGTACCGAGCATGGAACCCAGCATCTCGCCACATTTTTCCAGGTGGAACAGATAAGCACGGGTAAAATTGGTACAGGTATAACAGTCACAGTGCGGGTCGAGTGGACTCTGATCATGACGGTATTTACTGTTACGGATACGCACCAGACCATCAGTCACAAAATAATGTCCGTTACGGGCATTACGTGTCGGCATCACACAGTCAAACATATCAACACCGCGGCGGATACCTTCAACGATATCTTCAGGCTTACCTACACCCATCAGATAACGTGGTTTATCTTCAGGCATTTTTGCAGGAAGATAATCCAGTACCTTGATCATTTCTTCTTTCGGTTCACCGACAGAAAGCCCACCAATGGCAAAACCGTCAAAGTCAATTTCTTTGAGTCCATTGAGTGATTCATCACGAAGATCTTCATACATACCACCCTGAATAATACCGAATAAGGCATTTTTATTTTTCAGGACATCATGATGATGAGTTTTACAGCGTTTTGCCCAGCGAAGGGAAAGCTGCAAAGATTTCTGTGCTTCTTCGTGAGTGGCAGGATAAGGTGTACATTCATCAAAAATCATGACGATATCTGAGTTTAATGTCTGCTGAATTTCCATGGAAATTTCAGGGGACAGAAATACTTTAGAACCATCAATAGGCGAACGGAAAGTTACCCCTTCTTCCTTGATCTTACGCATGGCACCCAGGCTGAACACCTGAAAGCCGCCTGAATCTGTCAGAATGGGTTTATTCCATTTCATAAATTCATGCAGACCGCCATGTTCTCTGATCACATCCAGTCCTGGACGTAAATAAAGATGGAAAGTGTTGCCCAGAATGATCTGTGCCTGAATGTCTTCAATGTCACGAGGAAGCATGCCTTTGACAGTTCCATAAGTGCCAACAGGCATAAACACAGGGGTTTCGACCACACCGTGTTCGAGGGTCAGACGGCCACGACGGGCGCGACCCGACTGACCAAGTTTTTCAAACTTCATACAGGTTCCAAAATCATGGCGAAAAAACAGTTCGCTGATTGTCAGGGCTAAAAGTCCACCATTTTCCTGGATTCTGCATCCAATTACCAGTGTTACTGCACAGAAACATCAATTCGTTACCGACTGAACACTGACACTGCTGAAGCTGCATGAACACATCAGAAAAAAGGGACTTTATATAAATGGTGACACTTGCTGAAAAAACAAATCCAGCCGACTTTAAAAGTGACTGGATTTTTGCGGGGCTTCAACTGTGGGTTCAGATCAGAAATTTGGACGATAATCAAAATTCTGTAGAGTTGTACTGTCTCTGAAAGGACGGATGGCTTTTTTGCCCAGTGTCATGGTGTTGATGATATTGTTCGGAAAAATCTGAATATGGTTGTTGAACAGCTCTACATTGCGGTTAAAAATCGTAATGGCAGCACCGACATTTTCATTCTGCTCATCGATTTCATTCATCATTCTCAGGTAAATTTCGTTGGCTTTCAGTTCAGGATAATTTTCCACCACAATATTTAAGTTCTGAATCAGCTCACGGTTCAGTGCTTCAATACGCTGTAACTGAGAGACATCGGCAGTTTTCATGTTCAGACTCATGATATTCTGACGCAGTTCAGTGACTTTTTCCAGTGTGCCTTTTTCAAATGCAGAATACTGTTCGACCAACGGCTGCAGTGCATCGAGTATTTTTACTTTCTGACGTTCATAGCTGGCAACATCTGACCAGGCACGAACGGTGGCATTATGATGTCGGACTATATTGTTGCGGACCAGCACACATCCGACCACGATGGCGATGATGACCAGTAAAAAAATCAGTAAGCCCATGTTCTTCCCCAGGATTGTTATTTTAAAAACTGTGTTAAATCGTGTTGCAGTTTTTCAAGATAAGGTAAATTAAATGTGCGGAGGTGTCCACGTAAAGCCGAGATATCTTCTATTTTTTTTGTGTTACGGCTGTTCATATGAAACAGATTAGAGGGACCTAAAAAGCACAGCATGTTTTTGTCCGGGTGAAACATCAGATCACCATGATGTTGTGCAAAGAAGTCCGAAAGTTTCAGTACCATGGCAGGGGTCAGCAGTTTCACCACTTCAAGGCGGTCACTGCCAAAGAACCGCAGTTTTTCATTGCTTTGAATATCACTGGTCTGCCAGGGGAAACTGTAGGGATAATAAAAAGATTTATTGGCAGTAGTGACAGCTAGTCCCCGCGTTTCTATATCAAAAACAAACACGCCCCATAGGTCACGCTGTACTTCTTTAATCTTAATGTCATTGCCATCTTTATCTTTGGCGCGGATTTCATTGATATAGCGGTACTGAAACAGCATCACCTGATGATCTTTGCCCTGATCATCCTGCCAGACAGTGCTGGCATACCAGGGAAAATCATTGGAAATATTGCCCTGGCTGAATACGGGAAACATCTGTTTTAACTGGGAAATAAACAGTACAGGGTTCAGTGGTACAGAAAGATGTTGAGGCTGTCTCTGAAAGTTCAGCTGATACTTTTTCGCAATCGCTTCTTTTTCAAGGTGAGCAATGACTTCCTCGACAGGGTCATCATTTTCATAGCTGATGAATGCCCAGAAAATCATCAGCAGTCCTGCCAGCAGACAGAGCTGAGCCCAGAAAGCCTCAGGCTGAATAAACAGTATCAGGCTGATAAAGATGCCGCATATTCCCAGTAAAATGGGCTGAATATTCTCAAATTTCAGCGTGATAGGAGCATTCCAGGGATGCAGACCATCCAGCAGATCCTGATGGGAATGGCTGTTACGTGCCAGATCCCATAACCGGGCAATGTTATGAAAAACCACCCGATTTTTCTTTCGACGGATATGTATGGTCTGTCTGACACTGTCCAGTGGCATGGATAACTCCGTGAAATCAGGACGTTGCCTGGTCAATCAGCATGGCATCACCGTAACTGAAAAAACGGTACTGACATTCAACAGCATGTCGGTAGGCATTCAGAATGTTTTCACGGTTGGACAGTGCAGAAACCAGCATGAGCAGGGTGGATTCAGGCAGGTGGAAGTTGGTGATCAGACGATCCACCACTTTAAACTCATAGCCTGGGTAAATAAAAATCTGTGTGTCACCTGTCCATGCTGCAAGCTCACCATCATGCGCCTGTGCAGCACTTTCCACCGCTCGGGTTGCGGTTGTGCCGACAGCAATGACTTTGTTGCCACGGGCTTTGGTCTGACGGATCAGTTCCACGGTATGTTCAGGCACATCACACCATTCACTGTGCATGATATGATTTTCAATATCAGTGGTTCTGACGGGCAGGAAAGTCCCCGCGCCCACATGAAGGGTCACAAAAGTCTTCTGGACACCTTTAGTTTCAAGTTTTTCCAGTAAGTTCTGATCAAAGTGCAGGCTGGCTGTTGGAGCGGCGACACTGGCAAGTTTGGTCGGGTCATTGAACACGGTTTGGTAGCGTTCAGTATCAATCGCTTCTGCTTCACGGTTGAAATAAGGCGGGATAGGTAACTGTCCATACTGATCCAGTACATTCAGAATGGGCTGTGAAAACTCAACAATAAACAGGTTTTCATGGCGACCCTGAACCGTGACTTTCACTTCATCCGGGCCAATAAACAACTCAGCACCTGCTTTAGGTGAATTGCTGGCTTTAATATGACAATGTGCAATAAATCTGTCCTGCATACGCTCGACCAGAACTTCGACAGCACCCCCTGAAGCACGTTTACCTTTTAAGCGGGCTTTCATGACTTTTGTATCATTCAGAATAAGCAGATCGCCTGGTGCAAGCAGTTCGAGAATATCGGTGAAATGACAGTCGTGATACTGTCCTTGTGCATCCAGATGCAGCAGTCGGGATGCACTGCGGCTTTCCAGCGGATAGCGGGCAATCAGTTCGTCAGGGAGATCAAAATTAAAATCTGAAAGTTGCATGATGATAAATAAAAACAGAAATAAAGAGCTGTGCTTAGTATATGCTTTTTTTGGTTTTATGAACGGTATTGAGGGGTGTTGGCTCAAAAAAAACCATGATGATTCAAAAATAGACAAATGAAGAATCTTGCGTTGACAACTTTTTGAAACAGTTTATTATACGCAACACAACCTTTCCCGAGGTGGTGAAATTGGTAGACGCGGCGGATTCAAAATCCGCTGTCAGAGATGACGTGTCGGTTCGAGTCCGACCCTCGGGACCAAGAATTCCAAAACCCCTGATCTGCACAAATGATCAGGGGTTTTTTTATGGCTATATATTCAGTTCTACTCAAAAGATGTATTCATGTTTTTAATCCTGAGTATCCAGGAAAATCAAAAAATGACTATTTATGTCTGGATCCGGACAGGATGTAGTTTAATAAATCATCAATGATGTATAGTGGAATAACGATAAAGCCGGGTTGGTTGTATACAGATACTGTTTTATAGGCAGATTAAATCAAAGCTCAGCAAAATATATTATTTTTATCAGAAGGTTATTGAGTTTACTCCGTAAGTTTGATAATTAAGTTAACTGATTCAGTTGGTTTTAATTGAATACAACACTGTAAGAGGCGATGATGAGATTAAAGCTGCTGGAAGTGGGTGCTGGAACAGAGCAACTGAGTGCCTGTAAGATTTCACTGTTACTGGGTGTATTCAGTAATGAAAACAGTATTGAACGGTTTATGAAAATTGGTCGGAAAGTACTGAATGTGAAGAATGCGATTCTGGCATTCCCTGAAGAACCCTATGTCTGGCTGTCATCTGCTGCTGGTTTTAAAGCTTTACATGCGCACGAAGAAGCATTATTGCATCCTTATTTTCAGGGCGCGCCATTTATTGACTCCCGCCACTGGAATTATGAGGAATTTTCCAAACATATTGATCATCTGGGTGTCGATCACGAAAGATTGATCTGTTTTGATCTGAAACTCAGTAATAAACAGTCAATTGGACAGGTGTCCTTTTATGATGACGGTACTGTAAGTTTTGATGATGAAAGTATTGAGCTGGTCCAGGAATTTGCACAGGGACTGGCTAAAATTATTGAAATGAATGCTGATTATGAAGAATTAAAAGAACGCTTTGAACAGCAGTCCGCACTGAATTTCAGTAAAACTAAATTTTTTCAGATTATTGCACATGATTTAAGAGCACCATTTCATGGTCTGCTGGGCTTTTCAGAGGTGCTGGCAGAGGAGCGGGCGACCTTGGATGAAGACAGTATTCAGAATATTGCAGACTATCTGCATGATACGGCTGAATCCACCTATACATTGCTTGAAAATCTGCTGAACTGGGCAATGGCAGAGGGTGGTCGTTTTGTTTATCATCCGATCAACTTTAAACTGAAACAGACGACACGGATTGTCAGCAATGTTTTAAACACCCTTGCTGTTCAGAAAAATATTCAGTTGATAGATCTGGTTCCAGATGATTTAAAAGTCCATGCAGATATCAATATGGTGACATCGATTATTCAGAACCTGGTTTCCAATGCACTGAAATTTACACATACTGATGGTTCTGGAAAAGTGACGGTTTCCGCTGCAAATGTGGATGGTGTGGTGCAGATTAAAATTCATGATACTGGGATCGGTATGACTGAATCTCAGATTCAGAATATTTTTGAACCGCAGTTGAATGTCAGTCTGAAAGGAACCTCAGGTGAAAAAGGGACGGGACTCGGACTGGTGCTGTGTAAGCGTTTTGTCGATCTGAATCAGGGTGAAATCAGTGTTTCTTCTCAGGAAGGATGGGGAACTCAGTTTACCGTTACACTGCCACCAGCGACCAGTGGTCATCAGACCATTGCAAATACGGAGCTGATGGTCAGATATTCCAGATCTGACTGATTCAGCACCAGGAATCAAAATAATAAATTTCAGGCTTTATTAAGTCGGGGCAGATGATATATTTTGAGATATATCTGATGTACGGGCTTTTCCCTTAATGAATGCAGAACAGTTAAAAAAAACATTACGCGCCAGTCAATATGCAGAACAGGTACTGAGCCTGCATCAACCCATACTGGAACAGGATTATGCATTCGATCAGTTTCAGCAGCATCTTTCCACAACACAGATACAGCAGTATGTCCATGATGTGCTTGATGGCATTCAGGATGAACAGCTGTGGATGAAAGAGCTGCGGGTACTTCGTGCACGGTTGATGTTCCGCTGGATCTGGCAGGATGCCAATCAGCTGACCGATGTGGTGACATTAACCCGCGAGCTTTCTGATTTTGCTGATGCGAGCATAGTTGTAGCTAAAGAATTTGCACTTAAACCTTTAATTGCCAAACATGGTGAGCCTGTCAGTTACAGTGGTAAAGTTCAGGATCTTATTGTCATTGGTATGGGGAAACTGGGGGCGCAGGAACTCAATTTATCCAGTGATATTGACCTGATATTTGCCTTTGATGAACAGGGTGAAACCAGCGGGCGTAAATGTATAGAGATCCAGCAGTTCTGTATTCTCTGGGGGCAGAAACTGATTTATCTGCTCGATCATATTACGGCAGACGGGTTTGTCTTCCGTGTGGATATGCGCCTGCGTCCGTGGGGAGACGGTTCTGCACTGGCTATCAGTCATGTCGCACTGGAAAAATATCTGAGTCAGCATGGGCGTGAATGGGAACGCTATGCCTGGATCAAGGCGCGCATTATCACGGGTGGAAAAGTAGGCGATGACTTACTCGGTATGACACGTCCATTTGTGTTCCGTAAGTATGTCGATTACACCGCGTTTGAAGCGATGCGTGAAATGAAAGCCATGATTGAGCGTGAAGTGGCTCGTCGTAATATTGCTGATGATATTAAACTGGGTGCGGGTGGAATCCGTGAAGTCGAATTTATTGTTCAGGTGTTCCAATTGATTTATGGCGGTTCAAAACTGGAACTTCAGGATCGTCAGTGTCTGGTAAGTCTGCGTCATTTGGGTGAAGTCGGACTGTTGGATCATCAGTCAGTTCTGGATCTGGAAGATGCCTATCTGTTCCTGCGCCGTGTTGAACATGCAATCCAGGCACTGAATGATCAGCAGACACAGTCACTTCCGAGTGAACCTGAATTACGTCAACGGATTACCGATACGCTGGGTTTTGCTGACTGGGACAGTTTCCTTGAGTTTTTAAATCAGAAACGTCGCAAGGTCACTTTTCAGTTTGAGCATCTGATCAAGGAAAAAGGACTTGAATCTCCAACAGAGAGTTTCAGTCAGCTTGAAAGTCAGTTGAATGATGTGTTGGATGATGGTGCCAAAAACCTGGTTCATGAGTTCTGGTATGGGCATGCCATTAAAAAATTACCTGCCAAAGCTGTACAGCGGTTAAAAGAATTCTGGCCACATCTGATTGAAGCCATTCTGCAGTCAGACAAACCTCAGGTTGCTTTACTCCGTCTCATGCCACTGGTGGAATCGGTGCTGCGCAGGACGGTTTATCTGGTGATGCTGATCGAAAGTAAGGGGGCATTACAGCGCCTGGTGAAAATGGCAACCGTCAGCCCGTGGATCTGTGAGGAGCTGACGCATTATCCTGTGCTGCTGGACGAGTTTCTTTCCATGG
Organism: Acinetobacter chinensis; assembly: GCF_002165375.2. Lineage (NCBI taxonomy): Bacteria > Pseudomonadati > Pseudomonadota > Gammaproteobacteria > Moraxellales > Moraxellaceae > Acinetobacter > Acinetobacter chinensis. The sequence continues at coordinate 623,813 of NZ_CP032134.1, forward strand.
ATTTTGAACTGCCAAAACGGAAGGATCTGGAAGACTCGTTACGCCAGCAGCTGCTGCGTATAGAGCTGGATGAAGTGGAAGACCTGATGCGGGTATTGCGTCTGTTTAAAAAATCCAATGTTCTGACGGTTGCGGCAAGTGATGTGCTGGCAGAAAGCCCACTCATGAAAGTGTCCGATGCATTGACTGATATTGCTGAAGTTTCGGTCAATGCCACCTTGCAGCTGGCTTATCAGATCACAGCAAAAAAACATGGATATCCAGTCAATGCCGATGGTCAGCGCTGTTCACTGGATCAGCTGGCTTTCAGTGTGATCGGGTATGGAAAAGTCGGTGGTATTGAACTTGGTTATGGCTCAGATCTGGATCTGGTTTTTATTCATTATATGGATGAACAAAGTGACACCGATGGAATGAAGCCGATCAGCAGTTTTGAATTTGCCATGCGTGTGGCACAGAAATTTATGTCTCTGATGACCACGCAGACACTGGATGGCCGGGTGTATGAAATTGATACCCGTCTAAGACCGTCTGGAGAGGCAGGTCTGCTGGTGACCAGTCTGAAAGCATTTGAGCAGTATCAGCTGAAAAGTGCATGGTTATGGGAACATCAGGCACTTGTACGCGCCCGCTCCATTGCAGGAGCAAAAGATTTAATCGAAAAATTTGAATCTTTAAGATGTCAGATTCTGACCCAGCCTCGGGAAGAAGCCCATGTCCGCGAAGAAGTACTGAAGATGCGTCAGAAAATGAAAGATCATCTGGGTTCTTCCAAAGAGCAGCAAAAAGATGGGATTTTTCATTTAAAACAGGATGCGGGTGGTATCGTTGATATCGAATTTATGGCACAGTATGCTGTATTAGCCTGGAGTGGGTCGAATCCTGATCTCGCCCATTATTCCGACAATGTACGAATCCTTGAAGACGCCGCAAAAGCAGGTTGCTTATCCAGCGACGACGCGACAGCATTGATTCAAGCTTATCTAAGTGAACGAGCCGAGAGCCACCGTCTGGCACTTGCTAATCAAACGATGCAGGTCAGTGCCGCAGAGTGGTTCGACACCAGAGAGGTAGTTTGCAAGTTATGGCAAAGATTAATTGATCCAGGTGCAACTTCTGTAGCTGGATAGGTAATGACTGTATATAAAAATTTGGAGTGTGCGCCATGAACTTGGCTGATCGTGATGGTTTTATCTGGCAAGATGGACAAATGGTTGACTGGCGTGAGGCAAAAGTCCACGTCTTAACTCATACTTTACATTACAGTATGGGTGTCTTTGAAGGTGTCCGTGCTTATGAAACCCCGAATGGTACCGCGATTTTTCGTCTCCAGGATCATACAAAGCGTTTGTTGAATTCTGCAAAAATCTATCAGATGAAAGTTCCTTTTGACCAGGCGACACTGGAACAGGCTCAGTTAGATGTGGTTCGTGAAAATAAATTAGCGTCCTGCTATTTACGTCCAATCATTTTCATTGGTTCAGAGAAACTGGGTATTGCTGCGACTGACAACACCATTCATGCAACTGTAGCTGCATGGAGCTGGGGTGCATACCTGGGTGATGAAGCAATGGCGAAGGGTATCCGTGTTAAAACTTCATCATTTACACACCATCACCCTAACGTGACCATGTGCAAAGCGAAAGCTGCGGGTAACTATACGCTTTCCATTCTTGCACATCAGGAAGTGGCTAAGGCTGGTTATGATGAAGCTATGCTGATGGATCCACAGGGTTATGTCTGTCAGGGTTCTGGTGAAAACGTATTCCTGGTGAAAGATGGTGTTTTACATACGCCGGATATTGCTGGTGGTGCGCTGGATGGTATTACCCGTCAGACGATTATTACCATTGCGAAAGATCTGGGTTATGAAGTGGTTGAACGCCGTATTACCCGTGATGAATTCTATATTGGTGATGAAGCATTCTTTACCGGTACTGCTGCTGAAGTCACTCCAATCCGTGAATACGATGACCGTGAAATCGGTTCAGGTACACGTGGTCCGATCACTGAAAAAATTCAGAAAGCATTCTTTGATGCAGTTCAGGGCAAAGACCCTAAATATGCACACTGGCTGACTTATGTAAAATAAGTGGCTGAATGCTGAAAAAGGATTCCTGTTTTTATAAAACAGGGATCCTTTTTTTATGTTTAATTTCTGAGATGTTTTAAGATTCAGTTTTAATGGGTTCCTGACGTTTTATCCAGGAACCCTGTCTGTTTCTCCCTGGAGAGAAACCAGTTTATATCTTATAAAACTCACGATACCAGTTCACAAACTGCTGCACACCATCTTCAACAGATACGGATGGCTTATAGCCCACTGCCTGCTGTAAAGCGGTACTGTCAGCCAGAGTATCCTGGACATCGCCAGGCTGCAGAGGCAGTAATTCCTTAATCGCAGTCTTTCCTGTTGATGTTTCAATGGCATTAATAAAATCAATTAATTTAACAGGGGAGTTATTGCCAATGTTGAAAATACGGAATGGCGCATAGCTTGTGGAAGGATCTGGATGATTGCTGTCCCATTGCGGGTTAGGTTGAGCAATCTGATCACTGGAGCGGATCACACCTTCAACAATATCTGAAATAAAAGTGAAGTCACGGCTGTGATTGCCGTGGTTATAAACCTGAATAGTTTTGCCTTCAATAATATTTCTGGTGAATTTAAATGGCGCCATATCCGGGCGACCCCATGGCCCATACACGGTAAAGAAGCGCAGTCCTGTTGTTGGCAAACCAAACAGATGACTGTAACTGTGTGCCATAAGTTCATTTGCCCGTTTGGTTGCAGCATAGAACTGAACAGGATGATTTACACCGTGCTTTTCACTGAACGGCATGCTGGTGTTTGCCCCATAAACACTGCTGGTGCTGGCATAGGTCAGGTGTGGTGTCTGCGAATATCGGCAGGCTTCAATAATATTGGTAAAACCAACGATATTGCTTTCCACATAACTTAATGGGTTTTCCAGTGAATAACGGACACCCGCCTGAGCTGCCAGATGAATTACACGGTCAAAAGTATGAGTTTTAAAACATTCATCAATCAGGTTTTTATCTGCAATATTGCCGCGGATCAAAGTAAATGAACCTGATGAACTCTGTACGGTCTCATTTAAGCAGGCAACACGGGCTTCCTTCAGTGCAGGATCATAATAATCATTGAAGTTATCAATACCGACAACGCTGTCGCCACGTTCAATCAGTTTTTTTGAGACATGAAAGCCAATAAATCCGGCTGCACCTGTGACTAAAACTTTCATTCATCTCCTCCAAAAATATCCCGTGTATACACTTTGTCCTGTACATCAGTTAAGTCAGATGTCAGGCGGTTTGCCACAATGACATCACTGGACTTTTTGAACAGTTCAATGTCGTTGATGACTTTTGATTTAAAAAACTCAGATTCGCTGAGCGCAGGCTCATAGACAATCACTTCAATTCCTTTGGCTTTCAGGCGTTTCATCACACCCTGAATGGCGGAAGCCCGGAAATTGTCTGAACCACTTTTCATGACCAGTCTGAAAATACCGACTGTAGATGGATTCATGGCAATAATTGAATCTGCAATAAAGTCTTTACGGGTGCGGTTGGAATCCACAATCGCCTGGATCAGGTTGCTTGGAACGTGATTGTAGTTAGCCAGCAGCTGTTTTGTGTCTTTTGGCAGGCAGTAACCGCCATAACCAAATGATGGATTGTTATAATGTTTTCCGATACGGCTGTCCAGGCAGACCCCTTCAATGATCTGATGGGTATCCAGTCCAAACATCTGCGCATAAGTATCGAGTTCATTGAAATAAGCGACACGCATGGCAAGATAAGTATTGGCAAACAGCTTAATTGCTTCTGCTTCGGTCGAATCTGTAAAAAGCACAGGACTGTCTTTTTTGATCGCACCTTCAATCAGCAACTGAGCAAAGGTCTCAGCGCGCTCAGATTTTTCTCCGACAATAATCCGTGACGGATAAAGGTTGTCATGCAGCGCCTTTCCTTCACGCAGAAACTCTGGAGAAAAGATAATGTTGGAGGTATTGAACTGTTCTTTAATATTTTTGGTGAAGCCCACAGGAACAGTGGATTTGATAATCATGACCGCATCAGGATTAATCTTGATGACGTCCTGAATAACATTTTCAACGCTCTGCGTATTAAAATAATTGGTTCGGGTGTCGTAATCGGTTGGTGTTGCAATAATAATAAAGTCAGCATGGGCATAAGCCTCCTGCTGATCTGTCGTGGCTTTAAAATTCAGTTTTTTATTTTTCAGAAAATCAGAAATATCTTCATCCTGAATCGGGGATATCCGATTATTCAGCATCTCGACTTTCGTTGGCACAATATCAAGCGCAACAACTTCATGGTGCTGTGCAAATATCATGGCATTGGACAATCCAACGTAACCTGTACCGGCAATTGCTATTTTCATAAAAACCCGATGTTGAGATAGGTTCCAGGAACCAGATAATATAAAAGTTTCCCTGTCATGTTTTATGATATATCAGCATGTCATCTCTGCATGAGCTGTGCGCAGGCCGTCATCCTGAATGAAGGCGTTTATAGACCTGATATTCAAAGTAAAGCATGTGGGATGAGATATGACAGCATAATATCATAATCCTGTAGCTGAGATGCTGTGCAGAACATAAACCAGTACAGTAACTTTTTGTGACTGATGGTATGATGGCAAAGTAAAAATGATGGATGGTCAGACATGTCTTTAAATGAAAATGAAATTCTGTCCCCTGGTTCAGAACAGCAGACGCAGAATCAGAATATTGTGCTGTGCATGAAATGGGGAACCAAATACGGCGCAGAGTATGTCAACCGCCTTTATAATATGGTGAAAAGACATACGACTGTCGATTTTCAGCTCGTCTGCCTGACTGACCGTACCGAAGGTATTGTGCCTGAAGTAAAATGCTTTCCTATTCCTCCTCTGGATTTACCACCGGGCAGCCCTGAGCGTGGCTGGAATAAACTGTCCACATTTGAACCCGATCTGTATGGACTGACAGGCAATGCGCTGTTCCTGGATCTGGATGTGGTGATTGTAGATAACATTGACAGTTTCTTTACACATCCTGGAGACTTCCTGATTATTCATGACTGGAAGCGTCCATGGCGGATTACAGGTAACAGTTCGGTATACCGTTTTAAACTGGGGGCTTTCCCTGGGCTGATGCCGTATTTTCGTGAGCATTTTGATGAAATCCGCGAAAAATTCCGTAATGAGCAGGCTTATCTGTCCTGGTATGTAGATCGTGAGAAAAAGCTGTCTTACTGGCCTGACAGCTGGTGTAAAAGCTACAAATATCATTGTCTCCAGAAAATCCCAATGGCGTATTTCAAACCGCCGGTTAAACCGAAAGATGTCAAAATCATTATATTTCATGGTGAAATCAATCCACCTGATGCCATTAATGGTGGTGGTGGGAAATGGTACCGCTATGTTCTGCCGTCAGACTGGATTAAAGCAGCATGGCAGTGATGCTGTAGCAGTCAGATAATGCACCGTTTCTGCGTCATGATCATGATTCAGAAATGGGCAGTCTGGTGGACTTGACCTGAGGTATCTGATACATACCTTCTGGCTCTAAAAATACAGATGCATATCCTCATACACAAAAGGCGGATACAGATGATCCGGTTGCTGTGAGGTTTGTTGTTTCAGAATGGGTAATAGAGGTGAAATGGTGCAGCCAGTTGATATTGTGATTGCATGGGTGGATGGAAATGATCAGGCTTTAAAGCGCAAGCGTCATCAGTTCCTGACCGGCGAAGATCCGTCTGATGCAGTCAGCGACACCCGATTTGCCAGTAATGATGAAATTTATTTCAATATTGCCTCTATTTTGAAATATGTACCGTTCTGTCGAAATATTTATGTTGTAACTGATCAGCAAAAACCTGCATTTATTGATGAATTTGCAGAGCAGGGACTCTGTGCTGCCGATAAAATCCGAGTTGTTGATCATCAGGAAATTTTTGCAGGTTATGCCCAGTATCTACCGACGTTCAATACACGTTCGATTGAATCCATGCTGTGGAATATTCAGGGGCTGTCTGATTATTTTATTTACCTGAATGATGATTTTTTCTTTAATGCACATGCAAAAGTCGAAGATTTTCTTGAAAATCATAAGATTGTGACTTATGGTCACTGGCAGAGTAATTTTGCATTGAAACTGAAGCTGAAATACCGTCAGTTTCTACAGCAACAGACAGGAAAGCCTGTCCAGCCTAAACATATGATTGCTCAGATGTTGAGTGCAGACGTGCTGGGTATGAACAGGTTTTTTGAGATACACCATTATCCGCATATTATTGATCGGAACATACTGAAAGATTATCTGCTGACACACCCTGAACGGCTTGAAACACAGATTAAATTCAGATTCAGAAGCGTAGAGCAGATTAACCCTGTCACACTGATGAATCATTTGAAAATTCAGGCAGATCAGGTAGTGCTGAAAGCTGATCTGGATCTGGCATATCTGAAAAATGAAGCCAGTGTGCAGCAGTTTATTCAGGCTACTGAAAACGAAAATATTCTGTATGGTTGTATTCAGAGTCTGGATCAGTTACAGCCTGAACCGGCAGCACAGATCCGTCAGGCAATGATAAATAAACTGGGTGACTTTTTGCCGGCATCCGTTCTTTCATTTGACGCAGCAGGAAATCATGCATGAAAGTTGAAACTTATCTGATCAATTTGGATGGCAGTGATGACCGATTGGCCAGAGCAACTGCACAGTTAAATGATGTTAACTGGCCTTTTCAGCGCTTTTCGGCTTATGACGGTCGTGGCAAAGCATTAGCAGATTTTGAAAATCACGATGTTGCCGAAACTCAGCGTCTGATTGGCAGAAGCCTGCTCAATTCTGAACTGGGCTGTTATCTGAGCCATTATGGTTGTGCTGAAAAATTTTTGAAATCGGATGCTGATTATCTGGTGGTTCTTGAAGATGATATGAAAATCACTTCAGAATTTAAAACCACCCTGGATGCGCTGCTTGATTATCTGCATACCCATCCAGAACTGGACTGGTATCTGATCAATATTGCTGCAAAGAAGAAAAAACTGTCCAGAGATGTGACTCAGATTGGAGAACACAGTCTTTGGCATGCTTATTATTTCCCGATTCGGGGACTGGGACTGATCTGGTCCAGAAAAGGTGCTGAGGAGTTTGTCCGTCAGGGTAGAACCATGACCATGCCGGTAGATATTTTTTTCCAGACCTGGCTGAGTAAAAATGGTAAAGGCTTAGGCGTCTGGCCTGCATTGGTCAGACCTGCGGGGCTGGACAGTGACATTCTGGGGACAGTGGCTTCACAGGGTATTTCCCGAAAACAGAAAGAAAACCGCAGTTCATCGTACGAGCTGAAAAAGCAGAAACGGATGTGGCGTGACCGTATCTATGCCGTTAAGCATTTATTGACAGGTCAGTAATTGAAGCATGAAAAGTTTAGTTATCAGTTTAAAAACGGCAACAGAGCGTAGAGAACATATTGAACGCCAGTTTTCACAGCAACAGGTTCAGTATGAGTTTTTTGATGCTTTGACGCCTGATCTGGCTGCACCTCTTGCAGAAAAAATGCAGCTGAAAGTCGACGAGCAGTTTCTTTCACCTGGTGAACTGGCGTGCTTTATGAGCCATGTTTCCATCTGGAAGAAAATGGTGGATGAAAATATTCCCTTTCTGGCTGTGTTTGAAGATGATGTCTACCTTGGAGAGCAGTCAGCGTTGTTGTTGAACAGTTCTGACTGGATTTCATCTGAATATGACATTATTAAAACGGAAGCTTTTGCTGAAAAAGTCTTTCTCGGAGCAGCTGCAGCAGACCTGCCTGGTGATTTTCGTAAACTGTATCCATTGAGAGGTAAAAATCTGGGGACAGCAGGCTATATTCTTTCACTGAAAGGAGCACAGACCTATCTGTCCTATGTGCAGAAAGTTCAGCTGATTGCACTGGATCAGCTGATGTTCGGTGACTTTATTCGGGAAGGCAGTGTGCCTGTTTACCAGGTCAGCCCTGCTTTATGTATCCAGGAAATGATGCTGTACCCTGAAAAAAGTAAAACCTCGATGGTCAGTGATCTGGTGACAGAGCGCAAACAGCGCATGAAAAAGTATAAGAAAAAGGGTTGGGCTAAGGTTCAGGTTGAACTGGAGCGGATTGTAAGTCAGCTGAAATATATGCTGTTTGGAAAACATGTGGGTTTTAAATAAGCCTCACATGTTATATGGAAACTGACCTGAGTTCATCTATGCCCATATTGTAAAGATTCCGGGTTTCAGCTGTACCGCGGAATCTTTTGTATCCCCACATATACTGTTCAGGACAGCGGTTGATCATTTTTTCGATGGCAAGATTCAGTTCTGCTACAGCGGTTTCAGTATCCCGACTATACATCTCTTCAGTCCCTATATCTTCAATGTAAATATCAAAGCCATCATTTTCAGCCCGTCTTAAGCAGATCATTGAAATCAGACGGCAATGTGTTTTTTGCGCAAGTTTTGAACTCAGAGTGCTGGTCAGAGTTGGAATTCCAAAGAACGGAGAGGGAATACCACCAGAAGGTTGAGGCACATGATCGGGTAGAATCACACTGAACCCTCCCTGTTTCAGATTTTTAAACAGTGCTTTAACACCATTTGCATCTGTCGGAACCATGGTGGTATTCAGACGTTCGCGGGCTTTACGCACAAAGGTTTCCATTGTGGGGTTATCTATGGGCTTGTACATAATGGTGGGTGTGCCGTACTGATGCACCCACGGATTCATGATTTCCCAGTTGCCCAGATGCGGTGTAATAATTAAAGCCCCTTTAGGGTCATTCAATGCATCCTGAAGAGTACTCAGGTTGTGTACATTTTTAATCTGTCGGATATTCCACTCTGTTGGCATAGCCCAGCATTTGAGCGATTCAGCATAACTAAGACACTGGTGTACAACGCTGCTGCGCGCCAGCTGTTCCTGTTGATCTGTGCTCAGTGTCGGATAGCACAGCGCAATATTGACACGGGACTTCCATAACATTCCCTTATCTTTCTGACTGTTGATGATGCTGGCAGCTGTTCTGGCAACAGCTCTCAGTGCAGGCATTGGAGTAAAGCGGAAGATAGACAGTAAACTCATGTATCAACGGTTTAAAAAATTAATGACTTTATTTTACTGCAAAATCTTTTTTGACTTAAAGACAGTCGTGGTTGTTGTGCTGTAACACAGTAAAACAGTGTAATTTAATTCAAAGTGCTCAACGAAAATATCTATTTTTTTGATAGAATAATGCGATAAGTAACTTTTTATTTTTTAAATAATTGATATTCAGGATCACCGGATTAAAGGGTTAGAAAAACATGCGTATTCTTGTGACTGGCGGGGCTGGATTTATTGGCTCAGCATTGATTCGGTTTCTTATTTCAAATACTGCCAATCAAGTCTGTAATTTAGATAAATTAACATATGCCGGTAATCTTGAATCGTTGACAGAAATTGAAAACTCACCTGCCTATCAGTTCAGACAGATTGATATCTGTGATGGAGCTGCACTTGAGCAGGTGGTGCAGGAGTTTCAACCTGAAGTGGTGATGCATCTTGCGGCTGAGTCGCATGTAGACCGTTCAATTGATGGCCCTGCTGCATTTATTCAGACCAATATTGTTGGGACGTACACTTTGCTGGAAGTTGTCCGTAAATACTGGATGACTTTGGCGGCTGAGCAGAAAGACAGTTTCCGTTTTCACCATATTTCGACAGATGAAGTCTATGGTGATCTTGAAGGGACAACAGATCTGTTCACTGAAACTACATCCTATGCGCCAAGTTCGCCTTATTCTGCAAGTAAAGCCAGTTCAGACCATCTAGTCAGAGCATGGCACAGAACTTATGGACTACCAGTGCTGGTTACCAACTGTTCAAATAATTATGGACCGTACCATTTTCCTGAAAAACTGATTCCTCTAGTGATTCTGAATGCACTTGAGGGTAAGCCTTTGCCTGTGTATGGAAATGGTCAGCAGATCCGCGACTGGCTGTTTGTGGAAGATCATGCCCGCGCACTGTATAAAGTCGTGACTGAGGGTGTGGTGGGAGAAACCTACAATATCGGTGGTCATAATGAAAAACAGAATATTGAAGTGGTTAGAACCATCTGCGGTATTCTGGATGAATTAAGTCCATCGAAGAGTGGACAACCGTATGCTGACCAGATCACTTTTGTGAAAGATCGTCCAGGGCATGATTTGAGATATGCGATTGATGCTTCAAAAATTGCTACTGAACTGGGGTGGAAGCCACAGGAGACCTTTGAGTCGGGTATCCGTAAAACCGTGGAGTGGTATCTGAGTCATATGAGCTGGTGCCAGCATGTGCAGGATGGCAGTTATCAACGGGAAAGACTGGGGACAGAGGGTTAAATAATGACTACAGTAACAAAAGGTATTATTCTGGCAGGCGGTTCAGGTACCCGTTTATACCCAATCACCAAAGGCGTTTCCAAGCAGCTTTTACCAATCTACGATAAACCTATGGTTTATTATCCTTTGTCTGTTCTGATGCTTGCAGGTATTCGTGAAGTACTGATAATCAGTACTCCAGACGATATAGATGGATTTAAGCGGTTACTGGGTGATGGCTCACAGTTTGGTATTGAATTACATTATGAAATTCAACCCAGCCCAGACGGTTTAGCGCAGGCATTCATTATTGGTGAAGACTTCATTGGTGACAGTAACGTTTGCCTGGTTCTTGGCGATAATATTTTTTATGGTCAGGGTTTCACACCAATGTTACGTCAGGCAGTTGCACGGGAAAAGGGTGCGACAGTGTTCGGTTATCAGGTTAAAGACCCTGAGCGTTTTGGCGTGGTTGAGTTCGATGAGCAGAAACGGGCAGTTTCACTTGAAGAAAAACCTGAACATCCGAAGTCCAATTTTGCAGTAACGGGGCTTTACTTCTACGATAATGAAGTCATTCAGATTGCGAAGCAGGTGAAGCCTTCTGATCGTGGTGAGCTGGAAATTACAACTGTAAATCAGATCTATCTGGAAAAAGGTAATCTGAATGTTGAGTTGCTCGGACGTGGTTTTGCATGGTTGGATACTGGAACACATTCGAGTCTACTTGAAGCAGCACAGTTTGTTGAAACGATAGAGAAACGCCAGGGTTATAAAGTCGCCTGTCTGGAAGAGATCGCACTCAATAACGGATGGTTGAGTAAGCAGCAGGTGTTATCCATTGGGCAGAGCATGAGTAAAAATGACTATGGACAGTATCTGATCTCTTTGGTGAATGAGTAATGATGAGTCTTATAAAGTTAATTGATTTACCTGATCTGGGAGATGACAGAGGCGGTCTGGTTGCAATTGAGTCAAACCAGTCGGTCCCGTTTGAAGTCAAGCGACTGTATTATATTTTTAATACAACGGACAGACCCCGTGGTTTTCATGCACATATAGAGCTGAAGCAGCTGGCGATATGTCTTAAAGGAAGCTGTCGTTTTATACTCGATGATGGTAAGTCAAAAGAAGAAATTCTCCTGGATACCCCATTACAGGGGTTATATATTGATGGAGTTGTCTGGCGGGAAATGCATGATTTTTCTGAAGATTGTGTTCTCCTGGTACTTGCAAGTGAACATTTCAGCGAAGCAGATTATATTCGGGATTATCAGGACTTTTTAAAGGCAGTGCAGAATGGAAATAGAATTTGATCAACTGAGAGCTGGAACAGTTCATTTCAGGCTGGTGGAAGAAGAAGATGCTGCTTTCATTTGTGGCTTAAGAAATAATCCTGTACTGAATAAGCATATCTCACAGTCGTCAGCTGTCGTTGATGAGCAAAGAGCATGGATTAAGACTTATAAAAACAGGGAAAATCTTGGACAGGAATACTACTTTATCATCTGTAGAAATGATAACAATCTTCCTGTGGGTACGATCCGATTATATGACTTTCAGCTAAACCCGAAGAAATCATTCTGTTGGGGAAGCTGGATATTAAATGAGAACAAACCACGCTTTGCTGCCATTGAAAGTGCATTGCTGGTATATAAGTTCGCATTTGAGCAACTGAAATTTGAACAGTCTCATTTTGATGTGCGTAAAGAAAATACCGGCGTACATAACTTCCATATGAGACTGGGTGCTCAGCATATTGATGGAAATGAGCTGGATAATTTTTATATTTATCCGTCTTCAAAATATTATGAAATTCTGAATGAATATCAGAAGTTTCTGGGTTAAGGCATGCAGACGCTAAAGATTGAAAATATTAAAGTTGGCGATAAAGCTGAATTACAGCGCTGTTTCAGTGCTGAAGAAGTAACAGCATTTTCCAGACTGTCAGGAGACATTAATCCTGTACATCTTGATGAGGAATATGCATCAAATACGATGTTTGGTTCAAGAATTGTGCATGGTGCGCTTGCTTCCAGTATTTTTTCTACTATTTTTGCAAACACTTTACCAGGTCCTGGTTGTATATATCTGAAATCAGAAAATAAATTTCTGAAACCTGTTTATCTGAATGACATTGTGGACTATCAGGTTGAGGTCGTTGAGATTAACAGTGAACGCAAAAAAGTGATATTTGAGACCCGTGCTTTTATTAATGGTAAAACGTGTATAGCTGGGACAGCAGAGTTATACATTCCAGGTGAATAATCAGATGACAATTCCATTTTTAGATTTAAAACAGATAAATCAGCAGTATCGTTCAGAACTGGTTGAAGCATGCACGCGTGTGATTGACTCAGGATGGTACATTGGCGGTAATGAACTTGAAAAATTTGAGCAGAATTTTGCAGCATTCTGTGGTGTAAAATATGCAATTGGTGTTGCGAATGGTCTTGATGCACTGATACTTGTTCTTCGTGCATGGAAAGAGCTGGGTAAGCTTAAAGATGGTGATGAAGTCATTGTACCAGCGAATACCTATATCGCGAGCATTCTTGCAATTACGGCAAATAATCTGACACCTGTGCTGGTAGAGCCAGATGCTGGAAGTTTTAATATAGATCCTGAGTCTATTGAAAAAGTTATCACGGATAAAACTAGGGTTATTCTGGCAGTTCACCTTTATGGTCAGCTCGCTGATATGGTTTCAGTCATGTCGATTGCTGACAGACATAATTTGCTGGTGCTTGAAGATTCTGCTCAGGCGCATGGTGCTTCAAAAAATGGAGTCAGAGCCGGTAACTGGGGGCATGCCTCAGGTTTCAGTTTTTATCCAGGGAAAAATCTGGGTGCACTGGGCGATGCAGGTGCTGTCACAACAAATGATGTTGCACTGGCAGATATGCTTAAAGCATTGCGTAATTATGGTTCACATGAAAAGTATAAGAACCTTGTACCAGGTGTAAACAGTCGTCTTGATGAGATTCAGGCAGCAATGCTTGATGTTAAGCTGAAATACCTTGAAGCAGAGATCAGTCATCGTAGACAGATTGCCTCTATGTATATGGAAGGAATTAAGAATCCTTTAATTACATTGCCTCTACAACAGAGTGTGAATGCAACCGAATATGAACAGCATGTATGGCATCTGTTTGTTATACGCTGTGAAAAGCGTGATGAGCTGCAAAAATATTTACTCGATGCAGGCATTCAGACGCTGATTCATTACCCTGTGCCACCTCATAAACAGCAAGCCTATAAGGAAATGAATCACCTCAGTTATCCTTTAACGGAAGAAATTCATCAGCAGGTACTGAGTTTACCTATGGGACCAACGCTGGATATTGAAAGTGTTCAGCAGGTTATTAATTTATGTAATGCATTTAAGTCTTAAAAATGAAAAATTCAGAATTACCTTTGGTTTCAGTTATCATTCCTTGCTATAACCATGAAAAATTTATTCAGGAAAGCATTCAGTCTGTGATAGATCAAACCTATTCACGTATGGAACTGATTGTTATTGATGATGGGTCAAAGGATAATTCTGTACAGAAAATTGAAGAAATGAGGTCTGCCTGTGAAAGCAGGTTTGAGCATTTCCAGTTTATTTTCAGAGAAAACAGAGGATTGAGCAGAACCCTGAATCAGGGGTTGAGCCTTGCACACGGAGACTATTTCAGTACAGTTGCATCTGATGACATCATGTTGCCTGAAAAAACAGTAACTCAGCTGGATGTATTTAAAAAAGATCCATTAATTACAGCTGTTTTTGGTGCACATCAGTATATTGATGATGAAAGTAGGGTCGTCAGTGTAAAAAAAGGAGCATACAGAGAGTTCAGTTTTCAGGAGATCTTTTATCATCAGCATGATATCCCTGCATCATCACAGATGATTCGACTTTCATCTCTGAGGGATATCGGAGGGTATAATGAAAACACAAAAGTTGAGGACTGGGATTTGTGGCTTCGATTAACAGAAAGTGGAGCTAAGCTGGTTTATATACCCGATGTTATTGTTGGCTACAGAATGCACGATAATAACTTAAGCAAAGATAAATCCTTGATGTTTAATGAAGTGTTTAATATTGTACAAAGGTATAAGGATAAAAAAGGCTTTCCTTATGCTGAATATAAAGTTTTTAAGTTTTATAAAATCAGACCTGCTAAAGAAAAAAGTTATTTGCTGTATTTGTGGTTCAGACTGAAATATACACTTCTTTATCTGGCTAAAAGTATCAGTAAATAACAGGGTTTTCTTCGTATATGTTAGGGCAGTGGCTGGTTGATTATGTAAAGTTTAAAGGGTTTAATCTCCCAGGACTTTACTTTACTTTATTGAAGTTCAAAAAAATTTATAAAAAAAGGGTGGTCTGGCTGGATCAGCTGGATCATAGCCACAGAAAAGTAGACTGTGCTGTTCATCCCTGTGTCAGCTATTCACCCGCTATTGATTCTTCTGTTGATGCTGTTAAGGCACACAGCGTAGAGGTTAAGACCTCTTTTTATCATTTCAGCAATGTACTGTTTAACATCCGATCATCAGGTTTTCTTTTGCTGGAGAGTGATACTCTTATTCTGGAGAGACTACCTGAAGTATCTTTGAACTACTGTGATTATTCAGCAGGTTTTATACGGATGCATAGTGAAAGTTATGCATTAATCAGATTAAACAGAAAAAAAATTAAGCTGAACAGAGTACTCTTTTTAGGAGGAAATGGCTGCTTTAACTATTATCATTGGATCATTGAGCTGGCACCTAAAATATTATATTTAAATGAACAGCTTCTGGAAGATTATCCGGTGGATTGTATTGTTTGTGATTCAGCAATTGAAAATACAGCGTCATTCAGGAAAATACTGAAAGCCCTGCTTGCTGTAGCAAAAATTGATTTACCCATTGTATTTGTTGATAAATATGATGAGGTATATGCTGATGAAGTACTTTATATCAGTAATATGAACAATGTTGTATTCAATACTGTTGATAAACTGTCATCGGTTCAATACTCCCATTTTTCACCATCTTTACTGGCAGAAACCAAAAATATTCTGATTCAGTCTGTAAAGCCAGAAAAAGCAGCATATTCCAGAATTTTTCTCGCGAGAAAGGAAACTCAGGCAAGGCTTTATAATCAGGATGAAGTACTTGGCTATTTCATGACTCAAGGATTCCAACCGGTATATCTGGAGGAATATTCATTTGATGAGCAAATTGCTTTATTTGGCGCAGCAGAGTTTATTGTTGGTCCAAGTGGTGCCGCGTGGTCAAATCTGATTTTTTGTCAGAAAGGGTGTAAGGGGATCAGCTGGTTGCCTGAAAAACTGTCTGAGTTTTCAGTATTTTCATCTTTAGCCAAAATTTTTGAATGTGATCTGAGATTTGTAATGACTGATCAGATGGCAGATGAGCAGGACATTCACTCGGATTATAAGGTGAATGTCACAGATCTTCAAAAGTTATATGAGAAGATGAGAGATTAGTTTGTCTCGGTATTGCCTTTCAGTACCAGATAAATCAGTGCGGCAATAATAAAGAAACCTGCAATAAAACTGCTCATACTGAAATAAAGAATGCGCTGGTAAGTATCCAGGTTAAACAACTGATGGTTCAGGATATAACGCATGAAACCCCATTGTACAACTGAGAATACAATAATAATAATGGTATGACGAAGGACAGCAGGACGCATGGCCATGTGGTTTCACCTCTGAATTTAACCCGCTCATTATGTCATTTTAGAGACCGGATCTCAAATTAAAAGCTGTACGGTATTGTATGTGGAAATATGATTGACCAGACTTTATTTTTCAGAGGGACGATGATAAACGTTTTGCTGACCCTCAATATTGCGAAAGCGTCTATAACCCCAGATATACTGCTCCGGTGCAACATCAATCATCTGCTGCATTTCAGCATTTAATGTATCGACCGAAAGCTGCAGGTCTTTAGATAAAATTTCATCAGAGAGTGGTCGACAGTGGACAGTAAATTCTGATCGGTCAGCATTGCGCAGACAGCTTAAACCAAGAACATGACACTGAGTTTTACTGGCAAGTTTGGATACCAGTGTAGTGGATAAAACATGCTGACGATAGAAATCTGAGTAAATGCCACCCGAAGCCTTAGGAATATGATCGGGTAAAATGACCGTTACGCCCCCTTGTTTCAGGTGCTTAAAAATAGCCCGGACACCCGTATCATCTGTAGGTACCAGTGTTGCATTGAATTTCTGACGGGCTTCCAGCATATAGCGGTTAAAGCCTTCCTCTTTTGCAGGTTTGTACATGATAACCGGATTGGCAAATACATTAATCCAGGCATTCAGTAATTCCCAGCTCCCCAGGTGAGGAACGACCAGAATGACTCCTTTTTTACTCGCCAGCGCCTCTTCAAAATAATGGGCACCATGAACTGTTTTTAACAGACTTAAGCTGTATTCGGCAGAATTTCCCCAGCATTTAATAAACTCAAGATAAGTCATGCATTGGCTGCTTAGATTTGCCTGAACCAGCTGCTGGAGTTGTTCCTGATCTAGTTCAGGATAGGCAATCTGCAGATTGACAGTCGTGACTCTGCACATGCTGGAATTAGTGCGATACAGTAACCAGGCAAAAGCAGTCGCAAAAGACTGTAAAAAGTTCAGGGGTAACTGTGCAATCAGTTTAAGGAAAAAATACATAAATAAAATTGCCTGCACGGCACATATTTTTTTGATAAAACACGGATATAAAGCCCATCTGATGCGACAGCGCAGGGAATGTTCAGAAAAGTGTTTTAAAAAATATATTAAAGTTGATATGAAACAATGAGATAAAATCTATTCATCTACTGAAAGAGCAGCTGGAACGAACTGATAAAGCAGTAAGGAAATAAGTTGTCATTGAATGAGTATAAGGGATTGATCATACATTAATTTTTTTTAAATAAGCTATCTGAATATATCATTATGCATTTATATTTCTGAAATATGTTTACTGGTTATCAGTCCGGTTGTGTGATCAATAAAAAACCCTGCACGATGGCAGGGTCTTTACTGATCTGAAAGAATTAAGCTTCTTTTGTTTCAGCTTTTGGTTTTTCACGTAAACGAATACCAAGATCACGCAACTGATTTGGTTCAACTGGTGCAGGCGCTTGTGTCAATGGACATTCAGCTGTTTTGGTTTTCGGGAATGCAATCACGTCACGGATCGAAGATGAACCAGTCATCAGCATCACTAAACGGTCAAGACCGAATGCCAGACCACCGTGAGGAGGCGCACCGAATTTCAGAGCGTTAAGCAGGAAGCTGAATTTCTCTTCGGCTTCTTCTTCACCAATGCCAAGCGCTTCAAAGATGGCTTTTTGCATTTCAAGATTGAAGATACGCAGTGAACCACCGCCGACTTCAGTACCGTTCAGTACCATGTCATAGGCAACAGAAAGTGCAGCACCAGGATTGTTCTTCACTTCTTCAACACTTGATTTTGGCAGTGTGAATGGGTGGTGAACAGATGTCCATTTGCCATCGTCAGTTTCTTCGAACATTGGGAAGTCAACAACCCAAAGTGGTGCCCACTCACAGGTTGCAAGTTTCATGTCGTGACCGACTTTGATACGTAA
Organism: Acinetobacter chinensis; assembly: GCF_002165375.2. Classification (NCBI taxonomy): domain Bacteria; kingdom Pseudomonadati; phylum Pseudomonadota; class Gammaproteobacteria; order Moraxellales; family Moraxellaceae; genus Acinetobacter; species Acinetobacter chinensis. The sequence goes on from NZ_CP032134.1 coordinate 641,824, forward strand.
AGCACCCATTGCATCGTTCACAACTTTAGCTTTGTCTGCACCGAAGAATACGATGTCGCCATTTTCAGCACCAACACGTTTCAACAGATCAAGCACGATTGGCTCGATGAATTTAACGATAGGAGACTGAAGACCTTCGATGCCTTTTTCAAGTTCGTTGACCTTGATATAAGCCAAGCCTTTTGCACCGTAGATACCAACGAATTTAGTATATTCATCAATTTGGCTACGTGGAAGCGAACCTGCACCTGGTACACGAAGTGCAACAATACGACCTTTAGGATCTTTAGCAGGACCTGCGAATACCTTGAATTCAACGTCTTGCATCATGTCTGCAACGTCAACCAGTTTCAAAGGAATACGCATATCCGGTTTGTCAGATGCATAGTCGCGCATTGCGTCTGCATAAGTCATACGAGGGAATTTGTCGAATTCAACGTTTAGAAGTTCTTTGAACATCTTCACTGTTAAACGTTCCATCAGATCCATGATGTCATCGTCACTCATGAACGATGTTTCAACGTCGATCTGAGTAAATTCAGGCTGACGGTCAGCACGTAAATCTTCGTCACGGAAACATTTAGCAATCTGGTAATAACGGTCAATACCACCGACCATCAACAACTGTTTGAACAGCTGTGGTGACTGTGGAAGTGCATAGAAGCTACCGTTAGATACACGACTTGGAACTAAATAGTCACGCGCACCTTCAGGTGTAGCACGTGTTAATACTGGTGTTTCAACGTCCAGGAAACCATTTTCTTCGAAATAGTTACGGATCAGGTTGGTTAGTTTTGAACGGAAACGTAAACGGTCAATCATTTCAGGACGACGGATATCAAGGAAGCGATATTTCAGACGTACTTCTTCAGAAATGTTGGCATTCTCATCATTCAATGGGAATGGAGGAGTTTCAGACGCAGCAAGAACTTCAATTTCTTTACCTAAAACTTCGATCTGACCACTCACCATATTGGCATTTTCGGTGCCTTCATAGCGACGACGTACACGACCAGTGATTTTTAATACGAATTCTGAACGTGCTTTGTCCGCAGTTGCAAATGCTTCTGGGGTATCAGGGTCAATCACGACCTGCACAAGACCGTCACGGTCACGCATGTCAAGGAAGATTACACCACCGTGGTCACGGCGACGGTGTACCCAGCCGCATAAAGTTACGGTCTGGTCAATTTGGGCTTCAGTCAATGAGCCGCAGTAATGAGTTCGCATCATAGCGTTAGAAATCCAACTATATGGGTTAAGGAAGCGGGTACGTAAACAGCGTATCGCCTTTAAAATAAGGTACGATTATGCCTCTTTGAACGTTCAGTCTCAAGGAGCAAAGGGGAAAACTGTGATAAAACGCAAAAATTGCTGAGCTATTCCTGATCGGGATACAGGTCGCTGTGTTTTTATGGTGTGCCTGATATTCAGAATGGAAACGGGGAGTGAGCTTGTATTGCTGCAACTCAGTCCAGGTAGCCATTTTTATCCAGGAACAGAAACAGTGCAGAGCCAAAGCTGAAGACAAGCAGAGCTGCCTGAGTAAATTCGTTAATGGATTTTCCTGTAAAGAAATACAGATCAGAACGCCACAGTTCAGATGAAAAATACTGTGCATAATCCCATACCGAAAAACTGCCTGTACAGACACTCAGTATGATCAGCCAGCGGGCATAATATTTAACTCTGGACTGAACAGGTCGGTACTGACGGTAAGTTTTATAATAATGAACACACATCCACAGTAAAAAGGGCAAAGCCACAAAGGACGTTCCAATCTGAAGAACACGATGCATGGGGTAGGTTACATTGAACAGTGTTACAGGCTGACTGAGAAATTCCCTGAAGGCAAAAGTCCGAAAATCCACATGAGTCAGACCATCCCAGATAATATGTGTTGCCGTTCCCACAATGATGGCAATGACCGTCCCTGCACTGAATTTCAGCAGTGTACTGAAACTGTTCAGATTCAGACTGTGCTGTATGCCCAGGAAACGGTAAACAACAGGTCGGTAAAGCCCATACCACAGTACGCAGAATGCCAGCCCGATCCACAGGTCAATATAAAGAACAGAGCGCCATAGGTGGGTAAAGCCACTGTGATCATTGATAAAAAGGCGGATTAAATCGGGCACCATACAACCAATAGCCAAAGCTCCGGTCGGTAAGGTATACCGGCTGAGTTTGGCAAGTGGTGGGGCAAGCACGGCATGAGAAAGTGTAAACGGCATTAAAAAATCTTTGAAATACATCATGAAAGATAGAAGTGAGCTGAACAGCATAAATGAAAGATAAATGAATAAGCTGTTTTTTATTGCAAAATAATGTTTATGTTATATTATAACATTACTTTAAATTATTCATTCTGACCGCTCATGTTTTATAAGAATCTGATTACGCTTTCCATTTTTGCAATGATTGCACAGGCTGTTTTCGCTGATGAACCATCCAGACAGGCACAGCAACTGGAAACTTTACGCTTTAAAGCACATCCACTTGAACAGAGTGCCGCCGATTTTGCTGTGGCTGATACTGTGCTGAAACATCAACAGTTACAGGAAAAAGGGGTCACGATTGGGGATGCTGTTGGACAGGAAGCTGGTATTTACAGTAATCAGTTCGGCTCAGGTTCAAGCCGACCAGTTATCCGTGGGCAGGATGGTGTCAGAGCCAAAGTTCTGCAGAATACGGCAGATGTAATGGATGCATCGGCATTGTCACCCGATCATGCAGTAACAGTCGATCCTGTTCTGGCGAAGCAGGTGGAAGTGATTCGTGGTCCTTCGACGCTGCTGTACAGTGCAGGAACTGTGGGAGGACTGGTCAATGTCACGGATCAGAAAATCCCGACGCAGATGCCTGAAAAGGGATATGAAGGGCAGGTGGGACTGCGTTATAACTCAGGTAGTGATGAAAAGCTTGCAGCAGCATCTGTAACAGCCGCACTTGGTGATCAGTTTGCTGTACATGTTGAGGGGCTGAAACGAAAGGCAAATGATTATATCGCGCCTGGTTATGTCACTGAGCATATGCATGAGTCTGAAGATGCCAGTGGAAACCATATTCACGAGTTACACAGCGAAAAACATCGCAGAGTCAGCAATACCTTTGCCGAAGGTGAAAGTACAGGTTTAGGACTGTCATGGATTCATGATCGTGGTTTTGTCGGCGTTTCCTATAGCCGCCGTGAAGATCAGTATGGTTTGCCAGGACACAGTCATGAATATGAGTCCTGTCATCCGCATGATGACCATCTGCACTGTGATGGACACAGTGACCATGCCGATGGTCATGATCATTCTGCACATGCACATGATGAAGAAGATCATGCCGGTCCCTGGGTGGATCTGAAGTCTGAGCGTTACGACTTCCGTACTGAACTGAACCAGCCATTTGCAGGTTTTGAAAAGTTACGCGTACATGCTGGCTATACAGATTATAAGCATGATGAGCTTGAAGAAAATGAAGTTGCAACCACGTTTAAAAGTAAAGGATATGATGCCCGACTGGAGCTTGTTCATAACCCGGTAGCCGACTGGGAAGGTGTGCTTGGCATGCAGTACAGCCAGCAGAAGCTGAATATTACAGGCGAAGAATCTTTTCTTGATCAGAATAAAACCCAGAAATGGGGTTTGTTTGCACTGGAACATAAGCAGTTCGGAGATTTCCACGTGGAACTTGGGACGCGGCTGGATCAGCAGAAAATTCAGATTGACTCTGACCTGAAAAACTATGATGACTATGCGCTGTCGTATTCTGGAGCTGTGAACTGGGCGTTTATTCCATCTTATAAACTGTCACTGAATGCATCGCATCAGGAGCGTTTACCACTGGCTCAGGAACTTTATGCGGAGGGTAAGCACCTGGCAACCAATACCTATGAACGGGGAAATGAAAACCTGGATGCTGAAAAATCAGATAATCTGGAAATAGGTCTGCATTATGAAGGAGATCAGCTGAAGTGGCATACACATCTGTATCATAACTGGTTCAACAACTATATCTATGCAGCAACTACTTATGCCTATGAAAATTTCAGGCTTGTAGATTATACCCAGGATAAGGCGAAGTTTTATGGTATTGAGGCAGAAGCGAGCTATGCCTTTAACCCTGTGTTTACGCTGGGGCTGTCCGGAGATTATGTCCGCGGGAAAATTGACGGTATCAATGCTCCTCGTGTCCCTGGTGGACGTATCGGAACACGGGCAGATGTTAAATTCACCGATGGCTGGTCAGGTCAGGCAGAGTTTTACCATGCATTCAAGCAGGACAAAATCGCTGTATGGGAATCTGAAACAGATGGATATAACATGCTGAATATGGGTGTTTCCTACGCAGGAAAGTTCTCACAGGGCAATGATTACCGCATGTACTTCCGTGCAAACAATCTGCTGGATGATCAGGTTTATTCACATACATCTTTTTTATCCAGTATTCCTCAGGTTGGTCGCAATTTTACCGTCGGTGTTGAACTCGGGTTCTGAGAATGGTGACTGTGACAGGGGCTGAAACCTGCCTGTCACAGAATTCCTCTTGAAAAATCAGGTGATAAAACCTAGTCTGAGTACATTGGACTGGGTTTTTTCTTATGCGTATTTTTCAACGGATTCATAAGCAGCTGAACTGGTCACGCAGACGTTATGTCGGTGTGATTGTTGGGTTGCTTGCTCTCGGCTATTTTTCTTCTGCGGTTTATCATGTCTACAAACCATTACCTGAAGGACTGAATGTCACGGGTAAACTCCGACATGCTGATGTTCAGTTTATTGCAGATCAGACCTGGATCGACAGCCAGGGGAAGCAGCAGATGAATCACCAGATTTTCAGTAAAATGCTGAAAATGATTGATGATGCACAAACCACGATCGTGCTGGATATGTTCCTGTTCAACAAGGAAGTCGGTGCATCAGGTTTGGAACAGGAAAAACTGACTCAGCAACTTACAGATGCACTGATCAGTAAAAGACTGACCACGCCAGGCATTGAAATTAAAGTCATTACAGATCCTGTCAACTCGGTATATGGCGGTGTTGCGCCTGAGCATTACCGTCAGTTACGTCAGGCAGGTGTGGATGTCATGGAAACCAACCTGGTTCCCTTAAGAGCTTCAAATCCAGTATGGTCAGGTTTCTGGTATATCTGTTGTCAGGATATTGGCAATAATGCAGAAAAAGGCTGGTTACCAAATCCTCTTGGCACAGAAAAAGTCACATTACGCAGTTACCTGAATCTGTTTAACTTCAAAGCCAATCATCGAAAAACACTGGTTGTGGATACTCCGAACGGGTGGGAAACACTGGTGACCTCCATGAACCCCCATGACGGCAGTTCACGTCATTCCAATGTTGCACTGGTGGTAAATGGTCAGACGGCACTGGATATTCTGAAAACTGAACAGACGGTTGCCCATCTATCTGGCGGTGACATGCCTGTGGTGATTGCGGGAGAGTTTGATGGCGCTGAAACTTTGCCTCAGGTACAGGTACTGACCGAAAAGGCAATTCTGGATGCGACACTGAAGCTGATTGAATCTGCGGATAAAAATGACCACATTGACCTGGCAATGTTCTATCTGTCAGAACGGAATATAGTGAAATCGCTGATTGCCGCCAGAGCGCGGGGCGTGCAGATGCGGGTTTTACTTGATCCCAATAAAGATGCTTTCGGACGTCAGAAAAATGGTATTCCAAACAGACAGGTGGCGTCTGAATTACATGATGCAGGGATTGATGTCCGCTGGTGTAATACTCAGGGTGAACAGTGCCACAGCAAAATGATCGTAAAACGTCATGTGCAATCTGCGGAAATGATTTTAGGTTCAGCAAACTTCACGGCACGTAATCTGAAAAATTATAATCTGGAAACTGATTTACGCATGCTTGGAAATACCCAACAGCAGGTTTTTGTGGATGCAGATCAGTATTTTAATACGGCCTGGTCCAATTTGAATGGTCGTCAGATGAGTGTGGATTATGCAAAATATGCGGATGAATCCAGGTTGAAGTACTGTGTATATCGTTTTATGGAGTGGAGTGGGCTGTCGACTTTTTAATGACCACTCCCTGACCCTCTCCAGAAAGGAGAGGGAGCTTCTTCACTTGCGCTGTAACAGCTCAGGGAGAAGGTTGGGATGAGGCTGATTATGGTTCTGGATTAGGCGGAACCAAAGTATCCAGGTCTTTATCTGACATCTGATCCAGTTCTTTGATATCGGTTTTAATTTTCCAGCTGCTGTCATCATCTACAGGCTGTGGTAAACGGGCTTCGAGCCAGTCACAGATAATATCCGGTGGAAAATCTGCATGATTGCACTGAATCACCCAGGACAGAAACTGTTTTGCATCACCATTCATATATGGTGGTGGTGATACAGGCAGAAACTGAGTCGGCAGGCGTTCATTTTTAGAAATATAATTCAGGACATGCCCTAGTTCCTGTACAGTCTGCCATGCCAGCGGATGTTCGGTATCAATCTGAAACTTGAACCACCATGCGTGTTTACCATCAGAACCATAGGCATCAATCCGGTTTTTCTGTACGCTCGGAACTTTGCAGAAAAATTGGTGCAAGCGGTCAAAACTTAAATCAGACACGTTGTATGATCCAGTAAAAAAGAATTGATTTTAGCATAACCGATTTTTGATACCGATGGTCTGAGGGAAATTGCAGGACATCTGTTTATCCTTTACAAATATTTTCAATAGAATGTTTTTTATCCATTTTTTATTCAGAACACACAGGTACACTTCTGATATACCTACTGTGATGGAGGCTTTTCAAATGAAAGTGTCAGTTTTATCTGCGGTCAGTAGCATGATGCTGTTGGGAGCGTCCATGTCAGCAATGGCAGAAACAAACCGCTGGGCAAGTTATGGCAGTGTGGATACGACCCGTCAGTATCATGGACAGCATTATCCGCCAAACAGACCCGTGTACCCTCATAGACCGCCTCAGCATTATCCTCAACATCCATCTTACTGGGGGCAGCCATCGGTCAGACCGGGTTTAACCATCACTTATCAGGGACCAACTACGGTTTATCATGATCAGCAAAGCTATAGCTTTGTAAATGGTGATCCGGTGGGCAGTTCAATTCACAGCTCCACTCATTCTGTGGTTGTGGACTGGCAGAACCGTGGCTTACCTGCGCCACCCCGAGGCATGTACTGGGGTTTTGAAAACGGCAGATATATACTGGTGCCGACGAATTAAAAAAATCCCCCATTTCAGGGGGATTTTTTATCAGGCCAGTTCATCATCTTCAGGACGCGGTGTTTTTCCATGTGGCAGCGGTTTTTCAGTGTGTTTGTCACGTATAACAGATGGATAGGTCCATGAAGCATAACGCACAATTAAAACAGCCACCGCCAGAATCAGAATCGAACCTGTGATAATCACCTGATCCATATCGGCTTTATGGTCATGCTGAATATCTGAAATAAGCAGTCGGGTCAGGGCAGTGATGGCAATATAAATCAGGAAACGCACGGGCATGTGGTTGGTTTTAAAGTAGATGCCCACCATTGCACCCAGTTCCAGATAAATAAATAACAATAGAATGTCATCAATACTTGCGTATTGTTTGATGGTCAGAATTTCAATAATAGTATGTATGGCTGACCAGGCAATCATACAGCCAATAATAAACAGGGCAATATAATGAAAGGCTTCAACTGCAATATTGCCCAGTTTGTCGAGGAGGTTTTCTATTTTCTCTATACGCGGATCTTTGTTCATTCCATCCTCCATTTATGATGTTCTCAATGCATTAAAAGTTTAATCACATTAAAAACCATGCAAATTTCATGCACATGAAAGAGAAATGAATATTGCTGGATTTAAAAATCATCATTTTTGATGTTATGTTATTTCTGCACACATAATCTGATGACAATAAAAATGTATATGCCGACCCATTTCAAACAGGAAAATCTGACCGAGCTTTTTGAGCTGATTGAACATCATCCACTGGCGAGTGTTATGGTGATACATGAGGGAGAGATTGAAGCCAGTCATCTTCCTTTTGAGCTAGATCGTTCTGTAGGTGAGTATGGCGTTTTGCGTGGGCATATTGCCAAAGCCAATCCATTATTTACGTTGCTTGAAAATCCACAGCCTGTCTATGTGATTTTTCATGCCGATCATGCCTATATTTCACCCAACTGGTACGAGGGCAAGCAGGAGCATCATCGGGTCGTTCCGACATGGAACTATCGGGTAGTGCATGTTAAAGGCACGATCCGTAAAGTCGAGGATGACAGATACTTACGGGGGGTACTGGCTCGTTTGACTCGAACACATGAAGCTACTCAGGAGCTTCCCTGGAAAATGGGGGATGCACCCGAAGACTTTATTCAGGAACAGTTAGAGAAAATTGAGGCAGTAGAAATTGAAATGGATTCCATCATCGGGAAATTCAAAGTCAGTCAGAATCGTAGTGCAGCAGATGCTGAAAGAGTGGCGACTGCTTTGGAAGACAGGAATCCCGAAATGTCGGAGTCGATCCGTAAATATTATCCTGAAGTTTGATTGCTGAAATAATACATTTTTAGCCCACTGTCAGTGGTAAGTTCAAAATGGGAAAAAGTTTTTTCAAACCTGATGACTGCTGAAAAGGATAAAAGGATGAAAATAAGACCAATGATCCTGAGTGCCAGCTTTGTACTGTGTTCTCCATTGCTGCATGCAGAATCTATCAGGATACCCACAGTATCTGAGGTAAAACAGGCAACAGTGGAACTGTTGGGCAAAGAAATAGGTGCAATGATTTCGGAGCTGAAACTGGGAACATGTATTTTTGCCGTTAAACCGACTCATCCAGGTCAGATTGCCTGTACTCTGACAATCAGACTGGGAGCAGCGACCAATGAAACACAATCTGATTTTTATCAGAAAAAGGGTAAATGGGTTGCTATGCCGAGTGAGTCTCAGGATAAATTACCATTTCCAGACCCTAAACTTCAGTAAGCCATAAATAAAAATGCCTGCACTGCTGGCCGTTCAACATTTCTCAGTCGGGGTAAAACGTGGCGATGAAATATAGCCGAAAAACAATAGTCAACGCTTTGCTGCTTGCTCCATTACCGCTGATTTTACTGAGTGCATTGTCCATTATGATTGTGAACAGTGAATATCGTCTGGATTCAGTTTTTGTGATTTTTGCAGGGCATGCACTTGTTTATCTGGCTTATTGTGTTTTAACGGTACCCTTTACTTTTCTGATTTCTATCGGGCTGAATCATTATTCAGCACTTAACTTTTTTACTATCTGTATCAGTTCACTGGTTATTTCCACCGCTTTTTTTATTCTTGTGATATGGGGTCATACAGGGCAGGTATTGGGGCATTGGGAAGAAGTGTTTAATCATGGTTTTACAATAATTACAGCACTTATTTCGGGCTTTTTTTACTGGCTGTTTCTGACTGTATTAAGGAACAGGAGCACTGAAAATAATGAACAGAAAGTTTGAAATTTCATCAGAATAAACAGAAGACTCTGAAAGTAAAAATGCCCTCAATGGGATCCATTCAGGGCATTTTTAACCGCATGGCTGGCTAAAGATTAAGACTGATTAGTGAAATAATCTTCAGAGAAGTTCATGATCACTTCAGAACCTGCTTTCACTTTGGTAATACGCAGTGCCAGCGCTGGCAGAATACGCTGTACAAAGTACAGTGCCAGTGCCAGTTTGTTCTGATAGAACTCGCCATCTTTTGATTTTGCTGCCTGAGCAATACGGGCAAACATGTATGAGAAGCTCAGCAGACCGACAGCATGCAGATAATCGACAGCAGCAGAGTTCGGGAACTCATTGTTTTCAGCTGCCTGAGCCAGGATGTAACGGGTCACATCTTCAACTTCAGTTGCAGCATCAAGCGTTGCATCTTTAATGAAATTCAGGTCAGCATCAAGTGCGTTGGCAAAGTCACGGATTTCCTGAATATATTCAGCGATGAATTCACCGTTACATTTAATGGTTTTACGACCGATCAGATCCTGAGACTGAACACCGTTGGTACCTTCATAAATCTGTGCAATACGCAGGTCACGGACACACTGTTCCATACCCCATTCACGGATAAAGCCATGACCACCAAACACCATCTGAGCATCAATCGCTGCATCAAATGCTGTATCAGTTAAATATGCTTTTGCAATTGGTGTCAGCAGGGCAACACGGTTGTTGGCAGCAGCAACAGCTTCAGGGTCTGTAGAGAATTTGGTGATGTCCAGCTGCTGACCAACATAAACAGCAAATGCACGGGATGCTTCATTGTTTGCACGGGCATTTAACAGCATACGACGTACATCACCGTGTACTAAAATACTGTCAGCTGGTTTTTCAGGTGATTTTGCACCTGTAGCAGAACGACCCTGTAAGCGGTCAGTCGCATACTGTGCTGCATTCTGGTAGGCATATTCAGAAGCCCCCAAACCCTGAATACCCATAGACAGACGTTCGTAGTTCATCATCACGAACATTGCTGCCAGACCTTCATTCTCTTTGCCGACCAGGTAACCTTTTGCTGCATCGAAGTTCATGACACAGGTCGCAGAAGCCTTGATCCCCATTTTGTGTTCAATGGAACCAGGACCTGCTGTATTGCGCTCGCCCAGTGAACCATCCGCATTGACAATGAATTTAGGTACGATGAACAGGGAAATACCACGTGAACCTGCTGGAGCATTCGGAGTTTTCGCCAGTACCAGATGAATAATGTTTTCTGACAGATCGTGATCACCACCCGTAATGAAGATTTTTGTACCGGTGATGTTGTAAGTACCGTCAGCATTTGGCTCTGCTTTTGTTTTAATAATACCTAAGTCAGTACCTGCATGTGGTTCAGTCAAACACATGGTACCTGACCATTCACCTGTATACATTTTCGGTAAATAGGTTTCTTTTTGCTCTTGAGATGCATAGCTGTTCAACGCCATACCTGCACCCACAGAAAGAAGCGGGTAGAGCATGAAAGATGGGTTGGTGGCGAACAGCATTTCATCAGACAGTACGGTCAGCATTTTTGGCATGCCCTGACCGCCCCATTCTTCATCCGCACCCAGACCAATCCAGCCACCTTCGGCATACTGTTTAAATGCTTCTTTAAAGCCAACAGGCGTGGTGACTGCACCATTTTCATAGTGAGCACCTTCTTCATCACCTGTACGGTTCAGAGGCAGGGTCACGTTCTGTGCAAATTTTGCCATTTCTTCAAGGATGGCTTCAGCTGTTGCTGCATCCAGATGTGCAAGATTTTCATTGCTCTGCCAGAACTGTTCAGCATTGAAAACGTCATTCAGAATGAATTTCATATCTGCAAGAGGTGCATTATAAATTGGCATGTTTGTCCACCTGTCTGTTTTTTAAATCTGTTGATATCCGTCAGTCTACTGTATTTATATGTCATAAATCAGACGACTCAGACTGAATATGTATCGGTATATTGTGTGTCTTTATAAAGAAAAAGGACAGTCAATGCTATGACTGTCCTTTTCAGAAAGCTGAACTCATGAGTTCAGCTTTTTATGCAGTCCGGATCTGTTTGCACAGACCGGAGCAGTTTACTTAGAAAGCAAAATGTTCTGCATCAAGGGCCATCATAGGCTCTAAACCACCTGAGATCACATCAACGTGTGAACGTACACGTGGCAGGATTTTCTTGAAGTAGAAACGTGCAGTCGTTACTTTTGCATTGTAGAAGTCTACATCTGTTGTACCTGCTGCCAGTGCTTCCTGAGCAACAAGTGCCATACGTGCCCACAGGAATGCAAGTGTTACATAGCCTGAGAAGTACATGTAGTCTACAGCAGCAGCACCGACTTCATCAGGATTCTGCATTGCACGCATACCGATCTGCATGGTCAGGTCGCCCCATTCTTTGTTTAAAGCAGCCAGTGGCTCTACAAGCTCTTTTAAGCCTGCATTGTCTTTGTTTGCTTCTACAAATTTATGGATGATTTTAGTGAAGTCTTTCAGCATAGCGCCCTGAGTACCCAGTACTTTACGACCTAACAGGTCAAGTGCCTGGATTTCAGTTGTACCTTCGTACAGACATGAAATACGGGTATCACGAACAATCTGTTCCATACCGTGTTCAGAGATAAAGCCGTGACCACCAAATACCTGTACGCCGTGTTTCGCAGATTCAGAACCTGTTTCAGTTAAGAATGCTTTAGCAATCGGAGTCAGCAGGGACAGGATGTTGTCTGCAAATTTACGCTCTTCTTCAGTTGCACCCTGTTCAACAATATCAGCATACTGGGACAGGAAATAAACCAGTGCACGACCGCCTTCAGCAAATGATTTCTGAGTCATCAGCATGTTACGGACAGCAGGGTGAACGATAATTGGATCAGCTTCTTTTTCAGGTGCTTTAGGACCAGACAGTGAACGCATTGCCAGACGGTCTTTGGCATAAGCTAAAGCACCCTGGAATGAAGATTCAGAAGCAGTCAGACCCTGTACAGCAGTACCGATACGTGCAGTGTTCATGAATGTGAACATGCAGTGTAAGCCTTTGTTTTCAGGTCCAATCAGGAAGCCTTTAGCGTTATCAAAGTTGATGACACATGTTGCGTTACCATGAATACCCATTTTGTGTTCGATTGAACCACAACGTACGCCATTACGGTCACCTACAGTGCCGTCAGCATTGACATTGAATTTAGGTACGATGAACAGTGAGATACCTTTAGTACCTTTAGGCGCGCCCGGTAAACGTGCCAGAACAATGTGAACAATGTTCTCAGCCATATCGTGCTCACCAGCAGAGATAAAGATTTTCTCGCCAGAGATTGCATAGCTGCCGTCAGCCTGTGGTTCAGCTTTAGAACGGATAATACCTAAGTCAGAACCTGCATGGGATTCTGTCAGACACATGGTGCCTGTCCATACGCCTGAAACCAGGTTTGGTAAATATGTTGCTTTCTGTTCAGCAGAACCGTGATGTTCAATGGTACGTACCGCACCATGAGACAGACCAGGGTACATGCCCCATGCCCAGTTTGCAGAACCGACCATTTCAGAAACAGCAGTTGCTAAAGAACCAGGTAAGCCTTGACCGCCATGTTCTTCAGGAACAGAAAGAGAAGGGAAGCCAAGCTCTACATATTTGTCATACGCAGCTTTAAAGCCTGTTGGAGTTGTAACTACGCCATCATTCCAGGTACAACCTTCACGGTCACCGGTCTGGTTCAGTGGAGACAGTTCGTTTTCACAGAAGTCTGCACCAGCTTCAAGGTATTGATCCACCAATTCACGGCTTACTGTGTCCTGGAAAGCAGGAAGTTTTGAATAGTGCTCTTCAGCATTTAATAATTCATGCAAAACGAATTGCATATCACGTAAGGGCGCTTTGTATTGTGGCATATCGGTTTCCTCAATACTGGTTAAACCAGATTTATAATCTTAAATAAATATTTCACGTGTCTTCACTGACACGTATGAGAATGGTTCAATCGTGCAACATCTTCTGATCAGGTACAAGCATTTCAGGTGTATTTACTGGTGACTGTTAAGTCAAAGATTTTTATCCTGAAACAGCTAAGTGTATTGAGTGTAAACAGTTTTGTGGTGTTTTCCATGACACAAATGGTCAAAAAACGTAAGAAGATGTGAATGCTCCATAAAGCAGAATAAATGCTGTTCAGGTTCGGTTGTCCGAAAGAGAGGGAATAACCCTGTAAAAAATAAGGCTCTTATTTCAGAGCCTTATTTTTATGTGCTTTTATGATGATGGGTTCTGATCAGAGAAACAGACCACAGTGTTTTGCCTGTGGATTGATCGGTTTCCCATCTTTACAGTAACGTTCGAGATAAGCGATGGCATCCTGAAGCGTTTCAGTATCTTCAAATTCCACAGTAACCTGTTTACTGTCAGCTGGAATGTTGATGGTCCGACTGACCTCATGCCATTTATTGCCGTAGAAACCACCCAGTAACATCGTTGCTTCCAGTGCTCTGTCTGGCAGTTCAACTTTGACCTGACCATTGTCTGAAACCACAGTGCTGATATCACCATAAACTGGATAATTTTCACCGCCATTGGAAGTTGGAATATAGGAATGCGTAATCAACAGGCTGGCATTGGCTGGAGTCAGTGTCAGCAGCTGCAGCTGGCGCAACAGATTATTTTTCTGATTGTTCAGCCATTTGTTCAGAATGTACTGGTAACTTTCTGCATTCAGGTGGAAAACAGGAGATGAAACACCATCTGGATGTGTGTATTGCAGCAGTTCAGTTTTTGCTGTAGAGCTGAGTCCCATATTGTTGACCAGTGTATTCATATCTTTATAACTGAGGAACTGATTGATTTTCAGTTTCGGCAGAATGGTGACGGTACGTCCTGAACCTGCCAGACCTGATGTATCAAGCGTGACATCTGCACATGAGTTCAGTGGTTTTGATTGGACTCTGCCAGCAAAACTCAGATCCAGTTTTCTGTTTTTAGGTATGCCTGTGACAGTCAGTGGTGACGCGACAATTTTTTCAGCTGTTTTGTCCCATTGGTAATAATTGAAAAATGAAAGATAGCTTTGCGTTGCTTTGAATGCAGTGATTGTGCTGGTGGTCCAGTAATCACCTGCAAAAAACGGTGTGGATGGTTTGATCTGAAAACTGTCAGGGCAGTATTCCAGCGGAGGATAAGCCGCAATAAACTGTTCATCCAGCAGTACGGTGACGTCCGAACATGAACCTGCAGGTTTCTGCACAGATGCAACTTTGTTTTGTGGTGCCAGACCACCTGCATAAACATTCAGCGTGACCGCTCTGTTTTTAGGTATCTGACTCAGTACCCGGGACTCATTTTCTATCAATAGAGCCTGAAAGCGGTTACTGGATTCATACACATAAAGATGCCCATCGTCATAATGGAATGGCTGAGGGAAATGCATCTGAACATCATTTGGACAGTATTCAGCAGGAGGATTCTGATCCAGAAATTCCTGAGTCATTTTTATAGTTACAGTGTCAGCACATTTTCCTGCTGCACGTGAAGCCTGACCTACCGTTTTGCCTGAGGTGTCTTTGACCTGATATTCAACATTGTTACTGATAAATGTACCCAGTGAATAAATAAAACTGTCAGGGCCAGTCACCATGGCGCGCTGAGCAAACTGCCCACTCACATAAGTCTCTAAGGTCAGTGGCTCAGTCTGATAAAAATTATTTTCAAAGCGGACACGGGTATTGTAGCAGATGGCTGGTTGCGCTTCAGGAATGATCCAGTCCAGGTTCCATATGGAAAGATGGTTCACCTGATAGCTGACGCTGTAAGAACCGTTTGCATTCTGGACAAACTGACCGATGGTTTCCTGCTGCCAGAGACCGGTCTGTTCATTATGACTCCATACCGGAATCGTTTCACCTGCACGAACAGGAGCACCTGTTTCAGGGTTGATGACACCAAAAGGAGTCTGAATGGTCATACTGCCTTGCTTACTCAGCAAATGTGCTTTACGTCCTTTTTCATCCACAATATCCACTGCCAGCAAGCCTGCAGTGACAAATTTACCTGCTATTTCAGTCTGACCTGAACCATTGTTCATCAGTACGGCTGCCTGGTTAAGACCTCCTGGAAAGAATTTTTCAATATCAGGCATGACCGGGCTGAAATAACCGACACTGACACGAAGTTTTCCTTCGAGGACTTTGCCCTGTGCATCTTTGAGCTGGCTTCCGGCAGGCAGACTGAAACTGCCACTTGCGCCCTGAGAGGCAGGGTCAGCAGTTGTTGCAGTCAGTTGTATTGCGCCTGACAGTACCCCAGCAGAAGCGGTCAGATTATTCTGCTGCTGAACAGCTGCTCCCTGAGGTGGAGCCGTTTTACTGATCAGATAAATTTTCTGAACAGCAGGTGCTGCTCCTGTGTAGCTGATGGTGATGCCTGAACTGAAATAATCATCTGAACTGGCCGTCAGTCGGAAGGTGACCGGAGTGTTTGCACTTGCAGATTTTGTTGCGCTTTCTTTTAAATAGACAGTTGCAGTACCGTGTCTGATGGCAGAACCAATACTGGCATCCTCATAGACGTTCTGACCGGAAATGCTGTCGTCCGCACTGAGCGTTATTGTAGAACGCACAGGCTGACCGGTTGCTGCATCAATCAGCTGTACAGTAATGGGAACACGCTTCCCCATAACGTCGAGCTGGGCAGCGATCTGATCATCCTGCACCGTTGAACCGGACTTTCCACCGCCATCACAGGCACTCAGATGCAGACTGCATATCACGGCAGTCAGTAGGCTTAATTTATATTTCATGGACCGAAGACCCCGTTTATAGTTATAAAGTCAATTTTTTGAAGTACAGTAGATATATCTTTGTAATTAAATGAAACTTCAGCTGTTTAATGCTGAAAGGCTGTTCGGATTTATTGTGAAGTTCATCCGTGAAAATCATTAAAAAGATATGCAGATCATTCTAATCTGCTGAGCAAAGTCACAGATATCCCAAAATTGGGATACTGGTACATGTGCTGAAAGATTATTGTTTTTAAGTGATTTATACAGAGCTGTATTACCTGAAGATCGGGCAACTGCGGTGCAGGCAGTAAAATTGAGTCATAAAAAAAGGCGCATTCAGCGCCTTTTAATGAATATGGATTGCGGGATTAAGCAGCTTTCGCCTGAGCTACAGCAGCTGGTGCAGGCTGGAAGCGGACTTCACATTTGCCATCCACTGTCTGAGTGCCGACTTTAATCTGCACTGCTTTACCGTTACTTTGTCCTTCGCAGGCTTTCAGAATTGCCTGCTGACGTGCCTGACGTTCTGCCAGTCGTTGGTCATAAGCTTTAGTCAGCTCTGCACGTTTAGCATCTGTCAGTACTTCACCACGGTTCATTCCGTGTGCTGACCGGTCGTGCATTTTCATGTGATGACGTTCATCAGCCTGAGCTCTTTGGGCATCACGTTTTTTATGATCGGCTTTGAAAACAGTCTGACAGGTTCCATCAATTGATTTATCACCCGCTTTAATCTGAACTGACTGTCCAGCGGTTTTACCATCGCAGGCCTGTCTGATCTGCTGCATGACTTCCTGACGTTCTGCGCGTTTCTGTTGTATCTGCTCACGTTGTTCAGGAGTTATTTTATGCATCTGACGTTCGTCGTGCATATGTCGTGGAGCATCAGCCCCTTTAGATGGTGCAGTGGACTGACAGGCAGTTAAAGCACCTGCACTGAACAGACCTGCTGTAACCAGTGCGATTTTTGTCATTTTGTTCATTATCATCAACTCCACAAAAAATAGATGTAAAATTCATTGATTAAAGATTAAATAATAATGATGAAGAAACAATGGAGGGCTTTTTAAATCAGTGTTCTATACAATGCTTATTATGAATAAAAAATAGAGACCGTTGCTTGAAAAAACACCGTATTCCTATCGCCCTGCGTTTGTTTCTGACCGTACTGTTAACCACACTGGTCATTACAACAGTCAGTCTGGGCGTTTTGCACTGGACTATGCAGAAAAACTTTGCCCGCTATGTCGCAGATGTTGAAATGCAGAAACTTGATCACCTGATTGAAAATCTGGCAGGTGTCTATGGTGCGTACAGTGACTGGGGAAATGCAATTCAGGCACAGATTTTACAGGTTGAAGGAAAGGCTGCACCGGATGATTACGACAAACTGTCCCGGTGGTGGCTACGCAGACAATACGATATTGCTCTGCAGCAGCGTTATTTCAAAGAACAGACCGCTTCGCTGAATCTGGCACCGAATATCGGTCTGAAAAATATGAATGGACATATTCCTGATGTGGAAGAACTTCGATGGATTGAACGGAATCTTCCTTCAGAGTTTCAGCCTTTTGAGGGCTTGAAGTTCCCATTAAGTTCAAATCAGGCAGCATTCAGACCACCAAAGAAAAATGGAGAAATCAGCGAACCACCACCAAAAACAACAGGTAAAAAACAGTTTATTTCCATGCCTGACCGTTTAGGACTGAGTTCCCGTCTGTCTCTTTTTGATGCCAGACATCAGTTTGTACTGGGTGAACCTTCAGATGATCAGGTGTCGTATCGGCCGATTGTGGTGAATGGTAAAACCGTCGGTTATCTGGGGTTGAAACCGGTACTGGATAAGGATGATGCGCTCAGTATCAACTTTTTCAGTAATCAGAAACGTTATCTGTTGCTGGTGTATGGACTGACTTTTTTTGCCAGTCTGGTTGCAGCATTATTACTTGCGACCTATTTTAAGAAACCGATTCAGAGATTGCTGAATGCAACCCGTGAACTGACCAAAGGAAACTTTCAGCATCAGGTTACCGTGAAGCGTAATGATGAACTGGGGGATTTATCCACTGAAATCAATCAGCTTGCAACAATTCTGGATCAGCATGAGACCTCACGCCGTGTATGGGTCGCAGACACTTCACATGAGCTGAAAACACCGCTGGCGGTATTACAGGCACAGATTGAGGCTATGCAGGACGGTATCCGTAAACCGACACCGAAGCATTTTGATGCCATGCTGGCACAGGTCACCAGTCTGAAAAAACTGACTCAGGATCTTGCAGATCTGGCACAGGCAGAAGCCCAGCAACTGACCTGTTATATGGCAGAGATTGATCCCTGGGCTGTGGTGCTGCATGAGCTTGAAAGTTTTAAGCCTAAATTTGAACAGGCTGAACTTCAGGTCTCTGCTCAGGGTGAATCGGTCAGATTACAACTGGATATAGATCGCTTTAAGCAAATTATGGTGAACTTGTTGGGTAACAGCATCCGTTATACCGAAAAGGGCGGTGAAGTCCGTATCCATACAGAACAGAATGAACACAGCTGGAGCGTGATTGTCGATGACAGCCCGCTTGGACTGAGTGATGAACAGCTTGCGAAACTGGGTGAGCGTTTCTACAGAGTGGATGATTCACGGACGCGCAGTACAGGTGGTACAGGATTAGGACTGGCACTTTCAGTTAAAATTGCACAGGCTCTGGGTGGTACACTGCATTTTGAACATTCACCACTGGGTGGTTTGCGCTGCAGACTGACATTCCCGAAACAGATGAATAAATAAAGGAAGTAATGAAACAATGAAACATATCATGCTGGTTGAAGATGAAGTGGAACTTGCAGAACTGGTGCGGGATTATCTGGAAGCTGCTGGACTGGAAGTCAGTATGTTTCATGACGGTCAGGAAGCCTATGACAGCTTTTTACAGCGTAAACCCAGTCTGATGGTACTGGATCTAATGGTGCCCCGTATGGATGGTCTGACCATCTGCCGTAAAGTACGTGAGCAGTCCGATCTGCCGATTATTATGGTGACAGCCCGTACTGAAGAAATTGACCGTGTGCTGGGGTTGAACATGGGAGCAGATGACTACGTCTGTAAACCATTCAGTCCGAAAGAACTTGTGGCACGGGTACAGGCTGTACTGCGTCGTCTTGAGCGTAAAGCTGAACCTGAAGAAAATACGCTGTTCCGCATGGATAAAGCACAACAGCGTATTTGGTATCAACAAAAGTCGCTGAATTTAACACCAACTGAATTCCGCCTGCTGGAACTGTTCCTTGATCATGTAGGGCAGGTCTATTCACGTGCACAACTTTTAGACCATATCAACCCGGACAGTTTTGATGTCGCTGACCGCGTTATTGACAGTCATATCAAAAACTTACGTCGTAAAATTTCAGATGCAGCTGAAACTGGAAACCGTCATGAATGGATTCAGGCTGTTTATGGAGTAGGCTATCGCTTTGAATATCCAGAAGATTAAATTTTCTGCATAAAAGCGATAGTTATGTGGATAAACACAAGTTTATCCACAGTTTTTGTGGGTAACTGGGTATAACTTCAAATCAGATGCTGATTAAAACGACAGCCGAAAAGAGTTTCTGTCATTTTTAAAGACTTGAATGAATAGCCAGGGTCTGTTTCTGAGCTTTGGTTAAGGTCTGTACGACCAGTGCATAAGAGTTCAGCACCAGATCTTCGATCAGTTCTTTACTGATTTGATCACCTGAATATATCGAAATCCAGTGCCGTTTATTCATGTGATAACCGGTATGAATGGAAGAATAGATATCACGTAACATATCACCATGTTCAGGCGTGACTTTTAAATTGACAAAAATCTCTCCATCTTTACTGGATGTCAGCAGAAAGACCTTGCCCATGATTTTAACCACAGGAATATCATCTCCAAAGGGATAGCACAGTTCTGCCAGCGCAGTACCCGTAGCAATCTGGAGCGCATATTGCTGAATTTCTTTTCCCTGCATAAATGATCTCAGTATTTAAATCTGTACAGATCGAAATTATTTATAAATCTCGATGGGAGTTCCATCATCCACCAGTTGCCAGATTTCGTCCATATCTATATTACTGACAGCAATACAGCCCCAGGTCCAGTCATTTTTGGGCATGTAATTCATCAGACCTGGCAGTTTTTTCACCTGAGCCGTTGTTGCTGAGCCATGAATCATGATATCCCCACCTGGTGAAACGCCAAGCCCCTGTGCGGTCTTTTTATCCTGCGCATTGGGATAGGATACGTGCAGGGATTTGTAGAAAGCACTGTTCGGATTCCGCCAGTCCAGCAGGTAGCGTCCCTCTGGCGTTTTTCCATCACCTTCTTGAACTTTATGCCCAACGGGGTTAAAGCCCAGTCGCATGGGGTAGGTCTGTATGACCTGATTGCGGTGTATCAGTCGGACTAATCGGTCGCTTTTATAGACTTTCACCTGGGTGATGGGTGTGGATGTACGGATCTGCTGAATTTCAGCAGCAGTAAAATGCTGAACATGCAGTTTGTCTGATGGTCTGCTGGAAAAATTTAAAACCGAATCGGTGGGAATATATTTTTCGTATTTTGACCAGGCATAGCTTAGTCCCGTGATCAGCACACACAGGCCTAAAAGGCATAAAACAGTTTTCTTATTCATGTATGGTATGTATTCGAATTTCTTCTAAAACAATGTAATGACTAAATTTTATGCAGAATAATACGAAAAGCTGTAGCTGATTTGTGACTGTGAACTTATCCTGTGCATAGGCACATAGTTATCCACAGAAATTGTGGGTAAGTTTGATCGGGCAGTAATTTTACTCTTTATATTTGCCTGATTGTTTAAATCGAATGCTTTGAAATTTTAGAACTGTTCAGAATTATTTTTTATTCAGGCTTAAACAGATGTGGCTTAAACCTGGAATTTATTGATATGTCGTATTTATGAATAGTGTTTCATTGTGTAATGAGTAATATGCATATTGGATTATCATTTAGATTTATTTTATATTTCACGTATTTGTATTGATTTTTAAATATTTTTTACTGGAATGTTTTTATAAATTCAATCTGAATTTTATTGAAAATATGAAAATTGCAAGATATTTTAATAAGGCTTTATATTTACAAAAAAATTATTCTTAATTCATTTATAAAAAAAGGGTATCTCATGTTATTTAAAAAAACATTGCTTGTGTTGATGTGTAGCTCGGCTTTAGTGGCGTGTGGCGGGGGAGGATCATCAAATGATAGTTCAAATGGTAGTGGTTCAGATGGTGGAAGTGTTACTACGCCAGCATCAGATCTTGATAAAGCGAAGCAATTAATTGAAACAACAAAAGCAATTATTTCATATTACGATGGTTTCCAGGACATTGCGGACAACTATAAGACACCTGTTGAAGTTATTAACAATACAGCTTCAGATTTAAGCCGTGGTGCAGACATTATTCTCACTTTAGCAGAGCTGGCACAGGAAGATTCAAAGGGGCAGACGAAACAATATAATGGGGCTGAACTGGAGTTATTATTAAAAAATGATGCCATTAATAATGATTATCCACTTGGATATGACCTGAAAAATAATACATTACAGATCCAGGTGAGTGCTGATTCTGTAAAAGTTACTGGTTCTGCTGATGTTGCTTACTGGGATGCATTTAAAGAACCTAATTCCTGGGACTGGGGAAATCCTGACTGGTATACAGATAAAAATAATTTTGTTTATGCCAACCAGGCAAAGGTCAATGTGACTAATTTGCTTATTGAAGCTCCTTTTGTTGCAAGCCAGAGTACTTATAATTTTAAAATTGCAAATGGTGGCTCGATCGAAGTTACTAATGCAGTAAATAAAAAAGCTAAATTTAGCTTTACTGCAGATAGTACGGCTAAATTGGTACATCCGGTAGTGGCTACGCTGGAAAATCAGGAGACAGAGCCAACGCAGGCCTCTTTAGTCTTAAAAGGCCTCATATTTGAAAGTGGAGATGTGAAAGCAACGTTAAGTGAAGTCTCTTTTGATGCTAAAGCAGTTAAATTCAGTAATGGTCAATTGACCAGTGAACAACTTATTCCATATCAGTTGACATTAAAAGGTCAGGTTGCATATCTGCAGGAAGTGCTGGATCTCGATGCGAGCATTAAATTAAATAATGACTTATCCAAAGTGATTGATATCAGTAAAGGCGAAACTTCACTGAACTTTATCAATGCGGATCTGGCCGTGAAATTATCAGGTAAACTGAAAGGTGCCAATGCTGCTCCGACACCATTCAGCATCAATGTTACAGCGAAACGTGCTGAGTATTTAAAAGGGATAGCAAACGTAGCAGTCGCTGTTGATAAAAATGCTCTGGAGATTGCCTTTGAATCACTCGATATTACTGTTGAAGAACCCGTTGTTGATAGTTTGATTAAGCATAATAATGGTGCTTTTGTGCAAATTAAGGATATTAAAAATTTCAAACAGGCTGATGTGAAAGTGGGTACGACAAGTTATGGAACAATAACCAAAACCTCTTCTGGTCAATACGCTGTTAAGTTTACTGATAATACTTTTGTTTACATTACACCTTAATTTAAATGAGTGAGAAGAAGACAGTATGTGCTGTCTTCTTTTATATTTAATGAATAAAAATCTGATATTTCTAATATGTTTACCCTCATTCAGCTTTGCTGAACAGTCAGCCAGATTGTCACTGAATGCCGAATTATACAGTGATCCTGTTTCGGTACATGCCTTTTTGAATGACTGGGATACGCCACGTCTGGAAAAAGGCAGGAATGCTTTTGCTTCTGGAAAAATGAAACTCGAAACCCAGCAGGATCACTGGACGATGGGATGGGTCTGGTCGTATGACTATCAGCTACGCTTCAGTGAAGATATGGCAAAGCTGTATTATCAAATTAAAAATGATCAGTTGATTGATGCAAATTCAGATTATGCTTTGGAACTGGAAGCACAACATGTTGACACTGTGGGTGCCCGATTTGGCTATGACTGGAATATAAACCCTGACTGGAAAATAGTGACAGGATTAACAGCATTGATTGGTCGGCATTATGTCGATGGTGTATTTCAAGCCCAGGGTCAAACTGGCAACATGCCTGAACTGATGGATCGGGTTAAATGGTTAAATGGTCATTTAAACTATAGTTATGATGAACCGGCATTGAAAGAAGATGAGCTCGGTTGGGATGGTCGAACCAATAGAGGTTATGGTTATGCCCTGGATCTGGGTATAAAGGCTAAGCTGGGTAAAAACTGGGATATTACTGTACAAGCGGAAGATATTTTCAGTTATTTATATTGGGACAACGCACCTTTTACAAAATATAGTGTTCGTTATGATCAGAACAGTCGCCCACGTATGGATCTGGCTGGGCAATTAAGTAAGACCCAGCAATATACCCAGAAATTACCGTATAAAATCAGTTCTGAAATGATGTATTCACGGGATGATCAACCATGGAGTTTAAGTTTAACGGGTTTTTCAACTCAGTATCTTACTTTGGTCCAGATGAATGCTTTCTGGCAGTATGCGTCATTTAAATATGGCGTGCATATAGAGCCACAAACGAACTCTTTAGGTTTGTCTGTACAACATAAAAATTTTGGTTTGAAGTATCTCACTGATGATTTAGCGACCAACGATGCACATCGTTTCAGTACATATTTATATGCACAATATTTTTGGTAATTCAAAATTTGAATGTAATTTCCATTAAATAAAGCGGAGTATAGACTCCGCTTTATTTTTAAGAAGAACAGCTCACCATTACTTCGGGTACATCACTTGCCAATGGTGCCAGATCTTCAGCCCGTTCCACATCAGGTTGCTTGGTAAACGGCTGGTTGAGTAATGTAAACAGTCGTTCAACTTCTGAAAAATCACCTCGTTCAGCCTGCTCAATTGCTTTTTGTGCCATGTGATTACGCAAAATATAAAGGGGATTGGCATGCAGCATTTCAGCATCCAGCGTATCAGTGTCCTGATTTTCACGGATGTTTTCATACTGGGTCAGAAAACTTTCAAACTGACGACGGTCTAAACAATCATCTTTAATGGCTTCATACTGTTTGTTCTGTAAGCGGATAAAACTGTTCGTATAATCCAGCTGTTCTGATTGCATGATTCTTAGAAATGCCATACCACACTCAAAACTGTCTTTATGAAATGCCGGTAAGCCCATTTTCTGGCAAAGACCATGCGTATAATTTTCAAGGAAAGTCGGTTCGAAATATTCCAGACAGTCAGCAAGTTCCTGTTTGAACTGTTCTTTATTTTCAGGTGTAGCCAATGGAATTAAGTTGTTCAACCAGTTCCATAAATTCCAGTGTGCAATACTTGGCTGGTTCTGATAGGTATAACGACCGTTGTAATCACTGTGGTTGTTGATCCAGTTGGGGCGGAAACGCTCCATAAAGCCGTATGGTCCAAAGTCTAAAGTTGAACCTGTAATATTTAAGTTGTCTGTATTCATCACGCCATGTGCAAAGCCAACTAGTTGCCATCTGGCAATCATCACAGCTGTGTTCTGAATGACTCTGGTGGCAAAGGCTAAAACTGGATTTTCAGCTTCAAGGCATTCTGGATAGTGCCATTCAATACATTTCTGAGTAAATTCTTTGAGTAATTCAGGCTGATACTGATTGATCCATTCAAAATGACCCAGGCGGATATGGCAGTCTGAAGTACGGAGCATCATTGCACCAGGTTCAAGCTTCTCACGCTGTACTCCTTGCTCAGATGTAGTGAAACCGACTGAATTACTTGATGGTACTCCTAAAGCATTTAAGGCATGTCCTGCGAGATACTCACGAATCACAGAGCGTAGAACGGCACGACCATCGCCCATACGCGAGTAGGGCGTTGAGCCTGCACCTTTTAAATGCAGATCAATGGTCTGGTTGTTTTTATTCAGAATCTGAGCAATCAGTAAGCCACGTCCGTCACCCAGCTGTCCTGCCCATTGACCGAACTGGTGTCCTGCATAAACCATGGCAAGTGGATGAAATTCAGCAAAGGTTTTCTGTCCGCTACAGATTTCGACCCATTCAGCTTTGTCCTGTTCGCTCCACTGTAACTCCTCTGCCAGTGCTTCATTGAAGTGTCCTGCTTTTGCACCTTTGAGGGGGGCAGGCATTTGCTCATGATAGAGTTTTGGGTTCAGTGAAGGGTAGCGTGGAGTGAATTTCATAGCAGAACATCAGAATGGCTGTGCTGAAACTATAGCAAAGTTTTACAGGCTATGGGGATGAATACCTACTGTTTCAGTCGGCTTAATCAACGATAAATAATTTTGCCCCCGTGGCCGTGGATGAGCGATGTGCTTCGGCATGATCTGCAACCTGATAGCTCATTCCTGCTGTGAGGGTAAATGTTCTGCCATCTTCCAGTTCGGTGTGTAATTCACCTTCCAGACATAACAGGATATGTCCTTTAGAGCACCAATGGTCGGAGAGATAACCTGCAGAATATTCCACCATTCTGACACGGATATGATCAAACTGTTGGGTGCGCCAGAGTGCATAGCCTTGCTCACCTTCATGACGGGTTGTAGGAATTTCTGTCCAGTTGGTAGTACCAAATGGGATGTTGTTCAGGTTCATTTTTTATTCTCTGATTGATGTAAATTTTATTCTGTAAGAGGAAAGGATGCTTTCAATGGAAAACTTCTCCTTTACAGACCTGGAATCTATTGGGCGGATATTCATCTTTCAAAAGGGGAGAAGATTTTTGAGTGGTAAAAGAAAAGCCCCATTCTGGAGCTTTTCAATTTATTCAGTTCTGATTAAGAAACAACATTCTTTTTAATGCCACGCATGAGTGTTTCCAGGCGTTCACGGTGGAATGCAAGTTTCTGTTCAACCAGCTGGAAATCCACTTTTAACTTTGCATCCATCTGATGCAGTTTTTCAGCAACAGAAGCTTTCTTGGCCTGAAGTTCTTCTTCCTTCAGCGCAGCCCAGTCGTTCAATGTGTTGGTAAATGCTTCATATTCCTGAGCAACTTTCTGTTTCATTGCTGCAATATCTGCATTTACGTCATGACCATAAACGGCTAAGTCCTGCTGTGCGTATTTGAAACGCATTGCCAGTTCAGCTTTTTTAATGTTGAAGCTTGGAATGCGGCGTAGATTTTTTGCCAGACCAACTTTTGAACAGCTCCAGATGAGCCATTTGGTTGGGTCATACTGCCACCATTTCACGCCGTTACGGTAGTCGTACTGGAAAATATGGTGATAGTTATGATAACCCTCGCCCCAGGTTGCAATTGCAAGGACAAAGTTATCACGTGCTGTATTTTCATCTGTATAAGGACGTTTGCCCCACATATGGCACAGCGAGTTAATAAAGAAAGTCACGTGATGGCTGAAGATCAGGCGTAATAGACCACCCAACAGCAATACACCCCACATGTCGCCTACAGCCCAGCCAATCGGTAATAAAATACCTGCATGAACGGCAATCACAAGAGGAATGTAGTATTTGTCCTGGAACATGACCAGTTTGTTATCGAGTAGATCTGGTGCGTTTTTATAATTAGGCTCAGATGCAGGGTAGTTACGCAGCATCCATCCAATATGAGCATACCAGAAGCCATTGTTGATTGAATACGGATCCTGATCCACATCATCAACATGACGGTGATGGGTACGGTGACCTGAAGCCCAGAACAGGATGCTGTTCTGTACTGCAAAAGTACCCATAATCATCAGAATAATCTGTAGCGGTAATGTCGCTTCATAGGCACGGTGTGCCCACAGGCGATGATAGCCCGCAGTAATACCTAAACTGCTTAAACCGAGTAAAACAAATAAGCTGACCCATGCTGCGGCACTGAAATCGTGATGCCAGGCATACAAAGGAATTGCAATCACTGCAACAACAGGAAGAAAGACCAGTGCAAATACACCGATCCAGTTAATTGGGGCTTTTGGCAAGGGAGCATTCATCTCCAACAGCACTCCTAAGAACCTTTAAACAGGTAAAATTGAACGCATAGCTTCTTTATTTTTTCAGGCTATACAGTTTCAGATAGTAGCATGGGCGAACAGGTGTTCACCATATTAGTGTACATGTGTATTGTATAAAACAGTAACAGAATAAAACATGAATTTTGTGGATTTAATCGAAAAAAATAAACGACCACAAGCCCGACAATGGTCGAGTCTTTTTATGAGGTTAAACGGGTTGTTTATTGGTTTATATTTCAGCTGGTTAAGCTTGTTGACACCTGTCTCATTTCTCCATGTTTACTGGGTCTGGTTCAGGGCTTTCTGCATCAGTTCTGGAAAATCGGTGATGAGTCCCTGAACGCCTTGGTCACGTAAATATTTTGCCCGCTCAGTGTCATTGACTGTCCAGATGCTGATCGCCAGATCTGCATTCTGTGTTGCCTTGATTAAAGCATCTGTTGCAAGCTGATTCATCCATCCAATCTGACAGCAGTTTAATGCCAGTGCCTGTTCTATGGCTTTTTCCTTAATGTCATCTTCAATGAGTAAGCCGTGTTTAAAGTGACTGTTCTGTTGAAGCAGAGCCTGATGAATTTTTAAATCAAAACTGGTGATGATGGCTGTCTGTTCAAAGCCTTTCAGCTGTTTCTGCAATTCGATGATTAACTTTTCAGCCTGTTCGTCTGTTTCAACCGCTTTGACTTCAACTTCAATATGCTCGAAGTCCTGCATGATGTTCAGACTCTGGCTTAAAGTGGGAGTAATCTGTTTTTCCCAGTCCATCCAGATATTTGCCTGGTTGTAAGGTTCCAGTTCTGTACTTTTCAGATCATACAGTTTCTGATCTATGCCCGTGGTTCTGAGAAAATTGTCATCGTGCATGATGATCAGTTCACCATCTTTGAGCTGACGGACATCAAATTCGACTGCACGGATACCTAAGTCATGGATATGCTGGAAACCACCCAATGTGTTTTCTGGGGCTTCGCCACGTGCGCCACGATGTCCGATGATTCTCATAGTGTTGCCTATATTTTAAACGCTACCTATTCTGTAATTTTATGGACGTTGTGATGATTTGCTACATCAGGGAGTCTTATCGTTCACTCATCTTAATGACTGGAGCTCATTGGTGTTACTTTTTAAAAAGTAACCAAAACATCACCATTCACAAAACCTGTTTAATAATATCAATCTATTCAATGTATCGCAGAAACTTTATTTATTAAATTTCGGTCAGGTTGTGAATGGTGTTGATCAAGGATTTAAATGCAGTGTACAGAACTGAAAAAGAATCGTTCTGTACAGTTTGAATCAAATCGTTTCATTGATATTTTTTTGCCAAAGCACTTCGCTGCCACCTTCTGCGCGCTGTAAGGTACGGGAAGCGACAAACAGCCAGTCAGAAAGGCGGTTCAGTAACTGCAATGCTAAAGGCTGAATATTCTGATCACGGGTGTGTACGGTCATTAAACTGCGTTCTGCACGACGACAGACTGAACGTGCCTGGTGAGCATAACTGCAGGATAATGTGCCGGCGGGTAGAATAAATTCTTTCAGCATTGGCAGTGCTTCGTTCATCTGATCAATTTCTTTTTCCAGAAAATTAATACAGACAGGCTGAAGCATGTGATAGCCTGGAATACAGACTTCACCGCCCAGATCAAATAACCAGTGCTGGATCAGGCTCAGGGATTTATCCCATGAAGCTTTGTCTGTAATGTTGCTTGCAGTGATCTGAGCACGCAGAATACCGACAGCAGAGTTGAGCTCATCCACATCACCTAAGGCGGCTATACGCAGATCATCTTTTGCAACGCGGGAGCCATCGCCGAGTCCGGTTGTACCTGCATCACCAGTACGGGTATAGATTTTACTTAAACGGTGTCCCATGTTGTTGTCCCTTTGAAATGAGAAAATGGTCTTGAGAAATTAAAAAGGATAATGCCATAGTTATGACATTATCCTTAAAGTTTCGTGTATTTAAATATTGAATCTTTTAGTATTTAAAAGTAATACCTACAGAAGCTTCACGACCGCCATCAACGTACCAGCCATTACCAAAATTATCGGCTGTTCTGTAATTGACATCACCCATGTTGATAATATTGCTGAATACTTTCACATTAGGATTGATATTCCAGTACATATTCAGATCAACTGTGGCATAACCAGGTGCTTTGACCTTGTTGGCACCATCAGCATAAATATCTGAACGTGCGATCAGGGAAGTACTGATCCCATAAGTTGCATTTTCAAGTCCTGTGGTGAATGTCAAAGTCTGTTTTGGTCTATAAGCAATTTTGAGATCAGTTTTTTTGTTTACAGAGTCAGCATAAGCATATTCTGTGGTTAAAAACAAATCATCTTTTTTCCATTTAAAACCAAGTTCTCCACCTTTGATTTCAGCTTTATCAATATTGATATAAGTTGAATTCGGTGAACCATACTTATAACTGATCAGATTTTTTACTTCAGTCTGGTATGCAGATAAAAATGCTGTTAAGTGTTGTCCAATGTTCTGATTTAAACCAATTTCATAAGAAATACTTTCTTCAGGTTTTAGATCTGGATTACCATAAGTGTTTCCATATGTTCCTTCAGTGAAGTAATACAGTTCTGTCAGAGAAGGTGCCTTAAAAGCTGTACCGATATTGGCATAAATACTTGTATCAGGTAATAGCTGATAACGAACAGCACCCTGACCAACCGTATGTGTGCCGAACATTTCATTATCTTCAGTTCTGACACCCAACTGGGTATTCAGTTTTTCCGTCTGATATTGGTGCTGAACATAATACCCAACAGAATCAATGCTTTGTTTTTTATTTTTTATATCGTTACTTTTGAAATCTGACTCAAGGTACGTTGCACCAATTAAAAGACTGTTTTCAGTATTAACATTCCATTTTAAATTAAGATCACCTTCATTATTTTCAGTATCAAAGTGATTCGGATTGTTGTCTTTTACCTGCTGTTTATCAATAAAATTTGAATAACGTGCTGATAGAGTTAAGTCTTCAGTGATGCCGTACTGAATATTTGAGTTGATCAGACGGTTTTCAAAAATACGTTCAGCATCATTTTTATCGGTCATATAGTTATAGTATTGACTTAAGCCTTCATTCTGGCTGATTGCTAAATCAGCTTTGAAGTCTTTTTTGTTGTCATAACCAACTTTTGCACTATAACCTTTTTGATCATAACTGGCTTTTTGATCTTTACTTTGATTATCCAGAATACGTGTCCCATCGCTTTCCAGGCGTTGACCACGAATTTGTGCATAAAAATTATCCTGAACTAAATCTGCGCCAGCAATTGCTTTATATGTGTTGTTTTCGCCATATATACCTGTAATGAAACCGCCATTTTTTACAGGTGTCGCTGTTTTCATCTGAATAACGCCACCGATTGCATCTGTACCATACTGAACTGATGCAGGACCTTTCAGAATTTCAATCTGTCCAATATCTGTAGTATCAATAAAGGATGGGTATAAAGCAGAAATATGATTCTGACTGTTTAAATGGGCACCGTCTTTTAATACCAGGGTATGGTTAGGTCTGGTACCACGGATAGAAATTTCAGTGATCTGCCCCAGACCACCACTTTGTTTTACAAAAACAGAAGGATCGCGTTGAATTAAATCTGACAGATTTACAGCAGGATTCTGTTCGATGGTTTTTTTGTCTATAACTGAAATAAGTGCAGGCACATTTTCAATCTTTTCTTCAGAACGAGTTGCAGTAACAACAATCGTCTCAAGTGGTGAAACAGCTATTTTCTGTTCAGTCGCGGTGGTTTCAGCAAAAACTGAAGAAGAGAACCCCATTGCAACAGCGACAGCACCTACAAGTGCAGTAGGTTTAAAAGCCTTAGGTTTAGAAAAAGCAGACATGATATGCTCCATACATTCACTCCCCGTGAATGATTGAGTTGAAGGGCACAACAAGCAGGTATCCGGACTTCAATATAGAATACAGTCTGTAAAAGCTGGATTCACTGTTCCACCTTCCCACAAAAAGATTGCAGTGGTGTAAATTTTTCAATTTAAACTGAACAGAATTTCATTGTTACCGTTGCGGGGGCAGTGCTGGAATTTCACCAGTTTCCCTAAGCCAAAGCTATGACTCGTTGCATTTGTGCGGAGTATAGAGTCTGATGATCGTTTAAACAACGTATAAAAAATGAATTGAACTGACTTCAGGAGTAAAAATGGCGATCACAATTCAGGATGCTGAGTTTGATGAAGCTCAACAGATTTTAGAATTACAAAAAATTGCTTATCAGCGTGAAGCTGAATTATATCAGGACTGGAATATTCCACCTTTACTGCAAACATTGCATCAATTGGAGCTTGAGTTTGAAAATCATCAGATTCTTGTCGCAAAGTTGAATGATGAAATTGTTGGTTCAGTAAGAGGGCGTGTGGATCAAGGCACTTTACATATTGGTCGCTTAATCGTTCATCCTGATTTTCAGAAACGGGGAATTGGGAGTCAGTTGTTGATGAAAATAGAACAGGAATCTGAATGCCTGCGTTATGAGTTATTTACAGGCCAAAAAAGCATTCAGAATATAAAGCTCTATGAAAAGCTTGGTTATCAGAAGTTTAAAACTGAAAAAATTCATGCTGAACTAGATTTTATTTATTTACATAAACAGGTTTAAGCACTTTTGATTAAATTGCATTACAATGATTCGCCTTCAATATTGAAAATCAGTGTTGAAAACAAAGAATACATTTGAGTCCAGAACATGCGAACCCGTGCCAAAATTTGCGGAATTACCCGACCACAGGATATCCAGGCTGCTGTCAATGCAGGTGTAGATGCGATTGGCCTGGTATTTTTTGAACCGAGCCCACGCTATGTCCATGCAGAGCTGGCACAGCAACTGGCCAGGCTGATTCCCCCTTATGTCAGTATTGTGGGTTTGTTTGTAAATGCCACTCAGGAAGATATTGCTCAGGTGCTGGAACAGGTTCCTCTGGATGTTATTCAGTTTCATGGCGATGAAACTGCGGAACAATGCCAGCAGATAGCACAGTATAATAAACGCCGCTGGTATAAAGCGATTCAGGTGAAGCCTGATGCAACAGATACAGAAATTATTTCGACAATTCAGCAATACCAGCAGGCAGGTGCAAGTGCTATGCTTCTGGATGCATGGCATCCTGAACTGAAAGGTGGAACAGGGCACAGCTTTGACTGGTCGCAGTTCCCGAAACTGGATATTCCTTTAATACTGGCAGGTGGTTTAAAACCTGAAAATATTGAAGATGCAATAAAAATGACTCAGCCCTATGCGGTTGATGTCAGCGGTGGCGTAGAATCCGCAAAAGGTATTAAAGACCAGCAACTCATTGAAAAATTTATGCAAGGAGTCCAACGTGGATCAGCAAAGTAATCAACAGAACAGTGTGATTGACTATACCCAGTTCCCAGATCAAAACGGGCATTTCGGTATCCATGGCGGACGTTTTGTGTCAGAAACTTTAATGGCAGCTTTGGAGGATTTGGAAAAGCTTTATTTCCGAATGAAAGATGATGCCCAGTTCCTGGCAGAATTCGACCGCGATCTCGCTTATTATGTCGGACGTCCGAGTCCGCTTTATTATGCTGAACGATGGTCAAAAGAGCTGGGTGGTGCGCAGATTTACTTAAAACGTGAAGACTTAAACCATACAGGTTCTCACAAGGTCAACAACACCATCGGACAGGCTTTACTTGCAAAGCTTTCAGGTAAAAAACGTATTATTGCAGAAACAGGTGCAGGTCAGCACGGTGTTGCAACCGCTACGATTGCAGCACGTTTAGGTCTTGAATGTGTGGTATTCATGGGCGCTGAAGACGTGAAACGTCAGGCAATGAATGTGTATCGCATGCGTTTACTGGGTGCAACCGTTGTGCCGGTGGAAAGCGGTTCAAAAACACTGAAAGATGCCATGAACGAGGCGATGCGTGATTGGGTGACTAATGTTGACTCAACTTACTATGTGATCGGTACAGTTGCAGGGCCTCATCCTTATCCGCAACTGGTACGTGATTTCCAGTCCATCATTGGTCGTGAAGCACGTAAACAGATTCAGGAACAGGCAGGTCGTTTACCTGATGCACTGGTTGCATGTGTAGGTGGTGGTTCAAATGCAATGGGCTTGTTCTATCCGTTCTTAAATGACCAGGATGTGAAAATGTACGGTGTGGAAGCCGCTGGTCTGGGGATTGAAACAGGTAAACATTCTGCACCACTCAATGCAGGTCATGTCGGTGTATTGCATGGTAACCGTACTTACCTGATGTCCGATGACCAGGGGCAGATCATTGAAACTCACAGTATTTCAGCAGGACTGGACTATCCTGGTGTGGGACCTGAACACAGTTTCTTAAAAGATATGCACCGTGTGAACTATGTGCCAATCAATGATACTGAAGCACTACAAGGTTTCCGTGATTTAACCCATATCGAAGGGATTATTCCTGCGCTTGAAAGTTCACATGCGATGGCTTATGTGACTAAACTTGCACCGACCATGGATAAAGATCAGATCATCATTGCGACTGTTTCAGGTCGTGGTGATAAAGATTTGATGACGGTTGCCCGTATTGATGGCGTAGAAATGGTTGAGATGTAAGAGCCTTGACTGAGCCCTCTCCTTGGGGAGAGGGTTTGGTTACGGAAGTTGAAAGGCTTTTCTTTTTATGAACTTAAATCCTCTTTTTTAAAGTAATGCCAGTCAGTTAAGAATTTTTGAATCCTCCCCCTTGCGGAACATGTTTCTCACCCTTTTCAAAGGAGGGATGAGTAGCTCAGCTACGCAAAATTACTAAAAATCATTTTAGTTACAAGAAGTTCCCCTCTTTTTCCTTGCGCCATATATGGCTCAGGGTTAGGGGGGATTTTAGGAATTTCCCCAATAATTTTGCTTAACTGATCAGCATTACTTTTTTACAGAGGTTTTTTTTAATGAATAGAGCTAAAAATGTCTAATTTATTCATAGTCATGCTCGGTGGTCGCTATGCCCGAGCTAATACAGAAGTACATGATGTGGTGCTTGCGGTTGGTGATTCTCTGGATGAGATCACACCACAACTGAAAAATGCATGGTTTGGTGAACAAAACGGACTGCATATCGATGCATGGGCAAAAATAGATGGGCTGGAGTTTGAAAATAAAAACTATCAAATACATTTTACTGATGCACAGCCCAAGCAAACTGATGCAAAACTGTTTCTGATTAATCTTGGGGGCTATGATGCTAATGAATTTGGAGAGCTGCATCGCTATGTGCTGGTGGTCGCTCAGGATTCAGCTGAAGCAAAAATAAAAGGAAAACAGTATTTTTCTGAACAATGGCAGAAACAGCACACAGACAGAGTATTGGATGTGGATGACTGCATTGCTGTTGATCATGTGCATGGACGTTATGTGCAACTGGTTGAAGGTGGGTTTCAGGAAAAAATATGGGAAAACACCTATCTGAGAATTTAAAAGCAATTCTGTGGCAGATATGCGAACAGAAGATGTGATTTTTTATTCTGTTGATATTATTGAAAAATAAATTAATTTATAAATAAAAATTATAGGTATTAAAAGAAAGGGGAATAGTCTCATTTTTTATGCTTTTTTGGATGAAATGCATGTTTTTATACTTTCCATGTGCCTATTTATAGGCATAATAAGTTACAGGGATTATAAATTGCTCAAGGATGGAAACGGGTAAATGGATTTAATTCAACCAAATGGGCAACCTCATTATGGTCGGTTCAGCGATCTTCCAAAAACAATTGATTATCACAAATATATTTATAAAACGCCTTATGGTGAAAAGCTGGCAGGCTGGCGGAAAAGACTGAAATATAAAAAATTTAAATTCTGCAGTATTCAGCATGAACATTACAGTATCGGTGTCGCAATTGTAGACATTGCCTGGGCTGGGCATGGTTTTTTCTATATTTATAACCATCAGACCAAAGAAGTTCAGGAATGGAATGCAATCAATATCCTGGCACGGAATACCCTGCTGGATGAGCAGCCTTTATTTAATCAGAGTTTTTTTACCCATTCGCCGTTTCAGGTCGAAATGCAGCATGCCAACGGTGTGCGTTATATTCGGGTCACGAAACATGGTGAAATTAAGCTGAGTGCCCGTATGTTCTGTGCAGGAACTGATCCGCTCAGTATGTGCAGTCCAACAGGAATTAATGGATGGACCTATACCCAGAAGCTGACCACACTGACTTGTGAGGGTTCATTTGTAAATAAACAGGGAGAGCTGATTCAGTTCAGTGACCGGACATTTGCAGCACTGGATGATACCTGTGGTTTTCTGCGTCCTGAAACGGCCTGGTTCTGGCTGTCCTGTAATTTCTGGGATGCAGAAAATAACAGGATAGGTTTAAATCTGGCTTCAGGGGTCAATGAAAGTTATGGCAATGAAAACTGTCTGTGGGTCAATGGTGTACTTTTTGCTGTGGATGATGTGCTGTTTCAGCAGGAAAGTGAAGACTGCTGGAGTGTCCGTTCCAGAGACGGAAAACTGAATCTGAGCGTGAAAACAGGCTGGCGACGGTATGAAAATCTGAATCTCCGACTGGTCGGCAGCCAGTTCAGTCAGTGGCAGTCGGTGATTTCAGGAACAGTACAGACAGATGATCGTGAAATTGTTATGTTAAATGAATATGGACTGCTGGAACAGCATTATGCCAAATGGTAATGCTGTATCCGTGATCTTTCAGCAATAAAAAAGCAGGCAATCAAGCCTGCTTTTTTTAGGGTTTAAACTTATTTACTGAAACGGCTGATCTGTTCCAGTGCACCCTGTAAGTATTCAAAATTAGGCTGCTGTCCTTTGATCGGTTTATTGTGTTTATCCAATAGATCATACTGACCCACAGCACCAACTTCCAGAATATTATCTTTGGTGATTACTCCATAGCTGCTGTAATTGGATGCAAGAATCCAGTCTCTGTGTACAGGTTTACCGAGTAAATCCTCGCCAACAGAGTAGTCTTTAACATCATTCTGCACGCCCAGGTAGTTTTTCATCAGGGTCGGCACAACGTCCTGGTGACTGGTCAGCATATTGCCCGGCCATAAGGTGGTTTCAGCAGAAACTTTTGGACCAATCATGGCAAAAGGCACTTTAATCTGTGGATCGGTGTAGTTGCCGTTATGTCCCCAGAAGTTTTCCATATTGTCATTCACTTCCTGACCATGATCGCCTGTAATGATCACGACTGTATTGTCTGCATCGCCAGTTGCTTCCAGTTTATCCAATACCTGTTTGACTAGGCTGTCTACATAATGAACACTGGTTTTATAACGGTTCATCATTAAGGAACGGTCAGTCTTATTGCTCAGTTTCAGGTAATTGACTTCTTTGAGCATTGGTTCATAGCGGTGAGGATAATCGGCCGGAAAGTCGTAGCCATGCGGTGCATCGTAGAACAGGAATGAGAAAGCCGGTTTGCTTTTATCCCGTTTGTCATACCACTGTAACCAGTCACGGGTAATCTCTCCATCAAGACCTGAGGGTGAATCACCTTTGGAGCCGATTCGAAGGTTGGGAACTTTTGAAAAGACTGTCTGGTCAAACTCAGGGTTGGTCAGTTTTGCTGCAGCAAAAATACCGAGCTGATAATTCATTGCCTGTAAACGGTCAATCAGCACAGGGCTCTGACGGTTCACCAGAATACCATGCCAGTACGTTCCAGGAATGGCATAAAAAAGTCCGAAGATTCCTGTACGGGTCGCATTTCCTGTAGAGTAATGCTGAGAAAATACTTTTCCAGACTGTGCATATTTCCACATGTTTGGGCTGTTATCGGCATTAAAAGTGTCTGCACGCCATGAGTCGACCACAATCAGCATAATGTTGACCGGTTTTTCCGGAGCATTCGCCTGAATCGGATTCAGTGGATAGTGCACATCACTTTTGCGCTCAAGTGACATCGCTTTCTGTCTTTCTATTGCAGCCTCATCAATCCATCCGTATTTTTTCATGGTTTTATTGGATGTCATTGGGTAAAACACAGGTAAATAACGCTTGGTCACAGTCACAGGCTGATAAACATGCGCTGCTGCCCAGATATGAATTGCATTGGACAGCAACAGGGTCAGAACGCTTAACCAGGCAAACTTTTTACCGATTTTCCATTTTGCCAGAGGAATCCCTTTTTCAAGCCAGCAGATCAGAAAGTACTGTGCAGCGCAGACAGCAAGAAAGCCACCTATGACCATAAGCCATGAAGACAGCGGGAAACTGACAATCTGGCTCGACATCACCAGATCCAGCATCACTGCATTGATATGAAAGCGGTATTGTGCATAAACCACGGTATCAATAAACAGCGCCATCAGTCCCAGGGTTGCGACCACAGCCATAATCAGGCGGCGTGGCAGCTGAGGTAACAGCAGCACAGGTATCAGGAGCAGACCACCGAGGGCACTTAACATGACCATATGGGAGAATGTGCCTGTGATCAGAAATGTTAAGCCGGCAGTATCGGTTGGGAACTCAGGCAAAAATACGAAATAGCGGCAGGCAATGAGCATGGCAATGACAGCATTGATCATGATCATGTAGCCAAGTACATGCAGCCTGGACTTAAAAGAAGATTTGAAAGACATAAAAGCGCTTCATCGGAATGATTGAAATACAGTGAGACCAACAGGTTGGGAATGTTCGTCGCTGTCTGCAAAATGATGGCTATGATATATCAATCGTTTTAAAAAAAATATTGCTTAATTCCTGAACAGCTCTGAAATGCTGCTGGAAATGGTGCACTGGTTTTATTCTTGATCTGTCATAAATTCCGATGAAAGAAAGCATTGCAGGTTTGAGCGGGCATCAATAAATGAGTGCATGGGTGCTGATAGGGCTAAAACAGATGCATAAAAATACAGCATCATGGTCGATGCTGTATTTAAAGTCTTTGCTGGAGTGTACAGGCTCCTAAAGCCCTGCGTTCCAGAATGCTTCACCTGCTGCAATTGGGTCATCCGTTTCTGCAAGTGTATCGACCCAGACCTGATACTGACGAATGACAGGATGCTGGTTTGGGTGAAAATCTTTTTTAAACCAGTCGGCAAACTGACTGCTCATTGCACTGAGTTTCCCGTTTCGTCCAAAGAACCACGGTAAACCTTTGCGTGCCATGTTCAGGCGTTGCAGACGTGAAAAACCATCGTATTTGAGCATGACATCGGCACGGTAAAAAGTGTAGCCGAACATCAGACAGGTGGTAATGGCAAGGGCTGCTTTACGGGTCATTTCTGGAACATTACCGACCTGTTTCATGACATCAAAGGCAACATCACGATGCTCCATTTCTTCAATGGCATGCCAGGCAAACAGTGCGCGGACATAAGGATGTACATCCTGCAAAGTTTCTTTTTTACTGTAAAAGGTTTCAGCCATCAGTGCGGTCAGATGTTCAGATGCAGCAGTAATGGCAAGGTTATATTGCGGTGAGCGCTTGCTGAGCAGGTATTCAAAACGTTCACCCAGAAAGTCTACAAAAGCATCCACAGGCATGCCCTGACGTTTCATTTCATCGTTCATTCTGTCATGAGCAATGCCGTGCTGTGCTTCCTGTTTAATAAAATCAGCAACCCGCTGTTTCAGATCTGCATCGGTAATCTGATCGCGAAACAGCCGGACGCTCTGAATAAAATAACGTTCACCAACAGGGAACGTCAGGCTCAGGGCATCAAACAGGCGGGTACGGAAAGGGTCGCCACCAAACCAGAAACGGGGGACTTCACTGAGTTTAAAATCAAGGTTGCTGCGGACGACCGGATCAACCTGGTGCTGAACATAAGCATTCATGTTTATATACTCACAATCTGATTATTTTTATTTATCGCTTCAGGGGTTAATGACCAGCCTGCCAGAAGGCTTCACCCGCTGCAATCGGATCACCTGTGGCTGCCAGTGTATCAACCCAGACCTGATACTGGTGAATGACCGGATGCTGACCCGGATGAAAATCGGCTTTGAACCAGTCCATATACTGGGAACGCATTTTTGAAAAAATCCCTTGCTTACCAACAAACCAGGGCAAGCCTTTTGCAACCATTTTTAAGCGTTCCATACGGCTGAAACCATCCGCTTTCAGCATGACACTGGCACGGTACATGGTGAAGTTGAACATCATGACGGTGGTAAATGCCAGAGCAAACTTACGGGTGTTTTCGGGAACTTCACCGACCTGCTTCATGACATCAAAGGCTACATCACGATGCTCCATTTCCTCAATGGAATGCCATGCCAGCAAGGCGCGGACATAAGGGTGAGCTTCGGCCAGTGTTTCTTTTTTACTGTAAAAGGTTTCTGCCATCAGTGCGGTCAGATGTTCAGCCGCGGCAGTCATGGCAATGTTGTACTGAGGTGAGCGTTTCGTCAGTTCAAATTTAAAGATTTTGTGCAGGAACTGGATGAACTGATCTACAGGCATCCCCTGGTCCTTCATGACCTGATTCATTTTGTCATGTGCCAGACCATGCTGTGCTTCCTGACGGATAAAATCAGCCACACGCTGCTGTAGGTGAGGATCTTTGATTTTGTCACGGAACAGACGGACAGATTCTATAAAATAGCGTTCGCCATCTGGGAAAGTCAGACTTAAAGCATCAAACATACGGGTGCGGAACGGATCACCACCAAACCAGAAGCGTGGTACTTCATCCAGTTTAAAATCCAGTTTTGTCCGAACAACAGGGTCAACCTGGTATTTGACTAAAGCATTCATTTTATTTTACTTGCATAGCCTTTCATGATTTCAGTATGTCGGTGTTGCATAATTTTGTTTTGACAGTTGTTGCCATTTTTTATACATTTTACGACAGAATGAAAATTCATAATGTCAGAAAGATGTGTTCTACAGCATCAGTTTATAGAATGAAAAGAAGACAGGACGAGTAGCAGAATGCAGGAATTACAGATTCCGAATGGTTATTTTCATCTCTGGCAGATGTTTATGTCTGAACGGGGCATGGAAATTGCGACACTCGATTTTCTGCATCCTGACGAAAAAGCACGGTTGCTTGAAATTTTATCTCTGCCTATAGACACACAGTCATCCTATCTGTTTTTTCATCAGCTCATGGAAAAGACCCGACAGGCTCTGGACTGCCCTCAGCTGGTTTTTGAAATTGCAGAATATGTCCGTCCAGAACATTTTGGTGTGCTGGGATATATGGCTTCACGAAGTACCACTGTGGCAGAAGCGTTGCAGAATATTTTACGTTTCAGCCGGCTGGTGATTGATGGTGATGAAATTCTTCCGATGAAAATGGTTCAGCAGGGCTCAGATGTACACCTGATCTGGCCCTTTCACCATGAGCGTTATATTTTAATCAATGAATTTACCAATGCTCTGATGATGCATCTCGCCCGCAAAATAGTTCCTGCGGATCAGTTTCCATTGCAGAGTGTTCATTTTGCCCATGCACCTCAGAAAGCCATTTATCACTATCAGAAGTTTTAT
Source organism: Acinetobacter chinensis (assembly GCF_002165375.2). Taxonomy (NCBI): domain Bacteria; kingdom Pseudomonadati; phylum Pseudomonadota; class Gammaproteobacteria; order Moraxellales; family Moraxellaceae; genus Acinetobacter; species Acinetobacter chinensis. The sequence continues at coordinate 682,525 of NZ_CP032134.1, forward strand.
GCATGTGAAGTCCTGTTTAATCAGCCTGAATATCGTTTTGTACTGGGGCTGGAAGGGTTGAATCTGAAGATTCAGCAGGCAGACCCCTCTCTGATGCAACTTCTGGTCAGACAGGCAGAAGAAGCATTGGCATCAAAACCCCGCTATGAAACCCTGGTACAGAAACTGCAGCTGATTGTTGCTGAATATTTAAAACTGAAAGAACAGGCTCCCCGTATTGAAGACATTGCAAAGGAGCTGCATATTTCCACCCGGACTTTACAGCGGCAGCTGAATGATTTTGATACCACCTTTAAGAAAATTGTTGAAACTGAACGCATGAAACGCTGTGAGCAGTTGCTCGGTGACGATGCCAGTCTGACAGATATTGCCATGCGGCTGGGCTATTCAGATCAGTCTGCTCTGGCACGGGCATATAAAGCCTATGCAGGACAGACTCTACTGCAACGGAAACAGCAGTTCAGACAAAGCTGATATCTGCTGATGGTATGAGCCGTAGACTTTCAGCCTGAATCAAATCAGCTTTTGCAATAATGCATGTATTTGTGGGTTAAGGTATAAAGTGCTGTTTTAAAATTATAATTTATTTATTTGCAGTGGTTTTTTCTGAAATACAGATCTGTAGCTCTGATGAAATTAGGTATCTTTGATCATTGAGAAAAAATGCTGAATATCGGTAAATGGAGTCTTTGGATTGTTCTGAAAATAATGGGTCTGCACATGAAATACAGGGTGGCGCTTCTGAACTCTGTTCAATGGGTAAAAAATAGCGTTACAATGCTTCCTCCTGTGTTTCTATAACATTAACTTCTCAGTATTAATCATTCAAGGAAAGCACATCTCTATGTCACGTTTAGCCACTCGATTTGGACAGCTTAAATCTCAACAGCGTAAGGCTTTAGTTTCCTATGTGATGGCGGGTGACCCACATCCAGAAGTAACCGTTGCTCTGCTGCATCAGATGGTGGATGCTGGCGTGGATGTCGTTGAGCTGGGTTTACCGTTTTCCGATCCTATGGCAGATGGCCCTGTGATTGCACTTGCAGCAGAGCGCGCTCTGGCAGGTGGAACCAGTACGCTGGATGCACTGAATATGGTTCGTGAATTCCGTAAAAAGGATACAGAAACTCCTGTGGTACTGATGGGTTATCTGAATCCTGTTGAAGTGATTGGTTATGAAAAATTCACTGCATACGCAAATGAGTGTGGAGTAGATGGTGTCCTGCTGGTGGATTTACCTCCAGAAGAAGCAAAAGAGTTTGATGCAGTTCTGAAAAAATATGGAATGGATCAGATTTTCCTGCTTGCACCAACTTCCACTGATGAGCGGATCAAGCATGTTGTGAATCAGGCAAGTGGCTTTATTTACTACGTTTCTCTGAAGGGAGTGACGGGTGCTGCAACACTGGATGTTTCAGAAGCTGCTGCCCGGATTCAGAAAATTAAATCTTTCACAGATATTCCTGTCGGTGTTGGCTTTGGTATCAGTGATGCTGCCTCTGCAAAAGCGATGGGTGGTGTGGCAGATGCAGTGATCGTTGGCAGTGCCTTTGTTAAGCAGTTTGCAGCCCATGCACCAGAACAAGCTGTTGTTGAAACGGTTAATAAAGTCAAGGAGCTTCGAGCAGCGCTCGATGAGTTAGTATGAATCAAGAAGTGAAATCAGGGAAAGTTCTTAGCCCATCGACGCCATGGACTGAACGCAGTGTGCCAGGTATTCATGTACCAGACGAGCAGCAGGCTTTAAAGGCAACATTTACTGAGCCAACAATTGAATGCCCTGAATGTCATGCTTTGGTGACCCGTACAGCAATGTCTTTCAATGCTTATGTCTGCCCACAGTGTGATGAACATCTGCGTATGAAAGCCCGCGACCGTCTGAACTGGTTTTTCGACCAGGTTCAGGGCGAAATGGGGTTGGAGTTTAAAGCAGGTGACCCTCTTAAATTTGTAGATAGCAAAACTTATCCAGACCGTATGTCTGAAGCGCAAAAGAAAACGGGTGAAACCGAAGCACTTGTGGTGATGCAGGGAACGCTAAAAGGGATCCCAATGATTGCAACTGCATTTGAATTTGATTTCATGGGTGGTTCAATGGGTACTGTTGTCGGTGACCGCTTTGTTCAGGCAGCTGAACGTGCTATTGAACAGAAACAGCCAATGATCTGCTTTGCAGCTTCTGGTGGTGCGCGTATGCAGGAAGGTATGCTGTCGCTGATGCAGATGGCTCGTACTTCCGCTGCTATTCAGAAAATGAAGGATGCAGGTCTGCCATATATCGTGGTTCTGACTCATCCTGTATACGGTGGTGTGACAGCTTCCCTGGCGATGCTGGGTGATGTGCATATTGCTGAACCGAAAGCCATGATTGGTTTTGCAGGTAAACGTGTAATTGAGCAGACAGTACGTGAAAAACTGGAAGAACCGTTCCAGCGTGCAGAATACCTGCTTGATCATGGTGTAATCGACCAGATTGTTCATCGTCATGCATTACGTGATACTGTATATCGTATTGTGGCGAAATTGATGAATTTATCTTGAACAAAAGTGCTCCACTTGCAACAGACCCGTTAAATACATGGCTCGATTACTGGAGCCATGTTCACGTTACAGGCATTGATTTAGGGCTGGAAAGGGTGATTCCCGTTGCTGAAAAGCTGGGCGTGACCCGACCAGATGCCACAGTGCTGACCGTTGCAGGTACAAACGGTAAAGGTTCAACCTCAACCACACTTGCTGCAATCCTGAATGCTCAGGGCTACAAAGTTGGGTTGTATCAGTCTCCGCATATTTACAGGTTCAACGAACGGGTCAAGCTTGCTGGAACTGAGGTGGATGACCAGACCTTAGTGAATGCTTTTGTTGAAGTGGATCAGGCACGCAGAGACTGCGGTCTGACACTTTCATTTTTTGAAGCGACGACACTGGCTGCTTTTGTTATTTTCAGACAGGAGCAGTGTCCGGTCTGGGTGCTGGAAGTGGGTTTAGGTGGACGACTCGATGTGGTCAATGTCGTAGATCCCGATGTTGCGGTTATTACGAACATTGGACTGGATCATACCGACTGGCTTGGCGACACCATAGAAAAAATTGCTTATGAAAAAGCAGGAATTATCAGACCTGATATACCGGTGATTTTCGGAGGCCTACAACAGCTGCCGGAAGCCATTGCACAAAAGGCTCAGGAGTGTCAGGCAAAACTGCACGTTCTGAACCGTGATTATTTTTATCAGTATGCTGAAGATGGTCAGTCCTGGTTATTTGCATCTTCGGGCACAACCCTGAAACTGCCTTTGGGTTCACTGGCTGTTGAAAACATTTCTACAGCAGTAGCAGCTGCATTGGTGAGCGGGCTTGAGATTTCCCAGCAGGCTGTTGAGCAGGGGATTGTGCAGGCTAAATTACAGGGACGCTTTGAAATCCGCCAGATTCAGGGCAAAACAGTCATTTTTGATGCGGGACATAACCCGCATGGCGTTGATTTTTTGTTAAAGCAATTGCGAAATTTCCTGAAATACAATAAACAGTACACAGAAGTAATCAGTGTTTTCTCAATGCTGTCAGACAAAGATATCAATTCTGTCGTGCAGTTATTGAAAGATACTGTTTTAATGTGGAAAATTGCATCGTTAACTGTGCCGCGCGCAGCAGATATTGCACAGCTGGATACGGCTTTGCAGGGACAGAACGTGCAGCATTTCAATAGTGTGCAGTCAGCTTTTGAATCAGCTTTGAACGAATTAAAAAATAATCAGCTGATTCTGGTATGTGGTTCATTTCATACCCTGGAAGCAGTTTGGGAGTATCTGGAAGAATGTCAATGAATAACAAACAGCGCTGGATGGGTGGTGCTGTTTTATTAGGTGGTGGAGTTTTATTGGCAGCATTGCTTCTTAAAGGCAAAGAAGAAATACATCAGAATAAAATCAAAACACCAGAGTCAGCAGAACTGGCTCAGCAAAAAAATAAAAATGCTGAAGGTGAGATGGTTCAGTTACAGCCACTGACTGTGGATGTGGAAACAGAAAAACGTCTGCTGGATGAGCAGCGCCGTGCCCGTGAAAAAGCGGTTGCTGAGCAGGAAGCCCGTGCGGCTGAGTTCTTGGCTGCACAGCAGAAAGCAGAAGCTGAGGCTGCCCGTAAGGCTGCTGAAGAATACGCTGCATTGAATGCTCACCGTACTGGAGCACAGCAGAGTTCAGACAATATTCCGCCTGAGCTGATTGAAGACGAAAAAGCAAAGCAGAAACGACTGGCTGAAGAAAAGCTGGCTGCTCAAAAAAAGCAGGATCAGCTGAAGGCACAGCAAAAGTCTGAAGCTGACAAAAAAGATGTAGAAGCACAGCGTAAAGCTGATGCCCAGAAAAAAGCGGAAGCAGAACGTAAAGCCGAAGCTCAGAAAAAAGCAGAAGATGAGCGTAAGGCTGAAGCAGCGAAGAAGGTCGAAGCTGAACGCAAGGAAGAAGCCAAGAAAAAAGCGGAAGCTGAACGTAAAGCTGAGGCTGCTAAAAAGGCTGAAGCTGATCGTAAAGAGGAAGCAAAGAAAAAAGCTGAAGCTGAAAAAGCCCGTGATCTGCTTGAAAATGGCGATAAACAGTGGATGGTTCAGGTGGCTCTGGCTGCAAATGAAGCAAATGCTGATGCGCTTGCATCCAAGCTTCGTGCGAAAGGGTATAAAGTCACCAAGAGCCCAACCTCCAAAGGGGTTCGGATTATGGTCGGACCTTCCAAAAATCGTGAAGCTGCAGATGCCGCCCGTAAGAAAATTACAACTGACCCAAGTCTGAATATGAAATCAGCCTGGGTGATTGACTGGGTTCCGCTCGATAAGCGTTAATCGCTTTCTGCTCAGTGCATATCAGGATGGATTCGACAGTTGCTGTTGAATCCATTTTATATTTTCAGGGCGGAATAAACGGTCAATGTTCTGCCACACTGGATGAAAACCATAGCCCCCCTGTTTCATTTCCCTGACTGCTTCTTCGGTGGACCATCCTTCAAAAATAATCCGGTACATGGCAACACTGGCACCAGTACGGTCAGAGCCGTGATAACAGTGCAGCAGTACCTGCTGATTTCTGGCTTTTGCCTGTTGAATGGTCTGCATGACCTCCAGCATATCTTCTTTTGAAATTGCCCAGGTGTGGATTGGAATATGTTTCAGTTCAAAACCTTGTCCTGATAATACTTCAAGGTCTTTATTTCTGGAGCGAAGGTTAATCACAATATCAATTCCCTGCGACTTCATCAGCGTAGACAGCGCAGAGTCAGGCTGTTCACTTCGATAGACCGTGTCGCTGATCTGATGGAAGTTATGGGCCTGATGAAGGGTTTTTCCCCATTCAGCAGGGCGGTGCTCAGCATTCAGTGCGGGTGTGGTGATACAGCCTGTCAGAATCAGAGTGCTGATGGTCAGAGTCAGATGGATTTTCATGAACTGTAACGCTCCAGTTCTACGGGGTCATGTGCACAGATCAGTTCAATATTTTTTTCAGACTGAGCGAGCTGCTGAATTTTATGCAGGTTTTCCAGGCGGAGTTTATTGTCTACGGCGAAAAGCATTTCAGTTCTGTTTAAGGCTTTCAGTTTAATGTCTGGATTCAGTTGACGATGTGAGTAATAGGCGTCACCACAAAAGAACAGCCATCCATTGTTCTGTTTAATGGCAATGCCACAGTGCCCTTCAGTATGTCCATGCAGTGGGATCATCAGGATTTCATCATGAAACAGGTTAAACCCCTGTACACAGTTTAAATTGAACCAGCTGTCACCCTGAGCTGGTTCAATAAAGTTCCAGTAGCGATGATTTTTAAACTGTGCTGATTTATAACGGGCTTTGTCTTTAAGTGTTGCTGCACGTTGTGCAGCGTTGAATTCTGTAGAAAGAATATGAACGGTGGCTTCAGGAAAGTCAGAAATTCCACCGGCATGATCAAAATCCAGATGAGACACCATGATATGTTTTACATCTCTGGGGCTGAATCCAAGCCGCTGAATCTGAGCAATAGCAGTTAAATCCAGGTTGTGCTGAATCCCACCGGTTTTTTCAATAATCCGTCCCAGTCTTGCCCGTGTATGCAGATAGTCCTGTACACCAAGCCCTGTATCAATCAGTACCAGTCCTCTGTCTGTTTCGACCAGCAGGCAATGGCAGACCAGGTGTGCTTTAAAGCCATTCTGTCCAAATAATGGACCGCAAACAGGGCACATGGTGCCACAGTGTAAATGATGTATTTTATAGATCATCGTGATTATTCTGCATGAAATCTGTTCTCTTTATAGCTGAGATAAGAGCAGAATACAAAGTATGAAAATGAAAGCTGTATAGACAGAAACGAAAAACCTGTCCGGAGACAGGTTGATGTATTGTGGATGTATGACTTATTTATCGGGTTGAGGGGTCAGGCGAAGATAAGGTTTAACCGCCGTATAGCCTTTTGGGAAGCGTTCTTTGAGTTCAGATTCATCTTTGATGGATGGCACAATAACCACATCTTCACCCTGTTGCCAGTTGGCAGGAGTCGCCACTTTATAGTTGTCAGTCAATTGCAAAGAATCAATCACGCGAAGTATTTCGTGAAAATTACGTCCTGTGGAAGCAGGGTAAGTAATAATCAGACGAACTTTTTTATTTGGATCAATAATCACCAGTGAGCGGACAGTGACAGTTTCGCTGGCATTGGGATGAATAAAATCATACAGAGTGGAAACCTTACGGTCTTTGTCAGCCAGGATAGGAAAGTTGACTGTCGTGTTCTGCGTTTCATTGATGTCACTGATCCAGCCTTTATGGGATTCGACATCATCCACAGAAAGAGCAATTGCTTTAACTCCGCGTTTGGCAAACTCATCTTTCAGTTTGGCGGTATAGCCAAGTTCAGTTGTACAGACGGGTGTGTAATCTGCGGGATGTGAAAACAGTACGCCCCAGCTGTCCCCTAAAAAGTCATAAAATTTAATTAAACCTTCACTAGATTCCTGTTCAAAATCAGGAGCCGTATCGCCCAGACGTAAACTCATATTTTTGCCTCATTATTTAAAAACGATGTTCTATATGACCACTATTGCTGAATTCTTTTGCAAATAAAAATAGGGTTTTTGTATTTATTTATGAATAAAAAGAATAAAAGCCAGGCTTGGAGCATAAAAAACATGCGGAAAAGAATGAATGTTTCTCTATGTAGCTGTTTTAAAATTTGCTAAATTACTTCACCTTAAGTCCCATGTACTGGCACCAGCGATCAGATTTTTTGAGTGGTTTTGTGCAAAACCCTTGTACTTCCAATTTCTGGCACCATAATAACGACTGAGAAAAAATTTATTCATTTGATAAGCAAGATTTAGAGAGTCTATTCATGTTGGCAAGTCTGATCGGAGGAATCTTCGGTACCAAAAATGAGCGCGAACTCAAACGCATGCGTAAAATCGTAGACCGGATCAATGCGCTCGAGCCGACGATATCTGCTTTAAGTGATGCAGACTTATCCGCGAAAACTGAAGAATTCAAACAACGCTATAACAAAGGCGAGAGCCTTGATAAATTATTGCCTGAAGCTTTTGCTGTATGTCGTGAAGCGGCAAAGCGTGTCATGGGGATGCGGCACTATGATGTACAGCTGATTGGTGGTGTGACCCTCCATGAAGGTAAGGTTGCAGAAATGCGTACAGGTGAAGGTAAAACCCTGATGGGAACCCTGGCCTGTTACCTCAATACTTTAAGTGGGCAGGGCGTGCATGTCATTACGGTCAATGACTACCTTGCACAGCGTGATGCTGAACTGAACAGACCACTGTTTGAATTCCTGGGACTGAGCATCGGTATTATTTACTCCATGCAGAATCCGGCAGAAAAAGCAGAAGCCTACAAAGCTGATATCACCTACGGTACCAACAATGAATTCGGCTTTGATTATCTGCGTGACAACATGGTCTTTTCCATGGCTGAGAAAAAACAGCGTGGTCTGACTTATGCCATTATTGATGAAGTTGACTCTATTTTAATTGATGAAGCACGTACACCACTGATCATTTCTGGTCAGAGTGATGATTCATCACAGCTTTATGCTGCAATCAATACGATTCCACCAAAACTGCACCCTCAGAAAGAAGAAAAAGTCCCAGATGGCGGTCACTTCTGGATTGATGAAAAGCAGCGTCAGGTTGAAATGACCGAAGTCGGTTATGTGACTGTGGAAGAAGAACTGATCAGAATGGGGCTGCTCGCCGAAGGTGAAAGCCTGTATTCAGCAGCCAATCTGAATCTGGTGCATCATGTTTCTGCTGCTATCCGTGCGCATTTCCTGTATCAGCGTAACGTTCACTACATCATTCATGATGGTGAAGTGATTATTGTCGATGAAAATACAGGTCGTACCATGCCTGGCCGTCGCTGGTCAGAAGGTCTGCATCAGGCAGTTGAAGCCAAAGAAGGTCTGGAAATTCAGCCAGAAAACCAGACACTGGCAACCACAACATTCCAGAACTATTTCCGTCTGTACAAAAAACTTTCCGGTATGACCGGTACAGCAGATACTGAAGCTGCTGAAATGAAAGAAATCTATGGACTGGATGTTGTAATCATTCCAACTCACCGCCCAATGATCCGTCAGGACATGAACGATCTGATCTACCTGAACCGTAATGGTAAATATAATGCCATCATTCAGGAAATTCAGCGTGTCCACGAAGCGGGTGTTGCACCGATCCTGATTGGTACAGCCACGATTGAGGCCTCTGAAATCCTTTCAGACAAGCTTAAAGAAGCGGGTATTGCGCATGAAGTACTGAATGCCAAACAGCATGAGCGTGAAGCAGACATTATTGCTCAGGCAGGTTCACCACGTGCTGTCACCATTGCTACCAACATGGCAGGTCGTGGTACAGATATTCTGCTGGGTGGTAACTGGAAAGCAAAACTGGCAAAAATTGAAAATCCGACTGCTGAAGATGAAGCTCAGCTCAAGGCAGAATGGGAACAGAACCATGACATGGTACTGAACTCAGGCGGTTTGCATATTATTGGTTCTGAACGTCACGAATCACGCCGTATTGATAACCAGTTACGCGGTCGTGCCGGTCGTCAGGGTGACCCTGGTGTATCACGTTTCTATCTGTCCCTTGAAGATGATCTGATGCGTATTTTCGCAGGTGATCGTGTTGTGGGCATGATGCGTGCAATGGGCTTACAGGAAGATGAAGCGATTGAGCACAAAATGGTGTCGCGCTCTATCGAAAATGCTCAGCGTAAAGTTGAAGCACGTAACTTTGATATCCGTAAAAACCTGCTGAAATATGATGATGTAAATAACGAACAGCGTAAGATCATCTATTCTCAGCGTGATGAAGTCCTGGCTGAAAGCACTTTGCAGGATTACATTGAAGAAATGCATCATGAAGTGATTAAAGGGGTGATTGAAAACTATATCCCACCTGAATCCATTCATGATCAATGGGATATTGATGGTCTTGAGCGTGCACTGCGTGAAGATTTAGGTATTGATCTGCCTGTTTCAGTCTGGCTGGAAGAAGACCGCCGTCTTGATGAAGAAGCACTGGTGGAACGTATTTCTGACGAAGTTGTTGCACGTTACCGTAACCGTCGTGAACAGATGGGGGATGAATCAGCAGCCATGCTGGAGCGTCACTTCATGCTGAACTCACTGGACCGTCACTGGAAAGATCACCTGGCTGCGATGGACTATCTGCGTCAGGGCATCCATTTACGTGGTTATGCTCAGAAAAACCCAGAGCAGGAATATAAAAAAGAAGCCTTTAACCTGTTCGTCAACATGCTTGCGATTATCAAATCAGATGTTGTGACTGATTTATCACGTGTACATGTTCCTACAGCTGAGGAGCTTGCAGAAATGGAAGCTCAGAAACAGGCTCAGGCTGAATCCATGCAGTTGAATCTGTCACATGCAGAAGCTGATGGTTTACTGAATGACTCAGCTGAAGTGGATGCTGTATTCAGTCCTGTTGCGGCAGGTGGTGCGGTCGTCGCGCCTGAAAGCCGGAATTCACCTTGTCCATGTGGATCGGGTCTGAAATATAAACAGTGCCACGGTAAGATCTAACCGAAAAAAGCAGAACAGAGGTTCTGCTTTTTTTCCTGAAAGATCCGTATATAAATACTGGATAAATCTTTTCAGGATGTGAAATCCATTTGCAGTTCAGGCAATTAAATGTTATTTAGTTGCTCATGGAAACCCGAAAAGCGGAATAGACAATGAAAAAAGTATTACAACCATTGATGCTTGCAGTTCTGGCAATCCCAGCTTTAACTTTTGCAGACACACCACTGACAACAACGCCTGAAAAAGTACAACAGGCTATTGGTGCAACGACTGCACCAGCTGTTCAGAATGACGGCAATATTACGGTACAGAGCCCACGTACGGGTATCCGCTATACATTTGCCAACCCACAGCAGCGTCCTGTTGTTTTAAATACAGCAGCGATTAAAGCGGCAAATGCTGCAAATGCTGACCGTATTGTTGCATCAAATCCTGCTCTTTCTGCAGCAAGCCAGCAGAAAGCAAAACAGGCACTGTTGACTGAAGCGTCTCAGCTTGCGAAAAACTGATTTTTAAGTCTTAATAAAAAAACCGGTCACTATGGCTGGTTTTTTTATGTCCAAAGCTTATGTTTCACGGAATTGCATGAGTTGTGTGCTCGATTTTTTATTTCTTTTCAACTAAGCTGTATTTTTCAATTTATTAAACTTACTGGAAGTTCAAAATGGCAGTTGGTGACGTGTCTATGCCACACATGCATGTGGTGCAAGGTGTAAAAATTGGTTCAGCGGAAGCGTATGTACGCTACCCGAACCGACGTGACCTGGTTATTTTTGAATTTGCAGAAGGGACAAATGTTGCAGGTGTGTTCACGCAGAATGCCTTCTGTGCAGCGCCTGTACATGTCTCTAAAAAGCACCTTGAAATGGGCAATCCACGTTACCTGGTGATCAATACCGGTAATGCCAATGCAGGTACAGGCAAGCCAGGTATGGAAAATGCCAAAGCCACCTGTTATAAGCTGGCGGAGCTTACTCAGGTTGAAGCGTCGGAAGTCCTGCCATTCTCTACAGGAGTTATTGGTGAGCAGTTGCCAATGGAACGTCTGCTGTCAGGCTTGCAGCCGGCACTGGACTCTCTGAAAGACAGTGCATGGGCTGATGCTGCTACAGGCATTATGACCACAGATACAACACCTAAAGGAGCATCAGAACAGTTTGAACTGGATGGTGTGACTTATACCATGACCGGTATTTCCAAAGGTGCAGGCATGATCCGTCCGAATATGGCAACCATGCTCAGCTTTGTGGCAACTGATGCACCGATCAGCCGTGAACTGGTACAGCAGCTGTTAAAAACAACAGTGAATCAGTCCTTCAACCGCATTACGATTGATGGAGACACATCGACCAATGACTCCTGTATTTTTGCTGCGACAGCTCAGGCAGGTGGTACAGAAATCAGTTCAGTGGATGATGCCCGTTACAGTGTCGTGCTGGATGTCCTGACCCGTGTTATGAAACGCCTTGCACAGCTGATCGTCCGTGATGGTGAGGGTGCAACAAAATTCATTACAGTTGCAGTTGAGGGTGGAAATGATACCCAGGAATGTTGCGATATTGCCTACAGCATTGCCCATTCACCATTGGTAAAAACGGCGCTCTTCGCTTCAGATCCAAACTGGGGGCGTATTCTTGCTGCTATCGGTTATGCCGGTGTGAAAGACCTGGATGTGGAAAAAATTCAGGTGTGGCTTGGAGATGTGCAGATCTGCCGTGATGGCGGTGCTGCTGAGGACTATACCGAGGAAGCAGGTGCAAGGGTGATGGCTGAATCTGAAATTACCATTCGGGTTGATTTGGGACGAGGGCAGGCAAAAGACACAGTCTATACCTGTGATCTGTCCTATGATTACGTCAAGATCAATGCAGATTACCGTTCATAATACAGTGATAAAAACAGAGCCTCATTCGTGAGGCTTTTTTATAATAAATGAATTTTTGGTGGTGGATTTATGTACAATGAATTCACAATTGCGTATAACGCCAGCACAATGCCAGCGATTAAGGAAAGAGAAGACCTCGTATGAATGATGCGACCAATTTAATTGCCAATGAAGCAAAATCAATTGTCACAGCACATTTGGACCGTTTAGGGGAGCCAAAGGACAATACATTGAGTCCTGAGGAAAAGCAGCTGAAATTTGCCCAGATTAAAGCAGAGCTTGAAAAACAGAATGCTGTACTGGTTGCACATTATTATTGCGATCCTGAAGTTCAGGAACTTGCAGAAGCAACAGGTGGCTGTGTTTCGGATTCCCTGGAAATGGCACGTTTCGGGCGCGATCATTCAGCACAGACACTGGTCGTGGCAGGGGTGAAATTTATGGGGGAAACTTCAAAAATTTTATCACCAGAAAAAAGAGTACTGATGCCAACCCTGGAAGCAACCTGTTCGCTCGACTTGGGTTGCCCTGTCGATGAGTTCACTGCATTCTGTGATGCGCATCCGGATTATACCGTTGTGGTTTATGCAAACACCTCTGCAGCAGTCAAAGCACGTGCTGACTGGGTCGTGACTTCCAGCTGTGCGGTGGAAATTGTAGAGCATCTGGACAGCCTGGGCGAAAAGATTATCTGGGCGCCAGATCAGCATCTGGGGCGTTATATTCAGAAGAAAACCGGTGCGGAAATGTTGCTATGGGATGGTTCATGTATTGTGCATGAAGAATTCCGTGCCAGAGGTATTGCACAGATGAAAGCACTGTACCCTGATGCAGCAGTACTGGTTCATCCAGAATCACCGGAATCGGTGGTGGATATTGCTGATGCTGTAGGAAGTACCTCCCAGCTGATCAAGGCTGCGCAGACCTTGCCTCATGAGCGTCTCATTGTCGCAACTGACAGAGGTATTTTTTACAAGATGCAGCAGGCTGTACCTGGAAAAATTCTGGTGGAAGCTCCAACAGCAGGTGAGGGCGCAACATGCCGCTCATGCGCACATTGTCCATGGATGGCAATGAACGAACTGGATGGCATACTGCATGTACTTCAGCACGCTGATCAGGAAATCTTTGTCGATGCAGCACTTGCACAACGTGCAAAATTACCTTTAGACCGTATGCTGGATTTCAGTGCGAGCCTGAAACGTTGATTTTTGTATAAAAAATATCTGAAATGCTTGATTAATATACATTTGAAGCGTTTTTTTTGATTTTTTTAAATATAGGTGTTGACGTCAATCGACGTCACGCCTAGAATGCACACCGTACCGCACGATGTGCGATACGAAAAGCTGAGATGAATCGGAGCATAGCACAGCCTGGTAGTGCACCTGGTTTGGGACCAGGGGGTCGTAGGTTCGAATCCTACTGCTCCGACCAATTCTTCAAGGCAAAGGTACTGATGATAAGTTTTATCATACGTTATGCGCCTGTAGCTCAGTTGGATAGAGCATCCGCCTTCTAAGCGGATGGTCACAGGTTCGAATCCTGTCAGGCGCGCCATTTATGGTAGCTTGTCAATAAAACCTGAAAAACTTAAGTGTGACGGTGGATGTAGCTCAGTTGGTAGAGCCCCGGATTGTGATTCCGGTTGTCGTGGGTTCGAATCCCATCATTCACCCCAATTTCGGAGCATAGCACAGCCTGGTAGTGCACCTGGTTTGGGACCAGGGGGTCGTAGGTTCGAATCCTACTGCTCCGACCATTTTAAGTCCAGCTTAAAGTAAATAATCCGCTTAACTGCGGTTTTTTTATGCCTGAAAAAAGTGTATTGAAAATAAAAGCCTCCAGTCAGAGGCTTTTATTGATTCTGCTGTAGAAAAATAAAAATTAAGGAATGATGGTGATATTTACCCGTCTGTTGATGGCCCGATGCTCATCAGAATCATTTTTTACTAAAGGTTGCGATGCACCTTTTGCTCTGATTTTAATATTCTGTGACTGAAAACCATTGTCCAGAAAAACCTGAGCGACACTCTGTGCGCGTTTTTCTGACAGTGCCAGATTGTATTCAGATTGACCGATATTGTCACTGTGACCGGTAAATGTAAGTTTATCCAGATTGTATTTTTTCAATTGAGAGGACAGGCGAACTAAACGTGGTTTCTGATTTGCCGGTATGGATGACTGATCAAACTCAAATAACAGACGTTCAGGCAGTGCAAGCGTCCACTCATTATTTTCCAGAATAAATCCTTCATTTTTGAGCATGCGTGACTGTTTGTAATTCAGATTTCCCTGTCCCATACAGGCCGTTAAAATCAGAGTGAAAGTAAGTAAACCGAGAGATTTAAAAATTATTCTTAACATGAGTTTAAACCTGATTGTTAATATCGTTACCTGCAATGAACCAGTGTTCAGGCAGTTTTTTGGCTTTATACATAGCATTGTCTGCTTCAGTAATCAGATCTTCAGGGGAGCTGGCAAAACGGGTTTGAGCAACACCAATACTGAAACTGAAAGAAATCTGAACGTCACCGAAATACAGTGGAAGATCCGCACATTCAGACAGCTGCTGGCAGATTGTGTTCAGTTCATCGGTGTGATGAACATGGTGAATCAGAATGGCAAATTCATCACCGCCTAAGCGGGCAATAAAATCGTCAGGGTGCAGCTGGCTCTGTAGTCTTACAGCAATTTCCTGCAGGACAGAGTCACCTGCCTGATGACCATACTGATCATTAATGGTTTTAAAATCATTACTGTCTATGAACAGCAATGCTGAATGTTCACGTAAACTTGAATCAAATATATGCAGTAACTGCTGGTAGAAATAATAGCGGTTCGGGAGTTGTGTCAGTGCATCGTGGTGAGCCTGATGACTCAGTTTGTCGTTTTCAGTTCTCAGGTGCTGGTCATTTAACTGAATTTTTTCAAGTAATTCATTAAAAACAGTATTGATATCCTGTAATTCCTGAATCTCAGACTGCGCAAAGCGCAAACCATAGTTTTTTTCTTCACTGATGGTGTTGGCTGTTGCAACGATAGGATGAATGGATTTCATCAGATAGCGATAGAAAGAATGCACAGACCACAGCAGTCCTGCAAGAATAATCAGGAAACCGATAATCAGACCAAAAATAATTTTATTAAAAAAATCGACAATGGTGGATGAATTGCCATAAATAATCAGCTGACCATAATACTGATGCTGATGTTGAATATTTAAAATAACAGGATAATTGAAAAAAATACGGTCAAGAAAATGCTGTAGTGAATAATCTGAAGTCTCATTCTGAACTGAGCGGGCCAGTTCGACATTGTATTCATCAATGACCTGCATGGAGCGTATCGGATATTTATGATTATATTCGGCTAAAATCTGATTCAGGGTAACGGTATCACTGAAAACAACAGCGGGCTGAATACGTTCATTGATTGCCTCTGAAAGAACATTCAGGCTGCTGTCTGCATAAGCTTTCAGGGCGAAAGCAGATACAGAAATAAAAATTGCAGTACACACGGTGAAGGTCAGTGCAAAAACAGCCAGTTGTGAACGTTTAAAAATCAGATGCAGCGATTTTGTATTATATAGACGTGTAATCATGATTTACTCCGTTGCCCGAGCAAGAAGTAAAACCCGTGGATCAATTCTGACTTTAGACTGGGTCAGGCTGTCCATATTTACTTTAAATGACAGTCCTGTATTTTTTCGGTACAGGCAGAAAGCACTTCCAATTTCGCACTCAGTATTACTTGAACTGATAGACAGAGCAGGAAACTCTACGCTGCTGTTCAGCACTCTCTGTTCTTCTTCAGGGGTAAATGTTGAAAAGATAAGAACTTCACAACGCTCTGATCGGATTTTTTGTTTATCTATGGATTTGACTGAATAATTGTATTCATCATTGGATGATAGGTAGTTCTTAAACTGAGATGCCATATTATTGTTATTAATGACACAGATTTCAGGCACGGCTGTAGTCCATTTTGCATAACTTAAAATGGAGAAAGTAATGCTGAGCACGCTGGGAGCGGGTGTTGCATGCGCTGTAACACATATAAGCACCAGCCAAAAAGTCGCACAGACTTTTTTAAATACGTGATTCATTTCAAATTAAATTATAAAAAAGAGACCTCGTTTAGTTTAACCAGAAAAAATGAAATAACAAAGTTAAGAATATGACGGTAAAACAGACATAAATGAGAAAAATGTCTAAAAACCCACCAAACAAGAAGAAAAACAAAAAAAAGATGTCTGAGGGGGTTGTGTCTGGTGTGAAATGCTGTAGAATGCACATCCATCGGCGGTGATGAAGATTAAAACTTCTGATAAAACAGTAGCTTAGCATAGAATGGTTAAGCTGGGTTTTAGAAAGAAAGTTTAAAATAATTTACATTACATGTTGACTTTGAAGAGATTCAGAGTAATATAGCCGACCTAGCTTGATGCTGACGAAGCATTGAGAAGATCATTAAGAGAATATGAAGAACAACTTGTGTGGATTTTTACTGATTGATCGATCGAAATTATTTTCATTGATTGAATGGTTTAAATTACTCGAAGTTTATTTGAGAGAATTTGTCAGAAAATTGATGAGCCAAGATTGGCACCCTTTAAGGTGCTAGCAAGTATTAAACTGAAGAGTTTGATCATGGCTCAGATTGAACGCTGGCGGCAGGCTTAACACATGCAAGTCGAGCGGAGAGAGGTAGCTTGCTACTGATCTTAGCGGCGGACGGGTGAGTAATGCTTAGGAATCTGCCTATTAGTGGGGGACAACATTCCGAAAGGAATGCTAATACCGCATACGCCCTACGGGGGAAAGCAGGGGATCATTAGACCTTGCGCTAATAGATGAGCCTAAGTCGGATTAGCTAGTTGGTGGGGTAAAGGCCTACCAAGGCGACGATCTGTAGCGGGTCTGAGAGGATGATCCGCCACACTGGGACTGAGACACGGCCCAGACTCCTACGGGAGGCAGCAGTGGGGAATATTGGACAATGGGGGGAACCCTGATCCAGCCATGCCGCGTGTGTGAAGAAGGCCTTTTGGTTGTAAAGCACTTTAAGCGAGGAGGAGGCTACTCTGGTTAATACCTGGAGATAGTGGACGTTACTCGCAGAATAAGCACCGGCTAACTCTGTGCCAGCAGCCGCGGTAATACAGAGGGTGCGAGCGTTAATCGGATTTACTGGGCGTAAAGCGTACGTAGGCGGCTTTTTAAGTCGGATGTGAAATCCCTGAGCTTAACTTAGGAATTGCATTCGATACTGGGAAGCTAGAGTATGGGAGAGGATGGTAGAATTCCAGGTGTAGCGGTGAAATGCGTAGAGATCTGGAGGAATACCGATGGCGAAGGCAGCCATCTGGCCTAATACTGACGCTGAGGTACGAAAGCATGGGGAGCAAACAGGATTAGATACCCTGGTAGTCCATGCCGTAAACGATGTCTACTAGCCGTTGGGGCCTTTGAGGCTTTAGTGGCGCAGCTAACGCGATAAGTAGACCGCCTGGGGAGTACGGTCGCAAGACTAAAACTCAAATGAATTGACGGGGGCCCGCACAAGCGGTGGAGCATGTGGTTTAATTCGATGCAACGCGAAGAACCTTACCTGGTCTTGACATAGTAAGAACTTTCCAGAGATGGATTGGTGCCTTCGGGAACTTACATACAGGTGCTGCATGGCTGTCGTCAGCTCGTGTCGTGAGATGTTGGGTTAAGTCCCGCAACGAGCGCAACCCTTTTCCTTATTTGCCAGCACTTCGGGTGGGAACTTTAAGGATACTGCCAGTGACAAACTGGAGGAAGGCGGGGACGACGTCAAGTCATCATGGCCCTTACGACCAGGGCTACACACGTGCTACAATGGTCGGTACAAAGGGTTGCTACCTAGCGATAGGATGCTAATCTCAAAAAGCCGATCGTAGTCCGGATTGGAGTCTGCAACTCGACTCCATGAAGTCGGAATCGCTAGTAATCGCGGATCAGAATGCCGCGGTGAATACGTTCCCGGGCCTTGTACACACCGCCCGTCACACCATGGGAGTTTGTTGCACCAGAAGTAGGTAGTCTAACCGTAAGGAGGACGCTTACCACGGTGTGGCCGACGACTGGGGTGAAGTCGTAACAAGGTAGCCGTAGGGGAACCTGCGGCTGGATCACCTCCTTAACGAAAGATTGACGATTGGTAAGAATCCACAACAAGTTGTTCTTCATTGATGTATCTGAGGGTCTGTAGCTCAGTTGGTTAGAGCACACGCTTGATAAGCGTGGGGTCACAAGTTCAAGTCTTGTCAGACCCACCATTCTGACGAATCAGCACAGAAACAGATATATCGGGATCTTAACTGGGGACTTAGCTTAGTTGGTAGAGCGCCTGCTTTGCACGCAGGAGGTCAGGAGTTCGACTCTCCTAGTCTCCACCATCACATTAAGTGAAGTTCTGAATTATAGAATTTAGTGAATATGACGATCATCTGATCTCAGTTTATTAAGTTCTGTGATTTATCACAGTTTGCTACCTGCTGACGAGGCGGTAGTTAATCATTAACAGCATATATTTGAGTTGAAATAAATTGTTCATACTCGTTTCAAGTAGGCAACTACAGGAAATGAGAAACTAGCGATTAAACTGAATCAAGCGTTTTGGTATATGAATCTAATTGAAGCTGTACAGTGATTAATTTCACAGACGCCAACTGTATGAGAGTGATGAGAAATCGTCGCGATCTGTTGCTCATCCTACTTGTAGGGATGAACGACTGTTTGGGGTTGTATAGTCAAGTAATTAAGTGCATGTGGTGGATGCCTTGGCAGTCAGAGGCGATGAAAGACGTAATAGCCTGCGATAAGCTCCGGGGAGGCGGCAAATATCCTTTGATCCGGAGATTTCTGAATGGGGAAACCCACCTGCTATAAGGCAGGTATCGTAACATGAATACATAGTGTTACGAGGCGAACGAGGGGAAGTGAAACATCTCAGTACCCTTAGGAAAAGAAATCAATTGAGATTCCCTCAGTAGCGGCGAGCGAACGGGGAACAGCCCATTAAGTCATATAAGCTTTAGTGGAATGCTCTGGGAAGTGCAACCATAGTAGGTGATAGTCCTGTACGCGAAAGGGCTTATATGATGATGTCGAGTAGGGCGAGGCACGTGAAACCTTGTCTGAATATGGGGGGACCATCCTCCAAGGCTAAATACTCCTGACTGACCGATAGTGAACCAGTACCGTGAGGGAAAGGCGAAAAGAACCCCTGTGAGGGGAGTGAAACAGATCCTGAAACCGCATGCATACAAGCAGTGGGAGCCGACTTGTTCGGTGACTGCGTACCTTTTGTATAATGGGTCAGCGACTTATATTCAGTAGCAAGGTTAACCGTATAGGGGAGCCGTAGGGAAACCGAGTCTTAATAGGGCGTTCAGTTGCTGGGTATAGACCCGAAACCGGGTGATCTATCCATGAGCAGGTTGAAGGTTGGGTAACACTAACTGGAGGACCGAACCCACTGTCGTTGAAAAGCCAGGGGATGACTTGTGGATAGGGGTGAAAGGCTAATCAAACTCGGTGATAGCTGGTTCTCCCCGAAAGCTATTTAGGTAGCGCCTCGGACGAATACCATTGGGGGTAGAGCACTGTTTCGGCTAGGGGGTCATCCCGACTTACCAAACCGATGCAAACTCCGAATACCAATGAGTACTATCCGGGAGACAGACTGCGGGTGCTAACGTCCGTAGTCAAGAGGAAAACAATCCAGACCGCCAGCTAAGGCCCCAAAATTATAGTTAAGTGGGAAACGATGTGGGAAGGCATAGACAGCTAGGAGGTTGGCTTAGAAGCAGCCACCCTTTAAAGAAAGCGTAATAGCTCACTAGTCGAGTCGGCCTGCGCGGAAGATGTAACGGGGCTAAAACTATATGCCGAAGCTGCGGATTTGCAATTTATTGCAAGTGGTAGGGGAGCGTTCTGTAAGCCGATGAAGGTGGATTGAGAAGTCTGCTGGAGGTATCAGAAGTGCGAATGCTGACGTGAGTAACGACAAAACGGGTGAAAAACCCGTTCGCTGAAAGACCAAGGGTTCCAGTCCAACGTTAATCGGGGCTGGGTGAGTCGACCCCTAAGGCGAGGCCGAGAGGCGTAGTCGATGGGAAACTGGTTAATATTCCAGTACTTGTGTGTAATGCGATGAGAGGACGGAGAAGGTTAAGTCAGCCTGGCGTTGGTTGTCCAGGTGGAAGGATGTAGGCATGTATCTTAGGCAAATCCGGGGTACTCTATGCTGAGATCTGATAGCAAGCTGTACTTGTACAGTGAAGTGGCTGATACCATACTTCCAGGAAAAGTCTCTAAGCTTCAGTTACACAGGAATCGTACCCGAAACCGACACAGGTGGTCAGGTCGAGTAGACCAAAGCGCTTGAGAGAACTCTGCTGAAGGAACTAGGCAAAATGGTACCGTAACTTCGGGAGAAGGTACGCTGCCGGCGGTGATTTCCCTTGCGGAATGAGCGGCCAGCAGCCACAGAAACCAGGCCCCTGCAACTGTTTATTAAAAACATAGCACTCTGCAAACACGAAAGTGGACGTATAGGGTGTGATGCCTGCCCGGTGCTGGAAGGTTAATTGATGGGGTTAGCGTAAGCGAAGCTCTTGATCGAAGCCCCAGTAAACGGCGGCCGTAACTATAACGGTCCTAAGGTAGCGAAATTCCTTGTCGGGTAAGTTCCGACCTGCACGAATGGCATAATGATGGGGGCGCTGTCTCCAGCAGAGGCTCAGTGAAATCGAATTCGCCGTGAAGATGCGGTGTACCCGCGGCTAGACGGAAAGACCCCGTGAACCTTTACTGCAGCTTGACATTGAACTTTGATCTTACCTGTGTAGGATAGGTGGGAGGCTTTGAAGTAGTGACGCCAGTTGCTATGGAGCCATCCTTGAAATACCACCCTGGTAATATTGAGGTTCTAACTCTGTCCCGTTATCCGGGACGAGGACCATGTCTGGTGGGTAGTTTGACTGGGGCGGTCTCCTCCTAAAGAGTAACGGAGGAGTACGAAGGTGCGCTCAGCGTGGTCGGAAATCACGCGTAGAGTATAAAGGCAAAAGCGCGCTTAACTGCGAGACCCACAAGTCGAGCAGGTACGAAAGTAGGTCTTAGTGATCCGGTGGTTCTGTATGGAAGGGCCATCGCTCAACGGATAAAAGGTACTCTGGGGATAACAGGCTGATACCGCCCAAGAGTTCATATCGACGGCGGTGTTTGGCACCTCGATGTCGGCTCATCTCATCCTGGGGCTGAAGCAGGTCCCAAGGGTATGGCTGTTCGCCATTTAAAGAGGTACGCGAGCTGGGTTTAGAACGTCGTGAGACAGTTCGGTCCCTATCTACCGTGGGCGCTGGAAATTTGAGAGGATCTGCTCCTAGTACGAGAGGACCAGAGTGGACGAACCTCTGGTGTACCGGTTGTGACGCCAGTCGCATCGCCGGGTAGCTATGTTCGGAAGGGATAACCGCTGAAAGCATCTAAGCGGGAAGCCTACCTCAAGATAAGATTTCCCTAGGACTTTATGTCCTCTAAAGAGCCGTTGAAGACTACGACGTTGATAGGCTGGATGTGGAAGCACGGTGACGTGTGAAGCTGACCAGTACTAATTGCTCGTGAGGCTTGACTATACAACACCCAAACAGTTGTTGTATAAAGCTCAGTTGATTCGATATTCATCAGAATGACTTGATTCAGAATCGCAACAGTATGACAATGTTCCAACTCAGATAGAGCTGTTAATAACTCATTTGGAAAAAGCATTGGCATCTAAATAAGACCAAAGCAAGTATCCATAAACAGTTGTGCTGGCGACAATAGCAAGAGTGAACCACCTGATCCCTTCCCGAACTCAGAAGTGAAACCTCTTTGCGCTGATGGTAGTGTGGGGTTACCCATGTGAGAGTAAGTCATCGCCAGCTCATTATTCTAAAAAGCCCCCGCAGTTAATACTGCGGGGGCTTTTTCTCGTCGGAATGAAAGGAAAAGGAATCAGGAAGACTGAAATGCTTCTGCATGCGATCGGATATTACTGCTGGCTGTCTTCAGGGAATATAGTAACTGTCCTAACAGGATGTCCTTATCTGCGAGCGCAACGATAATCATCGGGTGATTTACAGAGTTTACTGCTGTTAAAATGGCTTTGCCATTATCCGCATCCAGAGTAATGGTCTGACAGCCATCAAGGTGAATTTCCTGCATAAATGCAGCGACCATAGCAAGGATTGAGCTACATACGGCAGCAAGTTTACTGTTATTGTAAATGTCCTTTTTATGAATGGATGCCAGTTCAAAACCATCTGTAGAACACAGCATAATGAAATTGATCCCCCTGACATTCCTGATGATTTCTTCAATTTCTGATTTCGCTTGCTGAATCAGTTCAGTTGGCGCATTCCGCAGTTTATTTTTCAGTGCAAACATGAGTATAGCTCCTAAGTTGTAATGTTATAGTTAACTTCAACTGAAGTGATTAACGCTTCGAGTAAAAGGAGAACGTCTTCTTTTTTACGCGCATCAATGAAAAACAAAGGAGAGAACAGCTCTTGTTGAACCAGCCAGTTTTTATAAATATTGGTTGAGTGTTTTGATTCAAGATCTGTATGGGTAATCCCAATAGCAATATTGTCAGTATAGTTCTGGAACGTATCGAGGTAGTTCTCAAGTTCATGCAAAGGGTTTTCGATACTGTGATCAATTAAAATGATTGCACCAATCGCACCTTTACAGATAACTGACCAGATAAAGTCAAATCGACTCTGTCCCGGAGTGCCATAAAGACCAATTTTTACACCATCCTCAAGCGTTACTTCGCCATAATCAATACCAACGGTTGTTTCCATTTTCTGGTGACTTTGAGTATCCGTGTTAAATGCTTCCGTCAGAAGGACAGGGATATCTGAAAGTGATCGGATAGCTTCGGTTTTTCCTGCACCCATGGTGCCAGCAAAAACAATTTTATATTGTTGTAAAATCATAGATACTCCTTAGAATCCAAATTTCTTCCGTATTTTTCCAAAAAAACTTTTTATTAAACTTTGATCATCTTTTTTATCTTGAATCTCAGGAGTTGGTGGGGTGAAATGTTTATCCCATATATTAATTTTTACTGCATTATTCATTGCTAGGTTTGTTGCAATAAAGCGGATAATCAGCTGCTGTGAAATATTAAAATGATCTGCAATTTTTGAAATTTTTGCTCCCTGTATAAAGACAGCTGAAAGCTGGAAAATCAGTTTCTTATTTTGTATATCACTCGGTTTTGGCCAGCTTAAAATTTTAAAATGACCATCATCAGGGGCAATCATTTTCAGCAGTTCAGGTGAATTCCAGTAAAAATTCCATAACCAGTCCTGTAAGATATATTTTTCCTTACGGTAAATCTTCATAAAATCATCTGTATTCGCCAGATCATATGAAAAGGATGAGTCTGTCCCTGTCTTTTTACGCTCCAGAATGATCCATATTGTATTCAGATCTGGTTTGGCTATGCCAATGGAGCCATATGCGTCAAACAGATGCAGTTTTGCATGGTTTTCAGGATTAAGTACTTCACTCAGATATTCTTCATCTATTTCATGTGCTTCAATATGATTTACAGTTTCAGCTTCAGGTATCTGCTCCTGATTCAGAACATGATGATTGAGCCATTGAGTAAGCTCATCATGATTGCTTACCGGAAAATTTAATACATTATTCGTTAATTGTTGTTGCTGGTGATGTTTTGTAATTTTTAGCCAAGGGAAACATTTTTTATTAATTATTCTTTGAATACCCTCGGTTTCATAAAATGTTTCATGAATAAAAAGGCAGTCAATATTAGGATCAGTTGCGGTTATCCATTTAATTATATAATCCTGAGGTATCATATTGCGTAACTGGTTTTTCAGCTCTTCGGAATGAGAGAGGCTGAGTCCTGCAATCGCAATATTGATATATTGCTTACTCATAATTTTCTCTGTAAATACATGGTACTTTTTTGATTGGCAGGGAATAAAAAGCCCTTTATATTCAATTGATATAAAGGGCTTTCAGAATATTAATCAAGAGAAGTCCAGGCTTTTCTCGAATGCTTTGAGTTCGTGACGAGCCATAGCAAGATTTGCTTTAGCGCGATCCAGTACCAGGTACAGGAAAACATTTTCGTTGTTTTCAAGTGGGCGAATCAGATGATACTGTTTGCCCAGCGTGATCAGGATATCAACAATACTGTCATTCAGATTCAATGCATTTGCTACACGGCGCTTGGATCGGACCACTTCGGTATTTCCCGCAGCTGCCAGTTCAAGATCAATTCCACCGCCACCCTGTGTTGCAAGTGCCAAACCACTTTCCCCATCCACTAATGCTGCTGCAACGAAGCCATCAATGCTTGTCAGTGTTTCTAATGATACTTTAGCCATAGTTTTCTCGCCTTTTGTCGTTATAAAGTGGTTGAATTTTAATTTTTGACTTGTTTTGTTGTGTAGTTAACAAGTTAGCTTCATTCTAAATACTGAGCACAAAATTAATCAATCGAATTAATTCAGGTTTAAAATTAAGGCTGGTTTTTATTGAATAGATGGTATTTTTTGTTGATTTTAATGTGATGCATTCTTCATTTTGTTTATGAAAATATGATTGACTGTGAGTGAAAAACGACCAGGCTGGAAGTTTTAGCAAAAGTAACAAAATGTAAAAAATAGAGTTCTGTAAATTTTATTTACAAAAAATTACACAGTAATTTGCTGGTGAGAGTAGCTTTAAAGGGTTGAATAAAAAAAACCACCTGGATCAGGTGGTTTTTTTATTCAACTGGATCAGCTAAACATTTGAGTGGCTGCTTGATAAAGAATCCATAGAATGACTAAAGCCACCAATGGTTCAGCGATTTTGGCCCATGCTGGAATGGATGTGTTTGCCTCGATAGCCTGGTCTGAAGCTGCTGCGTGGTCAGTCTGTTGTTGATGTACCATAAGATTAAATTCCTTCATTGTTTCATCTAATGATATCTCTTCCTGAATCAGAGGTTTAGAACCTTTTAGCTCTAACAGGTTATTTGTTGACCAAACCCAGTCTTCTGCATAACCAGAAAAATGTTCAATCTGTCCGATCAGCAATTCTTTTACGCCAGAGTGACCCAGGCTGCCTGTTGTGTCGAGCTGCTTGATTTCGTTTAACTGAAGAGACAGCATTTCTGTAATCGCTGATTCAAGTTCAGATTTATTCAGTTCTGACTGATTATGTGCTGAAGTGGTTAAATGTCTGGAAATTTCCTGGATATATAAAGCATCCTGGTTCTGGATTTCCTGATAAATAGAATTTTCATTTTCCTGTATTAATGTAATCAGTTTTCCAAGTGTCAGTGCATTGATTTCAGAGATAAACTGATTTTTTTCCTGCGCCGGGTACTGATTAAAAAGCTGAGGCTTTTGAAGTTTAATCTGCTCAGCAAAATATTGTACTAAATCAAAAGCCATGCAACTCTCCTAAGTTATTTTAGTCCAGGATTCGTAACCCCGGTTTTTTCTTTGGTGTATCAGTTTTTTCTGTTGCTGCGGATTGTAATCTATCTGTGTCTATTTTGATATGTTCATATTCAGATGGATCGAAGAACAGTCCTTGTCCATTTTCACGTGCATAAACTCCCATTAATGCATAAACGGGAATATACAGATCACGTGAAACACCACCAAACCGGGCAGAAAAACTGATAGCTTCATTGCTCATCTGAAATGCCTGTACAGCATGTGGAGCAATATTCAGCACAATCTGACCATCCTGAACAAACTGTTCTGGAACACTGGTATGAGGTAGTTTTGCATCAACCAGGATGTGTGGTGTCAGCTTATTATCAAGAATCCATTCATAAATTGCACGCGCCATGTATGGGCGGGTAGGGGTCAGATTTAATTCAGATTCGGACATAGTCGTGGCTCTATTGATTTGGAAGAAATTCGCTGTATCTGTTTTTTTCCTGCAAAGTGAGAGATTTAATAAATGCAGGACGGCTGAATATACGTTGAAAGTATAGATAAACTGGACGGCAATGCTGTGCAGGGAGCTCAATTCCCATGGTTTTTAAGCGTATAAATACTGGGGCAAGCATACAGTCAATAATGGTGAAATGTTCAGACATAAAATAGGGATAATGCTGAAACAGTGGTGTCAGAGAGATAAGCGTATCTCTAAGTTGTTTCTGTGCCTGTTGTTTTGCTGTTTCATTCAGTGTGTCTGGATGACAGAGGATCAGATCTGCCATTTTTAACCAGTCCTGATTAAAGCGCCAGATATACTGACGCTGTTCGGCTCTTGCAACCGGTGCATCAGCATAAAGCTTGTTCTGTCGATAGCGGTCATCAATATATTCAGAAATGATATCAGTGCGGTAAAGCTTCAATTCATTTTCAACAAGCATGGGTAGCTGATTGTAGGGGTTGAGTGAGCTTAGATCTTCATCATCCTCATCTACAATAATCAGATTATATTTAATCTGTTTTTCAGCAAGGATATAGCGAATCCAGTGTGAGCGGAAGTCATCCGCATGACTGTACAGCGTGATCCCTTGTAAATGAGTATTTTCGACTGACATAAATCCTGAAAACAAGGCAATATGGAATAGGTTAGGATACTAAACTTAGACAATAAAATCACGGGCACTTTTAATGCTTATATGAGAGTTTTTCTGGTTTTAATCAATATAAAGACCGATGGTTATGCTGAATTTGTTATGAGATATCCGTGGCAGCTGCAGTCAGGCTGAAGAGCAATATTGACGGCAGATTTTACGCATAAAAAAACCTGGCATAAGCCAGGTTTTCTGTCCGATTCGGTAAACGGATTAACGTTTAGAGAATTGAGGACGTTTACGAGCTTTACGTAAACCAAGTTTCTTACGTTCAACTTCACGAGCATCACGAGTAACGAAACCAGCTTGACGAAGAGCAGGTTTTAAAGTTTCGTCGGAAGCGATCAGTGCACGAGTAATACCGTGACGGATTGCGCCAGCCTGACCACCGATACCACCACCAGCAACAGTGATGTAAAGGTCATATTTTTCAGTAACTTCTAAAAGCTCAAGCGGTTGACGAACAACCATACGAGCTGTTTCACGACCGAAGTACTGTTCAAGAGTACGGTTGTTGATTACGAGTTTGCCTGTACCAGCTGACAAGAAAACACGTGCAGTTGCGGTCTTACGGCGACCTGTACCATAATTAGTAGCCATGTGCTGTATCCCTTAGATGTCCAAAACTTGTGGCTGTTGAGCAGCATGTGGATGCTCTGTACCTGCATACACTTTCATTTTCTTGATCATTGCATAACCAAGAGGACCTTTTGGTAACATACCTTTTACAGCTTTTTCTAAAACTGCTTCAGGTTTGTGAGCAATTAACTTCTCGAAGTTAGTCTCACGGATACCACCAGGGAAGCCAGTGTGGCGATAGTATTTTTTATCAAGTGCTTTTTTACCAGTCACTTGAATTTCTTCAGCATTGATCACAACGATATAATCGCCAGTGTCTACGTGAGGAGTATAAGATGTCTTGTGCTTACCGCGTAAACGACGAGCGATTTCAGTCGCAAGGCGACCTAAAGTTTTGCCAGAAGCATCAACAACGTACCAGTCGTGTTGAACTTCAGCAGGCTTAGCGCTGAGAGTTTTCATTAAACCACTACCTATTATAGTTGGTTTGGACTATGGAATCTGTCCAAACAAAAGGAGAGCGAATTCTACCTGAAATCAGATAAAATCACAATAGAAATGCAGTATTTCAAGCGCCGTATTCTAAAGCAGTTTTCAGGTTTGTGAAAGGGGTGTATATTTTTAATTCTGATTGAGCTAAAGTGGGAAATTATGTGAATAACCACATATTCACAGATGGAAAATAAGAAAAATATTGAACAGGAAAAGATGAAAAATATAAGAGTTTTATGACTATAAAAAATTATTCAGTGAGTTGTATTGCCTGGTTTTTGAAATGGAACCGTTTCTTTGTCACAGACTAAGCACGGGTTTTATAGGATTGAATAGGTAAAAAGATAAGGGGAAACAGGATATTAAGATTTTGCGGATGTTTGCTGCTGATCCTGTAAACAGAAGCACCGATTTATCTGGTTGAGGCTGTATAATGGTGATTAGTGCTAATTTAAGAGTTCTTCTATGCTGCCTTTATATATCACCAGTGGTGAACCAGCAGGGATTGGTCCTGACATCTGCCTAAGCCTGTCGGATCGTGTGGATGAACGCCCACTTGTTGTGCTGGCGGATATTCATATGTTGCATGAGCGTGCCCGCGTATTGAAAATGGATGTGCAGTTCGTTGAATATCAGGGGCAGTCTGAGTCATCTGCAACAGGGCAGTTATATGTTGAACATGTACCATTAAATCATGATGTGGTGCTGGGTCAGCTGAATCCTGAAAATTCATCCTATGTACTGGAACAGCTGCGCCGCTCTGCATCTTATGCAATGCAGGGACAGAGTGTCGGTGTTGCAACAGCGCCAGTGCAGAAGTCTGTAATCAATGATGCCGGCATTCATTTCAGTGGGCATACTGAATATTATCAGGAGTTTGCAGGTGTTGAGCGTGTGGTCATGATGCTGGCAACCAGAACTTTACGGGTTGCACTGGCGACTACGCATTTACCCTTACGTGAGGTTGCGGATGCCATTACCAAAGAGCGTCTTCACCAGGTGATTGATATTCTGCTCCATGATTTAAAAAGTAAATTTAAAAAAGAACATCCCCGTATTCTGGTCTGTGGTCTGAACCCCCATGCAGGAGAGGGTGGTTATCTCGGACATGAAGAAATTGATACAATCAATCCTGTACTTGAAAGTTATCGCAGTCAGGGTGTGGATATGAGTCTGAGTCTGCCTGCGGATACTTTATTTACCCCTGAGCATTTAAAAGATGCTGATGCGGTACTTGCGATGTATCATGATCAGGGATTACCTGTGTTAAAATCGCAGGGCTTTGGTGAAGCAATCAACATCACTTTAGGTTTACCTTTTATTCGTACTTCTGTTGACCATGGTACTGCACTCTCCCTTGCAGGTACTGGTCTGGCTAAAAGTTCAAGTCTGCATGTGGCAGTGGATTTAGCACTTGAACTTGCCCGCAATTAATACACGTTGGAAACTCTTTTATGTATCAGATTAATGCCTTAAACCCAAAAGATGAAGGGCATCATACGCGTAAGCGTTTTGGTCAGAACTTTTTGCATGACCAGCGTGTAATTGCCAAAATTGTACGTTCTGTAAATCCTCGTTCTGGCGACAATATTGTCGAAATTGGTCCTGGTCTTGCGGCACTGACCTCACCTTTGATTGGTGAGTGTGAAGCGCTGACTGTGGTTGAGCTTGACCGTGATCTTGCAGCAGGTTTGCCTGGTCGTGTACCGCATCCTGAACGTCTGACCATCGTGGAAACTGATGCGTTGAAATATGATTTTACTGAGCTGTTTCAGGAAGGGCGTCCGCTGCGTGTGGTGGGTAACCTGCCGTATAACATCTCGACACCACTTTTGTTCCATCTCTTGGAGTTTGGTGACAAAGTGAAAGACATGCATTTCATGCTGCAAAAAGAAGTGGTTGACCGCATCACCGCCGATCCGAATACGAAAGAATATGGTCGCCTGTCTGTGATGATTCAGTACTACTGTAAACCGACTTTCCTGTTTGAAGTACCACCGGGGTCGTTCAATCCACCTCCTAAAGTCACCTCTGCGGTGTTCCGTTTAGAGCCATATGCGGTTAAACCGATTGTGGCAAAAAATGAAAAAGCACTGGCACGTCTGGTTTCACATGTGTTTACTCAGCGTCGTAAAACTTTGCGCAACAGCTTAAAAGGCATGCTGGTTGAAGAAGGTTTTGAAAATGCGGGTGTAGATCCGATGGCACGTCCAGAAACGCTGACACTGGCTCAGTTTGTTGCATTATCCGATCAGATGGTGGCTTAAATGGCGCAGGATATGAACCGTTCAGATATTCGTTATAACTACGTGATAGGTGATGTTCAGGGCTGTTTTGAAGCGCTGAAAGCCTTGCTTAAGGAAATTCAGTTTGATGCAGATCAGGATTTTATCTGGTTTGCAGGTGATATGGTTGCCCGTGGTGAAAATTCTGTCGGAGCTATCCGTTTCATTAAAAAACTGGTCGACAGAAATGTGGCTGCTACTGTGCTGGGCAATCATGATTTAAATTTGCTTGCCGTGGCACGGGGTATTAAAAAACTCAAAGATAAAGACCGTATAGATGATGTGATTCATGCACTGGAAAGTGATGATCTGATTGAGTGGTTACGTCATCAGCCTTTATGTTTATTTCCGAATGAACAGACCATCCTGACGCATGCCGGTGTGCCGAATATCTGGACCGCTGCGCAGACAGCGCTCCTGGCGAAAGAAGTGGAAGCAGTGATTGGACATGACGATTTTGAAGTGATGGATGAATTTCTGAAAGAGATGTATGGCACAGAGCCTGATCTCTGGTCTGAAGATCTGACAGGAAATGCCCGCTTGCGCTGTATTACCAACTATCTGACCCGTATGCGTTTAAGTGATGCAGAGGGGCGGCTGGAATTCAGTTTCAAGGATGCACTGGATGAGCCTATGCCGGAAGGATTTCAGCCGTGGTTTGAGTATCCATCACAGGCAGCAGAAACTCATCAGGTCATTTTTGGGCACTGGGCTGCACTGGAAGGAAAAACTATCAGTCCGAACATACAGAATGTTGATGGCGGCTGTGTCTGGGGGCATAAGCTGATTGCCTATCGCCTTGAGGACAGACAATCGTTCAGCGTACCTAATCCTGTGATGTGAAACAGACCATAAAAAAAGCCACTTGAAGTGGCTTTTTTTATTTCAGAAAGGAAAAAAATTAATCTCTGCGGATCCAGGTCTGATTACGCCCCAGGGTTGAAACACCCATATAGGCACGTAAAGTCAGACGTTTTCCTGATGCATTCAGACGCATTTTGGCATCGTACAGCTTGCCTGAAAGTGGGTCCATAATCCGACCTTTTTCATAATTGTCAGTACCGCTGACATGCTGCAGACCTTTCAGAATCTCCATTCCTAAAATCGGCTGATTGGTATAAGGAGCAGGGCACTTGTAACAGGTTTCACGTGGGGTATAACCCGGACGTGGTGTCACTTTTACAATCGTGCCTGTGAATGTATTATTGGATTCTTTTTTAATCTCAATAATGGCTTTGGCTGCTCCAGTTTTATCATCAATCTGTTGCCATACCCCAGAAATATCTTCTGCAGATGCTGAGCCGCAGGCTGCAGCAAAACATATTGCTGATATAAATTTGAACTGTTTAATCATGAGTAGCTTAAATTCCCCGGAATTATAAATTAGCTTTAAATCATGTTGAAACGTGCCAAAGATGAATTATTCCTGACGGATCCAGATCTGAGTGCGTCCAATTGCAGCGATACCGACATATCCCCTTAAATGCAGACGCTTTCCATTCTGAGAAAGTTTACCTTTCAGGCTGTATGTTTTGCCTGAAAGTGGATCCAGAATACGACCGTCATCATAACTGTTTTCACCTTCGAGTTTCAGCCCCTTAAATACTTCAAGCCCAAGGATGGGTTTATTGGTATAAGGTGCTGGGCAGTTTACACAAGTCTCCCGAGGCGTGTAACCAGGTCGAGGGGTGATTTTGGTAATTTTGCCACTGAATGTACCGTTACTGTCTTTGGAAATCTGAATCAGTGCTTTGGGTGAGCCGGTTTTATCATCAATCTGCTGCCATATACCTGTCAGGTCTGCAGCAAAAAGGTTCCCACTTAAAATCAGACCAGCTACCCCAGCCAGGAATATATTTTTTTTCATATCAGTTCCTTTGATTGTGTTATTTAATTATTTAATATTTATCACTATATTATGCCTGTTGGTTAAATAGTCAACATAATTTCCTGCTAAAGATCACCTTTTTAAAAAATTATGTGGCTGAAATAAAAAGAGCCACACACAGGTGACTCTTGATTATTTTTAATCGCTTTTGATCCAGGTCTGGCTGCGACCCAGCGCAGATACACCGACATAACCGCGTAAAGTCAGACGTTTTCCATTGTTGCTGAGCTTTGCTTTGGTACTGTAAATTTTACCGGATAAAGGATCAATGATTTTCCCTTCGCTGAAGTTACCATTGCCGGTATCTTTAAGTCCTTTAAGAACATCCAGTCCTAAAATAGGTTTGTCTGTATAAGGTGCAGGGCAGTTTACGCAGGTCTCTCTTGGTGTATAACCAGGACGAGGTGTCACCTTTACAATTTTGGCAGTAAAGGTGTCATTTGCCTCACGGCGAATCTCCAGGATTGCTTTTGATGAACCTGTTTTGTCATCAATATTTTTCCATGTTCCCGAAATATCTTCAGCAAAAACCGTGCAACTGAGCGCTGAAAACACAATTGCAGCAGCAAGTTTAATCTTCCCCATCCGAACGTTCCTTCTGATAATTTAAAATCCCCAAAATCATCTTAGGATTATTTTTTAAACTATACAACTGTTTACATGTGACTGATCAATCACATTTTCTGTAAATACAGTATGAAGGTTGGCAGCCATATTGCAGTGAACACCGCATTTACCGCCATGCCAAAGGCTGCATAGCGCCCTGCAACACTGCCACGCTGCCATGCCTGCGCTGTTCCAATGGCATGAGCTGCAAGCCCTAAAGCAAGTCCCGAAGCCCGTTCATCGTTGATATGACGAAGTATCCACGGAGAAAATGCAGCACCAAGTACGCCAGAAAGAATAACAATCAGAATAGCCATGCTGATCGGTGCATGCAGTAGTGTTGCGATATTGATAGCAATCGGTGTGGTGACTGCCCGTGTTGCAAATGCCATGATGGATGCATCTGACATGTGCAGCAGCCATGCAAGCCCCATCGGAATGGCGACAGCACTGATACTTGCAAAAACCAGAATACCGACCATTGCTTTTAATGGCAGGTCGTCGTAACGCATGGCAGCCAGTGGTATGGCCAGAGCAACGGTGACATATCCAAGCAGATTGTTGAAAACCGGATTGACCTGACTCATATAGTTTTCATAGGGAATGCCAAAAACAAAGAGCAGGGCAATGATAAAGAACATGCCAAAAACAATGATGGGAATCTGAGGAATACGCCGGTTCAGCGGTTTAGCCAGCAGGTAGGCAACAAGGGTGATGAGAAATCCATATAAAACTGCGATCATGTGCTTCTCCTATAACCACTTTTTTGCCATTTTTGCATAGACCCATAACGGGATGAGTGTACTGATACACAGCACAAGCAGAAATGCAGGAATTTCTTTACCCATATGTACCATCATGATCAGTGAGCCTGCACTGATGGGTAAAAATGCAAAAGCACTTTCTTTCATGATTTTGTTGTTGGTATCTACAAGCCGAGCTGGAATTTTTCTGAATTTCCGCCAGAGTAAAAGCACAGACAGTAAGCTGAGCAACCCGACCAGATTGCCCAGTTCTGGATGATGAAACTGTGCCATGATCCATACAGATGCTTCGCGGAAAATAATAATCAGCGAGATTGTACCTATCCAGGCTGTCCAGTCGATATTTTTGATCCAGTCCATTTTTGATCTGATGTTAAAATTATACTTATCACGTTTTAACCGATTTAGCTTTTGATTTCAAATTCTTCAAGTGGTCTTTTGAAATATTCAGCTTTGTTCCCCAGTATTTCCTCCATTGGAAGGTGAGCCTGGCGGATTAACTGTTCAAGTTTCTGAGGAGAAATCCTGACATTCAGCAGTAAATTACCGGCATCATCATAACTTTCAGTCCGAATGACATTGAGGGCATATAACTGATTGCGGAGTTTTCCATAAGCAGGTTTCAGGGTCAGGTCAAAACTCTGAATCTGTCCGGTTAAGCATTCCTGAACCGCCTGTTTCAGCAGGTTCAGCCCCTGGGATGAATGTGCAGAAACATAGACACGTCCTGGACAGTCTGGTTCTGCATAAATAATTTTAGGATCTTCACCTGTAACATCAATTTTGTTATAGACCTGAAGAACAGGGGCATCAGCTCCAATTTCCTTTAATACTTTTTCAACGGCTTCAATCTGTTCCATCATATCGGGCGAGCTGGAATCAATGACATGTAAAAGCAGTGTCGCTTCAAGTGTTTCTTCCAGAGTCGCTTTAAATGATTCGACCAGGGAGTGTGCCAGGTTACGGACAAATCCAACGGTATCTGCCAGTACCAGTGCCCCGATTCCATCCCAGTCGAGTCGTCTCAGGGTTGGGTCCAGTGTGGCAAACAGCTGATCGGCTGCATAAACATCTGAGCCTGCAAGAATATTGAACAGGGTGGATTTTCCTGCGTTGGTATAACCGACCAGTGACACTGTAGGAACAGCGGCTTTCTGTCGGGCAGCACGCCCCTGAATACGGGTCAGACGGACTTTTTCAAGTTTGTCTTTCAGCTGTCCCATGCGGATACGCAGTAAACGACGGTCTGTTTCCAGCAGGGTTTCACCTGGACCACGCAGGCCGATACCACCTTTCTGGCTGTCCAGGTTACTGCGACCACGGACCAGACGTGAAGCCAGATGATCCAGCTGAGCCAGTTCAACCTGGAGCTTCCCTTCATGTGTTCTTGCACGTTGCGCAAAAATATCCAGAATCAGCCCTGTACGGTCTATTACACGGCATTTCAGGATTCTTTCCAGGTTCCGTTCCTGGGAGGGCGTCAGTGTATGATCAAAGATCACCAGTTCAGCTTCCAGTTCAGAAACAAGCTCTGCAATTTCATCGGCTTTACCTGAACCGATGAAAAACCGCGAATCTGGACGGTTTCTCTGAATATGCAGATGCTGAAGAATGTCAGCACCTGCTGAATGTGCAAGCAGGGCAAATTCTTCTGTGTCGAGATCTTCGAGCATTTGCACAGCAACGCTGACCAGTATGACTTTTTCACTGTGCTTTTTTTGCTGAAGTTCGATCACTGATGGCTTACTCATGGAAAATATTTGTTTTAGTTTAAAACATGCTGAAGGCAGGAATACAGCGATATTTCGTCGGATGCGCTGTTTAACCCTGATTTGCAAAAAGTTACTGAAACAGAAATCATGAAAATTCAGACTTCACTCAATATGCAGCACTGGTTACAGAGCAGAAATTTGAGTTTTTAATATCAATGCAAGTTAAAACTGATCAGTATAGAATGAGACAAAATAAATGATTAAAAGCTGTAAAGCCTGTGATTGATGAAAAACCTATGAACCAAGTATCTGAGACCAGAAGCTCCTCATTAAAGGGTATTTCCCGTTTTTTTCTATATGCCAGAAAACTGATTGCAGGTATTGGCGCAATCAGTAATGGGTTTTATCTGGTTTATCGCCATCGCTTATATAAAGATCCGAACAATCCAAAAAATACCCGATATGTGCAGTATTTCTGTCGACAGCTCAGTCAGGTTTTTAATGTCGAGGTTCAGGTGCATGGTGAAATTCCACGCCAGCCTGCGCTGTGGGTCAGCAATCATATTTCATGGCTGGATGTGGCAGTACTGGGTTCAGGCGCACGGGTTTTCTTTCTTGCCAAAGCAGAAATTGAAAAATGGCCGGTACTGGGAAATCTTGCCAAAGGTGGCGGTACACTGTTTATTAAGCGTGGTTCTGGCGACTCAGTCAAAATCCGTGAACAGATTGCTGCGTTTTTAAAGCAGGATATTCCAGTTCTGTTTTTCCCTGAAGCGACCACCACCGATGGGACTAAAGTCAAAAAAGTGCATGGTCGGATACTGGGCGCGGCAATTGAAGCGGGTAAACCGGTTCAGATCTGTCTGATCTGTTATGTCAATCAGCATGGGCAGATGGATACCGTTGCACCTTTTATTGGAAATATGACTTTTGTAGAGCACGTAAAGAATGTGCTTGAAATGCCGAAAGTGACTGCACACCTGATGACGCTGGATGCCATTGATGTTCAGGGGCATACTGTGGACAGTCTGACAAAAGAAGTTCAGGAAAAAATGGTAGAGGGGCTGGAAAAACTTCAGCAGATGGTGTTGGTCCAGCCTGTAAATACTGCTGAAGCACCATAATTTATACTCAGAAAGTGACGGTCATCTACTTAACCAGTGAGCAGGATCAGCCCCGCTCACTGTCAGAATTACATAAAGCCTTCAATCGGCAGGAATGACATCAGCTTGACTCCTGCTTTTTGCCACCATTTCATCCGTGGTTCTTTTGTGTAGGTTTTGACACTGCCATCGTGTTTTTTCAGTTGCCATTCAATACTGTTGTTTGCATCAAGCACCAGTTTGTAGGCATATTTGCTCAGGTTTTCATCCATGGTGTGGTGTACGGCTTTTGCCAGCTGAGGGCTGTTCAGCAGCACACCGATTTCAGTATTTAAATAAGCTGAGCGTGGATCAAAGTTAAAAGAACCAATAAAAACCTGCTTTTCATCAATACTCATGAGTTTTGCATGCAGGCTGGAACGGCTCAGACCTTTCAGGCTGACTTTGGCTTTTTTAGCCACTTCTTCTGTATTGACATTCAGGTTACTGGCTTCAGGTGCGGCTAAAAACTCGTACAGCTGTACATCATTTTCCAGTAACTGCTGACGGTATTTACCATAAAAAGCATGTACCAGTGGAACATCATTGGCTTTAAATGAGTTGGTCAGTACACGGACCTGAACATTTTCATCAGACAGTTCAGACAGACGTTTAGCGCCTTTCTTTTCAGGGACAAAATAGGCTGAAATAATATCAATACTGTGTTGTGGTTTTTCCAAGTGTTCCATCAGCTGAAAATTCAGATGCTGTTCTTTTTTTGCTTTTGCTTTAATTTTGCTCGGTGAGTCCTTGACCACTTCGGCTTTGACCCAGTCCAGCTGGATGCTCTGGTTCAGCCATTTTTCAAATGCCTGAGAGCGGTTGGTCAGATCCAGATAGTTCTGAACAGTGGCTTCCTGATAATGTTCTTCCACCTGTTGCTTGAGACTGTCAAAACGCAGGGTGTAGTGCTTAGGGTTCACCAGTTCCTGTACAGGAAAGGCATAATCATCGTTCCAGTATTCATCAAAAGAGTGGATGATTTCATCGGCAGCATTTCCCACAAGCATCACATCAACATCAGAAAACTGGTAGTTGTCACTGACATTGAAATACTGATTACTCATATTGCGACCACCAATCAAGGCAATCTGATTGTCTGAAATAAAGCTTTTATTGTGCATACGGCGGTTGATGCGCTTTAAATCCAGCAGCATATCCATGGCACGGTAATGTCTGAAACGGTAAGGGTTATACAGTCTGACCTCAATATTGGTGTGCTGATTCAGCGCGAGGTAAATTCCTTCCATTTTTTTTGCATTGTTGTCATCTATGAGCAGGCGGACTTTGACGCCCCGGTCTGCTGCCCGGATAATTGAATGCAGTGCCAGCGCCCCAATTTTATCGTTGTCCCATATGTAATACTGAAGATCCAGGGTTTTTTCGGCTTTATCTATTAAGTGCAGACGGGCAGCAATCGCTTCAAACGGATCGTAAAGAACATGGTAGCCCGTCAGCTGAGGATTTTTTTCTCTTAATGGTAGAACAATTCTGGCAAGTGAAGTTTGTGCGGTATCGGTATTGAAGGCAAACTCAACAGGGTGAGCTTCCTGTTTAGGTAAAGTACTGCAACCTGGAGCCCCCAGCAGCAGGCAGCACGAAATCAGCAACATTCCCTTTTGTCCTGTGGAAGTCCTGAATTGTCCTGTATTGTTGCTGTGAGGATATGTCATAATTTATTCATATAGCCGAAATTTGGTTTGAGTATAATTGTGAGCTGTGAAAAGATAAATATAAGAACAGTTGAAAAACACTGTAAGACTGTAGAGTAAAAATATGTGGGAAACGCACTCAATCGTTGTATATTTCTATGTCTGTTTTGGGTTACTTGCCGTATGGGCAGTGTCTCAGGCATGGTTGAGTCAGTCAAGGACAGAAACAGTCCATCCATTTAAAGCATTTGTACATCTGCTGGCTTTTTATCTTTCCTATCTGCTTATTCCTTTGTTTGTATTCAGTATTTATGCAGGATGGAGTGGCTATTACTCGCTGCATGAGGCTGTTTTTACATTTCTGATCAGTGGTCTGCTGGTTTATGCGCGTTTTATTGAGCCGCATCATGTCAAAGTTCAGACTATGCAGTATCCGATTCTTGAAAATCAGCCGCTGAAGAAACCGGTTAAAATTGCTCTGATCGCAGATTTACATATCGGTCTGTTTTCAGGACATGAACGCCAGCTGAATATCATTGTCCGTAAAATCAATCAGCAGAAGCCTGATCTGGTTGTGGTTGCTGGTGACTGGACCTATGAACCTGAAAATAAACTGGCTGAAGAACTGGCAATCTTAAAGCAGATTGAAGCTCCGGTTTATTCGGTCAATGGCAATCATGATGAACAGTATCCGGGACCACCCATTCAGGACTTACTGGCGCATGCACTGAGCAGTAATGATGTCATGGATATTGAAGGGCAGATTGTTGAATTTGATGAATTCAGACTGCTGGGCGTGGGTGATTTATGGGCAGGAAAAACCGATATGCGGTATATGCCCGAATTGCCTCAGGACAAACCCTGGGTGATTCTTTCCCATAATCCAGATACGGTGGATATGGTGCCACAGTTACCGACCCGCCCTTTAATGCTCTCAGGACATACTCACGGTGGTCAGGTTGAACTTCCCTGGCTGACGGATTATGTCATGAAAAAGGTTTCCATCCTTGGGCATAAAAAAGGTTTGTATCAGCATGAAAATGCCAGTGTGTTTGTCACGGTCGGGACAGGCATGGTCGGTGTTCCTTTCCGTTTCCGTGTTCCACCGACCATTGATATCATTGAACTGATCTGACTTTATTTGATTTTCAGATCAGCTTCATTTCTCACTGATAGCTACAACCTGACCAGCAGCACTGGATGGAAAATCAGTGCTGTTTTTACAGCTGTAAATAAATAGAACGTCTGTTATAAAATTTGAAATAAAAGAGTTGTTTTTTCTGTCATTTTTTAAGAGTATATTTTGATCAGTCCATACTGAAACTGCAAAAAAATCTGATACTGATATGGATGGATTTATAAAAATTACAGGGGGATAAAAATATGGCGTTTCATCATGAAGTCGGGGGACCATTCGGTCTGACAGCACAACAGTCCGATCAGCTTGAACAGGGTTTAAAAGCACTGGATGCAGAATTTAATCAGGCTGTAGATGTCGAAAATGATGAGTTTGCACAGCAATATTCAGCTAAATTTGAACAACTGACCAGTGGGTTGGGGATTTCTGAAGAAGAGCGTGAAATGCTGATCAGTCATCTGTATTTTACTGAAGAATTTCATGATCTGGTGACTTATATAGTTCCTGCTTATTATCGGGCAGGAGGTGATCGTGAAGTGTACAGTGATACTTATGAGCTGATGATGGGGGAGATGCAGCTGGAAGATTAGTTGCTGAAAAATATTCGGTATAAAAAAACCAGCACACAGAGCGCTGGTTTTTTTATTTTCAGATCAGATTAAACCTGATTGTTTACATCGTCATTTTTTGTTTCACGGATAGCAAGGAATGCCAGCAGTGACAGAATGGATGCTGCAGTCAGATAGTAGCCGACGGCATACAGACCATAAGTGGTTGCAAGTTTGGTTGCAATCAGTGGTGCAAAAGAAGCACCGAAAATACCCGCCAGGTTGAAGGTCAGTGCTGAACCTGTGTAACGGACAGAAGTCGGGAAAATTTCAGAAAGTACTGTACCGATAGGACCATAAGTCAGCCCCATAATCGCAAGTCCCAGGCAGAGGAACAGGAACACGATCACAGTACTGCCGGATTCCAGCATGCTTGAAAACACTAGACCGAACAGGGCAGAGACGACACATACCCCAATGGAGGTTGCCTTACGTCCAAACTTTTCTGCAAATACGGCAGACAGTGGAATAAATGCGGCAAAACACAGCGTTGCGACCAGCTGTAACTCAAGAAATTCTGCACGTGTATAGCCTAACTGTGTAGTTCCCCAGTTCAGTGCAAATACAGTTGTCAGGTAGAACACAACAAAGGTACAGATGGCTGCAATGGTTCCCAGAATCAGCATGCCCCAGTGTTTGGTCAGGACTTCTTTAAAAGGAACATTCACTTCTTTCTGTTTATCCAGCACTTTCTGGAAAGCAGGGGTCTCATGCAGTTTCAGACGGATCCATAAGCCCATGATGACCAACAGCGCACTTGAAATAAATGGAATACGCCAGCCCCACTGCATGAAGTCTTCTTCAGACATAAATGCACCCAGGGTCAGAAATGAGCCAGTTGCTAAAATAAAACCGATTGGTGCTCCAAGCTGAGGGAACATACCATACCAGGCACGTTTACCTTCAGGTGCATTTTCAGTGGCCAGCAGAACAGCACCAGACCATTCACCCCCCAGTCCCAGTCCCTGACCTAAACGGCACAGAGCAAGCAGCAACGGAGCCATAATTCCAATCTGGGCATAAGTCGGCAGTAAACCGATACAGACCGTGGAAATCCCCATTGTCAGTAATGCCGCAACCAGTGTGGCTTTACGCCCGATACGGTCACCCAGATGTCCAAACAGCGCAGCACCAATTGGGCGGGCAATAAATGCAATGGCAAATGTTGCAAGCGACTGAATGGTTGCGGTGGTTGGGTCTGTACTTGCAGGGAAAAACAGATGAGGAAAAATAATCACAGCCGCGGTGGCATAGATATAAAAATCGAAAAATTCAATGGTCGTACCCACCAGGCTGGCGGTAAGTACACGGAATTTAGAGTTTGTTGCTACTTCCTGTGGAGCAGCTGGAGCAGATGACGCCATGTTGAACCTTACACTTACTAAAAATAAAAAAGCTTAGTTTTAAAAGCGTAATCTTTTTAAAAAAGGCGTAATTTCTTAAAAAAACAACGAAATACCCACTCTGATTCTACTTGCTCAGGGTCGCTGAAATGAAGAATGAGGAGGTTAAATCACGTAAAGATAGATCGCTAAGAAATGTGATCCAGCGCCTATCAGAACAAAAACATGCCAGATAGCATGCGTATATCTTACTCTTTTCAGTGCATAAAACAATGCACCAATTGTGTAAGCAAGTCCGCCTGTGATCAGTAAGGTTAAAGCCTGAGCACTTAGGTAGCGCTGCATGTCGTCCATCACCAGCACGGCTAACCATCCCATGACGAGATAGGCAATTAAAGAAATTTTCTGAAATTTATTAATGAATATTAACTTGAATAGTGTTCCAATTAGCGCAATCAGCCATAAGGCTATCAGTAAAGCGTGCGCTTTTGCTGTTGGAATGGCAATGGACAGAAATGGGGTATAGGTACCGGCGATTAAATAATAAATGGCAGTGTGATCCAGTTTTTTATACCAGTAGCGTCTGTCTGCTGTGGTGGACATGTGATAGAGCGTGGAAGCACCAAAGAGCAAAACCATACTCAGTGCGTAGACCCAGAGTCCGATCCATTGTCCTGTGGGCAGATCAGCCCCTTTAATAATCAGCAGTATGCCCGCAAGCAGTGCCAGTGCAGTGCCTGCACCATGGCTGAGATAATTCAGTTTTTCTTCTGTTGCATCGTAGTCGGGAAGAAGCGGTGCATTATTCATTTTATGTTTATTCAATAAAATATACGTCTGTATAGTAATGTAATTTTGAATTCAGGGTAAGACGCTTTAAACTTCAAGGGTAAATTAAATCAGGCTTTACTCATGTCCATACTGGAAACGATCACTCCCCAGGAACTTCAGCTCTTAAATGAATTTTCTCAAGCTGTTGAAAATAAAAGTTTTGATCGAATCATTCTCAGTCAGTACAAAGGCGAACTGGCAGATCTGGAAAAAATCACCTGCCGAGTCATTTCACTTCAGAATGAGGACGTGCTGAGCTGTCTGTATCGTTATAAAACCAATGATGTGACCAAAAACCATCCTTTGGCAGATGCAGTCAGTATCGTTCAGCATTTACTGGCTGACTGTAAACAGGCAAATCTGTTTACGGCAGATCAGGAATATCAGTTTAAAAAGAACAAGAAAAAGGCCATGCTGACTGTGAGTAAAAAAGCCTCTGGTGCAGCACCATCATCGAACCGCCCAGATCCGACTGTGCAACAGGGGCACGACAGAGCCAAGCACCGTTATGTGGATCAGCAGAGTTATTTTTTACAGCCTTTAGGGATTACGGATGCTAAAGCACAGATCATTCCGAGCATGGCGCGTAAATGGAAACAGATTAATAAGTTTGTAGAAATTTTTTCAGGTGCGCTCAGCCAGGTAGAGACTTCTGATGAAGCTCTAAAAGTGGTTGATTTTGGTTCTGGTAAGGGTTATCTGACTTTTGCACTGTATGACTATCTGGCAAAACAGGGGCAGACGCCATTTGTGACCGGGGTTGAGCTGAATGAAAAAATGGTGGGCTTCTGCCAGGATGTTGCACAGCAGTCTGAATTTGGTCAGCTGGACTTTTTTCAGGGCGATGTCAGGACATATCATCCTGAAAAACTGGATGTCATGATCGCTCTGCATGCCTGCGATGTTGCGACAGATTTTGCGATCCATACAGGAATCCGCCTGAATGCACAGATGATCATGTGTGCGCCGTGCTGTCATAAGGAACTTCGCCCTCAGTTGCAGAGTCCAAAAGTACTTTCTCCAATGCTTCAGTTTGGTATCCATGCTGGGCAGCAGGCTGAAATGCTGACAGACACAATCCGTGCGCTGCTGTTAAAAGCCTATGGTTACGATACCAAAGTATTTGAATTTGTGGCACTGGAACACACCAGTAAAAATAAAATGATCCTGGCAACAAAGCGTAAAGATTTTAAACAGGTGGATGAAACGGTTCTTGCTCAGATTCAGGCTTTGAAGGAAATGTATGGTATTCAGAAGCATTCACTGGAACTGTTGCTGAACGATGCCTGGGATATGCAGGGCATTGGATGTAAATGCTGAGCAGTACAGATCTGCTTGTGTGCTCTTAAGGCTGTCTGAATATGATATGGACAGTAAAGTGGTTTTGTTTTGGAGATGAATAAGTAATGAGCCGTGAAATCCGTTCGGGACAATGGTCAGACCTGGCACAGCATGCCATGCAGATCCGTGAAGCGGTATTTATTCAGGAACAGCAGATTGCTGCTGAAGATGAATGGGATGAACAGGATGTAGTTTCACTGCATTTTGTGATGTATGAAGATGAGCGGCCTGTTGCAACAGCCAGGTTGTTAATGGATAACAGTATTGGTCGTGTTGCTGTACTGAAGTCCAGTCGTGGGCTTGGACTGGGGAAGGTACTCATGCAGGCTGTTATTGATCATGCCCGGGATGAACAGCGTAAATCTGTCAGATTGTCTGCTCAGGTTTATGCGATTGCATTTTATGAAAGCCTGGGTTTTACAGCTTATGGTGAAGAATATCCTGATTGTGGTATCCCTCATAAAAATATGTCGATGGAACTCTGAGCATAGCCTGATCGGTTT
This sequence comes from Acinetobacter chinensis, assembly GCF_002165375.2. Taxonomy (NCBI): domain Bacteria; kingdom Pseudomonadati; phylum Pseudomonadota; class Gammaproteobacteria; order Moraxellales; family Moraxellaceae; genus Acinetobacter; species Acinetobacter chinensis. The sequence goes on from NZ_CP032134.1 coordinate 726,019, forward strand.
GGGCTGAAGGTGAGTGAAGGATGAAGAAAATCAAAGCGGTTCTTTTTGATCTGGATCAGACCCTGTTGAATCGGACAGAGACACTCCGAAGATTCCTGAACTGGCAGATCAATTTTTATCAGCTTGTTCCGGCTGTGCATAAAGATCAGTTTATCCACAGATTTCTTGAACTGGATGCCAATGGTTCAGTATGGAAAGATGTGGTTTATACACAGCTGATTCAGGAATTCAGTATTCGTCATTATTCAATGACGCAGTTACTGCAATGCTACATTCAGGATCTGAATAAATTTTCAGTCGCATTTGAGGGTGTCACCGCGGCAGTCTCAGAGCTTTATCAGTCGGGTTATCAGATCGGACTGATTTCCAATGGTAAAACTCCGTTTCAGGAACATAATTTTCAGGCTCTGGGATTAAGTACGTTCTTTTCAGTCATACTGGTATCTGATGCGGTTGGGCTGAGAAAACCTGACAGTGCTATTTTTCATAAAGCATGTCAGCAACTGCAACGGTCAGCAGAGCAGTGCGTATTTGTAGGTGACAATGATATTGCAGATATTCAGGGAGCGAACAGGGCAGGTCTGAAAAGTATTTTCTTTCATCCAGATCCGACTGTACATTTTTCAGGTGCAGATCTGAATATGCATCATTTCAGTGAGTTGAGTGCTTTAATTGATCTGCTGGGCTGAGTTGCTGGCTTTACTTTCCTGATTTGGTAGCTGTAGAAATTTAAAAAAATAAATGCGGTTGAATAAAGTAAAAAACCATGCAGTTATGCGTGAAAACCTCTTTGCTCTAAGCATGAATATTTCGGATAGTCTGAGTTTTTATCTGAAAATATGAAATACAGGACAACAAAAAAGGGCATGACGCCCTTTTTATGTTTCAGCAGAAATCAGTGTGCATGTTCGGTATGTGCTTCGCCGTGCTGCATATTTTTCATTTCAGCATCAGACATTTTCATGTCTTCATGTGCATGTGTGGCAGCAGGTTGCTGGGAAGAATCAGTCTGTTTATTTTTCTGACTCGGCATATAGTCAGGTTCATTGCTTACCGCAAGATAAAAGAATCCGAGGAAAAATGCGCTGAGGATAAAACCGATCAGCAGACCTTTCCAGCCTTTCTTTTCATTCGCAATTTTTTCAGATTGAGCAGCATCAGACATGGGAGTATTCCAAAGGAAAAAGAATCAGAACATGGCGCTTTTTATAACATGATTTTTGACTGTGAGTATAAAAAATATGTAAAAGCCATGAATATTTTATGGATTTAATCTCAGGCAGGAAAATGCAGAAAATCTGCTTGATTCAGTCAGCTGAACTCACTGAACATCATTTTTAAAGCAAGCCCACTCATGATGAGGGCCACACTTTTTAAGAGTAGCCGTTGAATAAAAAGGTTGTTCATATACTGTTTGAACTGAAATGAGCAACCGATATAAAAACTACCCACCAGCACTAAGACGGCACAGGTGATGAGATAGATCTTCGCTGTGAGTTCAATGAGAATCTGATTGCCAAAACTGACAGGAACCAGTGCGAGGTAAAATGACATGGTTTTGGGGTTACACAGCGTCAGCCAGAGTCCGTGTATATAGCTGTTTTTCGATTGCTGTGCTGTTTCAGGCAGATCAGCAGGCAACAGGTTCTGGTTAAAGTGCCAGTATTTCCAGGACAGATAGAACAGATATAGACAACAGAGCATCATCAGCCCTTTAAAATAAATCCCTTGCAAAAAATCGCTGGATTGAAACAGACCGAACAGCGCTAAACTCAGATAGATGAAATCGCCCGTGATCAGCCCCAGCAACATCAGACAGCTTTGACGCCATCCACGACTGAGCGTACTGAACAGTAAAGCGGTCATGCCAGGCCCTGGAATGAATGCAGCAATACCGAGTGCCACTGCATACATAAAAAGTTGAGAAGCTGAGTCCATGAGAAATTACCGTAAATATTTTTACAGTATTGTTCAGTAAATCTCAGGGTGAAAATGGTCTGTTTTGATTGTATTTAAACAAATATAGGGTATATATTTTCTTTATTATTTAATAAAAAGGTTAAAACAACCCTTATGCAGACGGATAAAACAGATGCGAAAATTCTGGAGATATTACAGAAAGATTCGCGCAGTACCACACAGGAGATTGCCGATCAGATCGGAATGTCTGCATCGCCGTGCTGGCGTCGGATTAAGCGACTTGAAGATGAAAAGCTGATTCGGGGATATGGCGCTCACCTGGATCGTAAAAAAATTGGTCTGGGCGTGATGGTGTTTATCCGGGTGTCCATAGACAGTCACAGTGAAGCTGAAGCACGAAAATTTGAAGAAAAAGTGGCGGAGCTGGATTTTGTGGTGGCATGTTACAGCATTGGAGGAGATGCAGACTTTTTACTTCAGGTGGTGTCACCGAGTCTGGATACTTATGCTGATTTTTCCATGTCGGTCATTCGCAGGTTACCTGGTATTAAGGAAATGCAAAGCATGTTTGTGCTTAAGGAAATCAAAGCTTTTACATCTTTTCCAGTGTCGGCTACGGCATAACATCGGGTGATCAGTTTAAAAAAAATAAGGGGCAATAAGCCCCTTATTTGAATGACTGGACATTAAAATCAGTCAATTTTACCGTTTGCAACTTTGTCTTTAAGCAATTGTGGTGCTTTGAAACGCTCACCATATTTGGCTTCCAATGTGTTGGCACGCAGTAACGCTTTTTCTAAACCATACTGGTTTAAGAACTGAATCGCACCACCTGTCCACGGCGCAAAACCAATCCCGAAGATCGAACCGATATTGGCATCGACCACAGACTCAAGGACGTTTTCTTCATAGCAGCGTAATGTGTCGAGTGACTGAACAAACAAGATACGGTCAATCATTTCCTGTTCAGAAATATCTACATCTTTCTTCCAGTGGCTCAAACCATCCCAAAGATGCTTTTTGCCCCCTTCTGGATAATCATAGAAACCTGAACCTGCCGCTTTACCTTTACGCCCAAACTCATGAATCATGGTTTTCAGTACATCTTCAGCTGGAGAATGTGGCAAGTCTTTACCTTCAGCTTGCAGAGCCTTACGGGTTTCATTGGTCACATGCTCAGACAGCGTCAATGCAACCTCATCCTGAATCGCCAATGGCCCAACTGGCATACCTGCTTTAAGTGCTGCCATTTCGATACGTGCAGGGTGTACGCCTTCTGCAAGTAAACGTAAACCTTCATTCACAAAGGTACCGAATACACGGCTGGTGAAGAAACCACGGCTGTCATTCACCACGATTGGTGTTTTACCAATTTGCTGAACATAATCGTAAGCTTTCGCTAAAGTTTCAGCCGAAGTATTTTGTCCTTTGATGATTTCAACCAAAGGCATTTTGTCGACAGGGCTAAAGAAGTGTAAACCAATGAAGTTTTTGTCATCTTTAGAAGCTTTTGCCAAACCTGTAATCGGTAATGTCGAAGTATTTGATGCAAATACGCCACCATCAGCCAAGAATGCTTCTGCTTCCTGAGTGACTTTGGCTTTGAGCTCCTGATTTTCAAAGACCGCTTCGATAATCAGATCACAGCCTTTCAGATCAGCAGCATCAGCCGTTGCAGTGATTAAGCTTAAGATCTGGTCACGTTTCTCAGCCGTCATGCGACCTTGAGACACTTTTTTGTCCAGGAGTTTCTGGCTATACGCTTTGCCTTTTTCTGCATTTTCAACAGAAACATCTTTCAGTACGACAGCGATCCCTTTTGAAGCGGTTGAATAGGCAATACCTGCACCCATCATACCTGCGCCCAATACACCGACTTTGGTCGCTTGCCATTTAGCGACATCTTTCGGACGGCTTGCACCCGCTTTAATCGCATTCAGACCATGCCAGAATGTACCGATCATGTTTTTCGCCACTTGCCCTGTTGCAAGATAAGTGAAATAACGTGATTCGATGGTCAGTGCTGTATCAACATCGACTTGAGCACCTTCAACCGCAGCAGCCATAATCGCTTCAGGCGCAGGATAGCAACCTTTGGTTTTATCACGCAGCATTGCAGGGGCAATCGCAAGAATCTGAGCCACCGCAGGGGTTTTAGGATCACCGCCTGGGATTTTATAACCTTTCACATCAAACGGTTGTTGTGATTTCGGATTGGACTTGATCCATGCAATTGATTTTTCCATCAATTCGTCAATTGAGTCTGCCGTGTCATGGATTAAACCTAAAGATTTGGCTTTATCAACACCGAACTGCTTGCCTTCCATCAGGAATGGGAATGCATTTTGTAAGCCCAACAGGCGTACCATTCGCACGATCCCGCCACCGCCTGGCAGTAAACCTAGAGTCACTTCAGGTAAACCAAATTTAGACTTTGGATCATTTAAGGCAATACGTGCATGACAGCCGAGAGCAATTTCCCAACCACCGCCAAGCGCTGTACCGTTCAATGCTGCAACCACAGGCACACCTAAAGTTTCGATGTAACGCAGTTCTTTTTTCATCAGCTCAACGATTGCCATGAATTCTTTAGCATCTTCAGGGCGAGCCTGAATTAAGTCATCCAAATCACCGCCTGCAAAGAAAGTCTTTTTCGCTGAACGGAAAATAACGCCTGTCACACCTGAATCTGCTTTGAATTTTTCTACAGTTTCAGTCAAGGCTTTTTGGAAATCTGCATTCATGGTGTTGGCAGATTGGTTTGGAGAATCCATAGTCAGAATAACGATACCATCCGCATTTTTTTCGTATTGAATTGCGCTCATTCTTATTCTCCTTATACCAACTCAATAATGGTCGCAATACCCATGCCACCACCTACACACAATGTCGCCAAACCACGTTTTTTGCCCTGACGCTCAAGCTCATCTAGCAAAGTACCTAAAATCATTGCACCTGTTGCGCCCAATGGATGCCCCATGGCAATCGAACCACCATTCACATTGACTTTTTCTACAGGAACATTTAATTCGTTAATGAAGCGCATCACCACCGATGCAAAGGCTTCATTCACTTCGAACAGATCAATATCATCAATGCTTAAGCCTGCTTTCGCCAATGCTTTACGTGCAGCAGGCGCAGGACCTGTCAACATGATTGTAGGGTCTGTTCCTACAAGTGCTGTTGCTAAAACTTTGGCACGTGGTTTTAAGCCTTGTTCTTTCACCGCTTTTTCTGAAGCAAGCAGTACAACCGCAGCACCATCTACGATACCTGATGAGTTACCTGCATGATGCACGTGATTGATCTTTTGCGCTTCAGGATATTGTTGTAATGCCACAGCATCAAAGCCCATGCCACCCATCATTTCAAAACTTGGATTAAGTTTTGCCAAGCCTTCAGCAGTTGTTGTAGGTTTGATAAATTCATCTTTATCTAAAATTACTACGCCTGCTTTGTCTTTTACAGCCACGATGGATTTATCAAAATGACCTGCCGCTTGTGCAGCAGCTGCTTTACGCTGTGAATTTGCAGCAAATTCATCCACATCGGAACGCGTATAACCATCTAAAGTTGCGATAAGATCTGCGCCAATGCCTTGCGGAACGAAGTTGGATTTTAAGTTGGTTTCAGGATCTAGCGCCCACGGTCCACCATCTGAACCCATCGGGATGCGTGACATTGACTCTACGCCACCAGCAACCACAACATCTTCCCAACCTGAACGGACTTTTTGCGCTGCCATATTGACAGCTTCAAGACCTGATGCACAGAAGCGGTTGATCTGCACACCAGCAACATCATTGTCCCAACCTGCAGCAATCGCAGCAGTTTTGGCAATATCCCCACCCTGGTCTGCAATAGGCGTTACACAGCCCAGAACAATGTCGTCGACTTTAGAAGTATCTAACTGATGACGATCTTTTAATTCATTGAGTAATGTTGTGAGTAAAGTGATCGGTTTGACACTGTACAGTGAACCATCTTTTTTTCCTTTTCCGCGTGGTGTGCGAATGGCATCAATGATGTAAGCCTCGCTCATAGCTGTTCCTTTTTATGACTTTAAATTTGTTATGGTGCTTCGAGTGTACTTCATAAAGTACAGAGTTCAATGACGAGAACGGGAGAGTCGCCTGATATTTTTGGTCAGTCGCGCAAATCAGTTTCAGTCAGCAGCAGGAGGGAAACAACAGATGAATACGTATGGCTAAAAAGACTCTGTGTTGGCAGTAAAAGGCATATTTATAATAATTTTATATTCTGCAAATAAAAACAAGCCCGGTCATTGTGGCAGGGCTTGTTTTTATAATACTGGAAACAGCTAGATTAATGATAGCCATGTAACTGACGGTACAGTCCTGGTGTAACTCCGGTCCATTTTTTAAATGCACGGTGGAATGTACTGGTTTCACTGAAACCAACCTGCTGTGCCACATCTTCAAGGGTCAATCCTGGATTGAGCAACAGGTGAATGGCTGCATCACGGCGCAAAGCATCTTTCACGCCCTGGTAGCTTTTTCCTTCAGCTGCAAGACGGCGACGCAGTGTCTGTGGTGACAGATACAGCATGGATGCCACATCATTCAGTGTTGGCATTTCCTCACCAATCTGACTCTTCAGTACATCACGGATACGTGAGGTCAGGGAGTTGGTATTTTTAAATTTAACCAGTAACTGAGCAGGTGCAGCTTTCAGGAATTCTTCCAGTGCGGCTTCATCCTGACGGATCGGTAAATCCAGATAATCCGCTGCAAAGGTAATTTCTGTACGGGGAGCATCAAACTGCATCACGGGTGCAAAAAACAGTGCATCATATTCTTCTGCATGATTTGGGCGAGGGTAACCGAAGTGTACACGCTCAAGTGGCAGGCGGCGTTCAATCAGCCATGAGGCAAGACCATGCCAGATCATGAGCATACTTTCAGTAATGAAGTGATCAGGGTCCATGGATTTTGGAATCAGAGGCACCAGGCGGGCTTCATGTTTATCCCGTTCTAGGCTGACAGACCATTCATCACCAAAGAGCTTGTAGAACTGAGAAGACAGCTCCAGTGCATCTCCGAGCGTTTTTGCATGAATAATCAACTGACACATAATGGCAAAAGTGCCCAGGCGTCGAGGCTGAATGTCAAAGCCGACGTGTTCATCCTGGGTGACCATCCACAGCATTTTGATGAAGCGGGTATATTGTTCAGGAGAAATCCTGGCTTTAGGCTGGCGAAGTAATTCAGCTTCAATGCCAACATGGGACAGCAGGGTTTCCACATCCATGCCCAGGCGTTTAACCCCGGTAAGAGCTGCATTGACGAAATGGATACTGATCGTATCGCGGCTCATGTTAAATCCTTCAGACTCTTTTATATTCACTTGGGTTGACCTAAATGACGCTAAAAATAATTCAATTGGCAATTTACAATAAAGGTTTTGCCCTTTTTACATGTTAAATTGCCGAAATGATCAAGGTAAATGGCTGAACATGACATTGTTCAGCCTCATTTATATTTCTAATATGAATAAAAAATCAACATTAAACGAGTGTAAATTAGTATGACATCGGCTTTAAACGGATTGAAAGTTCTCGATTTTTCTACATTATTACCAGGTCCATTTGCGACTTTATATCTGGCTGACCTGGGTGCAGAAGTGATTCATGTTGAATCGCCAACCCGCCCAGACCTCGTGCGTCTGCTGCCTCCGTATGCAAATGGGCAGGCAACTTCACACAGTTATCTGAACCGAAATAAACAGTCTGTTGCACTCGATTTAAAAAATCCTGAAAGCATTGAACTGATTAAACAGAAAATATCTGAGTATGACATTGTGGTCGAACAGTTCCGTCCTGGAGTCATGCAGCGGCTGGGTCTGGACTATCAGACACTGGCAGAAATCAATCCACGACTGATCTATTGTTCCATCACAGGCTATGGTCAGTCAGGTTCCTATAAAGATAAAGCAGGACATGACATCAACTATATTTCTCTGTCAGGAATAGCAGGGCACAGTGGTCGCAAGCAGAGTGGACCGCCGCCTATGGGGATTCAGATTGCTGATGTTGCCGGAGGTTCTTTACATGCAGTGATTGGAATCCTGTCTGCAGTGATTGAGCGTCAGGTCAGTGGGCAAGGGCAGTATATTGATATTTCCATGACGGACTGTGTTGTGACCATGAACAATATGGCAGCGTCTGCCAGTCTGGCAGGTGAACAGCATCAGCAGGTGGAAAATGAACACCTGAATGGTGGAACATTCTATGATTATTATGAAACTCAGGATGGTCGCTATATGTCAGTCGGCAGTCTGGAACCTCAGTTTATGGCGGGTCTGGCAACAGCACTGGAATTACCTGTTTTAATGGCAAAAGGGGCATCTTTTGATCCTGATGACCGAAAAGAAGTGAAACAGGCGATTGCTGAGAAAATGAAAACACAGTCATTTGTCTACTGGCAGTCTTTGTTTTCTGATCTGGATGTCTGTGTGGAACCTGTTCTGAAACTGGAAGAAGCGCTTGATTCACAACTGGCAAAAGAGCGTGGCTGGGTCGTGAATGTACCTTTGAGTGAAAATTCTGAGCAGACAGAAGCACAGCTGGCATGCCCGATCAAATTTTCAAGATCACGGTTAAATTATTCATTTATTGGACAAAAACTGGGGGAATCAGAACTGTGATTTTTCTGTTCTGAGTCTGATGATACAAAGTGCAACAAAAAACACACTTTTAAACAAAAACATCGAGCGTAACCTGTATGTATTAACAGAATAATATATAGGTTGCGCTTTATGGATAGAGTATGTAGAAAATTCTGTTCGGTGATCAGCGTTCTTGCGATGAGCTGCAGTTTTCAGATTACTTTTGCTGCAAAACCATTTGATGTTCAAAGTCCCTGGATGCTGGGTGACTGGAACGGTAAGCGTACAGAATTACAAAAACAGGGATACGATTTCAGCCTGGGTTATACAGGTGAAATGGCAAGTCTGCTCGATTCAAAACATCATTCCAGTCACGGTACTGAATATGCAGACCAGTTCGCTCTGGGTGCACATTTAGACCTCGGCACAATTCTGGGCTGGCAGGACACAGAAGCTCAGATCACTATTACAGAGCGTAATGGACATTCTCTCTCTCAGACCTCTGATGCACTCGCAGGACACCTCAGCTCTGCCCAGGAAGTGTGGGGGCGTGGTCAGACCTGGCGTCTGACTGATCTATGGATCAAGAAAAAATTTCTGGATCAGAAACTGGATATTAAAGTGGGACGTTTCGGTGAAGGCGAAGACTTCAACGTTTTTGACTGCGATTTTCAGAACCTGGCGTTGTGCGGTTCTCAGGTCGGTAACTGGGTCGGCGATCAGTGGTACAACTGGCCTGTGAGTCAGTGGGCTGTACGGGTCAAATACAATCTGCAACCTGACCTTTATGCACAGCTGGGTGTTTATGAATATAACCCTGAGAACCTAAGACGCAGTAAGGGATTTAACTTAAGTACAGATGGCTCACATGGTGCGATTATTCCTGCTGAAGTGGTCTGGCAACCGAAGTCCGCAATAGCACAACTGCCTGGTGAATATCGGTTGGGTTATTACTACAGTACCGCTGATGCAACCGAAATAGAACATCCTTCCAGAACTTCCCATAAGCAGGGAATGTGGGTTGTTGCAAAGCAACAGCTGACCTCACATGCAGATGATGCCCGCCGTGGACTGAGTGGTTTTGTCAATCTGACAGTGCATGACTCAGATACAAATAATGTCAGCAATATGCAGAATATAGGACTGGTCTATAAAGGGCTGCTCGATGCCCGTCCTGAAGATGATCTTGGTGTGGGTGTAGCACGTATCGCCATCAATGATGATGTCCGTGACCTGCAGGCAGCGAATGGGCTGGTACAGCAAAACGAAGAATACGATGCTGAAATTTATTACGGTATACATGCAGCAAACTGGCTGACGGTACGTCCAAATATTCAGTATATCCGTCATGTCGGTGCTTATAAAAATGGTGAAAGCGCCTGGGTGGGTGGTATTAAATTACAGACAGCATTCTAGTTTTTAGCTTGAAAGCCATTGCTTTAGAGGGACGTGAATGCTGGAAAATGGGTGTATTCACAACTTTGAAAAGAACATGGTTTTTTAACTGAAAATAATTAAAACAGCCTCATGGTTTCTATGAAAGAGCACTGAGGATTCAATACATTAAAATATAGGTGGTCATTATGAATTCTCCATCTTCGGCATCAGGCTTCCGGACACTGACCGTTGTTATTGCAGCAGTCGTTGGACTGGTTCTGTTTGCAGGCGGGATTTATCTTGCCGTACTGGGCGGCTCCTGGTATTACATCATTGCCGGATTACTCTTCCTTGCGACTGCATTTCTGCTTCGACAGCTGAAAAGCTCTGCTTTACTGGTCTATGCTGCACTGGTACTGGGGACAGTGATCTGGGGGCTGTGGGAAGTGGGTTCTGACTTTTTTGCACTTGCCCCACGACTGGACATACTGGGTGTATTTGGACTGTGGTTGCTCATTCCTGCTGTGACCCGTGGTTTCAGGGACAGTAAAGGTGCAAAACTGGCACTGACAGGCACACTGGCAATCACAATTGCAGTCATGATCTATTCCATTTTTAATGATCCTCAGGAAATCCGTGGGACATTAAGTGCAGAACAGCCTGCACCTGCACCGATTGAAGGAATTGCTGATTCAGACTGGCCTGCCTATGGGCGTACTCAGTCAGGGTTGCGCTATTCTCCATTGACCCAGATTAATGAGAAAAACGTTAAAGACCTGAAAGTCGCGTGGGAATATCACACCAATGACTTTAAAACAGATAAGGATTCGAGTGAAACAACCAATCAGGTGACGCCAATTAAAGTTGGCAACAATATGTATATCTGTACAACGCATCAGTTCCTTGTGGCACTTGATCCGGCAACAGGTAAAGAAAAATGGAAGTTCGATCCGAAGCTGAAAGCAGATCATACTTTTCAGCATCTGACCTGTCGTGGCGTTTCTTATTATGATGCAGCCAATACCACAGGTTTTGCTGCAAGTCTGGAAACAAAGAAATCGACTTCCACAGAATGTCCACGTAAGGTCATTTTACCTGTCAATGATGGACGTCTGGTTGCTGTCAATGCTGACACGGGTAAAGCCTGCTCTGATTTTGGACATAATGGTGAAGTGGATTTACAGAAAGACATGCCATTTCCGTATCCAGGCGGATACATTCCAACCTCTCCGCCTGTGGTTACAGGAACGACTATTATTATTGCGGGTTCAACCACAGACAATTATTCAACTGAAGAACCGTCTGGTGTGATCCGTGGCTATGATGTCAATACAGGCGCGTTATTGTGGGTGTTCGATACAGGTGCAGAAGATCCAAATAAAATTCCAGGACCAGGTCAGAAGTATGTTCAGAACTCTCCAAATGCCTGGGCACCTTTAGCTTATGACGCTAAACTGGATATGGTTTATGTGCCGACCGGAGTGGGTACGCCCGACATCTGGGGTGGAAACCGCACACCTTTGCATGAACGTTATGCAAACTCCATGCTTGCGATCAATGCAACAACAGGTCAGCTGATCTGGAATTTCCAGACCACACATCATGACCTTTGGGATATGGATGTGCCGGCACAGCCAACCCTTGCGGATATCAAAAACAAAGCAGGAGAAACTGTTCCTGCTATTTATGTACTGACCAAAACAGGGAATGCATTTGTACTGGACCGCCGTACCGGTGAGGCGATTGTTCCTGTGACTGAAAAACCTGTACCACAGACCGTGAAACGTGGTCCACAGACCAAAGGTGAGTTCTATGCTGCAACTCAGCCTTTTTCAGACTTCAATCTTGCACCGAAGGATAAGCTGACTGATAAACAGATGTGGGGTGCCACCATGTTTGATCAGCTGATCTGTCGTGTGGCGTTCCATAAACTGAATTATGACGGTATTTATACACCGCCTTCAGAAAATGGAACTCTGGTTTTTCCTGGTAACTTAGGGGTGTTTGAATGGGGCGGAATGTCTGTCAATCCTGACCGTCAGGTTGCTGTTATGAACCCTATTGGCTTGCCATTTGTGACCAAGCTGATCCCAACTGATCCGAACCGTGAAAAAACTGCGAAAGGTGCAGGGACAGAATCAGGTGTACAACCCATGTATGGTGTGCCTTATGGTGTTGAAATCAGTGCATTCCTATCACCATTTGGACTGCCTTGTAAACAGCCTGCATGGGGCTATGTTGCAGGTGTGGATCTGAAAACACATGACATTGCATGGAAACGCCGTATTGGGACAATCCGTGACAGTCTGCCAGGTATTCCATTACCACCGTTCAAAATGGGTGTACCAATGCTCGGTGGTCCTATTTCCACAGCAGGGAACCTGATGTTTGTGGGTGCAACACAGGATAATTATATCCGTGCCATTAACGTTACCAATGGTGATGAGCTGTGGAAAGGTCGTTTACCGGCAGGTGGTCAGGCAACACCAATGACTTATGAAATGAATGGTAAACAGTATGTGGTGATTATGGCGGGTGGTCATGGTTCGTTTGGAACTAAAATGGGCGATTCGCTGGTGGCTTATGCACTGCCGGATTAAAAAATAAACCTGAAGAAAAAGCCTGATCCGTCAGGCTTTTTCTTTGTCCAGGCAAAATATTCAGCTTTCAGTAATACAGGTGGTGAGCAAAGTGGTCCAGGAAAAGACAATTCAGTGCTTATATTAAAAAATATGATAAGTATTGAATAAATTCATCCATATAACAATAAACTGCTGTGAAAGGAGCTTAGGCATTGATAACAGCGTGACGGAAACATGCTTATCAATAAAACCGCTATTAAATATGTAAAAAACGCATTTCTTTGATACATCAATAGTCGTTATATTGTGCGTCGTTATAATGAATCTACTAGCTGTACGCCATGTATTTATATACTGATTTTGACCAGCAACTGGTTAATGAACGTGTTGCACAATTCCGTGATCAGACGGAACGTTATTTAGCGGGTAAACTCACTGAAGATGAGTATCGCCCATTACGCCTGCAAAATGGATTATATGTACAGCGTTATGCGCCAATGTTGCGTATCGCTGTGCCTTACGGTCTGATGAACTCAAATCAGCTGCGTAAAGTGGCTGAACTGGCTCTTGAATATGACCGTGGTTATGCACATGTATCCACACGTCAGAATATTCAGTTCAACTGGCCTGCGCTTGAAAATGTACCTGATATGCTGCAGGAGCTTGCAACGGTTCAGATGCATGCCATTCAGACTTCAGGTAACTGTATCCGTAACACGACAACAGACCAGTATGCAGGTGTGGTTGCAGGTGAAATTGCTGACCCACGTCCAACCTGTGAATTGATCCGTCAGTGGTCAACGTTCCATCCTGAATTTGCATTCTTGCCACGTAAGTTCAAAATTGCAGTTTCTGCGCTTGAAGAAGTGGATCGTGCGGCGACTTCATTCCATGATATCGGTGTGTATCTGACACGTAATGAAGCGGGTGAACTCGGTTATAAAATCAAAGTCGGTGGCGGTTTAGGTCGTACCCCAATTATTGGTTCCATGATCCGTGAATGGTTACCACGTGAAGAATTGATTGCTTATCTTGAAGCAGTTCTTCGTGTGTATAACCTGCATGGTCGCCGTGATAACAAATATAAAGCACGTATCAAGATCCTGGTAAAAGCTTTAACTCCTGCAGTATTTGCTGAGAAAGTTGAAGCAGAATTTGCCGAAACCATCAAAACATTAAAAGTTGATGCAGATACTTTGAAAAAAATGGATGAGAACTTCACGCCATTTAATTATCAGAACTATGCAGATGAAAACTTTGATGCTTTGTTTGCAGAGCATCCAAAATTCAAACAATGGTTCAATATCAATACCAATGCACATAAAGTTGCAGGCTATCGTATCGTGACGATTTCACTGAAACGTGCAGGTGTTGCACCGGGTGATATGACCACCGAAGAAATGAATCTGATAGCTGATCTTGCAGACAAATATACTTTCGGTGAACTTCGTACCACGCACGAACAGAATATTTCACTGGTCGATGTACCACAGAAAGATCTGTTTGAACTGTGGCAGACGCTTGATCAGAACAACCTTGCCCGTGCGCACATCGGTTTTATTACCGATATTATCTGCTGCCCTGGCGGTGATTTCTGTTCACTGGCAAATGCGAAATCCATTCCAGTTTCAGAAGCGATTTCACGCCGTTTTGATGACCTGGATACTGTGTATAACCTGGGACATATTGACCTGAATATTTCAGGTTGTATGAATGCCTGTGGTCATCACCATGTGGGTAACATCGGTATTTTAGGTGTGGACAAAAAAGGTGCTGAATTCTACCAGATCACTTTGGGTGGAAATGCAGACCACGACGCTTCAATCGGTGACATCTTAGGACCATCATTCGCAGCTGAAGTTGTACCTGATATTGTGGATGAAATTTTAAATACTTATCTTGATCTTCGTAACGAAGGTGAAGAATTTATCGAAACTTATCGTCGTGTCGGCATCCAGCCATTTAAGGAGCGAGCATATGCTTAATACAGCACTTCAAGTCCTTTCTAAAGATGGCACGATCACAGACAATACTTATCAGATCATTGCTGAAGATGGTGTATTGCCACAAGGTGATGTGCTGTTGACTGTTGAGCAACTGGATCAGATTGGCAATGTTTCAGGTAAAAAAGCCTTATTCATCACTGTGGATGCTTCGCCGGAAGTGAATCAGTTTCCACTGGATCAGCTGGATGCAATTTTCATTGATTTTGCAGGCTTTAACGATGGTCGTGGTTATTCATTTGCTGCATTGTTACGCCGCCAGGGTTATCAGGGTGAGCTTCGTGCAACAGGTGATGTATTTAAAGACGTTTTAAATTATATGAAGCGTTCAGGTTTCGATACTTTCGTGATTAAAGAAGGTAAAGATATTGCTGAAGCTGCGGCAGGTTTGGGTGATTTTACTAACCCTTACCAGGCATCGACTGCTGTACCGAAAGCGCATTATCAGACAGGTGCATAATCCTGTCTGATTGTCGGGAGCCTGCATCATGCAGGCTTTTTTATTGTGTAAATGAATGGAAAATTAAAAATTATATCTGCATGTTTTATATTAACTTAATTTAATATGTTAAGGTATTTAGCGTTAAGTATCATTGATACAGATCAGTACTCATCTTTTTTCAGAAGTAAAATATCTGTCAGGGAAATGAACAGAATCATTTCCCTGGGTGGTAGGGTATTCAGACTTTTTATTCAGAAGTGACATTGTTTTTATGCAAAATTCTATTCGTGTAGGTATTGCCGGTTACGGCAACCTTGGGCGTGGTGTTGAAACTGCGATTCAGAAAAATCAGGATTTACAGCTTGTTGGTATTTTCAGCCGACGTGATCCTGCAACAGTTTCTCCATGTTTTGCGACCACTCAGGTTTTTCACATGGACAGTCTGAGTGATTTTCAGGATAAAATTGATGTATTAATTTTATGTGGTGGCTCGAAAGATGATTTGCCACAGCAGGGTCCACGGTTGGCTGCTCAGTTCAATACCGTGGACAGTTTTGATACTCATGCACGTATTCCTGAATATTTTGCTGCGGTGGATGCACCTGCATTAGCAAATAAGAAAACAGCGATGATTTCGATTGGCTGGGATCCAGGCATGTTCTCAATTAACCGTTTATTCGGTGAAGCATTATTACCGGATGGTGAAACATATACCTTCTGGGGTAAAGGTTTAAGCCAGGGGCATTCAGACGCAATCCGCCGTGTGGATGGCGTGAAAGCAGGTGTGCAATATACCATCCCATCAACGGATGCGATTGAAAAAGTTCGCAGTGGCGCACGTCCTGTTTTAACGACCAAAGAAAAACATCAGCGTGAATGTTATGTGGTTCTTGCAGAGGGTGCAGATGCAAAAGCGGTTGAGCAGGCGATCGTGACCATGCCTGACTATTTTGCTGACTATAACACCACTGTAAATTTCATTGATGAAGCGACTTTGAAGCAAGATCACCAGAAGATGCCACATGGTGGCTTTGTGATCCGCAGTGGAAACACCAGCGATGAACAGAATCAGGTTGTTGAGTTTTCATTAAAACTCGACAGTAATCCTGAATTTACAGCGAGCGTACTGGTTGCCTATGCACGTGCATGTTATCGCTTAAATCAGATGCAGCAGTACGGTGCGAAAACTGCATTTGATGTTGCACCAGGTTTACTCTCAATGAAAACTCCTGAGCAACTTCGTAAAGAGTTACTCTAAGACCTCTCAGTCTGTTGAGCAAAAAGGTGAATCATTGATTCGCCTTTTTTTATCACTGTAAATTGGTGTCTGAAGATGATTGAGATACAGGGCATGCTAGTGGTTTAAAGGCACTTGAGCTAAAATCCGCCCATGATTGGATAAATGAAAATAACCATGTCTTTATTGCTTGCAAAAATAAATCCAGGTGTGATCTGGCTGTTGATCGCAATTGCCACAGATGTACTTTCAACGTTTTATTCTGCCAAAGGTAATGGTTTGGTCAATAAAGCAGATCAGGGAGTTGCCCTGATTCTGTATATTATTTCTTTTGCCTGTGCCGCCTATGCACTCAAGTTTATGCAGGCGGGTATTTTATATGTGCTTTGGTCTGGTATCGGTGTGATTGCAACGGCATTGCTGGCAAAAGCATTTTTAGGGCAGCATATTGACCTGGCAGGGTGGCTCGGCATTGCCTTTATTACGGTTGGCTTGACCATTATTGCGCAGTTCTCAAATATTGATGTTTAAAGGGTATTAAAAATCAATGTTTTGCTTAAGTCTTTAAGAAAAAGGTGTTGCTAAAAATTTATAAAAGAAAGCGCTTCCTAAACCAGGTTCCAGCAATAAAGGAAATAAGAAACCATAAACAGCACCTGCGATGTGAGCACGATGGTCAATCAGTGGGGAATGCCCAGAGCGAATGGCATACATGCTGTAGCACAGGTAAATTGTGCCAAAGAGTATTGCAGGGATGGGAATAAAATAGATATAAATCATTCCCCATGGATTAAATAAAATCGAGCTGAACAGTACTGCATTTACAGCACCAGAAGCACCTAAACTTCGGTAAGAATTCAGATGCCGGTTCTGTAAATAACTGGGAATCGCAGCAATAATAACGGCACTGCAGTAAAACAGGACGAAGCCCATTCCATTTAAATAGTCACGGAAAAACCATTCAATACTGCGCCCAAAGAAATACAGGGTGAACATATTGAAAAACAGATGGATTCCATCATTGTGGATAAAACCATGCGTCAGAAAGCGATCATATTGCCCATGTTTAATCGCTGAAATATTGAAAATCAAACGATTCATAATGTTCCGATGCTGCCACGCTGCCAGCGATGTTAGAATCGTGATGATAATGATCAGAATGGTATGAGGTATGCCTGGAATCATTTCTTATCAATCGTATTTTTAATGAGTGCAATATAACCTGAATTGATTCAACAGGCTATATTGCATTTTTGGTATTCTGCTATTCAGTTTCAAGCTGACAGTTCACCATCCATCGTATCCCGAACTGATCGGTAAATGCACCATACAGCGCACCCCAGAAAGTATTTTCCAAAGCCATTTCCACCTGACCATTTTCAGACAGAGCATCAAACAGGCGTCGTGCTTCAGCCTGCTCATCTGCATCCAGATTGATGGAAATATAGTGGTTGGTACCTTTACTGAAAGGCGCACTCTGCGGGGCGCAGAACTGTTCAGTGGTATCCGAACCCATCAAAACGGTAAATGGATTAATTGGCAAAGAAACATGCAGGATATAATTTTTTTCTTTCTCTGAAATCTGTGCATCGGGTAATTCTGAATAGCGTTTAATAAAAGAAAACTCTCCACCAAAAACTGATCTGTAAAAGTTAAAGGCAGCTTCGGTTTCACCCTGAAAATTAAGATAGTGATTCGGTTGCATGACAGCAGTCCATTTTTATTTTGAATATTTAATTTAGCAGTGTATTGCTTAATTTTTGCTGAAAAATTTGTAATGAACCGTGATAAAAAATCCCTCAAAGCTGAGGGATTTTAAATTTACATTTTTTGAAATGTAAGGGGAATGCTTTAGATTTTAAAGAATTTCAATGGCAACCGCAGTTGCTTCACCGCCACCAATACACAGAGCTGCAATACCTTTCTTACCGCCTGTACGTTTTAAAGCGTGGATTAAAGTCAGGATAATACGCGAACCTGTAGAACCAACAGGATGACCCAGTGCACATGCACCACCATTGATATTGACTTTTTCAGCATCCAGTTTGAAATCATCAATTGGGCACATCGTCACCATGGCAAATGCTTCATTGATTTCCCATAGATCAACGTCCTGAGCATCCCAACCGGTTTTGTTCAGGACTTTCTGGATTGCGCCAACAGGAGCAATGGTAAATTCAGACGGGTGCTGTGAGTTAGATGCATAAGTCACAATTTTTGCCAATGGTTTTAAGCCTTTTTGTGCCGCAAGTTCAGCAGAAGCCAGTACTAAAGCAGATGCACCATCTGAAATTGAGCTGGCATTGGCAGCTGTAATCGTACCGTCTTTGGCAAATGCAGGGCGTAGCGTTGGAATTTTTTCGATGTTGGCATTGAACGGCTGTTCGTCTTTATCAACAATCACATCGCCTTTACGACCTGAAACAGTGACAGGGACGATTTCATCTGCAAAATAACCTTCAGTGATGGCTTTTTGCGCACGTTTCAGTGAACGGATTGCAAACTCATCCATCTGTTCACGGGTGTAGTTACGGGTATTTGCCATATCCTGAGCAAATGATCCCATCAGGCGACCTGTTTCTGCATCTTCCAGGCCATCAAAGAACATATGATCTTTGACTTCGCCATGACCCATACGGTAGCCACCACGTGCTTTTGGTAACAGATACGGTGCATTGGTCATGGATTCCATACCGCCTGCAACAATCACCTGAGCTGAACCTGCTTTAATGGCATCGGCAGCCTGCATGACCGCTTTCATGCCTGAACCACACAGTTTGTTGATGGTGACAGCACCGGTGGAATCAGGTAAGCCAGCCTGACGCATTGCCTGGCGGGCTGGACCCTGTTTCAGGCCTGCCGGCAGTACGCAACCCATAATGACTTCTTCAACATCTGTAGCCTGTAGACCCGCACGGGCAATCGCTTCCTTAATAGTGACAGCACCCAGTTCTGGTGCAGTGACAGTTGCCAGGCTTCCCTGGAAACCACCCATAGCGGTACGTGCGCCGTTTACAATTACGATGTCAGTCATTGTTTTCTCCATATTGGATTTATCAGAATTCCGGATTTAAGCAGTATATTGAAATTTGCTCAGGAATAAAGCATCCCCAGTTCCAAACTGTAGACCGCTAAGTTCTCAACAGCTCGATGGTCGTTCCTGTCGGGTCAGCCCCATATCATTCAGAATCACCTTATAGTGATTCTGTGATCCCACACTGGAGCAATAGGTAAATGTTCCATTACTTCCGATTGGTAAACCATTGGGTTTTCTGAATGTCAGATATGCAACAGACCCGGAACCCGCCCAGGTCAGGGTGCCATATTTGAGTCCGGTCTTTTCCGACTGGATGACTTTTTCACCGCTATCCACTGCACCATTTTTATTTCTGTCCAGGAACAGAATATAGCCTGTTGCCCATTGGTTCGCCTGACAACTGCTGCCATCAGCGCTGGAGCAAAGTACGGTATTTGTACGATGTGTAACAGATTGTGACTTTGCCAGCTGGATCACTGAATTAAGAATCTGGACATTTTTTTTAGCTTCCTGAGATGCCATCAGATTTTTGAATGAGGGAACGGCAAGGACAGCGATAATCCCAATAACGGCAATGGTTACGATCAGTTCAAATAAAGTGAATCCATTTTTTCTCTTTAAAAACATCATATTCCCCTTGTTTTTTTTAATAATTTGTACAGAATGCTGTGCTAAGGTTCTGTTTAGTCGATTATTCTTGTCACTAAGATTTTATTACTCAAGTGTTCAGAAAGCTGTTAAAATGAAAGACAAGAGTAAATAAGCTATTCATACAGCCACGTTGAGTAAAAATTTACCGAATTACAACGGAAATTGTAAGTAATTTTGTCAATAATTTACTTGATTAAAATTATCAAGCACTTGGAAAACAAATAAAGTGTTTGTATGATTCGAGGTGACTAGCTTAAAAATAGATCTGGGGTATTTATAAAGCCTATCTCAGGATAGCCAAAAATTTTAGGCTTGAGCTTGAACAACAATTGTTATCTCTGGAGGATAAATCCATGAAAATGAGTCGTATTGCTTTAGCAATGCTGGTAGCTGCTCCATTAGCAGCTGCAAACGCAGGCGTAACTGTTACTCCGTTAATGCTTGGTTACACTTTCCAAGACACTAAACACAATAACAGCGCAAAAGATCACCTGATGAACCCTTCTGACGGTGAACTTCAGGACGATCTGTTTGTTGGTGCAGCGCTTGGTGTTGAACTGACTCCATGGTTAGGTTTCGAAGCTGAATACAACCAGGTTAAAGGCGACATTGATTACGCTGCAGCTGGTGCTGAATACAAACAGACTCAGATCAACGGTAACTTCTATGCTACTTCTGATCTGATCACTAAAAACTACGACAGCAAAATCAAGCCATACGTTCTTTTAGGTGCTGGTCATTACAAATATGAGTATGACGGTGTTGCACTTAAAGATGACGAAGGTACTTTAGGTAACGCAGGTCTGGGTGCTTTCTGGCGTCTGAACGATGCTCTGTCTCTTCGTACAGAAGCTCGTGCTACTTATAACATCGATGAAGATTTCTGGAACTATACAGCTCTTGCAGGTCTGAACGTTGTTCTTGGTGGTCACCTGAAACCAGCTGCTCCAGTAATTGAAGTTGCTCCAGTTGAACCAGTTGCTCCAGTTCAGCCTGCTCCACAGGAACTGACTGAAGACCTGAACATGGAACTTCGTGTGTTCTTTGACACTAACAAGTCAAACATCAAAGATCAGTACAAGCCTGAAATCGCTAAAGTTGCTGAGAAGTTAGTTGAATATCCAAACGCTACTGCTCGCATCGAAGGTCACACAGACAACACTGGTCCACGTGCACTGAACGAACGTTTATCTTTAGCTCGTGCTAACTCGGTTAAAACTTCTCTTGTAAACGAATATAACGTAGATCCAGCTCGTCTGACTACTCAAGGTTTCGCATGGGATCAACCGATTGCTGACAACAAAACTAAAGAAGGCCGTGCTATGAACCGTCGTGTATTCGCGACTATTTCTGGTAGCCGTACTGTAGTTGTACAGCCTGGTCAAGCAGCTCAATAATTCGTTATTGACTTCTGACTTAAAAAAGCAGCCGTAAGGCTGCTTTTTTTTATGTTTATGAAGGTATTCAGAACAGTGCTGTAAATAGATACCTGAACCCGAAAAATAAATGCTCAGGTGAAATCTGTTTCCTGATACAGCGGTATTATATTTTCAGATATTTTAAATTTTATAAAATCATAATTTAGATCAGAAAATCAGCCTGTATGATCCAGTCGTGAACCCAGTGTTTCAAGATGGATTTCAAAGTGACCTTTGTTACGATCTTCAAAATAATGTCTTAATGTCCGCTCAACACTTGGAAAAGCCAGTTCAGTCCATGGTATTTCATGTTCGTCAAACAGTCGGCACTCAATGCTTTCTTCACCTGCACCAAATTTTCCATCAATCAGCTGAGCTTTAAACAGCGCATAAATCTGACCAATACGAGGAATGTTGTACATACAGTAGAGCTGTTCGATTTTAATCTCTGCTTCGGCTTCTTCGCGTGTTTCTCTGGCAGCTCCCTGTTCCATGGTTTCAAAAAGTTCCATATAACCGGCAGGCAGTGTCCATAGACCATAACGGGGTTCTATCGCACGTCTGCACAGGAGTACTTTATTTTCCCATAAGGCGAGTGCGCCACAGATGACTTTGGGATTGACATAATGAATGTTGCCGCAATGTGTGCAAACCTGGCGAGTCTGATGGTCGCCCAAAGGGATTTTATCGGTTGTTTCATGGCCACAGTTTGCACAAAAATTCATAGTCATCATCAATGATCAGAGTGTTTGTCAGCATAACTGAAAAATTGAACTTTGGCATCATTTCTCACCGCATGGCTGAAAATTCGGCTATGATAAAATTTCATGAAAATGGATAAATAATCTATGGAAGATCGGTTGTTGACACATGTGCTGCAAAAAAATCTGCGTTTTTCAAAGCGGGTCAAAGAAGCTCACGCAGCTGTGTTGATTGCGATCACAGATGAACATGACCCAAAAGTATTGCTGACACGACGTTCTGTATATCTGAATAATCATGCAGGTGAGGTTTCATTTCCAGGTGGAAAGCGTGATCCACAGGATACCAGTAATATTGTTGTTGCATTGCGTGAGGCTCATGAAGAAACCGCATTGAGTCCATTTGATGTGCAGCTGGTAGGGGATCTGCCTATGCAGAAAGCACGAAATGGAATGCTGGTAAAGCCAGTGGTTGGGCTGATTCCACCACAGGTTCAGCTGACTGCCCAACCTACTGAAATTGATAGGATATTTTTTGCATCATTGAAGAATCTGATGGATGCACCACCTGTTCCTTACGAAGTCCGTTTTGAACATCAGTCGCTGTATTTTCCAAGTATGCGGGTGGAAAATGAGGTGGTATGGGGTTTAACCGCAAGAATGCTGGTGTCATTGTTTCAGTATGGTCTGAATTATCAGAAAGACTGGCCATTTTTACTGAATTCACCTGCATTTAAAGTCAAAAGTCACAGATAAGCTACAGGATAAGGATGTTGCATCATGTTGTATAAGTTTAAGGAATTTACGCCACGCGCTTTAAATCAGCCCTGGGATGGGTGGGTTGCTGATAATGCGACTGTGATTGGGCAGGTCGAAATGGGGACTCAGGTCAGTGTCTGGTTTGGTGCTGTTATCCGTGGTGATAATGCCAAAATTCATCTGGGTAATTTTACCAATGTGCAGGAAAACGCGGTATTGCATACAGATGCCGGCATAGACATGCATATTGGAGATTATGTCACCATCGGGCATCAAGCCATGCTGCATGGCTGTACGGTGGGAGACAACAGTCTGATCGGGATTAATGCTGTGGTGTTAAATAATGCTGTGATCGGTAAAAACTGCATTATTGGTGCAAACTCCTTAATTCCTGAAGGTAAGGTGATTCCAGATAATTCAGTGGTGATGGGATCACCAGGAAAAGTGGTCAAAACGCTGGATGAAAATGCGGAATTCCGACTGAAAATGAGTGCCATGCATTATGCAGAGCATTTTAAAAACTTTCAGCAGCTTGAAGCTGTAACCCTGTAACAGCACAGAATATTCTGTTTTAAAGCCGGACGTTGATCCGGCTTTATTTTTAATAACAGTTTCTGCGCTCGCGAACTGAGATTGAGTGGAGTATCATAGTCACCGTTTATTTATTTGAAAAATAGGTTGTGCATGAAATTGCTGGCACTGGAAACAGCCAATGAGCAGTGTTCTGTTTCTATCGTGGATGAAACTCAGGAGCTTTATTTTCAGCTGGATGCAAGAGCGAAAGCGCAGACACAAACTATTTTACCGCTGATTGAGCAAGGTTTTAGCCAGACGGGAACTGCTGCTGCCGATTTAACGGCAATTGCATTCAGTCGTGGACCAGGTTCGTTCAGTGGGGTACGGATCAATGCTGCTGTGACACAGGCGCTGGCATGGGCAAATGATTTACCGGTTATCCCTGTTTCCACATTGCAGGCACTGGCGCAGGCGGCTTATCGGATTGCGGGGCTGACAGCAGTGACAGCCGTACTGGATGCACGTATGCAGGAAGTGTACATCGCCAGCTATCAGCTCAATGATAAGGGCATCATGCAGGCAGTTTCAGAAGAATATTTACTGGATTACGCCAGAGCTGCTGAACAGGTTCAGTTTCAGCTGGTGGGTTCGGGTTCAGATTTAATTAAGCAAGAACAAATACAATACAAAGACTTGAATGCAACAGCAAATGATATTGCTACCATTGCACGCGAGCATGCAAGCCAGAAAAAGTGGGTCAGTGCTGAGCAGGCATTGCCTGTCTATTTACGTGATAATGCCTGGAAAAAAATTCCAGAACAGGGCAAACCATAATCAGGATTTTCTATGGATCTTTTACTGCTGCTTAAAGCAGCAATCATGGGTATTGTTGAAGGTATAACAGAGTTTTTACCAATTTCCAGTACAGGACATTTAATTCTTGCTTCTGAATTAATGAACTTCTGGACCAAAGAAAAAAGTGATGTTTTTGTGATCGCAATTCAGATGGGTGCGATTGCTGCGGTTATTTATGAATACTGGGCAAAGCTCTGGGGTGCTGCAACAGGGCTTGTATCTGGTGAACCGAAAGGGCGTCAGTTAGGGATAGGCTTAATCCTGGCATCCATTCCAATCATGCTGGTTGGTCTGACTTTGGGGCAAACTGTAAAAGCATATCTGTTCAATGATATTTCGATTGCTTTAGGTCTGATTGTTGGTGGTGTGATCATCTGGTGGGTGGAAAAGAATCCACCGAAAGTGAATGCGCAGGAAGTTGAAAATATTTCAATTAAAGAAGCCGTTTATATTGGTCTGATTCAGGTTTTAGCTTTAGTTCCAGGAACTTCACGTTCAGGTGCAACCATTATTGGTGCAATGATGCTGGGTGTTTCACGTAAAGCAGCAACTGAGTTTTCATTCTTTTTGGGTATTCCTGTTATTGTGGGTGCAGGCTTGCTGGACTTATATCAGAGCTATCATGTCTTTGAAAGTACACAGGACTGGACCGTACTGGCTTTCGGTACACTGGTTTCATTTGTGTCAGCACTGATTTTAATCCGTGTTCTTGTGGCTTATGTGGCAAAACGTGATTTCATGGTTTTTGCATGGTACCGGATTGTCTCTGGACTGATTATTTTATTGTTTGCATTAACAGGCTGGAAATTATGGTAAGCGAAATACGCTTATATTCCGAGTCTGAATTTCAGGAAAAAGCACAGCAGTATTCTGCTGTGCTTTTTTCACGTGGGGTTCAGGTCAGTATGGTTCAGGTCGAAAAGCTGAATGCGCGATTTTTACGTCTGAATCCTGAACTGGCTTTATGTGTGGATGGTTCAGGCTTATGGTTGTGTGCCAGTGGTATGAAAATGCAGCCCGACTGGGTAGCAGAAGTTCCACGGTTGAAAAGAGCATCCTTAAAATCTGAACTGATAGCCAGAGCCTGTAATCTTTCTGAAAAACCTGTACTGGTGGATGCAACAGCTGGTCTTGGGCATGACAGTCTGTTAATGGCATGCCTGGGTGCCAGAGTGACCCTGGTTGAGCGTCATCCTGTATTGTTTAGCTTACTTGAAGACAGTCTGAACAGAGCAAAAGAGGATGCTTATCTGAGTCAGGTGACGGCTTCCATTCAGTTGGTCTTTTCAGATTCGGCAGAATATCTGAAGCAGCTGAATGATCAGAACCAGACGGTGGATGTTGTTTATCTGGATCCGATGTTTCCACAGCGTGATCAGAATCAGCAGGCTGTTAAAAAACAGGCTCAGGTTAAAAAACAGATGCAGTTACTGCATATGTTGCTGCCTGAAGATGGTGAAATGGATCTTGGTGATGCGCTGTTGCCACTGGCAAAGCAGATTGCAAAACGGGTGGTTGTAAAACGCCCAAGACTGGCAGTGTTTTTGAATAATGAATCAACCACTTATCAGTGGTCAGGCGATGCCTGTCGTTTTGATGCATATTTTCAGCCAGGACTTTAGGATAATTGCTGGTGAATGATTTAATAATCGGCAACGATTTGTTATATAGTTGAAAAACATCATTGCTAAAAACAGCATCAGGAATAAACTAAGAGAGCATTCAAGCAAGCTCTCAGCTGAACCGAAACCCCTATGATTGACTTCAAACCCTCCATCAATTTTTGGCATGATTTTAAAAGCAACCAGACGGCTGGGATGTGGCTTTTTCTTGGATCACGACGTTCATTACAGATTGTACGTCCATCCATTATGCAGCTTGTGTTCTGGGGGATTCTGGGCGGCAGTGCCAATACACTGTTCAGCTGGCTCAGCGCTGGTGAAGTGGGGGAGTTCAACTCTCAGGGACTGGTCAGTTATGCGCTGTGGCCGTTTATTGCTCTCATTGTCGGTATTTTCCTGTCCCAGCGGATTAACAATCCCCGTTTAATGCTTGTTCCGGCTTTACTGTGGCTGGTGCTGGATACGCATATTGCACTGCTGCAAAGCCTGATTCAGTACCTCGGTCTGCTTGATGTTTTACCTTATGCTTTGTATGACTATCTGCCGACCGTATTTATGGTGCTGTTTGTCTGGCAGAGTCTGGCGGTGGTCTGGGTGTTTGCACGTGAACTGCACTGGCCGTGGTGGGAACGTGCGCTGATTATTGCTGCGACTCTGTTTACACTGGTGGTCTGGCAGATGTCCGTCAAAAACCAGCCTATCTGGAAAGTGGAGGAGTCTCCACCGGTTTTTGAAGAAGATGCATTTTATGCTCAGAACAGGTTGCTGAATAAAGCCCTTGAAACCATTCAGCTGGGTGAGTTTGCGCAGTCACACTGGTACTTTATGGGGGTGGCAGGTGCAGGTTATCAGGATGTCTTTATGTCCGAAATCGAGCGGATACGGGAACAGTTTGATACCCGTTTTGGAACTTTCGGGCGTTCGATTGCACTTGTAAATAATCCGTCCACACGTTTGAGCCTGCCTGTTGCATCGACAACCAGTATGGAACTGGCATTGCGCAGAATCGGGCAGCAGATGAACCGAGAGAGTGATGTGCTGTTTCTTTATATGACATCACATGGTCTGCCGAACCGTTTTGAAATGGAAAATGCGCCCCTTGATCTGACTCAGGTCGATCCAAAATGGCTTAAAGATGCACTGGACCGTTCAGGTGTACGCTGGCGTGTGATTGTAATATCTGCTTGTTATTCTGGAAGTTTTGTTTCTGCGCTGCAGGATGACAATACACTGATCATTACAGCTTCAGCAGCGGATCGTGCATCCTTCGGCTGTTCAAATGAAGCGGATTATACCTATTTTGGACGTGCATTCTTTGATCAGGCAATGCGCGAGCAGCCAAGCATCCGCCAGGCTTTTGTTCAGGCAAGTGAAACGGTTGCAAAATGGGAAAAGGCGCAGGGTTTTGATCCCTCAGAACCACAATGGTCGATGGGAAAAAATATGGAGCTGATGCTTCCTCAGCTGGAACAGCATCTGTTCCCATCCGCAAAGGTTGATGCTCCTGCAGCAGAAACACAACTGACATCACATACAGCAGCAGTGCAGCACTGATCAAATATCACTATTTTTAAAGGACTGATCATGGAACTGGTACAGAATAATAAATGTTTCGATGGTGAGCAGCGAATTTACAGTTTCAGCTCAGAAACACTGAACGGTGAAAGCCGGTTTGGTATTTTTTTGCCACCTCAGGCACTTGATGGACAGAAGTGCCCAGCAGTGTTTTTCCTGGCGGGGCTGACCTGTACCGAAGAAACCTTTGCGCTTAAGGCACATGCACAGAAAATGGCATCTCAGCTAGGGTTGATCCTGGTGACTCCTGATACTTCTCCGCGCGGTGAAAATGTAGCAAAGGGCGATCACTGGGATATCGGTCAGGGTGCAGGTTTTTATATCAATGCAACAGAATCTCCGTGGTCAGCACATTATCAGATGGAAAACCACATTGCTTCTGAACTGTATGATCTGATTGTCAGAAATTTTGCGGTACATACTGACAAAACAGGAATTATGGGACACAGCATGGGCGGTCATGGTGCTTTAACACTTGCCATGAAATATCCTGAAAAATTCAGTTCAGTTTCAGCATTTGCTCCGATCTGTGCGCCATCTCAGTGTCCGTGGGGAATCAAGGCATTTACGAATTATCTGGGAAATGTCCAGGAAGTATGGGCGCAGCATGATGCTGTGGAACTGATCCAGTCCAAAGGTGCACTTTTCAGTGAAATTCTGATTGATCAGGGACTGAAAGATCAGTTCTATGCTCAGCTTAATCCTGCACTGTTCAAGGCTGCATGTGAAAAAGCAGGTCAGAAACTTACACTGCGTGAGCATGAGGGTTATGACCACGGCTATTATTTCATTCAGTCATTTATAGATGAACATTTACAGTTTCATGCTGTACAATTGGGTGCTTAAAATTCCTGCATATTACACATGAATTTTATATGATATAAAGAACACGGGCTTCTCTGTTTCGGCTGAGGAGCTTTCTTTTAAAAGATAAATCTGAATATTAAAAATTCAACCTAAAATAAATATTAAGGTAAAAAATGCAAAACACAGAACCTGGAATTATTCCTGTTGATCCATCAGTCACAACACCGCCAGTCATTCCTTCGTTTACTCATTCCTCAGGCAATGCAAAAACTTTGGGTTTTAAGTTCCATGGCAGTGCTTCTGAGTATTTCGGCATCTGGATCGTCAACATTCTGCTGACGATTGTTACGTTGAGCCTGTATGCACCCTGGGCAAAAGTCAGACGCTTACGTTATTTTTATGGCAATACTGAATTTTATAACCGTAAGTTTGATTTTACGGGTATCCCACGCAAAATCCTGATCGGTCGTCTGATTGCGATTGGACTGTATATCGGTATCTCGCTTGCTGCGGGATATTCTCCTAAAATTGCTGGAATTGGTGCACTTTTAATCTATCTGGCTGTACCGTGGCTGTTAAGAGCAACCATCCGCTTTACTGCCAGAAACAGTAAGTATGGCAACAGCCGCTTTTACTTTGGCGGTTCAACGCTGAAAGCATATATTGTTTTCTTTTTGGCTTTATTGCTGACCATTGTGACGCTTGGGCTATTTTTCCCTGTGGCCATCTGGTTGTATAAACGCTATACCTTCAACCACCTGTTTGCAGGTCAGCTTCCATTTACCATCCATACCAAATGGACGACTTTTATGGGAGCAGTTTATTTACCCCTGCTTGCATTTATCATTATTGTGGTGGCTTTGGTTGCTGTTTCAGGCATTTCCATGTCTTCAGGACTTGAAGCTATCGGTTCAGGTGCAATGGCTGTTTTTGGTCTGATTTATACACTGGCTATTTTTTTCCTGTTTCCTCTGATTGCTGCACGAATTTATATTGCGACCTGGAAAAACGTGACTTTAGGCAACAGTAAGTTCGATACCAACTGTAATCAGTGGCGCTATGCCTGGATTGAAGGGACCAATATTCTTGCCCGTATTGTTTCAGTCGGTTTTTTAAGTCCATGGGCAGCGGTTCGAAGCTATCGTTATAAGGTGGACAATCTGACCCTGAATATGGTGGATGATCCCGATCAGCTGTATAACATTGCTCAGCAGGATCACAGTGCGCTGGCAGAAGAGATCAGTGATATTTTTGATCTTGATATTTCTCTGTAAAAATGGAGCAAATGGATATGGTTTCATCTGTCGAAGCAGTTTTTTATGATGGCGTTGTATCCAGACCGCAGCCTGCACGGATCAGTCCTATAGATGCACAGTCTGTCCTGATCCGTTATGGTGATCAGTATGAAAATCAACGGCGTTATATGTATGAAGATATGACGCTGATTGGTGCGCTTGGCAAAATAAAACCGATCATTGAAATGAAGGATGATGCAAGGCTTGAGCTTCAGCAGGCTTTGCCTGACTGGTTTATGATTGGAAATAAAAAGACCTACCATTCCATCTGGAAGCTTGAGCGTTCTCCCTCACTGATTCTGTTCAGTATCGTTTTTGTCGCTGTATTTGCCTTTGCTGTAGTGAAATGGGGTGTTCCTTTTGCATCCCATCATATAGCCCGTGTGTTACCTGTTGATACCATGAATCAGCTGGGTGAAGAAGCTGAAAAGCAGGTCTTCCGGATGACAGAAAAATCAACGTTACCGGCTGCAAGACAGGAACAGATCCGTAAGCAGTATCTGGACAGTGTGGCAGAAGGGAAGCCGGCAAAGCTACTGTTTCGGGCTGGTGGTGAAATCGGTGCAAATGCCCTGGCATTGCCAAACAATACAATTATTCTGACCGATGAACTGGTTAAACTGACCAAAGATAACCGTGAAATACTGGGTGTGCTTGCACATGAACAGGGGCATATTGTGGAACGTCACAGCCTGCAGCAGGCGATTGCCAGTCTGGGTTTCAGTGCAATTTTAATTGCTGTCACAGGTGACAGTTCCGATCTGTTCAGTTCACTGCCGGTGGCACTTGTTGGCGCAGGTTATTCACGTGATTTTGAGTCAGAAGCTGACCTGTATGCATTAAAGCAGATGCATAAAAAGAATGTACCTGTGAAATATTTTTCAGATTTTCTACAGCGCCTGTCTGAAGAAAACAGTGAAGAGAAAAGCAGTAATGCAGTCACAGAATTTTTATCCAGCCATCCAGCAACGAAAGAGCGTATCGCACAGGTCAAAAAATTTGAAAAACAACTGCAAACGCAGTAACAGGGCAAATACAGGTTCAGCCTGAGATCGCTTTATTCATTGATTGCTGAGTCTGTATTTACATTCTGACGGACCTGGTCTGATTTGTTATAATGGAATTTATCCGATAACAGCCAGCCAGGTTTTTTCATGTCCAAGCCATTCTTAATAGCCCCTTCAATACTCTCTGCCGATTTTGCCCGTCTGGGTGAAGAAGTCGACAATGTATTAGCAGCAGGTGCAGATGTTGTGCATTTTGATGTGATGGACAACCACTATGTTCCAAACTTAACTTTTGGAGCAGGTGTGTGCAAGGCTCTGAAAAAATATGGTATTAAAGCACCGATTGATGTGCATCTCATGGTGTCACCTGTAGATCGTATGATTGGTGATTTCCTGGAAGCAGGTGCGGATATTATTACCTTCCATCCAGAAGCAACACATCATATTGACCGATCTTTACAGCTGATCAAAGATGGTGGTGCTAAAGCAGGTTTAGTATTTAACCCTGCAACACCTTTACATTATTTAGACTATGTTTTAGATAAAGTCGATCAGGTGCTTCTGATGAGTGTGAACCCTGGTTTTGGTGGTCAGAAATTTATTCCTGGAACTCTGGATAAACTGCGTCAGGCACGCAAAATCATTGATGCCTCAGGTCGTGATATCCGTTTAGAGGTGGATGGTGGTGTAACACCGGCAAATATCCATGCAATTGCTGAAGCTGGTGCAGATATGTTTGTTGCAGGCTCAGCTATTTTTGGCAAGTCTGATTATAAAGCGGTGATTGATGAAATGCGTTCTGAACTGGCAAAAGTCGGTGCAGTGACCGTTTAGCATTTTTTGAATAAGTTATTCATGAATTGTGGATAACTTTGTAGATAACTCTATGGATAACCATGTTGATAAGTATATGGATAAGCTGAGTATAGATTAATCAAATAGCGATCAATCGTTTATCAACTCATCGTTTTATGTTTAAAAAGAGCTCAAATGGGCTCTTTTTTTATGATTTAAATATTGATCTGTACTGATGGATTGTTCAGCACAGCTATAAAAATATACTGGCTGGAAAGTATTCGGGTGTATCTGCTGTGTAAACCTGAATTACATTTTTGTAATTTGCCAATCATGGTATTACAGGATATGCTTAAAAGAGTTATTCATATTCGCGGATAGATTCTGACGTGTTCACACAACTCTGCAAACAGGCCTGGTTTGTTTGTCTTATGGTTTTCGCCATAGGGTGGAGCAGTGTGTCTGTTGCTTCTGTAAAAACCATGCAGATCAGTATGCAGATGCAACATGAGCAGATACAGAATCAGATCGGTGTTGATCATGCAACCATGATGCAAAACATGTCAGTACAGGATATGAAACAGCATTGTGCAGATCTGGAAGCGCAGAATAATGATACTGCGCAATCTTTAACAGATTGTCATAATCAACTGATTCAATCTCAGCATGTACAACATGCGGATTGTCAAAACTGTGCCTTATTCTCTTGTCAGTCTTCAATTGTCTGGTTCAATACCGATATTCCAAAATTAGTTGTTCCGCAAGATAATTCTGAACACTACTCCCCAAAAATTTATTACCAAGCTCAGCATCTCGCAGGGCATTGGCAGGAAATTCTACGTCCTCCTAAAGCTTAATCTGATTTTCCGAAGCATTATTTTTTAAATAAATTCAGAAATTAAGGTTGAGTTATGTCTATTCAATTTTCAAAAAGCATCGTCGTCGCTGTTGCTTTATTCTCGTCTACCTGGGGCTTTGCAGCAGTCAAGGAATATCATCTGACCATTGATGAAGGAATGGTCAATGTTACAGGCAAGTCCTTAAAACGTATCACCGTAAATGGCAAATTCCCTGCGCCTCTACTTGAATTTGAGGAAGGGGATGATGCTGTGATTCATGTACATAATAATTTAAAAAATCAGGATTCTTCGATTCATTGGCACGGTTTGTTATTGCCAGGTTTGATGGATGGCGTACCGGGCTTTAACGGTTTTAATGGCATTAAACCGAAAGGTGATTTTGTCTATAAATTCAAAGTGCGTCAAAGCGGAACTTACTGGTATCACGCGCATTCCAAAGGTCAGGAACAGGACGGTTTATACGGTGCTTTGGTGATTTATCCTAAGGACAAGAAACCACTTGCTGAGCATGAAAAAACTGAGCGTGACTATGTGGTGATGCTGTCGGATTTCCATGAAAAAACCAGCGACCAGATTCAAAAAGATCTGAAAATTTCCGCTGAATATTATCAGGATCAGCGTGAAACTTTGGGCGATGTATGGAAACGGGTGAAACGTGATGGTTTAAAAGCCACGTGGTCTGATCGCAAAATGTGGAATCAGATGCGCATGTTAAAAACAGACATGTCTGATGTTACAGGTTATACCTACTTGATCAATGGTAAAACGCCTGAGCAGAACTGGACAGGCATGTTTAAGCCGAATGAAAAAATGCGTCTACGTTTTATCAATGCCTCTGCGATGTCGTTCTTTGATGTGCGTATTCCAAATCTGAAAATGACGGTGGTGGGTGCAGATGGACAGCCTGTGAAACCTGTAGCTGTGGATGAGTTCCGTGTTGGTACGGCAGAAACCTACGATGTCGTGGTTGAGCCAAAGACAGGGCATTATCAGATCGAAGCCGAGTCAATTGACCGCTCAGGTTTTGCCATTGGCACATTGCACAATGAATTAAATCCACATACGCATGGTATTCACATGCCACAAGCGCGCCCACGTGCCATTTTAACCATGGATGATATGGGGCATGGTACTGAACATGCGGGCATGGATCATTCAAAAATGAATCATTCGAAGATGGATCATGGTGCGATGCATGGTATGGATCATTCCAAGATGAATCATGGCGAAATGCAGGGTATGGATCATTCACAACATCAAATGCCTGCAGCAAAAACAGCACAAAAATCTGATGCAGTTGTAGAGGGTTGGGCAAATGCTGCAACGCCACAAGGTGATAAAGCCCTGCAATACAGTGATTTAAAATCGTTAACTCCACAACCTGATACCCGTGAAGCGACAAGTGAATTGGTTGTTCGTTTGGGCGGTACGATGGAACGTTATATCTGGACAATTAATGGTAAAAAATTCAGCGATGCAGAGCCATTAAAAGTGAAATATGGCGAGCGCATCAGAATCAAATTTATCAATGACAGCATGATGGCGCACCCGATGCATTTACATGGCATGTTTATGCAACTGGAAAATGGTCAGCCTGCAGTGGATATGCCGAACAAACACACTATCGTTGTGCCACCTGCAAAAACAATGACGGCATTACTCACTGCGGATGAATTGGGTGAATGGGCGATTCACTGTCACCTGTTGTATCACATGAGCGCAGGCATGATGAATAAGCTGATCGTTGCCAATGTTTCAGAGGGTGAAACCACCACGACCCCAATTCAAAAAAATGTTTCAAACAGCAATATAGATAAAAATAGCAATGCGGTACAGCAAGGAGATCAACATGCACATTACTAAGTTATTTTCAAAAGCTGTATTGGCAAGTTCGTTATTTTTAGTCAGTGCTTGGACGATGGCACATGAAGGACATGCGCATGGTATGCCACAGCAACATGCTGAACATCAGCATATGTCTCACCATCAAATGCCAAATCAGCAAATGCCACAAGATCATGCGATGAGTCATGCAACGATGTCAGAAGCAGAATGTACACCACATCGTCAAGGTGAGCATGCGCATATGAATGCTGCTGAACATGTAGCACATTGCCAAACAGTTCAACCGAAAAATCAAGAGGATCAAAAAGGATCAACTGATTCTAAAAATAAAAACGTGAAAGGAGATAATCATGCACATCACTAAGTTATTTCCAAAAACAGTATTGGCAAGTTCTTTATTTTTAGTCAGTGCTTGGGCTGTAGCACATGAGGGGCATCATTCAGATACATCGACTGAAACTCAAATGACTACGATGCCTGTAATGGATCATTCCAAAATGAACCATTCACAGATGAGTCATGAAAATATGAATGACGCATCTATGAATCATGGCGCAATGGATCATTCACAACATCAGCAAAAAACGGCTTCAGCGACAGATCATACAGCACATCAAGGGCATGATCACCGTAAAGAACATGGCGCGCAAATTTATGCGGTGACTACGGTGGATAATAAATGGTTGCTGAATGAAGATGGCAAGGGTGCTTTAAAATCTGAAATTGAAACCCGCATCGGGACAGATGAAAATAAGATTTTCCTTAAAGCACATATAGATAAACATGAATCGCATGATGCTGAGTATGATTTTAAAATGCTCTACAGTCGCATGATTTCAGACTTTTGGGATGCGCAAATCGGTGCGCGCTATCGTGTGGAAAAAGTTGAACGTGATCAGCGCGGTACTGATACAGAAGAAAAACTGGATGCTGTGATTGGCTTGCATGGAATGGCACCGTATTTCTTTGAAACAGATGCTTATCTCTATGCAGGTGAGGACAATTATTCGGGCTTCAGTCTGGAAACTGAACGTGATTTATTGCTGACACAGAAGTTGATTTTTCAACCGTATTTGAATGTCGATGTAGTATTTTCAGATGATTCTAAATATGCCAAAAAATCAGGTTTAAGTACTGTCACAACAGGCATTGAAACCCGTTATGAGATCAGTAAAAAAGTCATGCCTTATGTGGATATTGCTTATGAATATTCCAAAGGTAATGATGCAACACCGTGGCAAGTGGAAAGTGGCTCTGAAAAGGGTTGGCTCTATGGTGCAGGGGTGAGGTTCAAATTTTGATAAGTTTTTTTATATTCTTTAGGAATTAAACGTATTTTCATTAAATCTGAGTTTACACTGCCTCATATTTTATCAAAAGCTGGATTAATTTGTGTAGGCAGTGCCTCACTTTTCAGGGATGAAAAGTGACAAAAATCCTTTGTCAGGCAAAAGGTATGTCCATATACCTTTGCCTGACAGCGACATCCATGTCGCCTAACGTGACAGCATCAACGGCATTGAAACCACAATTAAGAAATTTCTTATTTGGGTTAATTCAATTTCAATGATTACTGTAAGTTTTATATGTCAGGTTGTATTTATAATTTTGAACTGTTTTAGGGCTTTTATCATTAAAGCCCTAATTTTTATAGGTGTATTTTGGGTCAAAATTTGTAAATCAGTGCTGTATTGTCCTAAAAATCAGCTATGATGAAACCATTCGCAGGAGGAACGACCTCCCTTCGTGCTTTATTTCTAAAAACTGCACCAGGAAAAATCGTCAGGACGACCTGACTCTAATTAAAATTTGGAGGTCGTCATGGCTTGGATTGTTCTTATTTTTGCAGGTGTCTTTGAAATCGTTTGGGCATATACCATGAAAATGTCCGAGGGCTTCACAAAGCTCACACCGAGCATTATCACAATATTTTTCATGATCTTAAGCTTTGGTCTTTTGGCGTATGCCATGAAAACATTACCGTTAGGGACAGCCTATACCATCTGGACGGGAATCGGCGCAATTGGTTCATTTCTGGTCGGGATCTTTATTTTAGGTGAACCAACCTCTGCCATGCGTATGCTTGCTGCGGTTTTGATCATTTCAGGTCTGGTATTGATGAAACTCTCATCTTCATAAGTTTAAATGTAAATTAATTTTGGACAGTAAGGTTGAATCATTCGCCTTACTGTTTTTCGTATGTAAGGAATAAATTATGGCTTGGGTGTTGTTGGTTGTTGCGGGTTTACTGGAAGTGGTCTGGGCATATTTTATGAAAGTGTCTGATGGATTCAGTAAACTGACACCAAGTATTTTGACGATTGTTTTTATGATCGCAAGCTTTGCTTTATTGTCCTATGCCATGAAAACATTACCGCTTGGCACAGCATATACAGTATGGACTGGTATTGGTGCAGTGGGTTCATTTGCCGTCGGGATATTCTTTTTAGGTGAACCTGCATCTGCTATGCGAATGTTAGCAGCAGTTTTAATCATTTCTGGGTTAGTATTGATGAAACTCTCATCATCTTAATATGAATTTTTTTAAGGAGAAGTCGATGAAACTATCTTTTATGGAAATGGCTTCTCCTGTAGGTCAACTTAAGTTGGTTGCGACTGAAACAGCTTTGGTGGCAGTACTTTGGGAAAATGAAAATCCCAATCGTGTTCGTTTGGCAGAATTGATTGAAAATGTTCAGCATTCAATTTTGCTCGAAACGCAAAAGCAGTTGAATGAATATTTTGCAGGGCAACGTCAGGTTTTTGATTTGCCTTTAGACTTTGAGGGTACTGAGTTTCAGCAAAAAGTCTGGCAAGCGTTGTTAACTATTCCTTTTGGTGAAACACGTAGTTATAAGCAGATCGCAGAACAGATTGGGAATATCAAAGCAGTTCGTGCGGTGGGTGCTGCTAATGGTAAAAATCCGATTTCGATTATTGCGCCGTGTCATCGGGTGGTTGGTGCAAATGGGAAATTGGTGGGTTTTGCAGGTGGGTTGGAGAATAAGGGTATTCTTTTAAAAATTGAGAAATTACAATAGACTAATTTAAATTATTGAAATATAAAATTTTAAATGAATACATCACAAATGTTAGCGCCACTATTTTCACAATTGTGGTGGATGATTCCTTTATTTCTGATTGTTGGGGCAATCAATGCATTTAAACCTTTTTAAAAAGGGAAAATGGGGGGAGTTTGCTGTCAGTGTGCATGTAAAATTGTATTTAGACAAAGAAAAATATACTTTACTCAATGACTGTACGTTGCCCGATGAACTGAACCAAACATCACAAATCGACCATATTTTACTGAGTCCTTATGGTATTTTTGTGGTCGAAACCAAGAATTATAAAGGTTGGATTTTTGGTGGCGAGCGTCAAAAAACTTGGACACAGAAAATTTATAAAAATTCTTATAAATTCCAAAACCCATTGCATCAAAACTATAAACATCAAAAGGTTTTAGAAAATATTTTGACTGATATTGTTGATTCTACATTGATTCATTCAGTTGTAGTTTTTATGCCTGATTGTGAGTTTAAAACACAAATGCCGAGCAATGTTTTTCGTGGCGCAGCTTTGACAGATTATGTCAAAGGCTTTAAAGATGAAGTGATTCCATCGACAAAACTGAAACGTATTCAGCTCAGAATTGAAAAAGAAGTATTAGAAAAATCTTGGAAAACTAATCGTCAGCATGTGCAAAATCTTCAAAATAGCCATGCTGATAAAACCGTTTGATTAAAACTAGCTTAGTGATTAAGAAGCTACTTCTTAATCAAGCAAATATTTCACTTTGTCCAATGACGTAGTCTTTTGCTTTTTCAACTCTTTATCGGCAAACTCATAAATACTTTTTTCATGATTCAGCACATATTCAAAAAACATCTGAGTATCCTGATCAGCATGTTTACATAAGCGTTCAAAGGCTTGCATAAAAGGTTGAGTACCATCTTTGATTAAAAACATCGCCAGTTTCCACGGCATTTTAGCCAATACAAAACCTGTGGCACTACCTTGAGTTTTGATATGCAAACGAGATGTAGCTTTTAAGTTATTCTGCTTTAAAAATGCCTGAAAACGTTCAAGGGTCTGGGTTTCCAAAGCTGCTAAAACCATCCATTTTTGCTTATGTTCTTCAGACTTGGTGTATTTTGCCGCAGTAAGAAAAACAGCTTCACCAAAGATTTCAGACTCTAACAGTTTATTCAGATCATCTTGATATTGTCGGTAATTCATTGGAAATTCCTTTTCAATTATTTTGTTCTTAACTTTGTCTTTGTAACTTTTTATTCGCTGTCATCAGCTCTGAATCGTAGATAAAAATATTTTAGAGTAATCACTCTAATTTTGAAAGTGGTATGAGACAAATAGCGAAATATAAGAAGGACTTTAATTCTTTGTATTTATTTAAGTGATTAAAAAATTACTAACTTGAACCTAAATTAATAATGAAAGCTCCTTCTCCCTTTGGGATGAGGAGGTAACTCGGCAAGAGGATGAGGGGCTATGAAACTCCTTCTCTTGCGGAGTTTCATTTCTCACCAGCAAGAGAAGGAGCTAAAAGCAATTCAACTCAAAACCGCTTTGGAATTTTCTGACCACCTTCAACAGGTGTTTCTGCATTTTTCAATACACCAAATAACCACGCTTCTGCATGATTTACAGCAACTTGTAATGAATCACCTAAAGCCAATCGACCTGCAATAAAACTTGCAAGCGAACAGCCTGAACCATGATATTCACCGTCTAAACGCGGGCATTTGGTTTCGGAAACCATTTCACCATTCACATAAAGCGCATTGCGGATATAGTCAGGTGTATCTTCATGACCGCCTTTGACCAGAACTGCTTTTGCACCCATTTCAAACAGTTTTGCTGTGGCTTTTTCTAAATCTTGCTCACCTGTTAAAGCACGAAGCTCCACTGTATTTGGAGTTAAAACTGTAGCCAAAGGAATCAGTTCTACAAAGGCTTTGACCAATGTTTCCTGATTACCCAGTGAACCACCGCTGTTTGCGACTAAAACAGGATCAAGCACATACAGATAATCTGAATGTTCCCGTAAAAACTCAGCCAAGGCTGCGATATTATCGGTAGTACCTAACATACCAGATTTGATCGCTTTAATTGGTAAATCACCAACTACAGCATTGGCTTGTGCAAGTAATAATTCTTTTGAAGTCGCTTCAAAGCCAAAGACCTGCTGAGAGTTCTGAACTGTCAGTGCGGTACAGGCGATGGCTGCATGTGCACCACTTTGCCCAATAGCTTCAATATCTGCCTGTATTCCTGCACCGCCAGAAGGGTCAAGACCTGAAAAACAAAGTACGGTTGGGCGCACAGCCATGTCCTTAAAATCATAATTTGCGTTAGTATAGGCAACTTTGAAGCAACTCTCGACACTGATTTCTGTAAAACAGTGTTTTCAGTAAAAGTCATATTTTCTGTAATGGCAGGATGAACTCATGATTAAGCATCTTTTAATTGATCTGGATGGGACTTTGACTGATCCCAAAGTGGGCATTACCACTTCTGCGCGTTATGGGCTGAATAAAGTTGGGCATCCGATTCCTGACAGTGAAAATATAGACTGGATTATTGGCCCACCATTGAAAGCCTCTTTGGCAAAACTGTTGAATGTCGATGTCAATGATGTGCTGGCAGAGCAGGCTTTGCTTGGGTACAGAGAGCGTTTTGCAGTGACGGGGCTATATGAAAACCATGTTTTTGATGATGTTGCGGCAACGCTGGAGGCATTGAAAAACAAGGGCTATCGTTTGTTTTTAGCGACGGCTAAACCTGAAGTATACGCACGTCAGATTCTGGATCATTTTGATTTACTGAAATACTTCGACTACCCATACGGCAGTGAACTAACGGGTGAGCGTACCAATAAGGGCGAACTTATTACTTATATTTTAGAAAAAGAGCAGTTAAACCCTGAAGAATGCTTAATGGTCGGTGACCGTGAGCATGATATTTTTGGTGCTCGTAAAAATGGGATTGAAACCATTGCCGTTGAATATGGCTATGGTTCAAAAGAAGAACTGGATGAAGCACAGCCAAAAGCGAGAATTTCCAGGTTTTCAGAACTGTTAAACTGGGTTTGATGAAATGTGTAGAGATGGGGTTAAAAATGCATCTCTACATTATTCTTATATTTACTGAGCGGATCAAAAGTCATGATTACTCAGTAATAAAATGAATATTAAAAGTCCTTTCTCTTACACCATATATGGCTCAGGCATGAGGAGTGAAGACTCCGTAAGAGGATAAGGGGATTTATGCTGAATAAATTTGCAGTAACAGCCTTTATTCCACATCCAGATACAAACATTCCTTAATCTCCTCCATCACAATATAACTGTGAGATGAAGCAGACGATGGAAGTTTCTTAAGTAAATCGCCCAATAAGCGACGATACGCGGTCATTTCTTTGAGTCGCGCTTTGACCAGATAATCGAAATCACCTGAGATCAAATGACATTCCTGTACTTCGGGAATTTCCACCAGGTCTTTGGCAACCTGCTCAAAAACATCCCCTGACTTTGCCGATAAACTGATCTCTAAAAATACCAGTAAATTGCGGTCTAAATGCTTTGGATTGAGTCGTGCGTGATAACCCATAATCACACCATCACGTTCAAGACGTTTTACACGTTCGGAGCAGGGCGTGGTGGATAAACTGACTCGGGCAGCCAGTTCGCTGATGGCAATACGCCCCTCATTCTGTAGAATTTCTAAAATCATCCGATCAATACGGTCTAATTTGCGCATGAATATTTTCCTCTTTTTGTTATTTTTTCACGACAAAAGATTAAAACACCTGAATTATAGCGTTAAAAACAGTGAAATAAACTATTTATCCACAAATATACTAGTTAAATAAACTGTTATGTGTGTAAAGGATAAGAAATGCGTGTAATCGTATTGGGTAGTGGTGTGATTGGTGTAGCTAGTGCATATTACCTCGCGCAGCAGGGAGCAGAAGTTACAGTTTTAGATCGTCAGGCAGGACCAGCTGAAGAAACCAGCTTTGGTAATGCAGGGCAAATTTCTCCTGGATACTCGACACCGTGGGCTGCTCCGGGTATTCCATTCAAAGCCGTGAAATGGATGTTTCAGCATCATGCACCGCTGGCAATCAATATTGATGGCAGCATGTGGCAACTGCAGTGGATGGCGCAAATGCTGAAAAACTGCAATGCAGAAAGCTATGCCATCAACAAAGAACGTATGACCCGTGTTGCAGAATACAGCCGTGATTGTTTACGTGAGCTACGTAAAGATACAGGCATCAGTTATGAAAACCGTTCAAAAGGAACACTACAGGTTTTCCGTAACGAAGCACAACTTGAAATGGTGCAACGAGATATTGCGGTACTTCAGGAGTGTGGTGTTCCACATGAATTACTCCTCAAAGATGATTTAGCCAAAGTTGAACCAGCACTTGAACATGCAAAAGATAAACTGGTTGGTGGTTTACATTTACCCAATGATGAAACAGGTGACTGCTACTTATTTACCAATGCCTTGGCAAACCTGGCTAAAGATTTAGGCGTTGAGTTTAAATTCAACCAGAATGTAGAAAAATTAGTGGTTGAAGTTGATGAAATTAAAGGTGTCGTGGTCAATGGTGAAGTTCTGACAGCAGACCGTTATGTACTGGCTTTTGGTAGCTATTCCCGTGACTTCTTAAAACCACTTGAATTGAACTTACCTGTTTATCCAGTCAAAGGCTATTCACTGACGATTCCTATCGTCGATGCAAACTATGCACCACAATCAACTGTATTAGACGAAACCTACAAAATTGCGATTACTCGATTTGATCAGCGTATCCGTGTTGGTGGTATGGCTGAACTGAGTGGTTTTAATCACGGCTTAAATACAGATCGTCGCGGTACACTTGAAATGGTCACACAGGATTTATTCCCAGGTGGTGATTTGGCTCAGGCTTCATTCTGGACAGGTTTACGTCCTATGACCCCAGACAGTACGCCAATTATCGGTGCGACACGCTTTAAAAATCTGTTCCTGAATACAGGTCATGGCACGCTCGGTTGGACGATGGCATGTGGTTCAGGAAAATTGATCAGTGATCTAGTCCTGAATCATAAAACTGACATCAGCACAGAAGGTTTATCAATCAAACGCTATCCACACGCTGCGTAATTGATATTCGCGACAACCATTTACTTATTCAGGGACGAATAAAATGCCTAGACCGATTTGTGCAGTGATTCATCAGGATGCACTGCAACATAACCTGAATATTGCCAGGCAATATGCACCACAAAGCAAAGTATTCGCTGTGGTGAAAGCCAATGCCTATGGACATGGTGTTGAACGTGTTTATGAGGCATTTAAATCGGCTGATGGTTTTGCATTACTGGATTTGGATGAAGCCAAACGACTTAGACAGTTGGGTT
This sequence comes from Acinetobacter chinensis, assembly GCF_002165375.2. NCBI lineage: Bacteria > Pseudomonadati > Pseudomonadota > Gammaproteobacteria > Moraxellales > Moraxellaceae > Acinetobacter > Acinetobacter chinensis. The sequence goes on from NZ_CP032134.1 coordinate 768,385, forward strand.
GGACAGGTGAAATTCTGCTTTTGGAAGGTATTTTTTCAGCGCAGGATTTACAGGTCTGTCTGGATTTAAATCTCAGTTTTACCATTCACAGTACACATCAGATTCAGTGGTTGGCTGAATTTTCACAGCCTGCAAAGTTTGATGTTTACCTGAAAATGAACAGTGGGATGAACCGTTTAGGCTTTCCACCTGAACAATACCGTGCTGCATGGGAAAAGCTCAATCAACTCAGCAATATCAAATCCATTACCCACATGATGCATTTTTCGGATGCAGATGGTGAGCGTCTGGGGCAGTCAGGTATTGATTATCAATATGGCGTGTTTGAAGAAACTATTCGTGATCTTCCAGGAGATCGTACAGTATCCAACAGTGCTGCTATTTTAAGACATTCCCAACAGCTTCTTTCAAATACTGTGCGTAGTGGCATCATGCTCTATGGCAGTTCGCCAGATTTCCCTACCCATTCCATTCAGGACTGGAATCTCAAACCGACCATGAGCTTACGCAGTGAAATTCTTGCAATTCAGGAGATTCAAGCGGAGCAAACCGTGGGCTATGGCTCTAAATTCACTGCAACAGAAACCATGAAAATTGGCATCGTGGCATGTGGTTATGCAGATGGTTATCAACGTATTTCCATAGATGCCCCGATTTTAGTCAATGATGTTCTGACTAAAACCATTGGTCGCGTCAGCATGGATATGCTGGCTGTGGATTTAACTCATATCCCTACAGCCGAAGTCGGCAGTGAAGTGGTGTTGTGGGGCAAATCTTCAAATGGCGTGGTGTTGCCTGTTGATGATGTGGCGGCAAGTTCAGGCACAGTGGGTTATGAACTGATATGTGGTGTGACTGCACGTGTCCCGTTCATGCTTGAAAATTAAAGTTTAAAAATACGTATTGAGAATGCATTTTTTAGTAAATCATTAATTGAAAATAAGGAAGTAACAATGACTCAGCATCACGATATTCAAAATATCAACCCAACTCAGGTGATGAGTGCTGCAACAGTATTTAACAAAGTGGTCTATCTGTCAGGACAGGTGCCTAAAAATACCGATGCTGATATTACAGGGCAGACTTTGGATGTTTTAGCAACAATTGATCAGTTGTTGGCTTCAGTAGGGACAGATAAGACTCGCTTACTGTCTGCACATGTATATATTAAGAACCTTTCTGATTTCCAGATCTTTAATACCGTCTGGATTGATTGGCTGAAAGATTGTGTAACGCCTGCGCGTGCAACGATTCAGGCAGATCTGGTTAATCCAGACTGGTTGATTGAAATTGCAGTCACGGCAGCGCAGGCTTAATTTTTTGTAAATATAATTCGACTCAGCGCTATGTCACCCATATTGCTGAGTTGGTCTGGATCAAACACAGGAACGAGGATGTTCTGACGCCAAAAGCGGGTTTGACCTTAAAAATGTCGAAAAGGATATTTTATGACAACTTCAAGCCATTCAGATGACGCACAATCGTCGCCACATGAGCTACAACGAAAACTTTCCAACCGTCATTTGCAGTTGATTGCGATTGGTGGCGCGATTGGAACAGGTCTGTTTATGGGATCTGGGAAAACCATCTCTCTTGCAGGTCCATCTATTCTGATTATTTACATGATCATTGGTGCAATGTTCTTTTTCCTGATGCGCGCATTGGGTGAAATTCTACTTTCAAATCTCCACTACAAATCATTTATTGATATGGCACATGACCTGATTGGTCCTGCTGCTGGTTATTATATTGGCTGGTCATACTGGCTCGGCTGGATTCTGGTCGGGATTGCTGACCTTGCCGCCATTATTAATTATCTGAATTTCTGGCTACCTGAGGGAACGGCATTTACCCCCATAGGACAAGCCATGATCAGTGCGGGCTGTGTTTTACTGGTTCTGGGTATTAACTTACTGACCGTTAAACTGTTCGGTGAAATCGAATTCTGGTTTGCCTTGATCAAAATTCTCGCCATTATTGGTTTGATTCTGATTGGTGGTTTTATGGTGTTCAGCCATTTTCAGGCGCCAAGTGGTTCGTATGCAAGTTTCAGCAATGTCTGGTCGCATGGTGGCATGTTCCCGAAAGGTGGCAGTGGTTTCCTCGCTGGTTTCCAGATCGCTTTATTCGCCTTTGTTGGGGTTGAACTGATCGGGACTATGGCAGCTGAAACCAAAGATCCTGAGAAAAACCTGCCTAAAGCAGTCAATGCGATCCCTACACGCATTATTTTGTTCTATGTCTTAGCATTATTTATCGTGATGTCTGTGACGCCGTGGAATCAGATTCCTGCTGATCAAAGTCCATTCGTGACTCTGTTTATGCATGCAGGTATTGCTTCAGCTGCGATTATCATGAATCTGGTGGTGCTGTCTTCAGTCATGTCGTCAATGAACAGCGGTGTGTTCTCGACCAGTCGTATGCTTTTCGGTCTGGCAAAAGAAGGTCAGGCGCCTGAAAAATTAGCGGAATTATCTAAACGTGCTGTTCCTGCAAAAGGCTTGTTGTTCTCCTGCAGCTTCATTATGGCTGGTGCGGCATTGCAGTATTTTGTGCCAAATACACTTGAAGCATTCACTTTGGCAACCTCATTGTGCGTGATTTTATTTATCAGTATCTGGAGCATAATCATGGTGTGCTATATCCGCTATCGTAAATTGCGTCCTGAACTGCATGAAAAATCAAACTTTAAAATGCCTGGTGGCGTATGGATGTCGTATGTTGTACTGATTTTCCTTGCATTCACTTTGGTGATTCTGAGTTTAGAGCCTGATACTTTAAGAGCACTGATGATCAGTCCGCTTTGGGTGATTATCCTCGCAGTGACTTATCAGCTACTGTATAAACCACGTATGAAAAAGCGTAATAAACTGCAATAAATCATTCTTTTTTACAATATCAGGAGATACCGAAATGTTATCTCCTGAACATTTCCTCACAATTTGAATTGAAAAGCCTTCACAAATTATTATCAATCACTAAAAAAATCTATTTTAATACTCGCAGTTAAAACGAATACGAGCATTATGCGAAATTATAAAATAGATGTGTTACGTGGCATTTCCATACTTTTGGTGTTGATTCACCATTTCAATATTCCATATAAATTGCACGATACCTTTTTAGGGATTCAGGTTTTTGGTGAAAGCCTGAGTACCCTGACCGCTCGAAATGGTAATTATGGCGTCACCATGTTCTTTGTGATCTCAGGTTTTTTGATCACGCAACATACTTTGCAACGCAGTTCTTCTTTAGCGCAGATCAATCTCAAAGATTTTTATATACGTCGTATTGCACGGATTATTCCCTGTCTGGTTTTATTGGTGGCAATGGTCACAGTGTTAGGCAGTTTCGGTTTAAAACCATTTATGAATCAGGCACCGAATGATATTGAAGTGTCTTATGGATTGACCGTATTTTCTGCATTTACCTTCTGGATGAATGTCCTGATCATTGAAAATGGCTGGGTCAATTATGCGCTGGGTGTGCTGTGGTCACTGTCTGTGGAAGAAGTCTTCTATGTGGCTTTTCCGATTTTGTGTGTACTTTTAGGCCGTAGTAAAGGATTTATTCTCTTTCTGCTTGCTGTGATTTGTTATGCACCGTATTTCCGCTCTTTGCATTTTGGTGAAGAAAGTGGGGCATATCTCTATCATTATTTTTCAAGTTTTGATGGTATTGCGATTGGCTGTATAACGGCACTCATCGTTCAAAAGTATTCAGGTACATTGCCTAATAAAAACCTGATCATTGGCATCGTTTCAGCCTTAATGATTACATTGTATTTCTATGCGCCAATCAAAGAAGTCAGCACATGGGGCATCAGTGCATTTGCTTTGTTATCGGCTGTTTTGATGTTCTGTTTTGCGCAGAACCCACAAGCTCATGCACAATCCTTCTTTGCAAAAATTATGGTGTGGATTGGTCAGCGCAGTTATGAAATGTATCTGTTTCATCTGATTATTCTTGGCTTGTTTAAAGTGCTTTATTTTCCCAAAGAAACCTTGCCTGCTGAAAAGCTGATCTTATTGCCTGTTTATTTTATTTTGGTTTTTATCTTAAGTTGGGCGATTGAAAAGTATTATTCGACGCCGTTGAACAGGTCTATACGAAAAGGGCTTATTCAATCTGAATAGGTTTTAGCCTGATTTACCCTGAAAGAATGTGGTCTAAGGCAGGAAAAATTTTATTTTTAATTGAACGAATACGGCTTGTTTTGGTTTAATTTTTCAGTTAAATTCTAAAAATGACGATTTTGATGAACCTTTCGACAACTGTTCTGAACCATACATTTTGCTGTGGCGATCAGTTGTGGGTATTTCAGACAGAATCTAAACATAAGAAACAGTTGCTTATCTGACCGGGGCAACTGTTCCGTCAGATTGTGACGGAACAGTGTACAACCCCTGCTTATCAAATACATTTTCCCTCCATCTGATTGAACTCAAAGACGGTCGTCTTTTTAAAGTGAGTAAAATCATGATGTTTGATTTTTCAGGTATCTGGCTTCCATTAATTACACCCTTCAGCCAACAGGTTGTGGATAGTGACACCCTTCAGAAACTGGTGACTGAATACCGTTCTGCAGGGATTGCAGGATTTGTCAGTCTCAGTACGACTGGTGAAGCAAATCTGCTCAGTTCAGAAGAACAGGATCTGGTACTGAAAACCACCATTGAAGCTGCAGATGGATTACCTGTGATTGCAGGACTGACAGGAAGTAATTTTACTGAAATACAGCAGCGATTAGAGCAGTTATCACGTTTTAATCTGGCAGGGATACTGGTGTCTTCGCCTGCTTATATTCGACCCTCTCAGCAAGGATTGATTGAGTATTTTCTTAAAATAGCTGAGCTGAGTCCATTCCCTGTCATTATTTATGAAATTCCTTATCGTACAGGTGTCCATCTTGAGCTTTCCTCTTTACTGACACTGGCTCGGCACCCCAATATTCAGGCAATTAAAGACTGTGCGGGTTCGCCAGAAATCACACAGGCGCTGATCGCTGATGGTAACTTGCAAGTCTTGGCAGGTGAGGATTTTAATATCTTTCAGACATTATGTATGGGAGGAAGTGGTGCAATAGGTGCTGCTGTTCATTTCTATCCTGAACATTATGTACAGATGGAAAAATATATTCAGGCAGGGCAGTTAGAGCAGGCACAGCGTATTTTCAGTTCTCTGACTCCTTTGATTAAAGGTCTGTTCGCTGAACCCAATCCTGCACCTGTGAAAGGCTTACTGGCATCGCATGGAAAAATAAAAAATGAGTTCATGTTTCCTTTGCAACCTGCCAGTTCTGTATTGATTCAAAGCCTGGAGGACTTATATCTTCAGGTTGGAAATAAACAGGCTCATTGATCATTAAGGCTGGAACGGACTTGTTTGATCCTGATCTTTATCTTGAACGGGGCGATTGAAAGTATTGTTCAATGCCGTTGAATGGTTGGATTCGAAAGAAATTCATTCGATCTTAAACGTAATGAATTTCGATCATGTTATAGTAGGTAGCAATTAAAAACTAACAAAGTATTTATTTTTATAATGATTTTACTTCTTGATATTGATGGAGTTTTAGAAACTTCTCCTTCCTGGAAAAAACCAGAATTTCTGGAAGACAATTTTTATAAATTCAATGAACATGCTCAAAAATACCTCATTGAAATTATTGATAAAATAAATCCAGAAATCATTTTGACAACTACTCATAGAATTAATTACAACTTAACAGAATGGAATCAAATTTTTGAATTAAGAGGAATAAATGTTGGTAAAATATCAAAAATAAATGACGCAAAAAAAGCAATCGACCTTAAGAATAGAAATGTTGAAATTGAAGAATGGTTTTTAAAGAACAGCGCTGCTGAATTTTTAATTCTTGATGATGATAAAAGTTTAAATGAACTACCCAATAATTTAAAAAATCGTTGGATACAAATAGATTCAATGCTTGGAATTACCGAATCAGTAAAAAATCAAATATTGGAAAGAATAAATCATTCTTTTGTATAAATAAAAAGCCTCCATGTGGAGGCTTTAATATCTGACAGTCATCATCTAAAAAGTCGGTTTAACCACCACTAAAATAATCACGGCAACTAAAATGAGTGTCGGCATTTCATTGAAAAAACGCCAGAATTTGTGTGATTTGTAGTGTGCATTGCCAATCAGTTTTTTACGGTAATAACCACAGACAAAATGGTAAATCACCAGAAGACCAACCAAAGCAACTTTGAGGTAAAACCATAAGGCTTCATGATAATGACGACTTGCATCGCCCCAATCGACGAGGAAATGTGCTGTGATTAAGGTTGCGACCATCGCAGGCCACATAATGCCACGATACAACTTACGTTCCATGACTTCAAAGCGTTGATGACTCACAGCATCATCACTCATGGCATGGTAGACATACAGGCGGGGGAGATAGAACAATGCAGCAAACCAACAAACAACTGCAATGATATGAAGTGCTTTGACCCAAAGGAAAGCTTCTGAAGGAGCGTCCATCAATTTACCCTTTAAAGGGCAGTGTCAGAATTTGATCATTCACAGTCTGATACTGTGAATGATCAGAATTACTTAAATCAGCCTTCCCATTTTTTGAAAACGAGGCAGGCATTTACACCGCCAAAACCGAAACTGTTACTCATGACAGTATTCAGTTTTGCGTCGCGTTTTTCAAGTACGACATCATAGCCTTTTGTACCTTCATCAAGTTCAGTCACGTTGATGTTTGGTGCAATGAAGTCATTCTGCATCATCAGTACAGAGTAAATCGCTTCCTGTACACCTGCAGCACCCAGGCTGTGACCGGTCATGGACTTGGTTGAGCTGAGTGGTGGCACATTGCCTTCACCAAAAGCACGACCCATTGCCTGCAGTTCAGTCACATCACCTGCAGGAGTAGATGTACCATGCGTATTTACATAGTCAATTTTTTCTACGCCATGCTGTTTTGCTTCTTCAAGTGCCATCAGGATACAGCGTGTTGCGCCTTCACCTGATGGAGCAACCATGTCTGCACCGTCAGAGTTGGCTGCATAGCCTACAACTTCAGCCAGGATGTTGGCACCACGTGCCTGCGCATGTTCAAGTGACTCAAGTACCACAAAACCACCACCGCCAGCGATCACGAAGCCGTCACGATCCGCAGAGTAAGGACGTGATGCAGTTTCAGGAGTCTCGTTGTATTTAGAACACAACGCACCCATTGCATCAAACAGTAAACTTTGTGACCAGTGATCTTCCTCACCGCCACCAGCAAGCATCAGATCCTGTTTGCCCAGCTGAATCAGGTTGTATGCATAACCAATTGCATCGGCAGAAGTTGCACATGCGCTGGTAATCGAGTGAGCTACACCCTGTAATTTGAATGCCACACCGACGTTAGCGGTAATGGTATTTGACATATTGCGCGGTACAAAGAAAGGACCTACTTTACGGGCACCCTTAGTCTCCAGCAGTTCTTTCATTTCAATCACGGAAGCTGTTGAACCACCACCTGAACCGCCTGCAATACCGTAACGTGGATTTCCACCGATCTGTTCAGCTGTTAAACCTGCATGTTCTACTGCTGCAACAGCGGCATTGTAGGCATACATTGCACAGACACCCATGAAACGTTTCAGTTTACGGTCAATGCCATCAAAGTTCTGTTCAGCAGCAGCGCTGACATGGCTTTTGAAATTTAATTCTTCATAAGCTGGATTATGGCGAGTACCTGAAATACCGTTTTTTAAAGAGTGAGTGACATCTTCCAATGTATTGCCGATACATGAGTTAATACCCATACCGGTGATGACAACACGTTTCATCTACAGTTCCCTTATATGGTGATTTTACAGAGTCTCAGCTGTATACAGATTGAAAAAATCTGAGCTGGATTCCTGTTTTGAGCTGAACTCATGATAGCAGAAAGACTTTTGAATTCTTATGGCAAATGTTATGCCTATTTCGGTCTGTGGAAATTTACAACTGTATACAATTGGACAGCGATTAACACGCTACATTCAACTTGAGATAAACTGAGACAGCACCTAGTATTTATCAATAAAAGCAAGCATTGGGAACAGAGGGGTAAGGAATGGCGGATACTAAAAATAAACAATCAGGCGGAATCATCTCCAGTGCCTTTGGAGTGGCTAAAAAGCTCAGTTCTACAGGGATTCAGCTGTTGAATCAGGTTGCACCTGACAGTGTCACACGCATCACTCAGCCATTGGTGGGTCATCAGGTTGTAGAGGGCAGTGCCCGAAAAATGGGTGCTTTCGAAGCCCGGAAATATGAAGACCCGAAGCAGATGCTGAAAGATCATTTACCCCAGGTTTCACGGCAGGTGCTCGGCAGACATTATGGCAAAGTCAATCAGGTTGCACACTTTGTGTCACCTCAGTTGTCGGACCGTATTTCTGACTATTTTTTTGAACAGCTGAATACTTTCAGTTCAGATATCAGCTCTGTGGATGCATTGCTGGATGAGGCCGGCATCCGTGATCTTGAGGAGCTGACTCAGGATGTGGACCGTTCCCGCCGCATCAGTCAGGCATTTGCAGAGCAGAATAAATGGATTGCATCTGTGCAGGGTGCTTTAACTGGAGCAACAGGTGCGGTTGGATCAGCAGTTGATATTCCCGCATCCATTATTTTGGCACTCCGCACAATTTATCAGGTTGGGCGTTCTTATGGATTTGAGCTGAATAAAGAAACAGAGCAGGATATTGTGCAGTTTATTTTCAGACAGGTTGATCTGGGACTGATTGCTGAAAAACAGGCAATGCTGCTTGGACTGAAAGCAGTGTCCAATGTGCTGAAAACTCATGATGTTCAGCAGTTACAGCTTTTACTGGGGTCAGGTAATGATCTTGAAGCTCTGAAAAAATGGCTGACTACTGATGAAGGTGAGCTGAAATGGGCATGGCTGAACAATATCCCAAAAGTATCTGTGCTGGGGAAACTGACCCCGTTGATCAGTGCATCAGTCAGTGCCGTTTACAGCTGGAAACTGGTTGAGGATGTCAATGTTAAAGCACAGCAGGTATTTTCAGGCGCAAGAGCCTATCTCATTGATCATAAAGATGCCGGTCTGTCTCCTGTTGCTGCCTATGAAAAATCACTGGAGCTGATCAGTCAGGCTGCACCCAAACTGATCGGACAGATTGAAAAAGTGAAACAGGAAAAGAGCCTCCAGCAAGCTGAAACAGATGTGACTCCTGACAGTGAATCCAGTGCAGTCGCTCAGAAACAAGCAGAGACAACAGCAAAAGATACCGTTGCAGAGCCTAAGCGATCAGTGCGGAAACCGGCAGTTACAAAGAATACTGCAGCTTCAGCTAAAGAAAAATCTGCTTCAGCTACAGTAGAACCTGTGAAAAAAAGTACAGCAGGAACAGCAAAAACCACCCGCCGAAGAACAGCTGTTAAAACAGTGAAAGACACGGATACTGAAAGCTGAAAAGGCTGAAATTTAAAACCGCCTAATCGATATGTGGTCAATCTTCTGGGTGCCAGGATATTGACCATTTTTGCATCCTGCTTTACAATTGTTTGCCCTCAAAAAGTGATAATTTTTTGAGGCTTTTTATTAACGGGAGAATTGCCATATGGCAACAACAAATCAGTTGATCCGCAAGGGTCGTACGACTTTGGTTGAAAAATCAAAAGTTCCTGCGTTGAAGGCTTGTCCACAGCGTCGTGGTGTTTGTACACGTGTTTATACAACTACACCTAAAAAACCTAACTCAGCAATGCGTAAAGTTTGCCGTGTTCGCTTAACTTCAGGTTTTGAAGTATCAAGCTATATCGGTGGTGAAGGTCATAACCTGCAAGAGCACAGTGTTGTTCTTATCCGTGGTGGTCGTGTTAAAGACTTACCAGGTGTACGTTACCATACCGTTCGTGGTTCTTTAGACTGTGCTGGCGTGAAAGACCGTAACCAGTCACGTTCTAAATACGGTACTAAACGTCCTAAGAAATAATTCGTTAAGAATTAGCTCTTAAGACTGTAGAACTGCAATCCTTTATCGTCTCGCTTGTCTGATTTCTGCATTAATTTTGTGAAATTCAAGCGACGTGTAGTAAGGCCAGCGAAAGCACATGACACTTTGTGCTACGGCTGGATTAACCTGAAGTGTCATATATATAGGTAGTTTAAAATGCCAAGACGTCGCGTAGTTGCTGCTCGTGAAATCCTTCCGGATCCTAAGTTCAGCAGCCAAACAATCGCTAAATTCATGAACCACGTAATGCAAGATGGTAAAAAATCTATTGCTGAAAGTATCGTTTACGGTGCTTTAGACCGCGTTCAGGAAAAAAATAAAGTAGATCCAGTTGAATTTTTTGAAGCTACGCTTGAAAAAGTTCGTCCAATGGTCGAAGTAAAAGCACGCCGTGTTGGTGGTGCTACTTATCAGGTACCTATGGAAGTGCGCCCATCCCGTCGTACTGCCCTGGCTATGCGTTGGTTAGTAGATGCTGCTGCTAAGCGTTCTGAAAAAACAATGGCTTTACGTCTTGCTGGTGAGTTGTTTGATGCAGCTGAAGGTAAAGGTTCAGCGATTAAAAAACGTGAAGATGTGCATCGTATGGCTGAAGCCAACAAAGCCTTCTCTCACTACCGTTTCTAAGCGGATAAAACAGCCCCTATTCAGGAGGGTGGCAGTTCTGTTTTCACAGAACTGTCATCGAATCGCTTTAAGTTGCTATGCAGCTTAAAGCGTCCTGTTTTAAACAACAAAATTTAGGAATGCAAGAAATCATGGCTCGTCAAACCCCAATTTCTCGTTATCGTAATATTGGTATTTCTGCCCACATCGATGCTGGTAAAACAACTACGTCTGAACGTATTCTGTTTTATACAGGTGAAAGCCACAAACTCGGTGAAACTCACGAAGGTTCTGCAACTACAGACTGGATGGAGCAAGAGCAAGAACGTGGTATTACCATTACTTCAGCAGCAGTAACATGCTTCTGGTCTGGTATGGGTAACCAGTTTGAACAACACCGTATTAACGTAATTGACACCCCGGGACACGTAGACTTCACAATCGAAGTTGAACGTTCTATGCGTGTTCTTGACGGTGCATGCATGGTTTACTGTGCTGTAGGTGGTGTTCAGCCTCAGTCTGAAACTGTATGGCGTCAAGCAAATAAATATAAAGTTCCACGTATTGCGTTCGTAAATAAAATGGACCGTACAGGTGCGAACTTCTTCCGTGCTGTTGAACAAATGAAAACTCGCCTGGGTGCAAATCCAGTGCCTATCGTTGTTCCAATCGGTGCTGAAGAAAACTTCCAGGGTGTTGTTGACCTGATCGAAATGAAAGCGATTATCTGGGATGAAGCATCTCAAGGTATGAAGTTTGAATACGGTGAGATTCCTGCTGATCTGGTTGAACTTGCTCAGGAATGGCGTACAAACATGGTTGAAGCTGCTGCTGAAGCATCTGAAGACCTGATGGACAAGTACCTGGAAGAAGGCGAGTTAACGAAAGAAGAAATCGTTGCTGGTATCCGTACACGTACTCTGGCGAATGAAATTCAGCCAATGATGTGTGGTTCTGCATTCAAAAACAAAGGTGTTCAACGTATGTTGGATGCTGTAATTGAATTCTTGCCTGCACCGACTGACGTAGAAGCGATCAAAGGTATTCTTGACGACAAAGACGAAACTGAAGGTTCTCGTGAAGCGTCTGATGAAGCACCATTCTCTGCGCTGGCGTTCAAAATCATGAACGACAAATTCGTTGGTAACTTAACGTTCGTACGTGTTTATTCTGGTGTTCTTAAAGCGGGTAGCCCGTGTTATAACCCAGTAAAAATGAAGCGTGAACGTGTTGGTCGTATCGTGCAGATGCATGCAAACGATCGTCATGACATCGAAGAAATTCGTGCAGGTGACATCGCAGCGTGTGTAGGTCTTAAAGATACTACAACTGGTGATACACTTTGTGATGAAAATCACGTAATTACATTAGAGCGCATGGAATTCCCTGAGCCAGTAATTGCACTTGCAGTTGAACCTAAAACTAAAGCTGACCAGGAAAAAATGTCAGTTGCTTTAGGTCGTCTTGCAAAAGAAGATCCATCATTCCGCGTTCGTACAGATGAAGAATCTGGTCAAACGATTATTGCCGGTATGGGTGAGCTTCACCTTGACATCATTGTTGACCGTATGAAGCGTGAATTCGGTGTGGAAGCGAACATTGGTAAACCAATGGTTTCTTACCGTGAAACGATCAAAAAATCGGTTGAACAGGAAGGTAAGTTTGTTCGTCAGACTGGTGGTAAAGGTAAATTCGGTCACGTATACGTACGTCTTGAACCGCTTGCTGAAGATGCTGGTAAAGACTACGAATTCGCTGAAGAAGTTGTTGGCGGTGTAGTACCTAAAGAATTCTTTGGTGCGGTTGACAAAGGTATTCAGGAACGTATGAAGAATGGTGTACTGGCTGGTTACCCTGTTGTGGGTATCAAAGCGACATTATTCGACGGTTCTTACCACGATGTCGACTCTGACGAATTATCGTTCAAAATGGCAGGTTCTTATGCCTTCCGTGATGGTTTCATGAAAGCGGATCCTATCCTGCTTGAGCCTATCATGAAAGTTGAAGTAGAAACTCCAGAAGACTACATGGGCGATATCATGGGTGACTTAAACCGTCGTCGTGGTATGGTTCAGGGTATGGACGATTTACCTGGCGGTACTAAAGCGATCCGTGCTGAAGTTCCACTTGCTGAGATGTTTGGTTACGCGACTCAAATGCGTTCTATGTCTCAAGGTCGTGCGACATATTCTATGGAATTTGCTAAATATGCTGAAACTCCACGTAACGTGGCTGAAGGCATCATTTCTAAATTCCAAAATGGCGGTAAAAAAGGTGACGACGAGTAATCTTTCGATTACTATAAGCCCAAACTAATTCATAGTTAAAAAAACCAAGCTCATGGGTTTGCCCCCATGAGTAGTTTAAAAGGAAGATCTCATGGCTAAGGCTAAGTTCGAACGTAATAAGCCACACGTTAACGTGGGCACAATCGGTCACGTTGACCATGGTAAAACAACTTTAACAGCTGCTATTGCAACTGTATGTGCTAAAACTTTTGGTGGCGAAGCGAAAGACTACGCTGCAATTGACTCTGCACCTGAAGAAAAAGCACGTGGTATTACAATTAATACTTCACACGTAGAATACGATTCTCCAATCCGTCACTATGCGCACGTTGACTGTCCAGGTCACGCCGATTATGTTAAAAACATGATCACTGGTGCTGCTCAGATGGATGGTGCTATTCTTGTATGTGCTGCGACTGATGGTCCTATGCCACAGACTCGTGAACACATCCTGCTTTCACGTCAGGTTGGTGTACCTTATATTCTTGTATTCCTTAACAAGTGTGACCTTGTTGATGACGAAGAATTACTTGAATTAGTAGAAATGGAAGTTCGTGAACTTCTTTCTACTTATGACTTCCCAGGCGATGACACTCCAGTTATCCGTGGTTCAGCTCTTTCTGCACTTAACGGTGAAGACAACCAGTACGGCGTTCCAGCTGTTCTTGCTCTTGTTGAAGCGCTTGATACTTATATCCCAGAGCCAGAGCGTGCTATCGATAAAGCATTCCTTATGCCAATCGAAGACGTATTCTCTATCTCAGGTCGTGGTACAGTAGTAACTGGCCGTGTTGAGTCTGGTATCGTTAAAGTCGGCGAAGAAATCGAAATCGTTGGTATTAAAGATACAGTTAAAACAACTGTAACTGGCGTTGAAATGTTCCGTAAACTTCTTGACGAAGGTCGTGCGGGCGAGAACTGTGGTGTTCTTCTTCGTGGTACTAAACGTGAAGACGTTCAGCGTGGTCAGGTACTTGCTAAACCAGGTACAATCAAGCCACACACTAAATTCGATGCGGAAGTATATGTACTTTCTAAAGAAGAAGGTGGTCGTCACACTCCATTCCTTAACGGTTACCGTCCACAGTTCTACTTCCGTACAACTGACGTAACTGGTGCGATTGCACTTAAAGAAGGCGTTGAAATGGTTATGCCAGGTGACAACGTTGAAATGTCAGTAGAACTGATCCACCCAATCGCAATGGACCCAGGTCTACGTTTTGCGATCCGTGAAGGTGGTCGTACAGTTGGTGCTGGTGTTGTTGCGAAAGTAACTGCATAATTTTGCACTGATGTAAAAAAAGCGCTCCTTTGGAGCGCTTTTTTTATGGAAATCAGATTTATAATTTAAATAAATATTTTGTAGGACAATATTTGCATAAGCTGTCCTTAACTGATATTTGCATGTCCTAAACTGCACTTATCGCATTTTAATAAAGCCGTAATATAAGAATTAAGAAAAACAAGCATAAGATTTTATCTGCGTTCAGCAGATATAGGAGTAACCGCAATGAATGCAAAAGTAAATATTTCTAACCGTGCAGGTGCAAGCTTCCCAGTCCGCCGTATGAATTTCAGTTTTGATGATGTACCTGAATACTGGGCACGTGAATCTGCGGGTATCACTCACTTCATGACCGCATTGTCTGCGCTGTTTCCGGATGGGGAAAAACTTTTTATTGATTCTGTACGTGCTGTACGTTATCACCCAAGTATTAAAGACAACGAGGCATTGCAGAAAGAGATCAGTGCATTTATTGGACAGGAAGCGATGCATACTCAGGAGCATGTAAACTTTAATGCTTCAGCAAGGAAATTTGGTCATAAGGTCGATCAATACGAGCGTGAAACGGGTCGTCTGATTCAATTTGCACGTAAATCATTTGCAAAAGTTGTTAAACCATTTGGTATGACGCAGGAAATGGTGGATTTAACAGCAACAACAGCACTTGAGCACTTCACAGCCACAATTGCCTCACAGTTATTGATCAATGAACACATTCAGGAGTTAATGACTGATCCGACCATGTCATATATGTGGTACTGGCATGCGGTTGAGGAAAATGAACATAAAGCAGTGGCTTTTGATGTTTATGAGGGTGTTTTTGGTAAAGGTTTAAAGGCGTACAGTTTACGTACCACGGCTTTGGTTTTTGCTATGACGCTAATTTTCCTGGCACAGTCTTCATTTGTGATCCGATTATTAAAAGAAGATGGGAAACTGAATCTGAAAGAACTGGGCATGATTTATAAATATGCCTATAGTCCATCTAAAGGCATCATTGCAGGCATGACCAAAGAAATGCTGGCTTATTTTAAACCGGGCTTTCACCCGAATGATCTGGATACAGTTCAGTTGCTTGAAACCTGGAAAGCAAAACTGGGGCTGTAAAATCGGTTGACTCTTTGAGGTGATGAAAATCACCTCTTTTTTTGCCTGAAAAATAAAGATAAAGCGGATTTAAAGAGAGTCCTGTGTATGCATTATCCTGATTTTATTATGAAGATTGCGCTATTAAAAACTGTTGCTGCTACAGCGGTCTTTTATATTTGCCTATCAGGGCGAAATGCCTATAATTCAGCACATTGTTTTTTGAAAAGATGAACGAAGATGGTTCGTTTAATGCAACAGGCTGATGTTTCAGCAGTAGTTAAAATTGAAAATCTGGTACAGAGCCATCCATGGACACACAAGCAGTTTCAGGAATCAGTCGATTCCTATCTCAGCACTGTGATTGAGAAAAATGGTCAGGTGGTGGGTTTCTGTATATTGCAGGCCGTGGTGGATGAAGCCAATCTGTTGCTGATGGCGATTGATCCTGACTTTCAGGGGCAGGGTATGGGCTATGAATTGCTTGATCAGTCGGTTCAGATGCTGAAAAATAATCCCGTTCAGATTTTTCTTGAAGTCAGAGAATCCAATAAAGCTGCGATTGCTTTGTATGAAAAGGCACATTTTCATCAGATTGATCTGCGGAAAAATTACTACCCGAATACTGACGGTACCCGGGAGCATGCGATTATTATGGTGAAATCCTGCAGTGATGATTTTGCCAGTCTGTTCAGTTGATAGCAGGTATTTCAGGATAATTATTTAATAATAGGGTTGTTCCAGCCCGAGGGCAGTGTCGTCATCAGTGAGTCACCCAACTGAGTGATTTCAATTTTAGACAATGAATGATTCAGTCTGCGCCATTGCCCATCTATCAACAGTTCCAGGGGAATGTACTGAGATTTGTAATTCATTTTTTCTGAGTGTGGCACCCAGTAGCCCAGGTACACATAATTCAGACCTGTACTGCGGGCATATTCAATCTGCTTGAGTATTGCAAATACACCCAGAGAGCGACGGCTTTCATCCGGATCAAAAAAAGTATAAACCGCAGAAAGTCCATCATCGAGCAAGTCACAGGTGGAAACTGAAATCAGTTGTTCATCTTTCCATAATTCGAGAAAAAAACTGTCTGTACAGCTGTGAACCAGGAATTTTTCAAACTGATCCTGACTGGGCGGGAACATGTCGCCATCTGCATGTCGTTCATTGATGTAACGCTCATACAATGCATAATGCTGATCTGTTGCATTTCGGGTAGATGTGATTTTAACAGTCAGATCCTGATTACGTTTCCATGATTTTTTCTGAACGCTGTTCATCTGAAATTCATGCACAGGAACACGGCTGGACAGGCATTGTCTGCAAAGGTGACATTCAGGACGGTAAACGAAGTCCCCACTTCGTCTGAATCCCATGCGTGACAGTTCCGACAGTGTCACTACATCAATGCGGTGAACCGGATCTAAAAAAACCATACGTGCAGATTTGTTTTCAAGATAACTGCAATCGTGTGGTGGCGTAATGTAATACTGTAAATCGTTCAGCAGGGATTTTGGGTGATATGAATTCATGTACAAGATCCCTCTCTTATTTTCATTGAATTAATCGCGAGTGCAACGCTATTGTTTTACTTGAAAATACACCTTCCTGATATTTTTTCCAATTGATGGAGGGCTGTTTTACAACATCTTGTAACGAATTAAGGTACTGATGGCGTGAAATTGTACAGGCACCCAGGCTTAAGAGGTGATCATTGACCAGCTGGCAGTCAATCCAGGGGAGATTATTTTTCTGACCAATCAGCATAAGTGCATAAAAAGCCATTTTAGAGACATCGGTTTGTGTGCTGAACATCGACTCACCAAAGCAGCCTTGCCCAATGGTCACTCCATAAAGTCCCCCAATGACCTGATCTTTTTCCCAGACCTCTATACTGTAGGCATATCCTGCATGAAACAGTTCACAGTACCCCTGGATAATATCTTCTGAAATCCATGTTTCATTGGCATAACTGCGGGGGAGGGCACAGGATCGGATCACTGTTTCAAAAGCCTGGTTGACGGTCATCCTGTAGTCCATTTTTTTCATATTTCTGAGCAGGGATTTACTGGGATGATAATCCTGCGGACGAATAATGCAGCGGGGTTCAGGACACCACCAGCAGATGGGTTCTCCTTCTGAAAACCAGGGAAACAGTCCGTGTGTATAGGCTTCATACAGAGTGGATGGGTCAAGGTCAGCACCAATACAGATTAATCCCTGACCCTCTGGATCACTTTCGACAGGATCGGGGAAAATAAATTGAGACGGAGGAAGTGCAGACATTGTTAAAATTCCAGAACAGCTGTTTCTATCATACATAAAAAAGCCACCCAGGAAGGATGGCTTTTGATTCAGATGAACAGGATGTTCAGATCAGTCATTCAGTGAATCCAGATATTTATCTGCATCCAGTGCTGCCATACAGCCTGAACCTGCAGAAGTGATTGCCTGACGGTATACATCGTCAGCAACATCACCCGCTGCAAATACACCTGCAACAGACGTTGCTGTCGCATTACCGGCAGTTCCACTGTGCACCTGAATATAGCCGTTACGCAGTTCCAGCTGACCATCAAACATGCTTGTATTTGGTTTGTGACCAATTGCAACGAACAGACCTGAAACGTCAACAGTCTGTGTAGAGTCATCCTGAGTGGATTTTAAGCGTACAGCTGTAACACCTGAAGATGCTTCACCCAGTACTTCATCCACCTGATGGTTCCAGATAATACTGATTTTGCCTTCTTTTTCCTTTTCGAACAGGTGATCCTGCAGGATTTTTTCAGAACGCAGGCTGTCACGACGGTGAACCAGGGTTACGTGGGCAGCAATATTGGAAAGGTAAAGTGCTTCTTCAACAGCTGTGTTACCACCACCAACCACCATGACATTCTGATTCTTGTAGAAGAATCCATCACAGGTTGCACATGCGCTGACACCCTGACCCATGTAGGCAGCTTCAGATTCAAGACCCAGGTACTGTGCAGTTGCACCGGTTGCAATGATCAGTGCATCACAGGTAAATTCATCCATATCACCTTTCAGGATAAATGGACGGACACTCAGATCGACTTCATTGATATGGTCATAAACAATTTCAGTACCAAAACGTTCAGCATGAGCCTGCATACGTTCCATCAGGGCAGGTCCGGTCAGACCTTCTGGATCACCTGGCCAGTTATCCACTTCAGTGGTTGTGGTCAGCTGTCCGCCCAGTTGCAGACCTGCAATCAGAACAGGCTTTAAGTTGGCACGTGCAGCATAGACAGCGGCGCTGTATCCTGCAGGACCTGAACCTAAAATAATCAGTCGTGAATGACGAGCGCTCATTCGCAGCATCCTTTTTTTATATCGAAATTTGTGAAATTATACGTGAAACAGCCATGCTGTTGGACGTGATTAATGTAGATAATATTGATGACATAAATCGGTTTGAGCTATATAGCATAACTTAACAACATACTTAAACAATCCTGCATCTTTTTTTTATGAACAGGTGCATAATATATGGTTTTAAAACACTTCTGCATCTGATGCAGGTTTCCAGTAAAAATATGAATGAAAAATTGGTTACAGGACAGTATATGACAGCGATGTCGGGTGCCTATGCACAGCGCTTAATCATGACATTATTTTTGATTTCGTTTGGAATTTATCTGTTCCTTGCGACCGTGACATATACGCCATTTGATCCGGGCTGGATGCACATTTCCAGTGATACCCAACAGGTTTCCAATGCCAGTGGTGTCGCTGGTGCATGGATTGCAGATCTGCTGTTCGGTTTTCTGGGCTGGGCGAGTCTTCTGATACCGGTTTTTTTGTTTATGGAAGCCGTGCAGGTCTGGTGGCCACACAGTTTTCTAAATAAACCGTTCCGTTATGCAGCACAGTTTTTTATTTTACTGGCTACAGCAAGTCTGCTGTTTCTGTTCTGGGATACGCCGGCAGATACACTGGAAAATGCATCAGGCGGTATCATTGGCTATGAACTGGGGCAGAGTCTGTCACAGATTCTGACGGTTTATGGCGCAGCGGTATTTTTGATTCTGTTCTGGGTTTTACTGTTTACACTGGCTTTTGGTGTCAAATGGAACAGAACATGGGCAACGCTGAAAGCGACTCCTGCTTATCTGCAGGATTTATTCTATAAAAATGTTCCCGTCAGTGAGTCTGCTTTTGACCGGACTACACCTGCTGTAAATACGCATGAACAGGCAGCTGTCACTCCTGCCTCAGATAAATCTTTCCTTACTGAACATGAAGAAGCAGTTCCTGAGATCAGGGTATCCCGGCATCATCATGCGGCAGAGCGTCTGTTTGATGATATGGTTGAGCGTGAGCAGAAATCTCAGCAATTACAGTGGGATGATGAAGATGAGCAGGAACTTGAACAGACGATTGCAAAAGCACATCAGCTTGAGCAGGACAGTCAGAAAATTGTCGGTTCAGGTGAAGTCTGGCGTGCTCTGAAAGTTGAAGATGAAAATCACCATAAGAAAGAAATAGATGCATTGCTGCGTGCAGCAGAAGAAGATGATGCGATTAAACCTGGACATCATTTTGATGAAGTGGTTCATCCTGCAGCAGGTGTTCAGTCACAGACTCAAACTAAAGAGTCGATGGACTGGAATGATGACGCAATTTTTGATGAACTGCTTGCAGCTGTACCAGGTACAAAAACAGCAACCGATATTCATACATCGTTCAATTCTGAGCGTACAGAAAATCCTGTACAGACAATTCAGGACAGTACTGCAGAACAGAGCCGAACAGTCAGCACACCCGTAACTCATACCAATACTCCTAAAAATCAGATGCAGACTGATGAATTTGACGAGCTGGATGATCTGCTTGTTGAAAATATTGAAACAGAGCGGACTGCTGGCAGTTATGCCCAGTCTTCTGCATTTGTAAAAGCAGATATTCAGACGGACTTACAGACTGTAGCTGTTCCTGTATCCAGTTTTTCAGATGAAGAGAAACAGCGTGTTGCTTCAGATAAGGATGCGTTCAGGGATGCATGGCAGGGTACGGCAGGCGTTGCTGAACCAGAGCCTGAGCAACAGATTGAAGAAGATGATTTTGATCTGGATGCACCGCTGAAAGATGCTTTTGGTCGTCCAATGTCACGGGCAATGCAGGTTGCACGGAAACGCCTTGATCTGTCACCTTTGCCTGGACTGGATATTCTGGATAAAGTTGATCCAAATAAAAAGGTCAATTTTACTGCAGAGCAGTTAGCCCGACTTTCAGAGTTACTTGAAATTAAACTTCAGGAATTTAATGTCAAAGCGAAGGTCATCGAAGCACAGCCTGGACCGGTCGTGACCCGTTTTGAGCTGGATCTGGCACCTGGGGTCAAGGCATCTAAAGTCACCAATATTTCACGTGATCTTGCACGTTCCATGTCCATGGCATCGGTACGTGTGGTGGAGGTTATTCCTGGAAAACCTTATATCGGTATTGAAGTGCCGAACAGTACCCGCGAAATGGTACGCCTGATTGAACTGCTGGAAACACCTGCATACAGAGATCCTGATGCACTGCTCAGTATGGCGATGGGTAAAGATATTTCAGGGAATCCGGTTCTGGCTGACCTGGCTAAAGCTCCGCATATGCTGGTCGCAGGAACAACAGGTTCAGGTAAGTCGGTTGCGGTAAACGCAATGCTGTTGTCGATGTTACTGAAGTACACGCCAGAACAGCTGCGTCTGATCATGATTGATCCGAAGCAGCTTGAACTGGCAAATTATAATGATATTCCACACCTGTTGACCCCTGTGGTAACAGACATGAAAGATGCAGTCAGTGCTCTGAACTGGTGTGTCAATGAAATGGAACGTCGCTATAAACTGATGTCGATGCTGAAAGTGCGTAAACTGACGGACTATAACCGTAAGGTTGAAGAAGCAATTGCCAATGGTGAAGACCTGATTGATCCAACCTGGAAGCCAGAAGACACAGCGACTCAGAGTCGTGCGCCACGTCTGCAGCCTATGCCGCTGATTGTGATTGTTGCCGATGAGTTTGCAGACATGATCATGCAGGTGGGTAAAAAAGCAGAAGAAATGATTACCCGACTGGCACAGAAGTCCCGTGCTGCAGGTATCCATCTGTTGCTTGCCACCCAGCGACCGACAGTGGATGTGGTGACAGGTCTGATTAAAGCCAATATTCCAACCCGTGCGGCATTGCGTGTAAACAGCAAGCTGGATTCACGGACGATTCTGGATGCAGGCGGTGCAGAAGATCTGCTGGGGCATGGTGATATGCTGTTCCTCGGACCAGGTAAGATTGAACCGGAACGTGTACATGGTGCTTTTATTTCCGATGATGAAGTCAACCGCATCTGTGATGCCTGGCGTGAGCGTGGTGATCCGGATTATGTCGATGAAATTCTGACGCCGTATGATGAAGAACCGACTTCACGTGGTTTTGAAGATGGTGACAGTGATCCGAACAGGGATGCGCTGTATGATCAGTGTGTCTCCTTTGTACTGGAAACACGGAAAGTATCGGTGTCTTCCTTGCAGCGTAAGTTCAGCCTTGGATATAACCGTGCGGCACGTATTGTGGATCAGATGGAAGAGAACGGGATTGTTGGTGCCATGGGTGCCAATGGTAAGCGTGATATTCTGGTGTGAAATTAACAGAGGGCTAATTTATTAGCCCTCTGTTTTGATCAGTAACCGAGAATAAATACAGCATCTACATTAATATAATTATCCTCTTCAAAAAATGAAGCAAGTCTGTTGATGGTTCGGTCAAATATTTTCTGCTTTGAACCTTTCTGATTGGTTTTAAATTCAGGGATAATGAGAAAGAGATAGTTGGCATCCTTGCAGATATGACATTTCCATATATCAAGTAAATCCATATTGTTATCTAAGGTTTTTCCACGTTCAACCTCTACAATAATTCCATCATTTTCTGAAATTTTTTTGAAAAAATCAGGTCTCAAATTACTCGAAATATACTGTTTGAACAGTCCCTTTTTTTCACTTGTGAAACCTAGAGTTTCGAGCTTTATATTTAAAATATTTTGTATTTCGGTACTGGTTGCACCATGTATATGGGTTTTATTTAATAAATCAGATGTTTCATTAAGTTCAATAAAATCACAGATATTTTTAAATATAGACTCAACAATAGGATAACTGTGAGTAGTTTCTATGCCTTTTTTACAATAAATGTGCTGTTTCATTGATGATTCTACTGGTGCAGAGAGGGGGTATTTTATTGAATTTAATAAAAAAACCTGCTTACGCAGGCTTTTTGTAGCATTGTATTTTATTAAGCAAACTTTGCCAGGACTTCCAGGAAACCGTCTTTCTGACGTGGAAACTTAGCGATCACATCGTGAATGCGCTGTCCTTCAGGATCAGTGGCATTTACATCGCGTCCATCTGCAACAAACTTTGTTAAAAGACGTTCATAGTCAAAAGGGCGCATATGTTTGAAAGCATGATACAGAACATGAAAATCTGCATTGACGCCTTCAGGAGGCAGTTGCTCTAAATAGGCAAATACACGCTCGTCTGACCATTCTTCATTGAACGTTGCTGGCTGTGAAAGTGCCATAACAGCATCTCCTCAAAAAAATTAATGGACATATTTTTCATTATAAAAAACTTCTGAGCTTTTCTTAAATAAGTAAAACTGCAAAGTCTGGCTGAAATCAGTCTACAAAAAAGGGCAAAATTCTGTGACATGGAAATACAGTATTTCCTGCTGCCGCATATTTTGCCCTGAATCAGTTCAGCTGACTAATCAATAATAAAATTATCGTTCTTCAGGTAAATTGATATTCATTTCAAGCATTTCAATATTTGCTTCTGAACGGACAGACATCTGAATGTGCTGTTCATCCACACCGCGGACATAGCGGTTGACCACCTGCATGATTTCTTTCTTCATCTGGTCAATTTTGTCCTGGCTCAGGCGTTTGCCCAGGCCATTTTCAGAAGCAACAATGACTTTTAAACGGTCTTTCGCGGTTTGAGCGCTTGAAGGTTTATCATCATTACTGAAAAGTTTACTCCAGAATCCTGCCATGTTTATGCTCCAAATAATCGTGCCAGCCAGCCTTTAGGTTTTACCGAGATATGACGGTAAGGACGTTCTTCACCAAGGAAGCGGGCAACCAGGTCATCATAAGCCTGACCAGCTTCTGATTCTGTAAACAGAATGACCGGTTTACCTTCGTTGGACGCCTGCAGAACGCTTGGGCATTCTGGGATTACACCCATGGTTGGTACACGTAAAATATCTTTGGAAATGTCATCAATGGTCAGCATTTCCTGCTTGTCCGCACGTTCTGGGTTGAAGCGTGTGATACACAGGTGCTTACGGATGCGACCTTCATTGTTTTCCACTTTTCTGGTTTTGCTGTCCAGCATACCAATAATACGGTCTGAGTCACGTACAGATGAAATTTCAGGGTTGGTTACAATGATGGCTTCATCAGCATGATACATTGCCAGAATCGCACCGCGCTCGATACCCGCAGGTGAGTCACAGATAATGTAATCAAATTCCTGAGACAGTTCATCCATTACACGTGCTACGCCTTCATCAGTCAGCGCATCTTTATCACGTGTCTGAGATGCAGGCAGGATATAAAGGTTTTCAATGTCCTTATCACGGATCAATGCCTGTTGTAATCTTGCTTCGTTATTCAGCACATTTACAAAATCATAAACAACGCGACGCTCGCACCCCATTATTAAATCAAGGTTACGTAAGCCTACGTCAAAATCAATAACAACAGTTTTGTGGCCACGAAGGGCTAAACCTGTTGCAAAAGATGCACTTGTCGTAGTTTTGCCCACGCCACCCTTGCCTGATGTTACGACAACAATTTTCGCCACCGAATCCACTCCTGTTATGGTCGTCCCCTTAAATTAAATGGGGCTTTTGGTGTTTATTTATACATTAAAATTCGAGAGCTTCAAAGACAAGCTCCTGATGATCATTCAGGTAAATATGAACTGCTTTCTTTACTGCATATGCAGGAATGTCATCTGCGACACAATATGTTCCTGCAATGGAAACCAGTTCGGCTTCAAGGGAGTGGCAAAAAATGCGTGCTGCCCCGTTACCACCTGCACCTGCTATGACTCTACCACGAGCACTGCCATAAATATGTATATTTCCTGAAGCAATGACTTCTGAGCCACTGTTGATGCCCGCTGTACTGATAATATCGCCGTGATCCTGGACCAGGCACTGACCTGTACGCAATATTTCATTATGAAAAGAGGTAATATGACCTTGAGTCAGGCTGTTTTTAACAGGTTCAGCAGGGTTAGCATTTTTCTTATCCTGCTGGTCTGTGGCAGCTATTGGTTCTGCTGCCTGTTCCTGGGTGGGTTTAATCCGCTGTAAAGGACGGTCCGCAGGTAAAACAGGGAACTGAATGGCACGGGCTTCGTCACCAAGCAGTCCATCAATAACCGCCATAGGCTGTAAATCCAGGCTGATCAGTAACTGAATCAGGGCAATCAGTTCCTGTTCAACTGTACTGTCAATGATGACAGGTGTGCCTTGAGAACCGGTCTCCTGAAGCATCTGTGTAAGTTGCTGGCGGATGGCAGCATGATCATCTGTATCAAGGGTTAACCGTGTAAAGTTAACCATTCTGCCTGTTATCCGTATATCAGCCATAATTATTCCTTAGGATTTCTGACCTGTTCAGTGAGCTGTCAAAACAATATTGTAAATAGGGCAAATGCTAGAACAATTTGAGGGATTTCTCTACTGTACTGCACAACATTTTTATTCTGATGTTTATTCTTTGTCTTGCTCATGCTGTTCCATTTTTTCGATCCACTGTTTTACTTTGACCTGAGCACGGATTGCATCCAGGCTTTCATAAACGACTGACTCAACCAGCTGTTCCAGAGCAGCATTATCAATACTCAGATTACTGACCCTGTCGGCAATCAATGTATAGGCTGCATTTGGCTGCTGTGGGTTGCCTGCAACGAATGGAGCAATCAGACCTTCAGTGATGTTTTCCCCTAAACGCTGACCAATACTTTGAATCTGCTGTTCTATACGACTGCCTACAATAGGAATAAGCCGCAGTAACTGAGTCAGTTCAGGTGTGTCTTCTATGGCTTGGTTGACAATATTCCCTACACTGGTCGAAATGTTGTACTGCTGTTTCTTCAGCTCAGTTGCCAGGGCTTCCTGCAGAATCTCAGTCAGTACCTGTGCAAACATGACACGGTGATGGTCAACCAGGTCATGAATGATTTTTTTATGCGTTGAACTGGTGGCAAGTTCATGTTTCACGCCATCCAGCACAGTCAGAACAACACGGTCAGACAGTTCTTCCATCACAATGCTGTAGTAAAACAGGGCACGTTTCTGAATGGATGGAGGAACAACCTGATAACCCATTTCATACAGTCGGTAAGCAATAACGCCCGCACGGAACAGACGCAGAAAGCGCAGATGCGGAACAATCGCGAGAATTTCGTACCAGTGAATAAACGGAAAGAAAAACCAGCGACGATGATGTTTCTGAACAATAGCGATCGTCCATCGGATCAGTAATTCTGCAATCAGAAAAATAATAAACCAGGCTTCTGTCGTGATTACCCACGGATGCAGATGCTCTTTGTAAAAATCGAGAACAGCGGGCAGATGAATTGCATGAAAAAACCAGCTCCCGATATTACTCATCAGGAAAAAGTTGGTTGCCAGACAGAACAGGTTAAATACAATAATAAACACCATAAAAATGTCATAAATCAGATAGATTCTGAATGACAGACTTTTAGGATCAAGATGCTGGTATTTTGATTTTTTTATTGTATCGTCTGGTTTCATACTTGCATTGCCTTCTGTGCTCATGCTGGTTATGCCACGTTATGAGTCTGATATTTTGCTTTTAGGTCTGTGATCAGTTGATCTTTTTCAGTCCAGAGTTTATCCACCCATTGCTGAAAACGTTCACGGAACTCAGGATCATCTTCATAGTTGCCACCATGAACCCAGGCAGGAATTTCTATTTTTCTTAAATTGACAGCAATACGGGGAACTTCACCGAGCCAGAACTCACCATAACCAGGTGCGCCATCAGGATAAACAATTGTCATATCCACCAGAGCATCAATCTGATCACCCAGAATATTCAGAGCAAGCGCCAGACCACCAGCTTTCGGTTTAAGCAGATTTTTAAAAGGGGATTGCTGCTGTGCATGCTTTTCAGGGCTGAAACGGGTTCCTTCGAGGTAGTTCAGCAAAGTAAAGGGCTGACTCAGCAGTTGCTCACAGGCTTTACGTGCTTCATCCATATCTCTGTGTTTCAGCTCAGGATTTTTCGCAATCTGTTCCTTGCTGTGACGTTTCATCATAGGGAAACCCAGGATTTTAAATGCCTGACCAACAAAAGGAATAAAGATAAGCTCCCATTTGGTAAAGAAACGGGTCAGTGGCATACGGGTCAGACCAAAATACTGATTGACTGTAGTGTCCACCCAGCTCTGATGGTTGCAGGTCATCAGATAACGACCCTGCATACTGAGATTCAGGTTTTCATCTATGCTGATATCCCATTTTGTATCAGGAAGAACATGATCAATCAGCCAGTTGTTGACACTCAGCCAGCTGTTGGTGATCTGAATGTTGGTTTCATCCACTTTTTTTGATTTTTTCACCAGTTTGGTCAGTCCCAGTGCCAGGACAGGTGGACCATGAAAGAAGGTGCTGCCTGTAATGACTGACCCGACAGTAAGACCACGTGAAATTTTTTTTAATAATGGTTCTTTATTTGATTGAGATGACATAAAGCGATCCCTGCATTAAACTCATAGACTTGTAATGGATTCCACTATAAAGACATCTGCGACTTTTAAAAAGTATTGAAGTGCAACTGTGAATAAATTGTGATGTACTAAGCGATAAATGTGGAATTAATTATTACAAAATGTAAGTTAAAGCTTTATTATTAACAAAAAATCAATGGTCTAACCATTTTTTTTAATTCATCATCTGATACATAAACAACAAGACTCATTCTTAAGGAGGCATGCAATGCGTGCACTTGCAGTTACAGCGGTCGTAGGGGCATTGGTTTTATCTGGTTGCCAGACTACAGGTAATAACATCGGTGGCGTTGAATACGACAAAGCAGCATTGGGTACTTTAATCGGTGCAGCAGCAGGTTATGGTGTATCTAAAGGTAATGCCAACACCAGCCGTCAGAACAACCGTGCAGCAGCAATCGGTGCTGTTTTAGGTGGTGCGACAGGTGTATATCTGGACAATAAAGAGAAGAAACTTCGTCAGCAAATGGCGGGTACCGGTGTTGAAGTTAACCGTAATCCAGATGGTTCTGTTGGTCTGATCATGCCAGGCAGCATTACATTTGATACGAACAAATCAAACATCAAACCTAACTTCTATTCAACGCTGAACAAAGTTGCGCAGACGCTGACTGAAGACAACAAGAGCGGTATTCTTGTAACAGGTTATACAGACAACACGGGTAATGACTCGATCAATATTCCTCTGTCTCAGGCTCGTGCTCAGTCTGTAGCAAGCTACCTTGCTGGTCAGGGGGTTTCTACTGCACGTATCAACACTCAGGGTCAGGGTTCTGCAAATCCTATCGCTGACAACTCAACTGCTGCGGGTCGTGAACAGAACCGCCGTGTTGAAATCAGCATCTACGCAGTACAATAATTCTGTACAGTTCAGTCTGAAAGGGCTGAACACAAAAAACCACCTCAGGGTGGTTTTTTTTATGAACGGGAAATCAGTTTTAGGGTTATGAAAGTCATGCATAGATGACTATAATCCTGCAAGGACAGAGAAGAGGAATAACTATGTCACTGGCAAGTCAGTTAAATGACAAGCAACTTGA
This sequence comes from Acinetobacter chinensis, assembly GCF_002165375.2. Classification (NCBI taxonomy): domain Bacteria; kingdom Pseudomonadati; phylum Pseudomonadota; class Gammaproteobacteria; order Moraxellales; family Moraxellaceae; genus Acinetobacter; species Acinetobacter chinensis. The sequence continues at coordinate 796,531 of NZ_CP032134.1, forward strand.
AGCCATGAAATATACTCAAGGACCCTTGTTAGTACTTGCAGGGGCAGGTTCGGGTAAAACATCGGTGATCACCCGGAAAATTGCTTATCTGGTTCAGCAGTGCAGAATTCCTGCGCATCGTATTACAGCCATGACCTTTACCAATAAAGCTGCCCGTGAAATGAAAGAGCGGGTCGGTAAACTGCTGTCCCGTGAAGAAGCAAAAGGCTTATCGGTTTCGACATTTCACACTTTCGGTCTGAATATGTTGCGTCTTGAGCTGAAAAATACACCTTTAAAAGCCAATTTTTCCATTCTGGATGCAGATGACTGTAAACGTATCCTGATGGATCTGATGCATCGCGACAATCTTTCTGGTGCTGAAAGCAAAGAGCTGATCGCCAAAGCTATGAAGATGATTTCAGACTGGAAAAACGATCTGATTCCACCTGAGCAGGCACATTTAACCTGTGAAACAGCCGAAGACGTTCAGTTTGCACATCTGTATCAGCTCTATGAACGTAACTTACGTGCGTACAATGCAGTGGACTTTGATGATCTGATTGTGATGCCAACCCGTTTGCTTCAGGAAAATGCAGAAGTACGCGATAAGTGGCAGAACCGTGTACGTTATCTGCTGGTGGATGAGTATCAGGATACCAACACCGCGCAGTATATTCTGGTCAAAATGCTGGTGGGGGTAATGGGGCAGTTCACTGCCGTTGGGGATGATGATCAGTCCATTTATGCATGGCGTGGTGCAAAGCCTGAAAATATGGCGCTGCTGAAAGAAGATTTCCCCAATCTGAAAGTGATTAAACTGGAACAGAACTATCGTTCAACCAGTCGTATTCTGAAAGCTGCGAACACGGTCATTGGAAATAATCCGCATATTTTTGATAAAAAATTATGGTCAGATAAGGGACATGGTGAGGTGATCCGCATCATTACCTGCCGTAATGATGACGATGAATCAGAGCGTGTGGTTAAAGACCTTTTAACTCACAAGCTGATGAACGGAAAAAACTGGAAAGATTACGCGATTTTATACCGTGGAAACTTTCAGGCGCGTATTCTGGAAACACAGCTGCGTCAGATGCAGATTCCTTATAAGCTTTCAGGTGGACAGTCATTCTTTGCCAAATCTGAAATCAAGGACATCATGAGTTATTTACGGCTCATCATTAACCCTGAAGATGACAGTGCATTTCTAAGAATTATCAATACACCTAAACGTGCGATTGGTCCCGTGACCCTTGAAAAACTGGGGCTTTTTGCTCAGGAAAATCATCTGGCACTGCTGGCGGCGGCAGCCGATCAGCGTCTGACCATGGTCATTCCTAAAAAGGCGACGACGCAGCTGGCAGAGTTTGCAGACTTCATCACCACGTTTACCCGTGAGTTGCTTGAAGATGATGAACCCGTACCCATTATCCGTAAGATGATGGTTGAAGCCGGTTATATTGACTATGTCAAAGAGTCTGCTGCAACGCCGGCGCAGGAAAAAACCAAACTCGACAATATTGAAATCCTTTACAGCAGTATTCAAAGCCTGATTAACCGGGCTGAAGATGTTGATGAGAAAAACATTGAAAGTGTAATCCGCAAAATGGTGCTGCTGGATATGCTGGAGCAGCAGCAGGAAGAGGAAGATACCGATAAGGTCAATTTGCTGACCCTGCATGCTTCAAAAGGTCTGGAGTTTCCTTACGTCTATCTGATTGGACTTGAAGAAGAAATTCTTCCGCATAAAAACTCAATTGCCGCTGAAACAGTAGAGGAAGAACGTCGCTTAATGTATGTAGGCATTACCCGTGCGCGTCAGGGTCTGACTATTACTCTGGCAGAACAGCGTAAAGCGGGTGGTCAGATGAAACAGATGACGCCAAGCCGTTTTCTGGATGAGTTACCGCAGGATGAACTGGACTGGCTGGGACGTAAGAAAAAACTGGCAGGCGACGTCGATCCGAAACTCCAGGCGCAGCAGTATTTAGAAAACTTACGCAATCTGATTAAACGCTGATTGAAAAATTTAACCAAAGGAAATTATTGTATGAAAGTTCAGGTAAAAGTACTTGATTCACGACTGGGCGGCGAATGGCCAATGCCTGCGTATGCAACTGCCGGTTCAGCAGGTCTGGATCTGCGTGCATGTGTGAATGAAGCGACTGTAATTGAACCGGGACAGACCGTACTTGTCAAAACAGGTTTATCTGTCTATATCGCAGATCCTGGTTTTGCGGGTCTGATTCTGCCTCGTTCAGGGCTGGGTCATAAGCACGGGATTGTACTGGGCAATCTGGTTGGACTGATTGATTCAGACTACCAGGGTGAACTGATGGTGTCCGTCTGGAACAGAAGTCAGACAGCATTTACACTGGAGCCAGGTGAGCGTCTGGCTCAGTATGTACTGGTACCTGTGATGCAGGCACAGTTTGAACTTGTGGATGAATTCGTCGCAACTGAACGTGGTGCGGGTGGATTTGGTCACACAGGTCAGAACTGATCCTGAACCAGAAGCCTGATGAAATATTCATCAGGCTTTCACATTTTGTCTTAATTATAAAAAATACCCAGAACAGGGGATATTCTGTCAAGTAAAAACATTGCAAAATAAATAAACATTTCTTTCCATTGCGAATAATTCTTTTATTAACCACCAATGAGTTATTGGTTTATATGAAATTTTTCTTGTCAGGTATTTTGTTGAGTATTTATTGTTTGGTAAAATATTTTAAATATTCTGTTACAGTATTAAGATATTTTACAAATGTATAATACACATCATACTTTAGGCATTGAGGGCACGAGCTAAAGTATGGTGATAAATAAAACCTGATGAAATCATTTTTCAAAGCATGATTAAAGTGCTGTCATAAAGTAGAACATTGAATGACATTTTCAGAACAGCCGTTTCCTTCGCATTTATTTCGTGCCTACGATATTCGAGGCGCAGTCAGCTCTTTTACCCCTGAACTTGTTCAGGCAATCGCTTGTGGTCTTTGTCAGCAATATATGCAGGCAGGGCAGAAAAAAATTGTCATCGGGTATGATGCCCGCCTGAGCAGTCCAGGGTATGCATGGTTACTGCAACAGATTTTTGAACAGCATGGATTTGAAGTCATCCCGCTGGGATGCTGTTCCTCACCACTGATGTATTATAGTGCCAGAAATGCGGCGGGCAACGGCATCATGGTGACTGCAAGTCACAACGCCGTCAGTGATAACGGTATCAAGTGGATTATACAGGGAGAGCCTCCAAGCCCTGAAATGATTCAGCAGGTCGCTGTTGCAGCTCAGTTGAAATTTGCAGTTGAACCGGTAGCTGAAATTCCACTACTGGAGCATGAACTGGTTGTTCCTTACTGTCTGGCGTATCAGCATGAGCTTTTGCAGGATGTAAAACTGGAGCGACCATTTAAAGTGGTGCTGGATGGGATGAACGGCTCGGCTGGTCGCTGTGCTGCCCTGGTTCTGAAAAAAATGGGTTGTGAACTGACTGCGATCCGCTGTGAAGCAGATGGAAATTTCCCGGATCACGCCCCCGACCCATCTCAGGAAAAACATCTGATTCAGATCCGTGATGCTGTATTGAAAACAGGTGCAGATATCGGTGTTGCACTGGATGGAGACGGTGACAGACTGGTCGTGATTGATGAGTGTGGAACAGTGATTTCTGCTGACCGTATGCTGTCGTTATTTGCTGAAATGTGCCTGAAAACGCATCCTGGTCATCAGGTGGTGTTTGATGTGAAATGTTCCACAATGGTGAAAAACACAGTGTCTCAGCTGGGGGGAACCCCCCATATGATCCGCACGGGCAGCACTTTCCTGCGCAAATATCTTGCTCAGTCAGGAGGGACAGCTGTCTTTGGTGGAGAATATGCCGGTCATTATGTATTTAATGATGGGCGTGGATTTGGTTATGACGATGGTTTATATGCGGCACTGCGCATACTTGAATATCTGAGCCAGTCAGCTGATTTAACGTTATCTCAGCTGTTTGCCGCTTATCCTGAACGTTGCAGCACAGAAGACACGTATATCAGTACGCACAGCATAGAACCGCGCGTTGTTTTAAGTGATGTTGAAATTAAATCTAAGCGTTATGGCGCTCAGTTAAGTAAAATTGATGGTGTACGACTTGATTTTGAGGATGGATTTGGCATTATTCGAGCATCAAATACTGGCGAATACTTTACAATCCGTTTTGATGCAGACAATCCAGCACGGCTGGATGATATCCGACACACATTTGTTTCCATGTTAAGTGATCGGTATCCGCAGATTGCACAAGACATTTTAAATGCTCAATAAGGAGAGACGTATGCCACATCAGCATACCGGCATAGACAAAGCACAGATTCTGACAGAGGCTTTGCCGTATATTCAACGTTTTGCAGGTAAAACGCTGGTGGTGAAATATGGTGGCAATGCAATGACTGATCCTGAACTGGAAAGCTCATTTGCACGTGACATTGTATTGCTCAAAACGGTAGGTCTGAACCCGATTGTGGTTCATGGTGGTGGACCTCAGGTTGACTCTTTTCTGAAGCAGCTGGGGCGTGAATCTGACCGTATTGATGGTATGCGGGTGACTGACCCTGCAACCATGGAAGTTGTTGAAATGGTGCTTGGTGGCAGTGTCAACAAATCCATCGTTAACCTGATCAACCAGCATGGTGGTCGTGCCATTGGTCTGACAGGTAAAGACGGCAATTTAATCCGTGCGCAAAAGCTGTTGATGTCAAAAACGGCTGAAGACGGCTCATTGCAACAGATCGACCTTGGCTTGGTTGGCGAAGTGGTAGGTGTAAAAACTGACGTCCTTGAAATGTTCACCCAGAGTGATTTTATTCCTGTTATTGCGCCATTGGGTGTGGATGAAGAAGGTAACACCTACAATATCAATGCTGATCTGGTTGCGGGTAAAGTCGCTGAAGCACTGGGTGCAGAAAAGCTGATTCTGCTGACCAATATCATGGGTGTGCTCGATGAAAATAAAAACCTGCTGACTGGACTCAGTACCCAGGAAGTGGACAGACTGATCGAAACCGGCGTGATTTATGGCGGCATGATTCCTAAAGTCGGCTGTGCGCTGGATGCTGTGAAAGGTGGTGTTGTCAGTGCGCATATTGTGGATGGGCGTGTTCCACATGCAACACTGCTTGAAATTTTTACAGATCATGGTGTTGGAACACTGATTACCAACCGTGCCCGTCACTGATTCTGATCAATAAAAAAGCCTCCTGTGACGGAGGCTTTTTTATTCTTTATGATGAAATATCAATGCTTAAAAAACAGTCATTTTCCTGTCACATGTTTTGCCTACCTTAAAGAGAAGATAAACATAGAGCAGGATACTCAGATGCTGGCAAAGTTGAATCAGTACAGACAAAACCTCAGTTTTCCATTAAATAAAAAATCATCAGAACAGACTCAGTACCGCTTTGAATGGGCGGAAGACATCAAACAGATTCAGGAAGTTCAGAAGTTCAGAGCAGAGCAGTTTTCCCAGCAGTTTGGCATAGACTTTGAAAATGGTCTCGATCAGGACATTTATGACTTCGGTTGTGAACATGCGGTTTTACGCGACAGAATGAGCAATGAAATTGTGGCGTATACGCGACTCAAACTGTTCCAGGGGCATGAGCTGTCAAAAAGCTACAGTGCGCAGGAATTCAACATCACAGATAAATTTGCTCATCTGTCCAATATTGTGGAAATAGGTCGTACCTGTGTACATCCACGCTATCGTTCTGGTAAAGCACTGTCGGTTTTATGGTTGAATCTGGTACCTAAAGTACTGTGGGGTATGCGTGCAAAGCATCTGATTGGCTGTGTCAGCATCCGTATGGATGGTAATGAATCACGTGCTTACCATACACATCAGTTTATGAAAAATATGCCAGCGCATAAAGCCAGCGATATTCAGGCAACAGAAGCGTATGAACCTGGATATCCTGAATACAGTTTTCCGCAGGATGAAAAGATTCCTAAACTGTTTGATGTCTATCTGAAAATGCAGGCTAAACTTTCACGTGAAGCTTATTACGATAAAGACTTTAACTGCCTGGATTATTTTGTTTTTCTTGAAGTGAATGAAATCGCTAAAAACTTTGTCCTGAAGAAAAATATCCACCGTTAATCCATAAAATAGTTAAGGGTATTGAATTTAGTGATTTACAGCCTATAACGGACTCATGCACAATAGTTACATCAGAATAAATGCTGTATGACAAAGATTATGTGCCAACTGCTTGGAATGAATTGTGCGACCCCCACGGATATTACGTTTTCATTCCGTGGCTTTTCACAGCGGGCAGGTGTGACTTCAGATCACTGTGATGGTTTTGGTATTGCTTTTTTCGAAGATAAAGCATGCCGTCTTTTTGTGGATAATCAGTCTGCAGTGGAATCTCCCATTGCAGAACTGATCCGTAATTATCCGATCAAAGCCCGAAATGTGATTGCACATATCCGTAAAGCAACTCAGGGCAAAATAAACCTGGAAAATTCACATCCTTTTATTCGTGAACTGTGGGGACGACAGTGGATTTTTGCGCACAATGGCGATCTGCACGACTTTACACCTGAACTGTCAGGGCGTTATACGCCTGTAGGTAATACCGACAGTGAAAGAGCATTCTGTTATCTGCTGGATCATCTGATTGCCAGGTTCGGTTTTACTGAACCTTCACTGGAACAGATCTTTGATGCGCTGGCTGAAATCTCTCCGTCTATTGCTGAACATGGAACGTTTAACTTCTGTCTTTCCAATGGTCAGGCACTGTTTACTTATGCAGTGACCAAACTGCACTGGCTGGTTCGTGAGTATCCGTTTAAACCGGCTCAGCTGATTGATCTGGATGTGGAGGTCGATTTCAGTGAAGTAACCACACCAGAAGACCGTGTTGCTGTTATCACAACTGAACCACTGACACAGAATGAAGTCTGGACTGCATTTCAGCCAGGCGAAATGATTCTGTTTCAGCATGGTCAGCCTGTAAAAAGAACCCTGACCCATATTGAGAGACTGGAACGGGAAAGATTAAATCCTGAACTGAAAAGGGTCACCCTTGCAGATAAGTATTAATTTCATATCTGAATTTATTTCGTAAAAAATAATATATAAAACATAAATATATTCATGTCTAATATTTAACATTGGTTAAAAAATAACTGATTCTTTTGGTTGGGTTTAATTAATTAAGTCATATAAATCATTGGCTTGTGACTCTATTGTGTATTTACACTTAATCCCAGGTGTTTTACTAGATTTTTATTTGTTGTAAATCAATATATTATCTAATTATGTGATAGTTGAACTGAATCAGGGGTGGTCGTAATGAAAATGAAATGGATACCAGAATACAATACTGGCATCGATGTGATTGACGATCAGCATAAGCGAATTCTTGATTATATTAATGAAATTGATGATGTAAACGTGAACACTGACCGTGAGCGTGTTAAGCAGATTCTTGAAAATATTATTGATTATACGCAGTCGCATTTTACTTTTGAGGAATCTCTTCAGGAAGAAGCCGGTTATAAATATCGTGTACCACATAAACGTGTTCATGATCTGTTTATTAAAAAAATTGAATCCTATCGTGACCGTTTTGAGATGGGGCATTCAATTGAAGCAGAACTGCATGAAGTGCTGTCTAAGTGGCTGATTAACCATATTCAGCACGATGATGCTGACTATGTGGGTGCTGTGAAAGAAAACATGATGGGCATCATTAAAGAGAAAGAAAAGAAAAAAGGTAAGAACTGGTTTGCTCGTTTCTTCTCATAAAAAGGATAAACGGGATTATAAAAAATAAAACAGGAATACACTAAGCGCAGCAAACTGTCTGAAAAGATAGTTTGCTTTTTCTTTATTAGCTTTGATTTTCAGCAATGACAAAGGCAAAATAGCAACAGATTTTAATTAGGAACACATCATGCAGGATATTGCAGTGTCACGATGGTTATCACCTCTGATGGCATTTTGTCTGTCTTTCATCATTATTGCTACGCTCGCACCTGTAACAGGAATTCAGGTTGAGCGCCAGATGGATTTCTGGTTGTTGTGGCTTGGAACGATGCTGATTTTGGCTTTGCCATTGTGCTACCTGGAAATTGCGCTGGCAAAACGTTCAAAAACAACTGCATTACAGGCTTTGTCAGGTTTAACCCGTGATGCTGATACTTCTCAGCGCTGGAGAATCGTTGGCTGGCTTGCGGTTGTCTTTATACCGTTTATGGCAGGTGGCATGCTGAATTCTTCAGCGGTACTGCTTGAACAGTTTACTGCTCAGGGTGTTCAGCTCCCAATTCTGCTGACAGGGGTATCTGTTGCTGCATTTCTGCTGTCTTTTCTGTCAAGACAGTTACTGGTGTTGGTAGGTGTAGCTGCGGTGATTGCTGCGGTGGTTTTATCCAAGATCATGGGAACACCGGTACAGGCATGGAAACTGACACCTGTAGAGTTCTCTGAATGGGGAAATGCAACTGTTCTTGCACTGGTCGCAAGTGGTCTGGGGATGGGGTTGTACTGGCAGTCCACTCTGGCACAGCTCAGTCAGCAGGATCAGGCAACTAAAACAGTACTTCCTATCTGGATTGCTCAGTTGCTTGCTGTAGTCGTATTCAGCTTTTTCGCAGCCAATGCACAGATTCCGGTGATTGTACTGACAGTTGCAGTAGTCATGACTGCGGCATTTTTACTGCAGATGGCACGTGAACAGTTACAGCAGCGTCAGTTGAGTATTATTGTTCAGTGGCTGATTTTACTTGCAGCGGTTCTTGTGTGGTTTATTCCATTGGCATCATCGTTTTTCTATACACTGATTATGCTCTGGGGGCTGATTATCTGTCTGATCTATGCCATTTTTGTGGGATGGATCATGAAAATCAGTCATTTACGTAAAGCAATGAATTTCAGCAGCGAAGCTTTTTATAATATCTGGCGTATTATGGTCCGTATTGTACTGCCATTGGCTATTGTGACTGCAATCATTGCAGTTGCAGGACAGCTGATCGGATGAGCGAGCCATTGAATGTGTGGGTGGCGTATGCTGCTCCACAGCAACAGTTTCTGATTTCAGTCCCTTTCGTTGCAGGTATGACTGCAATGGATGCGGTAGAGCAAAGTGGTATCCGTGAACAGACTGAATTGCCTGAGCCATTAAAGCTGGGCATCTTTGGTGTGCGGTTGCAGGAACTGTCACAACAGCTCAATGCAGGGGATCGGGTCGAAATTTATCGTAATCTGACCATTAATCCTAAAGACATTCGTCGGAAAAGAGCCGAAAAGCACCCTGTAGGACGCTTTGAAAAAGGTAATCGCTTTAAACAATTGAAGTAATTTGAAAAACCCCTGGAGCAGGGGTTTCTTTTTGTTTCAAACTGACTATAGTGGGGGCGCAGTCAGGATGGCTTCTTTGGAGCCTGGTAAGCCTGGTTGTGATTCTGGAATAGTTTCCAGCCCCTGAATTTCTTTTACAATACCGTTCTGGTCAAAGAAAACTTTCAGGTGCTGACCTTTTGCAGCAGGAATCTTCGCTTTTTTAGCATATGTGCCGGGGATATAATTGTAGACATAATCCCAGCGCAATGGATTCATCGGATCTGTAATTGTTGGGCTACCCAGTAAAAAGCGAACCTGCTGGTGACTCATTCCGACATGAATCTGTGCGGCCTGAGCCTGCGTCAGCGGAGAGCCCTGTGGGATATCCACTTTATATACGCCCAGGACTGAACATCCTGCGAGCAGTGAAGTGGCGAATAACGCCAACATGATTTTTTGCATTTTGCTACACTATCCCAAATTAATTATGATGCATTTGATCCAGGGATAGATCATACTGCATCTTAACTTTGTTGCATATTCCAACTTTAAATTTGTTGAGAGACCTTTTTTCATGCCTATTTCAAACCAAGATTTACGCAAAGCTGGACTTAAAGTTACGCTTCCTCGAATAAAAATATTGGAATTACTTGAAAATTCAAGACAACATCACTTAAGCGCGGAAGACATTTATAAGACTTTACTTGAACAGGGCGAAGATGTCGGTCTCGCAACTGTTTACCGTGTGTTAACACAGTTTGAAGCTGCGGGGATTATCCAGCGTCATCATTTTGAAAACAATCATTCTGTTTTTGAAATCATGCAGGAAGAACATCACGATCACCTGGTCTGTCAGAACTGTAATAAAGTGGTTGAATTCAGTAATGATGTTATTGAGCAGGAACAGCATCATGTTGCTGAAAACTATGGCTTTACCCTGACAGGTCACTCACTGAACCTTTATGGTTACTGTGATGCGGCTGAATGCCAGGAAGCTTTGCGTAAAAAATAATGTTTTATTGCGGTGAGATACTGATCCATTTCTGGTTCTGGTATTGATCTGAAAATAAAAACAGGCTTCAATTGAAGCCTGTTTTTTTATTCTGTTTTAAGGATTATTGTCCGTCATAGGTAATCTGAGAACCTGCACTCATCAGGCGGTCAGCACCTTCTTCAGAAAGTTTGATCTGTAAGCGCAGGTCATTTGGTGAGTCTGCATGTTTCAGTGCATCTTTATAGGTAATCTGCTTGGCTTTATACAGATCATATAAGGCCTGGTCAAACGTCTGCATTCCCAGTTCACGTGAACGTTTCATCAGATCTTTAATTTCATGAATTTCACCTTTACGGATTAAGTCAGAAATTAAAGGTGAGTTAATCAGAATCTCAATAGCAGCACGTCTGGAGTTACCGTCCGGTGTTGGAATCAGCTGCTGTGCAACCATCGCTTTTAAGTTCAGGGACAGATCCATGAACAGCTGGCTGTGACGGTCTGCTTCAAAGAAGTGAATGATACGGTCAATCGCCTGGTTGGCGTTGTTGGCGTGCAGTGTAGCAAATACCAGGTGACCGGTTTCGGCGAATGCAATGGCATAGTCCATTGTTTCGCGGGAACGGATTTCCCCGATCAGAATCACATCAGGTGCCTGACGCAGTGTATTTTTCAGTGCAATTTCAAAAGAATCTGTATCAATACCGACTTCACGCTGCGTAATGATACAGCCTGCATGTTCATGAACAAATTCAATCGGATCTTCAATGGTAATGATATGACCCTTTGAATTATGATTCCTGTATCCAATGATGGAAGCCAGTGATGTGGATTTACCTGTACCTGTCGCACCAACGAAAATGATGATGCCACGTTTGGTCATGGCAAGTTCTTTTAAGATCGGTGGAAGTTTTAAGTCATCCATGGTTGGAATCGTGGTTTCAATCCGACGTAAAACCATGCCAGGCTGGTCACGTTGCTGAAATGCACTGACACGGAAACGTGCAGTTTTATCACGGTTCATGATGGCAAAGTTACATTCGCGGGTATCTGCAAATTCTTTGCGCTGTTTATCATTCATAATACTGTTGAGCAGCTGCCCAACAATATCTCCAGTCAGCTTTGTGTTTGCTACAGGCACAATCTGACCGTTAATTTTCATTGAAGGCTCAACATCTGCTGTAATAAACAGATCCGAAGCTTTCTGCTGAATCATCAGGTTCAGTAAATCATTAAAATCCATATCAGTCTCCTAATCCCATGAATACTTACAGGAAGGATTCAGGCTGTTTCGCCATAGTACGGGCAGTCTGAGGACTGATAACACCTTTACTGACCAGTGTTTTAAGGCTTTGATCCAGTGTGGTCATACCATAGTTGGCACCTGTCTGGATTGCGGAATACATCTGCGCAACTTTGTTTTCACGGATTAAGTTACGGATCGCAGGAATACCGATCATGATTTCATGAGCAGCCACACGTCCACCACCATTCTTTTTCAACAGGGTCTGAGAAATTACAGCCTGTAAGGATTCTGAAAGCATGGCACGAACCATGTCTTTTTCTTCAGCCGGGAATACGTCAATCACACGGTCAATGGTTTTTGCAGCAGATGTGGTGTGCAGAGTACCAAAAACAAGGTGACCAGTTTCAGCTGCGGTCAAAGCAAGACGGATCGTTTCAAGGTCACGCATCTCACCGACGAGGATAATGTCAGGGTCTTCACGCAGTGCAGAACGTAATGCTTCGTTAAATCCATGAGTATCACGATGGACTTCACGCTGGTTGACCAGACATTTTTTTGACTGATGCACAAATTCGATAGGGTCTTCGACCGTCAGAATATGGTCATAACGGTTATCGTTAATATAATCAATCATTGCTGCCAGTGTGGTGGATTTACCCGAACCCGTTGGTCCAGTCACCAGTACAATACCTCGCGGATAGTCACAGATTTCTTTGAAGATATGACCCATACCGAGATCTTCCATCGTCAGAACTTTGGATGGAATGGTACGGAATACAGCACCTGCACCACGGTTCTGGTTAAATGCGTTCACACGGAAGCGGGCAACGCCTGGAACTTCAAAAGAAAAGTCAGTTTCAAGATTTTCTTCATAGTCACGACGCTGTTTATCATTCATGATGTCATAAATCAGCTTGTGAACTTCTTTGTGTTCCAGGGGAGGCAGATTAATGCGGCGGACTTCACCATCCACACGAATAAGTGGCGGCATGCCTGAAGACAGGTGTAAGTCTGAAGCCCCGTTTTTCGCAGAAAATGCCAGTAATTCTGTAATATCCATGAGTTCCCCGATATGAATAAATCTTAATTATTTTGATAGAATAATAAGGCTTTCCATTCGCTTAACCAACACTTAGTTGAATCACAAAGCAAAAAAAGATGAATGAAATGAGAAACCCGTCAATGAATACGCTTCAAGCAGCAAGAAACCAGGTGCTGGAACAGATTGAACATGCATGTCAGCAGGCAGGCAGAAAAGCTGAGGAGGTCTCATTGCTTGCGGTGTCTAAAACGCATCCGGCAGAGATACTCGCGCAGATGTATGCGACAGGACAGCGATCTTTTGGTGAAAATTATTTACAGGAAGCGCTGGATAAAATTGAAGAACTGTCTGATCTTGAGATTGAATGGCATTTTATTGGACATGTGCAGCGTAATAAAACCAGGCATCTGGCGGAAAAATTTGCCTGGGTGCATGGTGTGGACCGTCTGATTATTGCTGAGCGTCTTTCAAATCAGAGAACAGCAGATCAGGCTCCTTTAAATATCTGTATTCAGGTCAATATTGACGCACAGGACAGCAAAGATGGCTGTCAGCCAGCAGACGTTGCTGAACTCGTTGCTCAGATCAGCCGACTGGAAAATTTAAAGTTGCGTGGTCTGATGGTGATCCCTGCTCCAGGACATACGCAGGCATTTTCTGATGCCAGTGCTTTGTTTAAACAGGTGAAATCACAGCATGTACATCCAGGGGACTGGGACACACTGAGTATGGGAATGTCGGGAGATATGCAACAGGCGATTGAGGCTGGCTCAACCATGGTTCGGGTGGGAACCGCTTTGTTTGGAGCCAGGGATTATTCAGGTTAAGCGGTGAAAATTCATGAGTTGACCGTGTCATGACAAAAAGCAGGACTGAATGCAAATCTGAAAACCCATGAGGTCAGATTTCACGGGAATCGTGGACTTTGCCACTAAAGTTCAGTACAAAAATAACCCGGACTGGTTAGTTTATTATTCACGTACTGAAGCCACAGGGAAGTTTATGTCTGCATATTATCAGCTTATTCACCGCGAAACAGATGATCAGGGATGCGTAACAGCCCATTATCATTCAACACTCAATGCACAGGGTGCATGGAATCCGAATGAACAGCACATGGCACCGGCCACCGGCATTATCTGTGCTGAACTGGAGCAGTTTTCGCCGCGTGAAAACATGCGTATTGGACGCATCAGTCTGGATATTTACGGTCTGATTGAACTGGGTGAAATTGAAATCAGAACCCGTGTGATCCGTGCCGGTAAAACGATTGAACTGCTTGAATCCACCATGCAGGGCAAAGGTAAAACCTTAGTGGTTGCACATACATGGCGTATGCTGACTTCTGATACCTCAGCGATTGCCGGTCTGGAAGACAGTGTGGTGGAAACGCCTGAAAATATGCCTGTATTTGACGGTGTACATCAATGGCGCGGTCAATATACCAAAACCCTTGAAGCACGTTCAAATCAGCAAAGAAATGGCAAAGGACTGGTGTGGTTAAGAACTGATGTGGATATGATTGAGGGACAGTCAACATCGCCTTTTGTTCGACTGGTGAGTATGTCAGATATGGCAAACGGAATTGTACCGAGACAGGAAAGACCATTTGACTGGGGCTTTCCAAATCTGGATTTACAGATTCATCTCTATAGAATGCCTGAGGGTGAATGGCTGGGGATTGAAGCTGTACAGCAGTATGGTTCAGATGGGATAGGGCTGTCGAGTGCGATACTGCATGATGTGAATGGCCCGTTTGGGCGCAGTGAGCAGATTCTGACATTAAGACCTATGTCAGGATCATAAGATATTTTTAAAATAAGCGTCAGAACAGGCTCTTGTTTTAAAGTGTTATATTATTACAAATATATAAAAATCATCCCTGGTATGTCTGTGTGCTCAGGGATATTCTGCATCTGATACTGTTCAGAAAAGCCGTCCTGTTCAGTCATTTATAAAATGAAAAAATGGACTTTTACAGGTCTATCTATTGAAGAGGTAAGCATGATGAAAATAATCAGTATTTTATTTAGCCTGTTGTTCAGTATTTTTCTGGTTGCCTGCAGTAAACAGGAAAGCAGAAGTGAAATCTCCAGTTCTAAAGCCGTTTCTGCCGAAGCAGGAGCTCAGCTTGCCAACAGCTCAGTCAGAGCAGATGAAAAACTCGGAACAAAGTGGGGAGATGAAATTGACTCCCATGTCACTCAGGTCGATTTAAAGCGAAAGTCATATACTCCTGTTGATGAAACCTTGGTGCGCTATGCTGATAAAAACTATCAGGGCAAAGTCATCAACTCCATTTCGATTGCTGCCGGAAAAATCAGTTTCTCTGTCGTGGATGATCAGGGGAATCGAATTGCCCTCTATCGCGTTGGACAGAATTATTATCTGGCAGGTCGTCAGGGGCAGAGTTATCAGCTGCGTTATGAAAATAATACAGGCAAAACTTTTGAAGTGGTGACCAGTGTTGATGGCGTTGATGTGATAAATGGCAGTCAGGCTTCACGCAGAAATGCAGGTTATGTCTTACATGCCCACAACACACTGAAAATTGAGGGTTTCCGTAAAAGTAACAGTGCTGTGGCTTCATTTACATTCAGTAAACCTGAAGATGCCTATGCTGCCAATACAGCCAGTGGATCTATTCAAAATACAGGTGTTATTGGAACTGTCGTGTATGAACTGGAAGCACCTGCGGAAAAGGCAAGACCTGTCAGTAAATATGCGCCACCACCCAATGCTTTTCCTGCAGATCGCTAATTTAGATCATTAGAGAAGCACTTATTTTGAGTGCTTCTTTTATTTTATGATGAGGGAAAATAATGAAAATTTTTAAATCTATATTGATGTTAGCTGTAATGTTTAGCGCTTTTGTTCAGGCGAATGCTTCTGACCTTGATCATGTCGACACTTCAGAACAACAGACATATCAGGACTTCAGAGAAAACTTTCAGTATGGATTAGACTTCATGCTCGCAGAAAGGAGTTCAATATCGAATGGTGATGCTGAAAGTATTGATACCTATATGTATTTGCGCTGTGTGATTAATCATAAATTAATTCAGATGCTTAAAAATAATGAAAAACATAAGGATGAATTTAATCAAGAGCTTCTTAAAGAACAAAGCAGTTATGATGCACTATTAACAAAAATGCAAAATTTTGAACAGGAACAAAAAGCAAGTTGTGAAGTTGCTCAATCTGAATATGATAAAATCAAAGACCAATAAATGGTGATTGAATAACTCAACTCACCACTTCAATGGTACTCGCACCTGCACCCAGTGGACGCACCTGAATCTGTACAGGAATGCGTTCATGCATATCTTGGATATGTGAGATTAAGACTACTTTACGACCCTGATTCTGCAATTGATCGAGTGCATTCATGACCATGTGCAATGACGAAGCATCAAGCGTACCAAAGCCTTCATCAATAAATAACGATTCTATTTTCATCGAACCTGATGCCATATTGGCAATTGCCAGAGACAAGGCGAGGGCAGTCAGGAATGATTCACCACCTGACAGCGAAGCTACAGAACGGGTTTCACCATCCATATCGTGGTCAATAATCGCTAAACTCAAAGAGTTATCGAGACGTTTTAAGGTATAGCGTTGCGATAACATCGCCAGTTGTTGATTGGCATGTTCAAGTAAAATATCGAGGTTAAATTGCTGTGCATAATCACGGAATTTTTTCCCTGTCGAATCACCCATTAAGCCTGAAATTTTGCTCCAGCGATGTTCTTCCTGTTGAATCTCTAAAATTTGATCGGCAAATTGTTTCTGCTTTTGCACATTACTGTCATGTTTTGCTAGATCAATTTTGATTTGGTCACGAATTTCAGATTGCGCTTTAAGAGCTTCAATATTCTCTGCAATTAATTGCTGTAATTGTGCAAAATCAAGTTCAGGTTGTTGTAAAGCATGCTCTGCCAGTTGCGCCTGAATGGTTTTGAGTACTGAATTTGCTTCATGCAGTAAACGTTCGGTGTTTTGTAAATTCTGACGAATCTGCTGTTCCAGTGCAGACGTGATCTGTGCCATTTCAGCCAGATCATTCACCTGAAAATCTGTATGAACATTCAACCAATTCTGAATATCAGTATTTACTTGATTCAGGCTGTTTTGGCTTTGTTGTTGTTGAGCCTGTAATTGCTCTACACGGCTTTTTTGTTGATCGTATTGGCTGCGTGATTGATCAAACTGCTGTTTCAGTTGCTGATAATGTACTTGTGAATTTTGACGTTTAGTATCATGCTCAGCCAACCATTCATTCGGTTTAATGTCAGTTAAACCTGTCATTTCTAAGATCAGTTGATTGGCTTTTTCTGTGTTTTGTTGCCCTTTGATTTTGATCGCATTAAAGTTATCAGTCATTTCAGCAATTTGCTTCGACGTATTTTCAAGATTTAATTGTGTCGAGTGAAGCTCTTGTGATGCTTGATCAAGCTGTTGTTTTAATAGTTCAAATTGCTCAATCTGTAGTAAGCGGTTTTTAAGTTGTGTATGCAGCTGCTGTGCTTGTGCAGTGGTCTGTTGTTGCCATTGTTCTTTTTCAGCATCAGATAAACAGGTGACAAGGTGCGAAACTTGCTGTTGTAAATTATGTGCATTTTGCAGTAAATGTTCAGCCTGTTGGATATTCTGCATCAATTGTTGCTGTTGTTTAATATTCACAATCGACTTATTGGTCTGTGTTTCAAGATAATGTAAATCGAGCTGATTCTGCTGAGTAAAGTGTTGGAATTTTTTCGTGATTTCAGCAGATGATAAGTTCAGATCCAGTTGAATATTCGCTGTTTGAATCTGCTCATTTAAAGCATTTACAGTTAGCGCAGTTTTCTCAGAATTGCTTTGAATCACAGCTTTTAACTGTTCATGTTCAGCAGAGAGTTTACTTAACTGTTGCTGTGACAGCTGCCAATTTTTTAAAGCATCTTGCTCTGTAATTGTCGCTTGTTGTTCCTGCTGCTGATGCAGATCAGATAATGCTTTGGACACTGCAGAATCATCAACTTTATAGGGATGTGAAGTGCTGCCACAGACCAGACAAGGTTCGCCATCGGTCAATTCTGCACGTAAATGTTTTACATTTTCTGTGTGGAGTAAGCGTTGCTGTTGCAGAATTTCTTGCAATTTCAACCATGCGTCTTTTGCTAATTGGTAGCTTTGTTCTGCAATTAAGGTGCTTTTTTTAGTTTGCTGTAATTGCGCCGTGATATGGCTAAATTTTTCTTGAATCTGCAAAGATTCATTTTTTAAATCAAAGTATTGATTAAGCTTTTGTTGAATCACATCCAATTGGTTAGCTTGATTGAGTTTTAATTCTCGTTGTTGTCGTCCATCTTCAAGATGTTTTTCAAGTTGCTCAATATTTCCAGACTGCGTAATAGCTTGTTGTAATTCAGTTTTCTGTGCATTGAGCTGTTGCTCAGCTTGCACCGAGTTACCGAGTTGATTTTCAATACTTTGATAATGCTGAATAAATTGCGTGAGTTGCTGTAGGTGAGCAGATAAGCCTTTATCTAAAGTTGTAAATTGTTGGGTAGATAACAGTTGTCCATTCACGTGATCTTGTTGTTGTTGAATTTGCTGAATCTGTTGCTCAAGTTGCTGTTTTTGTTGTGCATACGGTTGTTGAGTTTGCTCCAATTCATTAAGCTTTGTTTGAATTGTTTTAAACTCAATCACGATACGATCACGTTCAGTATTGCAGTCACGTACTGCATTAATTTTACTTAGATTTTTATTTTCAAAATTTTGAATCTCAGTCAGCGCAGTTTCAGCGTGTAGATAATGAGATTTTTGAGTTTCAAACTGAGTAGATAATTCATTAAATCTATTTTGCTGTTGCTGAATTTGCGGTGCGAGTTCCTGTTCAGCTTTGATCAACTGTTGTTGCTGAAACACATGTGGACGAATTTCGGAGAATATTTCCAAACGGGTTAAACGCTCACGTTCAGGTGCTAAGTTTTGTTGCTCTTGAAGATGCGTATCAACCGTTTGCTGTTTTAAAATAATCTCTTGGTCAAATTTTTGTTTGCGCTCAAACCATAGACGTTGCTTTTCAAGCTGTACTTTTTCAGTATCCAGTTTTTGATATTCAGCATTAACATGTTGAAATTGATCGGACAATTCAGTGACCTGTTCATCTGAAAGGATCTCGATATGTCCAAGCAGGTTTTCAAGTTCTTTACGTTTTACGGCAACGGCTTTGGTGCGTTCAAATGCTAATTGACCGATCCTGGCGAAGATTGATGAATTGGTTAAATATTCAAGTAATTCACCACGTTCATTATCACGGGCTTTTAAAAATGCAGTCACTTCAGATTGTGCCAAAAGCACTGCACGGGTGAATTGTTCAAATGTGAGTTGGGTGATTTGATGGATACTTGCATCTACAGCTTTGGCTTTATCCGCAACAACGATACCATCGGTTAGGCATTTTAAATAACGTTGTACACTTTGTAATTTTCCATCAGCTTTTTCACGTGAACGTTTCAGTTCCCAACGTGCCAGATAGTGCTTTTGATCCTGTGCCACAAAGGTCAGTTCAGCAAAACCATGCGCCGTGCCACGACGTAAAACAGTCAGTGGTGAATTAGTCAATAATTCTGATCCATCAACATCAGTGAGTTTGCCATCACTGTCTTTTAAACGCGGAATTTTATTAAACAGGGCAAGACACATCGCATCTAAAATGGTGGATTTGCCAGCACCTGTTTTCCCGACAATCGCCACTAAACCTGCCGAAGCCAAAGGTTCAGATTCAAAATCAATAAAATGTTCACCTGAAAGCGATGCCAGATTTTTAAGTCGAATGGATAAGATTTTCATGGCAACTCCTTATGCTTTGTGCTCATCTTCAAGTGATTTTTCGGCTTCATGAACGAGGCTTAAAAAATCTTTCAGCACAGCATCATCATTGGCATAACCATTTTTTTCCCAGATCTGTTGAAACAGTTTTTCAGGTGTTGGTGGTTCTAAACTGACTTGAATTACATCATCACCATTTTTTTCTGTAGTTAAATACTGTCGGGAAATACGCACCAGACGGTAGCGGTTCGGTGGCAAAGCATCTTCAAACTGTTGTCTTAAATTGGGTTGTGGCGGAACATGGGTGTGGTACTCAATATCGACATATTCGCGTTGATCAATATCGTCAATTTCACCACTAGCTAAGGTTTTTAACTGTGTAAATACCTCATTCAGTTCGCCTTTGATTTTATGCAGTTTGATACTGCGTGGAATGGCAATTGCATCATAGTGAAAACGTGATTCATCATTTTTGGCTGGATCAATCGTGACTTCAACAATCTGATGTTTATAGTTTATTTCACTGAACGAGAGCGGAATTGGTGAACCACTATAACGAATATGTTCCTGACCAACTTTCTGCGGTTTATGCAAATGTCCAAGTGCAACATAGTCAATCACATCATCAAAAAGTGCAGTCGCAAGCGCTTCTTCATTACCAATAATAATCGGGCGTTCTGAGTCCGAAGTTTCACCGCCTTGCATGTGGGCATGTGACATCAGAATCAGTGCCTGATCATCAGTTTTACGTTGCTTAGCTGCTGAAATCAGTTGCTGATGCACATAGGCAATCGCATTTTGACTGTTGGTGGTGTGTTCGTTTAGCCCCGTAATTTCCGCAGGGCGTAAAAAAGGTAGGGCTAAACACCATGCGACTGTATTTTTATTTTCATCATGGATTGGGATCAGTAAACGGTCTAAATCAATTGAACCTTCACTATTTTTATGAATCACACCGACAGTTTTAGCATGGTATTTTTCAAGTAAGGGTTCAACCTGTTCGATGCGATAACCTGAGTCATGGTTACCTGCAATCATCAAGGTTTGCATGTGTGGAGCAAGGTCATGAGTATCGGCAAGGAACTGATAAAGCTGTTTCTGTGCCGATGATGCAGGATTGATCACATCAAAAACATCACCTGCGATCAGTAAAGCATGTGGTTGTTTTTCTTTAATCTGTGTGAGTAACCATGCTAAAAACTGTTCATGCTCATACTGTCTGGAATGGTTATAGAAAAATTGCCCTAAATGCCAGTCCGAAGTATGAAAAAAGCGTACAGTCATGTGAACTCAAGTCTTTGAAATGCCCTGTGTAATTTAGCATGTTTTAAAACTGAAAAGATCAGATTCATCGTTATGGCGACATGGTTAGTCGCTATGAAGCTAGGTCATGATTCAGGGGCATGTGCCTTCAGCTAAGCCGCTCTCATATTCTGTAATATTACAGCCATTTTTATCGGTATATGTTTTTTTAACTTTATCTTTGGTATCTGAGTCAGGGATTTCCTGGCAAACTTCAGTATCGTTTCCAGTACAGGGTTTTACGACAATAGATTCTACATTTTCTGTTGTATTGAGTGTTTTGTGGGGTTGAGTCTGGCAGGCGGTTAAAATGATTGCGATGAATGATATAAATATTGATTTTTGCATATTATTTTCCTTTATTTAAAGATTTTTCCATGTTTATTCTGCATCAGGATCGACTTGTACCAGCCCAAAGGTGTTGTGATTAGCATCAAGAAAATAGCCTTGCCAGCATTTCCCTGGGATGGCGAATTTTTCCATTGCAATCTGTCCGCCGAGTGCCAGAATTTTTTCTGCTGTTGCATCAAAGTCGGTCACTTCAAAAGAACAGGTAAATGCATTGGTTCCACAGTGAGTCGGCGGAGTCTGTGCAGGTCGAGCAAGTAAACCTCCACTGAGGGTCGCAGTCTGAATCTGATAATAGTCAATCGGCAGACCGTCCACCTTGGTAAAAGACCAGCCAAACACTTCACGATAAAACCTGACATCCCGTTCAGGATCTGAAGATTGAATTTCAAAATAGCTCAGAGTATTCATTATTTTATTCCATGTTTTTTTCTATCAGTGAAGAAATAGTTTTGTCGATACTGTACCGATATTGAAAAATTAAGATCTTTTAAACAAGTGACCATTTGTAAAACTGTCACTGCTTCAGCTTTGGATTTGAATACTCATGCCGTTTCAGCTACCTGATATATAAAATAATGAGCAGAATTTTAAGCGGGTTTTTTCAGTGATTAAAATTCAAAAATAGAGGTTGATTTTTGTTCAATAAAGACATACTTTTATTATGGGATTTGTGAAACACATAATTTTTATAAGGTTTTGTATCCTTTATTTTTTTATATTTTTCAGGGGACTATAAATGGATAGATTTATTATCAATCAGAACACTCAGGCAAATGGGGATCATGAAATTCATAATGCAACGCAAGGCTGTGAACATATGCCTGCTACGGAAAACCGTTTTGAACTGGGCTTTTTTGCAAACAGTGAGCTGGCGTTTAAGCGTGCAAAAATGAACTGGCCGGGTGAGAAAATTAGCCGCTGTCGTAGCTGTTGCGCTGAATAATCATAGAACATTATTTAATCCTTTCATTGGTGTTCCTGAAAGGGGGCACCAGACTGGCTTTATATATTCAGCTCTCAATGAGCAGAAGTTGAAGGAAGCTGTAAAAATAATTCTCTAAAAAGTGATTTTTACGCAATTAAAAATCAAAATCAGGTTAAATGTGGAAATAAATTTCATTAAAATTAAAAAATGTGAAAATTATTTTTAAAATTTAAAATAAATTGCCTGATTTTAGGGAACTCATTCCAGCCGTATTTTACTAATATATGTTTCAAGGGTGAACGGGATCAGAAAAGAGTAGCTTGCTGCCAGCTGTGTATAACGCGAGTGCAGTACTTACCCAAAAGGTCTCAATTCAGCTTGGAACACTAAAGATTATCCATCTTTATTGAAATTCAGAACTTACAAAGTACTGATGGTTGAAGTCATTCCCACCACCTTTTAAAAATTATAATGATCAGCTTTTTCAGTACTTTTAATACCGCATCATATTTTCATTTAAAGTTGTGAATCCTGTCTATAAAAATGGTGATTTTTTTATAATCATCAGTCACTTAAATTTAAAAAATCACATGTTATGTTTCTCTTATATTGATAAAATCATGAGGTTTTATTGGACTATGAGTTTCAGGCAATGACAAAATTCGAACTGGAAATCCGTTACCCGCAGCATCTGAATGCCAGTGATGCGGAGCAGCTCGGAATAATGACCGCTGAAGATGTGCTGTCACAGTTTGATGCAGTTCCATGGCGTCGTTTACAGATGCAACAGTTGCGTATGGAAGGTTCAAGTACTTCTTTGACAATAACGGGGCAACAACCCCGACAAAGCATGCGCCTGACCATGAATGCTTATACAGATTCGGATCAGCTCGAATTCCGTATGGAAAGTGATATTGAAATCGTGACATCAAAGAAAGATATGTTTGGTCTGCTGAACCGAAAGATTAAAGATTATGTGGCATTTAAGAAACTGAACCAGGATCAGGCTCGTGAATATCTGAAAAATTTTGTGGATGGACAGGTGGAGCTTTTAACTCAGAAATATCAGCAGAATAAGTAAAGCAGATCTGTTCAGTCTCTGAAGATACCGTATATTTATAAATGCGATGTAATTAATGAAATATTAGAAAAAGTTGTTTCATTGTTTAATTTTTATGAAGTTCTCGGTTCATTTTTCTTTCTGGAAAAGCATAATTTGTATCAAAATCTGAAATTCAGACTAAAGAATCAGGTGTTTTTGTGATATGTTTGTTGTTTTTGTCTGGAAGTGTTTTTGGGTTCATATTGTGCTTAAAAAATAATCTTATTTTCAGTAAAAACAGCTGTTAATATCTGAATATCACATTTGGACGTGAGACGATAATAATGAAAAATTTTGAGTTGGAAATCCGTAATCCGCAACATTATGGAGCAGGGGAAGCAGCAGAGAAAGATGTTGTTCAGGCAGAAGGCGTATTGAACAGTTTTGATACGGTTTCCTGGAAAGAAAAGCATGTTTCACAGCTGCAGGATGTAAAGGGGCAGATGGATTTTACTGTGACAGACTGCGAAACGGATTACAGTTTAAGGCTGATCCTGGATGCCGAAAGCATCAGTGAGCAACCTGAGTTCCGTCTGGTCAGTGATATTGAAATTGTTATTCCGCAGAAGCTGATGCTCGGACTGATTACCCGCAAGACGCGTGAATATATTTCCTTTAAACATTTAAGTCTGACCAGAGCCCGTGTTCTGTTGAAAGCTTTTACAGAAGGTGATCTGGAATATATCCGGAACTGTTATCTGTATGAACCTGAACATGCCATCATGCATACCGCTTATGATATGCAGGTGCATCGGACTTAGTTGCAGCTGTAGAAAAAGGGCAGTTATGCCCTTTTTTAATGCCAAAGATATTGTGAACCCATCAGGAAAAATTCCCGGAATCATGTGTTTTATGCAATAAAAATTCGGAAAATTTATCCATTTGGGAAATAATCCTTTTTATGGGGGAATCTATGGAAATTTTTTCTGCTATGGCTGGAAAAAACTGAATCTTAGGAAAATAATTCCGAAGCCAGCTGGTTAAAGTATGTCTCAAGGGTGTGAAAGGGATCGAAAAGAGTAGATTGCTGTCAGTTGCGTACAACGTGAGTACAGTACTTACCCAAAAGGTCTCGATTCGGCTTAGGACGCTATAAACCAGAAGTTTATAGGCAATAGGGTTAAAATTTATCAAGTTTTAACAGTTGAAGTAAACCAGTGCTGTTTTCCCTGCTCACCCTGAAAAATTCTGTATTGCTCCATAAAATAACAACGAAAATCATAAAAACCTTCTTCAGTCTTCCTGTTTATCCAGTCCCCGGTAATTCTTCAGTTTTATATTCCTGATCTGTCCGATCTCTGTTAATTTTGCAGAATACATTTTGAATGTCATGAATATGATATGTTTCAGGGAAAATAATCACTTATGAAAAAATTGATAATGGGGTTGTGTCTGAGCTGTGCATTACTCACACAGTATTCGTTTGCGGGTCAGACAGCTGAAGACGTTACAGCGCAGTATTTAACTGCGGTGAATCAGAAAGGTCTACCGGGTACGGTTCAGTATTTTCATCCGGATGAACTGAATAAATTTAAATCTGCATTTGTGAGTGTTTTTGAAAGTACACAGAACAAAGAGATGATTCAGGCTTTTTTCGGAAAAAATATCTCAGTCAGCGAACTGAAAAAGATGCCGGCAGATCTGTTTACTGAGCAGATGTTTGGCACACTTTCAAAAATACTGAAAACTGAAGATATTCATTTTGATGACTCTAAAATTCTGGGCAGTGTGCAGGAAGGAGAGCTGAAACATTTACTGGTCAGACAGTTTGCGCATATGAACAGTATGGAATTCAGCTCCGTGCAGATTGTGACATTAAAGCCTTATCAGGATTCATGGAAACTGATGTTTTCAGACAAACTGGATACGATGGTGAAAGCCATGCAGGCGGGTCTTGCAGCTAAAAACTGATTTAAATACTGCAAAGTTGGAGCAGTGGCAACAGTCAGTAGGGGGAATTGACACACCTGGATTCCCTTGTTATTTTCCGCGTTTTATCGCGCTGCTGTCTGCTATGTCCTCCAAAGTTCCATTTGTTTATATGCCTCCACAGGAAAAACTGGTGATCGTTTATGAAGATGAGGATCTTGTGGTGATTGATAAACCTGCAGGTCTGCTTTCTGTGCCTGGTCGGTTGCCGGAACATCAGGACAGTGCATATCTGAGAGTTCTGGCGCAGTATCCGCAGGCAAAAATTACGCACCGGCTGGATATGGCGACCTCTGGTATTCTGATGTTTGCCAAACATAGAGATGCTGAAGTGGCAGTCAGTAAAATGTTTCAGGCAAGAACGGTTACCAAAAATTATGTAGCCCTTGTTCAGGGTAAACTGGATGAGGAGGGCAGTGTGGATGTGCCCTTGATTACCGACTGGGAAAACCGTCCGCGTCAGATCGTGCATTTTGAACTTGGGAAATCTGCAAAAACCCTGTACAGACGGATGGATTATGATGCAGTTCAGGACGTCAGTCGTGCGCTGCTGATTCCGGTCACAGGGCGTTCTCATCAGTTACGGGTACACATGATGCATATCGGGCATCCGATTACAGGTGATCAGCTTTATCACCCTGATGCTGCTCAGAGTACACTCGGCAGAATGGCTCTGCATGCATCTTTTCTGTCATTCAGACAACCTTTAAGTGGTATTGATGTTGAAATAAATGGCAGTATTCCATTTTAACCCATGCAGTGCTGATGAAGGAAAAACAGAATGTACCGGATCACTGCAAGCGGTTGGACACAGCTGAGCTCTGAAGCTCAAAGCTCGCTGAAAGCATTGTTGCTGACAGCAGATCCGTCATGGGAACAGATACAGTCGTATGTTGAAGACAGTCTGATTTTTATACTGCATTCCGAGCAGCAGCAAATGGTTGCGCAGTTATGTCTTTTTCGGCAGACAGATACCGCTGAAATAAAAAATCTAAGTGTGGACACTGCTTTTCAGAAGCAGGGACTGGCAAAAAAGCTACTGATACATGTCATTGAATGGACCCGCCAGCAACAGCTTCAGACTTTGACTGTAAAGACAGGAAACTCCAGTCTGGATCAGCTGGCGCTGTATCAGAAAGTGGGTTTCCGCATGACCGCTATTGAACAGGATGTATTCAAAGACTATCCAGAAGAAATATATGAAAATGGTATCCGTTGTCTGGATCAGGTGGTTTTGACCATGAATTTTCCCGTTGCTTAAAAAAACTCCAAACTGAAACAAAATTAAGTTAAGCTGATTTTGAAAAGAACAGAAAATGGACTGGAAGGATATTCACATGACACGTAATTATGAACTGTTTCCTGATGATGATAACGGTGATGTACTCTGGCAGATGCATGAAGATGGTGATGATCTGACCGAACTGCATGATATTGAATATTCAATTGCATTCAGCTCACAGGAGCAGGCAGAACGCTGCGCGCTTTATCTACTCCATGAAGAGCAGAAAATCACCCTGTTTGCAGATGAAGAAGTGGAACCTGCGGAATGGATCGTGACCATATTTGTAAATATGGAACCTGAATATGCAGATGTTGTGGACCTGGAAGAGTGGTTTACTAAAATCGCTGAAAAATTTGGGGGTGAGTATGATGGCTGGGGCTGTATGACTTACGTGTATGACATTGAAGACGAAGAAGATGACTGAAATAACAGCATCACTGAAAGCCTGAACTGATTCAGGCTTTTTTTTATATGGAACTGAAAAGTTGTTGCATCTGTTCAGGTCACTTCAGTCGTGCCGTTATGAAATATATACAGACAGATTCTGAGGCAGGCGTAAACTGAAATACAGGGAGCTTTTCCTGCATTAAGACATCTGTCTGTGCTGGATCAAGCATGAAAAAAACAAAGCAGTATTTGCTCAATAATGTTCTGTGAAAAATAAAAAAAAGGAGAATAAAATGACCAGTCAGGTTCGCTTACATCGGGTGTTCTGTGCACCTGTAGATCGTGTTTATAAGGCATTTACAGATGCGGATGCACTGGCAAAATGGATGTCACCTTATGGTTTTACCGCAAAGGTACATCATCAGGATGTTCGGGAGGGCGGAACCTACCGGATGTCATTTACCAATTTTTCAACAGGAACTCAGCACGCATTTCATGGTGTGTACAACGAAGTCATACCTGAAAAACTGCTGAGATATACCGACGAGTTTGAAAATCCGGCATTGCCTGGAAAAATTCAGGTTACTGTTGAGTTCAGTGCTGTTTCGGTTGGAACTGAAGTTTTTATCACTCAGTCTGATCTGCCGGATGTGATTCCTGAGGATGGTTGTTATCTGGGATGGCAGGAATCTTTGCAACAGCTGGCTTTACTGGTGACACCGAATATACCGGATGAATAATGGACTGGATCTGCGCGGAATTTCAGTCCATTTATGATTGATTGTAAATGATTTTTACTGTGAAATCGGAAGCCGGAAAGGTTTTCAGTCAGCGTCTGTTTTGGATGGTACAAAATGATGAATATCCAGCAAAAAAGAATATACGATGCACCATCTGAAACGGATGGTCTGCGGATTCTTGCAGATCGTCTATGGCCTCGTGGCATTAAAAAAGAGAATGCAAAAATCGATCTGTGGTCGAAAGAAATTACACCTTCCAGTGAGCTCCGGAAGTGGTACCACGAAGATATGGAAAACCGCTGGGAAGAATTCCGACAGCGTTATACAGCAGAATTAAAGCAACAGACTGAAGCCTTAAATGAACTGAGGCAACTTGCATCAAAGCAGACATTGACCTTGCTGACATCGGCTAAAAATGAGGGGTTGAATCACCTGACTGTGCTTAAACAGGTGCTCGAATCAGGCGGATCAGAATAATCACAATGGCAGTATAAAATGAGGGATCAGCAGATCAGTGAGGATTTTTCCTTACAAAGTTTATGTGATTTAACTTTATGAAATTTATATAAATGCTATAGTGCGTTTTTGATTTTTATCTGAGCTTTTTATGTCTTTACCAAATTGTCCTGAATGCCAGTCAGAATATACTTATGAAGATGGAGAGCTGCTGATCTGTCCGGAATGTTCACATGAATGGAAACAGGGTGAATTATCGGATGCAGAAATTTCAGCTGTGATTAAAGATGCTGTAGGGAATGTGCTTACAGACGGAGATACCGTGACTGTGATTAAGGATCTGAAAATTAAAGGTTCATCGTCAGTTGTGAAAGTGGGTACCAAGGCAAAAAACATCCGCCTGTTAACAGATGCAAGTGATGGTCATGATATTGACTGTAAAGTGGATGGCTTTGGTGCAATGAAGCTTAAATCTGAATTTGTCCGTAAGGCATAAGGCTGTATTGCTTTCAAAGTGTTAATACGGTCATGCCGAATTCAGCATTATCGAATGAGCTGATTATGCTATAACCTCTAACAGTTGAATTGCTCAAGAGTTAAAGTCATGCCACATATTCACCTTGAATATTCCGATAACCTGCAGAATCTTCAACCTGAAAAAGTCTTAAAAGCCATCAATCTGTGCATGTTTGATGGGGGCTATGTCAGTGCTGCCAGTGATGTAAAAAGCCGGGCTGTCGCGCAGTCCGTCTATATGGTGGGACTGGGTGAGGAACCCCAGGCATATCTGCATGCTAAAGTTTCGCTGTTGTCGGGTCGCAGTAATGAAATGAAGCAACAGATCTCTCAGCAGATTTTACAGGTATTACAGCAGAATCTGCCTGCACAGACAGGACTGACCGTGCAGGTCTGTGTGGAAATTATTGAAATGCCAAAGGAAAGTTATTCCAAGGCTGTGATTACTGCACGCTGATCTGTTTAAAGATTTTTTCAGATCGGTTTCAGTATAAAAAAAGCAGGTGAATCAGCCTGCTTTTTTTATTTCAATATTTGCTTTTTGTTTGTGGATGTTTGCATAAAATATCAATTTTGTTATTTGCATGAAAACCATCTTTTTAATTGTATGAAACTCATTTATATTCTTAATTATCAGCGTAATTTTTAAACAGTTACGGTCTTATAAGAACTGAAAACAGATGAGGGGTGTTCAATATGTCAGGATGGTATGAAATTTCACAAGCCAAAGATGGACAGTACCGTTTTGTACTGAAAGCAGGTAATGGAGAGATCATTATCAACAGTGAGCTTTATAAGGCGAAAGCATCAGCTGTCAATGGTATTGAGTCGGTACAGAAAAACAGTGGAGAAGATGGTCGTTACGAGCGTTTAACTGCAAAGAACGGCAAACCATATTTTAACCTGAAAGCAGCAAACCATCAGATTATTGGAACCAGTCAGTTTTATGCCAGTGAGCAGTCAAGGGATAAAGGCATTGAGTCCGTAAAAAACAATGGTGCATCTACAACCATCAAGGATCAGACCGTCTGACACTTTTATATTGAATACTGATAAAGCATGTTGTCATACATGCTTTATTTTTATCTGTGCTTTTCAGATAACTGACTGTTTTTCCGAAACTGAAACGTGCGCTGGTCAAAGTATCGTGATCAATATCTGTATCTGAATTAAAAAAATAACAAAAATAAACAAAGTTGCCTTTGATTAGCCAGTCTTTATAATGGGTGCCCCATTCCAGTATGTCTGGCAGGTGATTCAGGATTACACATGAATAAAGTGAAGTGGTCTTTTATTGTATTTTCGGTTGTTTTTCTTTTTAGCTGGTTCGTTTCGCCTTACTGGGTGGTCTATCAGATTCAGCAGGCTGTTGATCAGAATCAGCCTGGAAAAATTTCACGATACATTGACTTCCCAGCGGTGCGCTCCAGTCTGCAACCTCAGGTGGAGGCGATGCTGAATCAGAAGCTGGGAACAGCTCAGCCTGATAACTTTATTGAAAAATTTGGTGCACGGCTGAATGAACAACTCAGTAAACAGCTGGTTGAACAGATTGTGACGCCTGACGGTGTGGTTTTTTTAATGCAGGGAAAAGCATTGACCGAAGGGTTTCAGGATTCACTGGTATCGGGCAAAAATGCAGTGCTGACTGAACTCAGAATACGGGATCAGTCTCAGCCTGAGAATTTATCTGAATCCATAAAAACGACAGTGAACTCTCCTCAGTTTCATGCCTCTTACCATTCATTCAATCGGTTCGTTATTCAGATTCCAGCGAACCCAGGTACTTTTACTGAATTTGAACTGAAACGTGATGGTCTAAGCTGGAATATTGTTGCCATTCATCTGCCGAAAGTTTCGTGATCTTCTCTGTCAGTTTTTTTAAGTGTATAGTTTAATTGAGATAAATATCTCTTTATTTGGTTTATTTGGTAAATGTATCACTTTAATAAATATCATCAGTTTTATGTAATCAGTAGACCTCAGGTCTGGCTTTTTGTCATTCAGGCAGAAAGTCCTGACATTTCTCCAGCACTAAAATGAACAGAGAAATGCAGGTGAAACAGGAGACAGTGATGACAGTTGAAATAACCGGAGATGAACAGTCAGCTCAGGAAGTGCTGTTTAAAATTAAGCAGTGGGATCATGCGATCTGCCGAATGAATATTGAAGAAATTATTCAGTTGTGCGCAAAAGACGTGACCCTGTTTGATGTTGGTTCACAACTTGAAGGTGTTATGGCGTATCAGGAAATGTGGGAAAGGTATCGTCCCTATTTTCATGACAATATCCGGGTCTACCGCCGGGAAATCAAAGTATATGCACAGCCGAATCTTGCATTTCTGCGATGTTACTCAAAGGTGGATAAGATCGAGATAGAACAGGACAATCAGGTTCCCTGGTGCAGAACAACATTGTGTTTTGAAAAACTGGATGGGAAATGGAAAGTCGTACATCAGCATATTTCAATGCCTGTTGATTTTCATACTCAAAAAGCCGTGATGTTGCATTTTTAAATGCCTCATGGCTGAATGATCAAAAATGCAAAAAGCAGACAGAATCAGACGTCTGCTTTTTTTATCATTCAATTTAAACTTCAAAAGATAAAATGAATAAAAAGAGAATACTCAGATGCCTTTTTTAAGATTTCCACAACACTGGATCAAACCATTATTACCCAGGGATTCCAGGCAGTCACATCGTGCTGCAACACCCCTTGAACTGCTGTTTGACCTGATTTTTGTGATTGCAATAGCAACGGCTGGGCAACAGCTGCATCACAGTCTGGTCGAAAATCATATCGGTGTGGGCTTGCTCAACTATCTGATGGTGTTTTTTGCATTGTGGTGGGCGTGGGTCAATTTCAGCTGGTTTGCATCGGCTTATGACAATGACGATGCATTTTACCGCATTATGACTTTTGTTCAGATTATTGGTTCACTGGTGATTGCAGCGGGTATTCCTGCTGTTTTTCAGCATCATGATTTTGATGTCATTATTGCTGGCTATGTCATCATGCGGATGGGAATGGTCGTTCAGTGGGTCAGGGTTGCCGTGGATGATCCTGGGCGAAGAAGCACAGCTCTGCGTTATATTACCGGTATTGTTGCAGTTCAGTTTGCCTGGATCATGTTCCATTTTATTCCTGTTCAATGGGGTGTGATGACCTTTCTGGCACTGGTTGTAGCTGAACTGGCTGTTCCTGTCTGGGCAGAAGCAGCTGCAAAAACGCCGTGGCATCCGCATCATATTGCTGAACGATATTCACTCTTGACCATTATTGTACTTGGAGAGTCTGTTGTTGGATGTTACTCCGCAATTACGGATGCACTGAGTAATCAGTTGTTCAGTATCGAACTGTTGTTTCTGATGGTGGGGGGACTGACTTTAATGTTCACAATGTGGTGGGCGTATTTTGATCATGAAATTGCAGAGCGGCTGGAACAGAAGAATATTGCTTTCAGCTGGGGTTATGGACACTATTTTATTTTTGTCAGTATCGCAGCTATAGGTGCCAGTTTATCTGCTGCAGTGGATGTGGCAACAGGTCAGGCAGAGATTTCTGATCAGCTTTCAGGATGGCTGGTGGCGATCCCACTGGTCGTCTATACCGCCAGTTTATGGATTCTGCACGAAGCTCATCATTTGCATGGCATAAAAAAATGGCTCTATCCACTGACTACAGTCGTGGTGCTGAGTATTCCTGCGCTCGGATTCAACATTGGTTACAGTGTTTTTGCCATCTCCATTGTGTATGCTCTACGACTGTTTTTTTCAAAGTGCTATCTGGCACGATAGGGTTAAATCATGGGTTTTCATGACTTTTATCGGATGAGCTCACATGCCGTGATCAGCAATGATCAGGAGCAGATTCTGTTGTTGAAAGCCACCTATGCTGACTGTGCATGGGGGCTGCCTGGCGGTGGGCTAGATCTGGGGGAAACCATTCATGAGGCTTTACAGCGCGAATGCCGTGAAGAACTGGGTTGTGATGTGCAGATTGATTATCTGTCGGGTGTTTATTTTCATTCAGCTGTGACATCGCATGCTTTTATTTTTAAGTGTCATCTGGCTACGGATGCTCAGATTACATTAAGTGATGAGCATTCTGAATACCGCTGGTTTAATATGAATGAGTTATCCCATGTACAGAAAATCAGGGTTCAGGACTGCCTGAATTTTGAGGGGCAGGTACACAGTCGGGCATTTTAAATTTTGTTCAGAACAGCAATATCAGAGAATAATGAGATGTATCAGATAAAACTTATGGGACTGGCGGGTCTATGTGTCAGCCTGATAGCGCCGTGTGTATCAGCTGCTGTTCAGGGGCAGTCATTCAGTCATGGTGACTGGGAGTTAAGCTGTGACAATACAGGAACATGCCGTGCAGCAGGTTATCAGTCTGACGATGATTTTGAAAATATGGTCAGTGTTTTACTGACCCGTGAAGCTGGTGCGGGCACACTTGTACAGGGTGAATTTGCAATGACGGTTGATGATGAAAAAACCGTGATTCCTAAGCAATATACCCTAAAAATCAATGGTCAGTCCTATGGCAAAGTTTTGAATGATCGGGATGATACAACTGTTTTAAATCCCCAGCAGGTACAGGCTTTAATCAAAAGTGCAAAAGCAAACACTAAGATTGTTTTTGATGCAGGAAAGAACAGTCGGGTGCTTTCGGATCAGGGTTTAAGTGCTGTGCTGTTGAAAATGGATGAATTTCAGAAACGGATTGGAACACCTTCAGCTTTGATTAAAAAAGGGAATAAGTCTGAGCAGAATGTTTTGAAAGCTGTACCGATGCCTGTCGTAGTGCATCAGGCAGCAATCAAAGGGAAAAAGACGGAATATAAACTGCAGAGTGCTGAGGCGAAGCGTATACAGTCAGTTTTAAAAAGCTCAACGCATGAAGATAACTGTCCGATACTGTTTGGTGGAGAATCTTTTGAAAGTGATCGCTTAACTGTCACACCCCTAACACGGGATAAAAGCCTGGTCACTTCACCTTGCTGGAGCGGTGCTTATAATTTTGGCTCTGGTGCATGGGTTGTGAACCGTGAGCTGACCAAAGTGTTGCAGATGGTGAGTGAGTCTGTCAGTGAAGATGAGACAACTGTTTTATATGCAAACCATAAAGGGCGTGGGATAGGTGACTGCTGGTCAATGGAGAGCTGGGTCTGGAACGGTCAGCATTTTGTTCAGACACTGGATGCAACGACAGGCATGTGCAAAGGTTTTGCAGGAGGTGCCTGGAATTTACCGACTGTGATTGCTGAAGTAAAAGGCTTGGCGCGCTAATGTATTTCAAACCGAAAGTTTAATGAATGGACAGGTTGAGTCTTTCAACCACTTCATCAATTTTTTTCAGTCGCTTGACTTCATCCCACAGTGCTTTTGCTTCAGGATAGTGCTTGGACATCATTCCAAGCCATTGTTTGTAGCGACCGACCATATTGATTTCTTTTTTATATGGACCGCTTAAAAAACGGAGCTGTAAAACCTGCAGCTCATTCCAGTTCATCAGCGGCTGATCTGTATTCTGACGGATACACTGAGTCAGATCGGGTGTGGTCACAGCACCGCGACCAATCATCAGATCTTCACAGCCAGACTCCAGCTGACACTGTTTAGCATCGGCATTGGTCCAGATTTCACCATTGGCAATGACATTGATTTTAATGCTTTCACGGATCGGATGAAGCAAATCCCAGAAGGCAGGAGGTGTGTAGCCATCTGCTTTGGTTCTGGCATGTACAGTGACCCAGGACGCACCGGCATCTTCAATGGCATGCGCATTTTCAAGCGTAAAGTTTCTGTCCATATAGCCTAAGCGCATTTTTGCAGAGACAGGAATGTGCTCAGGAACTGCATCACGAACAGCTTTCACCAGTTCATGCACCACTTC
Source organism: Acinetobacter chinensis (assembly GCF_002165375.2). Taxonomy (NCBI): domain Bacteria; kingdom Pseudomonadati; phylum Pseudomonadota; class Gammaproteobacteria; order Moraxellales; family Moraxellaceae; genus Acinetobacter; species Acinetobacter chinensis. The sequence continues at coordinate 830,852 of NZ_CP032134.1, forward strand.
TGGTTCATCCAGCAGCACTGAACCACCACGGTGTCGGTTCACTGTTTTTGCCGGACAGCCGAAATTCATATCAATTGCAGGGGCGCCAAGTTCTACGGCACGGACAGCATTGGCTGCCAGCATCTCAGGATTGTTCCCTAAAAACTGCACATGCACAGGTGTTCCGGCTGCAGTTTTCCCACCATGCCAGAGTTCGGGACAATAAGTCTCGTAGACATGATCAGGCAGAACCGTATCGGTAATACGGATAAACTCAGTCACACACCAGTCAAAGCTTCCGACATGAGTGAGGACATCACGCATAATTGGGTCGGTTAAACCTTCCATAGGGGCAAGAATGAGTTTCAAGTGCGCAGCTCGGTTTTTATAAAAATTGCGTTATACGCATTTTTAAAGAACTTGTCCAGTAAAAGCAGGAATGGTGTAAAGTTGTATTAAAATTCAAACCAGTTATCTCAATATTGATATTGTGTTAATTTGAGCATATTTTAATAATAATGTGGTGAATAAATATACGAAAAATAACAATTTAAAAATGTTTAAAAATAAATATAAATATCATGGGAAATATTATTTTAAATATCGTTGTGATTATTGGATTGTGATTTATATTTTTATTAAAAATTCAAAAATAAATATTAACTAATTGATTGAATATTACTTTTTATTATTTGAATCATGTCAGTAGTGTGGTTGATTAATGAACTTTTTAGGCAGAATATATTTAAAAGTGATTTATATTTAGCTTTTAACTTTATTTAATGCGGATTACATCACAATAAAACAAACAATGCCTGATTTACACTGGATGTAATTTGTAAAATCAGAGGATGAAATAATATGAAAAAGAATTCTGGATTGATTGGGGTGGCTTTGCTTACGGGGTTTCTTACTGCCTGTGGTGGTGGGGGAGGTTCTGATAAAGCGACTGAAACAACCCCGCCAAATGTGCCATCCGGCACAATTTCTCCTGAGCTGTCAGAGGAGTTTGTACCTTTTGAAGATCAGAACATCATCGATAAAATCAAAGACCTGATTAGTGGTGAAACCAGTAATGGTACCGACTATAACGTTGCTTTAGGGCATATGATCGGTGAGGTGTTTGCTGACTATCCTGTGGGGCGCACTGGGCGGATTGTACAGATTTACAATCTGGGAAATAACAGTGTCAAATATCCAAATTTACTGTGTTCTGAAGTGAAGACTGCTGGAAATATCCAGACACTGACGCTTAAGGCAGACAGGGAAAACTGTATTGTCCTGGATAAGACTTACAGAAAAGGTTCTGTGATTACAAAGAGTGTCAGTGGTGATAACACGACACTGACTTTCAGTAATGTCCGCTATGGTTCCAATCTTGACTTCAGTCTGACAGATGATTATCTGATATCAGGCAGTATTACCTATACCACCAGTCAGAGTCCCGCGGGTAAGTCTGTCAGTTATTTTGTGGATAAGCTTGAGTTCCAGCGCATTGCTGAACGTCAGGATGCACCGGCTGGAAGCACCGCTTATGATGCTCTGAGCAAGGAGTACCTGCAGGTCCGTAATTATGTTTATAGTCTGGTGGATGATTACGGCAGTGGCAGTAATGGAGTCAGAACATTGAGCAGTGCAGGCATGGTGATTGGTCAGCCTTATATGGCGGGCTTCCGTTACAGTTTTAATTTTAATACGACTGCGCCATTTAAAATGGATGAGACGCTGCTGAATGCCTATAAACATCTGCCTTCAGAAGGGACACTGCAGATTATTGATGGGTTTAAACAGAAAATTGAGGTGAAACAGACCACGCCTGGTGCTTTGAGTGCGACGGTTTATCTGAATGGAAAAGAGCTTTCGACACTTCCATGGTCAACCATTATTGGCAGTAAATAATTTAGTCAAAAAAAGCCCGAATCATTCGGGCTTTTTTGTGGATATACGATCAGGTTTTATTGTTGCAGAAACGGTTGATCAGCTGTTTCTGTAAACTTCCGAATACAGAGAGGGCTGATGTGAGTTGCTGACTCTGATGAATACTGTATAAGACAGTAAGGTTTAAAAATTAACGGTTTAAAATCATTTCCAGTACGAACTTGGAGCCAATAAAACCGACTGCCAGCAGGAAAAAACCGGTAATGGTAAAGCGGATGGCTTTCTGACCACGCCAGCCAAATTTGTAATGACCAATCAGCAGGGCGCCATAAACAAACCAGGACACAATACTGAAAGCTGTTTTATGTGCCAGATGCTGTGCAAAGAAGTTATCAATGGTAAAGAAGCCAAAACCCAAAGCCACTGTAAGCAGCAGGAAACCTGTGATGATCAGATCAAATAAAAGAGTTTCCATCGCCTGGAAGGACGGTAAGAGATTGACCCAGAAACGGGTTTTCTGTTTCTTTTTCAGTTCTCTGTCCTGAAACCATAAAATGACAGCCTGAATGGTTGCCATCAACAGTACGGCATAAGCTGAAAGTGACAGAATAATGTGAATATCCAGACCAATGGAATGCTGTTCAATAAACTGATTCTGTCTGCTGAAGGCAAAACCCAGAATCAGTCCGGTTGCTGCAACAGGGATACCCAGCAGGTTCAGCGCAAGTACTGGGCGGTAAGTACTGAACAGCAGGCTCAACAGCAGCATCAGTCCTGATGTGAATGACATCATGTTAAAAACATCATAATTCACACCGGAAGGTGTCAGCATATCGCTGTAAAGCACACCTGCATGCAGCATAAGCCCTAATGCCAGCAGAATGCCAATAAACCAGTGGTTTGCATCTCTTTTTGACATTAAGTGCATGAACAGATACCAGAATGAGGTGGTATAAGCAACTAATGAAAGGATGGTGTAAACCAGGGGAAGACTGATCATGTCAAACCTTTTTCAGGATGATGAATATTCATTTATATAAATTCAGCGAGAACTACAGTATCCTATAGCATCTTATGCATAAATTTTCTATTTTAAGAAAGATTTTTTTGCAACTGGCAATTTTAAGCGGATTTTGCAATGTTTGATACCTTAACGGAACGACTCACGCAGAGTTTAAGAAATGTTACTGGCTCTGGGCAGCTAACCGAAGACAATATTAAAGATACCTTACGTGAAGTACGTATGGCACTTCTTGAAGCCGATGTCGCATTACCTGTAACTCGTGAGTTCATCGCGAAAGTTAAGGAAGAGGCATTGGGTCAGGAAGTCATGACTCAGTTATCTCCGGGTCAGGCATTTGTTAAAATCGTGCATGACGAATTAACAAAAATGATGGGTGAGGCAAATGAAAGCCTTGATCTTGCAGCGAAACCTCCTGTTGTTGTCCTGCTTGCAGGCTTACAGGGTGCAGGTAAAACAACAACTGCTGCAAAACTTGCCCGCTTTTTACAGGAACGCCAAAAGAAAAAAGTAGCGATGGTGTCTGCCGACGTTTATCGTCCAGCCGCAATCAAACAGCTACAGACTGTTGCAGGTGAAGTTGGTGCGATTTTCTTTGAATCGAGTGCTGATGAAAAACCGATTACCATTGCAACCCGTGCAATTGAACAGGCTAAAATTCAGTTTGCTGATGTTTTGATTGTCGATACGGCAGGTCGTTTACATGTTGATGACGACATGATGGACGAGATCAAAGAACTTCATGCGGCAATCAAGCCAACTGAAACTCTATTCGTGGTTGATGCAATGACAGGTCAGGATGCGGCAAATACAGCCAAAGCCTTCAATGATGCACTGCCTTTAACCGGTGTGATCCTGACCAAAACTGATGGTGATGCGCGTGGTGGTGCAGCACTTTCTGTCCGTGCCATCACAGGCAAGCCAATCAAATTCCTGGGGATGGGTGAAAAACTCGATGCCTTGGAGCCATTCCATCCTGAACGTGTTGCACAGCGTATTCTGGGTATGGGTGACGTACTTTCTCTGGTCGAAGAACTTGAACGTAAAGTCGACAAAGAAAAAGCCGAAAAAATGGCGAAAAAACTGCAGAAAGGTGGCAGCTTCAACTTTGAAGACATGCTGATGCAGTTTGAACAGATGAATAATATGGGTGGCATGATGGGCTTCCTGGACAAGCTTCCGGGTATGAGCAATGCAGGCATCCAGGATGCCATTGCTCAGGCAAACCCAGAGAAGCAGGTCAAAAAGATGGAAGCGATTATCCAGTCGATGACCATCAAGGAGCGCCGTAACCCTGACCTGATGAACCCGAGCCGTAAAAAACGGATCGCAGCAGGTTGTGGTATGGATGTATCTGAAGTGAACAAGCTGATTAAACAGCATGCTCAGATGGCAAAAATGATGAAAAAATTTGCCAATCCATCAGGTATGGCAAAAATGATGAAATCACTGGGCAATATGCAGAAGCAGTTCGGTGGTGGCGGTGGTATGGGACCATTGTTTGGAAACAGTGATCAGAAAAAATAATGTCTGATCATGTTGTTCCATAAAAAAAGACCCTGCCTGTTCAGGGTCTTTTTTTATTGCTTATTTTATTTTTCTGATCAGAAAGTCAGGTGTTATTCCTGGAACTTAGGATCAAGCAGGTCATAAATCTTTTTGAAAACACCTTCGATATCTTCATTGTCAGAACCGTCTTCATTCCACGCCTGAGAGCTGGTGGTTTCCTGATTTTTGTTCAGGGTGTATTCGACCGCTTTTTTACCTGAGGCATACCATAGACGGTATTCAGAGTTCCCTTGATCATCTGTTTTAAATAATGAGCCCAACTGACCGTTGGTATAATAGTCTTCACCCTCAATGGCTTCACCGTCTTTATTGGTAAATTTTGCAGCGACTTTACCATCAGGATAATACAGGGTGACAGGACCTTCCACGTCACTGCCATCAAAACTGAACAGTTTCAGTGGATCTGTGACCCAGGCAGGAGATGACTGAGGATGTCCTGTTTTCTGGTAAAAATCCTGTACCAGGAAATCACCTTTTGCATTGCGTCCAAGCAGTACACGGTAGTAACCGTCTTCTACCGGTGTTTTTGAATAGGTGGAGTCTATCTGTGATGCACAACCACAGTCTTCCTCATTTTCTGTGCGGCTGAAATAACCCACAATTGCCTGCTGGCTGCTCAGCTGGGATTTTAACTCCGTCGGGATCTGTCCAGATTTCAGTCCTTGAGTTGTAGAGCATCCACTGAGAAACAGGAGTGAGGAAATAACAGATAAGCAAAAAATATTTTTAAAGTTCATAAAGCATCCTGACTGTTAAAATTGTTATCGGGAAAATGAAAAATGTACTGGTCTGAGTTTAAGGGAATTTTAAAATTCAGCAAAACATTCTTTGTTGTCATTTTTTGATTAAACTGTCGATTGAAGCATGGATCAGGTTCATAAAAAACAGTACCGACTACAAAAACACTATATCGTTTTATTCAGAAAAAACAGTAGTTTTAAGAGAACTCATTTTATATTCTGAATGCAATGAAAAAAATGGAAGTCTATATTGTTCACGGTTATCGGGCTTCGCCAAATGATCACTGGTTTGCCTGGTTAAGCCAGAAAATTCAGCAGGCAGGACACTTTTCCAAACGTGTGGTTATGGCGCATTCAGCCGCACCTGATTTTCAGACCTGGCAGGAATGTCTGAAAATGCAGATTCCGAACCTGAATGAAAATACGATTATTGTTGCTCACAGTCTGGGTTGCTGTGCGACATTGCACTATCTGAACAGTACCTTTAAATCGCGTCCAGGAAGAATCCGAGCTGGTTTTTTTGTGGCGGGGTTTCTGTCACCGTTGCCTGCGATTCCAGAACTGAATGATTTTATCCGACAGGTCAGAGTGGAGGGCAGTATTCTTCAGAACTGCCTGCCGGCATCAGTTCAGTTTATTTCCAGCAATGATAGCTATGTCCCACCACCACTGGCATTGCAGTTTGGACATTTTCTGAATGCACAGATGAAAGAAGTCAGGCAGGCGGGACATTTTATGAAAGAAGATGGTTATGCTGAATTTCAGCAGTTATGGGAACTGCTGCAACCTCTACTGAACAGTGGTGTGACTGAGGATAATCAAAAAGTCGAATGAGAGGTGATCCACTTTGATGGATCACCTTTTGTATTTTAACTGATCAGGGCTGTTCAGTGGCATGTGCAATATAATGCTGCAAGCCTTTGAGCAGGAGATCTGACTCCACTGTCGGATTAAACTGCTGAAGATGCTGTGCAAACAGGGGAGCATCGCCACCCGTCAGAATCAGCTGACGGGGAGTCTGTTGCATGACTTTTTCAATGGTGCTGATCAGCCCGAGTAAAATGCCATGATGAACAGCGTCAATGGTGTTTCTGCCAGGGCTCAGTTCACTGAAAGCTGCATCGGGGATTTTGATGCCTTTGGTGTTCTGAATCAGGGAGTCCCTTTGCAGATAAAGATTAGGCAGAATATAGCCTCCCAGATGCTGAAATCCATCCGCCAGGTCTATGGTCAAAGCGGTTCCACAACTGATCACACAGTAATTCTGATCACTTGAGCTCACAACTGCGAGCACCTGTAACCATCGGTCAATTCCGAGCTGAGATGTTTCCTGATAGCCACATTGCAGTCCTGCATATTCAGCATGTACCTGTGCAAAGATGACAGGTATTTCCAGTTTTTTCAGAATCTCGCGGATACGCTGATTGCTTTTTTTATCCTGTACAGAGGAAACCCCTGCCTGGCTGAGCTTCAATGCCTTGAAATGATGAATCAGACCCAGCAGTAAGTCGGCAGGAGACTGCAGATGCAGTTCAGCCGCATGTTCAATGACGTCACGATCCTGAGTAATCCAGTATTTTAAGCGTGTATTACCAATATCCAGCCATAGTTTTTTCATTGATTTACTCTGCATGTCCGGACAGTTTCAGGCTTCCCTGATAATAAGGAACAGTGCCGTTTACTGTTTCAATCAGTACTGCACCATCATTCTGTATACCTTTGAAGGTGCCTGTGGTGATTTCACTGTTCTGGGTAAATGCAACTGCACGATCCATAAATGCAGCATGATGGTTAAAACGCTGTGCAAGATTGGCGCTGTTGTGACTGAACCATTCTCCTGCCTGCTGTATAGCCAGATACAGTTCAGCAATCAGCTGGATACGGCTGATATGCTGCAGTCCCAGTTCAGCCAGTGAAGTGACATGCTGGTCAATCTGTTCTTTAGGCACGGGAGCGAGGTTGATTCCGACCCCAATCACAGCCTGAGTGCTGTTGATGGGTTCTATTAAAATACCGCCCCATTTTCCTTGAGGGCTGTACAGATCATTTGGCCATTTGACCTGAATATCCAGGTTTTGTAGTCCCGGCATCTGTAGAATATTTAATGCTGTTTCCAGGGCGAGACGTCCATCAAGGGCTATTCTGGTATTTACGACTGTGCTTAAATAGATGTTTCCTTCCGGAGATACCCAGTGCCGCTGGCGCTGTCCTCGCCCCTGAGTCTGTCTCGTACTGCATACAAGTACACTCTGTACACCTTTCAGTGCAATTTCCCTGACATCATCATTGGTTGACTCAGTGACGGGTTTAAGAAGCAGAACTTCAGGCTGTTGACCGGCTTCCGAAAGGAGTTGCTGCAACTGTCGGGTTTCTATGTCCATCTGTATTTAAGCGTAGTGGGATAATGTTTATGGAGTTAATCATATATCTGGTGATCGGTGCAATCGCAGGTTTTGCCGCAGGACTGTTTGGCGTTGGCGGTGGTCTGATTATTGTTCCTATTCTGTATATTGTGTTCACCCAGCTGAATTATGATCCATCGGTGATTATGCATCTGGCACTGGGAACGTCGCTGGCAACGATTATTGTCACCTCATTCAGTTCGGTCAGTGCGCATCATAAAAAAGGGGCTGTGCTCTGGCAGGTGGTGCAGAATCTGGCGCCTGGGCTTGTGATCGGTGCATTTCTTGGAGCAGGTATAGCGGACTATCTGTCAGGACAGGGTTTACAGTTGCTGATCGGGTTCTTCGCGGTCTGGGTGGCATTTAAAATGTTTAAAGGTGCTGCGGTCGCTGTCGATACGGCTAAACAGTTACCATCTACAGGAATGCAGATGCTTGCAGGTGGGGGAATTGGTATAGCCTCCGCTATTTTTGGTATCGGTGGCGGAAGTCTGACGGTACCTTATCTGAACAGAAATGGCGTGGTGATGCAGAAAGCTGTGGCAACTTCAGCGGCCTGTGGCATGCCTATAGCCATTGCAGGCGCACTGGGTTTTATGTGGTTCGGTAAACAGTCTGATATCAGCATTCCTGGTACGATCGGCTACGTACATATTTATGCCTTTATTGGAATCAGTGTCATGAGTTTCATTACGGCAAAGCAGGGGGCAAAAGTGGCACATAAGCTGTCACCTGCTATGCTGAAAAAATGCTTTGCCTGTCTGCTGACAGTGGTCGGAATTTATTTTATTTATCAGGGATTCAAAGTATTTTTATAACAGCCAGGGTTGTCTGATCTCCTGTGGGTACTGACTGTAAAGACAGTAAATTGTCCGACAATGACATGGTATTTTTTTGCAAAACTGAGTAAAAAGAAAAAAATGAAAGACTGGATGTTGAGTCAATCCTATAAAAACAAGACAGGTACAGTATGCAACAGGAAGATACAGACAGTTTGTCGGAGCAGATTGCACGACATATCAGTGAACAAATTATCAGTGGTGAACTGGTTGAGGGCGAGCGTATTCAGGAATTACGTATCGCCAAAGAACTGGACGTCAGTCGTGGTTCTGTCCGTGAAGCACTGTTACTTCTTGAAAGGACGCATCTGATTGAAATTTTTCCGCGCCGTGGCGCGATTGTTTCTGAAATGTCAGCTCAGCAGGTTCGGGCACTGTTTGATACCTGTGCACTGCTGCTGGGGCAGATGGTACAGCGGATTGCTGAAACCTGGCGGACACATGAAGCAGAGGAGTTGCAGCAGTTGCTTGAACAGCTGGCGGAGCAGTGCCGTCAGGGCAATACTGAAAAGTTTTTTGATCTGATTTTTCAGGGGCTGTCACGTCAGCAGGATATGGTTGCAAATCCTTATCTGATGAAGTTTTACAGGGAGCTGCTTCCTTCGGTCAGACGCAGTTATTTTCTGACCTTAAACACTTCACGCCGTGAGCTTCAGGAGTCGTTTGATCTGTTTAAACTGGTGACCGATGCAATTTTAATCCGAAAATCACAACAAGCTACTTTATTTATGGAAGATTTTTGTCGACACTTGCGTAACCTTGTGTTGGAATCTCTGACACGGATGAAACAAATCGAACTTGCGTGGGCAAGACGTTCGCGTCGTTAATCAGGACATTATGCGTTTAAGCAGCTTAAAACTTTCCGGCTTCAAATCTTTTGCCGACAGTACAACATTAAATTTCAGAGCAAACAGAACCGCTGTTGTGGGTCCGAATGGGTGCGGAAAATCAAATGTCATAGATGCCATTCGCTGGGTGATGGGGGAGTCAAGTGCCCGTCAGCTGCGTGGTGGCAGTATGCAGGACGTTATTTTCACAGGGACAGCAAAGCGTAAGGCTGTGGGTGTTGCCAGTGTGGAACTTCGGTTTGATAACACGTATGGCAAACTCGGTGGGGCGTACAATGCTTATAATGAGCTGGCGGTGCGCCGACAGGTGAACCGTGACGGCAAGTCTGAATATTTTTTAAATGGGACAAAGTGCCGTCGTCGGGATATTACCGATATTTTTCTGGGAACAGGTCTGGGGCCGCGCTCATACGCGATTATTGAACAGGGCATGATTAACCGCCTGGTGGATGCCAAACCTGAGGAAATGCGGGTCTTTATTGAAGAAGCTGCGGGTGTATCCCGTTATCAGGCACGCCGCCGTGAAACGATGCAGCATCTTGAACATACCACTCAGAATCTGTCCCGATTGGATGATATTGCCTCAGAGCTGAAATCTCAGCTGAAAACCCTGAAAAGACAGTCCGAAACTGCCATTCAGTACCGTGAACTTGAAAAGCAGATCAGAACCATCAAAGTGGAAGTTTTGTCTTTTCAGTGCGAACAGAGCATGATGCTGCAACAGGAATATACTGTGCAGATGAATGAACTGGGCGAAACCTTTAAACTGGTCCGTTCAGAACTGAATACCCTTGAGCATGACCTGACAGCAACCAGTGAGCTGTTTCAGCGTCTGATTCAGCAGTCCACGCCTTTACAGAATGAATGGCAGCAGGCAGAAAAAAAACTGGCTGAACTGAAAGTCATGCTGGAGCAGAAACAGTCGCTTTTTCAGCAGAACACGACGACGCTTTCTCAGCTTGAAACACAGAAAACTCAGACCAAAGAGAAACTTCAGCTGCTTGAGCTGCAACTGGAAACGCTGCATGACCAGAATGAAGAACTGACTGAACAGCTACAGAATCAGGAAAGTCAGAGTCAGCAGAAAGTACAGGGCTATTCATATCTGAAAGCGCAGCAGGCGCAGGTGCAGCAGGAATTTGAACAGATCCGTGTGCAGGTGGAGAAACAACAGCAGCAAAAACTGCAGATGCAGGCTCAGAGTGAACAGCTGGCAAAAAATATTGCACGGATTGAACAGCAGAAAGAGACCTTAAAACAGCAGGCTGTGCAGATTAAAAATCAGTTCCAGCAGGAAGAAACAGAACAGCTGGAACAGGAACGCTTACAGGCAGTTCAACAGCTGGAACAGCTGGAGCAACTGATATTATCTGCTAAAGCTGAACTGGATCAGTTGCTGGAGGCACAGACAGCACAGAAAGCCTTGTGTGCAGAGTTGAAATCTGAAATTCAGGTACTCGAATCTGAACAGAAAAATTTAAATCAGCTGATGATCAGGCATAGCCCTGCCACAACAGATCATGTGGAACTGATGCAGAAACTGCAGTTAAGTGCAGATGCAAAAGTGCATGCTGAGCTGATTGAACGTCTGCTGTCTAAATGGCTTAAAGCACATATCGTTGAAGAACATGCTGAATTTAAACCTGAAACAGCCAGACAGCTGAAAGAAACCGGTAACAGTTCAGTATTTTCACTCAATGGAATGAAAAGCCTTGCTGAGTGGATTGAAGAACCGAAGCATTCTTTATGGCAACAGGTTGCAGTTGCAGCAAATCTTAAAGATGCTTTGGAATGTCAGTCAAAGTTACAGCCGGGACAGTCCATTCTGAGTCTGGATGGTTATCATGTCGGTTCTGACTGGGTGATCGGGCTGTTGTATGACGAAGACGCACAGGCAGGACAGGGGGCACTCAGTCACCGTATCCGTCTGGAAGAAATTCAGGAAGTCCTGGCGCAGAAAGTGCCATCAGCTGAACTTGAAAACCTGAAACTGCCTGAAATACAGCTGAATATTACGGCTGTGCAGAAAGCCCTGCAGAGCAGTCAGGAACAGCAGAAACAGTTACAGAAATCAGTTCAGCATCTGGATGTTCAGCTTGCAAAAGCTCAGACAGTTGTTCATGCATTTACCCTTCAGCAGCAGCAGCTTCAGAATCAGCTTCAGCAGCTGGATGAACAGCTTGAAGAAGATGCAATGCAGAAAGATGATCTGGAAATTGATCTGCATTCACTGTCCTTAAAACTGGAACAGTTGCTGCCAGGCTACAAAACCATGCAGTTCCAGTCGGATGAACTCAGTGAACAGCTGGAAAGCTCTCATCAGCAGTCACAGCAGTCCGTGCAGGAACTTGAACTGATCCGCAGGCAGTCAGTACAGATTCGTCAGCAGATTGAACTGCTTGAAAAAGATGCCTCATTTCTGAAAGAACAGCAGCGCCAGACACAGGCTCAGATGGAGCAGGCTAAAAAGTTTGTAGATCCTGTTCAGCTGGAATTACCAGCACTCGAAACACAGTTCACTGAACAGCTGACTCAGACTGAAAAACTGCAGAAAACCTGGGGCGAATGGCAGAATGAATTAAACAGTGTTCAGGAAAAACAGAAAACCCTGACGGAACAGCGTCATCTACAGCAACAGCGTGATGAAAAACTGCGGACTCAGCTGGAAGAAAAAAGATTATCCTGGCAGTCCGCAAAGTCTGATTTACAGCATTATTCAGATCAGCTCAAGGAAATGAATGCAGAAATGCAGACAGGGTTAAGTATTGAACTGACTTCACATCAGCAGAAACTTGAAAAATCACAGCAACAGTTTGAAAAACTGGGGGCTGTCAATCTGGCAGCATCAGAAGAATATGAAGATGTGTCCCGCCGTTTTGAAGAACTCAGCCATCAGATGGAAGATTTACAGAAAACGGTTGATCAGTTGCAGGCAGCCATGAAGAGCATTGATCAGGAAACCCGCAAACTGTTCATGTCTACCTTTGATCAGGTCAATACTGAGTTGCAGGAACTGTTTCCAAAGGTATTTAATGGCGGTGAAGCCACTTTAAGTCTTGAAGATGACTGGCAATCAGGTGTAAAACTGATGGCCAGACCACCAGGTAAGAAAAACAGTTCACTTGCTTTGCTTTCAGGTGGTGAAAAAGCCCTGACAGCACTGGCACTGGTCTTTGCAATATTCAGACTGAACCCGGCACCATTCTGTGTACTGGACGAAGTTGATGCACCACTTGATGATGCAAATGTAGGAAGATTTTGTAATTTGGTAAAAGAGCTGTCTGAACAGGTTCAATTCATTTACATTACACATAATAAGGTTGCAATGACCATGGCTACTGATCTGCTGGGGGTGACCATGCCTGAACCGGGGACTTCAAAACTGGTGGCAGTCAATCTGGAAGAAGCAAGAGAATACAGTCTGGTCGCGGAGGCATAAATGGAAATTACTACGATTATTGGCATTGTTGTTGCCATCCTGATTATGTTCCTGGGGTTGCGGATGATACTGAAGAAGCCATCCGATGCAGCGCCTTCGCTCGACTCGGAACTTCATATCAATGAGGACTGCCAGAAACCGGTCATTCCAAGACATGTCCGTGATCAGTTACAGACAGATACAGCTGAAGCTGAACGGGTGGAACCTGTATTTAACACAGCTGATGTTCAGCTCAGTGAGGAAGATCAGAAACCTGAACCCAAGCCTGTAACATCTGAAACAGTTGCAGCGGTTGAAGATGCTTCAGTGTTAAAAGCAGAACTGAAAAACTCAGATGAATCTGATCTAACTTCACTTCAGAAAACCGAAGATGCAGCAGTATTATCTGAACCGGCATTGTCTGAAAATGCAGTACCAAAAGAAGATTCAGCAGAGTCTGAAACTGAAACACAGGCTGTTGCATCTCAGACAGAAACTGAACAGACCATTTCTGAAACAGATCAGACAGTAACAGATACAGCTGAGAAAGAATCTTCAGAATTCAGCCTGAATGAACATGTTGAAAAAGCTGAAATTACAGAATTTAATGATGAAAGCAGCATTCTGGATGCGCATCTCTATGAGCAGCGGATTGTGGATGAGGAAAGTGCCTTATCTACAGCAGAGGACTTCATTGCGCTGAATATGTATCCTGAAAGACGTGTACTGGCAGGGGACAAAGCGCTGAAAGTTCTGCTGAAATATGGTCTGCGTTTTGGTGAAATGGCGTGTTTTCACCGTTATAATGAAGACGGTACAAAATTACTGTTTTCTGTTCTGCAGATTACTGATGAAGGTGCGGCAGGTTTTGACCTGGAAAACCTGTCGACAGAGCAGGTTAAAGGACTGGCATTTTTCCTGGCATTGCCACATTCGGATGTTCAGAATGCATTTGATACCATGATCAGCATTTCAGGTCTGATTGCCCGTGAAATTGATGGAACGGTCTACGATCAGAATCATCTTGAATTTACGCCACAGTTACGTGAACACTGGCGTCATCAGGCAATTGACTACCGCCATGGACAAAAAGACCGTTCAGGACAGAAAACAATTGCCTGAACAGGTTTGAAAGTGGAAGCAGCACTTTTATAATAGTATTCAGTAAAGATTTCAGGGGCGGAACTAACCGCCCTTTTTTAATGGTGAAATATATATGGAACAGAATCCTGTCATTCAACAGATGCGTCAGCTCATTCAGTTGCTGGCAAAGCATAATCATGCTTATTATGTGATGGATCAGCCTGAGATTGAAGACAGTGAATATGACCAGCTTTTTCATCAATTAAAGGTGCTGGAACAGCAGTATCCTGAACTGGTTCAGCCTGACTCACCTGTCAGCCAGGTTGGGGGGAAACCTTTATCAAAATTTGAAAACATTACCCATACCGTACCTATGCTGTCACTTGGTAATGTATTCAATCAGGAAGAACTTTTTGCATTTGCCCGCCGTATTGAGGAACGCCTGCCCAACCAGAAGATTCAGTACGATGTCGAGCTGAAATTTGATGGACTGGCGATTTCGCTGTGGTATGAAAATGGTGTGCTGATTCGTGGTGTGACCCGTGGTGATGGTGAAACGGGTGAGGTCATTACTCAGAATGTGAAGACCATTCGTAATCTGCCTAAAGTCTTAAGTTCAGATCAAGTGGATGTACCACGCTTACTCGAAGTCCGCGGTGAAGTGCTGATGCCTAAGGCAGGTTTTGAGAAGCTGAATGCAGAAAATGAAGCCAAAGGTGAAAAGACCTTTGCTAATCCGCGAAATGCCGCAGCCGGCAGTCTGCGTCAGCTTGATCCTGCGGTTGCTGCATCCCGTCCATTGGCATTTTATGCTTATGGTATCGCTCAGTGTGAACCCAATCATGGTTTGACATCCATGTCTGCCAGCCTGGAGTGGCTGACTCAGTTTGGTTTTGCTGTCGGAGAGCGTCATTTTGTCTGTGACTCCATCCAGGAGGTGCAGGAAAAATATGAGCAGATCAACCGTGAACGTCCTGAGCTGCTGGTGGAAATTGATGGCATGGTCATCAAAGTGGATGATTTAAAGCAACAGCAACAGCTGGGCTTTTTAAGCAGAGAACCACGCTGGGCAACGGCTTATAAATTCCCTGCAGTTGCAGCACTGACCACAGTGGAAAATATTGACTGGCAGGTAGGACGGACCGGAACAGTTACTCCTGTAGCACGTCTGAATCCGGTTGCAGTGGGTGGCGTTACAGTTTCCAATGTGACTTTGCATAACATTGGAGAAATTCATCGCCTGGATGTGCGTATTGGCGATACCGTCAGTGTCTACCGCAGTGGTGATGTGATTCCTAAAGTTGAAAAAGTCTGGCCTGAATTCCGTCCTGCAGATGCCGTCGAGGTTGAACTTCCTGCTCAGTGTCCTGTCTGTGCTTCACCAGTCGTGATGCCTGAGGGTGAGGCACTGGCACGCTGCTCGGGTGGACTGTACTGTGCTGCTCAGCGGATAGAAGCGATTCGGCACTTTGTTTCCCGTAAAGCTATGGATATTGAAGGTCTGGGAGACCGCTGGGCTGAATCATTGCTGCACCTGGATTTACTCAAGGATGTTGCCGATATTTATCATCTGCATGAACATCGTGAACAACTGCTCAGCATTGAAAAAATGGGTGAAAAGTCAGTTCAGAACCTGATTGACTCCATTGAAGCGAGCAAAAAGACCACATTTGCTGCTTTTATTTATGCCCTGGGAATACGCGGTGTTGGTGAAACAACAGCACGTATGCTTGCCAATACCTTCCAGACGCTGGATGCACTGCGCAATGCTGATCTGGAAGCCCTGAAAAAAACGCCGGATGTTGGAGATATTACAGCGGAGTGGATTATTGACTTTTTCCAGGCTGAACATAACCTGGAAGTTGTGGATCGTCTGATTGCTGCGGGCATTCACTGGGATGCACCGGTTGCACCGACCCGTCAGCCTTTAAACGGTGAAAGCTGGGTGATTACAGGAACACTGGCAACAATGGGACGTGATGATGCGACTCAGATGCTGCAGGCTTTGGGAGCTCGGGTCAGTGGCAGTGTTTCAGCAAAAACGAAATGTGTTGTGGCTGGTGAAAAAGCCGGTTCAAAACTGGAAAAAGCTGAAAAACTCGGTATTCCTGTATTGAATGAACAGGAGTTTCTGGCATTGATGCAGGAATACGGACAGAACTGATTTTTTTTGTCAAATTTAAGTTTTATGGAAGCTCAGCAGGAATGCTGAGTTTTTTAATATATGTTATTGAGAATAATAATCATTTGCAAAACAGATCAAACCTTAAAATAACATTAAAAAACACAATTATTAACAAAGGTGATTATGTATACAATAATCATTCTCATTATTACTCGTAAATTATTCTGGTATGAAAGTATTCTCTAAAAAAATATTGGTGAGTTCTGTTGGGCTGATCATGATGGGTGGCTGTTTCAGTCAGATGATCTGGGCAGATGAGGGGCATGTACTGCCTGTAATTAAAACAAAAGCAGAGGCAGATCCGCAGGGTTTTGCAGATGGCAAACTGGCTGAGAAAACAAAACTGGGTATTCTTGGTGAGCGGAAGGTTGTCGATACACCTTATACCGTGACTGAATATACGAAAGAGCTGATTGAACAGCAGCAGGCGGCAACGGTTGGGCAGATCCTGAAAAATGATGCCAGTATCCGGATTACTTCAAATCAGGGGCATTTAAACGAAAACTTTAAAATCCGTGGTTTTGATGTCAACCATGAAGACATGAATTACAACGGTTTTTATGGCATGGCGCCTTATGGTCGTGTTCCGACGGAGTTTCTTGAAACAGTCACTGTCCTTAAAGGACCTAATGCGCTTGTAGCGGGTGTACCACCAACCGGCAGTGTAGGCGCGGTTGTGATTGCAAACTCTAAACGTGCAGACAAAGACCGTACACAGGTTTCTGCCATGTATGAAGATGGTGGTTACTATAAATCGGGCTTTGATTTTTCACGTCGTTTTGGTGAAAGCAAAGAGTTCGGTGTCCGTGTAAATGGTGTCTATGGAGACGGTGAGCATATCATTGAGGGTATGGAAGACCGCCATGCTTCTGGTGCTCTTGCAGCGGATTACACCACAGACAAACTAAAAATCAATTTTGATTCCTACGCAATTCGTGAAGACCGTAAAGGTGGTTCACCGGCAATGATTGCAATGGGACCCGATGTAAAAAATAAGTATGGCAGTGTGGACCATATCCTGGCTGCACCAAAGGGTGGGTTGAACTATTTTCCACATCTGAGCGGTAACACGGACAGTAAATTTGCAGGATTGTCAGGAGAGTATGCTTTTACACCTGACCTGAAAGCTTATGCAGGGGTGGGTTATGCAGAAAAAGAATATGCAGGACACCTGTTCGGAACGAGGATGATTGTTGGTAAGGAAGATGGTACAGCAACTTCACAGTATTACCGTGTCGGTGCAAATGAAAAAAATACGGCTGCCAATGCAGGGATTGAGTCTAAATTTAATACGGGTGCAATCAAACATACGGTTGGACTGAGAACTGATTATTTAAAGCGCAAAGTAAACCAGCATGAAGGGCGTGGGGCTGCACAGGTTGATTTTGAGACCAATATCTACAACCCTTCAAGCCAGGGTAATATGCCGCTGACAAAACCAAATATTGTGCCGCTGGCGGACAATGAATATACCAGTTATAGCCTGACCGATCAGCTGTCTGTACTGGATGATAAACTTCAGCTGATTTTAGGTCTGCGTTATCAGGACATTGATACCCGCAACCTGGTTAATAAAACAAACTATAACGAAGATAAAGTATCACCAAGCCTGGGTATTGTTGTTAAACCATTTGGAGAAGATCTGTCCCTTTATGCCAGCTATGTTGAAGGTCTGACCGAAGGTTCAACAGTCAACAATGTTAATGATGTTAATGACAAGGTGACCTTTGCACCGTTTAAGACCAAGCAGTATGAGTTCGGTACGAAATATCAGAAAGGCAGCTGGTTAAATACTCTTGCTTTATATCAGATTGAAAAACCGGGTGTGATGACGGTCAGTATTCCTAAAGATGCCAATGGTAAAACACAGCAGACAACAGATGGTGTGGAAACCCGTTCACGCGGTGTCGAGTGGGCATTTTCAGGTAAAGTGCTGGAAGATCTCAGTCTGATGGGTGGTGTGGCGTATACCGACGCAGAGTACACCAAGGGTAAAGCGAAAATTTCAGGCAAGGACGAAGACGTTTCAGGTAAGAAAATTTATGGCGTACCTGAATGGACTGCGACACTGGGTCTGGATTATGCAGTTCCATTTGTGGATGGGCTGAGTGTAAATACCCGTGCCAGTTACGTGGGTGAACAGTACACAAATAACCGCAATAACCTGGAGCTGCCTGATTTCACCATCTGGGACTTAGGTGCCCGTTATAAAACAAAAGTGGGTGGGGTGAATACAACCTTCCTTGCCAATGTTGATAATGTCACCAATAAAAAATACTGGGAAGGTATTTTCAACCCTGACTACGTGGTTGTAGGTGGTGCACGTACCTATAAAGTCGGTGTTACTTTCGATTTCTGATGTTGATCAGCCCATTACCATGTAATGGGCTTTTTCTGTTTTCAGCTGTATGTATTGATGGAAAATCAACATGAAAATACTTGCTTTCCTGCTGGGTTTCACAGGGAGTCTGCTGATCTATCTCAGTCATCCCAATCAGCAGATATTCAGGCAGTTTCTGCCACGATCATACCGCTATACAGGTCTGATTTTTATTTTACTGGCGTTGCCAGTCTTTTTATTTGTACTGCCGAAACTTGTGGCGGTCTGCATGTGGCTCATGACTTTACTGGTGGCATGGTCATTTCTTCCCTTTATTCCTCTGTTCAAAAGGTATGTTCCTCATGAAAGCGCTGACTCAGCAAAAGATTCAACCTGACTGGTGGAGTAAAACCTTTGCAGGCGCATTGCTGGGGCTGAGTTTTGCTTTTGCCTGTTCTGCTCTGATCACCATGTGGGGGCTGAACCACATTGAAAAGGGCATTGCGCCTCAGCTTGGTATGTGGTCGATTCCCTGGATCTGGTTGCCTTTGTTTTTTGTGGCTTACTATATTCCACGCGGCTGGCAGGCGATTTTGATTTTTCTGCTGCTGAATGTGATTGCGTACAGCCTTGTGTTCTGGTTGAGGGGTTAAGTTTGTATGAAAGTCCGTACCGATATTCTTCGACTGTCCAAAGAGCTGCATACCTGGGTCGGCATCAGCGCAGGGATTCTTTTGTTTATCTGCTTTTTTGCAGGTGGGCTGAGCATGTTTCAGCATGACTTAAGTAAATGGGCGACTCCTCCTCAGCAAAGCCTGAGTGCTGTACATCAGAATCAGTACAATGAACTGATTGAGCAGGTTCAGCAGAAGTATCCTGAAGCAAAGAAAAGTTTTCAGATTAATGTAAATTCCAGAGAATTTTATAACGCACCCATCCAGTGGATTTCGGACAAAAAAGCTGAGAGGGATGATCATGATTTTGATCTGCATCAGAACAGTATGCTTGCGACACTGAATCCTGATGGTTCCTTACAGGTCAGGCAGGAGGATCTGTCCAAAGCTGGCTGGCTCATTGAGCAGTTGCATGAAACGGGTGGCATACCTGGCATGCTCGGACACCACACTCTGGGTGTGTATGTCATGGGTGTGGTTGCTGTTCTGTATTTTCTTGCAATCATGACTGGGCTGATCGTGCTGTTGCCGACACTGGTGAAAGATTATTTTGCCATCCGTAAGGGTAAAAACAAGAAACGTTTCTGGCTGGATGCGCATAATGTTGTGGGAATCACCAGTTTACCTTTTCATATTCTGATCAGTGTTACGGTTATTGTTTTTGCATTTCATGACTTGTTTTATGATGGTATTGGGCAACTGGTCAGTAAGGGTAAGCCGCTGTTTGAACGACCACCTGCTGCACAGATTGCAGAACCTGCCCCACAGTTGGATGTGGAAAAAATACTGGCAAAAATCCAGCAGCAGGCACCGGGTTATGAGATTTCCTCCATCAGTTTTAATCACCTGGATCATCCTGAAAAAGCATCTGCCAGAGCCAGTCTGTACAGTCCTGATCAGATGTTAAGGGGTGACCGTTTTGATGTCATGATGTTCAATCCTTATCAGGAAAAGCCTTTCAGTACTCGTAACCTGAACACAGACAGTTCTGCTATGGATAAAGTCATCCGCTCCATGTTCAGTCTGCATTTTGGTAACTATGGGGGTGACATTACCCGATGGATGTATGTCATCCTGGGAATTGGTGGCGCATTTCTGTTTTATTCAGGCAATATTCTATGGATAGAGTCACGTATCAGAAGACAGAAGAATCCGAATCTGCCCGTACCACAACAGCGCAAGGATGTCCGTTTTGTGGCGAGTCTGACCATCGGTGCCTGTCTGGGCTGTGTACTGGCAGTTTCTGTCAGTCTGTTGCTTGGACGCTGGGCTTATGTTTTTACGGCAAACCCTGGCAGTCTGAACCACTGGTTTATATACAGCTACTATGCGGTGTTTTTACTGGCTTTGCTTTACAGTTTTGTCGCAGGTGCTGCACGTGCATTACCGCACTTGCATCTGATGATTGCAGTGATCCTGTTGCTGATTCCTTTAACATCGGTTGTGGCATTGATCATGCCTGACCTTGGGCTATGGGTAACATCTTCCTTTCTGTGGTGGATTGATATTTTTGCCATTATTTTTGCGCTGGCATTTATACGGTTTTATCAGCAGGCAAATACACGGATGAGACATGCAGAACCTGGCTCACTGTGGGCAGCAAAGCGTGATTAAGGCATTTTTAATTACACAAGGTGCGGTGAATAAGAAGCATTGTTAATAGTTACAAAAAGAATCAATCACAATTTTTGAGCCAGAATGCCTTTGCAGATTCAATCAGATTCTGCAAAGGTTTATTTTTTATATGGAAAATTGTTTATTAAAACTGCAAATGCGTATGTTTCTCATTTTAATTTTATAAAAATCATAAACTTACACATATTAAATTTTGCAAAACAGTCGAAAGTTGTCCATAATAATACAAAAGGGTATGGAGTTTTTGAAATGCGTGGCAATCCAGAAGTCATAGACTATCTAAACATGTTGATCGGTGGCGAACTGGCTGCTCGTGATCAATACCTGATTCATTCCCGTATGTATGAAGACTGGGGTTTAAGCAAAATTTTCGAACGTATTGACCATGAAAGCCAGGAAGAAGCTTCTCATGCTGATGCGCTGATCCGCCGTGTACTGTTCCTTGAAGGTACGCCAAACATGGATCGTGATGACATCGAAGTCGGTACCGATGTTGTGACATGTCTGAAAGCTGACCTTGCACTTGAATATCATGTCCGTGACAAACTGGCGAAAGGTGTAAAACTTGCTGAAGAACATGGCGATTATGTGACCCGTGATATGCTTCGTCAGCAAATGTCGGATACTGAAGAAGATCATACATACTGGCTGGAAAAGCAGATGCGCTTGATTGAGTTGATTGGTCTACAGAACTATATTCAGTCTCAGATGTAAGATTCTTTCGTCTGCTTATTTTCCTTGAGGAAAAAGTTAAGACGAGGTGAAAAAAGCCTTTAGGTGATCAATCTAAAGGCTTTTTTTATGGGCTATTTTTTCGAAAACTTTTGAATATCTGCCAGAACCTGTCCAGCATGCGTCTGTGTATTTACACTGCTGTAGTGGTAGACAATTGTTCCCTGGGGATCAATCAGAAAAGTTTCTCTTTTTGCAATTTTAGCGATTCCTAAATTACGGATAATGCCAAACTGCTGTGCGAGTCGATGATTGTTATCTGCAAGGATTGGAAAATTCAGCCCTAATTTTTCAGAGAATTTTTGATGTGACTGGACATCATCCAGGCTTACGCCTAAAACCACTGCATTATTTTTGATAAATTGTGGATATAAGTTTTTGAATTGATTGGCTTCCTGGGTGCAACCTGGTGAGTTATCTTTTGGGTAGAAATAGAGTACGACCCATTTACCTTTGTACTGACTCAGTTCATGCCATTTTGCATTTTGATCCTGGAGTTTAAAGGCTGGTGCAGGTTTGCCTACCCATTGTTTCTGATCTGAATCTGCTTTGGAAAAGACCGAGTTTTCAGCCTGGGCGAAACTGAACATGCCTAATGTAGAAATGGAAAGTAGACTCATACTTACGAGTTTAACGAATTTCATCACAGGTTTTTCCTACATTTAAGCTGTTTTGATCTTAGCAAATTTTAGATCGTATGCGAAATGCGAAATGCGAAATGCGAAATGCGAAATGCGAAATGCGAAATGCGAAATGTGAAATGTGAAATGCGAAATGCTGGTATTTACGATGGATAGATTTAAGACGGTATGTATGTAACTATCTTTTTGATTGAAGAAAATTGCTATCGCGTTAAGCGACATGGATGTCGCCGTTAGACAAGGGTATCATGGATATCTTGCACAGTAATACTGCTCATGTCTAACAGAGGATTTTTGTCACTTTTGATCCTTCAAAAGTGAGGCATTGCCTACGCAGTCTTAATCAAAATTAGATTGGTAAGTTAAGGCTGTGCTGAAAATAGTTAATCATTTTCATAATGGAGTCACTTTGAACCAAAAAATTTTACTCATTACAGGCTGGGGCGGTGGTACTAAACTACTCAGCGCCTTACAACAGGCTTTACAGAATCAGGGACATGAAGTTGAACTGATCAATATTTTTAATGCTTTGGATGATGCAGAATTACAACAGCAAACTGAAAAAGCCAAAGCGTTTGATGTGATTATTGGATGGTCTTTGGGTGGGCAACTTGCGACGCTGTTGGTTGATCAGATTTCCAGACAATATCAACAACACAAAGTATTGATTACCTTAGCATCCAATCCATGTTTTGTTGCCAATGATGTGTGGCAAACTGCAATGCCACAAGCGACATTCCAAAGTTTTAAACAATCCTTTGAAACTGACGCTATCACGACCTTAAAGAAATTTGGCTACATGGTCTGCCAGGGTGTGGAAAGTACCAAAGCAGATTTTGTAAAGTTGCAAAGTTTGATTCAGGCGCAGAAAATAGAACTGTTACAGGATGGACTAAACCTGTTAGAGGGTTTAAATCTTGTCAATATATTGAATAATTATGCAGGTTATCAGTACCATATCTTTGGAAAGCAGGATTACTTAGTTAGTTACAAAGTTTTGGATAATCTTCAAAATTTAGATGCAAAGTTTTTAGACGCTGAGTTAATCAGTGGCTCACATGGCTTGCCTGTTTTCCAAATTGACTTAATTACTGACAAAATCTGCCAATATTTACAAAAAATAAAGCAAACATCCTGATAAGTGGTGCATCTCGCAATTTATTTATCATTCATGCAGGTTTAAGATTCAAAACATTCAAATAAAACTTTCCATCTTTGTTGAATCCCCCTTTATTTTTCATAGGGAGAGAAAGAGATGTGAATGAGGAAAAGTTTTAATCCTGTTGTGAGAGATAAAGGAAGTTAAGGATGACCGATTCAAATACTGAATCAAATCAAACGTTCAGTGATTCGTTGAATGATCAATTTAGTGATCAGGCATTTGATCAACAACACATCTGGCATCCTTATACTTCTATGACTCATCCTTTGCCGACCTTTAAAGTGAAAAGGGCGCAAGGCGCAATCATTGAACTTGAAGATGGTCGTCAGTTGATTGATGGCATGTCGTCATGGTGGTGTGCGATACATGGTTATAACCATCCTGAACTGAATCAGGCGGTGACTGATCAATTACAGAATATGTCGCATATCATGTTTGGTGGCTTTACCCATGATCCTGCGATTCAACTCGGAAAATTATTACTTAAAATCACGCCTCCGAGTTTAGATAAAATTTTCTTTGCCGACTCAGGTTCAGTTGCAGTTGAAGTGGCTTTGAAAATGGCAGTTCAATATTGGTCATCACTCGGAAAATTAGAGAAAACTAATTTTGTTACACCGCGCTCGGGCTATCATGGTGATACTTGGAATGCGATGTCTGTGTGTGATCCTGTCACTGGCATGCATCAGATTTTTGGCTCAAGTTTACCGAACCGAATTTTTGTTCCTGCACCACAAACGGCTTTTGATGAAGAATGGAATCCTTTAGATATTGCTGAACTCGAAAAAACTTTAGCAGAACAACATCAAAGCGTTGCTGCCTTAATCCTTGAACCGATCGTACAGGGTGCAGGCGGTATGCGTTTTTATCATCCTGAATATTTACGTCAAGCCAAACTGCTCTGTGAAAAATACAATATTCTGCTGATTTTCGATGAAATCGCCACAGGTTTTGGACGTACAGGTAAGCTGTTTGCCTGGGAATGGGCTGGCGTAGAGCCTGACATCATGTGCATCGGCAAAGGTTTGACGGGTGGTTATATGACTTTATCTGCAACGCTGACCACACAAAAAGTAGCGGAAACCATCAGTCAGGGCGAGGCAGGCGTGTTTATGCATGGTCCAACTTTTATGGCAAATCCCTTGGCATGTGCGGTGGCGGTACGAAGTACAGAACTACTCATTTCACAGGATTGGCAAAGCAATATTCAACGTATTGAACAGCAATTATCGAGTCATTTACAGCCTTTGGCACAGCTCGATTTTGTTAGAGATGTACGTGTTTTGGGTGCAATAGGCGTGGTGGAATTGACCTTCAGTGTCGATATGAAAACCCTGCAACAAGAGTTTGTACGCCGCGGGATCTGGATTCGTCCATTCGGCAAACTGGTCTATGTGATGCCACCTTATATTATTTCTGAAAATGAATTAAAAACACTGTTAGAACAACTGGTTGAAGTCGTTAAAAATATGAAAAGCAGTATGGAGAATGCATCGTGAGTCATTTACTGGAGCATTTTTCAGCACAACTGGATCAACTGAAACAACAGGGCAATTTTCGTCAATTCACCAACAATATTCAGCAGGATCGTTATATTCAAATCAATGATCGACGCATGTTGAATCTCGCATCGAACGATTATTTGGGTTTAAATTCTGACCTGCAATTACGTGAACAGTTTTTTGATGAAACACTGAATGATCAACGCTGGATGAGTTCGACGTCATCACGCTTACTTACAGGGAATTTTCCTGAATACGAACAGCTTGAGGCGAGTTTGAGTCTGGTTTTTCATGGTCGTGCTGCACTGTTATTTAACAGTGGTTATCACATGAATATCGGGATTTTACCTGCACTTGCTGACAGTAAAACTTTGATTCTTGCGGATAAACTGATTCACGCAAGTATAATTGATGGCATCCGATTATCCACTGCGAAATATGTGCGTTATCGTCATAATGATTTGGTACATCTGACTCAACTTTTACAGAAATATCATGATGATGAAGCCTTTGATCGGATCATTGTGGTGACTGAATCCATTTTCAGTATGGATGGTGATGAAACGGATTTGGCTGAACTGGTTCGGATCAAAAAGCAATTTTCCAAAGTGATGCTCTATGTTGATGAAGCGCATGCAATCGGTGTGCGTGGTGAGCAAGGTTTAGGCTGTGCAGAACAATATGGCGTGATTGACGATATTGATCTTTTGGTTGGGACATTTGGTAAAGCGATTGCCTCAGTCGGTGGATATTTGATTTGTCATGCAATTATTCGGGATTATTTGATCAATGCGATGCGTCCATTGATCTTTAGTACCGCACAACCGCCGATCTGTATGGCATGGACAAATTTTATTTTTCACAAAGTGCTGAATTTAAATTCACAACGTCAGCATCTACAACAGATCAGCATATATTTACAGCAAGCTGTGATTAATCAAGGTTTTGACTGTCCTTCGAGTTCGCATATTATCCCTGTGATTATTGGTGAATCTACCAAAACAGTGGCAAAAGCCAAAGCGTTGCAGGATGCTGGTTTTTACATCATGCCTGTACGACCACCGACAGTGCCACAAAACAGTTCACGTTTACGCATTTCACTCACTGCACAAATCAAGCAATCTGAGCTTGAGCAACTTGTGACATTGTTGTGAACTGATGATGAATATTGCAATGAAAAATCCACAACGTATTGATAAAACTCAAGTGGCGTTGCGTTTTGCACAAGCAGGGCAAAGCTATCCTGAACATGCCATTGTGCAACGCAAAATTGCACAGCAATTATTTGATTTAATTAGACAATATTGTCCTAAGCAGTTAAATCAGGTTTTTGAAATGGGTTGTGGTTCGGGTAATTTAAGCCATTTACTCATTGAAAATTTTCAGATCAAGCATCTGATTTTAAATGATCTCTATTCAGAAGTTCAGCAGCATTTTCAGTCAGATCAGATTCAAGCGATTCAAACTCAGCAACAGATTGAGTTTCTGATTGGTGATATTGAACAGTTGAACTTTCCTCAAAATAACGACCTGATTGCCTCAAGTTCTGTTCTACAATGGATGGGGGATTTGGACGCTGTATTCGCCAAAGCACGACACAGTTTAAATCCTCAAGCCTTGTTATGTTTTTTGACGTTTGGTCAGCAGAATTTACAGGAAATTAAGGCATTAACAGGGCAGGGCTTGGATTATTTAAGCCTTGAAAATATTCAGGAAAAGCTACTAAAAAATGGTTTTGAAATTCTGCATATTTCAGAACAGATTGAAGCTTTAAATTTCGAACATCCAAAGCAAATCTTGCAACATTTAAAAGCCACAGGTGTCACGGCTACGGCTTCTAACTTTCGTTGGACAAAGCAAAGTTTGCAGGATTTTTATCTGAATTATCAGCAGTTTTTAACACAGGGTGAATTGGGTAAAACATCATACCCTTTGTCTTATCATCCGATTTATTGTATCGCGCGGAGAATGCCATGACAGGTTCAGTTTACTTTATCAGTGGAATCGACACAGGCATTGGCAAGACCTATACCACAGGCTATCTGGCAAAGTTATGGAATGCGCAAGGCAAAAGAACCATTACGCAAAAATTGATTCAAACGGGCAATGTGGATATTTCCGAAGACATTGAACAGCACCGTGAAATTATGGGCATGGGTTGGTTTCCTGAAGATGAAAGCAAGCTGACCATGCCTGAGATTTTTACTTATCCTGCATCGCCACATCTGGCGACCAAAATTGATGGTCGTGAGATTGATTTTCAAAAAATAGAAAATGCCACAGCTCAACTTGCTGAAAAATATGAGGTTGTATTACTCGAAGGCGCAGGCGGTTTGATGGTGCCGTTGACTACAGAATTGCTCACAATTGATTATGTGGTAGAGAGAAAATTGCCTGTGATTCTCGTGACCTCAGGGCGTTTGGGCAGTATTAACCATACGATCTTGAGTTTGGAAGCATTGAAAAGTCGTGGTTTGGAACTCTATGCACTTGCGTATAACCTAAAAGATGAGTCTCAGGACGCGCTGATTTCCAAAGATACTGCGGATTATTTAAAAACATATCTGGCAAAACATTTTCCACACAGTGTATGGATAGATATTCCTGATATTTCTGTTTAACTTGGGAGTTAAAAGTACAGAAGTTAACTGAAATGCCCAGAATTTATTATAAATCTGAACAGCTTGCAGGGCAGGTGCTGGATCAGAAGATATTGAGTTCATCTGAGTTTGATGAAATTTTCACTCAGGCTGAACATCGACTTTATGAGTTTTCCACACCTGAATCAGGTTTTTTTCAGCGACTGTTTGGGAAAGACAACGCCTGCTTTCGCTATGTGCAACTTTCTAAGGATGGTATTCCCTATACCACGCGGGAAGGCAGCTTTTTTCTACCTGTTTCACTGATTTTTTATGATGTGGATGATGCCAGTTTTCCTACACTGTTTTACTTTATTGCGAAACTGGGTGATCAGCTTGAACTTCGCCAGTGTCAGGCAGGTCAAGGTGTGCAATGGTTTCAGATTCCTGATTTACATGATGAAGTGACTGATCAGAAAATTATTCATAAAGTTAAAAACAGCCTGAGTGTTTTAAAGGAAAAAACCGCCATTGAGTTTGCAAATCGTCCTTTGCTTGAGCAGTCAGAGCTTGAGGCAGATTCTGATGAATGTTCTGAAGAGTATTCTGAACTGGATGAACATCTGAAACAGGCGTATGTGCAACTGTCTGAAATCTGTCTGAAACAGCATCCACGTAAAAGTGTCGCACTGGATTATATTCATCAGATGAAAAATACAGACGATGATTTTTTCAGCAGTATCGGGCAGTTGATAGATGATTTATGGCAGGAAAATATCCGTTTATTTGTTTCTATGGACTGGAAGCAGGAAGTGACAGATCTGGAGTGGCATTTACAAAGTATGCTCAAGGATAACTGGCAACTGGAATTAACATTACCTGATCTTGCTCTATTGGGTGACGATACCGTGGTTTCAGAGGATGGTGTTTTTGAGCAGTATCATCAAGTCTTGTTGAAACAGGGTTTAAAGCTTGGTTTTGTGGATATGGATTCTGACAGTTATGTATTTATGTTGCATCCTGTAGATGAAACAGAAACAGTGAAAAAGGCTGTGGAAACGATAGGTTATCGTTATCTGTAGCAGAGCGTTGTTTCAGTCAGTCGAACAGCTAGGATATTTAGTTGATGGATGTTTATTGCACGGTGTTCAATTGTCAGTATTTAAGTCATTCTGCTAAATAGAGATGCTCATTTCAGCGCGGCTTTGTGTTTTAATTCTGAGAATCATCTGGGTTTTGAACATGTGGGTTCGATAGGTATTTTATGAGTGATCAGAAATTTTTACAGCAGGCAGTGGAACTGGCACTGAGCAATGTTGAACAGGGCGGTCGTCCTTTTGGTGCAGTGATTGTCAAAAATGCCGAAGTGATCAGTACAGGTGTCAATCAGATCCTTACCACAGGTGATCCAACCTCACATGCGGAACTCAATGCACTGCGTCAGGCAGCGCAAAATCTAAAAAGTACTTCGCTGAAAGATTGTGTGGTCTATGCAAGTGGACAGCCTTGCCCAATGTGTCTGGCGGCATTGCGTATGGCAGGTGTGGAAAAGATCGTCTATGCCTATTCCAATGCGGATGCTGAGCCTTTTGGATTATCTACAGCGAAAATCG
This sequence comes from Acinetobacter chinensis, assembly GCF_002165375.2. NCBI lineage: Bacteria > Pseudomonadati > Pseudomonadota > Gammaproteobacteria > Moraxellales > Moraxellaceae > Acinetobacter > Acinetobacter chinensis. The sequence goes on from NZ_CP032134.1 coordinate 859,672, forward strand.
CGGAAAGTTTAAGAGAAGATCCGCATGATCAGACATGTTTAAGTTTTATTCAGCTCAAGCCTGAGCAGGAAACGGCACTGTATCCGCTCTGGAAGGCAAAACAGTCTTAGTGAAGTTGGAATCAGTTCTATTTTATGCACAAAAAAGCCACTTTTTTCAGTGGCTTTTTTATTCAGGTTTTAATTAAAACTTTTTAAAACCTCTATGAATTACAACCGGTTTACGTTTTTCAGGCTGTTCGCCACGCTCCTGGTTGTCATAACCGCGATTGTTGCGATCTGCATTGAAACGGTTTGCAGGACGCTCAGAGCGTTCGCTGTTAAAACGATTGCCATTGCTGCGATCATTGCGTTCAAAACGGTTTCCGCCACGGGTATCGCTTTGTTCCTGACGAGGAGCACGGTTGTTAAAGCGGTTATCGTTATTGCGGTTGTCAAAACGGTTGTTGTCACCCATTGCACGATAGTTACGCTGTTGCTGCTCTTCCGAGTGCTGTTCACCTTCGTCACGGCGCTGCTGACGCAGATAACCGCCACGACGTGCAGCCATTGGTTTTTCCTGCATGCGGTCATTACGGCGTTTAGCCATACCGAACAGACCTGTACCCTGACGTGGTTTTAACTCTACAGCTTTTGCCAGGTTGTCGATGTCATTTTTGTCCAATTCCATCCAGCGACCTGTACGCAGCTCACGTGGCAGAATGACTGTACCATAGCGTGTACGTAACAGACGGCTGACTTTCAGACCCTGTGATTCAAAGATACGGCGTACTTCACGGTTACGACCTTCTTTAACCACAACCTGATACCAGCGGTTGATACCTTCACCACCAATTTCAGTAAATGATTCAAATTTTGCAGGGCCGTCATCCAGTACAACGCCATTGGTCATGTTGTTGCGTAACTGAGGTGTCACTTCACCCATGACACGAACAGCATATTCACGTTCGATTTCATTCGATGGATGCATCAGGCGGTTCGCCAGTTCGCCATCATTTGTGAACAGCAACAGACCTGTAGAGTTGATATCCAGGCGACCCACCATAACCCAGCGGTCATTGGCAATCGTCGGTAAATTATCAAATACAGTCGGGCGTGATTCAGGATCATTGCGTGAGCAGATTTCACCTTCAGGTTTATAGTAAATCAGTACGCGACGGCGGATTTCATCTTCAATCTGAAACTGAACTTTACGACCATCAATACGAAGCTCATCTGTTGGCTCAATACGTTCACCTACCTGAGCAACCTGCCCATTAACACTGACACGACCAGCAGCAATGACTTCCTCCATATAACGGCGGGAGCCTAAGCCAACTCGTGCGAGTACTTTTTGCAATTTTTCACTCATGACAGCATAACCTTAGAAATTATCATCGACAGTTCACCTGTTCACGACTTTGATGCTAAAGCATCAAGCGCCATGAAAGCTTCCTTGGCATCCTGCAGGGGAGGCAGCTGGCCTAAATCGGATAGACCAAATGCATTTAAAAAGTGGGGCGTTGTAACCAGTAACGCGGGTCTTCCAGGGAGTTCCCTGAAGCCGGATTCCTTAATCCAGTTCCAGTCAAACAATGTGCGTAACATCTGGCTGTTGTTTGAAACTCCACGAATCTGTTCAATATCAGCTCTGGTCACGGGCTGATGATAAGCAACAACGGAAAGTATTTCGAGCAGTGACGGCGAAAGTCGCACAGGACGTTCAGGCCAGGTCTGAGCAATAATATTCCGGTATTTCGCACGAACCTGAAAACGGTATCCCTGAGCGGTTTCAACCAGCTCAATGGAACGTCCATGCTGAAGTACAGAAAGCTGCTGTAAATAAGCACGCAGTTCTGCTTTGGAAAACTTATCCTGAAATGCTTCTTTCAGGCGGGCAATGGATACAGGCGCATCACTTGCAAAAATGATGGCTTCAAGCTGCATCAGTGTTTCATGGCGGATTTCACCATCAGTCACTGATGTGAACTGTGTTTCATTCATGCTTGAGCTCCCTGAATTGCAAGCGGAGCTTCCACGCCAGATGCAACAATACTGATTTTCTGCTGGCGGGTCAGTTCAAGTACGGCCATAAAGGTGACGACCATGCCCATACGACCCTGCGATGGTTTCAGTAACTGTTCAAAGTTCAGAATTTCACCAGACTGTACCATATTTTCAATATAGGCAATGCGCTCTTCGAGCAGCACAGGTTCCTGCAGAATCTGGTGGATAACCGGTTCTGGACGGTTAAAGACACATAACAGTGCATCCCGCAATAAATCTGCGGAGTAGCCATCATTGGTCTGTGCAATATAGCCTAAGCCAACATTGGTTTCAAAGGTATCCCGATCAAGAACACTCATCTGTCCAAGCCGTTCAGCCGCCTGTTTAATCCGAAGATACGTTTCCAGGCGGTCAATCAGCTCCTGCTTAGGATCTTTTTCAGTTGCACTGATACTTGGTGGTTTTGGCAGTAACAGACGGGATTTCAGATCTGCAAGCAGGGCTGCCATCACCATATAATCTGCGGTCAGCTCTATATTCAGTGATTTCATAGCATCCATATAGGACAGATATTGCGACGCAATTGGGGCAATATCGACCTGGAGCAGATTAAAACCGTTTTTCTGAATCAGATAAATAAGAAAGTCGAGTGGTCCTTCAAAATGTTCAAGCAGAATTTCGAAAGCAGCAGGTGGAATATACAGATCTTCAGGAAGTGCTTCCTGCCATTCATCCATAACACGGATGTGCGGAACAGGTTCCATGGTGTTATGGATTGATTGATTCATTACAGTTATGAGCCACGCGAATTTTCAAAGGCATGAAGTACTGTCTGAGAGCTTTCAGAGAAAATGTCTGAAATTTACAGATCATGTACATAAAATGGATTAGGCTTAGTTTAAATGAAAAATGATTTTGAATAAATTACCTGAAGCATGAAATCATGAAAAAACCTGAAAATAAATAGGGAATATTTTTCTGTGTGATGACAGTTCAGCTGAAAACTTTATGATTTACCACCGCTTAATACTGTTTTGATTAAATATTGTTCAATTGTAAAATATCATGAGAAATTATCTTAAAACTGAACTGAATGATCTGGGGCAGACAGTAGGTCAGAAACTTCAGCCCACCCAGCCTGTTCAGTATGAAGCAACAGTACTTGAAGGCGACGCGGTTCGTTTATTACCTTTAAATCCGACTGTACTGAATGAGCAAAATATTCAGACACTGTGGGCAGCTGTATGCGCTGAACCTGATCCGTCCTGCTGGACCTATCTGCCTTATGACGCTTTTCTGAGTGAAGCCGAGTTGATGCAAACCCTGGCACAGCATTTTAATTTTCCGGGCTCCGTTCATTATCTGGTTGAAGTGAACGGGAGGTGCTGTGGGTGGATTGCACTGCTGAATATCCGCAAGGACAGTCAGGCACTGGAAATTGGTAATGTCTATTTTTCTCAGAAAATGAAACGTTCCAGGGCATCAACTGAAGTGCTGTATCTGTTGTTACAGTCCTGTTTTCAGCAGGGTTTCCGTCGGGTGGAGTGGAAATGTGACAACCTGAATGAACCCTCTAAACGGGCAGCACTCAGGTTTGGATTTCAGTATGAGGGACTGTTCAGGCAGGACAGGATCAGCAAAGGTCGCAACAGAAATACCGCCTGGTTTTCCATGCTGGACGATGAGTGGCGTATTTTGCAGACAGCTTATCAGAGCTGGTTAAAACCGGATAATTTTGATGAAAATGGTCGGCAGAAATCAACACTTAGTGCTTTTGCAGAGCAGCTTATCTCCACCCTCTAAGTCTTTACAGTGCTGTATGCATAACAGTGAAATATGGTTTTTGGGTATTTTTATACGATTTAAATGATCGGGTTAAGAGTTTTTGAAACGGTGTTTTATTAATTAATCATTTGATAAATATTATTTAATTTTTTTTAAAGATTTTGAATATGATATCCGAAACGGTTCTGAATAAAACTGAAGGATACTGGGGTGAATATAAAATTTGTTGTGGTGGGGCTTCTGATTATTGCTGGATTATTCTGGGGAAGTGAGCGCTACTGGGAGCATACATTTAAGGAACAGGCACGTTCGGGTCTGAAAAACATCAAAATGACGGATGCAATGCGAGCACAGATCAGCGCATCGGGATACCGTATTGAGGGTGATATTCTGAATCAGTATCCGATGATTGTGACATTTATGCATTTAAAGGACTATGAGAAAGAGAGCCTGCCTGCTGAAATGAAAGAGCAGATGTCCACAATTGGCTGTGAAATGGTTGAGCGGCTGAAAGGAGAGGAGGCAGACTTTATTAAAGCGCATCTGAATGTATTCAAAGAAGACCGTGTTGCTGTGTCTTATATTGTTCAGAACTCAGCTAAAAAAGAAATTCACAAAGTCAGTCAGGTACTGGCAGACTGTGAAAATTATAAACATCTGGAAGGACTGTATCTTTAGTTTTCAGTCAAAGACCAGTCCCACAGATTCAGAGGCGGCACAGCGCATGTCAGTGCTTATTCAAAAGCACTGACATCGCCTACACCACGACGGACAACAACAGGATTGTCACCGGATAAATCCACAATACTGGTGGTGCTTAAAGTACCGAGTCCACTGTCAATAAACACATCAATACGCTTTTCCAGCTGCTGTTCAATGTCATATGGATCATCCAGTGGTGTGTCCTGACCTGGCAGAATCAGTGTACTGGTCAACAGGGGTTCGCCCAGTTCTTTGAGCAGCAGCTGGCAGACAGTATTTCCAGGAACACGTAAACCAATGGTTTTCTTTTTGGGGTGCATCAGACGGCGGGGAACTTCACTTGTAGCCGGAAGAATATAAGTGGTTACAGCGGGCGTATTGGCTTTAAGTAAGCGGTACATGGCATTGTCCACTTTGGCATAGGTGGCAATATCCGATAAATCGGCACAAATAATTGCGTACTGATGTTTTGCACTTAAACCACGGATCTGAGCAATCCGTTCCATTGCATTTTTATTTCCAATCTGGCAGCCAATGGCATAAGCGGCATCTGTTGGATAAACAACAACATCACCAGCACGGATACGTTCCACAGCCTGGCTGATCAGGCGGGGTTGTGGGTTCTCAGGATGTATTCTTAAATGAAGCATAGTCTTTCTCCTGATACAGATTGTTCTGATTATCCTGTGAGTGTACAACCATACTTTTGGGTTATACAGATCTTTTTGTGTAAATTAATCAAGTATTTCACGTTTAAATTCATTCAGCTGTAATGGTTTTCCCTGACGGATGCAGGCACAGATACAGTGAATAAAATGAGCGGCATCGCGGGGCAGTACTGCCTCACCAGAGAAATAACGCTGAACCTGTGCAAAAACATAGTCTTTAAACGCAGAACCATCCCCCCCTTCACCTGTGAGATTATCCAGTGAAACGCGGAACTTCCGTCCAAAAGCAACGGCAAACAGCCATTCAATCGCCTGAGGTTTAATTTCTACCTGTTCAAAAAGCGCCTGCTGTTCCGCTGTACGTCCATCGGGTGCGTACCAGTAGCCGAGGTCTGGCAGTAACCGCCTTTGCTCACCTGCAATGGTCCAGTGGCTGATTTCATGCAGTGCGCTGTTAAAAAAACCATGAGCAAACTGAATGCGTGCGGGTTCAGCAGCGGTCGCAGGAAAGTACTCAGGTTCAAAGTCTCCGCGCACAAGGATCACATTTAAGTGGGAAAACCAGTGATTAAAGTGTAAGATGAGCCAGTCAACCTGCTGTGTTTCTGACCATGCAGTCATCCATTCCATGCGTTGCAGCTGAAATGGAGCAGCATCAGAATCAGTGGTTGAAAGTGTGCGAATAAGTGATGAAATATTCACTTCTGTTTGCGGCTGCAACAGATGCATGACTGAGTTACCCAATAGGTCTGTCTGAATAAGTGCAAAATTGTATCTTAATCTTTGACAGAGTACTGATGAATTTGTAGAATTGCCGCCTTAATTATGTCAGCAAATACCTTTCCGGCACAGATTGAGCCGTTTAAATGGGCTGAACAGGGCTTTACATGGTCAGGTACCCTGCCATTATCGCGTTTTGTTCGTATTGCCCGTGAAGCTGTTGGATCAATTGATGATCAATTGATTAACATAGACTGTAAGCTGTCACTCGATACGTATCATCGTATTGTATGGCTTGATGGTCATGTTGAAACGAAAGTTCCAATGGAATGTCAGCGTTGTCTGGATTCTGTTGAAATAGCTCTCGTTTCAGATTTTCATCTTGCTCTTATAGATGATGAGTCACTGATAGAGCGCTTGGATGAGGATGCTGATTTCATCGTTCTGGGTGAAAGTGAAGCGACAACCAAAGGAGATTATGCAACTGCTACTCCTGCAACTGTCAATTTACTCGCACTTCTGGAAGATGAACTGTTACTGCTGGTGCCTTTGTCTCCTAAGCATGATGCCTGTGAGCATAAGCATCAGCCTGCCGTTCAGGAAGTTGAAGAAGAGAAGCGGGATAACCCGTTTGATATTCTGTCCAGCTTGAAGGGTAAACTTAACTGATTTTTGTGTTATACTGTGAAGTATAAGACAACCAAATTTGTTCTGATCCTTTTTTTCGATTTGTAAGGAGCCATCATGGCCGTTCAGCAAAACCGTAAAAGTCGCTCTCGCCGTGACATGCGCCGTTCACATGACGCTTTAACCGAGAATGCATTAACTGTAGACCAGGCAACTGGTGAAACTCATCGTCGTCACCACGTGACTAAAGATGGTTTCTACCGTGGTCGTCAATTATTCGCTAAAGCAGCTGATGCTGAATAATAAGTGAATAATTAAGCATCGCGCTTAAGAAAAAAAGGGAGCTTACGCTCCCTTTTTTTTATTGCGATTTTTGTTGTATTTGGCAATTATCAAAGCATAAATTAAGTGTTAAATTCTTGCCCCATAAAAGAGTAAAGACCAGGAGCAGAAAAGGGTTTGTCCGGAAACTGCTTTATTTACTGATATTTATTCAGTGAAAAAACAGGGCAAAGTCTGAGAGTTTAGATCTGTCAGTTTTTGCAACGATGAACTTTATTCAGCCCTTACGAAAGGATTTTTTATGTCTGCTAAACGACTTGATCAGGCAGCTCTGGCAACCAGAACAGCTTTTGTGTTCCCAGGACAGGGTTCTCAGAAAGTGGGGATGCTTGCAGAGCTTGCAGAGCAATTTTCAGGTATACAGGCAACATTTGCAGAAGCATCTGAAGCGGTAGGATTTGACCTGTGGCATATTGCACAGAGCGGTGAAGGGCTTGATCAGACCGAATTTACCCAGCCTGTACTTCTGACAGCCAGTATTGCGCTGTGGCGGGTATGGCTTGAACTGGGTGGTGTGGCTCCAAAATATCTTGCAGGTCATTCACTTGGGGAATACAGTGCGCTGGTTGCAGCGGGTGCAATGAGCCTGGGCGATGCAGTAAAGCTGGTCAATCTGCGTGGGAAACTGATGCAGTCTGCTGTTCCTCAGGGGATGGGCGGCATGGCGGCAATTCTTGGACTGGACGATGCCAAAGTGCTTGAACTGTGTGAACAGATCAATATGCAGGGGCGCGGTTCAGTCGAGGCTGCCAATTATAATGCTCAGGGACAGGTGGTCATCGCAGGTGACAAACTGTTGGTTGAAGCCGTTATGGCAGCAGCGAAAGAACAGGGGGGTAAAGTAATTGCATTACCTGTTTCAGTGCCGTCACACTGTTCTTTGATGAAACCTGCGGCAGAAAAGTTTGCTCAGGCTTTGGAAGAAACCGCCATTGAGATGCCACATCTACCTGTAATACAAAATGTCAACGCGAAAGTCGCGGCAGACGTGGGTGAATTACGTCAGGCATTGACAGCACAGCTGTATCAGTCAGTCCAGTGGACGAAGACCATGCAGATGTTACAGGATGAAGGCATTCAGTATATTGCAGAATGTGGTCCTGGTAACGTGCTTGCCAATCTTGCTAAACGTTTGCCAAATATTGAAAAAGCATTTCCACTGGATTCGCGCAGTCGTATGGAAGATGCTCTGAATGCCATTCTGGTGGCAGAAGGAAAAATTGCATGACACAGGAACGTAAAGTTGCATTGGTAACAGGTGCAAGCAGAGGGATTGGTGCAGCCATCGCTCAGCAGTTAATACAGGATGGTTTTTTTGTTGTCGGTACTGCAACATCAGAAGCTGGTGCTGAAAAACTTTCAGCAGCTTTTGCTGAACAGGGTACAGGCAAAGTACTGGATGTCCGTGACGGTGCTGCAATAGATGCACTGGTTACAGAGATTGAACAGAACTATGGTTCTGTCCTGGTTCTGGTAAACAATGCAGGTATTACTAAAGATAATCTGTTACTTCGTATGTCAGAAGATGACTGGGATGATATTCTTAACATCCACCTGAAAGCAGTTTACCGTTTATCCAAACGTGTTTTAAAAGGCATGACCAAAGCAAGATTTGGGCGCATTATCAATATCAGTTCAGTGGTTGCACATTTTGCAAACCCAGGGCAGGCTAATTATTCTGCTGCTAAAGCCGGTATTGAAGCATTCAGCCGCAGTCTTGCAAAAGAGATGGGCAGCCGTCAGATTACTGTAAACTCTGTTGCACCAGGTTTTATTGCAACAGAAATGACAGAACAGTTGAGCGAAGAAATTCGTAAGAAAATGAGTGATCAGGTAGCACTTAACCGCTTAGGTGATCCTCAGGATATCGCAAATGCTGTAGGTTTCCTGGCTTCTGAAAAGGCCAGTTACATTACAGGTACTGTGTTACATGTAAATGGCGGTTTATACATGAACTAAGGTTCAGTATAAACTTTCAAAAAGATTTAGATTCAATTAAACTATCGGCATTAAAAACGCCACAAGCAATGAGGAGAATTCCTGTGAGCGATATCGAACTACGCGTTAAACAGGCAGTAGCTGAACAACTTGGTCTTAAAGTTGAAGAAATTAAAAACGAAGCATCTTTCATGGATGACTTAGGTGCAGACTCTCTTGACCTGGTTGAACTTGTAATGTCTTTCGAAAACGATTTCGATATTACGATTCCTGATGAAGATTCTAACGAAATCACAACTGTTCAATCTGCAATTGACTATGTTTCCAAGAAACTGGGTTAATTCATGATTTTCAGCTTTGCTGAAAAAAAAGCCACCATCCGGTGGCTTTTTTATTGCCTGAAATTTTGTTCTGCGTGTTGTTACATATGTTTACGTTTCTATCACCAATGCAAACTCTTTCTCTGCTATTTATTGGATATAAAATAAACTTTTGATTTTTACTACAATTGGCTAAACCATCATAACTGGAGAATAAAAATGGGTCTTTTTGATTTTGTAAAAGGCATTGGTAAGAAAAATACGGCTCCAGCAGAGCCACAGGCTGCACCGGCAACTCCTGCTGAACCATCTGCTCAGGAAATTGCAAATAAGCTGCTGGGACATATTAAAGCTTTAGGTTTACCTGTTACGGGTCTGTCCGTGAGTTATAACGGTGCATCAGATCTTGCAACGATTAAAGGTCAGGTACAGAGCCAGGCAGACCGTGAGAAGATTGTTCTTGCTGTGGGTAATATTGACCATGTTGCACAGGTTGATGATCAGATTACAGTTGCAACACCAGAGCCTGAAAGTAAGTTCTATACGGTAAAATCTGGTGATAACCTGTCTAAAATTTCAAAAGAATATTATGGTGATCCAAACCAGTACAATAAAATTTTTGAAGCGAACCGTCCTTTACTGAAAAATGCAGATGACATTTTCCCAGGTCAGGTACTGCGAATCCCTCAATAATTCACAGTTATATAAAAAAGGCGCATTTGCGCCTTTTTTATTGATTAAAATCACATAAAAAGCGGATACTTACAACAAGTTACAAAAATAAACGAACAAAAATCACTCAATTTAAGGGTAAAAATAAACTAAATTAAATCAATTAAATAAAATTTAATGTGATGTATAGCACAAATAAAACCCATAATAATGATCTGATTTAAAAATTACTTATTAAAAAAAATATAACAATCAGTTTAAGTTATATGAACTTTCATTCAAGTCAGTTTTGGCTATTCGATTTCCTGCGAAGCAGTGGTAAAAATAACCACATAAGAACGAAAAACGCATGAAAAATATTGAAAAAAGGGAAATCGCTATGTCAAAAATAATTGTAATTTCTAAAAGCAGCGGAAAAGTCATCGATAAGACTGACGCAGATGGGGTGGTACTGACTGAGAACTCAGTGATCAGTATTAAAGCAAGTAAAGAGGATGTTGCTGCTATTACCCGCGAAGGCAATACTGCCATTATTCAGCTGAAAAATGGTGAAGTCCTTAAGATTGATAATTTTTTCACAACGCCTGATAACCATATTGTGTTTGATAATGGATCAGGAGATCTGTACTGGGCTGAATTTACCAATGCCAATGGCGAAATTGCAGAAACGATCAAGTACCATCTGATGGATTCAGTGGAACCGCTGCTCTACCATGATTCAGGTATGGGGATATGGCCGTGGGTGGGTGGTGCTGCCTTGATTGGTGGGATTGCAGCCGCTGCAGGGGGCGGTGGTGGCAGTGATGGTAAAGATGGGCAGAATGGACAGAATGGAAATTCGGGTACAGGGACAGCTCCCTTGCCTTTTGCTCCACAGGCTTATGACAATGTAGGCAGTGTGCAGAAAGTACTGAGTTATGGTGATATTACAGATGATAATAAACCGACATTCAGTGGTACGGGTGCTGTCGCAGGAGCACTGATCAAAATTTATGATGGAAATACACTGATTGCTTCCACAACGGCAGATACCAGTGGGAAGTGGGAAGTTGAGCTGCCGTCTGGGGTAAAAGATGGGGTGCATAATTTCTCTGCAACACAGACGGTAAATGGTGTGGAAAGTCCACAGTCTTCCGGTTTGCAGATCAATGTAGATACTCTTGCTCCTGATCCCGCAAAAGTCACACCGACTAATCCGACCAAGGATTCAACACCGACTATTACAGGAACAACAGAACCAGGAACCAAAGTAGATGTTGTCATTAAAGATGACAAAGGAAATGTAGTATCCGAAGGTACAGCAACAGTAGATAACAACGGTAACTGGACATATACACCTGATACAGCTTTATCTGATGGCAAATATGATATCGAGGTGAAAGCTACAGACCCAGCAGGCAATGTCAGTGCTCCATCTGCGCCAGCAACTGTGACAGTGGATACCAAAGCTCCCGATCCTGCAGTGGTTAATCCGCTCCCACTGACCAATGATAAAACCCCGACCATCAGTGGTACAGCAGAGCCTGGTTCGACGGTTACAGTCACCATCAAAGACAGCAGCGGTAAAGAAGTTTCAGGTACGGTTACTGCAGACTCCAGCGGTAACTGGAGTTATACGCCGACTGTGGACCTGGCTGACGGAACCTATCAGGTGACGGCAACGGCTACAGACAATGCAGGCAATATCAGCGATCCATCTGTACCTGTAAATGTAACAGTGGATGCCACAGCACCTGGTGTTGTGGTGGTGAATGCTCCTGCGGTGACCAATGACAAAACACCGACCATCAGTGGAACGGCAGAGCCAGGCTCAACAGTTACAGTCACTATAAAAGACAGCAGTGGTAAAGAGGTTAAGGGTACGGTCACCGCAGATGCGAGTGGTATATGGAGTTATACACCATCTACAGACCTTGCTGATGGAACCTATCAGGTCACAGCGACTGCTACAGATAAAGCAGGTAATACCAGCACTCCTTCTGTACCTGTAAATGTAACAGTGGATGCAACAGCACCCGATCCTGCAGTGGTTAATCCGCTCCCACTGACCAATGATAAGACCCCGACCATCAGTGGTACAGCAGAGCCGGGTTCGACGGTTACAGTCATCATCAAAGACAGTAGCAGTAAAGAGGTTTCAGGTACGGTTACTGCAGACTCCAGCGGTAACTGGAGTTATACACCGACTGTAGACCTGGCTGACGGAACCTATCAGGTGACAGCAACGGCTACAGACAATGCAGGCAATACCGGTAGTCCATCTACATCTGTAAATGTAACAGTGGATGCTACAGCACCTGGTGTTGTAGTGGTGAATGCTCCTACGGTGACCAATGATAAAACACCGACCATCAGTGGTACAGCAGAGCCAGGCTCAACAGTTACAGTCACTATAAAAGACAGCAGCGGTAAAGATGTTTCAGGTACGGTTACTGCTGACTCCAGTGGTAACTGGAGTTATACACCATCTACAGACCTTGCTGATGGAACCTATCAGGTCACAGCGACTGCTACAGATAAAGCAGGCAATACCAGCACTCCTTCTGTACCTGCAAATGTAACGGTGGATGCAACTGATCCTGTGGTCACCATAAAACCATTCAGTCCGTTTGTAACTGATCGTACACCTGTCGTCACTGGTACGACCACAGAAAAGGATGCGACGGTAACTGTTATCATTAAAAACAGTGCTGATACAGAGGTGGAAAGAGGTACCGCTTCTGTTGATCAAAATGGTAACTGGACGTATAAACCCAGTACACTGCTTCCAGATGGAAGTTATACGGTATCTGTAATAGCCAAAGACAAAGCAGGGAATGACAGTACAGAAGTCAGTGAGTCCATGCAGGTGGATGCTACACCGCCAAAACCTGTACAGGTTGACCCTGTTGGACCTACAAATGACGATACGCCAGAACTTAAGGGCATATCAGATGTCGGTTCTGTGGTTACAGTCATCATTAAAGACAGCACAGGTAAGGTCATCGAGAGTGGACCCGCAACAGTAGATGCGAGTGGAAAATGGACTTTTACACCATCAGTAACCTTGCCGGATGGTACATATACGGTGACCGCGACTGCAAAAGATCAGGCAGGCAATACCAGTGACCCATCAAACTCTGTCAGTGTAACAGTGGATACAGTTCCACCAGATATTCAGATTACCAGTCCATCCACGACCAATACTGCTACGCCTGAGATTAAGGGTACGGTGGAGAAAGATGCGACAGTTACCGTTGAGGTGAAAGACTCGCAAGGTAATGCTGTTACTGGGTCTGTTGTGGTGGATACCAATGGCAACTGGACATGGACACCTGACAGTCCGCTTACAGATGACACTTATACAGTCACTGCAAAAGCAAAAGACGCCGCAGGAAATGAGGGTAATGCTACACTTTCAGGGGGGCTGACTGTTTCAGCAACCCTGCTTGATGCAGTGGTGATTAATGATATTGATGTCACCAATGATGCTACACCTGAAATTACAGGATCAGCGCCTAATGGTGCTGTCAAAGTCACTGTCACCATAAAAGATAAAGCAGGCAAGATAGTTGATACTGGTGATGCTGTGCTTGATCCAGCAAATGGCGGCTGGAGTTATACACCGAAGACTGCACTCAGTCCGGATGGTGAATATATCGTAACGGCAGGTGCTGTAAACGCATTGGGTACAAAGAGTGTACCGTCATTACCAATGGATTTTGTGCTGGATACCGTTGCAGGTCCTGTCAGCATTGATAAAATTGCCGATGCAAACGGTTATATCAAAGACGTTTTACCAGCCATTTCAGGTACAGCTGAAGCAGGTAGTACGGTAACACTGACGATAACAGGATCATCAGGTGCTTTGACTCCTGTTACAGTACAGACAGGTGCGGATGGAAAGTGGAGTTATACTCCGTCATCGGCACTCACCGATGGCCAGTACACCGTTGAAGCTGTTTCAGAAGATAAAGCAGGAAATAAAAATCCAGCACCCGTCACAGACAGTTTTACGCTTGATGCAACTGCACCAGTCGGGCTGATGGCACAGCTTGAAAAGGATACAGGTGTTTCGGCTACAGATGGTATCACCAGCAATGGAAAAATCCTGGTCAGCGGTCTGGAGACAGGTGCAACCTGGGAATACAGTCTGGATGGTGGTAAAACCTGGAATGCAGGAACCGGAAGTGACTTTAGCACTGTAGATGGAAAATACGATGTTCAGGTCAGACAGACCGATGCAGCAGGTAACTCAGAAGTTAAAAATCTGGGACCGATTACTGTGGATTCAGCAGCACCAGCAGCACCATCTGTAAATATTGTACCGAATGGTTCAAGTATAAATGGTACAGGTGAAGCTGGTGCTGTAGTGACCATAGAAGTGGTGGGAGGAAAAACCTATAGCGCAATAGTCGATGCTTCTGGTAAGTTCAGTGTCGCAGTATCTCCAATTCTGATTGCGGGTGAAACCGTGAAGGCGTATCTGACAGATGCAGCTGGAAATAAATCTCAGGATGCCACAGTAACAGCACCCAATGACCCGAATCTGGCACTCAGTCTGGCAGATAATGAAGTTGATTTTGCAGTAACAGTCACTCCAACAGTAAAAGAGTCTACAGCAGCAGAGCTTGATGCACTGAAAAAAACCAATGGTGTGATTGTTTCAGCTGGTCTGGGACCTGTACTCGGTGCAGATGTTCTGACCAGTGTTCTTAAGGAAGCAATTTCAATTCATGTAGATGCTGATACACAACGTCAGATGACATTTAAGAGTGAGTCAGGTGGCGTTCAGGTACTTTCCATGTACGACTTCCTGGTCTATAAAAAAGACCCTGCGACAGGCGCATGGAATCTGCATGAAAAGAGCGCTCAATGGTTAAAGGCTTATCTGCTGGGGGGCGTATCTGATGAACTGAGCATGACCTTCAACGAGGGAGATTATCTCGTTCTGCTTTCACCATCTGTTGGTGTGACTGCGCTGACAGGGTATACCCTGAAAGTACTTGCCGATGTGGTACTCGACTACAGCAACCCTGTGGATGTATTTGGAAGTGTGTCTGGCAATATGCTGACCGACCTGGATATAAACCATGGTGTGGATGCAGTACCGACAGGCTCTGTCATTGGAAAAGTCAACGGTACAGCGATTGATACAGCTACAGCCTCTACAGAAACTGAAATTAAAGGTCAGTATGGTTCACTGTTTGTCAAAGCTGACGGCAGTTACCGTTATGTGATTGATCCAACTTTTAAAGGCCCATTTGGCAGCAAGGAAGTCTTTACCTATGAGGTGACATCTGGTGGTCGGGCAGATACAGCTGATCTGGTCATTACTCTGGAGAACATGCCTATAGAAATTGCACCGCCTGATATAGATGCAACAGTCATTCTGGGTGTAACACCATCTGAATACGCAGGACCTGGAGTTCCGAAGAAAACCAATTTTGATGTACTGAAACTGGGCTTGCTGGGGCCAATTCTGGATGCAAATGCTGTGAATGTTGATCAACAGATGAAGTTTAATGTTGGTGCAAATACAGTACGTGAACTGACCTTTAAGGGGGATGCAGGCGGAATCACTATTGGTGCTATATATGACCTGTATATCTATAAAAAAGATGAAGTTACAGGTAAATACGTCCAGTATGAAGTTGTGAAAGACTGGTTCAGCGTTTGGTTGCTGGGCGGTGTTTCCGATCCGATCACACTCGGTTTCCCTGAGGGGGAATATGTTGCAATGTTGGGCAGTGCTACTGGGGTGGGGCTGTTGCAGGGTGCATCTATTGAAGTGACCAAAGACAAAATTTATGACTACAGTAAACCTGATGTCAGCAGTTTTACAGGTCAGGTCACAGGAGATGCCACTGAGACTGGCACTGATACAGTGATTAAGGTGGATAACCAGGCTGTCAGCTCAGGTGGTTCAGTTACAGTTAATGGTGTGTATGGTCAGCTGGTGATTCAGGCAGATGGAACATATACATATACAGTCACTCCACCAACAGGCACAGGTAGCTGGACACCGCCTTATGGCAAGGTTGAAACATTTACCTATCTGGTGCGTGGAGCAGATGGCAAAGTCCGTGTTGAAACCCTGAATATCAAGATAGATACGCTGTCTGCCATAGATGATATAAATGTAAGTCCGGTTAATGTCAGTAATAAAGTCGTTACTGAAGATGTCTTTACATACGATACAGGCTGGTCAACTTCAAAGACAAAAACATTCAGTATCAGTGAGGGACAATCAGCTGATGTTACTTTCACTGTGAGGTCATCTGTTACCAATCTATTGGGTAATAAAGAGATGGATCCGTAAATTTGAACAACTCCTATAAGTGATATTCTGCTCCTCAAATGATGTTATAAACATCAATATATGGAGTATTTTATGGCACGTAGACCAAGAAGAAATCATTCAAATGATTTTAAAGCTAAGGTAGCACTTGCTGCGATTAAAGCAGAAAAAACACTTGCTGAATTGAGTGCTGAGTTTGATGTTCATCAAAACCAAATTATTGACTGGAAAAATCAATTGATCTCAGCTTCCTCGCAAGCTTTCGATCAATCAAAAGCTCCAACAGAACCACCCATCGATCTAAAAAAACTACATGCAAAAATCGGTGAGCAGGCATTAGAAATTGATTTTTTAGAAGGTGTGTTGAAGAAACTGGGCCGCTTCAACCACAAAAGTTAATCGACGACTCACTTCAGATTTCAGTATCTAAGCAAGCTAAGCTGCTGAAAGTCTCCCGTGGTTGTTATTACTATCGCCCAAAACCTGTGAGTGCATCAGATCTGAAGCTGATGCGATGTATTGATGAATTACATATGCAATATCCTTTTGCAGGCAGTCGTATGATGCGTGATTTGTTGAATCGTCAAGGACATCATATAGGACGACGTCATACACGTACTTTAATGAAGAAAATGGGTATTCAGGCGTTATATTGCAAACCAAATTTAAGCCAGGCTAATCAAGCTCACCGTAAATATCCATATCTGCTCAAAGGGTTGGCTATTCAGCGCAGTAATCAAGTGTGGTCTACGGATATAACGTATATCCCTATGGCAAAAGGCTTTGTTTATTTATGTGCTGTGATTGATTGGCATAGCCGCAAGGTACTTGCGCATAGGGTATCGATTAGTATGGAGGTGGATTTTTGTATTTCGGCTTTAAATGAAGCGATTGAAAAATATGGTCGACCTGAAATATTTAATACAGACCAAGGCAGCCAGTTTACCAGTGATGCATTTATTGATGTATTGAAATCAAATGGCATTCAAATCAGTATGGATGGTAAAGGTCGATGGGTAGATAATGTGATGGTTGAACGATTATGGCGGAGCGTTAAATATGAAGAGGTGTATCTCAAAGCTTATAGCAGTGTCACAGATGCGAAAAAGCAATTAAGTGCATATTTTGAGTTTTATAATTTGAAACGACCTCATTCGAGTCTAGACAAAATGACACCAAATGAGTTTTACTATGATCAGCTACCCCAACAAAACAAGGTGGCTTAACTAGAGCGGAATATCACTTATAAATACGCTTTTAGTTGTTCAAACAAGTGGGACCACCTCTTAATGTGACGATTACATTGAAGGATTCAACAGGAACAATCATCCAGACAAATGCACAGATTAAAGCCCTGGACAGTGATGACTATGAGATTAAATTTACGGGGCTGCAAGCGGGCAATTATACCATTGAGGCAAAATCGACAGCTTTTTTAGGAAATATCTATAATTTCAAAGGAACGGCTGAAAAAACCTTCTTCAATGAATTTGAAAGTCAGGGAGTGCCAGCAGAAGTCAAAGGCAGTTTGATCAGTAACGACCTAGGAGCAGGCACTATTGCATCTTACAGTGTGGCAGGTCAGACAGTTTCAGCGCTAGGCGTTGCTAAAACCATTACAGTTCAGGGGCTCTATGGGACTTTAACTGTCAATGAAAAAGGAGAATACACCTATAAGCCATCTGGTAAGGCTTATGGTGTGGAAACCTTCGAATACACCATTAAATCTGAAGCAGGTTCAGGAGATACAGCCAAACTGACTATAGATGTAGGAATGAATCTGACTGCATCTGCAAATAATGACAGTGTCAGCAGCAGCGGCGCAGCGGATACATTTACCATGGGGTCTGGTTCAGACACCGTGATATTTAAACTGCTGAATGCTGCAGATGCAACTGGCGGAAATGGTACGGATACTTGGACTGACTTTAAAAAAGGTCATGTACCTTCAGTTCCAGATGCGGATAAAATTGATCTGCATGCATTGTTGGATGATGGAAAGGTCAATGCAGGAAATCTGTCAGATTATGTCAAAGTGACTTTTGATCAGGCATCAGGAAATACAACCGTTGCAATAGACAGAGATGGTAAAGCAACGGATTATGAATCCACTGATCTGCTGGTTCTGAAAAATACCAATGCTACTTTGCAGGAGCTTTTAAACAATCAGCAACTGTTGTTCTGATCTGAGAGATTCAACAGACTTTAAAAAGGCGCTATATGCGCCTTTTTATTTGAGTTGATGCTTCAGTTTCAGTGGGAAATTTTTCGGTATTCAGTTTTGAGGACAAAACCTGTACGACTGAAGCTCCATTGATTTTTGGAACTCAGGATGGAGATGGTGTGAAATAATAGGCGTAATATTCGTCCTGATACATGCGACGAATAAATTCTTAAGTCTTGTATTTTTCACGCTGAATAAGCAGGTTCAGACACATCCTGGACTGTGCAGAATCATTGTGGCTGACTATGAGTTTTATATGGACGATCAGCATACATGCAGTCATAGCAACAAGCAGTATCAAGCGTTCAACCGGGTGCTGATTCAGTTCATAAACAAACAGGCTTACTGTATCACTGATGTTGTAGAAACCGTCTGGGGAAATTTTTATCAGGATTACAGTACCAATAAAGAGTATTGCTGAACAAGCATACAGGTGAAAAGCGCACCGAGCACAGAAACTGGGCTTGTTCAGTCTATGTTGCCACTATCATTTCCCCTGCATTATCACCAGAAAAAATACAGCCAGCAGGCTGAAAATCAGAACAGCAGCCGTGACCAGTCTGACCTGAGATCTGGATGCAGTACGCCGTGCAGATGAGTCATATAGAGAAACATTCCCACATTGGGCTGAAACTGAATCTCTGCTGTAAATCTGCACATCACGTGCACCTGCGTTAAAAATCATTTCGGCTAAAGCCCTGATTTCCACCTGAGTCAGTCCGCCTTCAGTCTGTTCCATAATCTCTGTAATAACATATGGAGAAGTGCTGAAAACTGAATGGGTTCTGTGTTTCAGCAGCTGTTTACATGTCTGTTCAGCTGCATCGTAATTGCCAATAATACTTCTACTGTGACAGTAAGCTGTGGATGGGATTTCAGTTGCAAGGATGGAACCGTCATGTGCCAGTAACTGCATTTTATTGCTGTAAATTTGAATATATAAGGCGTTCGGATGTTTTTGAAGAGCAGTTTTGAGCATTTTCATGTTTTAAGTTGTTGTAATTTTGGTAGTTTATCCACTTAATGTGGCGACTGGAAGTCTTTCTGGTATCGCAGGTTAAAAGCTGAAAAGATACAGCAAAATGAAAGAAGTAATACTGTATAGACAAGTCAGCGCGTTGTATTGTAGTCAGTCTACCGGATATGAAAAAAAACTGAAAAAAGAGTGAAGTATCTACGTAAATATGCAGCTGAATATTTATTTTCACTATAAAAAAGTACGGCACAGATTTTGCAAAAATAAACCAGGGTTTCCTCTATGGCACATCGTATTTATGTCTATAACGTCAGTAAAAATGGCAAAGAAAAATATTCAGAACTGCTTGCTGAATGGAATTATGTGATTCCCTTGTTGCTGATGCCGCTGTTTTTTGCCAGTCCGCGGGTGAAAGGAAGTTTACTGTATTTTGACCGTGAAGCAGGGATAGCAAATCTGCATCGTTTTTATGATTTACTGGGTGAAAGCTATGAGCTGACTTATAAAGCCTGTTTTTATGAACCACGCAGGCAAATGTTTGAAGTGCTGGAAAATCTGCCTTTTGCGTGTTTTGAAATGGATGCATCTGATGTTTTTAATATGAATGAGGAAAGCCATAAAGAGCAGGCACAGGAAAGCCGTGACCTGTCTTTGCTGAATGAAGAAGTGGCCAAAACAGGCTATGAAAGTTTTCGTGACATGCTGGAAACTGACTGGATTCAGTATGGACTTGGCTACTGGGAAAAATCACTGTATCAGCATGCAGCAGAAAGTTTTGAGAGCAATGGTCTGTGGGGGCTGAAAAACCGCAAGGGTGAAGTGATACTGGAACCACAGTTCAGTCAGCTCTGGGCATTTAATGATGAAGGTATTGCTGTTTTTTTGAAAGATGAAAAATATGGCTATATCCGTGATACAGGGCAGATTGTGCTGGAGGCACAATTTTCTGAGGCTTTCGATACCTTCTCACATGAATCCATCAACTATGCTGTTGTTCAGCCTTTGCATGCACCTGAAAAGCAGGGGTTGATCTGTGCGGATACGGGTAAGTGGATGCTTCCACCTGTATATGATGCTGTAGACCAGCTGGCATATACAGACTGTTTCAATGTACTGCTGGATGATCAGTATCAGCTGCGAAATTTTCAGAATGAACAGGTTATTCAGCAGTCATCCGCTGTGCCATTTGAAATGCACTATCTGAGTGCTGATGCTCATCTGTATTTCTGTAAACAGAAAGGCAGTGCCAAAAGACATTATTTTCAAAGCAATGGTGAAATATTGGCGAGTATATGGAAGATATACTTTCAGCACTATCACCCGGTTTAATACAGGTCAGCCCTCATAAATTTCAGCGTAAAATATCTGTTCTGAATGCCGATGGTTCAGTATTGCTTGATGAGGTGGATGAACTGAAGATGTGGTCAGATCACTACCGCAGTTTTGTCTATAGGAAACAGAAAAAATGGCATGTGTATGACACCGTCAGTCAGTCATTTCTGCTGCCCGAAGGCTGCGATAAACTGCTGAATGACGCTTATATTCATTTTCTGAAAGATGTGTATCTGTTTGAAAATGCAAGACAGTATGGTCTGTATGATGCGCAGCAACATCAGTGGCTGATCCCACTGGAAAATAACTTCAGCAAAATTGAATATACAGATACAGAGTTTTTCCGTTGCACAGCTACAGATGGCATGCGCTATTACGATGCAGAACAGAAATACCTGAGTGATCTCTTTGATTATATTGCCCCTGCGCTGGATCGCTACTTTCCTGAATTCAGTCAGCTGACGCTTTATAAAGGTACACAGCTGTATACGATTAATTTACAAAGAGAAGTACAGCAACTGACTGCGGAGCAGGTTGGGCAGTATTATTTAAAGCGCTTCAATTTTCGTGGGAAAGACCTGAAGTTTTTTGAACGGTTTTATCAGCAGTGGATTGAAGCACAGGGAACAGCCTATCTGAAATTTTTTGATGCAGACACCCTGTTTCAGATGGCAAAACAGTATCAGGAAAAAGACTGTATAGACGAAGCACTTCAGTATTTTCAGCTTGCAGCCAGTAAAGGGCACAGTGAAAGCATGGTGGAAGCAGGGTTGATTTATGATGATCATGAAGCTTTCTGCAATAAAGCGCAGGCTTTTTCATGCTATGAACAGGCAGCACAGCTGGGCAACTCATGGGGCTGGAACAATATGGGCTGTTTGTATTTAAATGGGCAAGGTGTTGTAAAAGATAGTGCTCAGGCGGTGATGTGTTTTGAACAGAGTATGCAGTTGGGTAATGGGCAGGCTTATAAAAACCTGGCAGGGCTGTATTATGACGGTATAGATGTAGAAAAAAATGTTGAGCTTGCAACGCGGTATTATGAGCAGGCAGAAAAGCGTTTTTATTTCTGTGGGGAACAGCTTGCTGATCTGTATTATGATGTACAGGATTATAAAAAAGTCCTGAAAATAATTAAGCGTGATAACGATGAAGGTTATACGGCTATATATTTTGCTTTAATGCATGAAGGTGGAATAGAGCTGAAACAGAATACCAAAAAAGCTATTCAGTACTTTGAGCAGTCACTGAATTATGCTGAGTATCACTACGCGCTGAACAGGTTGCTTCATTATTATGGGGAGTCAGATCAGTTTAAAAATAAAGAAAAATATGAGCATTGGAAAAATTATATAGAGGAAAATGGAATACAATTGGGTGAATAGGCTTCTTTAAAATTAGAAAAGATTAAAACAGTTGATCGGGTTAAGGTGTGATTTATTTAAATAGACTCGTCTCTGATATGTATTTAATTTTATAAGTATTTTAGCCTTTTCATTGCTTTAGCATCTATGTGTAATATAAATATTTAATTAAAAACTGGATTGCATCTTTAAAAAACCGCCATTAATGGCGGTTTTATCATGATAACTTATGTGTTACTCGTCATTGATGCATAAGCTGTCATTGTATGCAGGATAAATCAATAAGTTAGTAGTCTTTGTGACATATAATGACAACTTCTGCAACACAAGTAGTGTCATAATCTGAGTTTCGTGGCACGTAAGTTGTCATTTTCTAAAAGCATTTTTTATAAGCTATTTCTTAGCTAAAACAAAGTTAAAAGCTCTATCTCTTATCTCTTGAACTTTGCTAATGATTTTTTTTCTAACCTCTTGTTGGCTATTTTTTTCAAGCCTAGATAACTTTTCTATACTGAAGTTAAAGATGGTTCCAGAATAGTCATTGTCTTTGGTTGATTTACCTGAAAATAAAAACTCTATTCCACAATCGCCAATATTCGTCCCGAATTTGAAAGTATAGATTACTTTCATTTTTATGAGAAAATAAAAAGGGTAATATTTAGAATCGTGTAATAGAAAGACTTTCCCTAGATCTTTTCCATTTACGTTAATTTTACTAACTCGACCTTCCATCCATTCAATCTGAGGATCCTTTGGTAGGGCTCCTGCTTCTTGATCTCGAATAATTTCAAAGTCACCGACTTCTTTATAGGTAAATTCTGTATCAGAAGCCGAGGTGAGTTGAAGAAAAATGATCCTAGACAGTATCGTGGACAACCAGCCCCTCTAAACTTTTAATATATTTCTGTTCAAAGGCTTCTGGACTTAACCAGCCGTTTGCAGAATGTCTTCTGACTCGATTGTAATAAATTTCAATATAGTCAAACAAGACAGCATTCGCTTCTTTTCGAGTCGAAAACACACTGCCATGTACCACATGACCTTTTAATGTATGAAAGAAGCTTTCAGTCACTGCATTATCCCAACAGTTTCCACGTCTAGACATACTCTGAGTACAATCATTTTTCAGTAACAGCGCTCTAAAATCACGACTACAGTACTGTGAGCCTTGGTCCGAATGAACCATAACACCAGTTGGATAACCCTGACGAGCCATTGCATAGTTAAACGTATCACACACCAACTGGCGGTCTATTCGATGGCTGGTTTGCCACCCCACGATACGACGGCTAAATAAATCTAGCATCACACATAAATACAACCAACCTTCTTTAGTGCGGATATAGGTAATGTCTGTTGTCCAGACTTTATTAGGCTGAGTAACTGTAAATTGGCGATCCAACAAGTTGGGTGCTGTAGGCAAACGATGGGTTGAATCAGTCGTATGCTTGTATTTACGTGCAATCCTGCTACGTAAACCAAGCTTTTTTAGCATCCTTCCAATAGTACGTTCGCTCATGTTGTAACCTAAATCATGCATGTCATGTACTAATGAAGGTGCACCCAATCGTGCATGATGCTGCCAATATACGGCTTTTAAGTCATTATATTTCTGTGCCGTATTGGCTTGACGTTTTCGCCAGGCATAATAGCCTGAAGTGCTGACACCTAGGTATTTACAGGCAGAAGATACGGTGACTTCATTCATATCTAGATCTTGAATTACCGTGTACTTTTCTTGGCATGATCTGTTAGAAAGTACACATGCGCTTTTTTTAAGATGTCATTGGCTTCCTTGAGCTGTTTGACTTCTTTCTCTAATTCCACGATCCGCTGTTGTTCTGGTGAAAGTTGACGTTTGCTTGAACCTGCCGGATTGGTTTCACGAATCCATTTATCTAATGTTGAATAACCCACACCTAATTTCTGGGCGATTGCAGCTACAGACTCGTGTGAGTTTGAAAGTGCATAATCAATCGCTTGCTGTTTAAATTCGGGACTAAAACGTTTAGCCATTTCTTGAATCTCCAAAGATTAAAGTTACGTTATCTTTAGAGGGACGTGCTGTCCATTATTTTGTCTAGGATCAAAAAGCGAATACGATCAATATTATCAAAGTCTTCAAATTTAATAGAGAAAGGTTTTTCGTCCACTGTAATATTTTGGGATTTATAAAATTTACCAATGGCTTTAGTAATTTTTTCATTTAAATGATCGGTATCTTTAGAGGTTCTATATCGATCAACTTCGATTTTAAATCCACTACTTGATTCTTTTAGTCGAATTTCAGCTGGGTAAACAAGTTCTTGCTGAATCCAATCTTTACTAAAATCAAGAACTCGAACAGTATAAGTGATTTTGAGTTCACCATTAGGTTCTACCGTAAGGGTAGGGCTAGATGCGAATTCACGACCATCATCAAGTTGAATGCCATCGATGACGGATGAAAAGTCATCAATTAATGGAGTTTTCCAATCCATTGAGCTAGAGGATAACTGGAATGAACTTGATGAGTACTTTTGACCAGATTCTCTAACGAAAGATTTTTCAATTAATTTAGAAAACTCATCTGGTGTGAGTAGACAGGCGCTTAATAGAGGAACTGTATCAGCTTTTTCTGAACTACCAATAAAGATACCTTTTTCTTTAAGAGTTTCAGTTATCTCTCCTGGACTAATTAGATCACTATTTAGGAGAATTCGAAGATGATCTCCCCAGAGTATAGCTTTATCGAAGTCAAACTGTTTAGCATACGATTGCATATTACACTTCCAATAAGTCCAGAACAGATTCCTTGTAGCAAAATACTTTGATGTCTGCTTCCCTTTTATCAAAGCTCATTAAAACTTCATCCTTTTTATTTTTATCATCAGCGGGATGATAATTTTCTAATCCAATGAATATGTTTTTAACCCATGCATCGGCAAAATCCAAAGCTAGACTACAAAGTTTTTTTAATACTTCATCTGAGAAGTTCTGTTTTGCGTATAAGCATAGAGCTGGTTGATCACCAATCATGAACTTTATCGGTATGATATCAGAGGCGATGAGTTCTATTGGTAATATAGGACCGAATCGTTCATCATTTGATATGACAATACTTCCAAGTTTTGGATAGTAAAAATTATAAGGTGCATGTATAGAGGATTTAAAATGTGTAAGAGCATCTTTGATAAATGTTGCTCTAGCCATGTCAACTAGATAGATAGGGTGCTTCGCTCCCAATTCAATTTGCATTGCGCTGAGGTCTTGTTTTATATCTCTATCTATTTGTTCTTTATTTCCATGCCACCAAAAAAGGACGCCAAAGTGTCGCTTTTGCTTTTGACAAGTGAACGAGCTAATTGCACTGTTGATTTGAGGGCTAACTTTAGAACAGTCAATAATGCTTTCCAATTCCAATAAATGCTTTTTTAGTTGGGTTCTGGTACCTTGTGCACCTGCTGGGTATCCTTTACTTGAATTTTTTGTTGATATATAAACAATATCAGTCTTTTGATCGTGAAGAGGATTATTATAGATATAAAAAAAATCATTTCCATGAGTTTGCTTATCATGCAGTGGCTTATTGCAAAGAACATTAATTCCTCGCATAAAACTCTTCCAACCAATCAGTTTTAGAAGTTCCTCAGTTAACTTTTCACCATTTTCACCAGAAGTTTTTGATAGCTCACCCATTTGATTTCTCCAATACTATATTTATATATATCTGTTTCTTATCTTCATCCAAAGTCATGTTTTTAAAATAAAAATCATTGGGTAATATGAGGGAAATATCTTTACCTAAATTAATTTTACTTAGAACTTTTTGGAGTTTATTTTCAAACTTTTTAGCAGGTAGAACTAGCTCTTGAAGTTCGACTTCTCCTTTTAAATCATTTAGTCGTTGGAATTCTGAATTCCAAGTTTCTTTGGGAACATATTTCTCCGATATATTTTTAATCTCAATCCCTGAGATTGATTCTTGTCCAGTACATAGAGCAGAGATTTCTTGCCCAAAAGACTGGCGTTCAATAGGATTCTCAATCTTATTGTTAACTGTTGTGATTAGACCTAGAGCAATTGCAGATTTTACTCGTTCATTCGGTATCTGTTTTGCCTGAAGAAAATCTTCAATCCAATATTTTGTCCGATTGCTAAGTCTATCTACAGCATAAACTTGATTTGAACCTTCAATTACCAGTGCGCCTTTATCAATAAGCTCAGGGTTTATACCTTGAAGAACTTCAAGTTTTTGAGTTCCATTTTCGGAGTGTGCTGATAGATACTGTTGTTGTGACTCAACTTTATAAATGCCAATAGCTGATTTATATTTGTCTTTGATTCTTATTTTGTCGAATAAGATAATAAATAGATCACCAGAAGCAATGTTGGGATGATGTGTCGAGCTATAAAGGTGAGTAGCCAATCTTTTTGATAGCTCAATAAAATCAATTTTTTCAGATTCAAAGTTTGAAATATGATGAGAGATCTCATTTAGAGTAACATCTGTCTCATGAAAAAGTGTAAATTGATTATTAATACGTACTATTCCACGAAGATATCCGTACAATAAAATATTAGCAATATCTTCAGTAATGGATAAACATTCCTCAGCCAATACTAGAGGCTCTTCTCGAAGTCGATTACCGACCTTATGTAGAATAACTGATTTGACTCGAGCCTCACCAATTTCCATATTTCCCTCGTAAAATAGTTTTCTAAAAAGTTACCTAAACAATCGTTATTTGATGAATAGATATGAAGTATAGCTTATTGATGTATAAAGTTTTTTAAATTTTAAAGATTTTTTTACTTTTTGTCCAAATGTAAAAAATCTATGTTTTATTTAGTTAAACTGGTCTGAAAATCTTTTATGTGTGACGGATTTTTATATCAATATAGTTAGTACTTTTGCGGTACATATACAGAGTTGCTATTAATGCTTATCAATCAATAAATTTGAATGCTACTTTGGAGCTAGTGAGTATTTTTTGTAATAATATAGATAATGATATTCTACTCTTTATTATTATGATTTTAGATTAGCTATATTGTCTTATATATTTTATCTTGTTAGACACTTAAATTAATCTATACAGCACATTATCTGAGCATTTAATGAGAAAATAGAGCTGGATAGCTCTATTTTCTCAATGATAACTTATGTGTTACGCGGGGTAACTTACCAGCTGAGCGCACCACCGGTCTGATAGTCTGTAACACGCGTTTCAAAGAAATTCTTCTCTTTACGCAAGTCCATCATTTCAGACATCCACTGGAATGGGTTGTTTACACCGGCAAACTGCTCTGGTAAACCAAGTTGCGCCAGGCGGCGGTTGGCAATAAATTTCAGATATTCTTCCATCATTGCTGCATTCATACCCAATACACCACGTGGCATGGTGTCACGTGCATATTCGATTTCAAGCATTGTACCTTCCAGGATCATCTGAACGATTTCTTCCTGGAATTCAGCTGTCCATAAACCTGGGTTTTCAATCTTGATCTGGTTGATCATATCGATACCGAAGTTCAGGTGCATGGATTCATCACGTAAAATGTACTGGAACTGCTCAGCAACACCGTTCATTTTGTTACGGCGACCCATAGACAGGATCTGGCTGAAACCACAGTAGAAGAAGATCCCTTCAAGTACGCAATAGAAAGCAATCAGGTTACGAAGTAATATCTGATCGTTTTCAGGTGTTCCAGTTTTGAAAGTAGGATCACTTAAAGACTGTGTATATTTCAGACCCCATGCAGCTTTACGTGCTACTGATGGAACTTCACGGTACATATTGAAGACTTCGCCTTCATCCATACCCAGGGATTCAATACAGTACTGGTACGCATGTGTATGAATCGCTTCTTCAAATGCCTGACGTAATATGTACTGACGGCATTCTGGGTTAGTAATGTGACGGTAAATCGCCAGTACCAGGTTGTTTGCAACCAGTGAATCTGCTGTAGAGAAGAAGCCCAGTGAACGCATCACAATGGTACGTTCATCATCAGTCAAGCCATTTTCAGATTTCCACAACGCGATGTCGTGGTTCATGTTGACTTCCTGAGGCATCCAGTGGTTTGCACATCCGTCCAGGTATTTCTGCCATGCCCATTCGTATTTGAACGGTACCAGCTGATTTAAGTCAGCACGGCAGTTAATCATGGCTTTATCATCCACCTGAACACGTTGTGCGCCCATTTCAAGCTCTTCTAAGCCTGGTGCAACATCCAGAGTTTCTAAGGCTGCAGATGCTCTTGCCATCGAATCGGTTGAATGTTTTGTGGCTCTTTGACCGGTTCCAGCGGGTTGTGCAGTTGCCAGATTCTGCGATGATTGCTGTGCATCAGATACCACTTGCGAATCAGTCGCTTTCTTCTGTTCGACGGGCGCAGACTGGTCAGGCTGTGCAGCCGGTTTCTGTTCATCATCTTCGAAATCGTCCCAACTTAGGATAGACATGTTTATTCTCTCTTCGTTGCTTTATATCTGTTATTGACATCTCACAATCGAAGATGTCACTACTATACGCTCATTATGTGTAAGCAAAATTAAGTTTTGCCGATAAAAGCTTTAACTTTGTTCAAAAGCTTGAAGCCACACTACTTATTTTGATTACGCTTGTGTTGCTTACGGATTGCAAAGAATGCATAGACCGCAGGTACGTAAAAAATTAAAAAGGCTAAGATCAGTGCGATTACGCCTAACTCATAGTTATGACTTAAATGGAACATTTCTTAGCCTCTTTGAAGACCCCTCCCTAACCCTCTCCTTGGAGGAGAGGGGACTTATCACCTTAATAGATCTTTCGGTAAATCCCCCTCCTTTCAGGAGGGGCTAGGGGAGGTAAATTAAATTACTGACAAGCTTCGCAATCAGGATTGTCGATTGAACATGCCTGTGGCACTGGAGCCGCCTGACCAAAACCATCTTCTTCAGCAGGAACTTCAGGTTTTACTTCCTGAGCCACAGCTGCAACTGGAGCCGCAACGGTAGCTGGTTTAACTGCGTTCAATGCACCGGTGTTGATGGTGGATTTTTCAGCAGAAGTAGCACCTAAAGCTCGGAGGTAATAAGTCGTTTTCAGACCACGTAACCATGCCATTTTGTAGGTCATGTCAAGTTTCTTACCGTTTGCACCAGAGATATAAAGGTTAAGAGACTGAGCCTGATCAATCCATTTCTGACGACGTGATGCAGCATCCACAATCCAGCGTGGTTCAACTTCGAACGCAGTCGCAAAGATGGCTTTAAGCTCTTCAGGAATACGTGCAATTTTCTGTACAGAACCTTCAAAGTGTTTCAGGTCATTGACCATTACAGAGTCCCAGAGACCACGGTCTTTCAACGCACGAACCAGGTAAGGGTTGATGACTGTAAATTCACCAGACAGGTTGGATTTTACGTACAGGTTCTGGAATGTCGGCTCAATTGACTGAGACACACCACAGATGTTTGAAATGGTTGCTGTCGGAGCAATTGCCATCACGTTTGAGTTACGCATACCGTCTTTTTGAACTTTGGCACGTAAAGTGTCCCAGTCTAAACGTTGAGTGCGGTCTACTTCAAACATGCGGTCTGGGCGTGATTTAGCCACGATGTCTAAAGAGTCGATTGGCAGAATGCCCTGATCCCACAATGAACCTTTAAATGTTTCGTAAGCACCACGTTCAACAGCAAGGTCACTTGATGTTGAAATTGCGTAGTAGCTGATCACTTCCATAGATTCATCAGCAAACTCTACAGCTGCATCTGAACCATAGGCAAGATTCATTTCATATAAAGCATCCTGGAAGCCCATGATACCCATACCAACAGGACGGTGCTTCAGGTTAGATGTACGAGCCTGAGGAACAGCGTAGTAGTTGATGTCGATCACGTTGTCGAGCATACGAACTGCTGTTTTAACAGTACGAGCCAGTTTTTCACGGTCTAAAACACCACCCTGAACGTGTTGTACAAGGTTGATCGAACCTAAGTTACAGACTGCAATTTCATCTTTATTGGTATTTAAAGTGATTTCTGTACATAAGTTGGATGAGTGAACTACGCCAACGTGTTGCTGTGGTGAACGTAAGTTACATACATCTTTGAATGTGATCCATGGGTGACCTGTTTCGAACAGCATGGAAAGCATTTTGCGCCATAAGTCTTTCGCACGGATTTTCTTATGAAGCATGTTGGTTTCTTTCGCAATGCCTTCGTAGTAAGCATAGCGTTCAGCAAATTCTGTACCTGTAAGATCATGCAGATCAGGTGTTTCAGAAGGTGTGAACAGTGTCCATTCACCATCTTCAAATACACGCTGCATAAACAGATCAGGAACCCAGTTGGCTGTGTTCATGTCATGCGTACGACGACGGTCATCACCTGTGTTTTTACGCAGTTCCAGGAATTCTTCAATATCCAGATGCCAGGTTTCAAGGTATGCACAAACTGCACCTTTACGTTTACCACCCTGGTTAACTGCAACAGCAGTATCGTTGGCAACTTTAAGGAAAGGCACAACACCCTGAGATTTACCGTTTGTACCTTTGATATAAGAGTTCAGTGCACGAACAGGTGTCCAGTCATTCCCTAAACCGCCTGCCCATTTAGACAGCATCGCGTTATCACGCATTGCGCCATAAATATCGAACAGGTCATCATCAATGGTCGTCAGATAACAGCTTGATAACTGAGGACGAAGCGTACCTGAGTTAAACAGGGTAGGCGTAGATGCCATGTAGTCGAAGCTGGACAGCAGGTCATAAAACTCGATTGCACTTGCTTCTTTGTCTTTTTCATTGAGTGAAAGACCCATTGAAACACGCATGAAGAACAATTGAGGTAATTCGAAGCGTACGCCATCAGAGTGGATGAAGTAACGGTCAAATAATGTCTGTAGACCTAAATAGGTAAACTGGTTAGAGCGTTCCGGTTTGATCGCAGCAGCCAGTTTTGCAAGGTCAAAGTTAAGCAGGTCTGGTGAAATCAGATCAAGCTCGATCCCTTTCTGCAGGAAAGTTTCAAGTGCATCACCTTCATTGGTGTCTGCAGCTAAACCTAAAAATTCTAAACCGGTCGCAACAAGGTCATTACGCAGTAAACGCGCAGTTACATACGTATAGTTCGGTTCCTGCTCGATACGGGTACGGGTCGCCATCATCATCGTTGTAGAGATGTCTGACTCTTTTACACCGTTATATAAATTTTTAACTGTTTCATCAATGATCGCCTGAACGTCAATACCTTCAAGACCTTCAGCTGCTTTTACAATACTTGCTTCTAAAGCACCCAGATCAAGTGGCTTAAGCTGACCGTCTGTAGCTGTGATCTGCAATGTAGGGTGATGGTTTGCACCTGTCTGCTGACGGGCAGTTGCACGCTGTTCACGGTAAATCACATAAGCACGGGCAACTTTCTGTTCGCCGGTACGCATCAGGGCAAGCTCAACCTGATCCTGAACTTCTTCAATATGAATGGTTCCGCCAGATGGCAGGCGACGGTTAAAGGTATTCAGAACCATTTCAGTAAGTTGTGAAATGCGGTCATGAATACGGCTGGAATCAGCACTTTGCTGACCTTCCACCGCCAGAAAAGCTTTACCAATTGCAACAGCAATTTTTTCTGCATCAAAAGCGGCAACATCACCGGTGCGTTTGATCACCTGAAGTTGTCCTGGGGTTGATGTGATTACGCTCATGTCAGCATAGCTCCATTGTCATCTATTGTTATGTTTATGGACCGTTTGAACTGGGCGGAAACCGGCCACAGTGTTTGAGGAATAAACACAAGACTTAGTGGTTTAAAATTGAATTGAACACAAGATACGGGAAAATTCAGGGTAGATCAATATTGACATTCTGCTAAAAATTTTTCTGATGTCAGGTGCTGTTCCCTTGCAAAAAGATCCCTGTTTTTATCTTTCTTGTATAAGCCTTATCAGGCAAGGGCATAGCATAGCAAAGCCAGCTTTAAGTGCTTATAGATAACTTTGTGGATAAGTTTAAAAGTAATGAATTAATCAGTCATAATTTCGCCAAAGGGTTGTATTGGTTTATTTTTATCCATTTTGTAACAAATGGTGTTGTTTACTGGGTGGCTTTTTTGAATTATGGATAAAATATGAACAGGTTCAAAAGTTCATAAAAAAAGATAACAAAATGCTACTTTGATGTATCAGTTTGGTGAACAGCATCTTGTTTACAATGTAAACGTGTGTATATTGCTGATTATATTTAGACGTATCTTGTGGATTTTAAAAGGATACGTTCAATCAAATAAGGGGCAGTCTATGAGCCAGGAAGAAAAATTACCTAAAATTTTAATTGTTGAAGATGATGAGCGTCTTGCCCGTCTGACTCAGGAATATCTGATCCGCAACGGACTTGAAGTTGGGGTTGAACCGGATGGTAACCGTGCGATCCGCCGTATCATTGCAGAACAGCCGGATATGGTTGTACTGGATGTGATGTTACCTGGTGCTGATGGTCTGACCATCTGCCGCGAAGTACGTCCACATTATCATCAGCCGATTCTGATGCTGACTGCACGTACTGAAGATATGGATCAGGTGCTGGGACTGGAAATGGGAGCGGATGACTATGTCGCTAAACCGGTTCAGCCTCGTGTACTGCTTGCCCGTATCCGCGCACTGTTACGCCGTACAGATAAAGCACCTGAAGATGAAGTGGCGCAGCGTATCGAGTTTGATGACCTGGTGATTGATAATGGTGGTCGTTCGGTAACACTGAATGGAGAACTGGTGGATTTCACCAGCGCAGAATATGACCTGTTGTGGTTACTGGCTTCAAATGCCGGACGTATTTTATCCCGTGAAGATATCTTTGAGCGTCTGCGTGGTATTGAATACGATGGTCAGGACCGTTCAATTGATGTACGTATTTCCCGTATCCGTCCAAAAATCGGTGATGATCCGGAAAATCCTAAACGTATTAAAACTGTACGCAGTAAAGGTTATCTGTTTGTAAAAGAAACAAACGGAATGTAATACGGGTTAAATTACAGGGAACACATCCGTGTTTAAACACAGTATATTTCTGCGCATCTATGCAGGGTTGGTGGTTCTGGTTGTACTTGTTGCAGCCTTTGGATATTTACTTGTCCAGATCATCAACTATCAGCGTGCGCAGGAATATCGTGAATCACTGACTGATGGAATTGCGTTCATTATCAGTGAAGGCATTGCCAGACAGCCAAATCAGCAGCAGAAGATGGACTGGATTTCGGATGCTGCAGATTTACTTGAGCTGCCTATATATTATGTCACAGCGGATAAGGTTGATTTGTCGCGGACTGAGCTGAAAAGGATCAGTGAGCGAAAGGCAGCAGTCCGTTATGATGCGCAGAACAGCAATGCTTATATCATTGTCGGGCTGAAAAATGATCCGACGCATTATCTGTATGTCAAAGCAGATAAAATGACTGAACGTCAGATGAAGGCATTGCCTATTTTTATTCTGGATTATCTTGCTTATTACCCTGGGCAGGAAAAAGAATATCTCGAAAAAATCAGCACTCACTTTTCCTATCCTGTTGAAATTCAGAAAGTTCAGGATCTGCCACTGGATTCTGAACAGATTGGTCGTCTAAGACTCGATCACAGCATTATTCTGTACAGAGACAGCGCGACCGTCCGCGGTACAACCATTTCCATTGTTTCACCGATTCCGGGTGCAGCTTCAGATGTCCTGGTGATGGGACCTGTTCCATTATTTAACTGGATGCCTTTTCAGCTGGCAGCGGGTATTACACTGCTGAGTATGTTTGTTCTGAGCTTAGGGGTCTATGGTCTGATTTTACCGATGCAGCGTAAGATCAGAGAGGTGAATTTTGCCTTGAACCGTATGAAATCAGGTGATCTTGGTTTGCGCTTACCTGTCGATGGGACTGATGAAATGGGCAGTCTGGCATCCAGCTATAACAGCATGTCCGACCATATTCAGCGGCTTATTGAAGCACAGCGTGAGCTGATGCGTGCGGTTTCGCATGAACTGCGGACACCCGTTGCACGTATCCGTTTTGGTATGGAAATGCTGGCTGAAGAAGATGATTATGACTATCGGATTCAGCAGGTCGAGATGATTGATAAAGATATTGAAGCGCTGAACAATCTGATTGATGAGATTATGACCTATGCCAAGCTGGAGCAGGGTACACCATCACTGGATTTTGAAAAAATCGTACTGGTGGATCTGCTTGAACAGGTGGCGACTGAAACCGAAGCACTGAAAACACAGAAAAAGATCGAGCTGAAACCTTTGTCTGGCAGTGTTGAAGTCGATGCTGAATACCGTTATCTGCACCGTGTGGTTCAGAACCTGGTGGGAAATGCAGTCCGCTACTGTGACGAAAAAATTCGGATCAGTGGGGGTATCAATGCAGAAGGCATGGCTTTTGTCTGCGTGGAAGATGATGGTGCGGGTATTGCTGAAGAAGACAGACAGAAGGTTTTTGAAGCATTTGCCCGACTGGATGACAGCCGGACTCGTGCTTCAGGTGGTTATGGACTGGGACTTTCCATTGTCAGTCGAATTGCTTACTGGTTTGGTGGAACGATTGAAGTTGACCGCAGTGAAGAACTGGGGGGCGCACGTTTTATTATGAGCTGGCCTGCAAAAAGATTTGTAAAAAAGAAGAAAGTTTAAAACAGATGGCTGAAATGAATCATCCACAAAAAAAGCACCTCAAGGTGCTTTTTTTGTGTCAGTCAGATGAACTTTTTTTTACTCAATTGAGCATCCAGTACACCACTGTACGGATAGACTTTATTTTGCTTTATATAAGCGGTCTGCTTCTTCAAAACGTTCAGTCACATCTTTGCCTGGTGCTTTGCCTGAAAGGCTGACCACAATAATTGCAATTAAAGAACCAATGAATCCTGGAATAATTTCATAAATACCAGTGTATCCAAACAGATTCTTCCATGCAATCACAATCACAGCACCCGTGATCATACCTGCCAGCGCACCATTTAAAGTCATACGTTTCCAGAACAGAGACAGAATGATGAGTGGACCAAATGCTGCACCGAAACCTGCCCATGCATAAGCCACCAGTCCGAGGACTTTCGACTCTGGGTTGCCAGCCATCCAGATGGCAAGTAATGCAATCAGCAGAACCATTAGACGTCCAATCCACACCAGTTCTTTCTGTGAGGCATTTTTCCGTAAAAATGATTTATAGAAATCTTCAGTCAAGGTACTGGAGCAGACCAGTAACTGACAGCTCAACGTACTCATTACGGCTGCCAGGATCGCTGCCAGCACAATACCTGCAATCCATGGATTGAACAGAACTTTGGTCAGTTCCATAAAGACGGTTTCAGGGTTTGCAGTGACCGCTCCTGCAAGCTCAGGATGCTGCTGAAAATAGGCGATACCAAAGAAACCTGCGGCAACAGCACCACCCAGACAGAAGGTCATCCATGCCATGCCGATACGGCGTGCATTGGGAATGGATTTGACAGAATCTGCTGCCATAAAACGGACAAGAATATGAGGCTGACCGAAGTACCCCAGTCCCCAGGCAAGCAGGGAAATAATGGCAATAAAACTGAGATTGCCAAAAATATCCATGGCTTCAGGCCGTGCTGCTTCCAGGGCAAGATTCAGCTGCTGCAGGTCAGAAAAACTCAGGACAGTCACCACAGGAGTCAGAATCAGGGCAAAAATCATCAGACTGGCCTGAATGGTATCAGTCCAGCTGACTGCCAGGAACCCACCAATAAAGACATAGCTGATGGTTGCTATAGCACTGATCCATAAAGCGGTACTGTATGAATAACCAAACATGCTTTCAAACAGACGTGCTCCGGCAACCATGCCAGAGGCACAGTAAATTGCAAAGAAAATCAGAATAATAAAAGCCGAAACAATACGTAAAATTTTCTTCTGATCATTGAAACGGTTAGAGAAATAATCGGGCAGGGTCAAGGCATTGTGCTGTACTTCGGTATGCACACGCAGACGACCGGCAACCAGCAGCCAGTTCAGCCATGCACCAATGATCAGACCAATGGCAATCCACATTTCAGAAAGACCTGATAGATAAATTGCACCAGGCAATCCCATCAACAACCATCCACTCATATCAGAAGCACCTGCTGATAACGCAGTCACAAAGCTTCCGAGGCGTCGTCCACCCAGAATATAGTCAGAAAAGTTGCTGGTTGCGCGATAGGCAATCAGCCCTATGACAATCATGGCGACAATATAAAACAGAAAAGTAATTAATGTGGGATTGAGGGAGCTCATACGGTATCCATTTATGCGTTGGACAAGCGGATCTGAATGCCTGTGCTGAATTCAGCAGGACATATTTTAAAAATAACGTGAAATTTAATCATAATTTAATAATTATTGCTGACTTTTATTGAGACAGCAAAAAACAGGCAGCCTGTTGGCTGCCTGTTTCTGTTCAGTTTTAAAGCGTATTTTAGCCGTTGCGACCCATGATGCCACGGATGGTGCTTAATACATCGGCAGGAAGTACCACAGTTTTAGCATTGCTGGATTTAGCCATATCCTGCATGGCTTTTACATACTGTTCACCCAGCAGATAAGCCACGGGAATTTCTTTGTCGCCCACAGCTGAAGTCACCATGGAAATGGCTTTCTGAGAAGATTCTGCCAGTACCACCTGAGCTTCTGCGTCACGGCGTGAGGCTTCCAGACGACCATCAGCTTCCAGGATCGCTGCCTGTTTTTCACCGTCAGCTTTGGTAACCGTTGCACGACGCTGACGTTCAGCTGCAGCCTGAGCTTCCATGGCTGCCTGCATGGTATGCGATGGCTGAATATCCTGAATTTCAACAGTTTTCAGGGTAATTCCCCAGTCTGCAATATCATCAGAAATTGCGGCTTTGAGTTTAGCTTTGATATGATCACGTGAAGACAGTGCATCATCCAGATCCATTTCACCGACAATAGACCGTAGTGAAGTCTGAACCAGGTTCTGAATCGCCCAGGTATAATTTTCAATACCATAGACGGCTTTTTCAGGCGTGGTCAGGTTAATGTAGGCAACTGCATTCATTACCATGACCGCATTATCCCTGGAAATCACTTCCTGAGATGGAATATCCAGAACGATATCTTTGGTTGTGACTTTATAAGCAACTTCGTCCACATAAGGAATGACAAAGTTTAATCCTGGATTCAGTGTGGTGTGATATTTACCCAGACGCTGAACAATCCATTTATAACCCTGAGGTACAATCCGCACCCCTTTAAAAATGGTTACACCTGCAAACAGCAGGATTGCTAAAACAATAATTGAAGCACCAGACATAATTTTTTCTCACTTTTCATTTTTCGTTAAAGGGCTGATGTACTGGACTGATGGGGTAATACAACGAGGTCATTACCCAGAATATCGACCACACGGACACGGTCACCGACCTGCACTGTTGCCTGAGTACGGCAGTTCCACTCATCTGAACCCAGAACAGGTACAGGAAAGCGAACCTTGATCAGGTCATGCTCAAGACTGGTCTGAATGACCATACCGACCTGACCGATTGTGGCTTCACGGGACAGCCCAGCTTTTGTTTTATCAATCGAAAGTGGTTTAATAAATTTAAACCATAAAAAAGTACACAGTACAGAAAGGATAATCCAGATCACGAGTTGAGCAGTCAGCCCAATAAATGGAAATATCCATGAAATAATGCCGACACAGATTGCGGCAATACCAAACCACAGGGCTGCAAAAGCGGGCAGCGCCAGTTCTGAAAGAATCAGAAGGACACCTAATACAAACCAGTGCCAGGGTTCTAAAACTAATTCCATACATCTACCCGGTTTTATTGAATTGATATGAATAACGATGCATCCATATCAATGTAGCAGATGATTTGTGCTGTGGATATCAAAAAATTCTATCAATCAGAATTTCGGTTTCGGTGCTGGTTTAAAGGCAGCAGGAGATTTTTTGAAGTCACTGATGACCTTTTCAATTGAACGGATTTTCAGCTGAGCCGCTTTTTCTCCTTCAAGGATGGATTCATTACTGGCTTTGAGATCCAGTGTGCCCAGGTGACCTACTTTAGGCTGAATCACCACGGTTGCCTGACGCAGTTCTTCATTGATGCTCTGCTGTCCCATAATGTTAATGGTCTGATCGAGCAGACCCCACATATTCACTGCTTTGCTGCCTTCTGGACGTGCGGAGATATCCACTGCAATCACAATATCAGCACCCATATCTCTGGCTGTTTTCACAGGAATCGGGCTGACCAGACCGCCATCTACATATTTGACACCGCCAATCACAGCCGGAACAAACACATTTGGAATACTGCATGATGCACGGACAGCCTGTCCTGCATTGCCTTTAATGAATTCGGCTTTTGAGCCATTGTCCAGTCGTGTCGCAACCGCGGCAAAGCGGATAGGGAACTGCTGAATCGGTTTATTGCCGATCTGTCTGTTGACGTAATTCTGCAGTTTCTGTCCCTGAACAATACCCTGACTGTTCAAGGTCAGGTCACGTAAATCGGACTCTTTCAGCTGTTGAGCAATCTGCTGCATCTGAAAAGGTGTTTTGCCGCTGGCATAAATGCTGCCGACAAAACTGCCTGCACTGGTTCCAGTGACGATACGTGGTTTGATGCCGTGAGATTCTAAAACTTTCAGAACGCCAATATGGGCAAAACCTTTTGCGCCACCGCCACCCAGGGCGATTGCAATGACAGGTTCACGAGCCTGTAAAGGAGTGGTGTTGACGGGTGTTTTTGTTGTTTTGTCGCAGCTGGCAAGGCTGAAAGCCATTAAGGCAATGATGGAACAGTGAGCAACTTTCATAATTAAAGATGAATGATATTTAAACAGAATAAAAGTGCCCACATCTCAACAGATAATGACCGCTTTGCCTAGTCTTTTTTCCACAGCTTTTGTAAGGGTTTTGCTAACCAGCCTGGGTTTTTAGGGGAAAATTTTCCAATGTAGTTGCTGTAAATACTTTCCAGATCCTGTTCATAATTGCCAGTGGTTTGAAACACGCCCAGACAGCGGATCAGTTTATGTTCATAGTCAAAGCAGAACATCACAATGGGAATCTGGGCGCCGTGAGCGATATGGTAAAAACCACTTTTGATGGTTTCAGCCTGCTTACGTGTACCTTCTGGTGCCATACCAATCCAGATTTTATCCTGACTGTGGATGAACTCAATAATCTGCTGTGTCAGCCCCTGCGGTGCATCACGGTTGACAGGAATCACACCGACCCATTCAAGAACAGACTTCAGGGGCGTTTCAAAAAGCGTATGTTTTCCAAAAATGGTGATTTTCAGCCCCAGTCCCAGCAGTGCTGTGAATCCGAACCATCCATCAATATTGGAGGTATGAGGGGAAATAATGGCGACGGCTTTCGGAAGATTGGGAAATTCACCATCAAATTTCCATCCCTGAACGAGAAAAATATTTTTAAAAAGTTCGTGACTGAACGCTGTGCCACGGGAGGGTACCTGATCGGGCAATACTGGAAAATTTTCAGACATTGTTTTAATTCGTCTTCCTGACATTTAATGTTATGACTATGATTGAGGGAATTTTATGACTTTGTCAAACCACATTCATTGGCAGAATTTCTGATAACGCGTATAAAAATGTCTGTAAAGATACTTCTCAAGCCACCCGCTGTAACTCAAAAGGATGCCCAATGCGGAATATTTATGTGATTTTATTTTCGCTGTACTGGGCACAGGGTTTACCCGTTGGATTCATGATGCATGCTTTACCGGTGATTTTGAGGTCGCAGGGGGTGTCGCTTGCTCATATTGGTGGTTTTGGTCTGCTTATGCTGCCCTGGTCACTGAAAGTGTTCTGGGCACCGTGGGTGGATCGGCTGGGTTCAGTGACGCGGGGACATTATCGGAGCTGGATTATTCCGACACAGTTATTGAGCGTTGCAGTACTGGTTTTTCTGTCGTTTCTACCTATCGCTTCGCTGGATCAGCCTGTATTTCTGTTGGCGTTTTTTATTGCATTACTGTTGATGAATACCACTGGAGCGACACAGGATGTGGCAACCGATGGGCTGGCAGTCAGTATTTTGAAAGCTGATCAGCAGCACTGGGGAAATACTTTTCAGGTGATTGGGTCACGGCTGGGTTTTATTGTGGGTGGTGGAGCAGTGTTGTGGGCACTGGACTGGCTGCAGTGGCAGAACACATTTCTGCTGCTGGCAGCACTGGTTTTGCTCAATACCTTGCCGGTACTGCTGTTTCGCGAACCTGTCCGCGCTGTGAAACAACATGTTCAAAAACCTGTTTTCAGTATTGCTGCCATCCGTAAGTATCTGGATTATTTTGGGCAGACTCAGACGCTGAAAAAATGGCTGGTGGTTCTGCTGACATTTAAAATTGCCGATGGACTGGCAGGTCCATTACTGAAACCTTTAATGGTTGATCTGGGCTTGTCATTTTCAGATATCGGGCTGTACGTCACCATGATGGGAGCACTGGCAGCACTGCTTGGGGCAGGGCTTGCAGGCGCTGTATTCAGGTTCTGGTCCAGAGCGAAGTGTCTGATTCTGTTTTCCATACTGAAAATATTCAGCCTGCTGGCGTTTGCCTGGCTGGCATATCAGTACGAAACAGGACAGCATCCTGTACATCTCATGATTTATCTGATCAATGCTTTTGAAGATTTGACTTCATCCATGCTGCTGGTGGTGATGCTGACCCTGATTATGCAGTACAGTCGCAAGCAAATGGCAGGCACAGATTTCACCTTTCAGGTTGCCCTGATGGCTACGGTCAGTGGGGGGCTGTACATGCTTGGCGGCATACTGGGCGACCTGCTGGGGTATACCGTTTTCCTGGGGCTGATCTGCCTCATTGGCTGTCTGTGTCTGATTCCTGTACTGAGATGGTCTCAGCATCAGACGAGGGCTGGGAACTGTGAATAAATGCATGAAAGTTCAATTATCCTATGAAGCAAAAGTGATAAGTTAATAATAATTAAATTATTTTTTTAAATATTACGAAACCGTAACATCCATTACAAAATGGTTTATGGAATATTTAAAGATGAAAACACAAATCGCAACTGCTATTGCAATCAGCCTGCTTGCAGGTTCAGCTGTCGCTGCTCCTGCTTTTTATGGTGAGTTTGATGTCAGCCTGGATTATCTGCCTGAAAATAATGCATCCAGAGCAGACCGTGACGTGGTGGAGCTGAACTCAAACAACTCGTTTATTGGGCTGAAAGGTGATGAGAAAATTTCTGATCGTCTGACTGCTGTGTATCAGGCTGAATTTACTGTTTATGTGGATGATGGTGAAAACGGCACAGATACTTTTGTACCCCGTAACCTTTCACTGGGTTTAAAGGATACTCAGTTCGGTACATTGAAAGTCGGTAAAATAGATACCCCGGTCAAACAGCTGTCATCTGTGGTGGACACATTCAATAACTACATTGATAACAAAGCAGATATCACAGGTATTTTCAGTGGTGAAAACCGTATTGATAACTCACTTGTTTATGAAAGCCCAGGCATTACACTCGGTGCAGGTCAGTTGAAAGCTTCGGCATTACTGGCAACCGGTGAAGCTGAAGGGATCAAAAAAAGTAAAGGCGGTGCCAAAGTGGCTGGACGAGGGCTGGGCGATGCATGGTCTGCATCACTGCTGTATGACGCAAAGAATGTGATTGTGGGACTGGGCTATGACAAAGCCATTCCAGGAAATTTCCTGGGACGTGGTTTCAACAATGCTGCTGAACCTGAAATTCCAGGTGGTTCTATCTTTGCTGCAAGCAATACAATCCGTGCCATTGGACGGATTAATCTGGACAATGGACTGGCACTGAAAGCACTGTATCAGAACTCAGAAGTGGAAAGAGCGGAAGGAAATCCAGGTCGTGCCGCAGACATAGATGATGCAAATGGCTGGTTGGTGGGAGCGGAATATAACCTGCCAGCTGCAAAAGCCTGGACACTCAAAGCACAGTACAGTAACAACAGTACCGCTTTTAAAACAGGTGAAGCTGATTTTGATGCCCAGCAGATTCTGCTCGGGGTGGACTATGCTTTAAGCAAGCAGGTGAAAGCATATGGGCACGCAGGTTATCTGACCCTGGAGCAGGGTAATAAAGAAGATAAACAGCCTGTACTTGGAACAGGGCTTGAATTTAAATTCTAAATTAAGCAACTGATTTATCATGATAAAAAGACGATGTAAGTGCATCGTCTTTTTTATTTAAGTGATTTTTAAGAATAACTTTCCAGACTAAGCACATGTCCCGCTAACTGTAGTGATGAATAACATGCTGTATCTGATTAGGAAAGTGCAGGATAAAATCAGTCCAATCCCGCTGAGTATCTTTAATTTACTGCTTGCTGTGTGGTGTGGTCTGGTGCTGAATATTGCATTTTATGAGCAGATTCAGCAGCTGACACCTTATCAGGGGTTCAAAGCCCTGTTGTTTCTCACTGCCAGTGTTTTTGTGGTGGTTGCAGCTTATAACCTGATTTTTCAGCTGTTTCAGTGGAAATGGAATGTAAAATTGTTTGCCGGTGTTTTTATCATTGTTGGTGGTTTCAGCGCATATTTTGTTAACAGTCTGGGAGTGATCATTTCTCCAGATCAGATACAGAACATGGTACAGACTGATGTCAAAGAGATGAATGATCTGCTGTCTTTCAGACTGCTCGTTTGGACCCTGTTTTTTGTACTGATACCTTTGCTGGTTCTGTTTAGCATACGGATCAAATCTGAAAAGCTGACAGTATCACTGATGAAAAAACTGCTGAACAGTCTGGCATCTCTGTTTGTCGTAGCGGGTTTACTGTTTGTGTTTTATGTGGATTTTGCAGCAATTTTCAGAGAACACCGTGACTTAAAAGGGATGATTTCACCGCAGAATGTTTTTTCATCGGCTGCTTCTTATTATCATAAAACAGCACCTAAGAAAAACCTGCCTTTAGTGACTTATGGTGAAGATGCGCATCAGATTCAGCTGGTCAGTCATACTCCACCTAAGCTGATGGTTCTTGTGGTCGGTGAAACTGCGCGTGCCGAAAGTTTTTCACTGAATGGCTATGCTAAAAACACTAATCCAGAACTTCAGAAACAGGACATCATCAATTTCAGTCAGGTCAGTTCCTGTGGAACTGCAACAGCGGTTTCGGTTCCCTGTATGTTTTCGGGTATGCCACGGAAACAATATGATGAACAGCTTGCCTCGCATCGTGAAGGGCTGCTCGATATTGCTCAGCGTGCAGGTTATAAAGTCACCTGGATTGATAACAACTCAGGATGTAAAGGAACCTGTGACCGTGTAGAGCAGTATCAGATTCCGGAAGAAATCCGTCAGAAATGGTGTGATGCAGATGGTGAATGTCATGATGAAATACTGGTGGACAGCCTGAAACAGTATCTGGCTGCTGTGCCGAAAGATGACCGGACACCCCGACTGATTGTTCTGCATCAGATGGGCAGTCATGGACCTGCTTATTTTAAACGCTCCATTGCACCATATCAGCCATTTCAGCCGACCTGTAACACCAATGCCATTCAGGGCTGTCAGCCTGATGAACTGATCAACAGTTACGACAACTCCATTGTCTACACAGATCATGTGCTCAGCAGCGTGATTGATGTTCTGAAAAATGTACAGAATTATCAGACCGGTTTCTGGTATCTGTCCGATCACGGTGAATCCACTGGTGAGCACGGACTGTATCTGCATGGTTCACCTTATGCGATTGCACCGAGTCAGCAGACTCATGTGCCGATGCTGATGTGGTTTTCACCTGTATGGAAACAGCATGCTGCAAATCAGATCACTTGCTTAAACAGTCAAAAAAGCAAACAATTGAGTCAGGACAATCTGTTCCCCAGTCTGTTAACTTTACTGGGGGGGGATACCCAGGTGATTGATCCTGACAATAATCTGTTGGCTCAATGTTCAACATTAGAAGGTACCTGAGCATTTAAACATGAATAAACTACTGATCATTGAAGATGATTTCATGATTGCTGAATCCACCATGACGCTGTTGAAACAGCATCAGTATGATGTGGAATGGGTCAATAACGGACTGGATGGTCTTAAAAAGCTGAATCAGCAAAAATTTGATCTGGTTCTGCTGGATCTGGGACTGCCACAGATGGACGGCATGCAGGTGTTAAAGCTGATCCGTCAGCAGATGGCTGCTTTGCCTGTTCTGATTATTTCTGCCCGTGACCAGCTTCAGAACAGAGTGGACGGGCTGAATCAGGGAGCAGATGACTATCTGATCAAACCTTATGAGTTTGATGAGCTGATTGCCCGTATTCAGGCATTACTGCGCAGAAGTGGTGCTGCACAGTTCAGTCAGAGCACTCAGCTGCTTAAATACGGTGAACTGGTGCTAGATGTAGAGCAGCATATTGCCCGCTTTAAAGGTGAACCGCTGGATCTGTCCAACCGCGAGTGGGCGATTCTGATTCCTTTGGTCAGTCATCCGAACAAAATTTTTTCCAAAGCCAATCTTGAAGACAAGCTGTACGATTTCGACAGTGAAATCAACAGCAACACCATTGAAGTGTATGTGCATCATCTGCGCAATAAACTGGGTAAGGACTTTATCCGCACCATACGTGGTTTAGGTTACCGACTTGGGCAGAACTGAGATGAAAGCGAATATGCCGCAGGGGCAATATTCGCTGAAAAAACGTCTGATTTATTATGTATCGGCATTCAGTGTGGTACTTGGCTGTCTGCTGATATTTTCTGCATACCGTATTTCACTCGAAGAAATTGATGAAATCCTGGATGCACAGATGCGGAATCTGGCAGAGCGTGTTGCTGAACATGATCCTAAACCGGTACAGAGTACTTTTGATAATCATCGGCGTTATCATGAAGAGGATCTGTTCGTGGATGTATGGTCTTATGCATCGCAGGATCACAAAAACCATAAACAGAACATGCTCGTTCATCCGGTCACGAAAGCAGGCTTCTACACTCATAAAACAGCGACAGATGTCTGGCATACCTATGTTTTGCCACTGGAAGATTATCAGATTCAGATCAGTCAGCAGAATTCAGTGCGTCAGAGTCTGGCACTGGAACTTGCTGCCA
Source organism: Acinetobacter chinensis (assembly GCF_002165375.2). Classification (NCBI taxonomy): domain Bacteria; kingdom Pseudomonadati; phylum Pseudomonadota; class Gammaproteobacteria; order Moraxellales; family Moraxellaceae; genus Acinetobacter; species Acinetobacter chinensis. The sequence goes on from NZ_CP032134.1 coordinate 904,671, forward strand.
ACATGTTTATTCCCTATCTGCTGTTTATGCCTTTTGCGCTGTGGGGACTTGGCTGGGTCATCAGCAGGAATCTTCAGCCTCTTGAAGATTTCAGGGAGGAACTGGCAAACCGGGGTGCAAATGAGCTTCGGGCGATAGAGTCCAGAGATTATCCCGAAGAAATTGTGCCGACCATTCAGGAAATGAATCATTTATTTGAGCGTATTTCCCATGCCCAGCAGGAACAGCGGCAGTTTGTCGCTGATGCAGCTCACGAGCTGAGAACACCGATCACCGCACTGAATTTACAGACCCGTATTTTATTACAGAATTTTCCGCAGGATGATTCCTTACAGAATCTGAGTAAAGGTCTGATCAGGATTCAGCATCTGGTCAGTCAGTTACTGAGTATGGCAAAACAGGATGCCTCCATTCTGGAAACTGAAACTTCAAAAAGTATAGATATCCGGCAGATTGCAGTGAACTGTGTTGAACAGCTGATTCATCTTGCCATGCAGAAAAATATAGACCTGGGCATGGTACGTGCCGAAGAGGTGCAGATGATGGGACAGGAGTCTGCTGTGCAGTCCATTATCTCCAATCTGATAGACAATGCCATTAAGTACACGCCTGAAAATGGGGTGATCAATGTGTCCGTATTTCAGGAAAACAGTCGGATCATCATCCAGGTGGAAGACAGTGGTCCTGGCATAGATGAGTCCCAGTATGGACAGATCAAAAAACGTTTTTACCGTATTTTAAATCATGCTGAGATTGGCAGCGGACTGGGATTGTCCATTGTGGATAAAGCTACTGAACGGCTAGGGGGAACACTTGACTTTCAGCGCAGTGAAACGCTGGGGGGATTACAGGTGAATGTCAGTCTGCCACAGGACAGCAGCAGAACAGACGGTTAAATCAGCAGTATTTAAATCAACAGCAGATTAAATCATTGGAAGCGGTTGATGTAATGCCAGTTTCTGAAGAAACAGCATGCATTTTTTGACACGCTGACCATCATTGCCAAGTTTTTCGACTTTAAAGAACATCGACCAGTGAAGTTTATGTCCGACACGGCAAATTTCATGATAAATTTTTGGTTTATCGCTGAGCTGTTCATAAAGAAACTGACTGGCTTCCTGCAGTTCATTTTCTTCAAGGCGATAGGCTGTTGAAAAGATAAAACATAACCAGTCACGGATCTGACAGTTGCGTAAAGACAGCACTTCGCCTGGGTCTGTTTCAAAGTCAATAAAACTGAACTGGAGCTTCTGATCGACCAGAATGTTTCTGGAAAAAGCTTCACTTAAGTAAGCATTTTTACTGTGTACATCCTGTATTGCTGCTACGGCCTGATTGAATATTTCAAGGCGGCATTCTTTATCTTTTGCAGTCATCAGAGCCTGATCCAGCTGTCTGGACTGACCATTATTGGCGGCATCTTCCAGTAATATGGCAGACTTACTCTCTGCCAGGATTTGTGGAACCCGTATGCCAAGTTTCTGCAGTTCTTTGATTCGGCTGATTTCACATAAAATAGCTTCCATACCTCCTCTGTTCGGTACAGGAGCAAGCATGTGCAGACGAAACAAAGCAGCGACCCATCTTAGAGGGATATAAATCCAGCCTGAATGGCGTTCGGATGCTTTTTTCAACCAGACTTTCTGGTTTTTGATGATGTAGGACTGAACTGTCCGGTTTTGACTGGAGGAGAACTGATTCAGCAGATCAGTGAAATTACTGTGCATAGTTTCACCGTTAAAAGATACAATAAACGTGAATTGTATACTATTTGTACCTCTTTGTCAGATGCAGCAAGCCATAGTGATCCTGATGATTGTTACAGTGTTTGATTCCTATAGGATTTTTTTCATAAACGTGGCAGGTGCTGCACCTGTATATCCCATTTTAAGCATAACGGCATAAACCACACAGTTAATCAGCCAGGTGACCCAGCCTGTCCATAAGTTATGACTCAGGAAGTGAGCTCCACGCATCATCTGTGCCCATCCCATCAAAAAACCAAGTATCAGACCTGAGATCAGAAAAAAGACGGCACGTGCAGGCTGTTTCTGCCTGTAGACAAAATATCCTGTCATTAATGCAAAACCGGCAGAAGCATGTCCTCCAGGAAAACAGTGTCCCTGTGTGGAATGAAAGTCCCAGTAAAATCCTTCAGCTGAGGGGAGTATCATGCTCCACGGGCAGGCATGTGCAGAATGCGATTTGAGTACACCAATACTGATGGTACACAGCATGGAAACCCAGAAAAAATATCCGAACTCTGTACGCCGTGGCTTTAACTGCTCCATTTTGAAAGACGCCAGCCAGCAAAGAAAAAACAGGCTGTAAACTCCAATAATCATGGTTTTGACATAGCTGTGATTCAGTTTTGCAAGAAACCAGTCATTTTTAAGAGGAAACAGACCTGTTTCATTAATCCACGGATGAATCAGAGCAAGGTCAATACTGCCACCCACTGGAAAAAATACCCAAAGTACACAAAAGCTGATCAGTAATAAGCAGACCTGAATCAGAAAAAAACGCTGTTGTTCATACATGGTGTTATTCGAAATGAAAATTCATGTTATTTGAGCAATATCAGCTTAAAAAAGACTTAAACATCGATGCTGAACGTCAGTTTACTGAGTACAGAATGGATGAAATTTACAACGGACATAAAAAAGCGGCTCAGTTTGAGCCGCCTATGTTGAAATTTCCTGCTTGAGGGCTGTTAAAACATATTTTCTTCAGAGTTGGCAGAAATTTTATGAATGGAAAGGTCAGCACCACGAAACTCATCTTCCTGAGAAAGTCGGATTCCCAGGGTACATTTCAACAGACCATAGACAATGAAACCACCTGAAACCGCAATCAGAATGGCAAGCAATGTCCCGACTAACTGTGAAATCATGGAAATACCGCCTAAACCACCCAGCCAGGACTGCCCAAAAATACCGACAGCAATGCCTCCAAAAGCACCACAGACACCATGTAATGGCCACACACCCAGTACATCATCAATTTTCAGTTTATTCTGGGTATAAGTGAACAGCCTGACAAAGATCATACCGGCGGTTGCACCGATCACCAATGCCCCCACAGGATGAACAACATCAGAGCCAGCGCAGATTGCCACCAGTCCTGCCAGCGGACCATTGTGCAGGAAGCCAGGGTCATCTTTACCGACAAAGTTGGCTGCCAGTGTTCCACCCACCAGTGCCATCAGTGAGTTGATTGCAACCAGACCCGATATGGCATCCAGCCGCTGCGCACTCATGACATTAAAACCGAACCAACCCACAATCAGCACCCATGAGCCTAAAGCCAGAAATGGAATGGAAGAGGGCGGGTGTGCGCTGACACGACCATCTTTTTTATAGCGACCATTACGCGCACCCAGCAGTAATACAGCAGCAAGGGCAATCCATCCGCCCATAGCATGGACAACGACAGAACCTGCAAAATCATGGAATGGTGCACCAAAAGTACTTTCCAGCCATTTCTGTAAACCGAGGTTGCCGTTCCAGACGATGCCCTCAAAGAAAGGATAGATCAGTGCGACCAGTAATAACGTTGCGATGGCTTGCGAACGCATTTTTGCCCGTTCAGCAATTCCCCCTGAAATAATGGCAGGAATAGCTGCTGCAAAAGTCAGCAGGAAAAAACAGCGCATCAGATTGTAGCCATGATCCTGTGCAAGCTCTGCACCTGTCTGGAAGAAATGATGACCATAGGAAATATAATAACCCACAAAAAAGTAGGCAATCGCAGACAGCGAGAAGTCGGTCAGAATTTTACTTAAGGCATTGACCTGGTTTTTATGTCGGACTGTTCCCAGTTCAAGAAATGCAAAACCTGCATGCATGGAAAGCACCAGGACTGCACCAATAAGAAGAAATAACAAATCAATATTCTGCATGTGTTGGCTCCATTTAGGTGCACTGTGTCACAAAATGAAATTCAGTATAGCGATGTCACTGATTTCTAAAAGAGGGTGCAAAGAGGGAAATATTGATCAACTCAGGACAAAATATAACAAGACCCGATATAAAGCACAGCACTGCACCATTATGGAATTTATGCACAGGAGTAGCGCACATAAAGAATGCTTTAAATAATGTAAATATATGAAAAATAATAATTATAATTTATTTAAAATACGTTTGTATTTTAATTTTAAATGAATATACATTTTATCAGTTCATCGAAAATATTCAGATACTGATGATTTTTCAGTGCATACAGTCCTTTGACTGAAAATGGAAATGATCTGAGGTCTGAAAGACTTCTTCTATTTCTGAATCTGCCTGAAGAACATGCACTTTTTTCAGTCTGCTGAAATGACCAAGGGGAAAAGAGAAAGGGCAGATACTGCGATCTGCCCTTTGCTGTATTTCTGTTTTGCACTGTCTCAATGCAGAATTTTATCCAGGAACTGCTGGGCACGTTCACCACGGGGTGTTCCAAAAAACTCATCTTTGGAGCAGTCTTCTACAATTTTGCCCTGATCCATAAAGATAATACGGTTGGCAACCTGGCGGGCAAAGCCCATTTCATGAGTCACACACATCATGGTCATCCCTTCTTTTGCCAGTCCGACCATCACATCCAGTACTTCATTGATCATTTCAGGGTCAAGTGCTGAAGTCGGTTCATCAAACAGCATGGCAATAGGGTCCATACTCAGCGCACGGGCAATCGCAACTCGCTGCTGCTGACCACCGGACAGCTGCGCTGGAAACTTGTCTGCATGTGCGCTCAGACCGACCCGATCCAGGTAAGCCAGTCCTTTTTTTCTGGCTTCTGCTTCAGAACGTCCCAGTACCTTGACCTGTGCAATGGTCAGATTTTCCGTAATGCTGAGATGCGGAAACAGCTCAAAGTGCTGAAACACCATCCCTACACGACTGCGCAGTTTGGTCATGTCCGTTTTAGGGTCATGGATTGCAATGCCATCCACAAAAATTTTGCCCTGCTGAAAAGGTTCCAGTCCATTGACCGTTTTAATCAGAGTCGATTTACCTGAACCGGACGGTCCACAGACCACCACGACTTCACCCTGGCAGATCTGAGTGGTGCAGTCGGTCAGAACCTGAAACTTTTCATACCACTTACTGACATTCTGGAGGTCTATCATTACTTTATTGTCGCTCATACACGAAACCTCCGTTGTAACCGTTTAACTGAAAATGTAGCGATGGCACTGATGGTGAAATAGACCAGTCCTGCAAAAAGAATATACTGAGTCAGTAAAGACATCAGGTCTCCACGGACGTAATTGGTTCGGAAGAAATCCAGCAGTCCAATGGCATAAACCATCGTGGAGTCCTGGAACAGAATAATGGTCTGTTGCAGTAACAGAGGTGTCATTTTCCTGAATGCCTGAGGCAGAATAATCAGTCGCATAGACTGGCTGTAACTCATACCCAGTGCGTAGGCAGCTGCACTCTGTCCTTTGGGAATGGACTGAATACCCGCACGGACAATTTCAGAGAAATAGGCAGCTTCAAACAGCATGAAAGCCACAATACTTGAAACGAGTGCAGTATCAATGGTCAGATATTTTCCAGTGATACCCGTATAAATAAACGGAACAGCAAAATAGAACCACATCAGCACCAGCAGCAGGGGAATGGAGCGGAACAGATTGACATAGGCCTGTGCCAGCGTATTTAAAATACGGCTTGAAGACAGACGCATCAGTGCAAGCAGTGTGCCGATAAAAATACCACCTACAGTCGCAATGACCACGACCTTCAAGGTAATGCTGAAACCATGCCACAGTGCAGGACCAGACTGTTGTAAGTCCTGAAGAAAAGAGGTAATCCATTCCATATTATTTACCTCCACTCATTAATCCAGGAACCCGCAGCCTTTTTTCCAGCAGATTCATGGCACTGATCAGACAGATATTGATCACAATAAAAATGACAGTGACATAGGTATAAATTTCGATGGTGTTCTGGGTATATTCACTGATGGTTTTCATCTGAGAAATAATTTCTGCAACACCCACCAGCGAGGCAATGGAAGTGTTTTTTACACAGTTGGTCAGCTCAGAACTCAATGGCGGTAAAATCGTGCGGAATGACTGCGGTAAAATAACATAGCGGTACAGCTGCGCAGTCGAAAAACCCATTGCATAGCCTGCATTGATCTGACCTTTAGGCAGAGCTTCAATACCGGTACGCACCTGTTCACAGACGCGGGCAGCGGTAAACAGCCCAAGACCGACACTTGCAGAAATCAGAGCAGTGGTGTTTGCACCCAGATCATTCATCCACCAGTTTTTGATGGGTCCAGGCAGAAAATTCGGGACAACATAAAACCAGATAAACAGCTGAACCAGCAGAGGAATATTCCTGAAAACGGTCACATAGGCTGTGCCGATGGCTCTGGCAGTCTGGTTGGGGAGTGTGCGCATAATACCGAGGATGCTGCCGAGAACCATGGCAATTGACCATGCCACAACAGCAATGACAACAAGCCATCCGATGCCTGTTAAAATCCAGTTCAGGTAAATGGTATCTCCAACACCTGTGGACTGCCACAAAACTCCCCAGTTCCAACTATATGTCATAGCAACTCCTGGGCAGAGTCAGGGAAACATCCATCGTTTCCCTTGTCTGCGGTTATATTATTGTTATTAAGACTAAAAAATTACTGATCCCGGTCATGTGGAGTACTGATCAGTGCTTTCAGCTGGTCAGACATGGCAAAATTCAGGTTAATGTTTTTAGGTGGAATTGGCTGCTGGAACCATTTTTCATACATTTTATTGATTTCACCAGAACCGTAAGTTGCTTTAATTGCATCATCCACAACCTGTTTAAAGCCAGTATCGCCTTTACGCATCATACAGCCATAAATTTCATGGATTGGAGCAGTACCTACAATCTCCCATTTGTTCGGATCTTTGGCTTTGGATTTTTCACCTGCAAGTAAAATATCATCCATCATAAATGCAGCAGCGCGTCCGTTTTGCAGCATCAGGAAAGACTCAGCATGGTCTTTGGCAGAAATGATTTCTCCAATCCCCAGTTCCTGCTGGTGCTGACGGATATAACGCTCAGATGTTGTACCTGCGGTCGTGACCAGTTTTTTGCCTTTTAAATCAGCAAAATCTTTCACACCAGAGTCTTTTGCCGTCAGCAGTCTTGAACCGACTTCAAAGAAACCTAAAGAGAAATCAACCTGTTGCTGACGCTCTTTGTTATTTGTGGTTGAACCACATTCTAAGTCTACCGTACCGTTTGAAACCAGAGGAATACGGTTCTGACTGGTTACAAGGTTATAGCGAACTTTCAGGTCTGGCAGTTCCAGTTTTTTCTTCACCGCTTCGACGACTTTTAACTGTAAGTCATGTGCATAGCCCACAGGCTGGTTTGGGTTGTCTGCAATATAGGAAAATGGAATGGAGGAGTCACGGTAGCCCAGTACAATCGTACCTGAGCTCTTGATCTTATCTAATGTACCCGAAGCCGCTGCGCCGCTTTGGGCTTTTTCGCCAGCAGCAGGTGCTTTGTTGTCACTACAGGCACTTAATCCTAACATCAGGGCACTTGCGCAAAGCAGGGAAGTCATGGTGCGTTTATGTGTCATGTACAAAACTCCTTTTGTATCGTTATGTCTGCAAATATTATTGCTTTTTGAACCGTCAGTTTTTATGAAAATAATGACATCTTTTATAGGTGTAAAAACACGTCATATTTCATCTTAATAGAGATTCACTCATTTCCTCAAGCAATATTTTTTAGGGTTTTGTTAATGCTAAATGGTTATGAATTAAACAGTTTTTATTTCAAAAAATACATGTTAATGCACATGAATAATTAAGCATAATGTATGCCATACAGCCGGAAAATGATGCATGACTGGACAAAAGCTTAAGCTGCCTGAAATATCATATTAAGAATTAGAAGTTTAAGCAGAACGTATCTGGCAGTAAAAAATGAACTGCTGTTTTTTCTGTTCCAGATGGATGCAAAACGTGGTCATTTTTAACCTGAAGTTCAGTTATGGAGCATGGGGTGCAACACTTCTGAGCCAGGTACATCAACTATTTTTCTGCTGAACAGGTTAAGATTGGGATGATTGCCTTTTTTTCAGTTTTGATGCGTTATGTCTTTCGAGTTAAAAACCATTCTTCAGCCAGATACAGTGTCCAGTCTACAGCAGAAAAAACTGTATCGCCTGATTGAAAAAATTGAACAGCAGAAGCTTGAACTGGCAAAGTGGCAACAGGCAAAAGATGAAGTTTTAGAATATACCCGTAAACATTTAATTCCAGTCTATCAGGAATTACACAACATTTTATTTAGTCAGTTACAACAGCTTTGGGAACACCTCAGTCACGGCGACTTTTCCAAAGCAGATGCTCTGTTACTGGATAATAAAATTCAGTCACTTGCACAGTATTTAAAAAGCTCACAATCACTTGCCAGTGAACAGCAGGATAAAGTAAATACACTGTATCAGTACTATCAGCAATCACTAGAACATCATAAATCTAAGAAAAAGAAAGCCTCAGCAGATCAAACGAATATTGTTGATTTGAACACTCAAAATGATCATGAAGTATTTGTTGAAACTGAGGACTGGGATCAGGAGCAATATCAGCAACTTCGTGAGCAAGCTAAACTCAAAAGACAGCAGGATAAAAAACAGCATGCTGAAAAAATGGCGGAGCAGTCTTTAAAAACAGTCTATCTAAAATTAGCTTCAACTATTCACCCTGACCGTGAACCTGATGAAGCTAAAAAACAGGAAAAAACAGAAATTTTTCAACATGTAAACGCTGCCTATGAACAGCAGGATTTGTTTGCTTTACTAAAATTACAAATACAGATTGAGCAGGGTAATGGCTCAAATAAAAAGGGCTTAGGTGATGAACAGCTTAAGTTTTATAAAATGGCACTGGACAGTCAAAGTCAGAAACTGGCAGATCAACTGGCTGAACTGATTGATGCTTTGGTTTGGTCTGAAAAAGCCAAAATAAAGGTAGGTAAAGCGCAAGGGAGGCTACAGATTTCTGATCTGTATGCACAGATTGATGAAGATACTTCTGCGTTGAAACAGCAGGTGAAGTGGGAAAAAGAACGATTGAAATACATGGGGAAAGTGAAAGGATTGGAGATGTTGTTGGGGAATAATGGGGTGCTATAAGGTTTGCTTTTCTCCCTTAAAATCACCTTTCCCTCACCCCAACCCTCTCCCAAAGGGAGAGGGAGTTGCATCTAATTAAATACCGTCAATCAGCTTAATAATGAATATTCCTTCTCCTTGTAGGAGAGGGCTAGGGAGAGGTAATAAGAAAAATGATAGACCTGTAACTCTATGTCTTTGCCAAATCTATGCACCACACAGCTACAGATGCTGAAAACTTGATGTGGAAAATCCTCCGTAATAAACAATTTATGAATCTAAAATTCCGTCGACAGCATGTGATTGCACCGTATATTGTGGATTTTTTCTGTCATGAAATTGATTTGATCGCTATATAAATATTTTTAGTGAGCAAGAAATAAAAAGTTAGAATGAAAATCATAAAATTTTATTGTATTATCTTTGGCTTAGTTGGATACAAAAAATTATTTTCTTGGTTAGTTACTATATGGAACGATCCGAATTTAATATCTTATTTGATATTTGCATGAAGCATCAGTGGTTAAGTGAGAAGAAGGAAGCTTTATCACATTTACTATTTGTTGATTGTGAAGATGTTGAAACAAGAAATATAGTAATGCAACTAATTGATAAAATAAAGTATATAAAAGATGTTGAATATAATGTGTTATTGAAGGATTTGGCAGAAAATATAATACAAACGGAGTCTGATCCCTCTAAAGTACAGATTGTGGCAATGACAGGTGATTCTGGTGCAGATAGCGCACAGGCAGTAATTTATAGTTTGAAATCAATTTTAGCTCAAAAGGATTGGGATGGATATTTATTCGTAAATCGCTATGACCATTCTTATAAAGAGGCATCAAAAAAAGGATTTAATCATAAAAAAATTATTCTAGTCGATAATTTTATAGGGTCAGGGGATACTGTTCTAGGACGTATCCAAAGGATTAAGTCACAGTATAGTGCACAGGAAATAGAAATATGTGTCAAAGTGCTTTTTTGTACTGAGTTTGGAAAAACTCGTCTAGAAAGTGAGGAAGTAGAGGTTTTCGTTGTCCATGAACTTTTGAAAAAAGTAATAGATGGTTTTTATGATGTTAACGAGGCGAATTTTTTCAAAGAAAAAATTCGGAATATAGAGTCAAAATTTTTAGAAAATTTTGAAGGCAGACCTCTTCATAGTCTTGGATACAGTGATGGGCAAGTTGCTTTAGCTATTCAGGATGTAAATACCCCAAATAATGTCCTACCAATTTTTTGGTGGAAATATTATAAAAATACGTCTAAACGCCCAGTTATTCTTCATCGGGCTATGGTGGATGCATAATGAAAAAACTTTCACAAATCGAGCATAGAGTTTTGATTGAATTATTTAAAGCTTCTAACTATAGATTACAGGCTTTTTCTTTAAGTCAAAGGGTAATACTACCGTTTTCAAAATTCTTAGACACTATATCTGTACTATCTGAAATGAACTTACTAAAAACAAATGGAGCTGTTATTGAGTTAACACAATCGGGTTTCTATCTGATTTTATCTCAAAAAAAACATAAGACTATTATCAGACAAATACCTAAAGATTTTTTAAGGGAAGGAAAGATTTCATTAAATGAGTTTTATGTACCTAGAAGAAGTCTTATGTAATGTTGTATACTCTATACGCCTATAGAGATTAGCAAATTGAAGTGAAGTCGCTTCTAGTGTTAAGGTCTCAATGACCTGGACTTAATCTCGAAAATTTATCAATTTTCTCGTTTAAGTCGTGAACAGCTATCGCTGATTCACAGTGATAAACAAAATAGCTTTTGCTCTACGCAAAATCAATTTTGTTTATCACAGAGCAAGTAAAGAAAGTAATCTCTATAGGTTTTTATCTTATGCAATTATCACAATGGGAAACTTACTTTCAAGATATTGGTATTTCTGAACAATATATTGATGAGTATCTTGAAATAATTTCCAAATTGTCAAAAAAAAAATTACCTATTATTTTTGAAATTGAACAGTTTTCAAAGCTTGTAGGTATTGAGTTAAATATTTTATATAAAATGATATTCTCGCCTGAGAGTTTTTATCATGAATTTTATATTAAGAAGAAAAAAGGTGGGCGTAGAAAAATTGTTGTACCATTCCCTTCACTTTTATTAATCCAAAGATGGATATATAAAAATATACTTTTGAAGTGTACTTGCCATAGTAATATTCACGGTTTTATACAAAAAAAATCAATTATTACTAATGCTAAAGCACATATAGGAGGACGCGATTTTTTAAAATTAGATTTGCAAAATTTCTTTCCTAGTATTTCATTGAATTGGGTTGTTCGGTATTTTAATGAACTTGGTTATCCTAAAAAAATTTCTTTTTATCTTGCAAGGCTATGTTGCTATGAGGAAGGGTTAGGTCAAGGCGCGCCTACCAGTCCTTTTTTGTCAAACTTACTACTTTTTTCTTTAGATAAGCGTTTAAATAATTTGGCTAAAAAAAATGAATCTACTTATACAAGGTATGCTGATGATATAGTATTTTCAGGTGAAAAAATTACAAAGGGTTTTTATAGTTTAGTAGAATCAATTGTTGGTGATTTCGGTTTGACTTTAAATGAGTCTAAAACTCAATTGAGAAAAAATAAAACTCAAAATATTATTACTGGTATTGTTGTCGTAAATGATGGAATAAAAATTCCGAAAACTTATAAGAAAAAAATTAGACAAGAAATTTATTATATTAATAAATATGGTTTGATGTCGCATTTATCTAAAATACGAAATAAAAACCCTACATATTTATTATCTTTGTTAGGAAAAATAAATTATGTGTTAAGTGTAGAAAATGATAATCAAGAATTTAAAGACTATCAAAAAAAAATGGAAAATTTTATAAAAAATCCCCTCAACTGAGGGGATTTTTTGCATCAAACTATAGAGGTGGTCCCACTTGTTTGAACAACTAAAAGCGTATTTATAAGTGATATTCCGCTCTAGTTAAGCCACCTTGTTTTGTTGGGGTAGCTGATCATAGTAAAACTCATTTGGTGTCATTTTGTCTAGACTCGAATGAGGTCGTTTCAAATTATAAAACTCAAAATATGCACTTAATTGCTTTTTCGCATCTGTGACACTGCTATAAGCTTTGAGATACACCTCTTCATATTTAACGCTCCGCCATAATCGTTCAACCATCACATTATCTACCCATCGACCTTTACCATCCATACTGATTTGAATGCCATTTGATTTCAATACATCAATAAATGCATCACTGGTAAACTGGCTGCCTTGGTCTGTATTAAATATTTCAGGTCGACCATATTTTTCAATCGCTTCATTTAAAGCCGAAATACAAAAATCCACCTCCATACTAATCGATACCCTATGCGCAAGTACCTTGCGGCTATGCCAATCAATCACAGCACATAAATAAACAAAGCCTTTTGCCATAGGGATATACGTTATATCCGTAGACCACACTTGATTACTGCGCTGAATAGCCAACCCTTTGAGCAGATATGGATATTTACGGTGAGCTTGATTAGCCTGGCTTAAATTTGGTTTGCAATATAACGCCTGAATACCCATTTTCTTCATTAAAGTACGTGTATGACGTCGTCCTATATGATGTCCTTGACGATTCAACAAATCACGCATCATACGACTGCCTGCAAAAGGATATTGCATATGTAATTCATCAATACATCGCATCAGCTTCAGATCTGATGCACTCACAGGTTTTGGGCGATAGTAATAACAACCACGGGAGACTTTCAGCAGCTTAGCTTGCTTAGATACTGAAATCTGAAGTGAGTCGTCGATTAACTTTTGTGGTTGAAGCGGCCCAGTTTCTTCAACACACCTTCTAAAAAATCAATTTCTAATGCCTGCTCACCGATTTTTGCATGTAGTTTTTTTAGATCGATGGGTGGTTCTGTTGGAGCTTTTGATTGATCGAAAGCTTGCGAGGAAGCTGAGATCAATTGATTTTTCCAGTCAATAATTTGGTTTTGATGAACATCAAACTCAGCACTCAATTCAGCAAGTGTTTTTTCTGCTTTAATCGCAGCAAGTGCTACCTTAGCTTTAAAATCATTTGAATGATTTCTTCTTGGTCTACGTGCCATAAAATACTCCATATATTGATGTTTATAACATCATTTGAGGAGCAGAATATCACTTATAGGAGTTGTTCAAATTTACGGATCCATCTCTCTATCAACACCTTAAAGCGCCGTAATCTGCTCCATATTCGCTTTAATTTGCGCTAATTGGTCAGTAAACTCAGAAAGTTCTACTTTCTCGTCTTCAACCAAATTAGATCGAACTATTAAAACATATCTTTAAATTAACCCAACGGCTAATGACCCTAAAAAGCAGTAACTAATTAGAAAAACTAGTGTTTTTAGGGTTAGTCTTAAATGGCTATTTTTCTCAAAATATACTTTGGCTATTCGCTTATAATTTTTTGTGCATTCTGATGAGTCAATTACAAGATAAATAATGCTAATGATTAAAAAAAACTGGCTAACAAGTTGTATATCTTGTGCGCTAAAATGTGAGCCTTTTGCAAAAAATAGACCTATTGTTACAGGGACAATGATACTCAAACCAAAGTGATTTAATCTTTCAAAATATTTATCGGCTATATTATTACTGTGATTAAGTATTATCATATTTAAAAACTCAATATTATTTAGGTTTATTTTAATATAGGTTGTTTTTTTGCATAAAAAAAGCCCAATGATGGGCTTTTTTTATAGTTTAATTAATTAAAGCGCCGCAATCTGCTCCATATTCGCTTTAATCTTCGCTAACTGATCAGCAAACTCAGCAAGTTTCACTTTCTCGCCCTCAACCACAGCAGCAGGAGCTTTTGCTACAAAACCTTCATTACCTAGTTTAGTGGCAATCTGGTCATGTTGCTTTTGAACCTTATCAAAGTCTTTTTGTAGACGACCCAATTCAGCTTTAGGATCAATCAAGCCTTTAATCGGAACGAATACAGACACGTGACCAACTACACTCGATGATGACAATGGCGGTTGCTCAGCATTTGCAAGGAAAGTAATGCTTTCAACTTTAGCCAATGCTTTAAACAACGGTTCAATACGAGCAATCTGTGCTTTTTCAGCATCAGTGGTGTTTTGAAGCAACACAGGCAATAAACGTGCATTACCTAAGCCCATTTCACCACGGATATTACGTACCGCACCAATCAAACCTTGAAGCCATTGCATATCTGCTTCCGCTTGATCATTGATCTTCGCTTCGTCAGCAACAGGGTACTTCGCCAACATGATGGTTTCGCCTTGAATACCGATCATAGGCGCAAGCGTCTGCCAGATTTCTTCAGTCAAATACGGCATTAACGGGTGAGCAAGACGTAACGCAGCTTCCATGACAGATAAAAGCACACGACGTACTTCAGCTTTACGTTCTTCAGCGACATTTTCATCATTCAGAACAGGCTTAGTCAGCTCTACATACCAGTCACAGTATTCATTCCAGATGAATTCATAAATCGCTTGTGCAGCCAGGTCCAAACGATAAGTTGCAAATGCAGTTTGAACCGCAGCTTCCGCTTTCTGTAAACGGCTCACGATCCATTGTTCAGGCAATTCCCAAAGATCAGGACGTGCAGTCTGACCAACAGTCTGACCTTCAACATTCATCAGAACGAAACGTGTACCATTCCAGATTTTATTGGCAAAGTTACGGTAGCCTTCAACACGTTTCATGTCGAATTTGATGTCACGACCAGTGTTTGCCAATGCACAGAATGTGAAACGAACCGCATCTGTACCATAAGCCTGAATCCCTTCAGGGAATTCTTTACGGGTCGCTTTTTCGATTTTTGGCGCAGTTTTCGGGTTCATCAAACCAGTGGTACGTTTCTGTACCAAAGTTTCAAGATCAACACCATCAATCAAATCTAATGGGTCAAGGACGTTACCTTTAGACTTAGACATTTTCTGACCTTCGCCATCACGGACTAAACCATGTACATACACAGTTTTGAACGGAACTTGTGGTGTACCATCTTCATTTTTCATGAAGTGCAGCGTAAACATAATCATACGTGCAACCCAGAAGAAAATGATGTCAAAACCAGTCACAAGTACGTCAGTTGGGTGGAACGTATTTAAGAAATAGTTTTCTTTATCTTTCTCAGCATCGCCAGTCCAGCCTAAAGTTGAGAATGTCCAAAGTGCAGATGAGAACCATGTATCCAGAACGTCTTCGTCCTGTTTCAGTTCAACATCAGTAGCGATGTCGTTCTTCGCACGAACTTCCTCTTCGTTACGACCGACATAGATATTGCCTTCAGCATCGTACCAAGCAGGGATACGGTGACCCCACCACAATTGACGTGAAATACACCAGTCCTGAATGTTATTCATCCAAGCCATGTACATGTTGCTGTATTGCTCAGGTACAAATTTGATGTCGCCATCTTTCACCGCTTTGATTGCAGGTTCAGCAAGTGGCGCAATTTTTACATACCACTGGTCTGTCAATAACGGCTCAACGATTACACCTGAACGGTCACCACGAGGTGGCTTCAATGTGTACGGTTGGATTTGATCCAGCCAGCCTTCAGCTTCAGCTTGTTCAACCAGTTTTTTACGTGCAGCAAAACGCTCTAAACCAACATAATCAGCAGGTGCTGCGATGGTTTTAGAAATCTGTTCGCCCGCTTTCGCGATGTATTCAAATTCAGCCAGAATTTCAGCATTTTTGTTGAAAATGTTGATAATTGGCAATTCACAGCGTTTACCCACTTCATAGTCATTGAAGTCATGAGCAGGGGTAATTTTTACACAGCCTGTACCGAATTCTTTGTCTACATACTCATCTTTGACAATCGCAACTGCACGACCTGTGATTGGCAGGATAATATTTTTACCGACCAATGGTGCATAGCGTTCATCATCAGGTGCAACTGCAACAGCAGTATCACCTAACAGAGTTTCAGGACGAGTGGTTGCAACTACGATGTAATCTTTACCATCGTGGGTACGCAGTGATTTATCTTCAAAGAAATATTTGAAATGCCACAGTGAACCTTGTTCTTCTTTATCAGACTCAACTTCTAAGTCAGAAAGGGCGGTCTGTAGTTTAGGATCCCAGTTTACAAGACGTTTACCACGGTAGATCAGACCATCTTCGTGTAATTTAACGAAGACTTCTTTTACTGCATTTGATAAACCTTCATCCATGGTGAAGCGTTCACGTGACCAGTCTACAGAAGAACCCAGACGACGGATCTGGTTGGTAATATTGCCACCTGACTGTTCTTTCCATTCCCAGATTTTTTCGATGAATTTTTCACGACCAAGATCATGACGGCTGACACCTTGCGCACCAAGCTGACGTTCAACCACCATTTGGGTTGCGATACCCGCATGGTCTGTCCCTGGTTGCCATAAGGTATTTTTGCCAGACATACGGTTATAACGGGTCAGCGCATCCATAATGGCATTGTTAAAACCATGACCCATGTGCAGGCTGCCAGTGACGTTCGGCGGCGGAATCATGATACAGAATGAATCACCTTCACCGGATGGCTTGAAGTAGCCTTTCTCTTCCCAGGTCTGGTACCATTTTTTTTCGATCTCAGTCGGATCGTAGGTCGTAGCAATATTTTGCGCTGAATCAGTCATAGTAAAAACAGTTCAAAAGTGAGTAAAAAATTGCATCTATTGTAGCAAAATATTTGCAGACGATGTTGTTCCGGACAGCTCCAGTACTGATTTTTAATCATGTCTCAGTCTGTGCCGGTATTCTGTCTGTTCCAGGCTTTGTGAATTACACCAGTGCATCATCATGAGGGCAGAATTACAACAGGAATGGGCATGCAGTTGATTCAGAGTGTTTTTATAAAAAATATTAATTTATGTAATAGGTTGAAAAAGACAATGAAGCCATAAGAGTGCTTTGCTAAGATGCTGAGCATGGAACAATTATTCAAATAAAATCAGTCAAAGGGTTGTACATATAAATGACATATAAAATTGATCTGCTGATAAATCAGAATACATATCGCGAGCTGGTGGAAATAACCCAGCATCTTAATCATGGTGAAAAGCAGGACGTGGCAAAACGTCTGGGCAAGGCATTTACAGATATGTCCTGTCAGGTGCTGGATCAGGTGTTCGGTAAGCTGCTGAATGAACAGCGCAGTAACAAGGATCTGACGCCTGAAAGCCTGAAAAAACTTAAAGAAGCAGAACAGATTTTTGACCAGATTGAGGGCGCACTCAAGAAATACATGCCGTGGTCAATTTCATTTTTCAGCAATGACCGTTTAAAACCGGTTGCCAATCATATCCTGAAAAAGTTTGAACCTTCTGATGCCGAGCAGGTGGTGATGTATTATCAGCTGGACAATCAGCTGGGTGAGCAGGCGTACACTAATATTCAGAAGCTGATTGAGGGAAATGCACAGGTGTTTCCGGCTACAATTAAAAATCTGATTCAGATTGTGGACTTAGGGGTTTCTGAGTTTATCCGTGATCCCAAAACATTACTGAAGTTTAATTTTGTGGTCGATAAAACGCTGAACGGTGTCATCAATATGGTGACCAGTACAGGTTATAAACGGCTTGAAAAAGTTGCCGATGAATTTGACGCGAAAAATATAGAAAAAACGAAGCATTATGCTGAACACTTTGTTAAATTCATTCATCAGGTTTAACGGTAAAATATAAGGAAATTAAGATGATGGAAGGACAGGTTGTCTGGATTACGGGTGCATCTTCGGGACTGGGTAAAGCACTGGCAAAGGAATGTGCCTTGCAGGGCGCACAGGTTGTACTGACAGCCCGTCGTCTGGATGAGCTGGAAAATGTCCGTGTGACATTAATGCATCCTGAACGTCATATATCTGTAGCGGCAGATATCACCAGTGAAAGTCAGGTCAGACATGCTTATGAACAGGTGCTGGCTCAGAAGGGGCGTATTGATCTGCTGATCAATAATGCGGGATTAAGCCAGCGGGCACTGATTGCTGACACGACCATGCAGACTGAACGTGCCATTATGGAAGTGGATTATTTTTCACAGGTTTTTTTAACAAAACTGGTTCTGCCGACATTCCTGACTCAGAAATCTGGTCGTATTGCATTTGTCTCAAGCGTGGCAGGGTTGCTTGGAACACAGTATCGGGCATCCTATTCAGCAGCCAAAGCCGCGATCCACATGTGGGCAAACAGTCTGCGGGCTGAAGTGGCACAGAATGGTGTCAATGTCTCGGTTATATTTCCAGGTTTTGTACGTACCAATGTGTCATTCAATGCGCTGGATGGTGAGGGTAAACCACAGGGGCATCAGGACGAAGCTATTGAAAATGGTCTGGATGCTGAGGACTTCGCTCAACAGACGGTTGCAGCCCTGATGAAAGGTGAGGAATATATCGTGATTGGTGGTCGCAAAGAAAAACTGGGTGTACTGGTTTCCCGTTTATCACCAACGACCTTATATAAAATGATCCGAAAAATGAAAGTTAAATAAGTCTTTGTAAGTTATTTTATTTCAGTCTTTATTTTTAGCACATTGCGCAGGGTGGACAGGCAGTGTTGATTCAGCATCAGTTCAGATTATCTCAGCATCTGGTTCTTTGCCTGTGCATTCTGATATTTTCAGTCAGTTCCCATGCCAGACAGGTACAGCAACAGGCTGCGCAGGCATGGGCTTATGCAGAACCATCGGACGAAGAGAAGCAGGGCTGGCGACCCCGTGAGCATTTTTTTGATGCGGAAAAATGGCTGAAAACTGAATTTTACGATACTAAGAAATCAGCCAGGACTTCTGCTAAAAGCACTGATCAGCGTTTACCGACTGCACAGCTGGATACCCGTCAGATTCCTTATCGCTTTGAAATACTGAACCATCAACAGTACTTAAAAACACCTTCGGCAGATGCAGCTAAGTGTCCTGTACGCTGTATTCTGCTCAATGGTCATATTTTTTCTGATCAGCTGACCATCTTAAACAGCAGCTGGTTAAAAGAAGTGGGGCGTTTTATTTACGCTGACCACAGTGTACATATCATCGACATGCGTAATCATCAGTCACAGTATTATGGTGGGATTGGTTTTCTAAGCATTCAGAACAATCAGATCAACTTCCATTATTTTGATGGTTTCAGAAAAGCTGTTGGTAATACCATGTATCGCATTTACGATCAGGGTCTGGAAGTAAAAATGGATGATGGGACTTACCAGTCGGTAATCCGTTTTGATCAGAAGGGTTTTCACCAGACAGAACTGACACCTTATCCTTTGACTATGCAAAGCTGTACTGAGAAAAAAGGAAAATGGGTATGTGAAATGGCTCGTTAATCAGCAACCATTTCATTTTAACCCCGAATATTTCCTGATATTGGCAGCTTATCCATACCTGAGCGAAAGTGATTCATTCATTTCAGTGTGGATATCTGCATGCTCCAGGGCTGTATATGTTCAGGAGTACGGTTTCTGGATGGCTGTGCCATAAGCAAAGACCTCTACCATTCCGCCCTGCATGCCCAGTTCAGTGGTACTTAAACGTAAGCCCATAATCTGTGTCGCGCCTGCATCCATTGCTTTCTGTTTTAAACGTACAACGGCCTCTCGCCGTGCCCGATCAACCACACTTTCATAAGTCGTCAAACGACCACCAAAGAAATTCTGTATCTGAGCAATGATATATTTGAAATAATCATGCGAAATGACCACATTGCTTTCGATCAGCAGACCTGGGTGCTCTGAGGTCTGAAATTTATTGGTATCAATACGGATGTGCGCCAGCGCCTGTTCTTTGTGTTCAAGCTCATTCAGATGTTTGTGTTCGATATGACGACCAAAAGCCCACCCGATGATGAACAGAACAAGCGTCAGGACGATTTTAAAAATTAACCCATCCATGTTGTATTATCCTGCTGGAAATGGATCGGGTAAGTGTGGTCTGCTGGGTTCTACAATGACCGCTGTGCCGTAAACAAACAGTTCTGATGCACCCTGAGCAATATTGGAGGTTGAAAAACGGATACCGACAATTGCATTTGCACCCATGCTCTGTGCTTTTTGAATCATACGGTCCATTGCTTCCTGACGGGATTCCTCCAGCAGTTCGGTATAACCTTTCAGTTCACCGCCCACGATATTTTTCAGCCCTGCCATAAAATCACGACCAACGTGCTTACTGCGGACTGTACTGCCATAGACGACATCCAGCTGTCTAGTGATGTGATGCCCTGGAACGCTTTCTAAATTACTGAGTTGCATAGTCTGTATTCATAAGGAAACTGTCTCTGAAGATAGGCAAAGCCTGTTTAAAAAGCAATAAAAAAGCCCACCGAAGTGAGCTTTTAAATCAGTGCTGATATTATTTGCTGTCAGCCTGACGCTGAGCTGTAGAAGGCTGCTGCAGTGTCGCATCGCCTGTATTGACTTTTACGCCACCACCGAGGGATTTATAAACTTCAACCTGGTTGTTTAAGTTTGCCTGCTCCAGCAACAGTAAGCCCTGTTCAGCTGCATAAGACGCACGCTGTGCATCCAGTACAGTCAAATAACTGTCAATACCGGCACGGAAGCGGGCATTGGACAGTTTATAGGTTGTATTTGTTGCTTCGACTAAGCGTTTTTGTGCAGAGAGACGGTCACCGATATTCTGACGGACAGCCAGTGCATCATTGACTTCACGGAAAGCAGACTGAATGGATTTTTCATAATCAGCCAGAGCAATTTTCTGGTCAATTTCTGAAACTTTTACATTTGCTTTACGCACGCCCCAGTCAAACAAAGGCACATCCAGACTTGGTCCAACAGACCAAAGGAATGAACCTGATTTGAACAGATCGCTGAGATCAGTGGAAGCATAACCTAAGTTACCAGTCAGGCTGATGGTCGGGAACATTTTGGCTTTCGCAGCACCAATATTCGCACCGGCAGCAGACAGTTTGTATTCTGCAGCTTTAACATCAGGACGGTTATTCAGCAGATCACTTGGAAGACCTGACTGGAGTACCGTGGTATTGGTAATTTTTGTGACACGCTGTGCAGGCAATAAATTTGCAGGCAGCTGCTGGCCAACCAGCAGATTTAACAGGTTCTGAGCCTGTGCAACCTGTGTTTTATAGTTGGCAACATCATTACGTGCTGTTTCAACAGAAATCTGTGCCTGACGGACAGGAACTTCACTGTCGATACCAACATCAAAACGCTTTTTGTTCAGATTGTAGGATTCAAGCTGAGCTTTCAGTGTCTGGTCTGCAAGTTTCAACTGAGAGCTGGCAAAAGAATAGTTCAGCCATGCCTGTGTCACTTGTCCAATCAGTGCAATCTGAGTGGAATCTTTGGCACTGGCAGTTGCTAAGTATGTGTCCAGGATGTTGTCACGTAAGCTACGGATACGTCCCCAGAAGTCCAGCTCATAAGCCGTGATCCCCAATCCAACCTGATAGGTTGAATATGGGTTGTTTGGATCACGGGTAGGGGATACCTGACGCAATACACTGCCGCTTGCACCGATAGAGGGTAACAGCGCAGTTTTCGTAATCTGGTATTGCTCCTGCGCTTTTTCAATATTCAGTGCTGCTACACGCAGATCACGGTTATTCTGAAGTGCCAGATCAAGCGTCTGAATGAGACGAGGGTCAGAGAAGAAATCTTTATAACCCTGTTCTGCAACAGATGTACCCGATGCATTACTGATATAACTTGTTGGCAGATTTGTCTGCGCTACGGGTTCTGGGCCACGCATGCTTTGACATGCAGTCAAAGCAAGCGCAAGTGCAGATACCGCAATGCTACGACCTGAAACAGACCATATATTCTGCATCACGATGATTGCTCCTGAGTGTTAATTTTTTTAGGTTTATATTTAAAGATACTGCGGATCCATACGAAGAACACAGGGATAAAGAAAATACCCAGCAGTGTTGAACTGATTACGCCACCCAGTACACCATAACCTACAGAGTGCTGGCTTCCTGCGCCTGCACCGCTTGCAAGCGCAAGAGGCAGTACACCAAAACCGAAAGCAAGTGTAGTCATGATAATAGGACGTAAACGCATTCTTGCAGCATGAAGCGTTGCATCAAACAGATCTTCGCCTTTTTCCTGAAGTTCTTTGGCAAATTCCACAATCAGAATCGCGTTTTTCGCAGACAGACCAATTACGGCAATCATTGCGACCTGGAAGTAGATGTTGTTGGACAGATTTGGGTCACCTTTAATGATCATACCCAGATAAGTCAGCAACACAGCACCCAGAATACCTAATGGAACAACCAGCAGGACTGAGAATGGAATAGACCAGCTTTCATACAGTGCAGCAAGACACAGGAATACAATCAGCAGAGACAGTGCATAGAGGAATGGAGCCTGATCACCAGATTCACGTTCTTCAAGTGACAGACCTGTCCACTCATAATCGAAGCCCTGTAAGCCCATGGATGGCAGTTTGGCAACAATTTCTTCCATTGCTTTCATTGCATCACCAGAGCTGATACCAGGTGCTGGAGTACCCTGAAGGTTCACAGATGAAACGCCGTTATAACGTTCAAGACGAGGTGAACCATATGTCCATTTGCCTGTTGCAAATGCAGAGAATGGAACCATCACGCCTTTGTTGTTACGGACATACCATTTGTTCAGGTCTTCCGGCATCATGCGTGCATCCGCTTCACCCTGGACATAAACTTTCTTCACACGACCACGGTCTACGAAGTCATTGATGTATGAACCACCCCACGCCATGCTCATGGTTGAATTGATATCAGCAATACTGACACCCATTGCACCCGCCTGAGCCTGATCAATTTCAATCTGATACTGAGGTGTATCTTCCTGACCGTTCGGACGTACACCCACCAGGCGCTTGTCCTGAGATGCCATACCCAGAATTGCATTTCGTGCAGCAATCAGTTTGTCATGACCCTGACCACCTGGATCTTTCAGCTGAAGGTTAAAACCAGCGGTTACACCCAGTTCAGGCATTGCAGGTAACTGTAACGGCATTACATAAGAGGCATCTTTTGCAATCATGTTCAGTGCCATACCACGCTGGATCACAGCACCGATCTGCTGTTCTGGCGTTGTACGCTCACTCCAGTCTTTCAGTTTAATGAAAGCAAGACCTGCGTTCTGACCAATACCTGTAAATGAGAAGCCGGCAACACTGAACACAGACTGTACAGCATTGGCTTTGTCATGCAGGAAGAAGTCCGTCATGGTATCAACGACTTTACCTGTACGGTCAAGCGTTGCGTTTGGCGGTAACTGTACCAGCGTCATTACCACACCCTGATCTTCATCAGGAAGGAATGATTTCGGCATTTTGATGAACACACCCACCAGCAGCGCAATAACGACTGCATAAATCACGCCTGAGAACAGTTTGTGATGTGTCATGCGGTTTACGCCGTTCTGATATTTATCAGCAGTGCGGTCAAAGGCATTGTTGAACCAGCGGAAGAAGCGGGCAAAAACACCGTTGCTTTCTTCTTTGCCTGGTTCATGCTGTTTCAGAATCGTTGCACACAGGGCAGGGGTGAAGGTCAGAGCCACAATCAGTGACAGAATCATGGCTGTCACAAGCGTGATGGAGAACTGACGGTAAATTACGCCTGTTGTACCACCAAAGAAAGCCATTGGTACGAATACCGCAGTCAGTACAGAGGTAATACCAATCAAGGCACCAGAAATCTGTTTCATGGAGATTTCAGTGGCTTCAACAGGATCAAGATGATCTTCGACCATCACACGTTCAACGTTTTCCACGACAACAATTGCGTCATCCACTAACAGACCGATGGCGAGTACCATGGCGAACATGGTGAGCGTATTGATCGAGAAACCGAACATGTTGATGACAGCAAATGTTCCCAGTACAACAACCGGTACTGCCATGGTTGGAATAATGGTTGCACGCCAGTTCTGAAGGAACAGGAACATCACAAAGAATACAAGGATGACAGCTTCAATCAGCGTATGTACTACACTTTCAATTGAAAGTTTAATAAATGGCGTTGTATCGAATGCAAGATCATCTTTCATTCCTGTCGGATAGTTCTTACGAAGTTCAACCAGACGGGCTTCAACTGCTTCAGCTGTATCCAGTGCGTTTGCACCGGTTGCGAGTTTAATTGCAACACCACCGGCAGGTTTGCCGTTGTATTTTGAATCAAACTGATAGGTATCTGCACCCAGTTCAACACGGGCTACATCACCCAGGCGTACCTGAGCACCATCTGAAGTATTACGAAGGAAAATATTTTTAAACTGTTCAGGTGTAGTCAGCATGCTCTGTGCATTGACAGTTGCATTCAGAACCTGACCTTCAACTGCTGGTGCGCCACCTAACTGACCGACTGCAACCTGAGAGTTCTGCGAGCGGATCGCTGCAGCAATATCACTTGGTGTAACACCAAAGCTGGTCATTTTTGCAGGATCAAGCCAGATACGCATTGCATAAGAACCACCAAACACCTGTACTTCACCCACACCTGCCACACGGCTGAGGGGTTCAGAAATATTGGAGTTTACATAGTCTTTAATGTCATCTGCTGAAAGGTTGCCATCAGGTGAATAAAATGCAAGTACCTGTAAGAAGCTGGCACCTGATTTAGTGACTTTCACACCCTGACGCTGAACATCTTCAGGTAACAGCGCTGTCGCTGACTGAAGTTTGTTCTGCACCTGAACCTGTGCAATATCAGGATCAACACCCTGTTCGAAGTTCAGGGTAATGGAAGCCTGACCGTTACCGGCACTGTTGGATGAAATATAACGTAAGCCATCCAGACCGTTCATTTGCTGCTCAATAATCTGAGTCACTGTATTTTCTACAGTTTCAGCAGATGCACCAGGATAAGTTGCCGAAATGGAAACTGTTGGTGGAGCAATGGTCGGATACTGTGCAATTGGCATTTTTGACAGCGTGAGTACACCCGCCAGCATGATGACCAATGCAATCACCCATGCAAAAATCGGGCGATGAATAAAAAATTGAGCCATTGAAGTCTACCCCTTATGCGTGTGAAGTAGCTTTTTCTTCAGTCGTTTTGCTCGCAGGAGCAGGTTGAGCTGACTGAGCCTGTTTCGAAGCAGGCTGACCTGGTTGTGCTTCAGGCTGAGCTTGATAAGGCTTTGCAGTCACCGGCTGTTCAGGTTTTACTTTAGCAATACCATCCACAATGACTTTGTCACCGGCCTGCAGACCTTCAGTCACGATCCAGTCTTTGCCCTGAACACCGACAGTCGTCACAGGACGTGTTTCAACCTGACCTTTTGCATTGACCAGCATAGCCATTGCCTGACCTGTTGGTGTGCGGGTGATTGCTGCCTGAGGAATCAGGAATGCATTTGGAATCACACCCTGAACAATCTGAGCATTGGCAAACATACCAGGCAGTAACAGATGATTCGGGTTAGGGAAGACCGCACGTAAAGTCACAGTACCTGTTTCAGGATTTACACTGGCATCAGAAAAGGCAAGACGTCCTTCAACAGGATAGTAGCTGCCATCTTCAAGTTTCAGTTTGACTTTAGTGTTGTTACTGCTGTCCAGGCTGCCTTTACTCAGCTGCTGACGCAGACGGAGCAGTTCAGCACTTGACTGATTCATGTCTACATAAATTGGATCAAGACGCTGAATTGTCACCAGTGGATCAGCCTGATTTGCTGTCACCAAAGCACCAGCCGTCACAGTAGAACGGTTGGTCTGACCTGAAATTGGGGCGCGGACAGTTGAATAACCTAAGTTGATTTCAGCATTTTTCAGTTCTGCCTGAGTCGCTGCAAGATCAGCTTCAGCCAGTTTTACCTGAGCCACGATGTCATCATATTCCTGTTTTGAAATTGCATTACTGCCAACCAGCTGACGGTAACGACCTTCTTTCACACGTAATACATTCAGATTTGCTTGCTGACGAGCCAAAGCAGCACGAGCACTGTCGGCACTTGCACGGTTGGTACGGGCATCAACTTCATAGAGTGCCTGACCTTCGCGAACATAGCTGCCTTCAGTAAACAGACGCTTCAGAATCACACCACTGGTCTGTGGACGAACTTCTGAAACTTCAAATGCGGTGGTACGGCCTGACAGTTCGACAGACTGTTCCACACTCTGTGGCTGCGCAACAATAATACCTACTTCTGTGGGAGGCATCTGTTGAGCAGCAGCAGCTTGCTGTGCATCTTTTGGATCTTTGCTACAACCAACAAGTGCGATACTTGTTGCTAATGCGCAAGCAGTAAGGGTCGGAGCCCAAAGCTTTGCAGACATCATTATTCCACCTCAGTTAGATTTATATCTAAAATTTTAATCATTTGTTTGCACTTTACTGTTTTGGGTAAACAGCAGATAAAGCAGCGAAATCCAAATGAAGCTAATGCTCCAGCCCGACAGGACATCCGTAGGGTAATGAACACCAAGATAAACTCTTGAAACACCCATCATCAGTATCCATATCAATGCACACAGGAAAATCAGTTTATGTGCTGTATGTTTCATGCTGAGGTAAATTGCAAGACATCCGAGCGTTGCTGCATAGAAACTATGAGCACTTGGAAATGACGCACCGTAACTTTCAACCAGGTGGTACATTTCAGGAGGACGGGGTCTTGAAAATACGAATTTAAGCAGCCATGCAGTTGCAAAACTTCCTGACAGTCCTGTAACGATAAAAACAATGTTCGTATACTTTTTATACCAGGTCAGGCACAAACACCATAGAGTGGCTAAAAATAATACACCTGGCATGCCGCCTATTGTCGACAATACAGTTGCAAAATTGTTCATCGAATCAGTGCGATGCTGACTCATCCATATCACTGCATTCAGATCATGGACATGAAAAGCAGGAATAAACAAAAGCAACATACTGATAATAAACAAAAAACAACCGACCGATAACAGCAGATAAGGCATGTCGGAATCCTTGTCATTTTAACCGATCAGAGCACGGTTATTTAATGGACTAAAGTGTACTCATCAGTACACTTTATTTCAAGTGCGTGTAAATTATGCTGATTTGTTTTTGTGTATCTGTAACATAAAACAATATAAATATAACAAAAAAATCAGTGGGTATTCTTGTGGTTTTGTGAAGAATCGTTCACAACCAAAGGGTCTTTAGGCGGCCAGAAAAAATCACTTGGGCGGGTCAGGAAGTGAGTCAGAACCAGTTTTGCAAGCGGTTTCCACTGTTCGAAACGGACACGGCGGGCACGTAAAGCCACAATAATGGTCAGGCTGAAACTCACGAACAGGTTGGTCATCCCAATCATCAGTACCCCTAAAAAGGACACAATAATCAAGCCAATTTCAGGTGTACCATTGATACTCATCAAGCCCTGTATGAAGTTTGCCGAAGCAAAAGCAATATGGCGGATATCAAGTGGCAATCCCAGAATAAAACCAATGGTTCCCATACTTCCAAGCATGATACCGAACAGGAAATTACCTGCCAGTGCGCCCAGATTGGTTTCTATATAGCCGGCAAACTTATTCAGACGTTCCTGTCCCATCAGATTTTTCAGTCGGACATGGGCTTTTAAGCGTGGTCCCACTTTTCTGTAAACCGCCATATTGTCAAAATATCCAGCAATTAAGCCAGACAGAAACAGGCATACGCCTGCTATGGCTGCATGTGGAACTGCCAGTGATGTAAATGGATTCAGACTGTGCAGGAGGGCAGCGGCTTTGGTATGTGCAAGTAAAGGTTCGTGCATGGTCACTTGCCAGAGCCATGTAACCACTGCAGCTGTAGGAATGGCAATGGATATATTGCCAAGAATCGCCACAAACTGAGTACGGATAATATTGATAATCAAGGCAGCCAGTTCTGCAATCTGAGCAGTTTTGGAGCCTCTGCGCTGTTGAACGGTTGAAGCAAGTGCAGCAGCGGTCATGGCTGGCTGTTTGGTTGCAACCGTAAAATGCAGAACATGGATCAGCATAAAGCCCAGTGAGTAGTTCATGCTGTAAATAAATGCATGCATCATCGGGGCAAGGGTCAGTCTGGCAGCCAGAATTTTAAAGGTGGCCATCAGTGCAATGATGACACCTGCACCTGCTGCTGCTTTGTACATGCCCAGGAAACCCTGCTTATCTGTACTTACATAATGTTCACCGGTTTTACTGGCATTTTCTGTGACCTGTAAAGCAATCAGTTCACTGTTGGTGGTCAGCAGTGAGCGGACGCTCTGTTCACTGTAAATGGCTTCGGTTACATCTTCCAGCAGCGTGCCCAGAGACTCATACCGGATTTCATCTTCTTCTGTGATCAGGTTCAGCAGTATTTCAATCCGATCCAGACACTGTTCCAGCAGGGACAGCAGATAAGTCAGGCTGATACTGACACCAATGCGTCGGGTTGCACGACGGATTTTTAAAACCACATCGCGGCACTGCTCAATCATCACCAGTGCCTGTGAGGCATCAGGCTGAGGTTGAACATTGATTTCGTCTGCATTGCGGTGCAGCTTTTTATAGGCTTCGATAAACTCAATAATTTCCCGGTTCTGAACCAGGAATGGAGATTCATATTCGGTCAGCTCAGGATAGGCACTGATAAACTCAGGATACAGACCAATACCACTGATCCGATAGGACAGGACAGTAATGGCTTTGATCAGTTCACGTTTGATTTCCAGTTTTTCATGCTGATATCCATGCCCTGTGTTCAGCAGGCTGAACAGCTGTTGCCATTCAGAACTGTGAATGCAGATCAGCCAGTCTTTATCACTGCGCTGATGGAATACCCGACGCACCAGATCCTGCAGCTGGGTTTCATCGTTGATCATAGGCAGGAAATGTGCCCCTAAACGCTGAAACAGCTGATTCCAGAAACCATCCAGAGACAGAATGCCTGTATCGGCATATAAAGAAGACTGTTTGTATCGGCTGATCAGCTGAAGTAAAAAACGTTGCAGAGTTGAAACAGCATTGGGTGTCAGCAGGAGGGCCTGAATCAGTGCCTGAAATTTCTGATGTATTTCTTCATTGTTTTTAATGTCACCAGGGCGGATTCGATTCACCAGCTCAATCAGTAACTCATCAGACAGAACAGCCTGAGAAGTCTCAAGCTGTTGCTGCATTTTCAGGAAAAGATCGTTAAATTGTAACTGCATAGGCAAAATATAATTTTATTGAATTCGGTGTAATGCAAGCTGTGCCAGATTATACAGTGCCTGTGTGTATTCACTCTCAGGCAGTTTCTGCAAAGCCGAAACAGCTGACTCGGTTTCTTCGTGTGCCCGTTTACGGCAGTAGTCCAGTGCGCCAGAAGACTGAACGATGCTGATGACCTGTTCCAGATCTGATGTTCCACCGGTTGCAATACTGCGACGGATGATTTCATGTTCATGACCTGTGGTGTTCGCTAAAGCAGAGATTAAAGGTAAAGTCGGTTTACCTTCCATCAGATCATCACCAATATTTTTACCTAATGTTTCTGCATCTGAGGTGTAATCCAGAATATCGTCAATAATCTGAAAAGCATTACCAAAGTGTCCTGCAAAGAGTCTCAGCGGTTCACGGTACTCAGGTTTGCCCGCAAGAATGGCAGCACCTTCGGTAGCCAGTTCAAACAGTCGGGATGTTTTACCATGAATAATATCCAGGTATGTTTGTTCATTTGTATCAGGCTGATGCTGAGCCTGAAGCTGGAGCACTTCACCTTCAGCAATTTCACAGGTTCCAGTGGAAAAGTCTTTCAGCAGAGTCATGTTATCCAGATCAACCAGCAGATCAAATGCGCGGGAAATCAAAAAGTCACCGACTAAAACAGCCGTCTGATTGTTCCAGGTTGCATTGGCAGTTGGGCGTCCACGTCTGAGACCGGATTCATCGACAACGTCATCATGCACCAGGGTTGCGGTATGCAGCATTTCAATAATGGCAGCAAGTTTACGGTAGGGTTCCATTTCATCCGCACCACAGGCTCTGGCAGCAAGCAGGCACATGATCGGGCGCATACGTTTACCGCCTGCTTCAACCACATGCTTGCTGACCGCCATAACCAGTGCAACTTTGGAAGTAATCCCTTCATTGATAAATTTGTCCATCGCGGCGAAGTCTGTAGCAACCGGAGCGAGAATGTCTTGCTTAAAATCGATGGTCATGTGAAGAGAAACCCCTTTATCTGTATATTGCTGACCGTTTCAGATACAGCAATGCTGGCTGTTTATACTTTCGGGAGGACCTGCTGTACAGGGCGGTTATGTCTACAGCTCTCTGCATCTGCATGGTTTTCCATGGAACGCATGCCTAAGTCCTGTAAAAGATGTAGGTATGGTTCGGTTTTACGTAGTCTATAGTAGCGAATTGTATTTGAAAATCTATCCCGAAGGATTAAATCAAAGGTATATGGTTGCATTATTGTTCATATTTTTCAGTGCTGAAAAAATAATCGGGGCTATCCTGTATAAATTTTAGGGGATATGCTTGTTGTTTTTATGATTTTCACCTAAAATATGTCCCCTTATGTGTGACCCCAGTGGCGATCGTTTTAAGATCGGTATATCCCTTTACCGGCACGACAACACGGGTATGATGGAGTACGTTATGTACGCAGTAATCCAGAGCGGTGGTAAACAGCACCGTGTAGTTGAGGGTGAAACCCTTAAAGTAGAATTGTTGAAAGCTGAAACTGGCGCAACTATTACATTTGATGATGTATTAATGGTTGTTAACGGTGAAAGCATTCAGATCGGTGCTCCAGTTGTAGCTGGCGCTAAAGTAACTGCAGAAGTGGTTAGTCACGGTCGTCACGACAAAATCCGCATCATCAAAATGCGTCGTCGTAAACATTACCGTAAACAACAAGGTCACCGTCAATGGTTCACTGAGTTGAAAATTACTGCGATTGCAGGCTAATCCACTAGGAGTAAATAGACATGGCAACTAAAAAAGCCGGTGGTTCGACTAAAAACGGTCGTGACTCGAATCCTAAAATGTTAGGTGTTAAAATGTACGGTGGTCAAGCTGTGACTGCTGGTAACATTATCGTTCGTCAACGTGGTACAGAATTCCACGCTGGTGCAAACGTAGGTATGGGCCGTGACCATACTTTGTTCGCTACTGCTGACGGCGTAATCAAATTTGAAGTGAAGGGTCAGTTTGGCCGTCGCTATGTATCTGTTGAAGTGTAAGTTTTAACAGTTCGGAAAAGCCCGCTTAATTGCGGGCTTTTTTATACCCAAAGACTGGCTGAAAAATAAACAGAGTTCTCCATCATGATGGATACTTTGGATAAATAAGCATAAATAACAATACAAAACTTCTTATTTTCTCAGTTTTTGAGTCTTTAAACTGGTTTAAGATGAGAAATCTGAAAAATTGCACTTAAGCAAATATAAAAGGTGAATACATGAATATGCTTCGTAAAACGATGGGTGTCGTAGCAATCAGTGCAGCTGTGCTCGCACCTGCAATGAGCACAACGGTTTTTGCAGCTGCAGCTGCATCGGAGCAACAGGCGACGTCAAACCTGGTTAAGCAGCTCAGCGGTATCCGCAGTCTGTCAGCATCGTTTGAACAGACGACTAAGGCAACCGGTGGTAAAGCTGCGCCAAAGAAAGGTTTAACCGCTCAGCATATGAATCAGACTTTCAAAGGTACAATGAAGGTGGAAAGACCTGGTAAGTTTTTCTGGGAAACCACCAGTCCTGCAAAACAGACCATTGTGACCACAGGTAAAACAGTCTGGATTTATGATCCGGATCTGCAACAGGCAGTGCGTCAGAGTCTGGATGATCAGGTGGCAAACACACCTGCACTGTTACTGTCAGGAAATACCAGTCAGATCATGAAGTCTTATCGTGTAACACAGCCAAACAGTGCGAAAACGTATTACACGCTGTTCCCTAAAGACAGTGAGGGGGCATTTCAAAGCCTGACCATCAGCTTCGGTACAAATAAAGCACCTAATCTGATGATTCTTGAAGACTCACTGGGTCAGACAACCTATGTGCGTTTTGCCAATGTAAAAGTGAACCCTGCTATCCCGGCAGCAACATTTAATTTTGCGCCACCTAAGGGCACGGATATTATTGATCAGTAAAAGATCTGTTACAGCTATATGAGGTCGGAAAAGAGCAACGGAAGTTGCTCTTTTTTGCATGGAAAACTGCTGTGTGGAGATCTATCTCGCATTGAGCACAAAGGCTCATAAGGCATTTTACGGAGTCAGTAACCGTGATTCTTCTGAAGAATTAATGGAGCAGTGTATCCATGGAGGGAGACAGGCACAGGTTTTTGCATCAGGTGCTGTTTTCATGGCAACGTGGTTGATCTGTCGACGGAATAAAAAAATCAGCTCAGTCAGTGCTGTTTTATTGATCTTTTTCTTGCGAGTGGGTGAAAAACAAACGTCAGATACATTTTAAAATTTTATTATAAAGTCCTACTTTGTATAGTGAAAGACATTAAAAGTTGAATACTCGGGGGTATCAGGCATGACACAGAAAAAGTATAAAAAGTGGATGGTGGCAGTCCCAGTTGTTGCATCTGTTATGATTTTTTCAGGGTGCCAGGAAAAACCTGCGGTTGAACAGAAGGCAGCAGTGGAAGCCACAGGTGTACCATTGATTCAGTCAAAAATCATTCCTGTAAAACTTGCGAAATCAGAAATCTGCGACAATCAGGGCTGTACCCGTTATGACCTGCAGACTGTTGAAACCAATGTCAGCTGGATCAACGACTATTTTATGGATCGGCTGAAAAAAGCAGACCCTGTTGTATTCAATCAGGATGCTGCTGTACAGAACCCGGCTGAAGAAAAAGATAAAACAGATGAGCAGGGGCTGAGCAGCAGTTCAGCCGATATCCGTTATATCGGGCAGCACTATAATATTGCAACGTTTGCTCTCAGTACGTATAACTACAGCGCAGGCGCAGCACATGGTATGTACCATGTGGAATATGTGAATTTTGACCTGATCAGCCAGCAACGACTTGCATTGCAGGATATTCTGGTTAAAGGAGCAGAGCAGAAAATACGTGATGCAATCTATGAGTCCAATACGATGTGGCTGAGTGAACACAATATTGAAAAATCAAAATTACAGCTCAGTGATAATTATTACTATGGTGTAAACGGTCTTGTATTTGTGTATCCATTATATGAACTGGCCAGCTATGCAGAAGGAATGTCTGAACTGACTTTGCCTTATCATATTGTTAAGAAACTGATCAAGCCGGAATATCTGCCTGAATTACCTCAGTACGCAGCTTCTTAATTTAAATTTATATCAATATTGCTTTATTAAGATTCAGCTGCAAAGTCTGTCACTGTATTTTTTACAGTGAAGAGCTTACACTATAGCCAGTTTTTCCCTTTAAAAGACTGGCTATGATCGACCCTAAATTAATCAGAAATAATATTGAGGCTGTAAATTTAGCCTTAGCAAAACGTGGTGTGCAACTCAACGTAGAAGAATGGGCATCACTGGAAGCACGTCGTAAGGAAATTCAGTCCCGCACTGAAAATCTTCAGGCAGAGCGTAACAGTGGCGCTAAACAGGTAGGTCAGATTAAAAAATCTGGCGGAGATGCCTCTGAGATCATGGCGCGTATGTCTGCCATTGGTGATGAAATTAAAGCTGCTGAAACTGAACTGAATGAACTTCAGGCAGAGCTTGATGCAAAACTGATGTCTATTCCAAACATGCCACATGAGTCGGTACCTGAAGGTAAAGACGAAAGTGACAACGTTGAAGTTTTAAAATGGGGCACACCTCGCCAGTTTGATTTTGAAATCAAAGATCATACTGACCTGGGCGAAATGATGGGTGGTCTGGAGTTTGAAACTGCGACCAAACTGACAGGTACACGATTCAGCGTATTGAAAGGTCCATTGGCGCGTTTACAACGTGCATTGACTCAGTTCATGCTCGATACCCACACCCTTAAAAATGGCTATACAGAAGCCTATGTACCGTATCTGGTCAATGCAGATTCACTGCGTGGTACAGGTCAGCTGCCTAAATTTGAAGAAGATTTATTCAAATTACAGGGTGAAAAAGAATATTACCTGATTCCTACAGCTGAAGTTCCAGTCACCAATTTCGTGCGTGATGAAATTGTTGATCCTGAACGTCTGCCACTGAAATATGCAGCACATACGCCGTGTTTCCGCAGTGAAGCAGGTTCTTATGGTCGTGATACCCGTGGTCTGATCCGTCAGCACCAGTTCGACAAAGTTGAAATGGTTCAGATTGTAAAACCTGAAGACTCTATGCAGGCTCTGGAAGATTTAACAGGTCATGCAGAAGGTATCCTGCAGGCACTCGGTTTGCCATACCGTAAAATCGTGTTATGTGGTGGCGACATGGGCTTTGGCGCATGCAAAACTTACGATCTGGAAGTCTGGGTGCCAAGCCAGGAAACTTATCGTGAAATTTCTTCATGTTCAAACATGTGGGATTTCCAGGCACGCCGTATGAAAGCACGTTACCGTGCAGACCAGAAGAAAACTGAATTCGTTCATACTTTGAATGGTTCAGGTCTGGCGGTTGGTCGTACCTTGCTTGCTGTGATGGAAAACTATCAGCGTGCAGATGGTTCGATTGAAATTCCTGAAGTGCTGCGTCCGTATATGGCGGGTACAACGTACATCGACTAAGTTAAAAAGCCTGCTCTGTAGTCATATAGCGCAGGCTTTTTGAATCAGACAGTATCATGTCCTCATCTGATTACAGATGAAAGACGTTTATTGATCTCATTTGAGCATGAAAATTGCTTTAGACAATCAGAAATAAACAATTGAGGTTCCCATGGATATTTTTCCAGTCTCTTTAAAGTTGCAACAGCAACCGTGTCTGATTGTCGGTGGTGGAAGCATTGCCTTGCGCAAGGCAACTTTACTTGCCAAAGCGGGTGCAGTCATTCATGTGGTTGCACCTGAAATTGAAGAAGGCCTGCTGGATATTGTTCATTCTACACATGGGCAGTTTCATGCTGAAAAATTCAATACCGACATCGGTCTGAGCGGCTATCGTCTGGTGATTGCAGCGACCAATGATAAAGCAGTCAATCAGTCAGTTTTTGAAGCCTGTGAAGATTTGAATGTTTTGGTCAACAGTGTGGATGATCCTCCGCATTGTCGCTTTATGGTGCCTGCAATTATTGACCGTTCGCCATTGGTGATCTCGGTTGCAACCAATGGTGCTTCGCCTGTACTGGCGCGTCAGATCCGTACTCAACTTGAAGCTGCTGTTCCACATGGGATGGGTAAGCTGGCTGATTTTTCCGGTAAATGGCGTAAAGTGGTGAAGGAGCAGATCAGTAATCCTGATGAGCGCCGTATCTTTTGGGAAGATCTGTATGCAAGTCCGCTGAAAGAACAGGTGTTCAATGATCGTCTGGCTGAAGCTGACCGTTTGATTGAACAGGCTTTGACAGAATGGCAAAAACCGAAAGGTGAAGTCTATCTGGTGGGTGCAGGACCTGGTGATCCTGAGCTACTGACCCTAAAAGCCCTGCGTTTAATGCAGCAGGCTGATGTGGTCATATATGATCGTCTGGTGTCACCTGCGATTATGGAACTCTGTCGCCGTGATGCTGAAAAAGTCTATGTGGGCAAAGCGCGTTCCAATCATTCTGTGCCACAGGATGGTATAAACGCTTTACTGGTTGAATATGCCTCGCAGGGTAAACGTGTCTGCCGTCTGAAAGGTGGTGATCCATTTATCTTTGGGCGCGGTGGTGAAGAAATTCAGGAACTGTTTGCAGCAGGTGTTACTTTTCAGGTTGTGCCTGGAATTACCGCAGCATCAGGCTGTTCTGCTTATGCAGGTATTCCGTTAACCCATCGTGATTATGCACAAAGCGTCCGCTTCCTTACTGGGCATCTAAAAGAAGGTTCTCCTGAGTTGCCGTGGCATGAACTGGTCTATGAAAATCAGACACTGGTTCTGTATATGGGCTTGGTTGGATTGGAAAAAATCTGTGAAAAACTCATCGCGCATGGTCAGCGTCCTGATATGCCAGTGGCATTGATTTCCAAAGGGACAACACCTGATCAGAAAGTCGTGGTGGGTACTTTGGCAGATATCGCTTCAAAAGTTGAAGAAAATCATATTCAGGCACCGACTTTAACCATTATTGGTGAAGTGGTCAGTTTACGTGAACAGTTAAGATGGCGATAAAATCTCCCCAACCCCTTCTTTAAAAGAGGGGAGTTCCTCCCTTTGAAAAGGGAGGATAGGAGAGATTAAGGGCAGTAGAGAAAATACGTGATACATGTTGTTTTATTTGAACCTGAAATTCCTGCAAATACAGGGAATATCATCCGTTTATGTGCCAATACAGGTGCGCAGTTGCATCTGGTTAAACCTTTAGGTTTTGAACTGGATGATAAAAAATTGCGCCGTGCCGGACTGGATTATCATGAATGGGCACACATGAAAGTGTGGGAAAACTTTGCAGAATGTCTTGTGCATTTAAAAGCGCAAGGGATTGATCTGGAAGCAATCTATCCTTTAACTACCAAAGGTTCAGAAACACCCCATACCTCGAATTTAAATCGTCCTGTGGCTTTACTGATGGGTCCTGAAACCCGTGGTCTGCCTGAAGATGTGCGCATGATGTTCCCTCAGGAACACTGGATCCGTCTGCCAATGGCACCGAATTCCCGTAGTTTGAATTTATCCAATGCGACGGCAGTTATTCTGTATGAAGCCTGGCGTCAGCAGGGTTTTCAGGAATTGAAATAAAAATCTAAACAGCCATCCGTCAGGATGGTTTTTTTATGCAGATCAGTTCTGTGGCAACAGAATTATGTAAGCGTATTTTAATGCGGCTTTATGATCTAAAACTCAGCCTGTATAAAGTAAGTTAAGTAAATCAATTTATTATTAGCCTATGTCTGTTCAACTGAATCTGAAAACCTGTGTAAAGGGACTCATGCTGCTGTTGTCATGCAGTATGGTCATGCCTGTTTTTGCTGAACAGGTGGCAAAACCTGTAGATGCTGTAGAGAAAGTCAGTCCTGAAGAAATCAGAGTGGCTTTGAAAAATATGAATAATAATTTCAGTCAGAGGATAGACCAGTGGGGCAACAATTTAAAACGCGATGATTTTAATGTTGTTCGAGGTAAGGCCTCTTTAAAACCAGCCAAACAGCAGGAAGTCTGTAATATTTTTCAGTTCGTGGTGGATGAAACTTACCAGCTGGCATTGAATAACAGACACAGGCTGAATGAGGAAGAAAGCAAAATTGTTGCAGACAGACCACTGTTTATTCAGAAGCTTGGATTTGAGGGTGGCATTATAAAAACTGAAATGGGTTTTGATTGCAGAATCTTTTAAATGAAACTTTAAAGCTATATGTTTCAGAATTTCTGTTAAAAGTAAAAAAGACGCTGAAGCGTCTTTTTTACTGATGATGAAAGCAGTCTGTGTACCGAGGTATCAGAGTCTGTCATCAAACTCATTATGCTGTGGCGCAGGGTGCTTAAAGCCCTTGGTTTTGTATCCCAGATAAAGGATACCGAACATTGCCCACCATAAACCGAATTTCAGTGCAGTTTCTTCAATTTCAAGCCACATGGCAAAGATACTGATAAAACCAAGCAGTGGAATAATGACAAAGCTGAGAATCTCTTTGAAGCTCTTGGTACGTCCATCACGTAAAGCATAGCGTGAAATAACCGACAGATTCACAAAAGTAAATGCAGTCAGCGCACCAAAGCTGATCATTGAAATCACAATGTCCAGGTCCATGAAACCGGCAGTCAGGGCAACAACACCAACAATCAGAATGTTATAAGAAGGTGTAAAGTTCTTTGGACTGATATGACCGAAAATCTTTTTGTTGATTACGCCATCACGACCCATGACATACATCAGGCGTGATACACCTGCATGCGCTGAAATACCCGAAGCCATCACTGTGATAATTGCAAAATACAGCACCACAGTTTTGAATGCGACACCACCTACAGCCTGTAAAATATCGGGCTGAGTTGCAGCAACATCTTCAAAATAAGTTTTTGGATCGTTCGGGAAGTAAATCTGCATGAAGTAAGTACTGATAATAAAAATTATCCCTGCAAATAACGCAGTCATGAAAATTGCACGAGGCAAGGTCTTTTCAGTGTCTTTTGTTTCTTCTGCTAGTGAACTTAAAGAGTCAAATCCTGTGAAAGAGAAGCACAGTAAGGTCGCACCAGTAATCAGTGCACCCAGACTTGTCATTTCATTCCAGAACGGCTCCAGACTCCATAACTGGTATTTTGCATTGACCAGTGTACCGTCAGCATTTACACCACCTGCAAGCAGCTGGTAAACCATCCAGGTAAAGTATGCAATCACTGCAAGCTGAACCAGAACAATCAGACTGTTAAAGTTGGCAACAAACTTGGCACCACGGAGGTTAACCCCGGTCATGACCGCAGTTAAGCCGACAACCCATACCCAGTGATTCACGTCAGGGAACAGTGCTTCCAGATAAATCACAGCAAGAATAATATTGACCATTGGGGACAATAAATAATCCAGCCAGGATGACCATCCCACCATAAACCCGACATTTGGGTGAATGGATTTCTGAGCATAGGTGTACGCAGAACCCGAAGACGGATAACGGCGGATCATGTGCCCATAACTGATGGAAGTGAATAAAATTGCGATCAGCGCAATAATATAAGATGTTGGAACGTGAAAATGACTTTCTTCAGATACTAAACCAAAAGTATCAAACAGGGTCATAGGTTGAATATAAGCTAAACCAATAATGATAATGTGCCAGAAGCCCAGCGTTTTTTGCAGTTTAGCTGCCGATTGAGTCCCAGAGATATTTGTCAACGGCGTTATCCTCTTAATCGTTGATCAAGGATCAGTCATATATACCAAGGATCGTTTGAGACGAACGATCCCCCCTACGAATAAAACAAAAGTGCGCCAATCTATACCAGATTGGTACCTTTTGTCAGTAACTTTGTGATTTTTTTTAGCAGAACTTAAGCCAGTCTGCTGAAAAAATGTCTTACAGGGTTATTGATATGATAAAAGCCTGGTGTATATAAAATCACCAGGCTCTGTGTGGATCTATATTGGCTTATTTAAAGTGTATTACCAAGCCTTTTTCAGAATGTTTTTCAGGTCTTCCAGGTTCGCTTCTTTAGGGTTATAAATAATCGAACCATCATTCAGCGCTTTTTCAGCGACATCATCCAGCTGAGCTTCAGTTACTTTTCCAGTCTCGCTTAAAGTGCGGGGCAGTTTAGTCAGAGTAAACAGGCGGTCACGCATGGCCAGGATGGTGGATACGGCTTTGTCTGCACGTAAATGAGCAGGGGTCTGAGCATAAATGTCAGGTCCTGCCAGTGGCAACAGTAAGTCACCGATTTTATCGCCATTTACTTCTTTGTTGTATTCAAGTACATACGGCAGGAACAGGTTCATACATAAGCCATGGGGCAGATGGGCAACAGCACCTAATGCATGACCCAGTGAGTGGACAAGCCCGACCATGGAGTTTGAAAATGCAATGCCTGCCATAGTGGAAGCCTGAGCCAGTTCCAGACGACCGTGTTCATCAGCTGGATTATCCAGCACATCGAACAGGCTGCCACATACTTTTTTGATTGCAGCTGTTGCATAGGCATCAGAAATTGGGTTGGCAGCCATACAGGTATAGGCTTCAACGGCATGTGTCAGTGCATCCATCGCTGTCATTGCTGTCAGGTGTGGTGGAAGGGTCAGTGTCATGCGCGGGTCAAGAATGGCAGCATTTGGCATCAGGTAATTGGATGCAAAAGGTATTTTGACGTGCTTCTGATTATCTGAAACCACGGCAACCATGGTCACTTCTGAGCCTGTACCTGAAGTGGTTGGGATCACAAAGAAAGGTTTCAGCGGTTTAGGCAGGTTATGCGCACCTGAATATTTCAGCAGATCATCTCCACCTTCAGTCACCAGGATGTTGGTTGCTTTTGATGTATCAATAACAGAACCACCGCCTACTGCAATGATCGCATCACAGTTGTTGGTACGATATGCCTGAGCTGCAGCGCGGACTGTTTCAAGACTTGAATCTGGTGGAACATCATCAAAGACAAAACCAATTTCTACATTGGTGGATTCAAAAGCAGCTTCAAGAGGTGCCAGCAGGTTATTTGCGCGGACACCCTTGTCTGTAATGATCATTGGACGTTTTGAACCCAGTGAAGCAAGTTCAAACGGAATGTGCTCGAGTGCAGCATGACCAGCAATGACTTTGACTGGACAGAAAAATTCGTAATAAGGCTTAGCCATGTTATGCACTCCGTTTCAGATAGGACTGAGCTACTTTCAGATAAATACTGGCAGCTCCTGTTAATTTTTCTTTCAGGCTTAAATCGCCTGGGTACTGTTTTACTGCCAGTTCTGCAACCAGTTTCGGCAGAATCAGCGCTTCCATTTTATTGAGGCAGCGGACGAGCCGGATCGCATGGGCTAAATCGCCATCTGCAATCATACGGTCATGTGCAAATGCCAAAGCCGTACTTTCCTGAAATGAAAAGACCAGAAATGCATGGCTCAGATGTTTGAACGTAATGGTCAGATCCGGTTTCTGCTGTGCAGTATCAAGCAGCTCCAGCTGTTTCTGTTCACTGACTCTGGCAATGAATGCAGGACCATCTAGAAATACATTCATGGACAGAACGAAACCTGTAGGAAATTTTGCAACTTCCTGTTTAATTTCTTCATCGACCTGGCTCGCCATAACCAGACCTCTGCCAATCACATCCATCATGAGTTTGACATAAGCCTGTTGCAGAGCGGGTTTTACAGATTTACTTGTAATCACTCGCGAGTCCCTATTGTAAAAATAATTATAAATTAGAGCAAATACTCTAATTTGTTTTTGTGTGAAATGCAAAGTCTTTTATTGTTCTATGACTTCTACGTCATTAAAGTAACCGCTGTCTTTTAAAGATTCAATCACATCTGCACAGAAGTTTTCAAAACGTGGATAAGTTTCAGGAATAAGATCCATGACTCTGACCATTTCAAGTCCTGCATAACCACATGGATTAATCGTGTGAAATCCGGTCAGATCGCAGTCAATATTTAACGCTAAGCCGTGATAACTACGTCCTTTACGGATTTTAAAACCCAGAGACCCAATTTTACGTTCATCAACATATACACCTGGTGCATCTGCTTTAGCATATGCCGTGATGCCATATTTTTTCAGCAGTTCAATCATCAGATTTTCAGCATAGGACACCAGACTGCGGACATTCCATTTCAGTCGGTTTAAATCAAACATGAAATAGACCACCATCTGACCAGGACCATGCCATGTAATCTGACCGCCGCGGTCGCTCTGAACCACAGGAATATCCGTATGTGTCAGGATATGTTCAGGTTTTCCTGCCTGTCCCTGTGTCAGTACATCATGATGTTGCAAAATCCACAGTTCATCGGGTGTATTTTCATCACGGTTTTCTGTCAGGTTTTTCATTGCCTGAAAACGGTCAGCATATTCAACCGCTGTTTCAAAGTGTCGAATAATCAGCTTGGGTTTCAGAACAGTATCATTCACAGAACAGGTATCCTTTTCGTCAAAACTGTTTGTCCAATTATAGACTTTTCAACTGAACTGTGGAGCTGAAAAAGACTGTGGAGACATAAAAAAACACGCCAGCAGGCGTGTTTTTAAAGCAGATTACAGTGCTGTTTTAATCAGAGGGCAGGCTGCAAGATCGGCATAAAGCTGATGTACCTGTTCCAGTTCTTCAAAACGGAGCTGCGCAGTAATGGAGTGATATTTACCTGTACGCGAAGGCTGAACTGATAAAGTCGCTCCATCAAACTCAGGGAAATGTTTCACTAAAATTTCCAGGACTGCAACGTGCAGTTCTGTACCAGCATTACCAATGAGTTTAATTGGGTAGTCCATTGGAAAAACCCAGAGATGTTCCTGTAATTCGCGGGATGGTGTGCGATCTGGCATAGTCATGAGAGTCAGTCCCCCTTATATCAAACGCCTGCATGAGTGCAGGCGCTGTTGTGGTTCTCTTGATTACTTAATGGAGACTTTCAATAATTTTTCAAGCCTCCATCGGAGTATCAGAAATCAGTCGTTTTCCAGGAAAGAACGTAAGTGTTCTGAGCGGGAAGGGTGACGTAATTTACGCAGCGCTTTCGCTTCGATCTGACGGATACGTTCACGGGTCACATCAAACTGTTTACCTACTTCTTCGAGAGTATGGTCAGTTGGCATATCAATACCGAAACGCATTTTCAGAACTTTTGCTTCACGTTCAGTCAGGTTTTCCAGGACTTCACGGGTTGCTTCTTTTAAGCCTTCTGAAGTCGCAGCATCTACAGGAGATGTAATGTTGCTGTCTTCAATGAAGTCACCAAGATGCGAATCTTCATCATCACCGATTGGCGTTTCCATGGAAATCGGTTCTTTGGCAATTTTAAGCACTTTACGTACTTTCACTTCGTCCATTTCCAGGCGTTCGCCCAGTTCTTCAGGGGTAGGCTCACGACCCATTTCCTGAAGCAGCTGACGGGATACACGGTTGATCTTGTTGATCGTTTCGATCATGTGTACTGGAATACGGATTGTACGTGCCTGATCCGCGATTGAACGCGTGATTGCCTGACGGATCCACCATGTTGCATAAGTTGAGAACTTATAACCACGACGGTATTCAAACTTATCCACGGCTTTCATCAGACCGATGTTACCTTCCTGAATCAGATCCAGGAACTGCAAGCCACGGTTGGTGTATTTTTTCGCAATTGAGATCACCAGACGTAAGTTGGCTTCGACCATTTCTTTTTTCGCACGACGGGCTTTTGCTTCACCAACCGCCATACGTTTGGAAATGTCTTTAATGTCTTTTACATTTAAGCCAAGTTCTTTCTCAAGATCTGCAATTTTCTGCTGGAATGCCAGTACATCAGGGCGAACTTTTTCAAGATAGCCTTTCAGTTCAGCAGGCGCTTTGGCAATCTGCTCATCCAGCCATGCAGGATTTGATTCCTGACCTGGGAAAGAAGTACGGAACTGAGTACGGTCCATACGGCCACGACGGACCGCATAACGCATCACTTCACGTTCAGAAGTACGGATCTGTTCATGTGTGCCACGGATCATTTCTGAAATAATATCGAAAAGACGTGGAGTGAATTTGAACATCATAAAGACAGCGGCAAGTGCCTCCATCGCTTCAGTACCCTGAGCGCTGTTTCGTCCATGCTGTGCAATTGCCTGTTTCGCAGTGTTCCAGGCATTTTCCAGTTCTTCAAAACGTGCTTTTGCAATTTCAGGATCCGGACCTGATTCGCCTTCAGAGTCATCATCACCCTCAGACTCTTCCTCTTCATCATCGTCATCCAGTTTTACATCCTTGGTTGGCTTTTTAGATGAATCTTCTTCGTCTTCAAGTTCTTCTGCGCTGTCTTCCAGTACTTCTGGAATATCTTCATCTGTTTCAGGGTCTAAATAACCTGATAAAATATCGGCAAGACGGCGCTCACCGGTTTCGTATTCTTTGTATTCCTGAAGAACCACTTCCACTGCATTTGGCCAGTAGGCAATCGAGTTCAGAACGTCGCGGATACCTTCCTCGATACGTTTTGCAATACTGATTTCGCCTTCACGGGTCAACAGTTCAACGGTACCCATTTCACGCATATACATACGGACAGGGTCTGTGGTTCGACCAGGTTCATTTTCAACAGATGCAAGTACCGCAGCGGCTTCTTCTTCTGCAACCTCATCGGCTGCTTCCGCGTTGTCACCGAACATCGTATCGTCAGATTCAGGCGCACGTTCGTGTACAGGAATACCAACGTCCTGAAGCATCTGAATAATGTCTTCAATCTGCTCGCTTTCTGTGATTGAGTCCGGCAGATGATCGTTAACTTCAGCGTAAGTTAAGTAACCCTGTT
Organism: Acinetobacter chinensis; assembly: GCF_002165375.2. Classification (NCBI taxonomy): domain Bacteria; kingdom Pseudomonadati; phylum Pseudomonadota; class Gammaproteobacteria; order Moraxellales; family Moraxellaceae; genus Acinetobacter; species Acinetobacter chinensis. The sequence continues at coordinate 948,671 of NZ_CP032134.1, forward strand.
CCTTGCCTCGGCTAATCAGCGCCGCTACCTGTGAAGTAGGGGAAGTCATATCGCTCATCTTTGCTTACTCTTCATTGAATCTGTGGCGGTAAAAAACCGTGCATGATAGCACAATTCGCTCAAAATACTTTCTGATTTGATCAGTCAGCAGTGAATTTATGTAGTTTGATTTAACAACTGCTTAACAGTATTGGGGCAATATAAAAACTTTCAAGTCCTGTCCCTGTTCGAGCTTCACACTTTGATGTTTACAGGGTGGTTTAAACTGAAAAATAACCGATTATAAATACACAATTTTATTAGGTGTATGCAAGAGGATAATATGCAATTGGTATAAAAAATCAAATAAAACTTGACAGGAAACTGTAAGAAAGATAAATAGCGCCTAGACCCATTCAAATTTTTTCATTATGAGGTAGTTTTAGTGTCTTCTACAGATTTCGAACTGGATGATAGCTACGGTGATGATGATGTTAATTTCGAAGAGGCATCAAGTAAAATCAGTGCTAAAGAATCACTCGAAAAGCGCCGTCTGATTGATGACCTTCTCGCAAAGCGTCGCCTTGAACGTGAGCTGAAAGATTTCGATTATGATATTGATGACGACGATTTTGACGACGAGTAAAAAGTCATTGGGCAAGCTGGCTTTCGATGCTATGCTTTCACACTGATGAAAACCGCCTGGAAATAACATGAGTGCTTTGGATTTAGATCTGTTAAGTGATTATCTTGATGGGGACCAGAATGAATATGGTCTCGATTTTGCTGCGACACATGGCTTTTTATGTGCCATAGCAGTTGGTCCTCAGTTCGACAAATGGCTTGAAGAGCTGTTTGAGGGAAATCAGAGCAAAGCACCGAAAGAAATCGTAGCGCAGATTAAACTGTGGCTTGAAGACCTGCGTCAGAAACTTTCAAATGAAGAAGGGATTGAATTTCCTTTTGAAATTGAAGAAGCGGATGTTGAATCGAGTCTGGGCGACTGGGCAGTCGGTTTTGTGGATGCAATGTTCCTGAATGAAGATGGATGGTTCACACCTGAATTTGAAGAGCAGGTGGTTGATCTGACCTTACCAATGATGGTTTTCAGTGGTGTCGATGATGAAGATCCGCAAATGGAGTCTTTCCGTCGCAATGGTCAGTTAATGGACGAAATTGCAGAAGAAATTCCTGAAAATCTGAATGAAATTTATCTGATGTTCCATACACCAGCTAAATAATCTGTTCAGCAATAAAAAAGCACCTTACTTATGGTGCTTTTTTATTGCCTTGATGAAACGTGTCTGGGTGATCAGTCTGAGATATTGATTCGGTTCAGACAGCGCTTGGCATACCAGTGATATGCAACATGAAAAACTGCACCATGAATGGCAATCAGGCAGAGCATGATCACAGCAGACAGACCTATTCCTGCCTGATCAGCTGCCTGTAAAATCTGTTCAGCATCAGGATTCAGCATCACAAGAAAAAAGACAAACAGACTGCCAATAATAATAGCAACAGCAGATGATCCCCAGATCAGCTGTACTTTTTCCTCAGGAGTTGGCAGGCGTTTTTCCCGTTTTACAAAATGTCCTGCTGCAATGAAGGCTGAGGCAATCAAAGCAGGCAACAGGGTAATACCACTTAAATTTAAAGCAATGATCAGTATGGTGGTCAGCAGCACCAGTGCAATGCTGTAGACGGATGCGAAATAAAGCAGATAATGTTTCACGTTCAGGTTACTCTATGAATAATTTTTTTATTCATTTTAGTGGCTTATGACTGTATTTACGGTATAGCCATACAGCAGAAAATGCAATACAGATTGCCACAATGATATAGCCGACCCGACTGAAAATCTGATGCATCAGTGCCTGATTTTCACCAAAGTAATAACCAACAGTAGCTAAAAAAGTCGTCCAGATAATGGTGCCTGATCCACTGTACAGCATGAATTTCCAGAAGGGCATGTGACTCATGCCTGCGGGTATACTGATCAGTGAGCGTACAGCGGGAATCATCCTACCGAAGAAAACGATACGGTGTCCGTAGCGTTCAAACCATTCCAGGGCTTTTTCCACATCTTCTTTTTTGATGAACAGATATTTACCGAAACGGTCAACCAGACCAAACAGTTTGTCATGTGAAATTTTTCTTCCAGCCCAGTACAGCACTGCGGCAGCAATCAGTGAGCCGAGACTGCCTGCGATAATCACACCTGTCAGAAGAAGCTGTCCTTTGGAAGCGGTATAGCCCGCTGAAGGCATAATAATTTCAGAAGGGATTGGGGGAAATACATTATCCAGGAACATGAGCAAGGCAATACCGAAGTAGCCAAGTTGCTCCATAATGGAAATAATCCATTCAGTCATATTTGAAGTTCAGTCAGATTTTTTAACAGTTTAATTGAGCGGATTATTATGTATATATAAATTGTATTAATTTTATGCGACAAAAAAGGAGATTCATCTGAATCTCCCTTTTTTACTTAAAATAATATTTCCAGTTTACAGGCGTTTACGTTTAGCTGCTGTAATCTGTGACTGACGCATACGGAAACCTTCTTTTTGCTTCTCAGAAGTTTTGTCGATGCAGTACTTACAAGACACGCCATGCTCATAGCTAGGTAAAGCCACTTCTTCAGGAACCAAAGGCCAACCACATGCGTGACATTTGGTATTTTCGCCTTCTTCCATACCATGCGTTACCGCAGTACGACCATCAAAGACGAAGCATTCACCTTCCCACATGCTTTCCTCAGCAGGGGTTTCTTCGAGGTATTTTAAAATACCGCCTTTTAGGTGATAAACCTCATTAAAGCCTTCCTGAAGAAGTAATGAAGTCGATTTTTCACAACGGATACCGCCGGTACAGAACATCGCGATTTTTTTATCTTTATGCTGTTCCAGCTCTTTTTTCACGTAATCTGGAAATTCACGGAAAGTTTCAGTTTTAGGGTCAATCGCACCCTTAAAAGTCCCTGCTTTATATTCATAATCATTACGTGTATCGATCAGGATCACATCGTCACGTGCAATCAGGTCATTCCATTCTTTAGGATCAAGATAGTGTCCAACCAGGTCACGTGGTTTAACTTCAACGCCTAAAGTCACGATTTCTTTTTTATGTTTAATTTTCATTTTACGGAACGGTTTTTCTTCACTGTGCGATTCTTTATATTCCATCGTCGTGAAGCCTTCATCTAAAAGGAACTGATGAATCACATCAATCGCTTTACGGTCGCCCGCAACTGTTCCATTAATACCTTCATCTGCAACAATCAGAGTACCGCACAGGTTGATGGTTTTTACCAGGTCTAAAAGACGTTGTTGAAGATCGGCAGAATCTTGAACTTCTTTGAATTGATAAAGTGCGGCAACAACCCAACCAGAGGTCGCTTGCTGTTCTACAGGTGCAAGCTGTTCTACAGTAGCGTTCATGGAGTACTCCAAATGTGTAAATACAGGATAAAATTTAAGGCGCACATTTTAACGTGATTTGCTCAGGTTTGCGAGAAAACCTTATTGAAAAAATGGGTTTTTCAAATCTTTGCAGTATGGGTATGATGCTGTCATATTTTGAATGAACTGTGTATGGACGTTAATGTCAGTATTACAGGATGAATTATTTTTACAGGAGTCTGTTTTGAGTACTGATCGTCGAATTGCCTCATTAACCCCATGTGCAGGGCGTTGTTCAACGGTATTTGGTGATTCAGTATGTCGTGGTTGCCGCCGCTTTAATCACGAAGTGATTAAATGGAATACTTATACGGAAGAGCAACACAGTGCCGTCTGGAAACGGCTGGATGCACAGCTGGATCAGATTCTGATACCGATGTTGCCATTGGCGGACTTACGTCATGTAGAAGGTTTTGTACTTTCACGCAGAGTCCGTTTGCGTGATGATGCGTCTAAAGGACGAAAACTTTATCATGCGTTAAAAATATGTGAAAAGAATAAAAATTTTACTGAAGACAGCGGTCTTGGAATCACTCAGAAGCAGGTCAAACCGATCTGGCAGGAGTTTGAACGGCGTGTACTGGCACTGGCAACAGCAAGTTATGATCTGGCTTTTTTAAGAGCGGATGGGATCAGTCATCATCTGTTGCAGATGGATGAAGAGCAGGAGCTTTAATGATCATCAATGGATTTTATTCTGAACAACATACTGTTGCTGGACATAAAAGTGGCTGAGTATCTGCTGTATTGTTTTGCTGTGGTGATTATGATTGCCACACCAGGTCCTGTAATGATGCTGGTGGCGAGTGCAGGTCTGAAGGGTGGTTATGCTCAGGCATTCAAAACCATTACTGGAACCAATCTTGCGTCCCTGGTTCTGATTACATTGTCTGTACTGATTATTAAAGGCGCGGTTCATATTAATGAACAATGGCTCAGTACTGTGCAGATTCTGGGAAGTTCTTATATTGCCTGGCTTGGTATTCAGATCATAAGAGAAGCACGGACGGAAGTGCATCCTGCTGTTGGGGATGTTCAGAGTTCAGATGGCGGTTTTGTCCAGGGTTTTATGGTTGGGATTTCAAATCCTAAAGACATTATTTTCTTTGCTTCATTTTTTCCACAGTTCATTCATATCACATCAGATCTCAATATCAGTCTTATGATTCTGACTTTCAGCTGGATTGTTCTGGATTTTGCCACGCTTTCGGTGGTTTATCTTGGGTTTAATAAACTGTCAGGCTCTAGTATTTATCGTTATCTGTTGCTTGCCTGTGGCTGTATTTTGATGGCTGTTGCAGTTTTTGGACTGTATTCAGGATTAAAAAACTTCTGATGTTCAGTGGTTGTTAAACATTAATGAATCTAAAAAACTCCCATAGATTGAATCTTTGGGAGTTTTTCCTGTTGCTTAAATTAAACTAGAAACAGCAAAAAATTATATGTTGTGAGTCAGTCGGTACTGAACCAGTTCTTCAATGGTGATCAAAGTCAGATCATGTGTCTGAGCATAAGCCAGGACCTGGATACCTGATGCCATTGTGCCATCTGGATTGGTCACTTCACACAGCACACCTGCGGGTTTTAAACCAGCTAAACGTGCCAGATCAATTGAACCTTCAGTATGTCCACGACGAGTAAGTACACCACCACTGCGACCACGTAAAGGAAAGACATGCCCAGGACGGTTTAGATCACTGGCAACGGCACCATCTTTAATTGCAGCATGAATCGTTGTGGTACGGTCTTTTGCCGATACGCCAGTGGTTACGCCTTCAGCAGCTTCAATGGTGATGGTAAATGCCGTTTTAAACTGACTGGAGTTATCCTGAACCATTGATGGCAATTCAAGATGATCGGCAAGTTCATCAGTCAGTGTTAAACAGACTATTCCAGAACCGTCACGGATCATACGTGCCATGGTTTCGACATTGAGGGTTTCGGCAGCAACGATCAGATCAGCTTCATTTTCACGATCAAAATCGTCCATGACCAGGACAGGTTTGCCCTGGCGCATATCTTCTAAAGCTTGTTGAATACGTTGCTCAGCAGGGGAAAGTGCCGAAAAGAAAATTTCAGGTTGAATTAAACTGGACATTGAAACGCTCTCGTAAAAAATAAATACGGTTGAACATTTCAGGACATGTGAAATAGTGGCGCTACAAAACATTTTCCAATGCAGGGCACTGGAATTTTTACTGTGACGTCGTCTTCTTTCATCCGGACTATACCGTCGGCTTTGGGATCTCACCAAATCTGCGAATCACTGGAGAAGTGACTGGCTCGTGGGCTACTGAAACATCAAGGTAGAATGATGATTCAGATTACCACCGGTGGGGAATTACACCCCGCCCTGAAGCGATGTAAGATCATTATAGACTGTTTTACAGTGTAGATATGTTTTTTGTTTAGAATGATCAGTACTATGAATAGAACAATCTGTGCTAAAGCATAGTGGATAAAATGTTGAATAATGAAAAATAAAGATGGGGTATAGGCATTGATCAGAACTCAGCAGACAGTATTTTCATGGCAGGATCAGAAATTTATACAGCATTTACAGATCTTTGGTTTTACATTGATTGCGGTCAGTGTTTTATATCTGATTGCAGCTAACTGGTTTATGTTGCCTCAGTCTGTACAGTTAGTGATCCCACAAATTTTATTGTTACTGAGTGCGCTGTCCAGTGTTTTCCTGGTCAAAAATGATTCTTTAGTCCAGTGTTTACATGCTGTTTGTGGCTTGATGACTGGGCTGTGTATGGCAGTTATTGGACAGGTTTATCAGACAGGTGCAGACAGTTATTTACTGTTTTTCATCTGGTCTGTGCTGCTGTTGCCCTGGCTGTACCGCTCCAGTATTGGCATTTTTTTTCTGCTGTGTATTGTGAGTCAGATTGCTTTATTTTTATTCTTTATTCAAACTTTCTGGGGAGATGAATCTCCAACCGTTTTTTTACTGTCAGTCCATCTCCTGGCACTGTTACAGTTTTTATTCTGTATCAGATATTATCCAAAAATAAGGTATTTATTCATCATCTGGTTCGCTATGCTTTCTGTATGGTGCATGGTGATGTTCTTATATATGGATAAGGGACTGCTCTATTTTATTTGTTCATTGATTTTATTGAGCATCGCATTTATTTATTTCTATAAGAAAAATGATCAGTTGTGCAGTGTACTGTCTGCGGTCGCTTTAGGGATTACTTTCACCTTAATCATTGTGAAATGGCTTGATAATTTATTCAGACAGTCTGAAATCTTGGGGCTGCTGATCATTGCGGTAATTATTTTTGCATGGTTTGCATTGATTACTTTTTTACTGATTAAGTTTATTCCGAACAGCCGATTCAATAATATTCCTCTGGCTGTTGGTGCGTGGATTTCAGGGATTGTACTGTCTTCATTAATGCTGACATTCTGGGGGAATTTTTCCTTAATTATGGGCATCATTTTTGTGGCTTTCGCAGCCTATATGCTCAAAATAAAGCAGAATTTATTTTTAAGACAGCTTGCTTACTGTTTATTTGTCGCAGGGCAGGTCGCAATCCTGTTTCATACTTATGATTTAACGGAGAAGATTTATCCACTGTTGTTGATTCAGGCTGTTGGGCTGATCGTCGCATATTGGGTCAGAACGCACTGGTTCTTTGTTTTTGTTCAATTGTCTGCGCTCTATGCTTTGGGTGTTGCGATGATCTGGCATGACAATGCAGCACATTTCTGGATGGGAAATGTTGAAAATTTTGCTTATCTGACGCTGCTGACTTATGTTTTTTATACGGCGCTGCTGTGGGTTCAGAAAATTCAACCGCAACAATATCAAAGAAGTTTGATGCTTTCTAATTTAGTGATTACTGTTTTTTCTGTTGGTTTTTACGCTTTTTTAGGAAAAAGTGAATTCGCTGATATTCAGCTTATTCCAGCCTTTACATTTGGTCTTCCGATTTTGTGGTGTGTATTATTTTTAATTCTGCATATACAGAATCAGTTCAATTTTTTAGCACAATGTGTTTTAGCTATCTTTGGCGCTGTGCTGATTTATTATGGTTGTTTTGAAATATTTAACGTATTAGCTGTACTTTCATGGGCTTTGATGAAGCATGATAAATTCATCTCTGCTTTTGCATTGTTGACCTTTACGGTTATTTTATGGTGCTTATATTATTCACTGGAAGTGACTTTTCTGGTGAAAAGCCTGAGTATCTTTATTTCAGGCATCACGCTGTTATTGCTGAGTCTATGTTTAGTGCGTTTTAAAAAATAAAGAGGGGATAGCACAATGAAAAAAAATATCCCTTTGGTTATCGCCATTCTGAGTGTTGTATTTTTTCTTGGCCTGATCCTGAAAAATGAGCAACATTTAAAACACAGTGACAGTATTTATATTCAGCTTGCACCCGTAGATCCGCGCTCTTTAATCCAGGGGGACTACATGGTGCTCAATTATGATCTAAGCTTTTCTGATGTGGCTGTGCAAAAGGGTGATCCACATATTCCCATGAATGCTACTGCAATTAAAAATAAGTCTTCGGTTGTTGCTTATGTCGCACTCGATGCACAGCGTCGTCTGGTGAAAACCAGTCTGGATCCACAATTACTGGAAATGTCTCCATCCGCCAGTCATCGTATCGTGCTTAAAAATCCTGATAATCGTCTGGATCGGCTTTATCCTGCTTCGAACAGCTTTCTGTTTGCAGAGGGCTTGGCTGAGTGTTATCAAGAGGCTCAGTATGCCGAATTTAAAGTCGATGAAAAGGGCAATGCTATTCTTGCTTCGTTGCGTGGCGGTGATTTAAATGCTTTAGGTTGTGAGAATCATAAGAAGTGGTGGGGTGCTAATTGACCTATCTTCATATAAAGGTTAAGTCTGAATAGAAAAAACCCGCATTAAGCGGGTTTTTTAGAATCTTTGATACTGAATTAAGCCACCTGGACAGGAATACAGTTCGCTGTGTGGTTCACAGTATTGTCTGGATTTGCATACACAAGACGCGGTTTATGTGCATCCGCTTCTGCATTGGTAAAGTCACCAAATGTTGCAATAATCACGATATCGCCAACATCTGCCTGGTGTGCAGCACCGCCATTGACAGAAATAATGCCTGAGTTATCTTCACCACGAATCGCGTAAGTTGTGAAGCGTTTACCATTTGTCACGTTCCAGACATGAATTTCTTCATATTCACGGATGCCAGCTAAATCCATCAGAACGCCATCAATCGCACAGGAGCCTTCATAATGAAGTTCTGCATGAGTAACGAAAGCGCGGTGAATTTTACATTTTAATAAACGAGATAGCATGGCTAGCGTCTCCTTAGTGGACCTAAGATGTTTTATCTTATGGTTGAATCAAATAGCTTCGTCCTGGACAGGGTTCAGCGCAAACGCATTTTGCTCTGAAATAAACGTCAAGGCAAGCGCTATTGTTCAACAATTCGTGAATTTATCAGTTCGGTTTGTAAGCATTGATCTGATTCATGGCTTGCTGTACATCACCATTGACCAGCAGTTTAATGCGGGATAATGCATGATGAAGCGCATCGTCCATCAGAGTCTGTTCTGAGGAAGGTGCTTTGCCAAGGACATGTCCAGATACGCGTTCTTTTGAACCTGGATGACCGATTCCTATACGTAAACGATGGAAATCAGGACCGATGTGGGGAACAATATCTTTTAAACCATTGTGTCCACCATGACCGCCACCTGTTTTCAGGCGAATGACACCTGGATTCATATCCAGTTCATCATGGGCTATCAGCATGGATGATGGGGCAATGTTATAGAATTTTGCGAAGGGAACAACACTTTTACCAGAGGCATTCATAAAGGTTGTAGGTAACAGCAGACGAACGTCCTGACCTTCAATATTACCGCGACCGCTGATTCCGTTGAATTTTGGGTCAGCTTTGAGGGAAATGCCATATTGATCTGCAAGGCGTTCAACGAACCAGAAGCCTGCATTATGGCGGGTCTGGGCATATTCCTTTCCAGGATTACCCAGACCTACAATCAGTGAAATATCTGACACTAATTTACACCATTAACACTTATGCGCGTTTGAAGTCAGCGTGCATAGGCGTGTTTTTAGCTGGGTGACGCTGTAAAGCCTGGATTTTAACGCTTTCAGCTTTACCGTCGATGTTGATTTCAACAACTTCTTCAAAGAAAGCGTTGCTTTCTAAAGCTTTAACAAGCTCACGAAGTTCTAAAGTTACAGCAACAGGAGCAGCTTCACCACCGTAGATGATCGCTGGTACTTTGTTCTGAAGACGAAGGCGGCGGCTCGAACCTTTCCCTTGAACTGCTTCTTCACGTGCTACTGCATTTAATACGAAGTTTGCCATGACAGACATTCCTAATTTAAGTTTAATTGACTGAACCTTCGACCAGTTCAGTGATAGAAAGCCCCACCAAAAGGCAGGGCTTTTAAATTCAGCGCTATATTATAGATAAGAATCGAACATTGCGCTAATAGATTCTTCGTTGTTAATACGACGAATTGTTTCAGCAACCATACTTGCTACTGAAACCTGGCGAATCTTACCAAGATTTAAAGCTTCATCAGAAAGAGGAATCGTATCTGTTACAACTAATTCATCAATCACAGAATTTTTAAGGTTTTCAAGTGCCTTACCTGAAAGTACTGGGTGAGTTGCATAAGCTACAACTTTACGTGCACCGAATTTTTTCAATGCATCAGCAGCTTTACACAATGTACCAGCTGTATCAACCATATCATCGACGATGACACAATCACGATCTTTCACATCACCAATCAAATGCATCACTTGTGATTCATTCGCTTTCTGGCGACGTTTATCAATGATTGCCAGGTCAATATCACCCATTTGTTTAGCAACAGCACGTGCACGAACTACACCACCAACGTCAGGTGAAACCACCATCAAGTTGTCATGTGATTGTTGACGTAAGTCAGCAAGCAATGCAGGAGTACCGTAGATGTTATCTACAGGGATATCGAAGAAACCCTGAATCTGGTCAGCATGCAGGTCGATCATTACAACACGGTCAATCCCTACAGTTGTCAGCATATCTGCAACAACTTTAGCAGTAATTGGAACACGGGTTGAACGAGGACGACGATCCTGACGGGCATAACCGAAGTAAGGAATCACAGCAGTAATACGACCAGCACTTGCGCGACGCAAAGCATCAGCCATTACTAAGATTTCCATCAGGTTATCATTTGTAGGGGCACAAGTAGGCTGTACGATAAATACGTCTTTACCACGCACGTTTTCAGTAATTTCAACAGTGATTTCACCGTCAGAAAATTTACCTACAGCGGCAGCACCCAGAGGGATATGCAAGTGGCTAACGACTTTTTGGGCGAATTGTGGATGCGCAGACCCACTAAAAACGACAAGATTGGGCATGAAGCACCCTTGGCGGTTGGCAGATTTGAAAGTATATGGCAGGGGCGGCTGGATTCGAACCAACGGATGCCGAGATCAAAACCCGGTGCCTTACCACTTGGCGACGCCCCTAATGCGGCAGAATTTTAGTGTTTCCAACTGTTTTTGTCAAGGTAAACTGGCAAAAAACAGTGAATACCATGTTCTGTCTTTTTTGAGAAAATGGCAGGGGCGGCTGGATTCGAACCAACGGATGCCGAGATCAAAACCCGGTGCCTTACCACTTGGCGACGCCCCTAATTGATGTGTTGTTCAGTATGCTAAGTAATGGCAGGGGCGGCTGGATTCGAACCAACGGATGCCGAGATCAAAACCCGGTGCCTTACCACTTGGCGACGCCCCTGTTACTTAGATGAACAAACATCTTACAGATGAAAATGATGGCAGGGGCGGCTGGATTCGAACCAACGGATGCCGAGATCAAAACCCGGTGCCTTACCACTTGGCGACGCCCCTATCATTACACTTTGAAATGAATGAGTGGTGATTCTTTTAAGCTGTTCACAATGTAGGATTTACATGGTGAATGTTTTAAAATCTCATCAGTATTCATATCTTCAGTGACTTCAACAAAAACACAGGCACCTGTACCTGTAAGTTTTGCAGTTCCGAACTGATTCAGATACCGCATCGCTTCATCGACTTCAGGATATAGACTTCTTGCTATTGGCTCAAAGTTATTTATGAAATCGGATGGCTTAAGCTGATAGGCGCAAAATTTAGTAGGCTTAGTGTCTCTTGTCAATGTTTTTTGTGAAAAAAGCAGTTGAGTGCTGATAAAACAGTCAGGTTTTAACACAATGTACTGTTTTTGATCTAAGTCTATGAATGTTAAGTGTTCGCCAATACCTTCAGCCCATGCGTTCCGTCCATGAACAAAAATCGGGACATCAGCGCCAAGTCTCAGACCCAGTTCTGCCAGCTGCTCAGTGTTTAAACCGCATTTCCATAATTGATTGACCACAATCAGGGTGGTTGCTGCATTGGAGGAACCACCACCTAAACCTGCACCCATGGGAATATTTTTTTCAATACGGATATGCAGACCACCTGGCTGTTGAGCATATGGTTTTAAGATTTCAGTCGCTCTGAAGATCAGATTCTGCTGTAAATCAACGCTGTTTAATCCGTCAATTGAAACATCCTGAGTATCTGTCTGGGTGAACTCCAGCCAGTCAGACAGGTCAGTCAACTGAAAAATACTCTGCAGTTCGTGGTAACCGTTTTCACGGCGACCGGTGATATGCAGAAACAGATTTAATTTGGAAGGGGACTGTACTCGGATCATAAGTGGTATGAATTAACGGTTCTGAATAATCATTGTAATACGGTTTTCCTGACCAGATTCAAGTGATTGTTTAAGAATCAGTTTGTTGGGAAGAAGGGTAGCTTCATTGTAGCTGAGACTGACAGCCCAGCCATCTTCATTCAGCTGTTCAATCCGTCCCTGTTCATCTTTTTTAATTTCAGCAGAAGTCGTTGCAGGTTTTGCCTGAACCCAGCTGACTAAATGTGTAATCGGTGCTTGCCAGCCCGTTGCTCTTTCCAGCAGTTCTTCAGGTGTTTCAGCAGTAATCAGACCAGTTTTAGCGCTGTTTAAAGACACTTCACCTGGTTTTCCTGTGATCTGGGTTTTACCCACACCCAGGATACCGCTCAGCTCTATGTCAAATTCCTGCTGCTGCTGTATCCATGTAAAAAATGCACTGCCACTCTGCTGAGGTGTGCGGACACCGATTTTACCCTGAAGGCTGAACTGGCTCGGTGCTTCCGGTAGCTGTGCTTCAGGGGGTAACTGAGGTTTGGTGTACTGCTGACAACCAGTCAGCATCAGTAATCCTGAGGTCACAAGAACAGTGCTGAAACGTGAGAATAATTGCATGAATCGGGTTAACTCTTTTTAGTCTGTTGAGGTAACAGTAATGAAGTCAGTTGATCCAGTTGTGGATCATCTGGATGATTTTGTTGTAACTGATGTAACACTGTGTTGAACTGATTCAGTTCACCCTGCATGTACAGGGCGCGTGCATATCGGACACCAATTTTTATGCTTTTACTGATGGAATAGGCTTTTTGCAGTACCTGGGCAGATGTTTTGAAGTCATTCTGTAAAAAAGTGATGTAGCCCAGTGTGTCCAGGATGGATGCCTGCTCGGGTGCATTATCCAGTGCCTGCTCTGCGTACTTCCGTGCTTCATCCAGCCGTCTGTTCTGTAATGCCAGGGTATAGGCGTAAGCATTCAGGTAGGTAGGACTGTTGGGTTCAATCTCAAGCAGTTTTTTCAGCAGTCTGTCCAGTTTGTCTCTGGATTCATAAGGGTCGAGTAACAGGACTTCAGCATAGATCAGTTCTGGATCATCGGGCAGGTTTTTGATGGCTTCATCCAGAATGCGCAATGCTGCTTTTTTATTGTTGGTTCGTTTTAAGATCTCAGCCTGTGCAAGATAGAGAAAACTGGCATGCTGTGGATAGTTGACCCGTTCCTGTGTCAGAAAACGCAGTGCATCATTCAGACGGTTCTGCTGTGCAAAGATTGAGATCATATTGCGTCTGGAAACCGTATACAGGCTTCCATCTACAAGTCGATAGTAGGCTTTGGCTGTTTCAAAATGCTGTTTTCTTTCAGCATTGACCGCCAGGTAATAATAGGCTTCATTCTGATACTGAGCTGAATAACGCAGTTCGACCAGGTATTTTTCTGCAATTTCATATTTCTCAAGATCAATCGCAGTCAGACCTGTAATGAACAGTGCTTCTTCGGCATCAGGCCATTTTTTCAGAATGGTTTCCAGGTGCTCGAGTGCCAGTTCAGATTCATTTTTCTTGATTAGGTATTTGACTTCAGCGAGCCGTATTTCAAGATTGTTGCGGTTTTTTCGGCTGGCTCTTTCGTACCATGCCCGTGTCGCATTATCATCTCCCATTGCATTCAGGAGATTGGCTTTCATTAAAATATAACTGGTTGCTTTAGGACGCTTTTTTAAGGCTTTATTGACTGTTTCAAGTGCCTGTTTCAGCTGACCGTTCTGCGCTTCAAGACCTGCAATCAGCACAAGGATGGATGGATTTTCACGTTCACTGCTTGAACTGAGAGCACTGGTCAGATACTGACGGTCTTCTTCGGATTCGGGTGAAATGCCAGCTAGAATCTCTTCCAGGTCAGCGGTTGGATCAATCTTTAAAATTTTATCCAGTGTTTCAGCTGCAAGTTCATATTCATGTGTTTTAAGCGCAATATGCGACAGATAAAACAGGGCTGGAACATCTGAGGGTTCCTGAACTACCCAGTGTGTTGCAATATCCAGTGCTGCCTGCAGGTTGTCCTGTTCAATTGCAATATTTAAGGCTCTTTGTTTGACCGCGGTTGAATTGCTTTTGATGGCAAGAACGGTGTAATTGTGCAAAGCAGTTGGAAAATCATGATAAGCCAGGGCAAATTCGGCAATCATGCTTTGTTTTATGGCATTATAGTTTGAATCGGCATGGTATATTTCTCCAGCAGCACGAACTTGTGCTGAGGAAGCCATGCTACCGACCAGTAAGAATGTGGTAGAATATTGCTTAATTGTCGCGCCGTTGAGTCGGCTGTTTGTTTGACGCAATTTTTCTGAATCCAAGTAATGCTTTTTATGACACCGATGTTGCACAATAGCATAAATTTAGCGAAATGATGATCTGATATGTCTTTCTTTGCATTGGGTGTCAACCATCAAACCGCGTCTGTAGAACTGCGTGAGCAGATTGCATTTAACCCTGAAAAGTTAAGTGAAATACTCGCACAGCAAAGCGAACATCATGATCTGAATGATATGGTGGTCGTTTCTACATGTAACCGTACAGAAGTCTATGCCATGTCCGAAGATGCGGATAAGGTATTGGATTGGCTCGCCCGTGCCAATGGTATTGATGTAAAACAATTGTTGAATCATGTATACCGTTATGAAAATGCTCAGGCTGTTACTCACCTGATGCGGGTGTCCAGTGGACTCGACTCCCTGATGCTGGGAGAGCCACAGATTTTAGGGCAGGTCAAATCGGCACTGTCACTGGCCAAAGATGCAGCAACAGTTTCTCCTGATCTGAACAGAATATTTGAATATGCTTTCTATGCGGCTAAACGTGTACGTTCTGAAACTGCGGTTGGCAGTCATGCTGTATCCATGGGATATGCCGTGGCGCAGCTGGCACAGCAGGTATTCAGTAAGCCTGAAAAACTGACCGTAATGGTGGTTGCCGCAGGTGAGATGAACAGTCTGGTGGCAAAACACCTGGCGGAAATGGGAGTTGCAAAGGTCTTGATCTGTAATCGTGGACAGGAACGTGCGGAAACACTTGCCCGTGAAATTGCACATCGTGTGGATGTTGAAATTGTTCCTTTTTCTGCACTGGCTGAAAACTTACATCGTGCAGATGTGATTTCCAGCTGTACAGGCAGTCTGCATCAGGTCATTGCATTTTCAGATGTAAAGTCGGCATTGAAGAAGCGCCGTTATCAGCAGATGCTGATGGTGGATCTGGCTGTTCCGCGTGATATAGACCCTAAGGTTGAAAGCCTGGATGGTGTGTATCTGTATGGTGTGGATGATCTTCAGTCTGTAATTGACGATAATCTGGCGCAGCGCCGACAGGCAGCGGTTGAAGCTGAGATCATGGTCAACCAGCTGGCGACGGAACTGGTGACACAGCAGAAAGTGAATCAGGCCGGTCAGACCATTCATGCATATCGTCAGCATGGTGAAACTTTGAGAGAGGAAGAGCTTGCTTTAGCGATGCAGCGTATTGCTAAAGGTGAAAATCCTGAACAGGTCATGCAGGAGTTTTCACACAGACTGACTCAGAAACTGCTGCATCCTGCTTCTATTCTGTTGCGTGAAACAGCAAAAGAAGAAGATCCTTCCATTTTTGAATCCATTAAAAACAATCTGGATGACGTCTACAAAAAGCGGCGCAAAAGTAAAAAATAAGCAGAAAGAAAAATCAGTTCAGGACACCAGTCTTAAACTGATTTTTTTGGTCAGCTCATTCAGCTGTTGTCGTAAATTTCTGGATTCAATCAACGAACCAGGGGATTTCATTTTGTTTCTTAAATATTTTTCCTGCAAAGCTAAGGCATATTCGGTTGCCAGTTTATCCGCCATTTCTGGTGCCTGAGTCAGGGCTTCAATATTTGTGCGCTGAATAATATCGGCGATTTCCTGTGCATAACTGCTGCAGGCACCCAGCACATAATAGGTTGCCAGTTCCTGGTCATCCGGCAGTTCTTCAAACACAATATTCATCAGTCGAAGAACTTCAGCCAGCAGTTCATTTTGCGGAACGACAGCTCTTAAAGTCTCAAAATGTATATATAAAAATGGATGGTGCATCAGAATTGCAAGTGCAAAATCTTCATCACGGGTACGGATACTGAAAGAAAGCGATGCATCATTGCTGACCTGTGGGGTCCAGCGACGACCATAGCCCAGTTTTTCTTTAAAAGACTGACTCAGCAGATAGCGGAATGAGCCTGTTTTAGGCAACAGTTCAGTCAACTGGCGCAGTTCAGCCATAACCAGGCTTTTGCCTTCTGGGGTGGTGATGTCATGATTCTGTGTTAAATACGCAAAGATAAAATCTGACAGTAGCGGTGCCTGTTGAAGTAAACGCTGGAAGTTTTCTATGCCTTCCTGGCGGATCAGTGAGTCAGGATCATGTTCTTTGGGCAGAACAAAAAATTTCAGTTCACGACCGTCATTCAGCAACGGCAGAGCAATTTCCAGTGTTCTGCGGGCAGCTTTCTGTCCTGCAGCATCACCATCAAATGCAAGGGTAATGCGGTTATTCTGTTTAAACAGAATATTCAGATGTTCGGTGTTACTGGCTGTTCCGAGAGTTGCAACAGCACCATTGATGCCATACTGCTGTAAGGCAATGACATCCATATAGCCCTCAACCATTAGCCAGTCATGGGCTTTGAGCTTACGTCCCTCATACAGACCGTACAGTAGCTGATTTTTATGAAAGACTTCGGAATCAGGGGAGTTGATGTATTTAGGTTTGATTTCATCATTCAGCGCACGACCACCAAAACCTACCACACGACCTTTACTGTCCCGAATCGGGAAAATAACACGGTCTCTCAGCAGGTCAAAAGCCCGACCATTGTCACTGGTCCGTATCAGTCCCAGCAGTTTTAAACCCTCAACATCCTGTGGGAATTTTTTTTCAAGATGCTGCCAGTCTTCAGGTGCATAGCCTAAACGCCAGAACTGAATGGTTTCAGCACTGAGACCACGTTGCTTAAAATAATGCTGCGCGGTTTTACTGCCTGGAAGCTGTGATTCATAATACTGAGCCACACTTTCCAGCAGATCGTACAGGTTTCCTTCCTGAGCAGTATCTTCAGCAGCAGCGATATCAAACTGCATGAAAGGATCATTGAAATGATAGGCACTGTCATCGAAAGACGGCGGGAGAATTTCTGCAAAAGGATCTATGGATGTGTCTGGTACAGATACTGTCGGCTGAGTTTTCTGTTGAGCAGGATTGTTCAGAGCGGCAGGAGTGCTGACAGGTTTCTGGGCTTCTTTTTTATAGCTGAGACGCTTGGAGTCCTGATTGTCTTTGGGCAGCTCAATTCCAGTCTGACTGGAAAGATCCTTCATGACATCAATAAAGTTACGGTTGTCGATATCCATTAAAAAACGGATGGCGTTACCGTTTGCCTGACAACCGAAACAGTGAAAATACTGTTTATCACGGTAGACGTGAAAAGACGGTGATTTTTCCTGATGAAAAGGGCAGCAGCCTGACCAGGTCCGTCCTGTTTTTTTCAGTTTCACACGCTGACCGATCAGATCGACGATATCGGTCCGATCCAGAATCTGATCAATGGTGTGCTGAGGAATGGCCATAGTTCTGTCGCGCTGCATGAAAACTGAAAATCTGGGTGCTGTGAGAGACTGTTACTCTCAGTTCAGTACAACTTTTAAGCTACCTTAAAAAGAATTGAAAGTACAGAAACAGCAAGGGCAAGTATGATAACTTGCCCTTGCTTAAAATGCACTGTACAGCTGAATTTATTGCGCAGGTGCTGCCGCATCAGTTGGTGCAGCATCCTCTACAGGCGCTGGAATACTTTTTGACTTTTCAGGACGGTCAAGCAGACCAAAACTCAGGCGGTTGGTCAGACTGCGTTCTTCTGTTACGGACTGTTGCTCTGCTTCAGCTTCAGATGAGTTTTTTGCCTCACGACCAAAAATTCCCAGTGTTGCACGGTTGAACCAGCTGCCTTCTTTACGGGCTGCACGTAAATTTACCGTTCCATCAGATTTGACCAGGTTCGGATAGTTCAGTTTCAGTACATCAGCATATTGCTGAGCCATTGCCTGATCTCCGAGTTTGCTGTAACCATAAGAAATGGTTGCCAGTGCTTCAGGAATCTGCGGTGTCTGTGGGAAATGTTCGATCACCCATTGTGAACGCTCAATCGCAGCAACAAAGGCTTTTCGTTTAATGGCGAAACGGGCAGCATTCATTTCACTTTCTGCCAGTTCATTTCCAATAAACTTCATACGCTGTGCTGCATCTACAGCATAGGTACTGGATGGATAACGGCGAATGAAATCGACAAAATTCTGATACGCCAGTTTCATGTAGCTGACATCACGGTGAGCCTGTTTCAGCGAGGTATAACGCAGAATGGCATCATAATTCTGTTCCATATTGGCTACACCACGGACATAGTAAGCATAGTCCACATTTGGATGCTGAGGGTTCAGACGGATAAAACGGTCAGCCAGTGCAACAGCACCCTCATAATCTTTTTGCTGGAATTTGACATACAGCAGTTCAAGCTGAGCCTGTTGTGCAGAGTCCCCAGTCGGATAATACGTATCCACCGATTCCAGATATTTTGCAGCATCTGTATATTGTCCACGTTCCAGGGCTTTTTCTGCTTTCTGCATATAAACCTGTTCACTGGACTGCGGTCCTGTATCCACCACTTCTTTTTTTGGATTACTGCTACAGCCCACCATTGCAGATGCAATGCCTAAAGACAGGACCAGCATTGTAATTTTATAATGTGGCAGCGACATAAAAATTCCTCTGTTAATATGGGCAATGAGCTACAATTGCGCTATTAAACCACTTTTGTCTGAATGATCAAATGACCCAAGCACAATCTTCCAATTCCATTATCCCTGAAACTGATCTGAATGTATTTGAAGATTCTGAGGATGCAGATAATCATAATTCAGAGGCAACTGCAACACGTTTATCGTTGCAATTTCAACTGGATGAAAGCTTTCTTGGCCAGCGGATCGACCAGGTCGCTGCCATCGTATGGAGTGATTTTTCCAGGGAAAAACTGAAACAGTGGCTGAAAGAAGGTCATTTGTTGGTAAATGGTAACACTGTTAAGCCTAAATATAAGTGTGAAGGGCATGAACTGCTGACACTTGAAACTGAACTGGAAGTGCAGACTGCCAGTCAGCCGGAAGATATTCCACTGAATATTGTCTATGAAGACAATGATATTATTGTGATTAATAAACCGGTTGGTATGGTGGTTCACCCAGGTGCAGGTAATCATACCGGTACGCTGGTGAATGCACTGCTGCATCATTATCCGAAATCTGCGGAGCTGACCCGTGCCGGGCTTGTACACCGTATTGATAAAGACACCAGTGGTCTGCTGGTGGTGGCTAAAAATCTTGAATCCCAGTTTTCTTTAAGTAAACAGCTGGCACGTAAGTCCGTGTACCGTGTCTATGACCTGGTGGTTTATGGCAATATGATTGCAGGTGGAACGATTGATGAACCCATCAAGCGTCATCCTGTAGATCGCGTAAAAATGGCAATTCTGCCAGGCGGACGTGATGCAGTAACACATTACAATGTAAAAGAACGCTTCCAGCATTTTACCCGTGTTCAGGCGCGTCTTGAAACAGGACGTACACATCAGATCCGTGTTCATTTCAGTTATATCGGCTTTGGTCTGGTTGGTGACCCTGTTTATATGTCACGTGTACGGGTGCCAGCAGGGGCATCTGAGCTGTTGAGTGATACTTTACGTGGCTTTAAACGGCAGGCTTTACATGCTGCAAAACTTGGCTTGATTCACCCGCGTACAGGTGAAGAAATGATGTTTGAAGCGCCGTGGTCTGAAGATTTTGCTGAACTGGTCAATGTACTTCGTTCAGAAAATGCAGCGTATTGATTGCGCAAAAAACCAGACAGTACTGACAGGGAAGCTCAGCCTTTTCTGTCAGCCAGTGTAAAAGTAAAAATGACGGTAAATGGAGTTGAATATGCAGTTTGTGCAGGGATTACCAGCAGGCATCTATGTCGGTCAGACTCGGGTGCATCATCCTGAAACATGTCCTTCAGAACAGCCTGAACTTGAGGGTTTTAATCTTGCCTTGCATGTCAGTGACAATGCACTTCGGGTTCAGCAGCACAGAATGACACTGCTCAAAGACTTTGCCGGTTATGGCGTCACAAAAATTACATGGATGACTCAGACACACAGTACCATTTGCCGTACTGTGAACAATAATATTTACTTTGATGCACCTGAGGGGGATGGACTGGTCACTCAGACCGCAGGTCATGCCTTGATGATGATGACCGCAGACTGTCTGCCTGTTGTTCTGGGGAATACTGAAGGCAGTGAAATTGCCAATCTTCATGCAGGATGGCGTGGACTGGCAGGTGGAATTATTGAAAATACCATTGCTGAAATGAAGTCAGCTCCAGACTGGGCATGGCTGGGAGCTGCCATCAGTCAGCCCTGTTTTGAAGTTGGAACTGAAGTCAAAACAGCATTCTGTTCAAAATACGCCGAACTTGAAAGTGCCTTTGAACCGGGTGATCAGGCAGGCAAATATTATGCTGACCTGTATGCAATTGCCCGTTTTATCCTGAAGGCACATGGAGTACAGACTGTACTTGGTGGTGATCAGTGTTCATACCGTCAGTCTGATGAGTATTTTTCCTATCGCAGACATGCAAAAACTGGACGTATGGCAACCTTTGTTTTTATGGGAAATAAAAACTGAACGACTCCTAAGATCATGAAAGACTGAAAATTGAATTACTTAGTACTGAAATACACAGCGACTTCAGGAATTGTTTAAATATGAATAGATGTTAAACTTGACAAAATTTGTCTGTTTTAACTGATATGTCATTGTCTGCAAAATCTCTTGCCATTGTTTACCACAGTCCTTATGGGCATACCGCTAAAGTTGCTTCCTTTATTGCACAGGGTGCAGAAAAAACAGGTATCCAGGTGTCTGTAATGGATATTGAGCACATTGACTGGGATGCCCTGGATCAGGCAGATGCAATTATTTTTGGCAGTCCAACCTATATGGGAAGTGTGACTGGTCCTTTTAAAATGTTCATGGATTCCACTTCCAGACGATGGAAAAATAGAGACTGGCAAGGCAAACTGGCTGCCGCTTTTACCAACTCAGGTGGTTTGAGTGGTGACAAGCTCTCCGTTCTTCAGCAGATCAATATCTTTGCTATGCAACATGGCATGCTGTGGAGTGGGTTACCCTTGATGCCAACTGGAATTAAGCCCACCGACCTGAACCGCATGGCAGGTTACCTGGGATTGATGACGCAGTCTGATAATGCACCTGTGGATATCACACCACCTTCTGGTGATCTGGAAACAGCGCAATGGTTTGGGGAATATGTTGCGCTATTGTTAAGAAGAGTAAATTAGTTAACATTGTTGCGCTGTTTTAGTGCAATTCTACTCCATTGTTTTTAATGATTAAAAAAAGATTTATTGGCAAAAAATACCAATATTTAGTGATTTTAGTCACTTAACTGAATGTTGCATGTGATTTCATATTGGTCTAGTTTGTTTTTTGAGCACTGTCGGGATGATGGTGAATATATAAAATAAAAAGGACTGAGCAGGAATGAAAAAAGCATTGTTAGCATGCTGCATGGCTATTTCAGGTTATTCTTATGCAGATATAAGTACTGGTACAGGTTTAATTGGACTCAGTGACAGTGAGCTTTCTCAGGTCGAAGGTGCCGCTTTATTTAAGCTTGAATACACAACTCCAGCTCAGGCACATTCTACAATGACGAGTCAGAATATCGGTTTTTATAAACTTGGGCTGGATGCTGTTGTAGAGCTGAATGCCAATATTAAAAGTCTGAAACTGGGTTGTGGCGGTATCAATGGCGCAGGCAACTGTGACATTGATATTGATAACTTAAGTTTAAGTGGTCCTGGTGAGACCAGTGCCGATAGGGTAAACTCCTCAGCTCAACTGACCAATCCTTTTATTCAGTTTGCCATTAAAAATCCCCAGTCTGCTGCAACCCGGGAAATTATGGGTTTCCGTTTAAGTGCAGAAAAAGCGATGGGACTCTTGACCGCAGGTACAGAAAACTCTGATCAGCCAAATGGGATCAATACCTTAAGTGGTGCAATTAAAATAAAAGAGACTACTGGTGCTGCCACAACAAAAGCACGTGGTATGTCATATGCTGATACAAATATGAAAATTAAGGGTGAAATTAAATTTATTGGAAATTTATGGCGTGATGGCTTTGAAACGGATAATTATAATTTACAACTTGATGCAGCGCAGGCAACGTTAAAAGTAAATGGAACAACCTTGTCTGGTAACCGTATGACTTCAGCCAAACTGACGGGTACTGCAGATATTAAAGATCTGAATTTTGGAGGTTCAATTACAGCAAGGGTACAGAACCCTTTGTTATCCTGGTTGCCTGTCAATATTAATGCAACAGGTTATATTTCAGGCCTGAAAGCAAATCTTGATATTGATGAAGACCTGGGCTTTATTCATAAATTACCACTGAATAACCCGTTCTCGCTGTCATTACAGAAACAGCAGATTCACTGGACTGGTGCTGAGGTTGCCGCACAGCGTGGTTGGTGGATGGCAATCGAGGATGAAATTGATATTGGTCAGGTGACTCCATCCAATCCCATTGATGTGACCAATGATATCCTGAAGCAGGTTGTGCCGCAGATCAGTGATTATTTAACACAAAATGCTCCGTCCTGTACGCTGTTCACCTGTCTCATTACAGGTTTGAGTATAGGACAGGTTGACCTTTCATCCGCAAAACCACTGTATTTCCCAATTAAAGACTTACAGTTGGCAACTCAGAATTTTGCCCCTAACTGCTATGGTGGACTCAGGTACTGTTAATGCTTAAACATCTCGACTCACATTGAGTGAAATCAGGAAAATCTGAAATTCTTCCATTGTTGTATTATTGTTAATATTTTTTAAATAAAAGTAAGGTTTTAAAGGTGTGTAGAAACAGATAAGTATTCTGATTTATAAGTATAAAAGTATAGTAAAAGTGATATTTAGAAATTTTTACCGAGTTATTGTGTGTTTTATGTCACATATATTTTGTTGAATGTGGTTTTTTAGTGGTTTAGTCTTTAGCTGAAATATACCATCAGGAAGATGGTTGTCAGGTAGAAGGGCTAAATAATAAAATGAAAAAAACAACTCTTGTTGCATGCTGTCTGGCATTGACTGGATATGCTCATGCAGAGACAGGCTTAATCAGCATGGATGACTCTGAGCTTTCCAGTGTTGTGGGTAAGGGATTGTTGAATCTTGCCTATACCGCTCCTGCCAATGCACACTCGACAATGAAAGCTGAAAATATTGGATTTTATAAGCTCGGTCTCGATGCAGTAGTGGATCTGAATGCCAATATTAAAAAGATTCAGTTGGGTTGTGGTGGAGCCAATGGTGCAGGTGGTTGTGATATTGATCTTGAAAATGTCAGCTTAAGTGGAATCAGTGATACCAGCGCAGGACGAGTTGCCTCCTCGGCACAATTGACCAATCCTTTTGTGGAATTTGCAATTAAAAATCCGAACAGTGCAGCAGCCCGTGAAATTGTCGGCTTTCGTTTAAGTGCGGATAAAGTGGTGGGGCTGTTAACCATTGGAACAGAAAATTCGTCAAAACCAAACGGAATCAATAGTCTTTCAGGTTTCATGAAAGTACAGTCGGACGACAAAAGTCAGAAAATCAATGGTCTCGCGAATACTGCTGCCACACGTTATAACCTGTATGGTTCAAACGAATATGGAAATCTTGCCGTTACAGGTCGGTTACAGGCGTTGGGACTGGGTGGTTTTGCTGAAGTTGATTTTAAAACCACAGCCGGTGGTTTCAATATTCCTGAAATTTTACGTAACCCATTTACAACACCTGCGATTGCAGTCAATGGTAAACGCCAGACCTCTACAATACTGACAACTCAGGTGAAAGTACCTGATATTCTTTTAGGAGATGATTCCAGTGGTTATCCTGAAGGAGGAGTGGTTACTTATGATCCAGCGACAGGCTATCCGACAGGTATTCAGGCATTGGGGGGTAAAGTGACCGCTGAGGTAACTTCATGCAGCTGGCTTGCCTGTCTGATTGCTGGTAAAGGTTCCAAGTTTGAAAATGTCTATATGAGTGGGAAAATTACCGGTATCACCGCCGATCTGACCCTGCAGCAGTCTTTAGGCCTGATTCATAATTTACCTATCAACTCTGCAATGTCCCTCAGTCTGCAGAAGCAGGCTGTAAAATGGGCAGGAACTGATGCTGCTGATACGGCACAGCGGGGCTGGTGGCTTTCAGCCAAAGACCCTGTAAATATTGGGGATGTTATTCCACAGGATCTGATCGTGATTGATCAGCTGTTTCCTCAGATCGCTACAGCGGTCAGTCAGTATCTGGAGACCAATCCAGCCAAGACCAATGACCTCGGAGGATTGTTAAAGCTCGGAGCTTTGACAGCCAATGTCGGGACTTTAAATCTGAGCAATACGCCGTTAAAACTGAACGTTAAAAACCTGACTTTAAATGGACAGTCATTTGCACCGAACTGTAGTGGTGGGATGAGATTCTGTTAAAAATAAAGAAACAGTATGTTTTTTAATCAATTGAGCAGTAATTGACCTGTTTTCTTAAGTTGCTGTCAGAAAAACTATATTTTTCAATTGAATGATTGTTTTATTCTTCAACAGTGAGATATCCAGGAAGGACGTCCACTTGAGTTGGGAATAAAACAATGAAAAAAGTAATCATGACATTGGGTTTAGCCTGTATGTCTTATGCACACGTGCATGCCAGTGAGGGGTTGGTCAGGTTAAATGATACAGAGCTGTCAGAAATAAATGGCGCTGCACTGATGAACCTGACTTATACAGATCCTGCAAATGCACATGCTTCCATGAAAGCTGAAAATATCGGCTTTTATAAAATGGGACTGGATGCTGTGATGGAGCTGAATGCCAATATCAAGCGTATTCAGTTGGGATGTGGAGGGGTAAATGGTGCAGGAGGGTGTGACATTGATCTTGAAAATGTCAGCCTGAGTGGACTGAGCAATACCAGTGATGGGCGGGTGGGTTCTTCTGCTCAGTTAACCAATCCTTTTGTGGAGTTTGCTGTTAAAAATCCGGGCAGCGCAGCAACCCGGGAAATTGTAGGATTTCGCTTAAGTGCTGATAAAGTGGTCGGTTTACTGACCATAGGTACTGAAAACACTTCAACACCTAATGGTATAAACAGTCTGTCTGGATTTATGAAAGTACAGTCTGACAACAGCCAGAAAATCAATGGTCTCGCCAGTACAGCCGCTACACGATATAACCTGTTTGGTTCCAGCCAGTATGGAAATCTCGCTGTCACAGGGAGGTTACAGGCATTAGGACTTGGGGGAGCTGCTGAAGTATCATTTAAGACCACAGCTGGTGGTTTTAATATTCCAGAAATCCTCCACAATCCTTTCACTACTGCTGCAATCGCTGTAAACGGTAAACGCCAGACTTCCACCACGCTGACTACTCAGGTCAAAGTACCAGATATTATTCTGGGAGATGATTCGAGTGGGTTTTCGGAAAGTGGTACAGTAGCTTATGACCCTGTTACAGGTAATCCAACCGGGATCAACAGTTTAGGAGGCAAAGTAACCGCTGAAGTAACCTCCTGTAAATGGTTTGCCTGTGCTATTGCGGGGAAAGGCTCGCAGTTCAAAAATGTCTATATGAGTGGAAAAATTACCGGTATTACTGCTGATCTGACCCTTGAGCAGTCACTGGGTCTGATACATAACCTCCCGATCAGCTCTGCCATGTCCTTAAGTCTGCAGAAGCAGGCTGTGAAATGGGCAGGAACAGATGCGGCTGATACAGCACAGCGGGGCTGGTGGCTTTCTGCAAAAGATCCTGTGGAGATTGGTGATGTTATTCCTCAGGATCTGATCGTGATTGACCAGCTTTTTCCTCAGATCGCTACGGCAGTCAGTCAGTACCTGGATAAAAATCCTGCCAAGACAAACGATCTTGGTGGTCTTCTGGGGATTGGAGCCTTGACAGCCAATGTAGGAACTTTAAATCTGAGTAGTACACCGCTAAAGCTCAATGTCAAAAACCTGACTCTGAACGGACAGTCTTTTGCACCTAACTGCTCTGGAGGAATGAGGTTCTGCTGAGCTGAAGTCTGAATTAAAAAAACCTCCTGAAAAGGAGGTTTTTTTAATGATTTTATTTGTGAAAAATACGCGCTTTATCACGTTGCCAGTCACGGTCTTTTTCAGTCGCACGTTTGTCATGCAGCTGTTTCCCTTTCACTAAGGCAATTTCAAGTTTAACCAGAGGACCTTTCCAGTAACATGCCAGTGGCACACAGGAATAACCTTTCTGGTTGACTGCACCCATCAGTTTTTCAATTTCTCTGCGGTTCAGCAATAATTTACGGGTTCGGGTTGCCTCTGGCACAATGTGTGTGGATGCCGACAGTAAAGGCTGAATCTGAGCACCAAAGAGGAAAGCTTCACCATTTTTTAACAGAATATAGCTTTCGACCAGTGTCATGCGTCCTGCACGCAGGGATTTGACTTCCCAGCCCTGCAAAGACAGTCCTGCTTCAAATTTTTCTTCGATAAAATAATCATGACGAGCACGTTTATTCAGTGCGATCGTGCCGCCATTATTTTTTTTAACTACAGTTGCTTTCGCCATAATCAATCAATTCCAGTATTGAGACTATTGTGCCTCAGACAGCTCATACTGACAATTCAATTATCAGGATGTTGCTCTAAAAATGTACAGGCTGTGTCTGAGCGCACTGTAAATCAGATATAAAGGCTTAATAGTGAAGATTTTTCAAATTTATGGAGTTTATTCACCAAAAAAACAAGTTTTTGTTAAAATGAGCGCTGACAAAATAAATCTGAGTACAAATGGATGTCTAAAACTCGTGTGATATATCCGGGAACTTTTGACCCGATTACCAATGGACACGTAGATCTGGTGGCACGTGCTTCAAAAATGTTTGATGAAGTGGTTGTGGCTATTGCGATTGGTCATCATAAAAATCCTGTATTCAGTCTGGAAGAACGGGTGAGTCTCGCGAAAGAATCCCTCATCCATTTACCCAATGTTGAATTTGTCGGTTTTGATGGACTGCTGGTCAATTTTTTCCGTGAACAGAATGCAACAGCAGTATTACGTGGTCTGCGGGCTGTTTCTGACTTTGAATATGAGTTTCAGCTTGCGAACATGAACCGACAGCTGGATCATCATTTTGAAACGGTGTTTTTGACACCATCTGAGCAGTTTTCCTTTATTTCCTCTACAATGGTCAGGGAAATTGCACGCTTAAACGGTAATGTTGCTAAATTTGTACCACCGGGGGTGGTCGAAGCCTTTAAGCGTAAGCATCAACAAGGTTGGTAGAGTGTCTTTATATATAACTGATGAATGTATCAATTGTGATGTCTGTGAACCTGTATGTCCCAATGAGGCCATTTTTATGGGGGATGTGATCTATGAGATCCATCCTGACTTATGTACAGAATGTGTTGGACATCATGATAAACCCCAGTGTCAGATTTTCTGTCCAGTCGATTGTATTCCGCTTGATCCTGATCATGTGGAAAGTCAGGATGACCTGATGGAAAAGTACAAAAGACTGATTGCTCAAAAAAGCGCAAGCAATTAGCTGGAAAATTTGTTAGGATACGCCCCGAAGTGAGCTAGACGATCGCTGCTGTGGAAATCTCCGTGATTGAAGCAGGGGAGGAAAGTCCGGGCTTCATAGGGCAAGGTGCCAGGTAACGCCTGGGCGGCGTGAGCCGACGGAAAGTGCAGCAGAGAGTAGACCGCCTTCATATCGTTTCTTTTCGGAGAAATGGGAGGTAAGGGTGAAAGGGTGCGGTAAGAGCGCACCGCATGGCTGGTAACAGTTCATGGCATGGTAAACCCCACCGGAAGCAAGACCAAATAGGGATCCTATAGGCATGGCCCATGCTGGATCCGGGTAGGTTGCTTGAGCGTATGAGTGATTGTACGCCTAGAGGAATGATCGTTCTCGACAGAACCCGGCTTATCGGTTCACTTCACTAAATTTTATACAAATACTGCGTGATAATGCTTGACGTTGATTTAATATCAGCAGATAATGCGCCCACAGTTTTTGGCTATGTAGCTCAGTTGGTTAGAGCACCGCACTCATAATGCGGGGGTCACAGGTTCAAGTCCCGTCATAGCCACCATTTTTCAGACCACGTTCCTAAACGTGGTCTTTTTTTATCTTTAA
The DNA here is from genome assembly GCF_002165375.2 of Acinetobacter chinensis. Classification (NCBI taxonomy): domain Bacteria; kingdom Pseudomonadati; phylum Pseudomonadota; class Gammaproteobacteria; order Moraxellales; family Moraxellaceae; genus Acinetobacter; species Acinetobacter chinensis. Next base: position 977,166 of record NZ_CP032134.1, read on the forward strand.
ATTCAGTTTCTCTTTGAGTATCTGATTTATGTGTAAGTTTTCGCCTTTTTTGCACTTACTTTTTATAAGTTATTCTGCACTTACATCATAGCAAAGCTGTTTAAAATGAATGTCTTCGTTCTTCATATCTTTCAGTTTCAGTAAATTGTATAGCCATTCAAAATCAGGGCTGAGTTGATCTGATAGTCTTCCTGGTGATCATCATTGAAAGTGATTTTCAGGGGTTTAAAAATACTGAGTATGCGTACAGCTCTATCTTTTGTGATCAGCTCAATATGCATACATTTGTAAAATCCATGTTGTTTATGATGAAGGGCAGGCTCATCGAACACAACTTTGAGTCTGTATTCCAGATACCATATTTTCCTTTTGGTTTCTAACGGTGATTATCACTTATTGGGCTATACCTGTTGATGAATACTGTAATGGATGGCATTTACGGCCTGATCAGATGGACAGAATAAAAAATTATTCACAATGAACCGTAGTCGGGTCGAGTTTTAATCCATCCAGTTGCTGATTCAGAACTTTCAGGTATTGCTGTCTGTTTTCATCCAGTACCTGATCCTGCAGTTGTCTGATTTTCCGCTCTGATACGTTTCGCCGTGCGCATTGAAATGCGACAGCATTCTGTATGGCGATTTCCTGCTGTATGCTTTCAGATGCTTCGTTTATACGGTAAAGCCGCTGTTGCGCCTTACTGAGCTGAACCAGGCTTCTTTTCTGCTGCATACTCAGCAGGGTCTGAGTGTTGATCCATCGGGCAACATCCATACGGACACCGTTATAGTCAACAAATACTGGGCTGATGAGCTGGCAGGCTGTCACCAGTGGCAACATAAGCAGCAAAGACAGGAATTTAAGTTTCATACAGACCCCTCAGGCTAAATGTTTATATTGCCTAATAAAATTAATGAAATGTGTTTTATTTTTCATCAAAAGAATGGTTTTTGTTTAAAGTCTGAGCATTGAAGTAAAAACTGGCTTGACGATAGTGCTGTAACTTAAGATAATGCGCACACAGTTTATGGCTATGTAGCTCAGTTGGTTAGAGCACCGCACTCATAATGCGGGGGTCACAGGTTCAAGTCCCGTCATAGCCACCATTTTAAAAGACCAAGCTCTCAGCTTGGTCTCTTTTTTTGTGCTTAATATAAATATAAAAAAATCAGGCGTTTATTTTGAGTTTTCAGCCATAAATCTTTCAATGAATTTATGTGTCTGCTCATCCATATAAAAGGGCTGAATCAGTGTCTGAATAATACCGTCCAGCAGGTTTTTGTCATGCAGTGCTTTTAAGCTGTACGGTAAAAAACGCTCTGCCTCAGCATACAGATCATCCAGTGTCAGACCGACTGCATGCAGCATTTCCTGTAGTGTGTATTCTCCAAAATATTCATAAAACGCATCGACAATGTTCAGAATTAACTGCTGCATGTATTCCGTTTCACGTAATTCTTTCCATGTTTCATAGACCAGAATGAAAAACTCTTCAAAGTCGATGGGCTGAAACTGAGAAAATGTTTCCTTCAGCGTGCGCTTTTTGATATCCGACCAGATATGCAGTGTAATGTCTGCCAGTTCTTCTTCAGGGAGCAGAATGATTTTCCCGAGTTGTTTCACCAGGGTATGCGCCAGTTGCTGTTCGAGTTTAATTTCAAACTGCTGCTGCTGGTCCTGAATAAAACTGATGACTCTGGAACCCAGTCCTTTTTCTTTGATATTCAGTTTGCGTAAATAGTCCAGCCAGGGGGTATTACTTTCCAGAATCTGATTGGCGAGTTGCAGGCTGACCTGTTGTACCTGAGGATTGGTTTGTAAGTTTTCCTGAATATAGTGGCGTACCTGGTGTAATTCCAGAATTTTATGCATCCACAGTTCAAAGACTTCATCAGAAAGAAAGTCATTGAATTCTTTGGGGCTGTTGCTGGCGTAATGGTGAATTTTCTGTGCTACTGCACCGATAAATTCAAGAATATCTGCACCCAGATTCAGTTCAAAAGCATATTTCTGAACAACCTGATGCAGGGTTTTGACCTGAATGATCTGATTCAGCTGTATCTGATCTGAATGTGTATAGATCTGCTTTATAAACTGATGAATATATGCAGGATCATTCGAATTCAGCAGTTTTTCACGGCTGAAACGAACCTGCTCAAGCAAAAGTGCCTGAGCAAGTTTCTGAGCGAAGCCCTGGGCCTCAGACACCTGGTTTCCATCCATTTACGATTGGATAACGACGTTCACGGCTGAATGCGCGGGAAGTGATACGTGGACCAATTGCTCCCTGACGGCGTTTATATTCGTTACGGTCAACGAGTTTAATGACTTTCTCAACAATCTCACGTTCAAAACCTTTGGCAATAATGTCATCCTGGCTCTGATCTTCTTCGATATAAGCATAAAGAATGGCATCGAGTACGTCATAAGGCGGTAATGAGTCCTGATCTTTCTGATCTGGGCGAAGCTCAGCAGAAGGCGGGCGGGTTATGACACGCTCAGGAATTACAGGAGTCTCTGAAATGCTGTTACGGTATTTAGCCAGTTCAAACACAATGGTTTTATAGACATCTTTCAGTACCGCAAAGCCACCGACCATATCGCCATAGAGCGTGCAGTAACCGACGGACAGTTCTGATTTGTTTCCTGTGGACAGAACCAGGTTGCCAAATTTATTGGATAAACCCATCAGCAGTGTGCCACGGGTACGCGCCTGCAGATTTTCTTCTGTTGCGTCCGCAGGGCTGTTTCCAAAAAATGGATAAAGCGTCTGCATGAAGCTGTTGACCACAGGATTAATTTCGGCAATACCAAAAGTGATGCCTAAACTTTTAGCCTGTTCAGCAGCATCTTCAACGCTGATCTGAGCTGTATAGGTGTATGGCATCATGACTGCCTGAACTTTATCTGCCCCAATCGCATCCACTGCAATTGCCAGTGTCAGAGCTGAGTCGATCCCCCCAGACAGACCTAATATCACACCTGGAAATCCAGAGCGCTGAACATAGTCACGGGTTGCCAGCACCAGGCTCTGGTAAATTTCTGCCATGGTGCCAGGTACAGCAGTGATTTCACCTGTTTTATATGCTTTCTGTTCAGCATCATATTCAGCGAAATACAGGCTTTCAGCAAAGCAGGGTGCCTGTACAGCCACCTGACCGTTCTGATTGATTACAAAGCTTGTGCCATCAAATACAAGGTCATCCTGTCCACCTACCTGGTTGGTGTAGACGACATTGATGTTCAGCTCTTTTGCCAGTGCTGACATCGTGTCAATACGGTGCTGAGGTTTACCGACTTCATAAGGTGATGCATTCAGAACCAGTGCTGTTTCCACATTCAGTTGCGCAAGTTGCTGAACTGTTTTTAAGGACCAGACATCTTCACAGATGAGGACACCAAATTTATGTCCCAGATATTCAAAAACCAGGTGCTGATGACCTTCTGAAAAATAGCGTTTTTCATCAAATACGCCATAGTTTGGAAGATTCTGTTTGTTATACACACCCAGGATCCGTCCATCTTTCATCACGGCTGCCGCATTATAACGCTGACCATCTTCAGTCTGATTGACAAAACCGAATACCATGACAATGTCTTTTACCGTTTTCAGCTGATCAAAAGCCAGTTGCGTACGTTGAGCTAGACTTGGGCGCAGCAGCAGATCTTCTGCTGGATAACCTACCGTGGACAGCTCAGGAAAAATAATCAGATCAGCATTCTGTTTTTTTGCATCATTAGCTAGTCCAATCATTTTCTGAACATTAGCGTCGATATCACCAGTGTATGGAGAGAATTGCGAGAGAGCAATTTTAAAACTTTTCATTTAAACAGGATCCTGTTCCAATAGGTTGATTTATATACAATCTGTTGATTTATGTAATATAGTTATCCAACAAAAGCATATACAGACATCACATATATTGCCAAAAGGCGAATCTATAAAATCATCAAAGAATGATTAGAAAATCTCTATTTTCTTGCAAGGCAAAAATTTCAGACAATGAGTATTTTAACTAAAAAAACATGATAATCCAGTGGTTCATCAAGTTTATTCCTGATAGCGTCAAAGCTCTCATGAATCTGGTGATTTTTTTGATGGAAACTTTTGATTTTTCAATAATTTTTGCGTATGTATCAGAAAAGAAAAGCTTTGAGATATTTGTGTGAATCAAGTCACATTTTGTGTTTTTAAGCCTGGATTATTTCATGATGAATGGGGTGATTTATCTTTATTCAGAATAATATTTTCAATCCGTTTTAAATAAATATCTTTCGCAATATCGCCCTGTTGTTCAATGTTGTAGTCAAAATAATCTTTCCCTTTTTTCAGGGTGTAGTGATAAGGGTTGTATTTGCCTAAACTGAGGTAGAGTGCAGACTGTAAAAAAGCACCCTTAAGCAGCACATTGATCTGACGCTGATACTGATAGACATGCGCCATTTCATGAATGAACACTGCTTGAGAGCCTAGGCTTAAGCAGGAAAAATCCTCACAGAAATCAGCATCTTTTAAGTGAATATATCCATCTGGAGCCATAAATATACCGACGGGTTGCCAGGGTAAATATGGGTGATTCATGACTCTGACCTGAGCATAATCAATCAGATTGCCAAAAACCTGCTGACTGATTTCAATTTCACCTGGCGTGAGATGACGAACCTTGAACTGTTCCATTCTGAACAGCCTGAACAGCAAGCTATAAATTTTTAACATTCAGCAATTCACCATTCAAAAACTGATTCTGCACGCTGGGTATTTTAGCACTTTCAGTTTTATGGAGTCTGTTTCCAGTTCATTTTTTGGAGCTGTATTTATCGGTTGGATAAATGTATTGAATTTCATAAAAAAATCTTAAAAAGTCATTTAAGGACAGAATGTATCAATAGAAGAAAGTTCAGGGAATAACAGCTCAAAATACCCGCGTAAAGGCACAAGATGCCAGTGAAATGATCAGTTTTGCTAACTGAGCAGATCAGTGCATAGTGTAATTTTTCTAATAAATTTGACTTCAATGAATCAGTTAATTTTCATTATTTATTTTGATTTATTCGGGTCTGAACCATGATTTAAAAAATGAGTATGCAGACATGTTGTTAGCAAAGCCGATTAAATCGCTTATATCCAGAGTTGTACATGCGGGTGTATCTGTTGATCTGGAAAAACAGACACCTGTTGTACCTATCCGTCATTTTAAATTTAATTTTACGCCCAGAGAACTGGATGTGAAATTTTTCATGCAGAAAGAATGGGCGACTGCATACTTTGCGGCTTTATCCATTTTTTTGACGTATGGCGAAGATCTGGTGATTGAGACCGCACGGCATCACCGTGATCAGATCCAGGACCCTGTTCTGAAACAGCGGCTGACGAGTCTGATTGGTCAGGAGGCGATTCACTCAAAGATTCATAATGAATATAACGAGATTATGATTCCCAACAATATCCCTGTGCGCCTGTACCGCTTTTTGGCTGAGCAGGTGTTCAACCGGACATTTTTAAAATTTCCACAGCCACTTAAATTATCCATGATGGCAGGAATTGAACATTTCACGGCTGTATTTGCTGAATATGCAATGACGCATGAAGAGATATTCAATCACTCACTTGATGATAAAACCCGTGCGCTGTGGTTATGGCATATGATGGAAGAATCTGAGCATAAAGATATTGCTTATGATACCTATCAGGTGCTGTCAGCCAATTATCCATTGCGTGTCGCAGGCTTCTTTATTGCTCTGGTGACCTTAGGGCTGGGAGTTGGAGCAGGGGCACTGTTTTTACCTTTTCTGCGTCGTCCATTCAATGTAGTCAGCCCCGATTTCTGGATAGAAGCTAAAGGCAGCTGGGATTTGCTGTTTGGTCTGAAAAATGGGGTATTTGGCAGCTCTTTAGGACATATTTTTGATTATTTACGTCCTGACTTTCATCCGAACGATCATGATACGACAGAGTACCTGGAGTACTATAAAGAAAAGCTGTTGAATCCTGAAAATGGTTTACTGGCTGAATATTTTATTAAGGAATTTACTCCGGCACTGCGCTCTTAAACTTTAGGGTTTTGACTGTTGTTACGTGAGACTGAAGCAGAAGTGCTTCGGTCTTTTTTATGTCATTCTGTTTGGTTGCGCAGGCAGGTTTTCAATGCTGATTTTATAGGATCGCTTCGTTGATTTTTCTGATATCAGCTGCTCTTTGAGCATGAGGCTGTGCCTGATAATCTTCATAAAACTGACTTATTTTCACTGTAGTTTTTGGAAAGAAATACACAATAAAAATGAAATTTTAAATGAATAAAAACAACAGATATGTGCATAAGGGACATTTCTTGTTAATAGAGGTTTGTTGCGATAAAAATTGTCTGACAGGAATGTTGGGATGTCATAAATTGCAAGTTGAATGGCTTTTATTGCTAATGGAAATGGACAAAACATCCTTTAATTTGATTTCATCAAAGTAGAGTTTTACTCAAAAAAAGGTGATCTGAGACTCATTTTGCAGGAACGGATTTCCATAAATTAAATGAAGAGTATGCGCCATGTTATTAGCCAAACCTTTAAAAAAAGCAGCAGCAAAAGTTTTTGCAGCAGCACCATTCAGTCTGGATAAGCAGTCTCCTATTATTCCAATCCGTCATATGAAATTTGACTTTGAACCAGAGAAACTGGATCCAAAGTTTTATATGAATGCTGAGCTGGCAAGTGCCTATTTTGCATCTTTATCCATTTTTTTGACCCGTGGTGAAGACCTTGTGATTGATACAGCGCGTTATCATCGTGACTTTATTAATGATCCACTGTTAAAGCAGCGGGTAACATCTCTGATTGGTCAGGAAGCGATTCATTCAAAAATGCATGAAGAAATGAATGATGCCTATAGAGAGCGTGATCTGCCGGTCGAGCTGTTCCGTTTTCTGGCGGGCTATGTTTTTAAATATGGGTTTGAGCGTCTGCCTCAGCCAATGAAACTGTCACTGATGGCAGGGATTGAGCATTTTACTGCGGTACTTGCAGAATACATGATGAATCACGAAGAAATATTCTTCCGTTCAACCGATGAAAAACAGCGCGCCATCTGGATGTGGCACATGCTTGAAGAGTCTGAACATAAAGATATTGCCTTTGATGTGTTTCAGCATCTGTCCAACAACTATGCATTGCGTATAGCAGGATTCTTCCCGGCATTGATCACCATTCTTGTCCTGATTTCTGCGGCTTCATTTATTGTGCCGTTTTACCGTAACCCAAAAAATCTGATCAGCCTGAAATACTGGAAGGAAATTCCGTATAACTTCAGACTTATTTTTGGACTGAAAGATGGTGTTTATGGCAGTAGCTTTAAACATATCTTTGATTATTTACGTCCTGACTTCCATCCAAATGACCACGATACAACAGATTTTCTTGAATACTATAAGGAAAAATTGCTGCATCCGGAAACGGGCTTGTTGACGCCTTATATGACCAAGGAATTTATTCCTGCTTTACGTATTTAAAAATTCTTTACGTATTTAAAAAATTAATTAAATGGATGTAGTAAATGGGACTTTTTACAAAAAAAATTAAACCGTCGCAAAATGCTTATGCAGTTGTAACAGGTGCAGGAAGCGGAATTGGTCGCAGTTTTGCCATGGAGCTGGCAAAACGGGGTGGAACTATAGTCTGTGCGGACATTAACCTGGATGCAGCGAAGGAAACTGTACAGCAGATTGAGTCTCAGACTTCTGCAAAGGCTTATGCACTGAAATGTGATGTGGGTGTTAAAGAGCAGGTCGAGGCATTGTCAGAACAGGCTGAACAGCTGATGGGGCATCCTGTGACACTTATGATTAATAACGCAGGTGTCGGTCTGGGTGGGAAGTTTGATGAAGTGTCCCTGGATGACTGGAAGTGGTGTATGAATGTCAACCTGTGGGGAGTGATCCACGGTTGTCATTACTTCGTGCCTAAATTTAAAAAACAGGGTTATGGCGCGATTATCAATGTTGCTTCAGCAGCAGGTTATACCGCTGCACCTGAAATGACAGCATATAACGTCACCAAGTCGAGTGTGCTTGCACTGTCTGAAACGCTGTCAGCTGAACTGCGCAAAGATAAAATCCGTGTCAATGTGCTGTGCCCGACACTGGTTCCAACCAATATTATGAAAAATGGTCGGTTACCGGGTCAGTATGCAGGCATCGCAGATGATTTACTCATGAATCATGCTTTCACGACCAGTGAAAAAGTTGTGATCAAAACGCTGAATAATCTGGATGCTGGAAAGCTTTATACCATTCCGCAGCCTGATGCCAAACTGTTCTGGTTAATGAAACGTGCTTCGCCTGGGATGTATACCAAAATGCTGGGTATCGGGTATCCCGTTTTTAATAAATTTATGAAATAAAATATGGATTGAGATTAAGAAGATGACAACTGAAACCACATTGGACGTTTTGCCAGAAGAAGAAAAGGCAACAAAAAAATCGACTCAGACCACACTTGAAGAAGTAAAACAGGTGACTCAGCCTGCTGCTGAAGAAAAAGCAGTAAAGCCTGTTCAGGAAAAACCAGTGGTAAAAGCTGACAAAGCTCCTGTAGAGCCAAAAAAAGCACCAGTCAAAGCTGAAGTGAAACAGGAAGCACAGCCAGAGAAAAAAGCGGATGCTGCACCTGAAGTAACTGCTAAAAAAGTCGCTGAGCCAAAGCAGACAGCCACCGAAGCTAAACAGGTTCCTGTGCATGTCTATGACACTATTGTTGTCGGTGCAGGTATTTCAGGGATTGCTGCTGCTTATAAAATGAATCAGGCGGGTTATCACGACTATATCGTACTGGAAAAAGCCGCACGTGTCGGTGGTACATGGCGTGATAACAACTATCCGGGTTGTGGCTGTGATGTCCCTTCTGCTGTTTATTCATTTTCTTTTTCGCCGAGTCACAAATGGAGCCATCTTTTTGCCAAGCAGCCGGAAATTCTGAGCTACCTTGAAGAAGTTGTGGAGAAGTTTGATTTAGGCGGAAAAATTGAACTGAACAACGAGCTGATCAGTGCCCGATGGGATGAATCGAAACATATCTGGACTTTGGAAACATCCAAAGGTCCGTATCAGGCGAAAACAGTTGTCTTTACAACGGGGCCAATTACTGAGCCATCCACACCAAAAATTAAAGGAATAGAAACCTTTAAAGGGGAAATGTTCCATTCAGCCCGCTGGAACCATGATTATGATCTAAGCGGTAAGCGTATTGCTGTGATTGGAACAGGGGCTTCAGCGATCCAGTTTGTTCCTCAGGTACAGCCTTTGGCAAAACAGCTGCTGGTGTTCCAGCGGACTGCGCCGTGGGTATTGCCAAAAGCAGATATGGATCTGAATGAGACCGCGAAAAGTGTGATTGGCAAATTTCCGGTCATTCAGGAAACATGGCGTCAGAGTATTGTGCAGATTTTAAATGGCATTAACTTTGGTCTGCGTCATCCAAAAGTGCTGAAACCGGTAAATTTCCTGAGCCGTCAGCTTCTGAAACTTCAGATCAGTGATGATGAATTACGTAAAAATGTAACTCCGAATTTTGATATTGGCTGTAAGCGTCTGCTGTTTGCAAACAACTATTATCCGGCTTTACAGCAGGACAATGTCAGCCTGATTCCACATGGTCTGGTTGAGATTGATGGTAATACTGTCATTGCTGCCAATGGTGAGCGTCATGAAGTTGATGTGATTATCCTGGGGACAGGCTTTGAAGTATCACATCCTCCAATCGGTAAGCGTGTTTACGATGCAGATGGTCAAGTCCTGGCAGACCGCTGGAAAGACAGTTCACCTGAAGCATACCTGGGTGCGAGCATTGAAAATGTACCGAATGCATTCCTGGTACTGGGTCCAAATATTCTTGTATATGACTCGTTTATTGGAATTGCAGAGGCGCAGGTTGATTATATCGTCAATGGTCTGCTGAAAATGAAAGCACAGAAATTCACCCGTTTTGAAATTAAACGTGATGTAGTGCGTTACCACAACCTGAAAGTTCAGAAACACCTGAAAACGACCGTATTTAATGCGGGTGGCTGTAAGTCTTATTATCTGGATCAGAATGGTCGTAACTTTGCAGCCTGGCCGTGGTCATTGACTGAGTTGAAAAACCGTCTGAAAGAAATGGATCTGAACCAGTACAATATTGGTTCATAACTGAAAAAGCGCAATCTTTTAAAGCCCTGACATGATTCAGGGCTTTTTTATGGTCGCAGCTTTGATGATTCATCAATGATTGCGTGCATAAAATCAGAAGCTGTTCCGTCAATCCAATAAAAAAACCGCCCAAAAAGGGCGGCTTTTCAGATCAGATCATTCCGAGGAATTAACGACCCTGGATGTCACGCTGAACTTCACCAGTGTAAAGCTGACGTGGACGACCGATTTTGTAAGGACCGCTGTGCATTTCTAACCAATGGCTGATCCAGCCAACTGTACGTGCAAGAGCGAAGATTACAGTAAACATTTCTGTTGGGATACCAATCGCTTTAAGGATGATACCTGAGTAGAAGTCTACGTTAGGGTATAAGTTACGTTTGATGAAGTATTCATCAGAAAGCGCAATACGTTCAAGTTCCATTGCAAGAGCAAGTTGTGGATCGTTGATACCAAGCGCGCTAAGCACTTCGTCGCAAGTCTCTTTCATTACTTTCGCACGTGGATCGAAGTTTTTATAAACGCGGTGACCGAAGCCCATCAGTTTAACTTCTTTAGTCTTCACTTTTTCCATGAAGTCAGCAACGTTTTCTACAGTGCCGATTTCATCAAGCATCTTAAGAACAGCTTCGTTCGCGCCGCCATGAGCAGGGCCCCAAAGTGCAGAGATACCAGCTGCGATACATGCATAAGGGTTAGCGCCAGTAGAACCAGCTAAACGTACTGTAGACGTAGATGCGTTCTGTTCATGGTCAGCATGAAGCGTAAAGATACGGTCCATTGCTTTAGCAAGAATTGGGTCAACTTTGTAGTCTTTGTCTGCAGGTGTAGCAAACATCATATACAGGAAGTTTTCAGCGTAGCTTAAGTCGTTACGCGGATACATGAATGGTTGACCAACAGTGTACTTGTAGCTCCACGCAGCAAGCGTAGGAACTTTAGCAATTAAGCGAATTGCTGTAATTTCGCGGTGATCAACATTTTCAATGTCTAAGTTGTTGTGATAGAACGCAGAAAGTGCGCCTACAACACCAACCATGATCGCCATTGGGTGAGCATCACGACGGAAACCATTGAAGAAACGGCTAACCTGATCGTGAACCATAGTGTGGTTGCGTACTTTAGCGTCAAACTCTACTTTCTGTTCAGCAGTAGGAAGTTCACCGTTTAACAACAGGTAGCAGGTTTCAAGGTAATCTGCTTTAGTTGCAAGCTGGTCAATTGGATAACCACGGTGCAGAAGAACACCTTTACCACCATCGATGAAAGTGATTTTAGACTCGCACGCAGCAGTAGCCATAAAACCAGGATCAAAAGTGAAGTGACCTGCGGCCAACACATCTTTAACGTCGATTACATCTGGGCCCAATGTGCCGCTGTAAATTGGTAATTCAATTTCTTTGCCATCAAGCTGTAAAACGGCTTTCTTGCCAGTTGCTTCAGACATTCAATAGATCTCCTGTCCCGGTGAATGTATATCTGACTCGTAGTACTAATCTTTTAATGCGCGAATCAGACGGATCGAAAATTTGCTACTAGATTAGTGAGTACTGAAATTTTGTCAATTATACTTATGGATAAAAATGACACTATCAAAAGAAGTTTTGTCATAAAATATTCACATAAAAAATGAATAAAATCACAGCACCGACGCATTATAATAAGTTAAATAGGGTTACAGGTGCATAAAAAAATATAAGTATCGTTTTAATTGTAAGTAATTTTAAACAGGGGCTTTTATATTAACTTTGCAGCTAAAAGACAGAAAAATTAAATTAAATTTATATATTATTCATAACTTAGAGACAGGTGAGTGATTCTGTGTGGCTCGGAAAATACTGGAGTTTTATCATTAATAATAATTTTTAATGTGAACTGACTGATTAAAAAATGACTGATTGAACTGCATCTGTTGATTAAGAAATAATCATGAGTGGTTGTGAAACAAATATATTCGACTAAAGATTAATCGCAAGCCTGGACTGTTTTAAAGTTATTCACATACTAAGTTATTATTTCATTTGGTGATATTGAGATATTATTTGAATTTTGTGATGGTCTGTATTTAATTACTAAATACAGCATCCTGAAAAATAACAATAAATGTAGCGTGCTGATGCGTGATGAAATTTCTTTTTTGTTCGCCTTTAGTCTATTGTATATCTCTTTTTTTATCATTTATGTGTTGAACTTGTGAAGTCTTTAATCCATAAAAACCAATGGTATAGGTAGGTTTAGCCTGAGACTGAGTGCGTGCTTTTGTGTTGTTTTAATTGTTAATGATTCTTATTTAAAGACTTTTTATTGAAAACAGATTTGTCATTGTTTGTATTTTGACAGTTCACGTTTTATAATTCAGTGTCGTTTTAAGTTCAGGTACTGCTGAAGTAGGTGCAGTAGCCCGAACAATGCCAGCTTTCCTTCGAATTAATTCCAACAAACTCCGGATGGAGTTTTTACTTACAGGATGCCCGCTGTGAAAAGCAACAGACCTGTCAATTTGTCCATGGGTCAAGTTTTAGATGTAAACTTAAAATCCCCTGTGGCTATTGCATCAATTCTACACCGTCTTTCTGGTGTCATCGTATTTTTACTCGTACCTGTACTTCTGTGGCTTCTGGATAAGTCATTGTCTTCGCCTGAAGGTTTTGCTCAGGTTCAGGCAATCTTCGGTGGCTTTATAGTACGTTTCATCGTATGGGTATTCGTAGCCGGCTTACTGTTCCATTTCATTATGGGTATTAAGCATCTTCTTGCAGACCTTGGTTTTGCAGAGGAACTGCAAAGCGGTCGTGTAGCATCTACTGTTGCACTGATCCTGGCTGCGATTTCTGTTATCGCATCATTTGTATGGATTGTTCTCTGATGAAAAGTGCTACAGGTTTAACCGGTTCAGGTTCCCGCGATTGGTTTATCCAGCGTGTAAGTGCTGTCGTTCTGGCAGTTTATACGGTTGTTGTTCTGGGTTGGATCCTTTGTAATGGTGGTTTCAACTACGAGCAATGGTTTGGCTTCATGATGACAGTTCCAATGAAGATTTTATCTTTATTGGCAGTCTTATCACTTGTTGCACACGCATGGATTGGTATGTGGCAGGTATTCACTGACTACGTGACTACCCGTCAGATGGGTCCTTCAGCATCAGGCTTGCGTCTTGTTCTGACTTCAGCAGTTATTCTTGCTGTGTTTGCATACGCAATCTGGGCAATCCAGATTTTTTGGGCGAATTGATAGGAAAAAATCATGGGCGCTATAACCCCTAAAGAAGATTACACAAATATTCCACACCAGACTTTCGATGCAGTCATCGTTGGTGGTGGTGGTTCAGGTATGCGTGCTTCGTACCAACTTGCTCAAGCTGGTTTAAAAGTTGCAGTATTAACCAAAGTATTCCCAACACGTTCTCATACTGTTGCGGCGCAGGGTGGTATTGGTGCTTCCCTGGGTAACATGCAGGAAGACAACTGGCACTACCACTTCTATGACACTGTAAAAGGTTCAGACTGGTTAGGTGATCAGGACGCGATCGAGTATATGACTCGTGAAGCTCCTCAGGTTGTTTATGAGCTTGAGCACCTGGGTATGCCTTTTGACCGTAACGCAGATGGTACGATTTACCAGCGTCCATTCGGTGGACACGCTGCAAACTACGGTGAAAAGCCAGTTCCACGTGCCTGTGCAGCTGCTGACCGTACAGGTCACGCGCTTCTTCACACGCTTTATCAAAGCAACGTGAAAATGGGTACACAGTTCTTTGTTGAATGGATTGCGCTTGATCTGATCCGTAACGAAGCTGGTGATGTACTGGGTGTAACTGCGATTGACCAGGAAACTGGTAATATTGCTGTATTCCAGGGTAAAGCTACACTGTTCGCTACAGGCGGTGCAGGTCGTGTTTACCGTGCATCTACAAATGCTTATATCAACACTGGTGACGGTCTTGGTATGGCAGCCCGTGCTGGTATTCCATTACAGGATATGGAATTCTGGCAGTTCCACCCGACAGGTGTTGCAGGCGCAGGTGTACTGCTGACTGAAGGCTGTCGTGGTGAAGGTGCGATCCTTCGTAACGATTCTGGTGAACCGTTCATGGAACGTTATGCGCCGACTTTAAAAGATCTGGCACCGCGTGACTTCGTATCACGTTCAATGGACCAGGAAATTAAAGAAGGTCGTGGCTGTGGTCCTAAGAAAGACTACATTCTGCTTGATATGACGCACCTGGGTGCTGACACGATCATGAAACGTCTGCCGTCTGTATTTGAGATCGGTAAGAAATTTGCGAACGTGGACATCACTAAAGAGCCGATTCCAGTTGTTCCTACAATCCATTATCAGATGGGTGGTATTCCTACAAACATTCATGGTCAGGTTGTTCTGCCTGAAAGCCCTGAAACTGTAGCATTTGAAGCGAACTACGATAAAGATACCGGTGTTTATTCACACAATGCGGGTGAACGTAACTTCACTAAGCCTGTAAAAGGTTTCTATGCGATCGGTGAATGTTCATGTGTATCTGTACATGGTGCAAACCGTTTAGGTACAAACTCACTGCTTGACCTTGTTGTATTTGGTAAAGCTGCTGGTGAACACATCATTGATTATGTAACCAAGCATCATGGTGATGAATATACGCCACTGCCAACAACTGTGCTTGAAAACACGCTGAAACGTATCCGTCATCTTGATGATTCGACTTCAGGTGAAAATGCTCAGGAAGTTGCAGATGCAATCCGTGACATCGTTCAGGATCACGCTGGTGTATTCCGTACATCTGCATTGCTTGAAGAGGGTGTTAAGCAGATTCTTGCAATTGAGCCGCGTGTTCGTAACATCCATCTGAAAGACAAATCCAAAGTATTCAACACTGCACGTGTTGAAGCACTTGAAGTTGAAAACCTGTATGAAGTTGCGAAAGCTACTCTGATTTCAGCAGCTGCCCGTAAAGAATGTCGTGGTGCGCATACAGTGGTTGATTTTGAAGAATCACCAGATCACCCAGCTTATCCTTATGGCCGTCGTGATGATGAATGGATGAAACACACATTATGGTTCTCTGCTGATAACCATCTTGAGTACAAGCCAGTGCGTTATAACCCGCTGTCTGTTGAACCAATTCCACCTAAACCACGTACATTCTAATTAGGAGAAGTAAGATGAGTAGAGGTACTCGTACATTTAATATCTACCGCTACGATCCTGATAAGGATAAAGCACCGTACATGCAGACTTTTAAACTGGAACTGACAGATAAGCACCGTATGTTGCTTGATGCTCTTCTGGCACTGAAAGTTGAAGATGAATCTTTAACGTTCCGTCGTTCTTGCCGTGAAGGTATCTGTGGTTCTGATGGTGTGAACATTAACGGTAAAAATGGTCTGGCTTGTCTCTGGAACCTGAATGATTTACCGAATGAAATCACAATCCGTCCTTTACCAGGTCTTCCTGTTGTAAAAGATCTTGTTGTGGATATGAATCAGTTCTACGATCAGTATGACAAAATTCAGCCATTCCTGATCAATAACCAGCCAGCGCCTGCTAGAGAGCGTTTACAGTCTCCTGAAGACCGTGAACATCTTGATGGTCTGTATGAATGTATTCTTTGTGCATGTTGTTCAACTTCATGCCCATCATTCTGGTGGAACCCGGACAAATTCCTGGGTCCATCAGCATTGTTAAATGCATACCGTTTCATTATTGATTCGCGTGATACAGCAACTCAGGATCGTTTATCCCGTCTTGATGACCCGTTCTCTCTGTTCCGCTGTAAGGGTATTATGAACTGCGTGTCAGTTTGCCCTAAAGGTCTGAATCCTACAAAAGCAATTGGTCACATCCGCAGCATGCTGCTTGATATGGCTGGTTAATTTTTCCGGATCAAAAAAAGCACATCTCAGGATGTGCTTTTTTTATGTGTTGTAAGACGGTTAGATTGTCTGAAAATTCTGAATAAAAATGTTATGATGTAACGATATCAGGGGACAGTTCGAGCAGTGTCCTTTTTTATTATGGAAAATTTGATGGTTAATTGTACTTTAGTCTCTCTTGCAAGCAGTTTTTGAATAAAGCACCATATGTTAGATTAAAATATGATGTATGTATTTAGCTGGTTTATGGGAGGTATGTGTCAATTAAATCAATTGAGAGTTGAGAACATGTTACGATTTGACATATCGCTGTATGTGAAAAATGTGCCCGTTATATGTACATTTTCTCAACATTTGCAAATCAGCAAACAGTATATAAATATTCAGTAATCGCTTTAGAAAAGGTAAATCAGAACAGTTACTTTTTCTAAGTCGATTTGCAAAAAATTGCCCAGCCTGGGTTGGGTATTGATGAGTGATGATGCCATTGAGGGCGTTATGATTCATTATTCATACTGGGTAACGCCAGTGTGGTGATAACGCCTCATGGCTTATGTCAGATGAGGACTAATGTCATATTACCAATTTGACATTATTAATCATGGGTTGTGCTTAAAAAGCATCCTGAAAAATGTTTTTGCAATAGGAAATGGGTCCACAAATGCAAGAAGTTGCTGACGCACTGCGTCTTGACACTGAACTTTCCGCTGATAGTGCAGCGTATATTGAAGAACTTTATGAGCAGTATTTGACGGCTCCAGACTCAGTAGGTGCTGACTGGCGTGAATACTTCGATAAATTCCCGAAAGGCGACCAGCCACACAGCAATGTACGTGAGCAATTCCTTTTACTGGGTCGTAATTCAAGCCGTGTCCAGCCAGTTGTTCAAAGCGCAGTCAGTTCTGAACATGAACGTCGCCAGATTGGTGTATTGCAGTTAATTGCAGCATATCGTAACCGTGGTCATCAAAAAGCAAAACTGGATCCATTAGGTCTGGCTAAACGTGAAGACGTGCCTGATCTTGATCTTGCTGCACATGGTTTGACTAAATCTGATCTTGATACTGTATTTAATGCCGGTAATCTTGCAATTGGTAAAACTGAAGCAACTTTAGGTGAAATGGTTAACGCGATGGAAGCAACATATTGTGCTTCTATTGGTGTTGAATACATGCACATTGTTGATACCAAAGAAAAACGCTGGATTCAGCAACGCCTTGAAGGTGCTCGTGGTCAGTTTGGTTTTTCTGCAGAGCAGAAGAAACACGTACTTGAGCGTCTGACAGCTGCTGAAGGCCTGGAAAAATTCCTGGGCAATAAATACGTTGGTGCTAAACGCTTTGGTGTGGAAGGTGGTGAATCTTTCATTCCTATGGTGAACGAATTGATTCAGCGTGCAGGTTCTGTAGGCTGTAAAGAAGTTGTGATCGGGATGCCACACCGTGGTCGTCTGAACCTGCTTGTAAATATCATGGGTAAAAACCCGGCAGACCTTTTTGGTGAATTTGAAGGTAAATCACTGCATAAAAAAGGTTCTGGTGACGTTAAGTATCACCAGGGTTTCTCTTCAAACGTAATGACACCAGGCGGCGAAGTTCACCTGGCACTGGCATTCAACCCATCGCATCTTGAAATCGTTGGACCTGTAGTTGAAGGTTCTGTACGTGCACGTCAGGTTCGTCGTAAAGACATCGGTGGTGATGACGTATTACCGGTGATTGTACACGGTGATGCTGCTTTTGCAGGTCAGGGCGTGAACCAGGAAACTTTCCAGATGTCACAGACTCGTGGTTACACAGTCGGTGGTACGGTTCATATTGTTGTCAATAACCAGGTTGGTTTCACAACATCTGATCCACGCGATGCACGTTCTACAGAATACTGTACAGATATCGCAAAAATGATCCAGGCACCGATTTTCCATGTGAACGGTGATGATCCTGAATCTGTTCTGTTTGTTTCTCAGCTTGCTCACGACTTCCGTCACACATTCCGTAAGGATGTTGTGATTGATATGTTCTGTTACCGTCGTCGTGGTCACAACGAAGCAGACGAGCCAGCTGCAACTCAGCCAATGATGTATCAGGTGATCAACAAAAAAGCGACAACACGTACGCTTTATGCAGATCAGCTTGTACAGCAGAATGTACTTGACCGTGCTGCTGCTGATGCAATGGTTGAAAAATACCGTGAAGACCTTGAAGCAGGCAACCATGTTGCCAATGCACTTGTTCTTGAGCCAAATACGAAAATGTTCGTGGACTGGACACCGTATTTAGGTCACGAATATACAGATGTATGGGATACAACATTCCCGATCGAACGCCTGAAAGAACTTGGCACAAAAATGCGTGAGTTGCCAGAAGGCTTCGTGATGCAGCGTCAAGTTTCAAAAGTCATTGATGACCGTTTAAAAATGCAGACAGGCGAAATGCCACTGAACTGGGGCGCAGCTGAAACTTTAGCTTATGCTTCCATTCTGGACGATGGTTACCTTGTACGTCTGACTGGTGAAGACGTTGGTCGTGGTACATTCTCACACCGTCATGCAAAACTGCATAACCAGGTGGATGGTTCGGTTTATATCCCACTTTGCCACATCAAAGAAAATCAGCCACGTACTGCAATCTATGACTCTCTGTTGTCAGAAATGGCTGTACTTGCGTTTGAATATGGTTATGCAACGACACTGCCACACAGTTTAATTATCTGGGAAGCGCAGTTCGGTGACTTTGCAAACTGTGCGCAGGTTGTGATCGATCAGTTCATTTCTTCTGGTGAAACCAAATGGGAACGTGTGTGTGGTTTAACACTGCTTCTTCCACATGGTTTTGAAGGTCAGGGTCCAGAGCATTCATCTGCACGTCTTGAACGTTTCCTTCAGTTATGTGCTGAAGAAAATATGCAGGTGATCACTCCGACTACGCCAGCTCAGATTTTCCATGCGATGCGTCGTCAGGCAATCCGCCCAATCCGTAAGCCAATGATCGTGACTTCACCGAAGTCATTACTTCGTCACAAACTTGCGACATCCACTCTGGATGAACTGGCGACAGGTACATTCCAGACTGTGATTGATGAAGTGGATAACATTAACAAAGCTGACGTAACACGTCTGGTTCTGTGTGGTGGTAAGGTTTATTACGATCTGCTTGAAAAACGTCGTGAAGAAAATCTGAATATTGCAATTGTCCGTGTTGAACAGTTGTATCCATATCCAGAACAGCGTCTTGCAGAAGTACTGGCTACTTATCCAAACATCAAAGAACTTGTATGGTGTCAGGAAGAGCCGAAGAACCAGGGCGCATGGCTGTTTATCGCACCTCGTTTATACGAAGGCGTAATGAAATCCGGTCAACAAATTAAAATCAGCTACGCAGGTCGTGAAGCTTCAGCTGCACCTGCTTGTGGCTCACCTTACTTGCACGCAAAACAACAAGCTCAGCTCGTATTTGACGCACTTGCGATCGTAGCTGATCAATCAGGAGAAACTAAATAATGGCAACCGAAATTAAAGCACCGGTATTTCCAGAGTCAGTTGCTGACGGTACGATTGCGACCTGGCACAAACAACCAGGTGAAGCTGTATCACGCGATGAAGTAATCTGTGATATTGAAACTGATAAAGTTGTTCTGGAAGTGGTTGCTCCTGCTGATGGTACTATTTCTGCAATCATCAAAAATGAAGGCGATACAGTTCTTTCATCTGAAGTGATTGCACAGTTTGAAGAAGGTGCTGTTTCTGGCGCTGCTGCAACTGAAGCTGTTCAGTCTGAACAGAAAGTTGAACAGGCTGCTTCAAATACTCAGGCAGGTGCTGCACCTGTTGTTGAGCGTGCTCAGCCAGTTGCTGATCAGGCACCAGCGGTACGTAAAGCATTAACTGAAACCGGTATTGCAGCTGCTGACGTAGCGGGTACAGGTCGTGGTGGTCGCATCACTAAAGAAGATGTTGCAAATCATCAGGCTAAACCAGCTGCTGCACCTTTAAGCGTTGCTGTTGGTGAGCGTATTGAAAAACGTGTTCCTATGACACGTCTTCGTAAGCGTGTTGCTGAGCGTCTGCTTGCAGCGACTCAGGAAACTGCAATGCTGACTACGTTCAACGAAGTCAACATGAAGCCAATCATGGAAATGCGCGCACAGTACAAAGATGCGTTTGAAAAACGCCATGGCGCTCGTTTAGGTTTCATGTCTTTCTTTGTTAAAGCAGCGACTGAAGCACTGAAACGCTACCCAGCTGTAAATGCTTCCATTGATGGCGAAGATATCGTTTATCACGGTTTCTATGACATCGGTGTAGCGGTTTCTTCTGAGCGTGGTCTGGTTGTACCTGTACTTCGTGATACTGATCGCATGAACTATGCAGAAGTTGAAAACGGTATCCGTGCATATGCTGGTAAAGCGCGTGACGGTAAACTGGGTATCGAAGATATGACTGGCGGTACATTCACTATTACTAATGGTGGTACTTTCGGTTCATTACTTTCTACGCCTATTCTGAACACACCACAGACAGCTATTCTGGGTATGCATAAAATCCAGGATCGTCCAATGGCTGTAAATGGTCAGGTTGAAATTCTGCCGATGATGTATCTGGCACTTTCTTATGACCACCGTTTAATCGATGGTAAAGAAGCAGTAGGTTTCCTTGTTGCAATTAAAGAATTGCTTGAAGAGCCAGCTCGTTTAATCCTTGATCTTTAATTCTTACGAATAACAATACGGGCTTAGGGTGATCCTCTAGCCCGTTTCTGGAGATAGCATGTCTCAGTTTGATTTAGTAGTAATCGGCGGTGGGCCAGGTGGTTATGAAGCAGCGATCCGTGCTGCACAGCTTGGTTTCAAAGTTGCGTGTATCGAAAAACGTGTACACAAAGGTAAACCATCTCTGGGTGGTACTTGCTTAAACGTAGGTTGTATCCCTTCTAAAGCATTGCTTGATTCTTCACATCACTATGAAGATACACTTCATGGCTTGGATGTACACGGAATCTCAGTTGAAAATGTTCAATTAGACCTTCAAAAACTTCTTGCGCGTAAAGACAAAGTTGTTGATAACTTAACTGGTGGTGTTGCTCAATTATTAAAAGGCAACGGCATTGAGTGGTTACAGGGTACTGGTAAATTACTTGCAGGTAAAAAAGTTGAATTCACACCATTAGAAGGTAGTGATGTTCAGGTTTTAGAACCTAAATTCGTAATTCTTGCGACAGGTTCTGTACCTGTAAACATTCCTGTAGCAAAAGTTGATGAAGACTTAATCGTTGATTCAACTGGCGCATTAGAATTCCAGGAAGTGCCTAAACGTCTTGGCGTAATCGGTGCAGGTGTTATTGGTCTGGAGCTTGGTTCTGTATGGCGTCGTCTGGGTTCTGAAGTTGTTGTGTTTGAAGCACTGGATGCATTTTTACCAATGGCAGACAAAGCTTTGGCAAAAGACTACCAGAAACTTTTGACTAAACAGGGTTTAGACATTCGTGTAGGCGCTAAAGTTGCGGGTACTGAGATTAACGGTCGTGAAGTGACTGTTCAATATACTCAAGGCGGCGAAGACAAAACTCAGACTTTCGATAAATTGATCGTTTGTGTAGGTCGTAAAGCGTATGCAGAAGGTCTATTGAGCGACGATTCAGGTATTAAACTCACTGAACGTGGTCTTGTTGAAGTCAACGACTGGTGTGCAACTTCTGTTGAAGGCGTATATGCAATTGGTGACCTGGTTCGTGGTCCAATGCTTGCACATAAAGCAATGGAAGAAGGTGTAATGGCTGTTGAACGTATGCATGGTCATGCGGCTCAGATCAACTATGACACCATCATCAGCGTAATTTACACACACCCAGAAGCGGCGTGGGTAGGTTTAACTGAAGAACAAGCCAAAGAAAAAGGTCATGAAGTTAAAACAGGTCAATTCCCATTTGCGGTGAATGGTCGTGCTTTAGCTGCCAATGAATCTGCTGGTTTCGTGAAGTTTGTTGCTGATGCGAAAACGGATCGTTTACTGGGTATGCACATCATTGGTCCTGGCGCATCTGACATCGTTCACCAGGGTATGATTGCGCTTGAGTTTGTATCTTCTGTTGAAGACTTACAGCTGATGACTTTTGGTCACCCAACGTATTCAGAAGTGGTTCATGAGGCTGCACTTGCAGTGGATGGACGTGCGATTCACGCGATTCAGCGTAAACGCAAATAAGATCACAAAAAGAGCGGTTTATACCGCTCTTTTTTACGTAATGGTGGTTGTTTTTAAAAGAACAATCATCTAAAAATAAAAGAACAAATTTTAATAATTGCCAATGGTTTGACATGGCGTATGCCTAAATATTGGCAGGTAATAACAACGTGAAAAGTAGTAAAAGGTAAAAAATGAATTTACATGAGTATCAATCGAAAGCGCTGTTAAAAAAATATGGTATGCCAGTGCAGGAAGGCATTTTAATCACAACACCCGATGAAGCATCGAAAGCATTTGACCAGATCGGTGGCAAATTTGCAGTCATGAAAGCTCAGGTTCATGCAGGCGGACGTGGTAAAGCAGGTGGTGTTAAAGTTGTAAAATCTGCCGATGAAGCAGCTGAATATGCCAGAAACTTGATTGGTACAAATTTAGTGACCTATCAGACCGATGCTAATGGTCAGCCTGTAAACAGTATTCTGGTGTGTGAAGATGTTTATCCTGTGGAGCGTGAGCTTTATTTAGGTGCAGTGGTAGACCGTTCAAGCCGTCGTGTAACGTTTATGGCATCGACTGAAGGCGGTGTTGAAATTGAAAAAGTTGCAGAAGAAACTCCTGAAAAAATTATTAAAGTAGAAGTAGATCCACTGGTCGGTTTATTGCCGTTCCAGGCACGTGATGTTGCATTCCAGCTGGGCTTGAAAGATAAACAGATTGCTCAGTTTGTCACGATTATGACAGGTGCATATCAGGCATTTGTTGAAAATGATTTTGCCTTGTTTGAAATCAACCCATTATCTGTTCGTGAAAATGGTGAAATTCTGTGTGTGGATGCAAAAATCGGCATCGACTCAAATGCGTTATACCGCCTTCCTGAAATTTCAGCGATGCGTGATAAATCTCAGGAAAATGAACGTGAGCTGAAAGCATCTGAATTTGACCTGAACTATGTTGCTCTCGAAGGTAACATTGGTTGTATGGTGAATGGTGCAGGTCTTGCAATGGCAACCATGGATATCATTAAACTGTATGGTGGTCAGCCTGCAAACTTCCTGGACGTTGGCGGTGGTGCAACCAAAGACCGTGTGATTGAAGCATTTAAAATCATTCTTTCAGATACATCTGTACAGGGTGTATTGATCAATATCTTCGGTGGTATTGTACGTTGTGACATGATTGCTGAAGCCATTATTGCAGCGGTTCAGGAAGTAAATGTAACTGTACCTGTAGTTGTCCGTTTGGAAGGGAACAATGCAGAGTTAGGTGCAAAATTACTGGATGAATCAGGTTTGAAATTGATTTCTGCGAACGGTCTGGCCGATGCTGCAGAAAAAGTTGTTGCTGCAGTGAAAGCGTAAGGAGTATCAATCATGAGCGTATTAATTAATAAAGACACTAAAGTATTGGTACAGGGCTTTACGGGTAAAAATGGTACTTTCCATTCAGCACAGGCACTGGATTATGGAACAAAAGTGGTGGGTGGGGTAACGCCAGGCAAGGGTGGAACAACTCATCTGGATTTACCTGTATTCAACACCATGCGTGAAGCTGTAAAAGCAACTGGCGCAAATGCAACCTCTATTTATGTACCTGCACCATTTGTGCTGGATTCAATCGTTGAAGCGATTGATTCTGGTATTGAACTGATTGTGGTGATTACTGAGGGTGTGCCGACTTTAGACATGCTGAAAGCTAAGCGTTACCTGGAAACCTATGGTAATGGCGCACGTTTGATTGGTCCTAACTGTCCAGGGATTATCACACCGGGTGAATGTAAGATCGGAATTATGCCTGGGCATATTCATCAGTCCGGTAAAATCGGGATTATTTCACGTTCAGGTACATTGACCTATGAAGCGGTTGCCCAGACGACCAAGCTTGGTTTAGGTCAGTCTACATGTATTGGTATTGGTGGTGATCCAATTCCAGGGATGAACCAGATTGACTGTCTGAAACTGTTCCAGGAAGATCCACAGACTGAAGCCATCATTATGATCGGTGAAATTGGTGGTACTGCGGAAGAAGAAGCTGCTGAATATATTCAGTCCAATGTGACTAAACCTGTAGTGGGTTATATTGCAGGTGTGACTGCACCGAAAGGTAAGCGTATGGGTCACGCAGGTGCGATTATTTCTGGTGGTAAAGGTACAGCAGAAGAGAAGTTTGCTGCATTTGAAAAAGCGGGTATGGCATATACACGCAGTCCAGCAGAGCTGGGTTCCACCATGCTTGAAGTTCTGAAAAAGCAAGGATTGGCTTAATCTTAAGTTGTAAAAAAAGCCCTCATAAGAGGGCTTTTTTATTGGTATGTGATTACTCAGGTTTATGCAGTGGCTTCAGACTTTGGGTCAGTCCATTAATGTCTCCGCCCTGAATGCCCAGTTCATTCATCAGGCTGTCAATCAAAGGTGCCTGAGAGCGATAACGTAATGCACTGTTCACCACCTGATCGGACAGCGGAATATTGCTGTTATCAGACTGAGCCTCTCCTGAAGATGCAATACCTGCACCATGCAGACCATTGACCTGCAAAATCTTAATATCGTCAATGTTTTCCATAGGCTTAACACTTTCACGGATAATTTCAGGTAAGTATTTAAGCAGGGCAAGACGGATCTGCATTTCAACCTGTTCGCTTGAAAGTACGTTGTTGGCTTCATTGACCGCACGTGTACCCTCTGCATCGACCTGATACTGTTTTTCCATCGCCTGAGCCAGCAGGACTTTGGCATCTGCTTCACCTTTGGCTTTCAAACGGACTTTTTCAGCTTCAGCTTCGGCAGAAATACGGATGGCTTCAGCCTCATCTGCAGCAGCTTTTTTACCTGCATCTGCGGCAACTGTGATGGCAATGGCATCTTTTTCTGCAGCCTGTTTTGCAGCGACCAGTTCAACCGCTTTTTCACGCTCTGCACGTTGGGTATCACGAACGGTCTGAACTTCTTCTTCTGCTTTTACCGCCTGAGCACGTGCCTGGTCAGCCTGAGCTTTGGCTTCAGACTCGGCACGGGATTTTTCTGCAATGGCAATTGCACGATCCTGTTCAGCCAGCTCAATGGTTTTTTTCTGCTCAACCTGAGCTTTCTGAATAAGCTGGGCTTTCTGA
This sequence comes from Acinetobacter chinensis, assembly GCF_002165375.2. NCBI lineage: Bacteria > Pseudomonadati > Pseudomonadota > Gammaproteobacteria > Moraxellales > Moraxellaceae > Acinetobacter > Acinetobacter chinensis. Next base: position 1,002,489 of record NZ_CP032134.1, read on the forward strand.
ATATTTTCATTTTCAACATCACGGGCAGAAGCAATCCGTTTCAGTTCAACTTCACGTTCAGCTGCAATCTGAGCTTCTTCTGCTTCACGTTTTTTTGCTGCTTCCTGCGCTGCAATTTCAGATAACTGTTCAGCACGACGGACAGCAATTTCACGTTCCTGCTGTAATTTTGCATATTCTTCTTCACGTAAAATCTGTAAGCGAGCCTGTTCTGCTTCAAGATTTTTAGTTTTAATCGCCAGATCCGTATCCTGTTCAATATGATTACGTTTACGACGGCGGTCTTCAATAGTTTCAGTCAGTTTGGTCAGACCTTCAGCATCAAAAGCATTCTGAGGGTTAAAATATTTAAATCCAGTCTGATCCAGACCGGTCAGTGAAACAGTTTCAAGTTCCAGACCATTTTTAAACAGATCTTCGGATACAACCTGCTGAACTTTCTGGACAAAATCGACGCGTTTTTCATGCAGTTCTTCCATCGCCATTTCGGCAGCAACGGCACGCAGTGAGTCTACAAACTTACCTTCAACCAGGTTTTTTAGTTCATTGGGTGACATGGTTTTCTGACCGAGAGTCTGAGCTGCGGTTGCAATGGATTCTGCGGTTGGTTTTACACGGACATAAAATTCTGCCATGACATCAACACGCATACGGTCACGGGTAATTAATGCCTGATCATCTGCACGTCTGACTTCGAGACGTAAAGTATTCATGTTGACAGGGATGGTTTCATGTAAAACAGGGAGAACGATTGCACCACCGCCCAGAATGACTTTTTCACCACCGAAACCGGTTCTGACAAAAGAAATTTCTTTACTTGAGCGGCGATAGAGTCTGGCGATTACTATTCCAATAACCACAAAGGCGACAAGGATGACACCTGCAATAATTAAAATATTCATGAGGTTTGAGTTCAGCATTGTTTATTATTCCAAAGGTTTTAATAAAAATTTATACAGATACTGCAAGAAAGCCTATACTGGTCTTTTCAGATAAAATAACGGATTGTCCCTGACTGAAGATTTCATCTTCTTCAGGTTCGACGAGTATGTAATGGATCTGACCAAACTGATCTTTGACTTTGGCCTGTGCAGGGGAGTGCTGTTTTGCTTCACCAAGAATAATAACGGCTGTCCGGCCAATCAGCTCTTCACTGAAAATAGCAGTCGTTTCATCTTTGGGTAAAATTTTTGCAATCAGCATACTGCTGTATCTGACCAGAGGCATGCAGATAAACAGGCAGGCAGGAGCAATAATCCAGGCAGAAAAATAATGTGATGTAAACTGATAAAAAACTGTCTGTGCGATCAGACCTGTCAGACCATAGATGGTCAGGAAAATAATCAGCCAGATCAGCAGGGGCACACGACCGATATACAACCAGTCCAGCAACTGAATAAACAGGTTTGGGCTGCCATCCATGCCAGTATCAGCATGCTGAGGAGAAGAGGACAGGTCATCAGGTAAAAACTGATCCAGCAGACCCTGAGAGCCTCCACCAGCAATCAGCAGCATTAATTCCAGAATACCTAGCATGAACATCAGGCTTAGACTGATACTGAAGGCATAATTGGACGGATGGGTAATCAGTTCCCACATTGCATATTTTCTCTATTGTTATTTCGTTGAAAAATTTGTTGTAAAAGTAAACAGCTTTAAAGATAACATGATGTCTGTAATTAAGTCTAAAAATACCGGGTAATAATCTACTTTTCTTCAGACAAAAAAATACGCAATGACTGGGGTGATCATTGCGTTGAACCAGCGGTCTGCTTACACAGACATGGAAAAGGAGAAATGAATGAAGAATTGCTTCAGCTCTCATTGCTGATCATCATAAAATGAATGGGGGCATTACTTCATGATATTTCACGTAAAGACATGTAAGATCACGTTACTAACAATATGTTAGTTTAAAATTTTCAGACTTTTATATAGAAAAAAGCTCTTAAAATATTAAGAGCTTTTTTCTTTTCAGCAACGCAAATTCAATCAGAAGTGGAATACACCTAAACCTGATTTAACTTCATCGAGTGTCTGCTGAGTGATATCACGGCACTTGTCTGTTCCAGCCTTAAGAATATCCATGATGTAATCAGGATCTTTAGCCAGTTCAATACGACGTTCACGGATAGGACCGATCAGCTCTTTCAGCACACCTTCAAGGCGTTTTTTGACAGTTCCATCACCCAGTCCACCGCGGCGGTAATGAGCTTTGAGTTCTTCAAGTTCTTCTTTATTGGTATCAAAAGCATCCAGATAGGTAAACACGACATTACCTTCCACCTGACCCGGATCTTCCACACGGAGGTGATTAGGATCAGTATACATGGCATTGACCGCTTTTTTGATATCTTTGTCAGTGGCATCCAGCACAATGGTGTTACCCAGTGATTTTGACATTTTTGCTTTGCCGTCAAAGCCTGGTAAACGACTCATATTTGACAGCAGTGCTTTACATTCAGGCAGCAGATCCTGACCAATCTGACGGTTGATACGACGCACAATTTCATTGGTCTGTTCAATCATTGGAATCTGATCTTCACCCACAGGAACGACAGTCGCTTTAAATGCGGTAATGTCAGCAGCCTGAGCAACTGGGTAGCACAGGAATCCCGCAGGAATATCACGTTCAAAACCACGCATCTGGATTTCAGATTTAATGGTTGGATTACGTTCCAGGCGGGAAACAGTAACAAAGTTCAGATAGAGCATGGTCAGCTCATTCAGCGCAGGCAGGCAGGACTGAACACAGATGGTGGTTCTGGTCGGATCAATACCGACAGCCAGATAATCTGTTGCAACTTCCAGAATGTTGCGACGGACTTTTTCGAAGTTGTCGGCATTATCTGTCAGTGCCTGAGCATCTGCCAGCAACAGATGCTGGTGGTGAGAATCCTGTAAACCGACTCGGGAACGTAAAGAACCAACGAAATGACCTAAGTGAAGTTGTCCTGTCGGACGGTCGCCTGTCAGAATAACAGGGCGATTGTCTTGATTGCTCATTATCTTTTCCAGCAGTAATCGCACTATGACTGTGTTTTAAATTGGCTGTTATTGTACGGCATAATTTTTTTTTATGTCAGCACAATAAAAATGAAATGTCGTAATTTAAAAATATTGCTGCTATTAATGAAGCAAGTACAGAATTTTTTTGCAGACACATTTAGAATGCACAGATTACTGATAAAAGGAAAATAATAATGGCGAGTAGCCTATTAATATTACTTGATGATATTGCAGCAGTTCTGGACGATGTCGCAGTCATGAGTAAAATGGCAGCAAAAAAAACAGCAGGAGTACTGGGTGATGACCTAGCACTGAATGCGCAGCAGGTCAGCGGTGTTCGTACCGACAGAGAATTGCCGGTTGTCTGGAGTGTGGCAAAAGGGTCATTTGTCAATAAACTGATTCTGGTTCCACTGGCACTTTTGATCAGTGTATTTGCACCGTGGTTAATCAATCCTTTACTGATGCTGGGTGGTCTGTTTCTATGTTATGAGGGCGTAGAGAAAGTCATCCACAGTCTGCATCATAAAAAAGCCAGAACTGCGGAAGAAGCTCAGACAGAACTGAAAGAAATAGAAACAGATATGGAAACATTTGAAAAAGATAAAATTAAAGGTGCTGTACGCACCGATTTTATTCTTTCAGCTGAAATTGTGGTGATTTCTCTAGGTACGGTCGCAGCGGCAAGCTTTGGCACAAAAGTCATGGTACTGTCAGTCATTGCTATTCTGATGACGGTTGGGGTCTATGGGTTTGTTGCCATGATTGTGAAAATTGATGATCTTGGGCTGTATCTGACTGAACAGGCATCCGCGCTGAAACAGAAAATCGGACGTGGTTTACTGGCATTTGCCCCCAAACTGATGAAAACACTGACTGTGGTTGGAACACTGGCGATGTTTCTGGTGGGTGGCGGTATTATTAATCATGCCATTCCATTTTTTCATCACTTCACTGAAGATACAGTCCATCAGGCAGAGCTTATTCCAAATGTAGGCAGTATCATTGGTGCTGTGACACCAACGTTTATTAACCTGTTGACGGGCTTAATAGCAGGGTTGCTGGTTGTGGTTGTGGTTTCTGTTATTCAGAAATTCTGGCCGAAGTCTGAAGCTGGTCAGTAGTACTGGAATCAGTACGACCTGCAGATTGATTAATGTAAATATAAAAACTGAAGGAACATCACTATGCGTTGGAAAGGACGTCGCGTCAGTGCGAATGTGGAAGACCGCCGTGGTGGCGGTGGTGGTGCAAAAGCAGGTGGTATCAGTATTCTGGGGATAGTGGTTGCTTTTGTGGCGTGGAAGTTTTTTGGTGTCGATCCGCAGCAGGCGTATCAGGCTACCAAACAGGTGACATCGCATACTCAGTCTGCGGAAACCTCAGGTCTGGACAATCCAACGCCTGAACAGCAGGAAGCGATGGAATTTGTAGGAACTGTACTGGGCGATACAGAAGATACCTGGAATAAAGTTTTTCAGGAACAGCTGAATACCCAGTATCAGCCACCCAAACTTGTGATGTTCAGCGGAGTGGTCAATTCAGGTTGTGGAACTGCGCAGTCTGCAATGGGACCGTTTTATTGTCCTGCTGACAGAAAAGTTTATATTGATACCGCATTTTTTAAAGATATGCGTCAGCAGATGGGGATTTCTGGGGAACAGAACCAGACTGAGCTGACCCGTCAGGATCAGGCTGGAGATTTTGCTCAGGCTTATGTGATTGCGCATGAAGTGGGTCATCATATTCAGACCCTGCTTGGAATTTCTGATCAGGTGCATAAAGCACGTTCACAGTCGAGTCAGACAGAGGGTAATCAGCTGTCAGTTCGTCAGGAATTACAGGCCGACTGTCTGGCAGGTATCTGGGCAAATCACACTCAGCAGCGTACACAGTTTCTTGAAAAAGGGGATATCGAGGAAGCAATGGATGCTGCCCATAAAATCGGTGATGACTATTTACAGAAAAGAGCCACAGGGCAGGTTGTACCGGACAGCTTCACGCATGGTTCCAGTCAGCAGCGTATGAAGTGGTTCAGTCTGGGACTGAATTCAGGCAACATTAACGATTGTGATACTTTTAATAACGCAATCTGAAGCAATACAGCTGTTCTTATTCATCAGGAGTCTTTCAAGGCTCCTTTTTTTTGATGTGAGTTTTGGGTGATACAGGATTATTTTTATTTCCAGGCAATTTTTATGTTAAGAAAAATTATTTTTTATAGGGACTTAAATTAAATAAGTTTAGAATTATCTGACTTTCCGCATTTTCTTTGCTCTGTATTGTCAGATCAGGAGAATCCGTATGCTGAAAGTTTACTGAGAAGATAAATGCTTTCCCTGTTTTTATTTCTAATCAAATAGTTCATATATCTGCATTTATTCCATGTTTAAACGAACACCAGGAAGTTTCATGGGAAATTATTTTTTTCTGCAAGTGCTGACGGTCATTTTTGCCTTATCCATTGCAACAACAATTTTTAATAAACGGATACTGGGCTTTCCTCAGGCAATCGGCGTTCCGCTTGTTTCAGCCGTTTTCGTATTTTTACTTCAGTGGGGTGCCAGCCTTTTAAGTGGTAATCAGTTTATTACCATCAATATTCATAATATTGAAGAAGCAGTCCGGCATATTGATTTTTATGACTTCCTGATCAATGGTGTGATCTGTTTTATTCTGACATCTTCTGCGCTGAAATTTAAAGTCTCTGATTTAAAGTACCACTGGAAGCCGATCAGTATTCTCGCCAGTATTGCGCTTGTATTGTGTGCAGTATTTTTTGGTGTGACGCTGTATGGCTATCAGTTCCTGATTGGTCAGCAGGTGGATCTGCTCGTGCTTTTACTGTTAGGGGCTGCACTGGGTGCAACAGATCCGATCGGTATTAAAGGTGTTTTAAGTTCTGTCAGAGCACCGCATCATCTGATTGTAAAACTGGAAGGTGAATCTCTGTTCAATGATGCGATGTGTATCGCCGTGTTCATGACTTTACTGAATGTACTGCAGGGTGAGCATTTTTCTCTGATTGGGACGCTGGAAACCTTACTTTACGAAATTGTTGTAGCTGTGATTATTGGCTGGGCATTTGGTCTGGGCATTCTGCGCATACTTCGTGGAAAGCATGAGATGGAATCACTGATTCTGACGACGGCTTTACTTGCCTGTGGTTCTTATCTGGTTGCACTGTTCGCTCATGCTTCTGCTCCAATTGCCTGTGTAATTGGTGGACTGATTGTCGGTAATAAATGGAAAGAGATTTTACAGGAACGTGAAATCAGAGAAGTGAATCACTTCTGGCATACAGTTGAAGGAATTATCAATTCTTTTCTGTTTACCCTGATCGGGCTTGAACTGTTTATTTTGGATTTAAGTATCAGCCTCATTCTTGGGGGAATGGTTGCATTTGTGATTCTGCATGTTTCAAGATTTGCGGCAAATTATCTGTCTTTTTCATTTTTTCCAAGTTTCAGACACAAAAGTTATAACGGCAGTCTGACCATACTGTCCTGGGGTGGCGTTCGGGGAGGTATTTCCTTGGCACTGATTCTGGCTGTCGCGAATATTCCTCAGCTGAGTCAGTACAGTAGTATCCTGATTGGTTATACATTTATCAGTGTACTTTTATCCGGTGTGGTCTGTGGGCTGGGACTGCCGGCTGTGATGAATGCTTTTTATTACAATCCAAATGAAGAAAAAGAAGGGTTCAAAGGATGGTATCAGCGTTTATGTCACAGGATGAACAGAAAGGGTTATCAGTATATTGTCGGGGAGGATGTCAATGGTAATGAGACCATTACAGTCTATAAACCTGAATTACTGATAGACAAAAAGACAGAAGATGGGGTCGCGGTATTGCATGATCCTGAAAAAGTTCAGCAAGTCAAGAGTTTCGAAAACCCTCAAAGTTTCTGATTTTGAGCTGAATGCATCAAAAAGGGGCGAAAATGCCCCTTTGTCTTTTTTATGAAATAATTGTGAAAAAATCAAATATATAACAGGAGGATGGTTACAAAAATTTTTTTAAGAATTGCTGAAAATAAGTTGATGTTATTCAGTGGATATTTACCGATTAGGCTGAAATTTCAAAGAGCCTCTCTCTTTTCGTCATGTTTTATTAAGCATAAAGATTAAAAAGTGTGATAAAAGTCACTATTCAGAGCTTTATTTAATGAATTGTAGATACAAATCATTACAAAAAATGCCAAAATCTTAAAGATAAGAGGGCGTGCCGCATGCCGCAGATATCGGTTATATCAAAAGAAACGCATCAGTTATTATCGCAGGTCAATGCAGATAAGGTGGGTGTGACAGAAAACTCGGTCATTGTAGTCAAAATCCCGAAAGAGGATGTTGCTTCAATCACACGTGATGGTAATAATGCAATTATTACCTTGAAAAATGGCGAAGTTGTTGTAGTAGAAGGGTTCTTCAGTGAACAGACCCCGGACAACAGTCTCGTGTTTGAAGGTGATGATGGTTCATTGTTTTGGGCCAACTTCACAAATGCCGATGGCACAATAGCTGAAACAATAAAATACCAGGCTATAGAAGAAATTGAACCACTGCTGTATCACGACAATCTGGCAGGCATTTTATTGCCATGGGTTGCGGGTGCGGGTGGTGTAGGTATTATTGCAGCTGCTGCAAATAATGACGATGATGATCGTAAGCCGGAAACTGACTCTGACAGCGATTCTGACAGCGACAGCGATTCAGACTCTGACAGTGATTCTGACTCTGATTCTGACAGCGATTCTGACAGCGATTCTGATTCCGACAGCGATTCCGACTCCGACAGTGATTCTGACTCTGACAGTGATTCTGACTCTGACAGTGATTCTGACTCTGACAGCGATTCCGACTCTGACAGCGATTCCGACTCTGACAGTGACTCTGATTCCGACAGTGATTCTGACTCTGACAGCGACTCTGATTCCGACAGCGACTCTGATTCCGACAGCGATTCTGATTCTGACAGCGACTCCGATTCTGACTCTGACAGCGACTCAGACTCTGACAGCGATTCTGATTCCGACAGCGATTCCGACTCTGACAGCGACAGTGATTCAGACTCTGACAGTGATTCTGACTCTGACAGCGATTCTGATTCCGACAGCGATTCTGATTCCGACAGCGATTCTGATTCCGACAGCGATTCCGACTCCGACAGTGATTCTGACTCTGACAGCGATTCTGATTCCGACAGCGATTCCGACTCCGACAGTGATTCTGACTCTGACAGTGATTCTGATTCCGACAGCGATTCCGACTCTGACAGTGACTCTGATTCCGACAGTGATTCTGACTCTGACAGCGACTCTGATTCCGACAGCGATTCTGATTCTGACAGCGACTCAGACTCTGACAGCGACTCAGACTCTGACAGCGACTCAGACTCTGATTCCGACAGCGACTCTGATTCTGACTCTGACAGTGATTCTGACTCTGACAGTGATTCTGATAGCGACAGCGACTCTGATTCTGACAGCGACTCAGACTCTGACAGCGACAGCGACAGCGACTCTGACTCAGACAGCGATTCTGACTCAGACAGCGATTCTGACTCAGACAGCGACTCTGACTCTGACAGCGACTCTGACTCTGACAGCGACAGCGATTCTGATTCCGACAGCGACTCTGATTCCGACAGCGATTCTGACTCAGACAGCGATTCTGACTCAGACAGCGACTCTGACTCTGACAGCGACAGCGATTCTGACTCCGACAGCGATTCTGACTCGGACAGCGATTCTGATTCTGACTCTGACAGTGATTCTGACAGCGATTCTGACTCTGACAGCGATTCTGATAGCGACAGCGACTCAGACTCTGACAGCGACAGTGACTCTGATAGCGACAGCGATTCAGACTCGGACAGCGATTCTGATTCCGACAGCGACTCCGATTCTGACTCTGACAGCGATTCTGACTCTGACAGCGATTCTGATTCCGACAGCGATTCTGATTCCGACAGCGACTCCGATTCTGACTCTGACAGCGATTCTGACTCCGACAGCGACTCTGATTCTGACTCTGACAGCGATTCTGATTCCGACAGCGACTCTGACTCTGACAGCGATTCTGACTCTGACAGCGATTCTGATTCCGACAGCGACTCTGATTCTGACTCTGACAGCGAGACTCTCTCAGATTCCGACAGCGACTCTGATTCTGACTCTGACAGCGATTCTGACTCTGACAGCGACTCTGATTCCGACAGCGATTCAGACTCTGACAGTGACTCTGATTCCGACAGCGATTCTGACAGCGACAGCGACTCTGACAGCGACAGCGATTCTGACTCGGACAGCGACTCTGACTCTGACAGCGACAGCGATTCTGACTCTGACAGCGACTCTGATAGCGACAGCGATTCTGATAGCGACAGCGACTCAGACTCTGACAGCGACTCAGACTCTGACAGCGACAGCGATTCTGATTCTGACAGCGATTCTGATTCCGACAGCGATTCCGACTCTGACAGCGACAGTGATTCAGACTCTGACAGTGATTCTGACTCTGACAGCGATTCTGATTCCGACAGCGATTCTGATTCCGACAGCGATTCCGACTCCGACAGTGATTCTGACTCTGACAGCGATTCTGACTCTGACAGCGATTCCGACTCTGACAGCGACTCTGAGACTCTGACAGTGATTCTGACTCTGACAGCGATTCTGATTCCGACAGCGATTCTGACAGCGATTCTGACAGCGACTCTTCTGACTCTGACAGCGATTCTCTCTGACATTCTGACTCTGCGACTCTGATCTGATTCAGCGATTCTGATTCTGACAGCGACACAGCGATTCCGACTTCTGACAGCGATTCAGACGACACAGCGATTCTGATTCCGACAGACGATTCAGCGACTCTGATTCTGACTCTGACTTCTGATTCTGACAGCGATTCTGACTTCTGACAGACTCTGACAGCGATTCTGATTCTGACAGCGACACAGCGATTCTGACGACAGCGACTCTGACAGCGATTCTGACTCTGACAGCGATTCTGACTCTCTGACAGCGATTCTCCGACACTCTGACAGCGATTCTGACTCTGCGACAGCGACAGACAGCGACTCTGATAGCGATTCTGACTCTCTGACAGCGACTCTGATTCCGACAGCGATTCTGACTCCGACAGCGATTCTGACTCCGACAGCGACTCTGATTCTGACAGCGATTCTGACTCTGACAGCGACTCAGACTCTGACAGCGACAGCGACTCAGACTCTGACAGCGACTCAGACTCTGACAGCGATTCTGATTCCGACAGCGATTCTGATAGCGACAGCGATTCCGACTCTGACAGCGACAGTGATTCTGACTCTGACAGCGACAGCGATTCCGACTCTGACAGCGACAGTGATTCTGACTCTGACAGCGACAGCGACAGCGATTCTGACTCTGACAGCGATTCTGACTCTGACAGCGATTCTGACTCCGACAGTGATTCTGACTCTGACAGCGACAGCGATTCTGACTCTGACAGCGATTCTGACTCTGACAGCGATTCTCTGACAGACTCTGACAGCGATTCTGATTCCGACAGCGATTCTGACTCTGACAGCGATTCCGACTCTGACAGCGACAGTGATTCTGACTCTGACTCTGACAGCGATTCTGACTCTGACAGCGACAGTGATTCTGACTCCGACAGCGATTCTGATTCCGACAGCGACTCAGACTCTGACAGCGATTCTGACTCCGACAGCGATTCTGATTCCGACAGCGACTCAGACTCTGACAGCGATTCTGACTCCGACAGCGATTCTGACAGCGACTCTGATTCCGACAGCGATTCTGACAGCGACAGCGATTCTGACTCTGACAGCGACTCTGATTCCGACAGCGATAGTGACTCTGACAGCGACAGCGATTCTGACTCTGACAGTGATTCTGACTCTGACAGCGACTCTGATAGCGACAGCGACTCTGACTCTGACAGCGATTCTGACTCTGACAGCGACAGCGATTCTGACTCTGACAGCGACAGCGATTCTGACTCTGACAGTGATTCTGACTCTGACAGCGACTCAGACTCTGACAGCGACAGCGATTCTGACTCTGACAGTGATTCTGACTCTGACAGCGACTCAGACTCTGACAGCGACAGCGATTCTGATTCCGACAGCGACTCTGATTCCGACAGCGATTCAGACTCTGACAGTGATTCTGACTCTGACAGCGATTCTGACTCTGACAGCGATTCTGACTCCGACAGCGATTCTGATAGCGACAGTGATTCTGATAGCGACAGCGATTCTGATTCCGACAGCGACTCCGATTCTGACTCTGACAGCGATTCTGACTCTGACAGCGACTCTGATAGCGACAGCGATTCTGACTCTGATAGCGATTCTGATTCCGACAGCGATTCTGATTCTGACAGCGATTCAGACTCTGACAGCGACTCTGATTCTGACTCCGACAGCGATTCTGATTCCGACAGCGATTCTGACTCTGACAGTGATTCTGACTCTGACAGCGATTCTGACTCTGACAGCGATTCTGACTCCGACAGCGATTCTGATAGCGACAGTGATTCTGACAGCGACAGCGACTCTGATAGCGACAGCGATTCTGACTCTGACAGCGACTCAGACTCTGACAGTGATTCTGATTCCGACAGCGATTCTGACTCTGATAGCGACTCAGACTCTGACAGCGACTCAGACTCTGACAGCGACTCAGACTCTGACAGCGATTCTGACTCTGACAGCGATTCAGACTCCGACAGCGATTCTGACTCTGACAGCGATTCTGACTCTGACAGCGACTCAGACTCTGACAGTGATTCTGATTCCGACAGCGATTCTGACTCTGATAGCGACTCAGACTCTGACAGCGACTCAGACTCTGACAGCGACTCAGACTCTGACAGCGACTCAGACTCTGACAGCGATTCTGACTCTGACAGCGATTCAGACTCCGACAGCGATTCTGACTCTGACAGCGATTCTGACTCTGACAGCGACTCTGATTCCGACAGCGACTCTGACTCTGACAGCGATTCTGACTCTGACAGCGATTCCGACTCTGACAGCGATTCTGATGGCTCTGACAGTGATACAGATGCACCTGATGAACCTACTGCACAGTTCAATGCCGATGGTTCCAAAGTCACGGGTACAGCTGAACCTGGTTCTCTTGTTAAAGTTAAAGACAAAGATGGCAATGTCATCGGTTCTGCAACTACAGATGCATCGGGTAACTACTCAGCAGATCTGAATCCTGCCCTGAAAAATGGTGAGAAGGTTGATGTAACGGCAACAGATGCTGCCGGTAATGAATCCTTACCGACAGAGGCAACAGCTCCTGACCTGACAGCTCCTGACTCTCCTGCTGCGACCATCTCTCCGGATGGCACAGAAGTGACCGGCACAGGTGAACCTGGCGCAACCATTCTTGTGAAAGACAAGGACGGCAACACCATCGGTTCAGCCGTGGTTGATGCAAGCGGCAACTACAGTGCACCGCTGGATACCCCGTTGACCAACGGTGAGAAAGTGGATGTGACTGCAACCGATGCAGCGGGCAATGAATCAACTCCGGTTGAGGCAACAGCTCCTGACACCACCGCACCTGATGCACCGACAGCCACAGTGACACCGGACGGCACAGCAGTGACCGGCACAGGTGAGCCTGGCGCAACCATTCTTGTGAAAGACAAGGACGGCAACACCATCGGTTCAGCCGTGGTTGATGCGAGCGGCAACTACAGTGCACCGCTAGATACTCCGTTGACCAACGGTGAGAAAGTGGATGTGACTGCAACGGATACAGCGGGCAATGAATCAACTCCGGTTGAAGCAACAGCTCCTGACAGCACCGCACCTGATGCACCGACAGCCACAGTGACACCGGACGGCACAGCAGTGACGGGTACGGGCGAACCTGGCGCAACCATTCTTGTGAAAGACAAGGACGGCAACACCATCGGTTCAGCCGTGGTTGATGCAAGCGGCAACTACAGTGCACCGCTGGATACACCTCTTGTAGATGGTGAGAAAGTGGATGTGACTGCAACCGATGCAGCGGGCAACGAATCAACTCCGGTTGAGGCAACAGCTCCTGACCTGTTTGCACCTGATGCACCGACAGCGACTGTTGATCAGACGGCTGGTGACAAAGTAACAGGTGCAACTGAGCCTGGCTCCACAGTGACTGTTTACGCAGCTGATGGCGTTACTGTACTTGGTTCTGCAACAGCAGATGCAAGCGGTAACTACACAGTGAATCTGGCTACTCCGCTGTTGAATGGCGAAGATGTGAAGGTGACGGCGAAAGATCCAGGTGGCGAATCTGCTCCTGCAAATGCTAAGGCTTCTGATCAGACTCCACCTGATGCACCGACAGCAGCAATTGATCAGACACTGGGCAATAAAGTGACCGGCACAGGCGAACCTGGTGCGACAGTTCTTGTGAAAGACCAGGGCGGTAACACGGTTGGTTCAGCGGTTGTTGACGCAAGTGGTAACTATACTGCTGATCTGACAAAACCATTTACGGATGGTGAGTCATTAGCAGTTACTCAGACTGACTCAGCAGGTAACGAGTCTGTACCAACAAATGTAACAGCTCCAAATGTTCCAATGGATGCTCAGGACAACTCAGACACAGTGAATATCGAATACGATTATCCAGTGACAGAGAAGTTCCTTGATAATGCCATTACATACAGTTGGTTACTGGGTGCATTTGGTATTGTGCTTGGTACTACTAAAGGCTCAACTGAATTTACAGTTGGTCAGGGTGTAACTGCAGATGTTCAATTGCAGATCAAGTCCGGTTCGTGGGCATCCTTCCTTGATCAGGTAAGTATTGTATTATCCAAATACAATCCATCTACTGGTCAGTGGGATAAGATAGCTGATAACAGTTCAACAGGGATCTTTGACTTCATTGGTGTCTTTGGTGAAGTTGCCAAGGTGAATCTGGATGATTTGTCTGCTGGTCGTTATAAGATCGATATGTCCAGCTTTAACATGCTTACCTTGCCAGGTTATGTTGAAACTGACATTGCGATTACAGAGCATCATACTTCTCAGACACCTATTATCACGACAGTAGGTGAAGCAACTGGTAATGTGATTACTGATGTTGATCCTTCAACAGGTAAAGACAACCTGGCAGCAGGTTCTGTAGTGACCAAAGTGAATGGTGATACAGTTTCAGGTGCAACAGTGATTACTGGACTTTACGGTAAACTGACGATTAATGCAGATGGTAGTTATACGTATAAACCAGATGCAAATCTTGCCAATATAGGTAAGTCTGATGTGTTCTCTTACACTGTAACCGATCCGGTCACAGGCAAAGAAGATACTGCAGATCTGACCATTGATATTGGTACAACTTCAGGAGCAACGGTAGCTTCGCTCAAAATGGCTTCTGCGGTAGCTGATTTTGATTCTGTAGATGCCGATGCTGGAAATACTGTAACTTCTACAGAAAATGATGACCAGATTACTCTTGGTAATGGTACAGATACTGTGATCTACAACTTACTTGATGCAGCAGATGCAACAGGTGGTAATGGTCATGATACTGTCTCTGAATTCACGGTTGCAGGTGCTTCGGAACAGCACAGCATCGTTGATATCAAGGGTCTGCTGTCTGACCAGACAGGCGTCAATGCGGGTAATATCGGTAATTATGTGAAAGTGGCTTATAACGGCACAGATACTGTGATCAGTATTGACCGTGACGGCACAGGAGCAAATTACAGTTCAGCGGATCTGCTGACACTGAAAAATACCAACACGACACTGGCTGAGCTGCTGCAGAACAACCAGCTGTTATTCTGATCTGAATACATAATTCAGTAAAAGAAAGAGGACCCCAGGGTCCTCTTTTTTATATAAATCAATTACTAAAAACATATAAATAAGGTCTTAACAGAAAGAAAACTTATGCTATATTTGTTGTGAACTACATAACAATTTTTATATAACGTGTGAAAAAATGACAGTTAATACTTTTTCGGAACTTACTGAATTTAAAGAAAATTTAGGGAAATGGTTAAATAGTGAGCTGAGTGAAAAAGCTCAGGATATTTATGTGGTTTTTTTCTCTTACGGTACTCGTAAAAACAGGTGTAATGTTTGGTCCACAGCAGACAAAGATGCTCAGACTATCATCAAAAGAACCTTTAAATTCTGTGAACAGCTTTTTGATAAGAACCGTGGTTTACCAGAATATTTAAAGTTTGATATTGCGGTCAATATTGAAAAGAGAGACTGGACTAATATCAATGCAGAAGTGATAGGACAGATACATAATAACCATTACAGAAAAGGTATCAGCTTTGACAGTAGTTTCGGTCAGTGCTTCCTCGAACAGGAAATTTATGGAAAGTCCATTATCAAAGGTGTGGTTTATAATGAACCCAATTTTTTTGATGAAAAAAATCTGAACGATACATTAAAGAAAAAAAATCCAAACTTTAAAGGGAATATACAACTTTCAAAATTAAAGACGGCCTGGGTGTTTGATACCATCTCTGCAATTTATGAAAATAAAAAGTTTCTGGCATTACAGAGTGGTGGGGCTTTCAACGGTATAAGGTTTATTGAAGGTGATAAAAAAGCGCATATTAAAGAAATTGTACTTAAAAACGCAGAATTTCTGCATGGGCAAATTCAGGAAAATGGACGCTTTATCTATGGTTATTTCCCTGCATTTGACCGTGAAATTAAAAGCTATAACACCGTCCGGCACTGTACAGCAGTTTATGCACTGCTCGAAACACTGGAAGTTGAATACAATGATGCCTATTTGCCAAAAATAAAAACATCCATTCAGTATGCAATTAATACATTCTATAAAGAAATGGATGGTAAAGCATTTTTGATTGATGGCAATGAACCTGATCAGGAAATTAAACTGGGTTCAAATGCTGCTGCTATTTTCATGTTGGCGAAATATCAGGAAATTACCAAAGACAGTCAGTATATTGCTTATGCAGAAAAGCTGGCCGAAGGTATCCGCTATATGGTGGATGATAAAGGCGAAACAACACATGTTTTAAGTTATCCATCACTGGATGTAAAAGAACAGTTTCGTATTGTCTACTATGATGGTGAAGCTGCGCTTGGATTGCTGCGCCTGTATCAACTGAATGACAATCCAGCTTTACTGGATACGGTAAAGCTGATGTTTGAGCATTTTATAGAGAAAGATTACGATAAATATCATGATCACTGGTTAAGTTACTGCAGCAATGAGCTGACAAAAATCTGTCCTGAAGAAAAATATTTTCAGTTTGGCATGAATAACTATTTAAAGCATATGGACTTTATCAGAAATCGAAAAACGGCTTATGCAACATTCCTGGAAATGATGATGTCAGCTTATAAGATGGTCGTTCGTATGCGTGATCAGGGTTATACCGAACTGTTTGCGCAGGCTAAATTTGAAGAGCTTGAAGACCTGATCGAATATCGTACCGAGTATCAGCGTTCAGGATTTTTCTATCCAGAGGTTGCTATGTATCTGGCTAAACCCGAACGCATTCTGAATGCGTTTAATGTTCGGCATGACAGACTTCGGACAAGGATTGATGATCAGGAACATAATCTTTCAGGTTATGTGGCGTATATCAATCATTTTCATCGAAATGGTGGTGCTGAATGAAAAAAGATCTGTGGGCTGTTATCTGTGGAAATATACGTGATGAACTGGATTTCAAACTAACATTAAGTAAATTGATAAAACTTCGTTCTGAAAAAAAAATACAGCATATTATGCTTTCAACATGGCGTGGAGAAATTGATAAATATAATGGATTACGCACAGCACTTAAAAATCTTGATGTCTATTTACTTGAAAGTTTCCCTGTTTCTGATGACTTACAGACAGCAGCAACTGATGCAGTAAATTTTTGGAGACAGTCAAGGCAACTGATAGGTGCACTTGATTTAATACCCAAAGACAGCTTTATTCTGAGAGTTAGAACAGATCGAAGTCTGAATTATATTAATCAGATGGAAAAACTGGGTGTTTTTGATAATTATGAAGTTGAATCTATTCAATTCGGACAATTTCCAAGAGTTTTTCAGTATAAGCTTTTTGTATTTGCACCTAAAATGGTCAGGCTTATGCATATGATCGATTTTGTTTTTTTGGGATACCATAAAGATTTATATAAGTTGATCAATTTTGATGTAAATGAATTGATGTTCCAGAAGCAGATTGTTGCAAATGCTCAATGGTTTATGAAGCCATTCATTCAGGAATTTCCTGTAATTCGTGATTATATGCGTTTTACAGTATTTAAAAATACGATTCAGGTATTAAAGAAATATGTAGATGAAAAAAAAGAAGAGTCTATTTTTCCTGAAATATACTATAAAGTATATGCTATATATCTATTGATTATGCATACACATTTTAAAATATTATACATGGGGAGGGTGGATGATAGTACATTGGAAAATACAAGTTTTTATCAGTTTTTTAGTACATCGCCTGGAAATAATTTATATTCAACAGGGTTGGGGACTTCAATAAGAAATGAAAATGTACTGAAGTATGCAGTCGAAGGTAAATTGAAACCATCAGAAAGTTATTCTGTTTTTATGGAGAAAATTAATTTACTTAGAAGTAATGGGAATACAGTATATTTTGAATATAATTTTGAAGATTTGAAAAATCTTGAAGATTTTGTTAATCAAAAAATATATTGTGATAATAATGAAGTAAAATGGTATAAAGCATTAAAAACAAAACCACTTGAAATAGAAATAAATTATAAAGAAGATTATGATGTTAAAGTATTGAATTGCATCGAATGTGATATTGAATTATGGAGTGAGTTATCTGATACTTTATCAATTGAAAAAGAATTATGGAGGAAATGGCTTGTTATTCAATGTCCAAAATCAATAACAACTGAAAAAATGTTATTACCGGTTGCAAAAACAGGTATAGAATATGCTACGTATGTATTATTGGATATGTTGTATAATAATAGAATTTCTGAAGTAAATATTGCTGAAGTAATCAGAATTGTTGAATTTTATTTAAACATATCTGTAACAAAAGAATTAAGTACAAAAAACACAACAAGAATAGCATATAAATATTTTCAATTAATTCAAGAGGGTAAGATTTTAAATCCAAAAATAAATTTAAATAGACTTTTCTCATCTGTATTACGAGATTATGGTGTGGTGTTTTTTGAAAATCAATCAGATTATATAGGAAGCCTTGAATCTGTCTTAAATGGAAAAAATGATTTACGAGATTTGGATATTAATTTGTTGAATTCTATTTTGATTGATATGAATGAAAAAAGTTCACTTAGTAAAGATAATATACTAAAATTTTATTCAGAAAATAATTTAAAAATGGATGAGAAAGTGGTTTTAAAAGATTATATAAATTAAGGTGGAATATGAAAGTAGGTTTTTTAAGGTTTGATCAAAATCCGACAATAAAAGTTCGAGCAATTGCATATATATGTCATTACCATAATATTGATTTTTTTTACTTTCAACCTGAAGACGTTGATTTTGAGAAAAAGAAAATTAATGGTCGTTTTTTTATTAATGAAAATTGGGAATACAGAGAAACAGATTTTCCTGATTTGATTGATAATGCACCTTCTATAGCTAAGTATCGTAGTTTTTATGATGAAATGACAAAATATGTACCTTTTATGTGCTTTAGAATAGGGAATAAACAAAAGGTACAGAACATTCTTGAAAAAGATGGAGAATTTTCTCATATTTTGATTGAAACAGAGGAGGTCGAAGGTTTTGAAAAATTTGATCATTTTTTAAATCGAATGAAAAGCGTAATTTTAAAACCTAATGGCGGAAACATGGGGCGTAATATTATAAAAATTTCTAAAATTGGAAATGATTATAAAGTTGAAACGGATGGTGAGATAATAAATTTATCTAATTTGAAAAAATGGTTTGATGAACATGATTTTAGGGGCTATATTCAACAGGAATATGTAAATTCATTGAGTAAGAATAATCTTCCATTTGATATACGTATCCATGTGCGAAGAGGTTTAAATAAAAAATGGAATGTAGTTAAGGTTTATCCAAGAATTGGAATTAATCAGAATGTAACATCTAATATCAGTCAAGGTGGTTCTATTTCAAAACTTGTAGGTTTTTTGAAAAATAATTATGAAGATTATGAAGAAATTCAGAAAAAATTAAATAAGTTTGCAAGAGATTTTCCTCCATATTTTCAGAAGTTTTATAATTATGATCTTGATGCTTTAGGTATTGATATAGGGTTGGATAAAGAGGGTAATTTAAAGCTTTTTGAAGTAAATACTTATCCTGGTTCAAATTTTCTTGATATTGAAGATTCTGTTGTCAGAGTTCATTATTATCATTCATTCGCGAAGCAGGGATTATAATGAAAAGATTAATATTTGATGTTGATGAAACGATCTGTACGACTGTCAATGGTGATTATAAGAACTCAAAACCTATTACTTCAGTAATAGAAAAAATGTGGGATTATAAGCAGCAAGGTTTTGAAATCTGTCTTTCTACAAGTAGAAATATGAAAACCTATAGTGGAAACAGCGGTAAAATTGCAGCAAATACATTGCCGATTCTGATTGAATGGCTAAATAAACATAATGTTCCATATGATGAAATCTATATAGCTAAACCATGGTGTGGTTTTGAAGGGTTTTATGTGGATGATAAAGCAATAAGACCAGATGAGTTTGTGAACTTATCATATGAAGAAATAATTAAACTTACAACTAAAGAACAGGTATAAAATGATTGTAATTCCAATGGCAGGATTAAGTTCCAGATTCTTTAAAGAAGGGTATACAATGCCTAAGTATATGCTTGATTTAAATGGGATAACTGTTTTTGAATGGTCTGTCAGTTCATTTAAGGAATATTATTCATCCGACTTGTTTCTGTTCATTGTTTTTGATCATTTTAATACAGCTGATTTCGTTAAAAATCAGGTTAAAAAAATGGGTATTTCCAATTATCAAATTGTTACCCTGACTGAACATACACTTGGACAGGCAGATACTGTATTTCAGGGACTGAAAGAAGTGGATCAGGATGAAGATATTTATATCTTCAATATTGACTCACGACTGGAAAAGTTTACTAAATTTACAGATTATGAAAATCTTGATGGCTACCTTGAAGTATTTAATGGAGATGGTGAGCATTGGTCTTTTGTTTTACCTGGTGAAAATAACCAGGTATTGAAAACAACAGAAAAAGATAGAATTTCCAGTTTGTGCAGTAATGGATTATATTATTTTAAATCATCCAGTATTTTTAAAAAATATGTGAAAGAAGAAGTTGATGGTTTTAGTGGAAATGAAATTTATATTGCTCCTTTGTACAATAATTACATTGAAGATGGTTTGAATATTAAATATAAACTTGTTAATGAAACAGATATCAGTTTTTGTGGAACTCCAGCTGAGTATAAGGAAACTTTAAATAAAATTCTGGGAGTAAAGTGATGATTCTGATTGCATCAGGCGCATATGTTATATCTGAATTTCAGGTGGAGCTTGGAAAAATTCCACCATGTCTGTTACCTATAGGGAATAAAAAGTTACTTGAGCTGCAGGTATCTGCAATTAGAAAGACATTTAATAATCAGGATATTTATCTGTCATTACCTGAAAGTTATGAACTCTCTTCATCTGAAAATAAAATTATAGATGCTCTGAACCTGACAGTGGTTAAAACTCCGGATCAATTTAATCTGTGTGACTCTTTATTATATGTATTAAATACAAATGAAAAAATAAATGCCGATGAAGTGTTTTATCTGTTGCATGGTGATACCTTCATCTCTGATTTTGATAATTTAAAAGATAAAAATATTATTTCAGTATCACGCTCTTATGATAGTTATACCTGGGAAGTTGTTAAACAGAATAATGAACATGCTTTGGTCTGGAGTGGTTTTTTTTCTTTTTCATCAATCAGTTATTTACTGAAATCACTAACATTAAACCGTAATGATTATGTCAATGCAGTAAAATATTACAGCACTCAACACGAATTATCTCTGATTGAAACCGATAAATGGCATGATTTAGGACATTCAAATACCTATTTCAATTCCAGGGCAAATATAACGACACAACGTGCATTTAATGATCTTAAAATTATTGATGGTATAGTCAGTAAGCAAGGAAAACCTGATGTCAAGATTCAGGCTGAAGCACTATGGTTTGAAAATATTCCATCAGCACTTAAAAAATTTACACCTGTTTTATTAAATCACGGTGAGCGTAATGAAGGATATTATTATGAACTTGAGTATCTTCCATATATTCCACTGAATGAATTGTTTGTTCATGGTAAAAATGAAATACTGCAATGGAATAAAATTATACGTAAACTTGATGAGTATATTAATATTTCCATACAGAATGATATGGATGAAAACAGTAAAAGAGATATTAATCAGGATGCATTTAAACTTATTACAGATAAAACACGTGATCGATTAAAAGAATATTCTGAAGAAATGAATTTTGATCTGCAAAAAAGTTTTATTTATAAGAATAATAAGTTGCCTTCTGTACACCAGATTATGGAAGAATGTATAGAAAAAGTATTACGGATAGAAATTGTTCATGGTGTTATGCATGGAGATCTTTGCTTTAGTAATATTTTATACGATTCACGAGGCGATCGGATTAAAGTTATTGATCCTCGTGGGTTAAATTATAAAGCTGAATTTACAGTATTTGGTGACCTTAAATATGATTTTGCAAAGCTGACACATTCAATAGTTGGTCTTTATGATTATATTATTTCAGGTTATTATAAAATTGAAGAATCAGCAAATGGATCTATAGAAATTGTTTTTGATATAGATGAGCGCATTGAAAAAGTTATATCTCAATATATGCAGAATTTTAAGGTTAGTGGCTTGTCAGTTCAGGATATCATTCCCTTGGTTATTCTTTTGTTTATGTCAATGCTTCCATTACATGCAGATAGGCCGGACAGGCAGAAAGCAATGCTTATAAATGCTTTGAGGTTATATAAAGTCTATATGCTGAATTGATCTGGAGGGAATTATGCACTTATTAAGAGATGACCCGATAGTAGAAGAAATCAGAGGTTATTATAATAATTTATCTGAATTTAATGATTCAGAAGAGGATTTTATATCTAAAATAAAAAAACTGTTTTCTGATAATAAAATTGTTGAAGTTTCTGCATGTACTTTAAAAGGGATAGAGGTTTTTCCTAATAATTTAAAAATTAAGCTTTTAAATTTTGATGCATTACTGAGACTGGGTTTCTTTCTTGATGCACAGTTGGCAATAGAAAAAGTTTTTTACATGGAACGTAGTCGAAATATCTTGGTTTTTGAAAGAATTTTTGAGTTGTATCTTAGATTGGCTGAATATAATAAATTAATTGATCTTTGCCAGGCGAATATTCCAATTCTTTTAAACAGTGAACGTGCATCAAAACAATATATTGATTTTTTAATTCGAACCAGAAATTATGAATGGTATGACTTTTTATTCGATAACTTTGAGGAAAAACTCCTTGCAATTTTAAAGAACTCTATAAAGCGTGTTTTTTTTGATTATAAAAAATATAAAATTTCTGACTTGATTTATTTGCATTCAATATATACAAAAGCTGATTTTGAAAAAATAATGGATATTATATGGAGACTGTATCATCAAGGTGAGCGGTCGATGTTATATTTCCAGTATGCATGTAAAACTTATGAAGGTGAAGTTTATACAGGTTTGAGGCAGATTTTTTTTAATCAGCAGGCATATTTACACTTTCGGAATGATGCCAACTTTTTGTTGGAATATGCCCATAATCTGATATTTCGTAAATTTTATGAACATGTTTTTTATTTCTTTAAAAATATCGATGTTACGAATATTATCTGTGATCCTTTCGTAAATGAATATCAGAGAAACAGGCTGTATTATTTTATAATCAAGCTGAACTCACTTGTTCAGGACGAAGATAAGTGCTTAATCACCTATGATCAGGCTTTAAAATTTAATCTGATAAAGCCTTATAGTCTTGATTTCTGTAGACAATATTCACTTGCTTTAAAAGCAGGAGTTTCAACAGCTGATTTTGAACAAAAAATACAGGATTTTTCAGAAAAGACACAGGAAGTTATTAATTTTATTGTTTTTAAAGTTTCACAGATCGTATCTGATGGTAAGAATGAATTTGTTGATTTGAATCTGGCTGGGCAGATGCGTGGTGGATTGAACTCTATCAATGATATAAATGAACTGATATCAAATTACAATTTCAAAAAAGTTTTCTTCTCGACATGGAACATTCAGCCTGTGTTTCCACCAAGGTTATATTCTTTAGGACGCATTCTTGGTTTTTCTGCTGTTAGATTACTCCCTGAACCGTTCAGGCATTTTGGATTTTTCCAGCAAAAGTTTCCTGTGCTGTCAAAAAAAATATTTTCTTCTGAAGGTATTGAGCTTAACCTTGAAACCCTGAATAAAATAAATGCAGATGTTGAATATCGTATTGTTGATGAGAAAGCATTTAATACATTGTATGAGTCACAGCAGGGGTTTCTGATAGGCTCAAGATTGCATCAGGCAAAAATGTTTTATCATTTTTATCATTCTATTCCATCATTTTCTGGTGCGCGTGTGGTTTTGAGAAAACGACCTGATATGAAAAATCATATTAAGTTTGATATGTCTGACCATTTCAAAGTGCTGTCCAAACATGATAACTACCTATATATCAATTATTTTGATCATAATCTCGGATTTTGTGACCGTTTTTCATTAGGTAGCCAGGCTTCAATTAAAAAAATAGGGATGATCTGGGAAACTGCACTTCATTTCAATAAACTGATTTATGCTGATTTTTTTGATGACTATACACATCTCAGAGCAGCAGAGCATTTGATGAGCTCACACATTGTCGCCTGTGGCATTAAAACACGGTATGTACACTGTCAAAGAGAGGAGTTTATTGAGTCTGACAATTTAGGAGAAATTCCTCTTAAAAGTGAATTTTTAGAGGATTTCAGTGCATTGTCTGATGAGGAAAAAGGGCAGTTGAATAAGTTCTATAATTATATGATTGAAACACTCAGTTGATGAATAGGGTTAAGGCAATAGCTCATCAGCTGTTGCCTTTTCGGTTTTATTTCGCTTTATTTAAGAAATCCATATATGGTTTCACCAGTAACTGTTCCTGCTCCATAATTGGCATATGACCCACACCTTTTAAAATGACAGGTTCCTGCGCATTTTTGAGTAATCCTTTCAGTTCAGCAGCAGCTTCAACATTTATGACCTGGTCTTTGTCTCCCCACGCGATCAGTACCGGTTGATCTACAGATCGGGCAGCCAAAGCAAAAGTATCAGGTGTATAAACTTTTGCCATTACAATCAGCTGTTCAATCAGCTTTGAGGTATTGGCTGATTGTGAAATCATCATTTTTTCCTGAGACTCTTTCAGTTCTTTCGGAATAAATGGAGGTAAGTTCGTCGCAATTTTTAAGATTCTGTCCAGATCACCTGGTTTTGCAACCAGCATATTTCTGAGTGTTGTTGGATCTTTCAGATAGGGCGTATTAGCAGATTTAAACACACCTGCGCTATCTATAAGGAACAGTGATTTTGTATCTACAGGATATTGAGCAGTATAGAGCAGGGCAATAGCTCCCCCCATCGAATGTCCTGCAACATGTAATCCATTTTCAAACTTTGCCGCTTCAGCAAAACGACGCAGTTTTTCAGTCATATTGGGAATGGAATAATCAAAGTCCGCTGCAACTTTGCTGTCACCCTGCCCAGGTAAATCTGGAATAATAACGTGATAATACGGTGTCAGATATCGGGCTAAGCGGTTCCAGTTATCACGGCTGCCAGCTAAACCGTGTACAAGCATCAATGTCGGTTTACCAGCTTGTCCACCTTCACTGTAAGCCCATTCTATATCGCCAACTTTAAGTTTTTTACTCTGCATACCTGCCCAGGCTCTTTCCTGTTGCAGTACACTCTGTATATCTATGGAACCTGCAAGCGCTATTGAGGGCAGGCTGAATGCACTTACTGTACCGACAGCCAGTGCTGTGGAAAGTAATAGTTTTTTGAAGATTCCTTTCATTGATATTCTCAGTTTTTGTTGTTAGTGTCCTGTTTAAGCTTAGATTAAGCTGGTATTAATTTCATTTGCCTAAAATGAATAATGGTTAATTTTTGAGTCAATATGGCAGACAATTTTAGTAAAAGTACAAATGAACTGGCAGTGCAGATTCTTTCAGTGATTACACAGATCCCTTATGGAAAAGTTGCAAGCTATGGGCAGATTGCAAAACTGGCAGGTTTACCCCGGCATGCAAGACTGGTTGGTTTTGTGCTGAAAAATCTGGACAATGCTTCAGATATTCCCTGGTATAGAGTGATTAATTCACAAGGAAAGATCAGTTTGCCTAAGGAAAATGAAACAGGTGAAAATCTACAGCAGATAAAATTGATGCAGGAAAATGTGCCTGTGATCAATGGAAAAGTAGATTTAAAAAAATATGGATGGATGCAGTGAAATTACTGAAATAACTCCTCACTGCATCTGCAGTGAGGAGCGAAGTTCTGAACAGTTTACTGACGTACTACCAGTACTGGAATTTCTGTTTCACCAAGTACACTTTGAGCAACGCTGCCCAGGAACAGTTTTTTGATACCTGTACGGCCATGCGAGCCAATGACAATCAGATCAGCATTGATTTCTTTAGCTGCATTTACAATTTCACGATGAATAACCTGACCTTCGATCAGTTTTGATTCAACATTAACACCTTCTGCTTTGAATTTTTCAGCAGCTTCTTCTAGTGTTTTAATGATGGATGAGCGAGCACGTTCAATCAGCTCATTTGTCTGAGTGGATGTGATGTATTCAGCAGCAATGTAAGGGTCAAGGGCAAGAACCTGGACAACTGTGATTTTACTGCCAAAAGCTTTTGAAAATTCAACAGCTTTTGCGACTGCTGAATAAGAAGTTTCTGAACCATCCACAGGGACTAAAATATTTTGATAGGACATTTTTTCTCTCCATTAACATTATTTCAAAGATGTAGTATTTATCACTATGAATTACGGAGTACTTTACAGCCTCTCTTTATCATACTGCTGTTCTTCAACAAATAAAACATAGTAATTTCATAGGGATAATTTTTAAAAATACTCATGTGCTGAGGTTTAACTTAGCACAAATTGTTTATTTAATATGCACCTATACACTAAAGTCTGAGTACGGATTTCAACAGGATTGCGGTATCTGAAAGTTTTGGATACATATTATTTTTGAACAATTTTTGACTGGTCAGGGCTGTGATGATTAAAGTTATTTTATTTTTTCTAAGTTATAATAATTTATATGAATAGCATCAATTAAAATATTGAAAAATTTATATTTTTAAAAAATATAGGTCAGTACATAAAATAATAAAGTTAATCAACTGAATTTCAACTGGAGTGACCTTTCACTTATTCAATAAATACAAATGAATGGATATTATAATGAATAAATTGATATATTTTATTTTCCACCATTAGCTTGTTTTGTGTTTCGCTATGTGAAGCTAAGGAAAATATTGTGGCTCGACCTTGGATCAAAATTAAAATAGAAAAAGAAGAATTGAGCCGAATCTGCCGTGAAGCATCAGTCCGATGCAATGATATGGGCAGTAGCTTATGGAAAGTAAAAAATACGCACGATCAGATTTTGTATTTATTGACAGATCGACTGGAACTGGTTCAGTTAAAAAAGGTTGGAGAAAAATTAGCAGTTCTTAATCATTGGAAATTTAAAAATTATTCTCATTCGATAACTGAATATGGAGATGATGAATTTAATTCTGGAGGAATGTCTGTTTATCCTGCATTTTATCCGATAAGTGCTGACATTGATGCTATAGCTTTGGTGAGTCAATGGTATGCAGGATATTCTGGTGGAGGAAGAGAGGAATCCATTGCAGACTTTGTTGCATTGGAATCAAATGGGAAATATCAACCAGCTATGTCTTCCATTCCGTTTTCATTGTCCGAAAGGATCAGAGCATGTTTTTCTGAGAAAGATTATAAAACCTCACCGCACTGTCATGATGAAAGTGGTTCAACCCTGTCGATTCAGTTTAAGGATGTTGGAAAGCCGTATTATCAATGGACGTTGAACTATACGGATTTTACCTGGGATGCTGGTAAGACTGAAAAATTCAAGAAAGTCAAAAAGCATAGTGTAGTGTTGATGCCTTTTGGGAGAAAAATTCAATAACTCTATAACTGATAACTATTTGATGGGGTTTGAAATAATGGGGATTGTATTCTTATTGAGAGTTAAAATTCAATAAATCAGCTACATTATTAGTCTGCAAATCTTCCCGCATTTTTAAAAACTGCTTTTCATCCATCTCATAGAGTTTGAGGGAAAGCAGTTTTTCTATATCTTCCTCAGAAAAACGATACTTAATCACTTTGGCAGGAACACCACCGACGATGGCATAAGGCGGAACATCCTTCGTAACCACAGCACCTGTTGCCACCACAGCACCTTCACCTAAAGTCACACCTTGCATGATCATGGCACGACTGCCAATCCAGCAACCATCACCAATAATTGTATCACCCGCAGGTAAAAAACTACGTGTATCAAAAGGAAAGGTCGAAATCCAGTCAGGACGATGTAACTGATTGCCACCCATCATGATGACGCATTCAGCACCAAAACAGACAAAATTACCAATATACAGCTGATCAATCGGCTTTTCAGGCGTCGATGGCTTATCATGCAAATAGCGCACCACACAACGCTCAAAACCTTGATCCCAGTATGCTGAATAATAAGAATAATTCCCTTTGATATGAATATTTGGATTGTTCACAGTTTTGGAAATAAACTCAAATTCACACCAGTGTTTCACAGGTGAGTTAATGGAATCAGTCATATAAAAAGCAACAGGCGAGTGGTTTCACCATTTTATATGACTTAAGCTAAAAGATGAATCAAATAGCCTAAGCAATTTTAAGCTGAATCAGGTGTGTCGCTGCTGTGTGACGAATCAGATCAGTACGGTGTTTCAAATAGCGTTCCGTAATATCATCACCTGACAGATCTTCCACTACGGCATAGCCCATTGCTTCAACCTCACAATGTAATTGCTGTGAGCTGAATGCACCCATCAAAGGCTCTTTTAACAGGCGGGTAAATTGTGAGACAGCATAACTGCCAATTTTCTCTATGCCTTGCAGTTCTCTGAAGTCAACAGAATAATCCATTGCCAGTTCACTGTTCTGAGCGGCAAAACTGGCAATGTTACGCAGGGTTGTCAGAGTGGTCTCTGGTGCGAGATAGTGAGTTGTGCCCAACCATGAAAAAAATGCGGGCAGATGCTGCTGATAACTGCTGCGATTCAAAGCATCGGAGAGCTGTTCTTTTTCAAAGTCTATAGAGACAAACTCAACATTTGAAGGAAGTTCACTGCTTAAACTTATTCTTTTCAGTTTGTTTATTTTTAGTCGTTGCGTATCAGGATGATCCACTTCATAAATTTTTAATTGAGGATATTGGTGTGCGAGTCTTAGAACAAATGAATCCAGTCCCGCACCTACGAGTACATATTGCTGTAATCCACGTCCAATGGCTTCAATAAGTAAATCTTCAGTGAATCGGGAGCGGGCAACCACCTGTGCCGTCAGTAAGCCGAGTATCCGGATCAGTGACTTTGAGTTCATAGCTTTATGCAGCAGGGGAATGGACAATAATCTACGCCATTCAGCACTGGTCATTTGCAGGGCATATGGGTCAGAAAATACAGGATTCTGAGCATGGAGATGATGATTTGCACGTAATGCAGCTGCGGCTTCTGCGGTTCTGCTGGCTTGTCCTGCTTTCATAATATATGGGAACTCTTTCCTGTTTTTTCTTACTCTAAGGGAACTGGAAAAATTAGCAATGACAGAAAAGCTGAGTGTACTGGCAAAATATGCGACTCAGAAATATGAAAAATTCGCTGAATACTGAGGCTGTGCATCAATCGTCAAACTAAGAGGGCAAACGCTTATAGCAGGTAAAAAAAACCCCTCAAAAGAGGGGTTGGAATTGAATCTTTAAGAGATTAAAGATATTCAACACTCACAACTTCATATTCCACTTCACCTTGAGGTGTCGTGATTTTGGCATCATCGCCTTCATTTTTACCCAAAAGACCACGTGCAATCGGTGAGTTCACAGAGATTTTATTAATTTTAAAATCTGCTTCATCATCGCCAACGATCTGGTAAGTTTTCTTTTCTTCGGTATCTAAGTTTTCGATGGTCACAGTCACACCAAAAACAACACGACCAGTCTGTTCAAGCTCTTTAACATCGATCACCTGGCAAGCACCAAGTTTACCTTCGATGTCCTGAATACGGCCTTCACAGAAACCCTGTTGCTCACGCGCAGCATGATATTCTGCGTTTTCTTTTAAGTCCCCATGTTCACGCGCTTCAGCAATAGCCGCAGTAATACGTGGACGATCAATTGATTTCAATTGATATAATTCTTTTTCCAGTGCAACTTTGCCTGCTGGAGTCATAGGATAACGTTGCATTGTTGTCCCTCTAAAATTGTGATGTATTAAAAAATACAGGTTTATAAAATGAAAAAAAGCCCGCCACCGAGAGGTGACGGGACTTCTCGGAAACGAATTAACCTAGTGTTTGCAAATCTTGCAAGCGATATACATCCATTGGCAATTTAATTGCTAAAGCTTGGCATACAGCATCAGCACCGTTCAGGGTAGTGGTGTAATACACTTTACCTTGAAGCGCTGAGCGACGGATTGAGAATGAATCCTGCTGAGCTTGTTTGCCTTCAGTTGTATTGATAATGAGGTGAATTTCGCCATTTTTCAAGCGGTCGACAATATTTGGACGACCCTCAGTGACTTTATTCACACGTTCAACTTCAATACCCGCTTGTTGAATAACATCAAAAGTACCACCAGTTGCGATAATTTTAAAGCCTAGATCAACAAGTTGTTGTGCGATAGGTACAACACGAGGTTTATCAGAATCACGTACAGAAATAAATACGTGTTTGATTTCACCTTCAGTTGGTTTACCAGGTAAACGATCATTTGAGCCTAATACAGCTTTATAGAACGCTTCACCAAAAGTAGTACCTACACCCATCACTTCGCCTGTAGATTTCATCTCTGGGCCAAGGATTGGGTCAACACCTGGGAATTTGTTGAATGGGAATACTGCTTCTTTCACTGCGAAGTGAGTCGGGATAATTTCTTTTGTGAATCCTTGAGATTCTAAAGATTGACCCGCCATACAACGTGCAGCAACTTTCGCTAAAGACTCACCGATACATTTAGAAACAAATGGCACTGTACGAGATGCACGTGGGTTCACTTCTAAGATGTAAACGTCATTACCTTTTACAGCATATTGAACGTTCATCAAACCAACAACGCCAAGTTCTTTCGCCATTGCGATGGTTTGACGACGCATTTCGTCCTGAATTTCTTTAGATAAAGAATAAGGAGGAATTGAACATGCTGAGTCACCTGAGTGAATACCCGCTTGTTCGATGTGCTGCATGATACCGCCGATCACAACGTCTTTACCGTCAGATACGCAGTCCACGTCAACTTCGATCGCATCATCGAGGAAACGGTCAAGCAGTACAGGTGCTTCGTTAGACGCTTGTACAGCATCACGTAAGTAGCGTTTAAGTTCTTCGTCGTTATAGACGATTTCCATCGCACGACCGCCCAATACATAAGAAGGGCGTACAACTAATGGATAGCCAACTTTCGCGGCTTCAGCCATACCTTCTTCAGCAGATTTAACAATGCTGTTGTTTGGTTGACGAAGTTGTAGACGTTGAATCATTTGCTGGAAACGTTCACGGTCTTCTGCACGGTCGATTGCATCCGGGGATGTACCGATAATTGGCGCACCCGCTTCTTCAAGCGCACGAGCCAATTTAAGCGGAGTTTGACCACCGTACTGTACGATAATACCTTTTGGTTTTTCGATACGTACGATTTCTAAAACATCTTCAAGTGTAATCGGTTCGAAGTACAAACGATCTGAAGTGTCATAATCCGTTGAAACAGTTTCAGGGTTACAGTTCACCATGATTGTTTCATAGCCGTCTTCACGCATTGCAAGAGCAGCGTGTACACAGCAGTAATCGAATTCGATACCTTGACCAATACGGTTAGGGCCACCACCGATCACCATGATCTTGTCACGGCTGGATGGATTCGCTTCACATTCTTCATCGTAAGTTGAGTACATATACGCTGTATCTGATTCAAACTCAGCAGCACATGTATCTACACGTTTGTAAACTGGGGTTACACCCAAGTTCCAACGATGTTTACGGAATTGTTTTTGTGAAATGCCCATCAAGTTCGCAATGCGAAGATCTGATAAACCTTTACGTTTGAATGAACGGATATTGTCCGCATTCAAATCACCAAAACCTAAAGCTTTGATTTCATTTTCAGATTTGATAATGTCTTCGATTTGGATCAAGAACCAACGGTCGATATTCGTTGCAGCAAAAACTTCGTCTAAAGTGAAACCATGACGGAATGCATCGCCGACATACCAAATACGCTCTGGACCTGGAACTTTAAGTTCAACCAAGATCTTTTCACGCGCGCCTTCAGTACCAACAGCAATTTTTTCGTCAAAACCACATGCGCCAACTTCAAGACCACGAAGTGCTTTTTGCACAGATTCTTGGAAGTTACGACCAATCGCCATCACTTCACCCACAGATTTCATCTGTGTAGTCAAAGTTGCATCAGCTTGTGGGAATTTCTCGAAGTTAAAACGAGGAATCTTGGTTACAACGTAGTCGATTGCAGGTTCGAATGACGCAGGAGTTGTACCGCCAGTGATGTCGTTTTTCAACTCATCAAGGGTATAACCAACAGCCAGTTTCGCAGCGATTTTTGCAATCGGGAAACCAGTTGCTTTAGAAGCAAGCGCAGATGAACGAGAAACACGTGGGTTCATCTCGATCACAACCATACGACCGTCTTTCGGGTTAATACCGAATTGAACGTTCGAACCACCTGTTTCCACACCGATTTCACGAAGAACCGCTAAAGATGCATTACGTAACAGTTGGAATTCTTTGTCTGTCAATGTTTGCGCAGGAGCAACAGTGATTGAGTCACCTGTGTGTACACCCATTGGGTCAAAGTTTTCGATGGTACATACAATGATACAGTTGTCGTTTTTGTCACGAACAACTTCCATTTCGTATTCTTTCCAACCAATTAAAGATTCATCGATCAATAATTGTTTGGTTGGAGAAAGATCGAAACCACGTTCACAGATTTCAATGAATTCTTCACGGTTGTAAGCGATACCACCGCCTGAACCACCCATAGTGAATGATGGACGGATAATCACAGGGAAGCCGAAGCGAGCTTGAATTTCAAGCGCGTGTTCCATGCTTTCTGCAACGTCAGCACGTGGACATTCCAGACCGATTTTGCGCATTGCAATATCGAAAAGTTTACGGTCTTCCGCTTTTTCGATTGCTTCTTTGGTCGCGCCAATCAATTCAACATTGTATTTTTTCAAAATACCGTTGGCATCAAGTGCAAGCGCACAGTTCAATGCGGTTTGACCACCCATTGTCGGAAGAACAGCGTCTGGGCGTTCTTTCTCAATGATTGCAGCAACAGTTTGCCAAGTAATCGGTTCGATATACGTTGCATCTGCCATTGCAGGGTCAGTCATAATGGTCGCTGGGTTAGAGTTCACCAAAATAACACGGTAGCCTTCTTCACGAAGGGCTTTACACGCTTGCGCACCTGAGTAGTCAAACTCACATGCCTGACCGATGACAATCGGACCTGCACCAATAATTAAGATGCTTTTAATGTCTGTACGTTTAGCCATGATCGCTCCTCAATTACTTCTTAGATGCTTCAATAAGTTCGATGAAATGATCGAACAACAGTGCGCAATCATGTGGACCAGGACTTGCTTCAGGGTGACCCTGGAAGCTGAAGGCTGGTTTGTCTGTGCGATGAATCCCTTGAAGAGTCTGATCGAACAATGATTTATGCGTCGCTTTTAAGTTTGCAGGTAATGTATCTGCATCTACAGCGAAGCCGTGGTTCTGAGAAGTAATCATCACAGTCCCTGTTTCAATGTTCTGAACAGGGTGGTTTGCACCGTGGTGACCATGCGGCATTTTCACCGTTTTAGCACCAGATGCGAGTGCAAGAATCTGGTGACCTAAGCAGATCCCAAATACAGGCATATTACGCGCATCTTCAACAATGGTTTTCACTGCTTCAATCGCATAATCACATGCTGCTGGATCGCCAGGACCATTTGACAGGAACACGCCATCTGGATTCAGTGCAAGCACGTCAGCTGCAGGAGTCTGAGCAGGAACAACGGTCAGTTTACAACCGCGGTCTGCAAGCATACGT
Organism: Acinetobacter chinensis; assembly: GCF_002165375.2. Lineage (NCBI taxonomy): Bacteria > Pseudomonadati > Pseudomonadota > Gammaproteobacteria > Moraxellales > Moraxellaceae > Acinetobacter > Acinetobacter chinensis. Next base: position 1,035,971 of record NZ_CP032134.1, read on the forward strand.
AAGATGTTGGTTTTGACACCGTAATCATATGCAACAACATGGAATTTCGCTTCAGGCTGGGAGAAGCCTTTGCCTAAAGTCCATGAACCTTCAGTCCATTCAAAGCCTTTTGGATCACAGCATTCTTTCGCTAGGTCCAGACCGTTCAGCCCGCCAAATGCACGCGCTTTTTCCAGTGCTTTTTCTTCTGTAATATTTTCACCGGCAAGGATGCAACCATTCTGTGCACCTTTGTCACGCAGAATACGGGTCAGTTTACGGGTATCGATATCTGCAATGGCAACCACATTGTGCTGTTGTAGATATTCGCCCAGAGACTGAGTTGCACGGAAGTTGCTGTGTAATAACGGCAGATCACGGATGATCAGACCATTTGCCCATACTTTATGAATTCGACCTGATTCTGCATCTTCATCATTACAACCTGTGTTCCCGATGTGCGGGTACGTTAGCGTCACAAGCTGCTGTGCATAACTCGGGTCAGTTAAAATTTCCTGATAACCAGTCATTGCTGTGTTAAAAACGACTTCACCAGTCGTACTTCCCGTAGCGCCGATCGATGTACCTTTAAAGATAGTACCGTCAGCAAGGGCTAAAATGGCGGGGGTGCTCAAACCAAAGCTCCTGATCTAAAACCACAAAAATAGGGCTGTAAAAAAGCGAACAGACGAAAAAAAAGGAAGGTTAATTAAATCCTACCCTCCTCGTGTCTGTTCGCTTGTAACTTAACAGAGCATTATACGCATGCATACAGGAAAAGTCCATTCAGAAAGCTGAGAATATGTAAGATAAATGCCTTGATTTTTGCAAATAACTTTGCTTTTAAAATCTGAGTGAGAAATGTAAGCATTTAAGAATTGTCTGACAAATCAGAACTTAAATTTTATCAAAATTGATTAAACTTAAAAATGTAACAACATAACTATTATATATAAACAGCTAAGGGGAATTTCATGACGACTGAGCAAAAAGAAAGCGTGACAGCAAAACCTGTTAAGACCGTAAAAAGTACCGTTCATGCAGCAGATGCCGGTACTGATTCTGTTGAAACCGTTGAGAGTGTAAAGCAGAAAGCAGTTGAAGCCGTTCAGGAGGCTGGACAGCATGTTAAAGATGCCGGACAGCAGGTAGTGGAAGCTGTTCATCAGGCACAGCATCAGGCGATTGATGCTGTCACTGAGAGCTGTGAGAAGATTGAACAGGAAGCGAAACAGTTGAATGCCGGTATTCAGGAACAGCTTCGTCAGTTGAAGCAGGAAGTAGTGGGTCGTATTGAAGTGATCAAAAAGCAGATTAACAGTTCACAGGGTGATCTGGCTGAGATCAGTGAATTTGTTAAAAATGAGCTGAGCAGTGTGCTTGAAGAACTGACCCGCCTGTCAAAAGAAATTCGTGATGACGTTGGACAGATTACTGTGAAGCATAAAGATCAGCTCACAGAAACTTTTAAACGCTCAAAAGAAAATACCGTTGAAGCATGGAACAAAGTTTCTGCAAAATAATAATCCTGCAGGATTCATAGCCTGTTTTGAACAGCTTTGTTCGGTTCAGGCATAAAAAAGTGAGACAGATGGTCTCACTTTTTTTGGAATACAGGATATGGAACGGATCAAATGCTAGAAGGTATGCAGCCAGTCACGTTTGTTATGAAAGTCTGCCTGTTGTCCGCTGTGTTGCATGGCATAAAAACGTTCCCCCTGGGATGTTTTCAGCACTGCGGTCAGCCCAATAAACAGATCAGACCATTTGAGTTTATGTTTCAGCATAAATTCTGTTAAGTCCAGGCTGACATTCAATCCATAATGCATCCGTTTCAGCTGGTTCAGCTCAATATCATCTGCAGTCAGAGGTGGCATGCTTTCTGGGTAACGGTATTCTTCGAACTGATAGACCTGCCATGCTTCAGACGGGGAGAGATTGATTTCCCGATAAAAATCTTCATTCTGTACACCGATGAAGATTTCAAAGCAAGTCTGTTCCCACAGAAAGTCCTGACGGGGATGTGAGGAAATAGGAGCAGGATATTCAATCAGCTGATTCGGATCACGTACCCAATAGCCTACATTTAAAGTGTAAGGTGCCTGCTGTTCAATTGCACCGACCACTGAAATACTTTGAAAACGACGATCAGAATCGCTGAGCTCGTAACTGGCCATAATTGAATAATCTTAAAAATCAGTTGGACAGATGAGCGTGACGAACAAGATTGGACAGTTTTGGATTTTGTTTTGCAGCCTTTTTATAAAGCAATGCAATTTTACCAATGGTCTGTACGACTTCAGATGCAGTTGTATCTGCAATTTCAGCAATGACAGCGGCACGGGCTTCGCGGTCTTCACCGGAAACTTTGATTTTGATCAGTTCATGATCTGTCAGTGCGCGGTTGGTTTCTTCAACGACGTTTTCAGACAAACCTTTATCACCAATCATAACAACTGGGTTTAAAGCATGACCGATTTGACGTAAACGCTTACGTTCCTGAATAGATAAAGCCGCCATATTAAAGATAACCTGATTTTAAAAACGACCTATTATAGCAAATTTGCATGCCCAGTTGATATTGATAAATTCAGCATCTTTGATCTGGTTTGTAAAATAAATGAAGCAGACTGAGATATTTTCCAGGAGGACATGCAGAAGCTTTGTATGGTATGCGAAAAGTTCCGATACAGATCATTGAAAAAAACAGTGTCAGGGTGCGATAAGGATACACTTGTATACTGCAAAAAGTGTGTTTTTCACGTACAATTGTAAATTAGAAGTTTTTTTTATTTAGAGAGTTATGGCTACACGCATTACCAACCAGAAATTGTCCAAAAGTAGTCGTGCGTGGATGAGAGAGCATCTCGATGACCATTTTGTGAAAAAAGCACAAAAAGAGGGTTATCGTGCACGTGCAGCTTATAAGCTTCTTGAAATACAGGAAAAATATAAAATTATTAAGCCTGGAATGACAGTTGTTGACCTGGGTGCAGCCCCGGGCAGCTGGTCGCAGATCGCAGGTAAACTGGTGGGCGACAAAGGACTGGTGATCGCATCTGATATTCTTGAAATGGATGCATTGCCTGACGTGACTTTCCTTCAGGGCGATTTTCGTGAAGAAGAAGTTTTCGAAAAATTGTTAAATATTTTAAATGGACGTACTGTAGACGTTGTAATTTCTGATATGGCCCCCAATACATCAGGTAATAAGGCTGTAGATCAGCCTCGACAGATTTATCTGTGCGAGCTGGCAGTCGATTTTGCCAACAGGGTACTGGGACCAAATGGACAGTTCGTTGTTAAAGTGTTCCAGGGAACAGGCTTTGACGAGTTCCGTAAGCAGGTGGTGGACAGTTTTGATGTCATGAAAACAATCAAACCGGCTGCATCCCGTGCACGTTCCAAAGAGGTATTTCTGGTCGGGCAGGGGCGGAAAAAGGCTTCGAAATAAAGTTTACTTGCCAAGCCGTTAAAAATTGTGCATTTTGTACATTTTTAAAATTTAATGAACAGCTGTTCTTCAGCGTTAATATTAGGGTCACCCGTAACAGGGCAATGATCAAATTAGATTGATATGGGAATAAAGCTTTGAGCGATCTCTTCAAGAATGCCGTATTGTGGCTCATTATACTTGGTGTGCTGATTCTTATTTTCAGTAACATCAATGGCAGTGAGAAGCCAACTGCAATGAACTATTCCGAGTTCGTTACAGCGGTGAATTCAGGCCAGATTAAGCAAGTCACAATTGATGGTGAAAAAATCATTGGCAAAAAAGCAAACGGAACTGAGTTTGAAAGCATTCGTCCTGCTGTTCAGGACCCTGAGCTTATGCCTAACCTGATCAAGAATAACGTTGTCGTTGAAGGTACTGCACCTCAGCGTCAGGGTTTGTTGATGCAACTACTCATCGCAAGTTTTCCTGTACTTCTAATCATTCTGCTGTTTATGTTCTTTATGCGTAACATGGGTGGCGGAGCTGGTGGTAAAAATGGTCCGATGAGTTTTGGTAAATCCAAAGCGAAAATGCTGTCGGAAGATCAGATCAAAGTGACGTTTCAGGATGTTGCGGGTTGTGATGAAGCGAAACAGGAAGTTGTGGAGATCGTGGATTTCCTGAAAGATCCTGCTAAATTCAAACGTCTCGGTGCAACGATTCCTAAAGGCGTACTGATGGTTGGTCCTCCTGGTACGGGTAAAACATTACTGGCTAAAGCGATTGCCGGTGAAGCAAAAGTTCCGTTTTTCAGTATTTCGGGTTCTGACTTTGTTGAAATGTTCGTGGGTGTGGGTGCGTCCCGTGTCCGTGATATGTTCGAACAGGCGAAACGTCACGCACCTTGTATCATCTTTATTGATGAGATTGATGCGGTCGGTCGTCACCGTGGTTCAGGTACGGGTGGTGGTCACGATGAGCGTGAACAGACGCTGAACCAGATGCTTGTCGAGATGGACGGTTTTGAAGGGAATGAAGGTATTATTGTCATTGCTGCGACAAACCGTGCAGATGTACTGGATAAAGCATTACTTCGTCCTGGACGTTTTGATCGTCAGGTGATGGTTGGTCTGCCGGACATTAAAGGCCGTGAACAGATTTTAAATGTACACCTGAAAAAATTACCTTCAGTAACAGGTGTGGATGTAAAAGTTCTTGCACGTGGTACACCTGGTTTCTCTGGTGCACAACTTGCAAACCTTGTGAATGAAGCTGCGTTGTTTGCTGCTCGTCGTAACAAAAACACTGTCGATATGCATGACTTTGAAGATGCGAAAGACAAGCTTTATATGGGACCTGAGCGTAAATCAATGGTCATCCGTGACGAAGAGCGTCGTGCGACTGCTTATCATGAAGCGGGTCATGCCATTGTTGCTGAAATTCTTCCAGGTACAGACCCTGTGCATAAAGTAACGATTATGCCACGTGGCTGGGCGTTGGGTGTGACCTGGCAGCTTCCTGAGCAGGATGCGATCAGTCACTACAAATCAAAAATGTTGAATGAACTTTCAATCCTGTTTGGTGGTCGTATTGCAGAAGAAGTCTTCATTAACCAGATGTCGACGGGTGCTTCAAATGACTTCGAACGTGCAACTAAAATGGCGCGTGCGATGGTGACCAAGTATGGTATGTCTGACGCAATGGGCGTGATGGTCTATGAAGAAGATAACCAGAATGGTTTCTTTGGAAATATGGGCAATCGCACTATTTCTGAAGCAACGCAGCAGCAGGTTGATCAGGAAGTTCGCCGTATTCTGGACGAACAGTACCGTGTTGCCCGTGATATTCTTGAAAATAACAAAGATATCGCACATGCCATGGTTAAAGCGCTGATGGAATGGGAAACGATTGATCGTGATCAGATCCGTGACATTATGGAAGGGCGTGAGCCACAACCACCTAAGGTGTATGTGGCAGAAAACCCTGTGATTGATGTGACTCCGACTGATGGTCCATCAACTCCACCGCCATTACCGGCGACCTGAGCTAAAGCTTTATATTAAGCGAAGATCAGGATCAGGGTAATGTAAAAAAGAGTCTCAAATGAGGCTCTTTTTTTGTGCTTAAAAATAATGATGCCAAAATAATTGAGGGATAAAAACATCGCTCAGGTTAAACTAGCGGTTCAGCAATTGTGGATGATAGGCAGTAAGATGCAACTGATGGAATTACCTCAGCGCTCATTAAAATGTGGACGATTGGCACTGGATTTATCGCGACCACATATTATGGGAATTTTAAATGTTACCCCTGATTCATTCAGTGATGGTGGGAAGCATAATGCTAAGGATCAGGCTGTTGCACATGCTCTGGATATGATGGCTGATGGAGCAACAGTAATAGATATTGGTGGGGAGTCAACCCGTCCGGGCGCTTCAGCCGTAACTGTAGAGGAAGAAATCCGCCGTGTAATACCTGTGGTGGAGGCATTGTCAGCCTATGATGTGATTCTGTCGGTTGATACTTCAGAACCGCTGGTTATGCAGGCCGCAGTTAAGGCTGGTGCGCATATCTGGAATGATGTCCGTGCATTGACCCGACCCGGGGCATTGCAGATGGCGGCGCAGCTACAGGTTCCTGTGATCATTATGCATATGCGTGGTGAACCGACCACGATGAATCAGCTTGATCAGTATCATGATGTGACTCAGGATGTGATTTCAGAATTACAGCAAAGGGTGGCAGATGCATTAAATGCAGGTGTAAAAGCTGAAAATATCATGATTGATCCAGGTTTTGGTTTTGCGAAAAATGCGCAGCAAAATTTAAAACTGCTTCAGGAGCTTTATAAGCTGAATGACATGGGATATCCCATTCTTTCGGCATTGTCACGCAAGCGGTTTATTGGCGAGGCTTTGAATGGTGCAGATGCTCAGCATCGCGCAGTAGGCTCTGTTGCAGGGCATTTGTTGAGTATTCAGCAGGGTGCATGCATGGTACGGGCGCATGATGTAAAAGCCATGAGTGATGCGGTTCATGTGTGGATGGCGATGAAGCAGGCCTGATGTGAAATGATAAATTTTCAGCGATCTATTTGTTGAAATGTATAATTTATGTTATATACGCAGTGCTTAAATTGATGAACTTTGAGTGACTGTATGTTTGCAGATTTACTTCTCCCTATGTTCGATGATGAATATTATCCCGATATTCTTGTTGCTGAAGTTAAGCAACACATTGAACTGTTTGCGAAAAAAATCGCAAAAAACGAATGTTCTGAACATGAAATTTATCATATCGCTGGTCAGACTGTGGTTGAAATCAATGAGATGAAACCGCAGTTTGAAGACCTTGATTCTTCACTGGATGACACGGCTGCAGATTATATTGCTGAAGCCATGATGATGGTGGTGCAGGATCTGGGCTATATGGATATTGAAATGGAAGAGCTTGTATCAAACAGAGAGTGGTAACACTCTCTGTTTCGTTTTCAAAGCTGGATTGCTTAACGTTTTTATTCTCCCAGCAGATCTTTTAAATGACAGGATGAACCTGTTTTTATATCTGTCACTTCACTGACTTTCAGATGATATTCAGCATTTTTCTCACTGAAACTCCCCAACACCGTGATCCAGAACTTATCTCCAGATGACAGGAGTTTTTTAACTTTCTGTTTCTGAGCGGGATCTATGAAATTCAGCACATAGTCATCTGCTGTCAGGCTACAGCGATGTAAGAGTATTTGTGAGTTTTTAAGACTGACTGTACCTGTAAATAAATCAAAAATTTCATCATTTGTATTGCTTATGCTTTCAGTACGGTGTGAAGCAGTATTTTCGGTATAAAGGTCTGCAGGGCTGGTATCGGTGTTCTGAGCAAGGCTGTAGGATGAAAAGCTCAGGCAGATCAGGAGTGCTGAATATATTGTTATGGGCTTCATGGTGAATTTTTTAAATATTGTAATACCTGAGCATATATGATTATGCTGAGCTGTATTTTGCTTTTTATATAGGGTCTGAAAGAAAGGTATTGAAAATACAGACATAAAAAAACCAACGATCGCTGGAAGTTTTATTGCACCATTTAATTATATAAATAAATGGTGCCCGAGGCCAGACTCGAACTGGCACGCTTTGTGGGCGGGGGATTTTAAATCCCCTGTGTCTACCGATTTCACCACTCGGGCATGTGCGCAATAATAAAGGACGATAATTCACTTGGCAAGGTGGAATTGGTGAGTTTGCTGTCTTTTCATGCAGTTATTCATATATTCAAAAATAAAAATGATTTTCCTGAAGCAAAACCGATTTCATGATTCTGTCATTAGCGTTTAATGAAGTGGTCATCTGCTTACTCTAATGTTCATGAGTAAAAAACGCAGGGGAAAATACAGGTTAAAACAGCAACAGGCTGTGAGACAAATAAAAACGGGCAGTCGCCCATATGAAAATATCGAAAGGTTTACATCAGACTGTCAACATATTCATCCAGATCCGTAAACTTGTTGGTTCTGGAAAGTTCATTTTCGTATTTGATCAGTTTTAAATGCAGTTCCAGAAACTCTGCCAGATGCTGTTCTGCAATGCTGAATTTATCAGAATCTTTTGGAATGAATTTCATCGCAGCACGTGCTTTCAGGGTTTGTTTATAACTCCATAGACAGGCTCTGCGCACCTGCTGCAAATTATAATAATCCATATCTGAAGATGCTTCACGGAACATATTTTCTTTATAAAACTTGACGAAGCCAAAGCTTAAAGTGAGGAAAAACAGCACACTCTGCAACAGGCTGCTTTGTACAAAAGCAATATTGACCGTTTGTAGAATAATCAGAACCGCCAGTTTGAGCGGTGTGTTGCTTAACTGCTGATACAGATGGGTAGAGCTGTGTTTAATCTGTTTGATAATGAAAGGAACGGCCGTCATCAGAAACAGCATAATGATCAGTATGCCAATTCCAAAAGACTGCACACCCTCAAACTGAGGGAATGTCATTGAAATCAGTTCATCCAGAGCAAAGGCTGTGCTGACAAAAATCATGACAGCCAGTCCCCAGGGAATGAATTCTTTGTAATCGTCAAGCATGCCTTTGGCTTTGATCTGCCCGTACAGCAGAAAGTTGCGTTTAAAAATACGCGGATACTGCTGTTCCAGTTGTTGCAGAAAAAGGGTCGCTTGCTGGGTTTTAATCATGTATGAAAATTCAATATCTGTTCTGGCTGGATAGGGCTCGGGTTGCGAGCCATCTACGGGGTGCATTGTACGTGTGAAACTGACCAGCCAGCAAGTACAGGAACGCTCAACTTTCTGAATGCATTTGAATTAAGTGTGATCTTTTGATGAGCAGATGGGGGATGGTTCTTTTTGAATTTCGGCATACCGGTTCTGGAACCTTAAGCCATGCACTGGACTGTGCTTTTGCTGTTCTGAGTCTGTTGAGTATTCTTCAGATACATAGGCTTTAATCTGAATCACTCTGGCGGTATAGAATAACTGCTTAAACCGTTCAAAGTTTGCAGAAGATGAATGCTTAAAAGGCTGCTTAATGGTTTTGTTATCCAGGATAAAATCCACCTGATATGAAGTGTCAGGTGAGGAAGATAGAATATCGAGCCCATCGCTGTCTTCAATCAGGAAAAAGGAGATTTTATCTGTATCTTTACAATTCAAAGCCATACTTATGCGGGAAAGATCGGGATTGATGTTGATCATGAGTATGTGTCCCAGCTCTTTTTTATATAAGGCATTCCATTGGCTTTTGGGTAAAAGAGGAACTAAATTATCATTCACTGTTTTACCTGGAAAATCTTCCTTAAAGTTATCTATGTCAAAAATATGTTTCTGTGTGGCTGGGGGTTGGGATGTTGTTGATTTGACAGATATTTGTGCACAGGCTGAAAGTAGAATGGCAGATGAAAGAAATATAGAGATATAAGAGGTGTATGCAGATATGGATTTATTATTCATTTATTAAAATTAAGACATAAAAAAACCAGCATAATGCTAGAATTTTTATTACACCATTTAATTGTGTAACTAAATGGTGCCCGAGGCCAGACTCGAACTGGCACGCTTTGTGGGCGGGGGATTTTAAATCCCCTGTGTCTACCGATTTCACCACTCGGGCTTTACAAGATATGGAGGTAGGAGCCGGAATCGAACCGGCATTTACGGAGTTGCAGTCCGCTGCATCACCATTCTGCCATCCCACCATCTCTTGGTGATGCACATATTAGCAAGCTCTGAAAAAAAAACAATACTAGTTTTCATGCAGATGCACATAAATTCGGCATATAGAATAAAATTGTCTAAATAATCATGTATTATTTGCGAAATTGATTCATATCTACTTTGGAGATGTGCCGTGGCATTGGTATTGGATGGTCGCGCATTAGCGAAACAAATTGAAGCAGACTTGTTGACCCGTGTTGAAGCTTTAAAAGCAAAAACAGGTCGTACCCCAATTTTAGCGACAATTCTGGTCGGTGATGATGGTGCATCTGCAACTTATGTACGTATGAAGGGTAATGCATGCCGTCGTGTGGGTATGGATTCTTTAAAAGTTGAATTGTCAAAAGAGACGACAACTGAACAGTTACTGGCTGAAATTGAAAAATTAAATGCCAATCCAGATGTACACGGTATTCTGCTGCAGCATCCAGTTCCTGCACAGATTGATGAGCGTGCATGTTTTGATGCGATTTCACTGGCTAAAGACGTGGATGGTGTAACCTGCCTTGGTTTTGGTCGTATGGCGATGGGTGAGGCCGCTTATGGTTCAGCGACTCCAGCTGGTATTATGACGATTCTGAAAGAAAACAATATTGAAATCGCTGGTAAGCATGCGGTTGTTGTCGGTCGTTCTGCGATTTTAGGTAAACCTATGGCTGCAATGCTGCTTGAAGCAAATGCAACAGTGACAATCTGTCATAGCCGTACGCAGGATCTGGCAAGCTTTGTGAAGCAGGCTGACATTATCGTTGGTGCTGTAGGTAAAGCTGAGCTGATCCAGAAAGACTGGATTAAACAGGGTGCAGTGGTGGTTGATGCTGGTTTCCATCCACGTGATGGAGGCGGTGTGGGTGATATTCAATTGGTTGGTATTGAAGATATCGCATCTGCTTATACACCTGTTCCAGGTGGTGTAGGTCCAATGACGATTACGACTTTGATCCGTCAGACTGTAGAAGCTGCTGAGAAAGAACTGGGTTAATGCTTTTGCTCCTTCTCCCTTTGGGAGAAGGTTGGGATGAGGGGGTGTTAGACCTCTCCCTAACCCTCTCCTGAAAGGAGAGGGGACTCTCAATATTAAAATGAATTAAAAAAATATGAGCTGTACATTCCAACTTCAAAAAGCCCCGCAACACTTACTTGATGCTTTACATGAAGTGATTCCAGGCTGTGATCTGCTTGCACAGCAGTTACCCGAAACACCGATCTCCTTATGGCTGGTTCCGCCTGTATTTCCAACTGACCGTTTAGATGATGAAGTGATCCGCCGTATCTGGAATGATACGCCGTACTGGATTTTCTGCTGGGCTTCAGGTCTGGCGATGGCACAATGGTTACTGGCTGAACCGCATCATGTGAAAGATAAAGTTGTACTTGATTTTGGTGCAGGTTCAGGTGTGGTTGCGATTGCGGCAAAAATGGCAGGTGCGAAACGGGTGATCTGCTGTGATATTGATCAGGTCAGTCTGGATGCCTGTCGTGAAAATGCCTTGCTGAATGACGTCGAACTTGAATATCTGGATGATCTGTATAAGGCAGAACAGGTTGATGTTCTGCTTGCTGCTGATGTTCTCTATGATCAGTGCAACCGTTTCTTTCTGGATGAGTTTTTAAAATTTGCTCCAGAAGTGTGGGTTGCAGACAGTCGTGTGAAAAACTTCAGTCATCCGCATTATCAAAAACTGGATGAGCGTAGTGCGACGACCTGGCCTGACCTGGATGAAGCCAGAGAGTTCAGAAATGTCAGTTTTTATAAGACCTTATGATCTATTTTTTAGTTAAAAAACTGTAAAGGGAAAGTGAAAGGTTTTTAACTGCAAGCAGCTGATACGCATATGCTTTTTGCCAGCGGTTTTTTACGATAAAAATGTGAGCATGCCAGTTTTCTCTTTTACGGATATTTACTCCACTCATGATCAGGATAAAGTTCTGAGGTGAGTTTGTGATTTACTTCGAGAGTCTTTGAGCTTCGCATAGCGTGAACTGCATGAAATCATCTTCACTCACTTTGGGTGGGTGAGTATCCTGACACAGAATAAAACAATCCTTCAGTAAAGGCGTCTGGTAATGAATCAGACAACATCCATGGCGATGATAGTCATCATGCGGAATGATTTTTGTTTTATTTCTGATGATGAAGCGGACAGCATGCATTTTTATATTCATATGATTATGGCTGATGCGATAACGTTGAAAGGCTCTGAAAACAGAGCCTGACATTTAAAAAAATAAATATAATCAGTTAAGAGCAGGTGTAGCGGACTACACGCAGTGTTGCAGGACGGGTATCCAGGGATTGTCGGGTTGCATAGTCTTCACCGCCATGAAGACTGGGGGTGTTGCTTAAACCGACACTGGTTCTGGAGTTCCCCAGGGTTTTACCAAACTGTTCTGATTGCACAGCAGGGTTGATAATTTCATTAACGCTTAATATCGACAGTTTGTACTGTTTTGATGTACCAAGAACTTTCTGACAGGCACGCTGTAATTTATTTTTGTCCAGCTGCTGATTCTGACGTCCTGCAAGTGTATAGGCGAGGGTTGCCGTGTCTGCGGACTTACTTTCAATCTGATACCCCACTTGACCATTAAACTGTCTTGGTGCGCTTTGACAGGCAGAAAGCCCTGCTGCAATCAGAATCAGTCCAGTGATTTTATATAAATTCTGCATTTTAAAATTTCCTGGTGTTGTTATCTGTATTGAGTATGCCATCAAAGCTGTATCTTGTCGCTTGCTACAAAATGTAAATTTCCAATAAAAAGCCCTCTGTTCAGAGGGCTTTTTGGATTGCTTAAGATTAATTGTCAGTAATCAGACTATGTTTTTTCGTATCTTTCATAAATACATAAGTGAGCAGAGACAGACCAATCATAAATGTAATGTAGTAGAAGAAATAGTTTTCATGTCCTGCATTTTTAAAGCTCAATGCAACCAGTTCGGCAGTACCACCAAAGAGCGTATTGGCAATAGCATAAGGCAATGCAACACCCAGTGCGCGGATATGCGCAGGGAACAGTTCTGCTTTCACCACAGCATTAATTGCGGTATAGCCAGTCACAATCACCATACCACTCATACACAGCATGAATGCAGTTGTAGGGTTGGTAGTGGAGCCAAGACCATTAAAAATAGGAATAGTAAACAGCACACCAAGCACACCAAAGGTGATCATAATCGGTTTACGGCCAATTTTATCTGATAAAGCACCAACAGCCGGTTGCAGCAGCATAAAGACAAAAATCGCAGCAGTGGTGATTTCAGTTGCTGTGGTTTTTTCAAAGCCTGAGGTGTTTACAAGATATTTTTGCAGATAAGTGGTAAATGTGTTGAAAGCAAGCGTACCACCCGCTGTCAGCATGATGACAGTAAAGGCCTGTTTAGGGTATTTGGTGAATAAAGCCAGGGCTCCTGATTTTTCACCCCCATTTTTTGCCTGTTCCTGAGCCTGTTTGGATGATTCAGTTTCAACCAGACCACGACGGATCCAGAACACAACCACAGCAAGCAGTGCGCCAATAAAGAATGGAATACGCCAACCCCATTCAGATAACTGACCTTCGGTTAACGTGCGCTGTAAAATAATTAGTACGCAAAGCGCAAGTAACTGACCCGAAATAAGCGTGACATACTGGAAGCTGGAGAAGAAACCACGGTGGTTTTTACCTGCCATTTCCGTTAAATAGGTTGCACTCGCGCCATATTCACCGCCGACACTCAGACCCTGAAGTAAGCGGGCAAATAACAGCAATGCAGGTGCAAGCATACCAACACTTGCATACGTCGGGGCGCAGGCAATAATCAGTGAACCGGCACACATGAGTGATACTGATAGGGTAAGACCAGATTTACGTCCTTTTCTGTCAGCATAGATACCCATGATCCATGCACCAATCGGACGCATGAGGAACCCGAGGGCAAAGACAGCCGCAGCCTGAAGAAGTTTTACAGTGTTGTCACCATCAGGGAAAAACTGTGGTGCAAAATAAAGGGTAAAGGCGGCATATACATACCAGTCGTACCATTCAACGAGGTTACCCGCTGAACCGCCTAAAATGGATTTAACTCGTGTTTTACGGTCCACTTGAGGGGCGGCAGTTTGAACAGATGAATCAGACACAACGATTCTCCAGGAAAAGTTGATTAACACATCCTTTAAATTTTCGGCAAGCTTTATTCTGTAGAAAATTTAAAAGATTGTTTCACCAGGGAAGATGGGAGATGAATTAAATAAAATTTAAAACACCTTATACGCCTGCATTACAGCATGACTTATTAGACTTTAGTCTTGTGTATGGTTAAATTATTATCTATTCAGCTCTGTTTGATAGTTAAGTTTTTGTTGTAATTTTTGAATATTAAATTTAAGTTTATGTTATAGAAATAAAAAATGAGAAACCCTTAAACATTGTTATTTTTTATGTGAAAAATACTGTTTGTCTGAAAAATAATCTTTACAGAACCTGAAAACGGGGCTTAGACAGATGAACAGCTATGGAATTCGGGGAATTAATCATGTTATATCTAAAATGTTCGAATACGAAAATTTCAGGGTTTGATGTATGAATATGATCATCCGCCATCAGCAGATTGTAGAGCTCGTCAGGCAGCGTGGTTATATCAGTATTGATGAGCTGGCACAGCATTTTGAGGTCACACCGCAGACTTTACGCCGTGATATCAATCAGCTGGCAGATGCGCTATCATGGCGGTGCAGCACTTGATTCAAGTGTGATTAATACAGAATACAGCCAGCGGACAGGGCAGCACCTGACTGAAAAGCAAAAAATTGCAGAGAAAATGGCACAGGATATTCCTGATCATGCCTCAATTTTTATCAATATCGGGACAACCACAGAGGCGATTGCACATGCTTTGCTGAAACATCAGGGATTAAAGGTGATTACCAATAATCTGAATGTTGCCGGTATTTTAAGTGCCAGGGAGGATTTTGAGGTACTGATTGCCAGTGGTCGGGTCAGACCCGATGGTGGGGTGATCGGACAGGCAACATCGGCATTTTTCAGCCAGTTCAAGGCAGATTATGCTTTGATCGGAATCAGTGGAATTGATGAAGATGGAACATTACTCGATTTTGATTTTCAGGAAGTAAAGGTTTCGCAGACCATTATTGAAAATTCCAAACGTGTCTGGCTTGCAGCAGATCACAGTAAGTTTGGACGACATGCCATGATGCGCCTGGCACAGCTGGATGCGGTTGAGCGTGTTTATACCGATGTTTTACCAGATCAGCATTTTCAGCAGATCATGCAGCATAATCAGGTAAAACTGGTTGTGGCTGACTGAGTCAGTTTATACCTTCAAATGTTTGTTACATTTACAAAACAGATGATTATTTCATCGTTCAGTCATGGAAAATGACTAATATTTACCCTATTATGTTCGTATACGAAAATAATAGAAAATATTTAATCATTCTTTGGGTGAAGAGTGATCCAGGCTGAACAGGTGAAATGTGTATGACAAATCCGAATGAAACTCTGAAATGTTATGATGTTGCGGTCATTGGCGGTGGTATCAACGGTGTAGGCATTGCCAATGATGCTGCAGGTCGTGGTCTGTCTGTTTTCCTTTGCGAAAAGGATGACCTGGCAAGCCATACCTCATCTGCCAGCAGTAAGCTGATTCATGGTGGCTTACGTTACCTGGAACATAAAGAATTTCGTCTGGTTCGTGAAGCACTGGCCGAGCGTGAAGTATTGCTTGCTAAAGCACCACATGTCATCCGCCCTATGCGCTTTATCATGCCACATCGACCACATTTACGTCCTGCATGGCTCATTCGCACAGGTCTGTTTTTCTATGATCACCTGGGGAAGCGTGAGAAACTGGCAGGCTCAAATAATGTGACTTTTCAGCCTGTGGACAGTCCTTTAAATAAAGATATTACCCGTGGATTTGAGTATTCAGACTGTGCTGTGGATGATTCACGACTGGTTGTTCTGAATGCAATGCAGGCGCGTGAGCAAGGTGCTCAGATTGTGACGCAAACACGTTGTATTTCAGCACAGCGAATGAATTCGGTCTGGATACTGGATATGGAAAACCAGCAGGGGCGTTTTCAGATTCAGGCAAAAGTACTGGTCAATGCCGCAGGTCCGTGGGTTGCGCAGTTCATTCGTGAAGATCTGAAGTTACAGTCACCCTATGGAATCCGCCTGATTCAGGGTAGTCATATTATTGTTCCGAAACTGTATGAGGGTGATAAAGCATTTATCATGCAAAATGATGATCAGCGCATTGTTTTTGCTATTCCTTATTTAGAAAAATATACCATGATTGGGACAACAGACAGGGAATATGCCGGTGATCCGAACAAAGTGGAAATCTCAGCAGATGAAACAGCATATCTGCTTGATGTGTCCAATAATCATTTTAAAACTCAGTTGAGTGAAAAGGATATTGTCAGTACTTTTTCAGGTGTGCGTCCACTGTGTGATGATGAGTCAGACAATCCAGCTGCGGTGACCCGTGATTATACTCTGGCGCTTTCGCAGGAAAATGTTTCAGATGCGCCGTTGCTGTCTGTATTTGGCGGAAAATTAACGACCTATCGTAAGCTGGCTGAGTCTGCGATGGAGCATTTACAGAAGTTCTTTCCTGAAATAAAACAACCATGGACTGAACAGGCACTGTTGCCTGGAGCTGAGAACTTGAAATCTGTGGATGAGCTGATCACGGAGATTGAGAATAAAATAAAGGGTGTGGATACAGGCACAGCACAGCGTTGGGCACATGCATACGGGAGTCGGGTGTGGAACTTTCTGAAACACACAGGTTCTGTACATGAACTGGGGCAGCATTTTGGGCATGGTTTGTATGCTCAGGAAGTTGATTATCTTGTAGATGTAGAGTGGGCAGTGGACAGTGATGATATTTTAAAACGTCGCTCTAAACTGTATCTTGAATTCAGTCTGGATGAAATTTTGCTGCTGGATCAATATCTGGCTGAATTGCATGAGCGTAGATTCCAGCGGGATGTGGCTTAAAGTATTTTGAAAGATTTTAAATATCTGTTTAAGAGCAATAAAAAAAGACCGCGATATCGCGGTCTTTTTTTAAATCTCCCTGATTCCCTCTTTATAAAAGAGGGATCTGAAAGGGGATTAAGCAGATTTTTTAACAGCTTCTAAGAGTTCGTCCTGACGAGCTTTAAGTGCTTTAGGTAAACGGTCACCTAATTTGTTGAACAGTTCAGTGTGGCTTTCAAGTTCTTTGATCCACTGATCTTTGTCCTGTGAAGTTACCAGATCAAACTGTTCTTTAGTGAAGTCAGAACCAGTCCAGTTCAGCTGTTCGTAAGTTGGTACACGACCGATTGGTGTATCAATTGCAGTAGCACGACCTTCGCAACGGTCAATGATCCACTCAAGAACACGCATGTTCTGACCGAAACCAGGCCATACGAAGTTACCTTCAGCATCACGACGGAACCAGTTCACGTTGTAGATACCTGGTAATTTGTTGCCGTTAGCCGCAGCTTTTGCACCAACTTCTTCACCCAGTTCCAACCAGTGAGAGAAGTAGTCAGCCATGTTATAGCCCGCAAATGGAAGCATTGCGAATGGGTCACGACGAACGATACCTTGTTGACCAACAGCCGCAGCAGTTGTTTCAGAGCCCATAGTTGCAGCTTTGTAAACACCATCAACCCAGTCAAATGCTTCTGAAATCAGAGGCACTGTGTCTGCACGGCGACCACCGAAGATGAACGCAGAAATTGGAACACCCGCTGGATTTTCCCAGTCTGCATCAATCGAAGGACATTGACCCGCTGAAACAGTGAAACGCGCATTTGGATGTGCAGCTTTTTCACCAGCAACGTGCGGCTGACCTTTCCAGTTAGTCAGGTTAGCAGGTACTTCTTTAGAAAGACCTTCCCACCATACTTCACCGTTGTCAGTGACAGCAACGTTTGTATAGATTACATCTTTAGTCAGTGTAGCCATACAGTTCGGGTTGGTCTTGGTGTTTGTACCAGGCGCAACACCGAAGAAACCAGCTTCTGGGTTAATTGCATATAAGCGACCATCTTCACCTGGTTTGATCCAGGCAATGTCATCACCTACAGTTTCAATTTTCCAGCCTTCGTAGCCCGCTGGTGGAATCAGCATTGCAAAGTTGGTTTTACCACATGCAGATGGGAACGCAGCAGCGATATAGTGTTTTTCACCTTGTGGGTTCGTTACACCAAGGATCAGCATGTGTTCAGCTAACCAGCCCTGTTGACGACCCATAGAGGATGCAATACGTAAAGCCAGGCATTTTTTACCTAACAGTGCGTTACCGCCGTAACCTGAACCGTAAGACCAGATTTCACGGGTTTCTGGATAATGCACGATATATTTTTCAGGGTTGCAAGGCCATGCAACGTCTTTCTGACCTTCAGCAAGCGGAGCACCAACAGTGTGTACGCAAGGAATGTATTCGCCATCTGTACCCAGTACATCGTAAACAGCTTTGCCCATACGAGCCATTTTACGCATGCTGACAGCAACATAAGGAGAGTCAGTGATTTCGATACCGATGTGTGCAATGTGTGAACCAAGAGGGCCCATAGAGAATGGAACCACGTACATGGTACGGCCTTCCATTGCGCCATCAAATAAACCGTTAAGACGGGCACGCATTTCTGCAGGAGCTTCCCAGTTGTTGGTCGCACCGGCATCTGCCTGGTTTTCAGAACAGATATATGTACGACCTTCAACACGAGCAACGTCGGACGGATCAGAATTCGCTAAATATGAACCAGGGTGTTTTTCCTGATTCAAAGCTTGCATAGTGCCGTTAGCGATCATCAGGTCGATATAACGCTGATTTTCTTCGTCGCTTCCGTCACACCATTCAATTTTTGCAGGTTTGGTTAATTTAGCAATTTCTTCAACCCATGCAATAAGCTTGGGATGACGAACGAATTCTGGTGCGTTCACTTGGGTCATGGTGAGGCCTATCTAAATGTGTACATTAAAGCTGTACAAAGTATGATCTGAACAACGTGATACATTGTCCAGATGAAATATAAAAAAAAGTGGCTGTATTAAAGCATAAAATCATAAAAAAAATAAGACTAAAGGAAGTATGGACTTTTTATGGAATATTGTGCTTATTTCTAATAATATTGTTTTTAATCAATCATTTATGTATTTAAATAAAGTTTATTATTTATATTTACTGTTTTTATGAGGATTATTTTTTTTAATAATATTATTTAAAAACAATATATTAGAGCTAATGTTTTTATGAGAATTATTATTGATTAAATAAATGGTGGTAATTCGAATTTTACATAAAGGTGCTTTTAATTGTCGGATATTTGGACAAAATTAGAATAAACACTTTAAAGATGTATAAAAAATGGCTGAACAGCTTAAACCTCTTTCCATCATTTATAATGAAAAATCGGGTTTCCATGCATCGGGAAAAGAGGATATTTACGAACAGCTGGTGGCTGAACTGACCCGTTATGGTTTTGAAATTCAGTCTTATGAGATCAGTTCTGAGCCTGATTTTGATGTTCTTTTCCAGAAAGTGATCACCAGGCATCTTCAGCATCAAAACAGAGGGATTATTGTTGCAGCTGGCGGTGATGGGACCTTGAATGCCGTTGCTTTAAGGTTGAAAGGGCAGAATATTCCGATGGGGATTTTACCTTTGGGTACTTTCAATTATGTAGCTCGGGCGCTCGATATTCCACTGGAACTGATGCAGGCTGCAAAAGTGATCGCAACTGGAAAGAGGCGGGCTGTACATCTGGCTCAGTTGAATGATCAGATTTATATGAACAATGCCAGTCTGGGCTTATATCCTTTATTTATTCAGAAAAGAGAGCAACTGAACAGTAAGTTTGGACGTTTTCCACTGTTTGCTTACAGTTCAGGTCTGGATGTGCTGATCAGGGACAGAAAAGAGCTGAAACTTGAGATTTCTGTGGATGGAAAGACCTATCCTGTCAAAACACCTTTGATTTTTTTTGGAAATAATCAGCTACAGCTTGCTGACTTTAAACTGAGAATTGCGGAATGTGCTGCACTGGGTAAAGTCGCGGGAGTAGTGGTCGCCAAAAGTGATAAACGGACGCTGTTCAGACTGTTATGGCAACTGATCCGTGGGAAAATAGACAAAGCCCCTGATGTTTACAGTTTTTCAGCTGATCAGGTCATGATTGATTCAAAAAGTAAAAAACTGACCGTGGCAATAGATGGAGAACTGGTGGAGATGAAACCACCTTTAAAGATATCCGTTCTGAAAAATGCACTGGAGGTCATGGTTCCTGATGATTCTGCATCTGTCTGACCTGCATTTTGGTACTGAGAATAAAGACTGTATGGATGCCATCCGCCAGTTCTGTCAGGCTCATCAGCCTGAAGCTGTTGTGGTCAGCGGAGACCTGACCCAGCGGGCAAAATACATTGAGTTTCTGCATTGTAAAAAATTTCTGGATAGTCTGGAGCTTCCTTATCTGACCGTGCCAGGCAATCACGACATTTCTCTGTTTGATCTGTGGAACAGGGTGTTTAAACCTTTTACCCGTTACAGACTTTTTTTTGGAAATACCGATTCTGTTTTTGAAACAGAACATTTTTATCTGATTGGTCTGAACAGCATCCGCCGCAGATATCACACACGTGGACACATTTCCATGGAGCAGATTCAGTGGGTCAGCAACAGGCTGGCTGAAGCTCCCGCAGATAAGCTAAAAATAGTAGTCACTCATCAGCCTTTTTATGTGGACAGCCAGCATGCTCACGCTGTGAAGGATTGTCCTGTACAGGGGCGGATTGCTCTGGAAAGCTGGTCTAAAAACGGACTTTTTGCTTTATTGCATGGGCATCTGCATCAGTCAGCAGTTTATGACCTGAATTATATTTATCAGTTGAATGCCATGCATCCTGTACTTGAAATTCATGCAGGAACAGCAACTTCATATCGTCTGCATCATGGGTTCGGTAACAGCTTTAATGTCATTCAGAATGATGGCACGGTTCAGTATTATTATTTCGATGACAGAACGAAGCGCTTTCGGACAAATGTACTCGATGAATTATAAAACAGCAGAGATCATGATTTTGCCTGAAAAAAATACAAAAAATGAATTATTTTTTCAGTTAGCCCTTTAAACCTTTTTTTCCATCCCCACAAAAGTGGCATATCAAAAATTTTGTTGATGACCAGGAATAAGAAGTCATCTTCACAGTGCAATTGAATGACATTGAAACAATGTCCATGGAGTTAGAAATGAGCAAGATCCGTCCTTTACATGACAACGTTGTTATCCGTCGTGTTGAAAAAGAAACCAAGACAGCTGGTGGTCTGATTCTGAGTACTTCTGCTGCTGAACAACCGGCTCAGGGTGAAGTGATTGCTGTCGGTAACGGTAAAGTAACTGACAACGGTGTACGTGCTCTGGATGTTAAAGTGGGCGATAACGTACTGTTTGGTGCTTATGCTGGTACTAAAGTAAAAGTTGAAGGTGAAGAACTTCTTGTTATGAAAGAGTCTGACATTTTAGCGGTACTGGAAGGTTAATCCTTTTACCGTTGAGACTTAATACATCTGGTTATATTTGTAAAATTTAAAAGATTCAGGAGTTTAGCATGTCAGCTAAAGACGTAAAATTTGGTGATTCAGCGCGTTCAAAAATGATCGCTGGTGTAAACACACTTGCAGATGCTGTAAAAGTAACTTTAGGTCCTAAAGGCCGTAACGTTGTGATCGACCGTTCTTTCGGTGCGCCGCACATCACTAAAGATGGTGTAACTGTTGCCAAAGAAATTTCTTTGAAAGACAAATTTGAAAACATGGGCGCTCAGCTGGTTCGTGAAGTATCAAGCAAAACCAATGACATCGCAGGTGACGGTACAACAACTGCAACTGTTCTTGCTCAGGCAATTCTGAACGAAGGGATCAAATCTGTAACTGCAGGTATGAACCCAATGGATCTGAAACGCGGTATTGATCTTGCTGTAAAAGCACTGGTTGCTGAAATCAAAGCGACTGCAAAACCTGCATCAGATACCAAAGCCATTGAACAGGTCGGTTCTATCTCTGCAAACTCTGATGAGACTGTAGGTAAACTGATCGCTCAGGCAATGGAAAAAGTCGGCAAAGAAGGCGTGATCACTGTTGAAGAAGGTTCAGGCTTTGAAGATGCGCTGGACGTTGTTGAGGGTATGCAGTTTGACCGTGGTTATATCAGCCCGTACTTTGCAAACAAGCAGGACACGCTGACTGCTGAACTTGAAAACCCGTTCATTCTTCTTGTTGACAAAAAAATCAGCAACATCCGTGAACTGATTACTGTGCTTGAAGCTGTTGCTAAAACAGGTAAACCACTTCTTATCATCGCTGAAGATGTTGAAGGCGAAGCACTGGCTACACTTGTTGTGAACAACATGCGCGGTATCATTAAAGTATGTGCGGTTAAAGCGCCTGGTTTTGGTGACCGTCGTAAAGCAATGCTTCAGGATATCGCAATCCTGACTGGTGCAACTGTAATTTCTGAAGAAGTAGGTATGTCTCTGGAAACTGCATCTCTTCAGGACTTAGGTACTGCGCATAAAATTACAGTATCTAAAGAAAATACTGTAATCGTTGATGGTGCAGGCGATGCAAACCAGATTGCTGAACGTGTGACTCAGATTCGTGCTCAGATTGAAGAATCAACTTCTGAATATGACAAAGAAAAACTTCAGGAACGTGTTGCTAAACTGGCAGGCGGTGTAGCGGTTATCAAAATTGGTGCTGCAACTGAAGTTGAAATGAAAGAGAAGAAAGACCGTGTTGACGATGCGCTTCATGCAACTCGTGCTGCGGTTGAAGAAGGTGTGGTCGCAGGTGGTGGTGTTGCACTGGTTCGTGCAGCGAAAGCGCTTGATGGCGTCACTGGTGTAAATGATGATCAGAACGTTGGTATCAACATTTTACGTCGTGCGATTGAAGCGCCTTTACGTCAGATCGTAGCTAACGCAGGTGATGAGCCTTCAGTTGTGATCAACGCTGTGAAAAACGGTGAAGGTAACTTTGGTTATAACGCTGCAACTTCACAGTATGGCGACATGCTTGAAATGGGTATTCTTGACCCAGCGAAAGTAACACGTTCTGCACTTGAGCATGCTGCATCTGTAGCAGGTTTGATGTTAACAACTGAATGTATGATTACTGATATCCCAGAAGACAAACCAGCAATGCCTGATATGGGCGGCATGGGTGGTATGGGCGGAATGATGTAATCTGCACTGTATCAAAATAAGTGTCTGTGACGGAATGATAATGTGCTGATCTGATCTGCATTTACTCATTCCTTTACTCACATTTATTTCCGATGAAAAAGGTCGCTCAATGAGCGGCCTTTTTTATTGAACTGATACTGTGTAAGTCGGTGTGCGAAGTATTTTATTTAAAATTTTCATGTATTTAAATTTTATAAGTGGTCAAGGTTTTTACCAGATATTTTAGTTATTCTAATGAATAGTTAAAAGCAATCCCTAAATTGTGGGATGGAATTGGCGTTTTTGAAAAATTATAGTTCAGGAGATTTAAAAACAATAAGTAAATAACATTAAGGATTCTAAAATGAACAAAAAATATTCGTCACTGGCTCTGGCAATATGCACAATCATGCAGGCTGGAGCAGTAAAAGCCGCAATAACTGATGATGTCGATGCACCGAATTATATAACCACACCAAACCTGACTGTAAATGGTAACGCCAATATAAATGGAGATTCCAGTGTCAGTGGAAACTCGATTGTGAATGGAAAGCTGACCACTAATGAACTTCAAGTGAATGGTGCTGTTACAGGTTTATCACAGCTTAATGGTGGGCTGACTGTTAATGATGCAGCAGGTACATATAACCTGATGTCCATACAGGATCAGGGAAATGGTGAAGGGTATTTGCAGCTTACTGGCGATAGTTATACATCGGGAGATTCTACAGTCCAGGGAAATTCAACCGTTAATGGAAAGCTGACAGCCAGTGAGCTTCAGGTGAATGGTACGATTACAGGGCTTTCATATTTAAATGGTGGGCTGACTGTTAATGATGCAGCGGGAACTGCCCAACTGTTTTCTATACAGGATCAGGGAAGTGGCGAAGGGTATTTGCAGCTTACTGGCGATAGTTATACATCGGGAGATTCTACAGTCCAGGGAAATTCAACAGTTAATGGAAAGTTGACAGCCAGTGAGCTTCAGGTAAACGGCACGATTACAGGGCTTTCATATTTAAATGGTGGGCTGACTGTTAATGATGCAGCGGGAACAGCTAACCTTTTTTCCATTTCAGATCAGGGAAATGGTAAAGGTGCATTATATCTCAATGGTAATAGTCATACGGTGGGGGATTCATTAGTCCAGGGAGATTCAATTGTCGGTGGAAAACTGACAGCTAGTGAGCTTCAGGTGTATGGCACGATTACAGGGCTTTCATATTTAAATGGTGGACTGACTGTTAATGATATAGCGGGAACTGCCCAACTGTTCTCTATCCAGGATCAGGGAAATGGTAAGGGTTATTTACAGCTGAATGGTGACAGTGTAACTACGGGTAATGCATGGATTCATGGTGATACTGCAGTGGGTGGGAAACTGACAGCGAATGAACTGCAGGTGAATGGTACGATTACAGGTCTGACGCATTTGGATGGTGGTCTGGATATCAGGGATGCTGCAGGTACCAGTAATCTTGTTTCTATTTCAGATCAGGGAAATGGTAAAGCTCATTTTTCGGTTAATGGTGACAGTGTTACCACAGGTAATGCATCGATTTATGGTGATACCACAGTGGGTGGAAAGCTGACAGCGAATGAACTGCAGGTGAATGGCACGATTACAGGTCTGACTCATCTGGATGGTGGTCTGAATATTAATAATGCGGCAGGTACCAGTAATCTTGTTTCTATTTCAGATCAGGGAAATGGTAAAGCTCATTTTTCTGTTAATGGTGACAGTGTTACTACGGGTAATGCATCGATTTACGGTGATACCACAGTGGGCGGAAAGCTGACCACTACGGATCTTCAGGTGAATGGAACGCTGACTGGTTTAAATCAGATTGTCAGCGCAGACATTAAGACCCAGGCGTTTGCAGTCAATGATCCGGCAGGGGCGGTTCTATTCAGTGCTCAAAATGCTGGAAATGGGCAAGGTTTGTTTAACTTTAATGGGCTGAGTAATTTTAATGGTAATTTGTCTGTAAGTGGGAAAGTGACGGTTCAGGATCTGGAAGTTCTGGGATTGTTACAGTTGAAAAATATTGATGCTCAGAATACTCAGATCAGTAATGTAGCCGCTGCAAATCAGGGGCATCAGGCTGTCAATTTAACACAGATGAATGACACGGCTACACAGACACTGACAGATGCAAAAGCGTTCACTACGTCAACAGCTACAACATTAAGAACAGAAGCCGCAACAGAAACCACCCGTGTCAATAAAGCCATAGCAGATGGGGATGCTGCGACCCTTGCATCAGCCAATAAAACCACAGTTGATACGGCAGCTGCGATCCGATCAGAAGCGGCAACAGAAACAACGCGTGTCAATAAAGCGATTGCAGATGGAGATGCTGCGACCCTTGCATCAGCCAATAAAACCACAGCAGATACAGCAGCAGCCATCCGTACAGAAGCTGCAACAGAAACAACCCGTGTCAATAAAGCGATCGCAGATGGAGATGCTGCGACCCTTGCATCAGCCAACAAAACCACAGCTGATACTGCAACCACGATCCGATCAGAAGCTGCAACAGAAACAGCCCGTGTCAATAAAGCCATCGCAGATGGAGATGCTGCAACACTGGCATCAGCCAATAAAACCACAGCAGATACAGCAGCCGCGATCCGATCAGAAGCGGCAACAGAAACAATCCGTGTCAATAAAGCAATTTCTGATGGTGATAAAGCGACCCTGGCATCAGCCAATAAAACCACAGCAGACACTGCAACAGCCATCCGTGCAGAAATTGCATCAGAAACAACGAAAGTCAATCAGGCAATTTCAGACGGAGATAAAGCAACACTTGCATCTGCAAACGAGACTACAGCAGACACCGCAGCAGCGATCCGTACAGAAGCCGCAACAGAAACGACCCGTGTCAACAAAGCAGTTTCAGATGGAGATAAAGCAACACTGGCTGCGGCAAATAAAACCACGGCAGATACTGCAACAGCGCTGAAAGCAGATGCCGCAAAAGAAACAGCCAGAGTCAACAAAGCTATTACAGACAGTGAGCAGTCAGCAATTGCAGCTGCCAGACAGCATACAGATCAGACGGGTGCATCCATTATTGCTCAGGCAAAGGCTTATACAGATGCCAATGCAAATGGTTCGGTCAACGTTCAGATCAATGCTGCAGATAAAACTGCCAAAGCAACAGCACAGGGCGCAGATTCACTTGCAATTGGGGTTAATACTTTAGCAGGTGGAGATGAAGCCATTGCGATTGGTAAAAATGCACAGGCTTTAGGAAGACAGTCCATCAGCATTGGAACAGGAAACATTGTTAAAGGAAATAACTCAGGTGCATTTGGTGATCCAAACAATGTCACAGGAAATGCAAGTTATGCTTTTGGTAATAATAATACCATCAGTCAGGACAATACTTTTGTGATGGGAAATAACGTCAATACAAAAGCAAAAAATGCAGTTGTCCTAGGCAATGGCTCGGCAAGTGACCGTGATAACACCGTTTCAGTGGGTGCAAGTGGCAGTGAAAGACAGGTGATCAACGTTGCAGCGGGTACGGCCAGTACAGATGCGGTCAACGTGAAGCAGATGAAAGACGCCGATGCAAATACTTTGGCATCAGCAAGATCGTATGCAGATTCCCGGGCTGTACAGTTAAACAATAAACTGAATAATATCGAAAAAACGGCATACAGAGGTGTTGCCATTGCTATGGCTTCTCAGCAGCCTGTGCCAAATATTAAAGCAGGGCAATATGCAGTATTTGGTGGCATTGGACATTATGAGGGTGAATCGGCAGGTGCTTTAGGCGTCGCCAGTGTCTTTGCTGATGGACAGACTTCAGTCAGTGGTGCATTCAGTGTTGCTGGTGGCGGTGAAGTGGGTGGTCGAGTCGGTGTTTCCTACGTTTTTGGTGGTAAATAAAGCCTGAACAGACTGAATGATCATGTACCAGAGCAGACTGAATGAATGAATGAATGAATTATTTTGGTCTGCTTTTTATAAAAAATATTTAAATAGAGTTTAATATAATAAAAAAGCGCATATATTTTTATGGCGATTAAATTTTTTATTTATATTGTTTTGAAATAAAATTAAAACAAAAATTAAAAAATATATAATTTAAACTATTGTAATTAAATGTATTTTTATAATAAATTTAAAATAAAAAATTATAAATATAATTATTGTTATATGAAATATAAATGAATATATATAATGATTTTGACAAGGCATTTAAAATAATATTATTGTGTGAATAATATTGAGATTGTGTGATTCAGTTAACATGAATGCTGAAAGTGAAAATGAAATTATTGGCTTGATTTATGATGCATCAATGAATGCTGCGGTATGGCAGCAGGTCATTGATCGTATTGTTGAGCATACTCAGAGCAAAGCTGCCATTTTGACCGCAGTTGATCAGATGTATTCAGATTATGATTTTGTTTACAGCAACAACCTTCCTGCTGAAAGTATTCTTGCCTATCAGGATGAGCGCATCAGTGTGATTGATATGCGGCTTCATGCACAGAAACTGCTTGATGTTGGGGTGGGAGAGCCTGAGCAGTTCAATCTGATGCATTATGCAGAGATGCCTGGTACTGATGAATATCTGTTTTATGAACGTTGTATGCGGCCTTCAGGAATTGGGCAGTTTTGTGCTGTATTGCTGGAACATGGTCATTCGCGGTGGTCAGTGCTCGGTGTGCATCGTGCAAAGGATGCTCCTGCTTTTGAACGGCAGAATGTAGAATTTATTCATAGGATTTCCAAACATTTGCGCCGTGGTCTTCAGATTCATCGTCAGCTGAGTATCGTTAAGCAGCAGAATCACAGTTTACAGAAGCTCCTTGATCATATGAGAACAGGTGTCATGTTGCTGGATGAACAGCGCAGTCTGACTTATTCAAATCAGTGTGCTCAGAATATTCTGCAAA
This sequence comes from Acinetobacter chinensis, assembly GCF_002165375.2. Lineage (NCBI taxonomy): Bacteria > Pseudomonadati > Pseudomonadota > Gammaproteobacteria > Moraxellales > Moraxellaceae > Acinetobacter > Acinetobacter chinensis. The sequence goes on from NZ_CP032134.1 coordinate 1,063,764, forward strand.
AATACAACCTTCTGTCACTGGATCGGTTTAATCGACTGATCGTACCTAAACATCAGCAGGAAAAGTTTGATCAGCTGGTGAATGGAATCTTTATAAATCCGGTGAATGCAGGCAGAGAAGTTGGAGGAGTCATCGCGATTTCTGATGGCGTGGAGCGATCTTTAATGATCAGTGTTCTTCCATTTAATGATTCACAGAATCTGACAGATACCGTTATGGATACCTCAGAGAAACATGCTGCTATCTTTTTTACTGAAGTGGATCGCTGTTATTCACTTGAAAAAGCATATTTAAAACAGATGTTTGGTCTTGCCAGGCGTGAAATGGAACTGTGTGAATACCTGGTTAATGGTTATAGCATAGAGGAAATTGCAGATACAGCAAAAATTACTTTGAGCACAGTCAGAACCTATATGAAGTATATATATGCGAAAACAGGCTGTAGTTCTCAGACGCAGCTGATTCATTTACTGATGGGCACGACAACCAATTTTGAACATATTCATTAATTTTGAAATGCTGTTATTTCAACAGAATGATCAACCAGGTAAAAAATATAATGGCCTGAGCCACAAACTGAGCAGCACTCCCCATATCTTTTGCATTTTTAGAAAGTGGGTGGCGTTCCAGAGAGACACGGTCAACCACAGCTTCCAGTGCAGAGTTGAACAGTTCCACGATGATTGCAAGTAAACAGACACCAATCATCAAAGCCTGTTCAACTGATGTGACATCAACGAAAAAAGTAATTGGAATCAATATAATATTGAGCCAGACAATCTGACGGAAAGCGGCTTCATTCTGATAGGCTGCTTTGAAACCGGCAAGAGAATAACCTGTTGCATTCAGAATACGTTTAAAACCCGTTGTGCCTTTGTAGGGAGAATAGTTGCTCATAAGCCAAAAAGTAAAAGTTTAAAATACTGTCGTATTTTAAACTTAATTAAGGCTTAAATTTAGTTTATTTTTCAATGTTTTTAGACATATTTAAAGATGAAAAGCTGTATCTGGCTCACTGAGCAGTTTTCTGAAAATTATTCAGTGCCTTACGTCCCAGTCCTGGATCATCGGTAAAGACCCCATCCACACCTGCTTTAAAATACATCTCAAGCTCTTTCATGGCTCCTGCTTCACAGCGTTTTGATGCATCTGCAAGTGCTGTACTGCACTTCAGGTCTGGTGCAAGAAAGTTATTTTCAGGGCGGAAAGTATAAGGATGTACTTTTAAACCAGCGGCATGAGCATCTTTGACAAAATCAGACGGTGCGGTATAGGTTGCATTAAAAATATAGGATTTTGCCGGTCCTGCACCATCTGCATATTTTGCAATATCTTTCAGTCCCTGAGCAGTTGCCATTTCTCCATAGGTCAGGGGAGTACCGTTCAGCACAAAGTCGGCAGGGCGTAACAGTTTGCTGTCAAACAGCTGAATAATTCTGGCATTTTTAATGGACTTATGCAGGGCAAGCTGGTCTTTCAGATATTTCAGATTGGAGACTTCAAAGGACTGAAGGTACACAGGAGCAATATCACGGGTATAGGCATGCTGTGCCAGTGTTTTTAACAGTGGATCTTCCAGCCCCAGTTTCTTTTGCTGAAAATAACTCGGATGTTTTGTTTCAATATATAAGCCAACAATTTTTCCTGTTTTTTTATAGTGAGCTTCTGCCAGATCAATAATCTGATCAAGTGTCGGGATGTTGAACTGGTCATTGTATCTGACATTGTCAGGGCGGAGCTCAGGAATCCGTTCGCGGGCTTTAATCTGATTCAGCTCGCTGAGCGTGAAGTCTTCAGTAAACCAGCCGGTGAGTGGTACACCATCAATGGATTTTGTCTGTTTCCGGTCAGCAAACTGAGAAAGTGTACTGACATTGCTGGTTCCACCAATTTCATTTTCATGTCGTGCAACCAGGTAACCATCTTTGGTGGAGACCAGATCCGGTTCAATGAAGTCTGCGCCATCATCAATCGCCTGCTGATAGGCTGCCAGAGTATGTTCTGGGCGTAAGGCACTGGCACCACGATGCCCAATGATCAGCAGTTCAGATTTCTGACCAGGGGTGGTGACCTTTACGCTTTTGTCATCATCATTGCAGCCTGACAGACAGACCAGGCTGAATACAGTTAAAGCAATTCTTTTTTTCATGATTATTGTGCTGTCCATAAAATGTTTTCAGGAAGTTTGGTGTTGATTCCTGAGTCAGTTTTATGTGAGCAGACTGCATTTAGATGACAATTCGCAAAAAGACACAAAGCGTTACTGTTCAACGTCACGCAGTTTCTTCATATTGTCTCCATAATCTGAATATATTTCTGTGATTATGTAAGTGATTCTTATTATTTTTAACTTTAGTCACTGAATCTTCTTAAAAATTTGTTAAGCTTTCCTGGATAGAGCTGATCTGATTTTTCTCCAGAACCTTATACTGCGACGGGACATATGCTGTCTAAATTTTTTATCCAACGACCCATTTTTGCAGGTGTTCTGGCGATTATCGTCATGGCACTGGGTATCTTTGCTGTACTGAATTTACCTGTAGAGCGTTATCCAGATATTGCTCCTCCCCGGATTACGGTTTCCACGACTTATACGGGTGCAGATGCAGCTACGGTCGAAGAAAGTGTCACGCAGGTGCTGGAACAGCAGATTAAAGGAATTGATCATCTGCTGTATTTCAGTTCCAGCAGTGATTCATCAGGGCGTGCCCGTATCAGCCTGAGCTTTGAAAATGGAACAGATCCGGACACCGCTCAGGTTCAGGTCCAGAACAGTATTAATGGTGTCATGAACCGTTTGCCGGATGATGTACAGCGTCAGGGTGTGACGGTGAATAAATCGCTCGGTGATACTTTTATGGTGGTGGGTCTGTATGACCAGACAGGTAAAAGTAACAATATTGAGCTGGGGGATTATCTTGCTGATCATATAGAGCAGGAGATTTCACGGATTGAAGGCGTGGGCGAGGTGGATGTTTTTGGTTCACAGTATGCAATGCGTATCTGGCTGAATCCGAATCTGCTACGCCAGTATCAGTTAATGCCTTCAGATGTCCGGGCAGCCATTGAAGCTCAGAATACTCAGGTGGCAGCAGGGGGAGTCGGTGATTTACCCGTCGTGCAGGATCAGTATCTGAATGCTAAAGTCACAGCAGGTTCACGTTTAAAAACAGTCGAAGAATTTCAGAATATTATTATTAAGTCTTCAACAGGCGGACAGTACGTTTATTTAAAAGATGTGGCTCGGGTTGAACTCGGTGCAGAAAATTATCAGACATTCAACACCATCAACGGTTATCCATCTTCAGGTATGGGGATTTCACTGTCGTCGGGTGCCAATGCACTGGCAACCTCCGCTCAGATAAAAGCTGAACTGACCCGAATTTCTGAGAAACTGCCGCAAGGTTATAAAATTGTTTATCCACGAGACAATACGCCCTTTGTTCAGGAATCCATCAAGGAGGTCGTAAAGACCCTGTTTGAAGCAATCCTGCTGGTGGTTATTGTCATGTTTGTTTTTCTGCAAAGCTGGCGTGCAACCTTAATTCCGGCCATTACCGTACCCATTGTCATACTGGGAACATTTGCAGTGCTGTTCGCTTTAGGCATGAGTATCAATACACTGACGCTGTTTGCTCTGGTGCTGGCAATCGGTCTGCTGGTGGATGATGCGATTGTGGTGGTGGAAAATGTTGAACGGCTGATGCATGAGCAGCAGATGACTGCAAAGCAGGCTTCAATTGCTTCAATGCAGGAAATGACGGGTGCGCTGATTGGGATTACCGTGGTTTTGACTGCAGTTTTTATTCCAATGGCTTTTTTTACAGGGTCAACCGGAGTGATTTACCGTCAGTTTTCCATCACGCTGGTAACAACCATGAGCCTGTCTTTAATGGTGGCACTGGTGCTGACACCGGCTCTGTGTGCTTTGATTCTGAAACCCGATCCTAAACCTGCCAGATGGGCAGTATGGTTCAATCAGCAACTTGAATGTCTGAAACAGCGTTATCTGACGCTTATACAGAAAACCTTGCAGTTAAAATGGGTGATCCTGGTGCTGTTTGCAGGATTGATTGCCGTTTTTGCACTGTTCTATAGAGGCTTACCGACCAGTTTTATTCCCAGTGAAGATCAGGGTGTGCTGAGTGTGCAGTTCAGGCTGGCTGAAGGTGCTCCTATGTCCAGCAGCCGGATAGTGGGTGAAGACATCCGTAAATATTTTCTGGAACAGGAAAAGCAGAATGTTGAAATTGTACTGATTCGTTATGGACGAAATTTCTCAGGAACAGGACAGAACTTAGGCACAGGATTTGTTGCACTGAAACACTGGGATGAGCGTCCGGACAGTCAGAATTCTGCTCAGGCAATCCGTGAACGGGCTGTAAAATATTTCAGACAGAACCGTAATGCCACCATTACTGTCATGCTGCCTTCTTCGGTCAGTGGTCTGGGTGACAGTAACAGTCTGGAATTCTGGATTCAGGATATCAATGGACAGGGGCGTCAGTTCCTGGATCAGCAGTTCAATGCATTACAGAAACAGTCTGCACAGTTTAAAAGTTTTGAAAACCTGGACAAAAAATCCAATCCAGATAAAGCGAAACTGAAAATCCATGTCAATCAGAAACAGGCGATGGCTAACGGTTTAAATCAGGCGGCAATCAACAGTACGCTGTCTGCGGCATGGGGCGGAAATTACGTCAATGACTTCATTGACCGTGGTCGGATCAAAAGGGTGATGATGCAGGGGGATGCAGAATTTCGCTCAAAACCGGAAGATTTACAGTACTGGACTGTACGTAACAGCGCAGGTCAGATGATTCCGTTCAGTAATTTTGCCACGATAGACTGGGAGGGTGGACCGGATGTTGTTAACCGTTTTCAGGGCTATTCTGCTTTGCAGATGGAAGCTGATACTGCAAAACATACCAGTTCAGGGACTGCCATGAAGGATATCCAGAATATGGTTGCCACGCACGAGGGCATAGATGTCGCCTGGAGTGGGCTGTCCTATCAGGAACAGAAATCCAGCAGTCAGGCAATCTGGCTGTATCTGATATCCGTTGGGTTTATTTTCCTGTGTCTGGCGGCACTGTATGAAAGCTGGTCCATTCCAACAGCAGTGATTGCCTCAATTCCACTGGGGATTGGCGGTAATATCCTGTTCAGTCATGTGGCTGGATTTCCAAATGACATTTATTTCCAGATTGCATTGCTGACCACGATTGGACTGTCCTGTAAAAATGCCATATTAATTGTGGAGTTTGCTGCAATGGCTCAGGAGCAGGGCAAAACTGCTCTGCAGGCTGCAGTTGAAGGTGCGGGATTACGTTTACGCCCAATTCTGATGACTTCACTGGCATTTGGTGCAGGCGTTATTCCTTTGGTCATTGCATCTGGGGCGGGTGCTGCAAGCCGTCAGGAAATTGGGGTCAGTGTGCTGGGTGGGGTGATTTTTGGTACCGTACTGGTCCTGATTTTTATTCCATTTATGTATGTTTTGGTTCGGACAGTATTTAAAGCTGGACGGGCAACAGATCATGACTGATCTGTCTGAACGCTGAGTAAAGTTTTGTAGTTCAGGTTGAGTAACCGGTCTGATCTTTGTAGTATTGCCACGCCGTATAAACGGTAAACAGAGGATTCCATCAGCAAATGGACAGTCATAGTCGTAATTTTAGTTATTTAACTGATTTTTCAAACATAAATTCCATAAAGACAACCGTCAAAGAATTCTCTGTATAACCATTATCACAGTGTTCTTATGATTGGTTGATCAAAAATAAGGACACATGATGAGCTACAACAACTTCATATTTCTATTAAATGATGCATTGGAACATCAGCACATTCAGCGAGCACTGGATGCTGTTAAAACATTTAAAGCTGCAGACCTTGCAGATGTACTGACACAACTGCCACAGCAAAGCGGATTGCTGCTGCTTCAGCATTTGCCAGATCGGGCTTATATTTTCAGTTATTTAAAACCTGTGGAACAGGCTCGGTTTATGGCAGTGCTTGATCATAAACTGCTTGTGTCCCTGTTTGAAGACATGCCCTCCGACCGCCGTGTCGATGTTTTTAAACGGCTGAATACCGAACAGCAGAACACCCTGTTACCTGTCCTGGCTCAGGCAGAACGTGAAGATATCCGTAAACTGGCTGCCTATAAAGAAGGGACAGCTGGTGCAATCATGAGCTCTGAATACGCCACGCTGAAACCTGGTATGACCGTGATGGAAGCAATCAGAATGTTGCGGGAAGAAGCACCCGATACTGAAACCATTTACTTTGCTTATGTGCTGGACGATTTACGCAGACTGCTGGGCGTACTGTCCTTAAAGGAACTGATCCTGGGACGGGAAGATCAGAACATCAATGAACTGATGACCACAGATATTCTTCAGGCAAAGGTCAGTGATGATCAGGATGATGTGGCAAAACTGATTGCCCGTTACGATCTGCTTGCACTGCCTGTGGTTGATGATGCAGGCATTATGCTTGGAATTGTAACCTATGATGATGCAATGGATGTTGCAAGTGATGAAGCAACAGAAGACTTTTTAAAATCAGGGGCAATTCAGGCAGATGATAAGCTGAGTCTGAAAACTGCACCTGTGTTTCAGCTGTATCAGAAACGGGTTTACTGGCTGGTGATTCTGGTTTTTGGCAGTCTGCTGTCAGGGATCGGGATTGCTCACTTTGAAGATATTATTGCGGCGCACATCGTACTGGTGTTTTTTCTGCCCTTACTGGTGGGCAGTGGCGGTAACGCCGGCTCTCAGTCTGCAACCCTGATGGTCAGAGCACTAGCCACAGGTGATGTTCAGTTTAAAGACTGGTTCTATTTACTGGGCAGAGAAAGCCTGGTTGCACTGTGCTTAGGTGGCACAATGGCATTTGCAGTCTCTGTACTCGGTTATATCCGTGGCGATGAAATGGTCGCCCTGGTTCTGGCTTTAAGTATGATGGGAATCGTTATGCTGGGTTGTCTGATTGGGATGAGTCTGCCTTTTGTGCTGAATAAAATCGGGCTTGATCCTGCCAGTGCCTCTGCACCGCTGGTCACTTCCATCTGTGATGCAACAGGCGTACTCGTCTATCTCTTTATTGCTTCCCAGATTCTTTCAGGCGTTTCTGTCTGAATTATTTTTTTTATACAGATATTTATTGAATTTTCAGTAAAATTAACAGGAAATATGCAGAGAAATAAAAGAATGCCAGAGCCTTTACAGCAAAAAAAATTATCAACCCAGGAAGTGATCAGGCTTGAACGGGATCTTGCAAAATTTGCCAATATGATGGACTCCGTAGTCCGCATTCCATTTACTAAACAGGGAGTAGGGGCAGATGCAGCACTCAGTACGATACCTGTTGCCGGTGATGTCGCAGGTTTTGCCCTGACCTGTTATGCCGTGTTCAAGGCAAAGCAGATCGGTGTGCCACAGGCGAAACTGAATGGTGTGATGAAACTGGCAGCAATGGATGCTGTGGTTGGGTTTATTCCCTTTGTTGGAACCATATTTGATATTTTTATCCGTCCAAGCCGCAAAGCACTGGATGTTGTTCATGAACATATCCGGACTGAATATCAGATTCAAAGCGAAGACCATGTTGTTCATCCATTTCTGCATGAAAAACTGGAACAGAAACAGCAGAATTCTGCCTTCTGGCGCAACCCCGTGGTTGCATGGTGTTGGCTTCATATCCCGGATCTGCTGGGGCTGATTGTACTGGTGTGTATAGCTGCGGCTGCATGGTTTGGAATTTCCATGTTATGGGAATGGTACCAGGGAGTGAAATAAACTGAACAGATCCTGTGTTGAAACAGTCAGACAGTCATGGAAGGCATCTCCAAAAATTAAAAAACAGGGAAGAAAATGATTACAGCAAATTTACCGGCAATAGATTTTGAGCAGACACAGCGTTTTTATGAACACTTAGGATTTGAATGTGACTATCGTTCAGATGAATGGATGATTATGAACCGCGATGGCATGTTGCTTGAATTTTTCCATCATCCAGAGCTTGACCCGAAACAGTCATGGCACAGTGCCTGTATCCGTGTGGAAAATATGGAACATTATTTTCAGGAATGGAAAACTGTGGCGTGGCAGAATTTTTCAGGTGCAGCCATTACAGAGATTGAACATCTGGATGAAATCAGCCTGTTCTGTGTTATAGATATGAATGGCAGTCTTTTGCGCTGCATTCAGCAATAAAAAAAGCCTCAGACTGAGGCTTTTTTTATTATTTCAAACAGAATAATAACTTAAGGGCAGTTCAGTTGCTGCAGAGCGGCAACACGCTGCTCAATTGTAGGGTGGGTCTGGAAAAGAGCAGCCAGGCTGAAACCCTGTTCCTTACCTTCCGCAATCGCAAAGGCTTTCATTTCTTTAGGCATCTGATCAGGCATTTCTGATTCTGCCTGTAAACGCAATAATGCAGAAATCATGGCCTGTTTACCTGCCAGACGTGCACCTGCCTCATCTGCACGGTATTCACGGTAGCGTGAGAACCACATCACAATTGCTGACGCCAGAATACCGAATACGATATCAAGGACAATGGTAATACCGAAATAAGCCAGTCCTGGTGCTTCACCATCTTCACGACCAAATACGTTACGGTCAATAAAGTCACCGACTACACGTGCAAAGAACATTACAAAGGCGTTGACCACACCCTGAACCAGGGCAAGTGTCACCATATCACCGTTTGCAACGTGCCCGATTTCGTGGGCAAGTACTGCACGCAGTTCATCTTTGTTCATGCGCTCAAGCAGTCCTGTGGAAACGGCAACGAGTGCATCGTTTTTATTCCACCCTGTTGCAAAGGCATTGGACTGATATGAAGGGAAAATACCGACTTCAGGCATATTGATACCTGAACGTTGCGCCAGCTGGGCAACTTCCTGCACGAGCCATGCTTCTGCCTGGTTGCGTGGAGCATTCGGGTCAATGAGTTCAGTGCCAGTTGATTTTTTCGCCATCCATTTAGACATGAACAGGGAAATTAAAGAGCCAACCATACCAAAAACAAAACAGATGACTAACAGGTTGCCCAGATTCAGACCACCAGCGCCATGATAACTACCGACACCGAAGAGCGACAGAATAATGCCAGCTACAACCAGTACCGCGAGGTTGGTTAGCAAAAACAAACCAATCCGCATCATTGAGAAAACCCTCTTATGATAAAAAAATAATCTGATTTATTAATTACAAATCATAAAGGTCAATATGCGGTGTAAAACCCAAAAATTCAAGCAGAAAAATATAAAAATCTGGATCAGTCTGTAATGGAAATTTTAGCAGATGCCATCGCATTTGCTGTTGCATAAGAACCTGCAGGCGCATCTGTAAAACTGCCATCTTCAGAAACGATAATCTGACGCTGTGATGAATTTCGTGATGAGCTGGCTGCTTTGGTGTTCTCCGAGTTATGACTGGACTGAGCAATGATCTGAGGAGATGCTGTGCCGCCTGAAGCGGAAATGATACCGCCTGAATACAGATTGCTTAAACGGCTGGACACCCGGCGTACATAATCCTGAGTTTCACGGAAAGGGGGAATGCCACCGTATTTATCGACATTGCCTTCGCCAGCATTATATGCAGCAAGAGCGAGTGAAGTGTTGTTGTTGAATCGTTTCAGTAACCAGCTGAGATAACGTGCTCCCCCCATAATATTCTGATGAGGGTCGTATGCATTTGAAACATTAAAACGTCGTGCAGTTGCAGGCATCAGCTGCATCAGCCCCTGGGCACCGACTGGAGAGCGTGCATTACTGTTAAAGCCAGATTCTGTATGCATCACAGCTTTGATCAGACCCTCAGAAACACCGTGCTGTAAAGCTGCCTGCTTAATAATGGAATCAAAAGCATTTTTATTGCGGCTGTAACTGGGCAGTACAGAAGCTTCGCTTGAGCCCCAGTTACTGTAAGAATGAATATTGCTGTCCGGATAATAAGTGACTTTCACCCTTTTTAAGGACTGATCAGCACTTTTACGGTTTGTCAGCAGGGTACTGCCGTTTTTATCTTTATAAATGTAAATCTGACCGGCATGCGTATTTTCAGTTACAAACAGAACTGAACTGGCACCCAGTAAAAACAGACAAGAAAAGTCAAAAATTTTTTTCATTGTAGTAAGAATAAAATTCTGTCCCCGAACATTAAAAAGGAGTGTATCAGAAAAACTGGGGATGAAAAATATATCCACACCAAGTCAACCCTTGCTTTGAAAAAATCAAGTCTGTTTGTCTTCTAATTAATCAAAAAAAAATTAATATTTTTTTTAATCGGCATAACTTGACACATTTAAGTTGCTGATATTTAATCAAAAATAAATTGATCAAAAAATGATCAATTTAAATAAAACCCTTACTTGCAGGGGGCAGCAACTTGTCAAGTGATTTAGAATCCACAAAGTTATCCACAGCTTTTGTGGACAACTGTGGAAAAGTCCAAAAGATAAGCATCTGGGGCAAAAAATGAACGCGAAAGTCCATTTTATCATTTCAAAAAATACAGCTATATGACAAATGAATTGTCATTTTCAAAATTACATTCTTTTGGTGCGCAGCGAAGATGAATCGGCTAAAATTGCGCAGTAATTTTTTTATGGGTTAATCGCGTCTATGTATTCGCCAGTTGAATCCACTCAGGGATTTAATTTTAAACCGGAACTGCCTACAAGCTCTGCCTATTACCGTCTGCTGAAAAAGCTGCGTCGCCAGGTGGGTCACGCTATCCGTGACTTTAAAATGATTGAGGAAGGTGACAAAGTCATGGTTTGTATTTCCGGGGGGAAAGACAGTTATACCCTGCTGGATATCATGCTTCAGTTCAAACGGATTGCTCCGATTAACTTTGATGTGGTTGCGGTCAACCTGGATCAGAAGCAGCCGGGCTTTCCTGAAGATGTTTTACCCCGTTATCTGGAAGAAAATAATATTCCTTATTATATTCTGGAAAAAGATACTTACAGCATTACCAAACGTCTGACACCAGAAGGCAAGACATACTGTGCCGTATGTTCACGACTGCGCCGTGGTTCGCTTTATGGTTTTGCTCAGGAAATCGGGGCAACTAAAGTTGCGCTTGGTCATCACCGTGACGACATTCTGGCAACTTTTTTCCTGAATCTGTTTCATGGTGGCAGTCTGAAAGCGATGCCGCCTAAACTGCTGTCTTCAGATAAGAAAAACATTCTGATCCGACCACTGGCTTATGTGGAAGAAAAAGACATTATCAAATATGCAGAAATGCGTAAGTTCCCGATCATTCCATGTAACCTGTGTGGTTCGCAGGAAAATCTGCAGCGTGCCATTTTAAATGACATGTTACGGGACTGGGATAAACAGTATCCGAAACGTCTGCACAGCATCTTTGGTGCGCTGCAGAATGTGTCACCATCACAGTTGGCTGACCGTGAACTGTTCGATTTTGAAAGACTGGATGAACAGCGTGAGTTTGATTTCAATGAAAGCTGTTCAACTGAAAATCCAGAACAGGACAAGCGGATCAATATGGTCAATTTAGGCTTTGCTGCTGAGTAATCTGTCTGTACAGAAGCTGCCGGCAGGGCAGTTTCTGTATTATTTTACTGAATTAAAACAATATTATTAAAAATTGAACGCTCCGTACAAAAAACTTTATGCCTAAACGGGCTTTACATGCTATAACAAGTCACGAGCCAACTGCTTACTCAGATGTTGTCTGGAGAGACGACACAAAACGAACTAAAAATTGAGGAAAGAACATGCCTGCTTTTTTAACTGATGACTGGTTTTCAACTGTAGAAACTTTAACTGCTCAGGCGGGCGATCTGAACCTGCCACCAGCACTTTCAGGCCTTGCAATTAACCTTGTTGTAGCAGATGCATCTGGAAATACAGAATTAGCACTGGATGGCGGTGCAATTAAAAAAGGTTTGTCTTCAAATGCGAAAACAACACTGAATATGGATGCAGAAACACTTCGTAAAGTATTCCTTGAGTTTGATATGGCTGCTGCTATGCAGGCATTCATGACAGGTAAAATAAAAGTTCAGGGTGATATGTCTCAGTTGATGGCATTACAGACTGCTAAACCAAGTCAGGAACAGAAAGACCTGTTCAAAAAAGTACTGGAACAGACAACTGCATAATTTTCAGTTGCTGAATTTAAAAAAGCTTACCATTCGGTAAGCTTTTTTTGTGCCTGCAGCTTTAGATATTGACCAGTTGAGGCGTGGTTTTAATATGTTCCAGGTAAGCCCTGATACGGGTTACATACTGGAGCGCCTGGCGGTAACGTGAGTTACTGACCTTGTTACGTTCAAGGTAAGCATACATATTTACCCACTGATCAGGATTTTTCCCCTGAGCTTTCAGACGCTTCTGAATCTGACCAACGGCACCAGGACCCATGTTGTAAGCAACCAGGGCGTACCAGTTACGGTCAGGGAAAGGAATGTTCTCATACCTGTCCAGCATCAGATCATAGTATTTTGCACCACCCTGAATACTCTGGGATGGATCATTACGGTCTGTGACACCCATTGCTTTGGCGGTATTGTTGGTCAGCATCATTAGACCACGGACACCAGTGGGAGAAATGGAGTCGGGTTTAAGATAGGATTCCTGATAACCAATCGCTGCCAGTAAATGCCAGTCAAGATCATATTGCTTGGCAGTACGTTTAAAGCTTGCCTTATAAACAGGCATACGCTTTTTCAGATCCTGTTGAATAGTGTCCCATGCTTCTTCTTTTACAACGTTACGGTTGTAGAAAGAAGCCAGCTGGTTGATTGAACCATTCTGTTTACCACGGCAGATGAAAGCATTGGCTGTCTGAGATAAAGGATCGTCAGCATTTTTGAATACCCAGTTTAATCCGGTATTCAGACCATTTTTTTCCAGTGTAACAAACTCACCGCATGTTGCAGAGAAAGAAGACAGATGCTTCTGTTCAATACTCTGGATGCTGGCAGTGGTCATGGCAAAACTGGCTTTACCCTGTGAAACCAGTTTCAGCGCGGCTGCATTGGTTTCTACCGTCTGAAAGTCCAGCTGAACATTCAGGCTGTCTGCATAGTTACGGACCAGGTCGTAACCAAAACCGTGTAAGTGCTGACCTTCACGAAATACTGTGGTGGGTGATTCAACAGCAACAACAGTCAGTTTATTGCTGTTCACAACAGTATCAAACTGATGTGCTGTCTTGCTTGCATTCAAGCTGTGAAATGGAAAAAGTACAGTACTTAAAGCAAGTGCTTTTAACGCGATCGAAGAAGAAAAGGTATTAAGGCAAAGCCTCGACCCAGTTGTTGAACTACTGTGCATGTTGTCTCCGCTACAAGTAATTTATGCCCTAAAAAGCGCAGACAACATGTCTGATCTTTTTCAAGTTGAATAAATCCAGTATTAGGGGTGGGCAGTCATGACGTCATTCTGAATGACATGGGGTTGAAAGATGATTGTGTAGTAAATCTACACAGATGAAAGGTTATTTCAGAGTAAATAGTGAGTGCATAATAAAGATGAAAAAACTCTCTGTCAAATTTTGTACATAATTTATGAGAAACATGTAACTTAATCGATTAAAAATAATAATAAAACAGGTTTATACAGGGTGGTTGTGAATAAACGAAGAACGTTGTTTATTTTTCCTGTAAAAGCCCGAGAAGTGATAGGGAATATGCATCATGTAATCCATCTTAAGTACAGGCAGAAGAATATTGGAAAAGTGTATGGAAAGACTGTATTTAAAGGGTGTCATAAAAGATGCGATGGGGTGATAAAAATAATTTTCACCCCATGATTCTGCATCTGGTAGATCTGATAATGGTTGCTGAAAACGGGTGTTTTTTATTCACTGAATATGCTGTTGACTGAGCGGTCAGGGATAAAAATAAAACAGAAAAATATTTTTTGAAATAAGTGCTTCAAATCTTGTTTATGACGTTTTTTCATAGATGATCTGAGTCAGATACCAGTTTTTTTTGCCATGAGGGGTATGAACCTGTATTTCATCATCAACTGCTTTGCCCAGACATGCTTTTGCTATAGGAGACTGTAAAGAAATATAGTCTTTACGCCCATAAATTTCTTCATCACCCACAATGCGGAATTTGACAGTTTCGCCATCATCGTTTTCAAGCTCAACCCATGCACCAAAATAGGCTTTTCCATCCTGTTCAGGGCTGTATTCAACTTTATGAGCGACTTCAAAGAGTTTGGTTAAGAATCTGATTCTACGGTCAATTTCACGGAGTTTTCTTTTATTATAGTGGTAGTCAGCGTTTTCTGAACGGTCTCCGAGGCTTGCAGCCCAGGACACGATTTTGGTGATCTCAGGGCGTTCTTTACGGACCAGGTCATTCAATTCATTCTGTAAGCGTTGATAACCTTCAGCGGTCAGCAATTTACGGTTCAAAATAAAACTCCTGTTCTTTCCATAATTGAAGCTGTTTGGCCTGTGTCTGTATAAAAATAATGTACGAGCTGATTTCAGCTCAGACCTGATTGTAAAACATTCTGAAATGATCAGACACAGTTGTACTGCATATATTTTCAGTTATGAAAATTATGGATCGGAAGGGCTTTGTTGAAGTAAGACTTCAAGAAAGGGTTATGTAACAAAGTCGTATAGATATAATTATACTTAAAAATAAATTGATTGATAAATAGACGGTAATTACAATAATATTAATAAAACCATTGTTTTAAAACAAATTTTTAAAAATATGGGGGGATGAGTCGCAATAATAAACATGCAGTTAATGAACAAATGTGGACAATTAAGCAGCTGGAACCAAAGTTACTATTATCAGCTGACTTAATGTCAGGAAAACATGAAATAACAGGAAATATTGAAAAATCTGGTGAGCAGAAGCAATATGAATTTATCGTTACTGAAAAAACAAAATTTATCATTGATATAACAAAGTCTTTAGAGGAACAGGCTAAAAATACTGTTACTTTGTTTAATGATATTTTAATGGTTGCACGAAATAGTATTTATGATAAGAAAGCCTCGATTGCACTGGATATTAAAAATAATATTGAAAGTCTGGAAGAGTTGATAACCAAACATAGTAGGGATGATTTATTTGGCGACCCAATGTGGAAAAAGATGATTGATGATGTATTTGATAGAAATCAATTAGAACAAAAAATACCTTATGCCACATCATGTTTTGTTGCTGGCACAGTGGTACATACTGATAAAGGTTTGGTACCAATTGAGCAACTTAAAGTAGGCGATATGGTATTGTCTATGCTAGAAAGTGGGTCTACTAAAGACAAGGCCTATAAACGTGTCGTTAAAACCTTTAAATCAAAACAAAAACAACTAATTATGTCGCCAGTAGGTGATATCTATTGTACGGATAACCATCCATTTGGGACAAAAGATGAAGGGTGGAAAGCTGCTAAGATTCTAGACATGAATACAGATCTAGTGTATGCGCTTGGTATGGATTGTGCAGGCTGTTATGATTATCCGCAGTATGTAACAAATGGAAAAGGTTATTGGCGAGATCTATATGAGATAGGCGGGCTTTATCTATTACCTACCCCTATAGAGGGTGTAGCTGTTTGTCTGGAATCAAATGACTATAATATTAGAAGTGAAAATCATGCTTCATTGATAGATTTTAGAAATGGCCAACAACAATATATATATTCTGATGAAGGATTTAGTGATTTATATGAGTTGAGTCCTGATAAATATAGTGAAGTTGCAAAGGATATTTATAGTCATATTTTTTATGATGCATTATCAGGGGAGGGAGTTGGTGAGCCATTTTCTGATTATGTCTATAATATTGAAGTAGAGGACTATCACACTTATTTTGTTGGGGAATATGGATATTGGGTACACAATGCCAATTGTCAGCAGGTAGTTAAAGAAATAGTTACCAAAACAAGGATATAGCGGTGATGCACTTAATAGAAAATGATTGATGATGCACTTAATATGAGCGAATTAAGATTAGAGACCAAGCATATTCGATGCTTCCCAGCAGGAACTTTGGTACACACTGATAAAGGTTTAGTTCCAATTCAAAATATTAAAGTTGGAGATATGGTTTTATCTCGTCCTGAATGGGGTGGGAAAGATGCGCCAACGGAATATAAACGTGTGACAAGAGCTTTTTGTTCAGGGGAAGATGAGTTAATAAGATTAAGTTGTCAGCGTGACAGCGAATATGATGGGTGGGATGCACCTATTTATATTGAGTTTATGACACCAAATCATCCGATTTGGGTGGAATCTTTAAAAGAATGGATTCCCGCTTCCGATCTTGAAATTGGAACGTTATTATCGAGCATTGATAATCTGGATAATTTACGAATTCTGTCGATAGAGCCTGTCTATAAAAGTTATAAAGATGAAAATATTGTAGTAGGTTGTTGTCATGAACTTTCTTATGGGGGAGAACAGCAACTATTGGACATGCTGATTCAGTTTGATAAAGATAATTTATTGATTGAAAAAAATTATATGTCAAATTATGAAATTTCGGAATCTAATCGAATCAAGTATGATTTAGAAGTTTCAGAGAAATTTTTTGATAATTATAAAAATAACAGGGTTTGGGATAGGGAGTTAAAAGTACCTGTTTATAATATAGAGGTTGAGGAAAATCATACCTATTTTATCGGTCGTAATGGGATTTGGGTACATAATACCAACTGTACCGCCGGCATTTCTGGTACGATTGATTAAATACGCTAAGATGGAACATTGAAATCTGAGCGATTAGAGCCTAACGATACTGATACCTGCGGTACACTTTTTGACAAAGTGTGAATTGGATATACAGTTGATTGGTGATGATATTGCATTGAAGTAAGCGTATAAAGATGTTCTTCACAATATTCCTATAGCAACAAAAGTACCACAAGGAATGGTAGTGTGGTTAAAAAGTAAATATCCATAAATCTATAGAAATGGTGGGTTTGTTGGAACTCAGGTAACTAACAGATTTGATGGAACTGCAACTGGTTTAAAGCAATCAGGTGTGTATCATGAAATGACTACTTCTGGCTTTGTTGGTACTAAAACCAATAGTCAAATTGAGTTATCAATTGTACTTAAAGAAGAAGATGCCCTGTTTAAAGAGGACAAAGGGATAATTTAATACGTGACTTACAACCACGTGTCATACAGTCCGAAAATTTCAAGCTGGATTAAGCGATGCGAACTTCGGTATACATGGAGTATACAAAAGTCTAAAAAATGAAAATTGATTGGGTGGGGATTTGATAAATTTTGATCATGATTGTTATAAGACAATCACTTAAAAGCACTCCGGAGATGCCGCTGCATGTCGTTACCCTGAACCCGAAGAAGTTCAAGGGGGACGCGACGTATACTTGCTGGGTTTCCCACACGAAGATGGGCATACGCTCTAAATATACAGAACACATCCGTAAGTTTAAGTATCGGCAGGGATATAGACGCGCTGGCAAACACCCCAGAGTTGCATTCAGTATAACCTGTATTGAGCAGGAGGCAAATCCCTGGAGGAAATGATTTATCTGTCGCATGTTCATGTGAACATGCTTTGATCAGTTTCAGGTCAGTTGTTCTACATCTTCAAGAATGGTGTTCAGCAGGCGTTCGCAATGCTCGTATTCCTGAATGGTTTTATTCATGGATAACACGTCCTGCATCATTTCCAGGGCAACCATGATGATCAGCTTACTTGGTTCCATGCGAGGTGCTTTCTGGCGAAAATCATCGTATTTTTCATTCAGTAACTGCGCTGCACGTTCCAGTTCAGGTTTTTTATCTTCTGTGGTGGCAAGGCGGAAACTGTGTCCAAGCACACGCAGTTCTACAGGAATCTGTTCACTCATGATTCTATCTCTTCATTGGCTTCGGCAGGATGGGCAAGTTGCTGAATTTCCTGAGCATGCTGATCCTGAGCAGTACCTAAAATAGATAAGCGCTGAATAATGGCTTCAACTTTCGCTTTGGCATGTTCATTTTTTTGTAACAATCTTTCACGTTCCAGTTTCAGATTCTGAATTTCCTGTTGAGCATGACGCTGTTCATTCTGCATCTGCTCTTTAAGCATGCGCAGTTCATTGCGTTCAGCAAGAATTTCCTGGAAACGGTTTTTCAGGTCAGTGCAGCTTTTCTCAAGCCGACTGTAACGGTCTGCAAGCGCAGTCGCATCTGTATTGAGCTGTTTCAGCTGATCCTGAGAGGTTTTCAGCTGATCAGACAGCGTATCAACTTCTTCCTGTTTATGGGTGATGATACTGTTCTTTTGAGCGATCTGGCTGTGGTGCTGCTCAGCAGACGTATCTTTATCGTTCAGAAGTGTACGGTTTTCATTCTCATACTGAGAAAGTCGCGTTTTTAAAACGCCAATGTGCGCCTGTAGACGCTGTAATTCTTCTAACATATCGTGGTCGCACAGTATTGCAAACAAAGGTAATATATAAGAAGTATAGAGATTGGATAAGCGAATGCAAGACGATATTTCAGGTTGGTCCGAATGGAACCGCAATTTTTCCTCAATTGAGGAGATTTCAAGCCCAAGTGAGTTACATGGTCTGTTAACAGGTATAGTTTGTGTGACAAATACACCTTCAAGAGAAGAGTGGCAACAGATATTAAATACGCTTGAAGTTCCGGAACTGAATGAAGAAGCTCTGGATATCCTTAGTGATGAAGCGGAAGATGTTGCTCATGCACTGTCGGAAGATGAACTGGATTATCTGCCGTTGTTACCTGATGATGAACATGTGCTCGCTGACCGTGTCCAGGCACTTGCTGACTGGTGTGCAGGCGTAGTGCTGGGATTTGGACTGGCCTCAGGACATATCCGTCAGGATGAAATGGAACTGATTGAACATCTGCAGGACGTTGCAGCGGTTGAATTTGAAGAAAGTGACAATGATGAAGAAGGCGAAGAAAGCTATCAGGAACTGTATGAGTTTGTACGCCTGATTCCTGTCAGTCTTTCTTTGGGGCGCAAGAAAATTCCTGTCGATGAAAGCTCTTTGCTGAAAAACTTTTCTGCAAGATCTAAAGTTGCTGTTGAAGATAAAGCAGCAGTGGTGGAAATGTTTACGCCACATCGACCAAGCTGAAACTGAATGGAATAACCTGTCTGCAATATGGCCGGTTATTCCTCTATATATATTAAATTTTTAAAAATGATGAAGTGCTTTAATGAAGAAACTGACTCAGGCAGATTTTAAGGAACGTCGCGACCGCCTTGCTGAAGAAATGGGTCCCCACAGTATTGCCGTCATTGCAACCAGTCCTGTTGCCATGCGTAACCGCGATGCCGATTATAAATTCCGTGCTGACAGCAGTTTTTTCTGGCTGACGGGATTTGCAGAACCTGAGGCAGTTGCTGTCATTGAAACTTACGAATCCATAGATGAGGGTTATACCTACAGTCTGTTCTGCCGTGAACGTAACCGTGAAATGGAAATCTGGAATGGCTACCGTGCCGGTGTGGATGGTGCTGTGGATGACTTTGAAGCAGATGAAGCCTATGCGATAGATCTGCTGGATGAGGAAATTCAGGAAAAACTTCAGAACAAGGCGAAACTTTTTTATCGTATTGGTCAGCAGGCTGCCTTTGATGCGCGTGTCGCAGGATGGATTGCAAAAGCCAGTGGTGAATCCAGACGTGGTACTTCAGCACCTGCTAAGATTGTACAGCTGGACCGTATTATTGATGAGCTTCGCCTGCATAAAACCGAGCAGGAACTGGAACTGATGCAGATTGCATCTGATATTTCCGCAGAAGCGCATACCCGTGCGATGCAGACTGTAAAACCAGGCATGATGGAATATGCTCTGGAAGCTGAACTCAATTATATTTTTGGTAAAAACGGCTGTGTACCGTCTTATAACAGCATTGTGGGTGGTGGGGAAAATGCCTGCATTCTGCATTATGTTGAAAATGATAAAGTGCTGAAAGACGGTGATCTGGTACTGATTGATGCAGCCTGCGAGTATCAGCTGTATGCCTCTGACATTACCCGTACTTTTCCGGTCAACGGTAAGTTCAGTTCTGAACAGAAAGCGCTGTATAACGTGGTTCTGGATTCGCAGATTGCTGCGATCAATGCGGTTCAGATTGGAAATTCATATAAAGAGCCGCATAACGTAGCTGTACGTATCCTGGTTCAGGGCTTGCTTGATCTTGGTATTATGCAGGGCAACATCGATGAAATTATTGAAAAAGAAGCTTATCGTCAGTTTTATATGCATGGTACAGGGCACTGGCTTGGCATGGATGTGCATGATGTAGGTACATACAAACTGGATGGTGAATGGCGTGCCTATGAAGAGGGTATGGTTGTCACCGTGGAGCCAGGTCTGTATATCGCACCGGATGATGAAACGGTGGATGTGAAATGGCGTGGTATCGGTATCCGTATTGAAGATGATGTGGTGGCGACAGAAAATGGTCCACGTGTTTTAACAGCTGCGGTAGTGAAATCTGTAGAAGAGATTGAAGCCTTAATGGCGAAATAATCTGAAATGAAATAAAAAGCCGGTCAGATGACCGGCTTTTTATTTATAAAATTTTTCATGTCAGCTCAGTTTTTTAAAAATCAACCCGTTTCCAGTGTCGCCAAAACCTGATCAATCATATTTTCACGGTCAATCTCAGACAGGTCATCAAACTGACCATCGACCAGTAAATGACTTAAACCATGCACCACACTCCATGATTTAACTGCAAGCACTTTGGCTCTGGCATCATCTACAGATACATTTAAGGTGTTGGCAATCGCATATAGCATCCCTGTATAAGCCAGATTTGCCATCGCTTTTAAATTCTCATCGGCTTGAGTCACAGCAAAACGACCATACATTAAACGAAACAGCGCAGGATGCTTGATCGCAAAATAAATATATTGTTTCCCAGACAGAATAAATCCTTGCTTAGCATCCTGCGCCTGTTGGATGGATTGCCCTTGTAAAGTTAATAATTTTTCAAAACCATGAATCGCCATCGCGATCAATAATTCTTCTTTATTGGCAAAATGCCGATAAACGGAATTTGCAGAAACGCCAATAATTCGGGTCAATTCACGCATACTGAACTCAGTTCCCTGAGAAGACTCCAATAAAATCAAGCCTTGCGTCAATAAAGTTTCACGCAGATTGCCATGATGATACGTTGAAATTGAATCGACGATTTTTTTATTCAATGTTGACACCGTGAACATTAATGTTATAAATTAAATGTGACTGCTGTACACATTGAAGTAATTATACGAAACAAGCAATAAAAACTCAAAAAGGATTGTCTGATTATGTCAAGTTTCATGAATAACCTAGCCAATAACAGATTCGCCATGGGAACTCTGAATTTCTTTGCCGAACTTGCAAAAAAACGCATCCCTTATGCGGATGATAACCCCTTTCTAAAAGGCCCTTTTGCACCTGTCGCTGAATCCGTTCATCATGATTTCAACGTGATTGGGACGATTCCAAAACAGCTTGATGGTCTCTTCTTGCGCATGGGGCCAAACCCATTGGAAGTGAAAAATCCAACGCTGTATAACTGGTTTATTGGCGATGGCATGGTACATGGATTGCGCCTTAAAGATGGTCAAGCACTGTGGTGTAAAAGTCGCTATGTTGGCACGCATCAAGTTCATGACAAATTAAAACGTCCTCGCATCGAGGGCAACCCACGTGGCGTAGCAGACATTACCAATACCAATATTATTGGGCATGCAGGGAAAATCTGGACGATCGTTGAAGCAGGACCGCTTCCTGTGGAAATGGATGCTGAGCTGAACAGTGTGCGTTATCGTTTATTTAATGATGACGAAAAATTTGCATTTTCAGCGCATCCGCATAAAGACCATGAAACAGGTGACTTGCATGCGATTTGCTACGATGCATTGGTGATGAATCAAATTCATTATCACGTGATTGATCAAGATGGAAAACTGAAAAACCGTGTCAGCATTCCTGTACAGCATGGTCCAATGATGCATGACTGCAATATGACGGCGAGTAAAATGGTGATTTTTGATTTACCGATTACATTCTCAATGTCAAATATCATGCGTGGCGCTGATTTTCCATATAAATGGAATGAGCAACATCAGGCAAGAATTGGCTTATTGCCTAAAAACAGTAATGCGGATGAAATCCGTTGGTTCAATGTCGATCCATGTTTTATTTTCCACAGCTGTAATGCTTATGATCTGGAAAATGGCGATGTGATTTTAGATGCTGCGGTGCATGACGAAACCTTTAAAAACACCATTCAAGGTCCATCGGATGGTCAAGTGGTACGTTTTGAACGCTGGCATTTGCAATATGCAACAGGTGAAATCAAGCGTACGGTTATTTCGACCACACCTCAGGAATTCCCACGTTTTAATGAATGTTTGTCAGGAAAACCATACCGTTATGCCTATACGATTACTTTAGGTGAAGAAGGTAAGCCGGGCAATCCGACAGATATTCATGAGAATTACCTGTTAAAGCATGATTTAGAATCTTCAAAAACCACTCAACATTACTATGGTGATAGTTATGTGACAGGTGAA
The DNA here is from genome assembly GCF_002165375.2 of Acinetobacter chinensis. Taxonomy (NCBI): domain Bacteria; kingdom Pseudomonadati; phylum Pseudomonadota; class Gammaproteobacteria; order Moraxellales; family Moraxellaceae; genus Acinetobacter; species Acinetobacter chinensis. The sequence continues at coordinate 1,086,313 of NZ_CP032134.1, forward strand.
GTAATTTTTATTCCAAATGATCATGCTCAAACTGAAGATGATGGTTGGTTAATGTCTTATGTACATTCAATCGACTGCAAAAACAGTAAAGTGGTGATTCTGGATGCAAAAGATATTACACAAGAACCTGTAGCAATCATTGAGCTACCAACGCATATTCCTTTAGGTTTTCATTCGAACTGGGTGAATCAAGCAGACCTGGATACTGAATAAAGGAGTGTAAAGAAATATGATGAAAAATACGCCTATCATTCAGCAAGGCAGTTGCACATGTGGACAATCTACTTTTAGCGTTGAGGGTACGCCATTAGTTCGGTTCATCTGTCACTGCCAGATTTGTCAGGACATTTATAAAAAGCCTTTTGCCGATGTGGTGATTTTCCCTGAAAAATCGGTCAAATTGCTTGAAGCAGACTCTGTTGAATTTAAAAAATTTCGTGCGCCACCTGCGGTGAATCGCGGGATTTGTAAGTCCTGTGCAAAGCCTGTATTTGGTGTGATGTGGGTTGCGCCATTTACTCGATTTGCATTTGTCCCCGCGATGAATTTAGCGGATTCAACTCAGCTTCCTGAAGCTGTAGGGCATGTGTTTTATCATCGGCATGTTAATGAAATGTATGATGGTCTGCCGAAAGTCAGTGGTTATGTGTCGAGTCAGTTATTTTTGTCGCAGAAAATATTTAAAAGTCTGATTCAGCATAATTTTTCAGCATAATCATCAATAAAAAAGCCTGACATCCTGTCAGGCTTTTTTACGTATTTGATGCTTTGGTCTGACTCCTGTCGAACCTGCATGTCCATTGCTGTCTTTTCTTATTTTTGTCTGGAGCATCCTGCTCTCTATATCCCCATGATAGAAAATTGATGTTGATCTGTATATTCGCCAAAGTCCTGAATCGCTGTACGTCCAGGCGTACAAAACTGACTGGGTTTTATCTGGGAGCAGAGTAAAAATTCTTGATTTCCCATCATTTTCTTACTGTTTTATTGACTAAGATCTCTGTGTCAGATGTTTTCAGTACGGAAGTCTTCGCTTAAGTTCTATTCAGTTGCCTCAAAGGCTTTATGATAAGTGACATTGCCCTGGGGGATATGGTCAGTAAAACTGAGTGCCTGAAAATACTCAGGGGGTACACCAGGTAAATTAAGATCAGGATAGGATTTAAAACCAAAACGGCTGTAATAAGCAGGATCTCCCAGTAAAACACAGCCTTTTCCACCGGATTGTTTTAATTTATCCAGTGATGCATGCATCAAAAGTGATCCAATTCCCTGACCTTGTTTATCAGGACAGACAGAGATGGGACCTAAACCGTACCATCCTGTTTCACCTGAAGAAATACTTACGGGAGAAATGGCAACATGACCAACAATAACGTCATTTTCAACTGCGACTAAGGAAATGCTGAGCTGCCCGTTCTTACGAAGACTGTTCACAATAAACTGTTCAGTATGACTGGAGTGTTCTTCATTTAAAAATGCAGCTCTGGTCAGTTCTTCAATGCTTTGAATATCTGCTGGTTGTTCATCCCGAATGAGAATATTCATTAAAAATCGTCCTGGTCTTTTTTGATTACTGTCGTGATTTTATCAAATAAAGATGATGCACTTTCAGTTAATCACTGAACATTGTCTGAAAGCAGTGCAATATAATCTAAATGGATTTTATTTTTAATATTATCAATTGGTTGTTTGTTTTTATTCTTGAGGAAAATGAGGATTGAATATGAAATATCATATTGGGTCGTTGTGGTTCGATTCACAGTTTATTTCAGATTATAAAAGCTGCACTGGCTTTTTGATAAAAAACAGTTTTTTCAGTCCGGTTTTTATTCAAAGTATCAGGATTTCATCATCTTAAGAGCATCAGTGCTATTTCATTATAAAAATAAATGACTTTGCGGTAAGATAAATTCAATCAAGATTATCAGTGTCCAGCCCGACTGGATACGTATGGAAGGATCAAGGCATGCAACAAGAAGTCATCATTGTGGGTGGTGGTATGGTCGGACTCAGTCTGGCACTGATGCTGGCAAAAGCAAAAATTGGCGTAAAGCTACTCGAAGCGATCAGATACCCTGATTATGATGATGCAGATCTTGCTCCTTATCACTCAAGTTTTGATGCTCGAAACAGTGCGCTGTCACGCCGTACGGTACAGATTTATCAGGAGCTGGGTCTGTGGGATGCTTTACAGGAACATGCAACGCCTATCCTGGAAGTCAATATTACTGAACAGGACAGTTTTGGTAAGGCACGTTTAAAAGCAGAACAGGAAAAAGTTGAAAGTTTTGGACAGGTGATTGAAAACGCCTGGTTGGGACGGGTACTGCTGACTGAAGTAAAAAAAGAATCTTTGATTGAACTGATTGATGGTGTACAGGTCACATCATTAACGCAGGATACAGATCATGCCTTTATTGAAGCTCAGCGTGGTGAAAAAGCACTCCGACTGCAGGCTAAAATTGTGATCGCAGCTGATGGTCGTGATTCATTCTGTCGTAAAGCTTTGGGTATTGGTGCTTCGGTACATGACTATGATCAGGTAGCGATTGTCACCACAGTACAGACTTCGAAGCCGCATCATCATGTCGGTTTTGAACGGTTCAGCCATTTAGGACCATTGGCTCTGTTGCCATTGCCGGGAGAATACCGTCGCTCGGTGGTCTGGCCTGTGCCTAAAGGGACAGAAGGTGAATGGCTGGGGGATGAAAATGATCAGCATTTTCTGGATGCTTTACAGCAAACCTATGGAGACCGTGCGGGTAAATTCCAGAAAACCGGTAAACGGTTCAGTTTCCCACTGTCTCAGGTTCTTGCTGAGAAACAGGCGGTAGGACGTGTGGTTTTAATGGGTAATGCAGCTCATACCATTCATCCGGTCGCAGGTCAGGGTTTTAATCTGTGTATGCGTGATGCTCATGTATTACTGCGTTATTTAAAAGAGAAGGTGAATGCTGGTGCTGATTTAGGTGATGCATCAATGCTCCTCGATTATGAAAAATCAAGACTGACCGACCAGCAGCGTGTGATTAAGTTCTGTGATTCTGTGGTACGTGGATTCAGTAATCAGAACCCAGTCCTTAAACTGATCAGAAATACAGGACTGGTGGCTTTTGACGTGATTCCAGGGATTAAACCTCTGGTGGCAAACTATGCGATGGGGTTGAAAGCATGAGTCAGGATATACTGGATGCAGTGGTAATTGGTGGTGGACTTGTGGGTGGTCTGACTGCATTGTTGCTTGCTCAGGGTGGAGTAGAGGTCACGGTACTGGATGCTGCCCCTGTACTGGATGAGCAAAGTGTACTGTCAGTTTCAAATCCACGAGTGCTTGCACTGAGTCAGGCAACAATCCATCTGTTAAAAACAGCAAAAGTCTGGGAAGGTCTGAAACGCCAGATGCCATACAGCGGTATGCAGGTGTGGAATAAAAACGGCTACGGTGAGATTAATTTTGGTCAGTCATCTGAACTGACACCCGCACCTGAGCAGACACTCGGTTCAATGGTTGAACCGAGTATTCTGAATCTTGCGATACAGCAACAGCTGCTGGAGCAGATCCGTGATTACAGAACGCAGGTAAAAGTTATCCGTGTTGAGAGAGGTGTCGGTGTCTGGCATATAGTGCTGGCTGATGGCACTGAACTCAGAACAAAACTGCTGATCGGTGCAGACGGCGCTAACTCATTTGTACGTGATCAGGCGTTTATTGAACTGGATGTACTGGATTATCAACAGGCGGGTCTGACCTGTGCCATCCGCACCCGCGAACCAAATTTACACGTAGCCAGACAGATATTTCTTGAAACAGGTCCACTGGCTTATTTGCCTATGGCAGGTCTTGATGCTGCTGAGAATGGTTACTGGCAATCCATTGTGTGGACTTTGCCGGATGACTTTGCAGAAGAATATGCCGCTTTAAGTGATGAAGCATTCTGTCAGCTGATTACTGAACAGAGCCACCACATGCTGGGGGGAGTCGTTGAAGCCACTTCCAAAGTAAGATTTCCATTAAAGGCTCGCGCTGCAAAACGGTATATTGCAGAAGGTCTGGCACTGGTTGGTGATGCAGCTCACGTGATTCACCCACTTGCAGGTCAGGGGGTCAATATAGGCTGTCTGGATGCTGCTGTGCTGTGTGATGTTCTGCTGCATGACTTAAAGCGTGGTGTGTGGGCACATGAACAGACACTGAAGCGTTATGAGCATCAGCGCAAAGGTCAGAACGATGCCATGATGCACAGTATGTCCATCATTGGCTGGACGGAAACTGCACAAATTTTTCCTGTGGTCTGGGCACGTAATTTTGCTTTGAAGCAGGTTGAACAGCATGAAATTCTCAAGGATACGTTTATGGCTCAGGCAAATGGACTGTCTTCACTGAGTCATACACGCTATGCGATTTCCTGAAATTGTTGAATTTTAGCCATTCATTTAACTTTAATTACGTTTTTGATCAAAAAAAATACGTTTTTTTTGCATTTTACTCTATGCGAAATGCAAAGAGATTGATAAATTTCTTCGTAATTCGGAACCAGTTTTATACTGGGCAAGTCTGAGGGGAAATGAAAGATGACGGATATGAACGATTACGATGACGCAGAAGACTCAACTGTAGATGAGGATGAAGCACAGGCTGCTGAAAAAGGCGCTGGTAGCGCTGAAGATAGCGCTGCTGAAGGTGATATGGCAGAAGCTGAAACACTGACTGTAACAGCAAAGCTGAAGCAGCGTCAGGCACTCGAAGATGAAGTGGCTGCTTTTCTTGCCAGAGGCGGCAAGATTACTGAAGTTCCTCCAGACGCATCTGCTGAGGATTAATAAAAAAGCATCACTACGGTGATGCTTTTTTATTTTTTTGTTTCAGGAACAGTTTGCTGTTTGAAAAACAACGTTGAGTGATATATCTACAGCCTCTTACTGAAAGTTAGTCAATAGGTAAAGTAAACAGGTTGAAGTTCAGATATAAAAAATCAGTCCTGTTTTTTGTCTGTCAGTTCAAGCGCACGCTGGTAAGCCACTTTCTTTTTAATACCTGTCAGGTCTGCTGCAAGTTGTGATGCTGCTTTAACCGATAAATCCTGTAACAGGCGAAGCAGCAGTTTATCCAGTGCTTCCTGTTCAAGGTCTTTCTGTTCAGTTGCACCACCAATCACCAGCACAATTTCACCTTTTTGCTGATGATGATCATTTTCGATAAAGCTGACCAGTTCAGACAGTGACATTTTTTTTATGGTTTCAAAGGTCTTGGTAATTTCACGGGCAAAACCGACAGGGCGTTCAGCGCCAAAAACGGTTGCCATATCTTTTACACATTCAAGAATACGGTGCGGTGCTTCATAGAAAATCAGCGTCTGAGTTTCATCTTTGAGTTTTTCAAGGGCTGCAATGCGCTGTGACTGTCGGGAGGGTAGAAATCCTTCAAAGCTGAAGCGGTCACTTGGAAGTCCCACAGAACTCAGTGCAGCGATTGCAGCACAGGCTCCAGGTACAGGAACGACACGAATCTGGTGCTGTTGAGCTGCACGGACCAGTTTAAACCCAGGATCACTGATCAGAGGAGTACCTGCATCACTGATCAGTGCCATATTTTCACCGTTTAAAATACGCTGGATCAGCTGATCTGTTTTGTTGCTTTCATTGTGATCATGGCAGGCAGTCAGTGGTGTGGAAATATTAAAATGCTTCAGCAACTGAGCAGAAGTACGGGTGTCTTCAGCAGCAATAATCTGTACAGATTTAAGGACTTCGACTGCGCGATAGGTGATATCATCAAGATGCCCGATGGGGGTGGACACAACAAACAACTGGGCATTCATGCAATTTCTCCCTGCACAGGATGGTATTTCAGTCAGTTGATTTTTAACTGACCGTAAAAGGGTTATTCTACCTGAATTGGACTGTATCATGGGAAATGAATCCCGTTGCTTGAGGCTTTATCATGAAGCTGTTGTGAAAAAATTAAAATAAATAATGAGCTGTAAAATTCCAATGAAAATGCAAATGGGGCAATGGGCTGAACTGGAAGCCCGTAAATTTCTTGAAGCAAAAGGCTTTCAGGTCGTCGCTGTAAATTATCATTCACGAAATGGCGAAGTGGATCTTATTGTTGAGCAGCAGCAGGATCTGATTTTTGTGGAAGTCAAAGCAAGGTCAGCAACGGCTTATGGTCATGCATCTGAGGTGGTGACTTTATCAAAACAGCGTAAACTGATGAAAACGGCATTGTACTTTCTACAGAAAAATCCACAATATGCTGACTTTTATTGTCGATTTGATGTGATTTGTTTTGATTTTTCTCAACAATTTGCAAAAACAGTACAGTATCACTTTTCCAGTTTCCCTTATGATCTGCAATGGATTGAAAATGCTTTTACTTTTGATCTGGAGTTTATTAATCTCTAATCATCATCCAGACCAAAGTCTGAAATATAAAATAATTTGGTTTAAATCATTAGGAGTCTTGCTGAGTGTTTAAGCATATTGCAATGACAGTGTTGTGCGTAGCAGGTTTATCAGGCTGTGCAAGTTTTATTTCCGGTGGTACTGGTTCTGCACCTGTAGGGACAGAAAGTGGCGCACGTTCGCTGGGGCAGGTTTTTATTGATTCTTCCATTGAAAGAACTGCGAAAATCAATCTGTATAAACTGGATGCAAGATTCAAACAGTCGCGTATCAATATTGAAAGTTTTCACGGTAATGTTCTGCTGACCGGGCAGGTGCCTGATGCGCATCTGAAGCAGCTGGCAGAAGATAATGTTCGTGCAATGAGTGATGTAAAGACCGTACATAATTATATAACGGTTGGCGATCAGATTGGTTATTCAACCATTATGCAGGACACAACAGTAACAGCAAACACACGTGGTCTGATTATGAAAGCTGCGGTTGTTTCTGACAGTAAAGTCCGTGTACATACTGAAGATGGTGTACTTTATGTGATGGGACGACTGAACAATGCTGAAGTGGATGATCTGAATCAGGTCCTGCAGCGGGTTGGCAATGTCACCCGCATTGTAACTTTAGTGGATAATATTGATCAGCGACAGTCAACTGTGTCTGGGACTGTAGCAACACCGATGATGAACGCGGTACCTGATGTGCAGACGCCTGTTGCCATTGATCCTGATCAGGCTGAACCAAGCAATGTTCAATAAGATTCAACAGATTGCAGCATTACTGAAAAATCGTGTAGAAAAGGCAAAATCCCTGTACAGGGATTTTCGTCTGTATGATGCAGGCAGTTATGCGCTGAACAGGCTGACTCCGCGTAGAGGATACAGTGTACAGCACAATGTTGCTTATGGACTGAAAGCCCGACACCGTCTTGATCTGTATGCGTCAGAGCAGAAAGGTGAAAATCCTCTGATTGTTTTTGTGCATGGCGGTGCGTGGTCACATGGTGACAAAAAGGATTACCGCTTTGTCGGTGAGTCTTTTGCCCGTGAAGGTTTTGATGTGGCAGTCATTAATTATCATCTAGCGCCACAGCATATTTTTCCAAGTTCTGTGGATGACCTGACTCTGGCTCTGAACTATCTGGCACAGCAAAAACAGCGTCTGAAAATCAGTGCACAGAAAATTGTATTGATGGGGCATTCAGCGGGTGCTTTCAATATTATGTCTGCGCTGTACAACCCAAAGCCTTATGAGTTGATCTGTAAAACTGAAATCCGTGCTGTGATTGGATTGGCAGGACCTTATCATTTTGACTATAAAGGTGATCCTTTGTGTGAAGATGCATTTGATCAGCAGGTGCCGTTTCAGCAGGTTATGCCTTTTTATTTTGTTGAAAGCAATACCATCAGACATTATCTGTTCACTGCTGAAAATGACAGAATTGTTCATCGCAGCAATGCGGTCGATCTGGATCAGATGCTGAAAGAAAAGGGTAATCACAGTCAGATTCTGGATGTACCCAAAACTGGACATCTGACAGTGATGGGGTCTGTTTCGACGCTGTTCAGCCGTTATTTTCAGACCCGAAAAATGCTTATGGATGTTTTAACAGAACTGCGTCAGATGGATTGATTACAGCCATTCACGGGTGTCATCTGCAACAGGATGCCCCTGAGTGACATGCATGATCATGGCATAAGCAATACTGCCTTTAAATGGAATTTCAGGCAGTTCATCAAATTTAAAGAACTGTGCTTCACTGATTTCATCTTCCTGAAGCACGATTTCACCCGCAGCATACTCTGCTTTAAAAGCCAGCATCAGGTTACTTGGAAAAGGCCAGGGCTGACTTGCCAGGTACTGAATATTTTTCAGTTTTAAACCGACTTCTTCTTCAGTTTCACGGCGCACTGCTTCTTCAAGTGTTTCACCGACCTCAACGAAACCTGCGATCAGACCATACATATTGCTTTTATTACGGGCATTTTTTGCCAGTAAGATTTCATTATCACCGCGGGTAATGACTGTTATGACACAAGGCTGAACCCGTGGGTACTGATGATATCTGCATGCAGGGCAGACCATGGCATATTCGGTGGGATGTACTTCGGTCTCATGACCACAGTGACTACAGAATTTATGATTGCGACGCCATTCCAGTAACTGAATGGCACGGCTGGCATGTTCAAACTGCTGTGTGTTCCAGAGTGGAAGGAGCTGTCGGATAGGAACTAGCTGAAAACCCTCAGGGATGGGTTCATGTTCCTGAAGATCACGGGCAATCACCTGATCACCCGTATTAAGATTTAAATCACTTGCCAGTCTTTCAACTCTAGGGAGTTGAAAGTTTTCATCGACCAGCAGTTGTTGTTGTTGGAACAGATAAGCAAGTGAGAGTTCAGTCATCAGGCTACAGTTTTCAGTTTTTCGCTACTGACCAATGCTACATCAAACATCGAGCGCAGGACAGGCTGTTTGTTCTTTAAATTGTCAATTAACATGTCGGCACTGGCAAGCGTGTCGAGCAGATGATTGATTTCTTCAGCAGAAATAACAGCTTCAGCTGCAATTTTGTCCTGAACAAAATTTGATGCAGTTTTCAGAGCTTTCTGTCCATCCTGAGCGTTCAGGAACAACAGTGCTCCACTGACTTCAGCCAGCTGTGCAGGCATCTGCTCCAGAGCTTTCAGGTTGTGGTCCTGAAGGTACTGTACAAGTTGCTGACTGCTGTTTTCGATCTGGGTTTTTGTTTCCGTCAGTAATGTGGCATGAGCATCATCCAGGCGATCCAGTGAAATATTCATGTTGTTTACACGTAACTGTAAACGGCTGGACGTATGGTGGCGCTCAAGAACACCAATGGAGTTCATTGCAGACAGGATGCAGTTCATCAGCTGCTGTGCGAAGCCTTCATCTTTGAGCACTTCAGCCTGATTCAATGATTCTGCCTGACGGAAAAGGTCATTGCAGGCTTCATTCAGGTTGAGGACACGGAAAATATTGGCCATGCCTTTCAGTTTGTCCTGAAGTTCAACTGTTTTTTCAGGAGACATGTTCTGATAGTTGTATTCAATATCATTTCTGATCTGAGCCATTTCATCAGTCACAAGATTGCTGATGGTATGCATGGTATCAAAATCAGGACCATACAGCTGACGGCTGAAGACCTGTAACTGTGTGTCTGTCAGCATGTCATCGCCAATGTTCAGCTGCTGACGGATATGTTCAGAAATACTGTCTTCCTGGCTGATGCACAGACTGAGGATGTTGGCTAAATCCTGAATTTCTGCTTTGAATGTTTCAGGTGCGCTGAAATATTCTGCGATATTCCGTTCAATACTGATCAGCGTGCGCAGACGGGGTTCATTCAGCAGTAAATTTTCAATCTGTTCAAATGCAACATAAACAAGGTTCCAGTATTTACCTGAAGTATGTTCAGTTGAAACAGCTGCCAGGTAAGCACCAACCACTTTAAGTGCCTGTAGATCGAACTCGGACTCTTCCTGTTTGATCAGTCGGTTCAAAGACAGTTTATACAGACGGTGTACATACTGTGATTTTTCCAGTACTGGTGGCGTCGGCAGTGAGAATTCTGGAGTGATACAGTCCAGCAGTGATTCGATATGCTGACCTTCAGAGGTGATCGGTTTACCAAGCGTGCGTTCCAGGCGGTTCAGGGTATCTAGCAGAAACTGTGGAATCTTGACTTCGCGCAGACAGATGAATTCGATATAGCGACGCAGCATGGTTGTACCTTCACTGAGCGCAACCACTTCATCGGTGTTGATCTGAGTCGGGTTTGCCATGATTCTGCGCATGAGTTCAGCTGAATACTGTGCAATTTTTGCCAGGCTTTGCATGTCAATCAATGCAAGAACCTGAGCACACTGTTCAAACTGGTTTAATGCGTCATCAATTCCGAAAGGTAAGGTCTGGTCTTCTGCCAGGGCACTCACAGCTGATTCCACCAGCTTGATTGAGTTATCAACCTCATTTTTTATTATCAGCAATGCAGTCGGATCAAAATGAATTGAGGTTTGGTAAGACATGTATCTGCACCTTTCCTAGTGTTTTATCTGTTTTACTGTCGCCTGAAATTCAGGCATGACGGTTTGCATTCAACTATAACTTAACTGTCGGATGTTTAAATACAAAAAAACACAAAAAGTGCAGATTTTATTTGGCAAAAAAGCAGGGTTCTCCATGCTTTTCTTCATATTGTTTGACCCAGTTCTCATGTGCCTCCAGTTCATCTGCAGATGGCAGGATCACGGGTAATTCAATTTCCACCTGTCTGCGGTGACCTGATCCATTATTTTCTTCGGAGGAAGATGCATCAATATCCAGTAAGACCTGTCCACCGGTCATTGCCAGATAGACATCGGAGAGAATTTCGGCATCCAGTAATGCGCCGTGGAAAGTACGGTCGCGCTGAGGAATCTCATAACGACGGACTAAGGCATCGAGTGAATTTTTCTGTCCTGGATGCTTGGATTTTGCCATTGCCAATGTGTCGGTCACTTCACAGACTTCTGATAAAGCCTGTAAACCTGCACGTCTGAACTCCATATCCAGGAAGTTCATATCGAAGGTGGCGTTATGGGCAATAATTTCCGCACCTTTCAGATAGTCAAACAGAACATCTGAAATTTCTGCATATTTCGGTTTATCTTTCAGGAAATCATCTGTAATACCGTGAATGGCTTCAGAGTCACCGACCGGTTTTTCAGGATTGATATAAATATGAATAGAGCTACCGGTCAGTTTCCGGTTAATCATTTCAATGGCACCCACCTCAATGATCCGGTCAGTGTCCTGAAAATAAAAACCTGTTGTCTCTGTATCCAGAATCAGCTGCCGTGGACCGCTTAGATCGGTTCTGGCAGGTGTAATGACAATGTGAGGGTGTGCTGCAACTGATGGATTGGTTTCAGATGTTTCTTCAGCATCAGCAGACAGGACTTCACTGATTTCATCCTGTTCTTCAATGTCTTCAGGTATTTCTGATTCAGCAGAGTCATCGGTATCGGTCAGATCAAGTCCGAAGGGGTCGTCCAGTAACCAGTCGGGTTCAGATTTTTTTTTTGAGTCAGTCTGCATCTGCGCCTGGGTTTTATCAGCTCCCAGATTGGCAAGCTGGTCAGCCATTTCGTTGCCTGCATGACCTGCATGACCTTTGATCCAGTTCCATTCAATCTGACGACCCTGGCAGAGGGCATCAAGCTCTTTCCACAAATCAGGGTTTTTAACATCTTTCCAGTTTTTCTTTTTCCAGCCATGAATCCATTCGGTAATGCCTTTCTGCACATAACTGGAGTCCGTCCACATAATCAGGCTGGCATCGGCAGGGCAGAAACGGATACCTTCAATGGCAGCGGTCAGCTCCATACGGTTATTGGTTGTTTCAGGCTCGCCACCACACAGTTTGTGTTCTTCTGTTTCCGTAATGATGTAAGCTCCCCAGCCACCTAAGCCAGGATTGCCACGACATGCGCCGTCAACATAAAGTGTGATGGTCTGAGACATATTTTATTTTCCAGAGGATCTGCTGAAACAAAAAAGAGTGCTGTATTGTATAACGCAATTGCACTCAGGAAGTGTATCGAGTGCTTATTTTTTAATTTCTTGTAACATTTATACTGAAATAGGGCTGAATTATTGCCTTGTGTCTCCGACATGCTTCACTACAATGGCATATCTAAAAAATAAATTTATACGAGTTGTCTGGATTTCTTATGTATAAACCAACCACGCTTCTGTGGCAGCCTTCAGTCTCTGCACTTTTTAAAATTACTGTATTAGGGTCTGCAATTGCTGCTCTGGGGCTCACGACGGGATGTACATCCTCACCTGGCGCATCTAAAACTTCCAAATCAAAAATGGCTGGCTCAGGCATGATGGACGCCAGTGGTCTGGATGGACTGGAAGATCTGCTGTCTGCAACCGATATGCGTGCAGTGGAAGGAGACCGCCTTCAGATTCTGAAACATGGTGATGTCTGGAAACGGATGACGGTTGGTTTTAAAATGGATCTGAATCACTGGGATCCGCGAATTGAAGCGCAACGTGGCTGGTTTGCTTCACGTCAGCCTTACATCGAACGTTTGAGTGCGCGTGCATCACGCTATCTTTATCATACTGTAAAAGAAGCTGAACGCCGTGGTATGCCGACTGAACTGGCACTGTTACCGGTGATTGAAAGTTCTTATGACCCTGCGGCAACAAGTAGCGCAGCCGCAGCAGGTCTCTGGCAGTTTATTCCAAGTACGGGTCGTATTTATGGTCTGCGCCAGACAGGTTCATACGATGGACGTCGTGATGTGGTTGAATCTACCCGTGCAGCTTATGAGTTTCTGGGCAGTCTGTACAACCAGTTTGGTTCATGGGAGCTAGCTTTAGCTGCCTATAATGCAGGGCCTGGTCGGATTCAGCAGGCAATCAACCGTAACCGTGCGGCAGGACTGCCTACCGATTACTGGTCACTGAAATTGCCTCAGGAAACCATGAACTATGTGCCGCGTTTCCTTGCAGTGGCTCAGATTATTAAAAATCCGAATGCTTATGGCGTAAGTTTACCGCCGATTGCCAACCGTCCTCACTTCAGGGAAATTTCTGTTGGAGCTGTCAGTCTGAATGATATTTCGGCTGTAACAGGTCTGAGTCGTGCAGAACTGTACGCACTGAACCCTGGACACCGTGGTGAACAGATTGATGCTGCAAGTCCAATGCGTATTCTGATTCCTGCTGATTTAAGTCCAGCCACTGATGCAAAACTGAAAGGTCTGAAGTCGTCATCGTCAGGCAGTCTGTGGGCAAGTACCACTGTAAATCCATCTGCATCCACACCACCTGCAATGGGTGGTGCAGTGATTTTACCATCTAAAACAACACCGCCTGCCATTGCAGCAACCAATACTAAACCAGCTGTTGCAGTTACTGCTAAAACTGAACCTGGCAAAGCGCTCACAGCGTCTTCACGTCCTGTGCAGACACCGCAGGGTTCAGCTGCACTGGCTGCATTTGCTTCAGGTTCTGATGTGCCGAGCGCACCACGTATTCCTGTTGCTGTTACACAGGCAACAAATGTCCAGCCGGTTAAGGTTGAACCTCCAATTTCGGTGGCAGAGCGTGAGCAGATTCAGGCTGCTGTTCGTGCAGAAGGACAGACTAAATCCGTAGACGAAGTGTTGCGTCCTGTTGCTTCAAAAGCAGAACAGGAGCAGGTGGTGGCAGAACTGAAACAGATTGCACCACAGGGCACTGAAATTGTTGATCCATTCGATGGAAAAATTAAACTGACGGCTATTCAGACCAGTCAGTCCGTGGCAGATCAGCAGGGTAAAGAGTTGACCAAAGGTTTCTCATATCCTAAAGGTGTGGCAGAAAATACCCAGTCAGACTCGGATGAGGCAAAACGTAATCAGGGTAAAAACTTTGTAAAAACAGATTCAGAAGTTGTGGTGGTTCCACCGAAAGGCAAGCGCAGTACCTATACTGTATTGCCTGGTGATACGCTGGCGGTGATTGCCATGAAAAATGGCGTGAACTGGCGTGATGTGGCGAAATGGAACCAGATTGATCCTTCTTCGACGCTGTATGTCGGTACCAGTATTTATCTGTATGATGCTAAACCTCAGGTCAGTGCAGAAGCATCGGCTAAAAAAACTGTTCCGGACAGTTATGTGGTTCAGGCAAATGACAGTCTGACCGGAGTAGCCAGCCAGTTTGGACTGAGCGTTAAACAGCTTGCAGACTATAATAATCTTTCTGTAACCAGTGGGATTAATGTCGGGCAGAAACTGACACTGAAAGAGCCTGCTGCTGACAGCCGTTCAGTGAAAGCTGACTCAGTGAAGCCTGCTGAAAAAACTGCAAAAATCAAAACGAAAAGTTATGTGGTGAAGCGTGGCGAATATCTGAAACTGATTGCAGACCGTTATGCACTTTCAAATCAGGAACTTGCTGATCTGACCCCTGGTTTAAGTGCAGGCAGCAGCCTTATGGTGGGGCAAAAAATCAATGTTCCGTTGAATGAAGTTGAAGCTGAACCTAAAGCAGATGAAAAAGTTACATCCAGAGTGGATACAGCTAAATCTGAACCTGCTTATAAAACAGAGAGCTACAGAGTTCAGCGTGGCGATACCTTATACAGTATTGCCAGTCAGTCAAAAATTTCAGTTTCTGAGTTGACTGAACTGAATCGTCTTTCAGCTGCAAAAGGTTTACAGGCAGGTCAGGTGCTGAAAGTTCCGGCAGGCGCAACTGTACCGGATACTTATACGGTACAGTCAGGAGATACCCTGACTTCTCTGTCAGCCAAATACAATCTGAGTATGGATGATATTGCCGGTCTTAACAGCATAAACCGTAACGCAGGTCTGCGTGTGGGTCAGAAGCTGAAACTGACAGGTGATGTACCAGAACAGAATGCCAGAACTGACAGTAAAGCCGATAAAAGCGATGAAAAAGTCAGTTCAGAGATTCATACCGTGAAATCAGGTGAGACCCTGGGCAGTATTGCACGTAAATATCATCTGCAACTGAGCTATCTGGCTGATCTGAACGGTTTAGCCCGTAATGCCTCTGTACGTGTGGGTCAGAAGCTGAAAACTGAAGGTGATGTGCCATCAGCTGAAAACAAAGCTGAGTCTGCACCTAAAAAAGCAGCGGTATCTTCACGCGAGACGGATAAATATACAGTGAAGTCTGGTGAGTCTCTGAATGTGATTGCTGCCCGTGCGGGAATGAGCGTTGCGGCACTGGCTGAACTGAACGGATTAAGTCCACGTGCCGGTTTACAGGTGGGTCAGTCCATCGTACTGCCTAAAACAGTGAAAGAATATAAGGTCAAACGTGGAGACACCTTGATTGGTCTGGCAGGTAAATATGGTCTCAATGCAGGTCAGCTTGCGGAAATGAATGATTTAAAAACAGATACGCAACTGCGTATAGGTGATGTCATTAAAGTTCCAAACCTGTAACCTTTATTCTGAGTCCGCAGGGAGTAGCGCATTCATGTCATTGTCCAGTGCAGCAAGACTGAGCTTGCTGTTGGGATTACCTTTGTTGTCAGTTACGGGGTGGGGAGCTTTACAGACCACACCGTATATTGCCATCCATGCCACCCCACAGTATTCAGGCAGGGCACATATGCCTTATGCCAACCCTGTTGCACCGAAGGGTGGGTTACTCAGCCAGACAGGTGTCGGAACTTTTGATAACCTGAACAGCATGAATGGCAAAGGAACTGCGACAGAAGGGGTGAATTATCTGTTTGATACACTCATGAGCAGTTCGCTGGATGAGGCAGCAGTGATGTATCCATTGCTGGCTGAAAAGGTGACTTATGATCCTGAACAGACCAAGTTCGTTATTTTTCATCTGAATCCTGCTGCAAAATTCAGTGATGGAACAGCCCTGACCGCAGAAGACGTTAAATTTTCTTTTGATACCTATCAGACAAAAGCCAATCCTGGTTTACAGATGTATCTGGCTGATCTGGAAAAAACCGAAGTATTGTCCCGACATCAGGTCAAAATGACATTTAAGTCAGACAATAATACCGAAATGCCTCTGATTCTGTCTCAGATGCCGATTTATTCGAAACGGGACTGGCAGACGAAAGATTTTACCAGAGTGACTTTGGTTCCGATTCTGGGTTCTGGTCCCTATCTGATTGATCGGATTGATGCAGGTCGCAGTATTACCTATAAGCGCAATCCTACCTATTGGGGACGTCATCTGGCAGTCAATCAAGGTAAATATAATTTTGACCGACTGAAATTTGTTTATTACCGCAGTCTGGATATTGCTTTTGAGGGGTTTAAGTCAGGTCAGTATACGCTGCATGAAGAGTTTACTGCCCGAAAGTGGGTGACTGAATATAATTTCCCTGCTGTGAAAGCAGGTATGGTGGTGAAATATAAGTTTCAGCATCAGAATCCTGTGACCACACAGAGTTTTGTCTTCAATACCCGTCGTGCGCCAATGGATGATATTTATTTCAGACAGGCAGCGACACTTGCTTATGATTTCGAATGGCAGAATAAAGCTCTGTTTTATGGTCAGTACAAACGTTTGCAGAGTGTTTTCAGTAACAGTGAGCTGGAAGCAAGAGGAAAGCCATCCGCAGGCGAGCTGAATATTCTGAAACCGTATCTGAACAGACTGCATCCCTTACAGCGACAGGGAGTGCTCAGTCAGTGGCAGTATCCAGTGTCTGATGCCAGTGGGTTTAATCGGAACAGTCTGTTAAAAGCCCGTCAGATTTTGCTGACAGCGGGTTATTCCTATCATCAGGGACTACTGCTGGATAAAAAGAAACGACCTGTAAAACTTGAGTTTCTGATTCATCAGGATGGGCTGACCCGAACGCTGATGCCTTTCATCCGCAATATGAAGCGTCTTGGTGTGCAGGTGTCCATACGTCAGGTTGATGTACCTCAGTATATTGAGCGTAAACGTAAAGCTGATTTTGATATGACCACCGATGCGATGCCACAGTCGCTCAATCCAGGTAACGAACAGGCACAGTTCTGGGGAAGTTCTGCCGCAGATCAGCCAGGTAACTACAATTATGCCGGAATTAAAAACCCGGTTATTGATGATGTGATTCAGATGGTGATCCGTGCGCCAGACCGTCAGCAGCTTGTACAGAGAACACATGTACTGGACCGACTGTTACGTGCCGGATACTACCAGATTCTGACTTATGGCAAAGGTGAAAACTGGTATGCTTACTGGGATATGTACCGTATGCCAGCAGTCAGACCAAAACTGAATGCAGGTATAGATTACTGGTGGGTTGATGAAGCTCAGGCAAAGCGGGTTTCTGCATACTTAAGAAAACAATAATCAGCAGAACAGGGGAAGTTGATGGGAAAATACATTCTAAAGCGGTTACTGCTGATTATTCCGACTCTTTTTTTTATTCTGCTGATCAATTTTATTGTGGTTCAGATTGCCCCTGGTGGACCAGTGGAGCAGGCGATACAGCAGGCAGAAGCATTTCAGGGAATGGGTGTGGGGACAGGTGCTGAATCTGCACCTCAGGGACCTTATCAGGGTGCGATTGGGCTAAGTCCTGAAATGGTGGAAAAAATTAAAGCCCAGTATGGTTTTGACAAACCTGCTCATGAACGTTTCTGGATCATGCTGAAAAGCTATCTCAGCCTGGATTTTGGAAGCAGTTTTTTTAAAGATAAGCCGGTGACTCAGCTGTTGTTGGAAAAACTGCCTGTGTCATTATCACTGGGGTTATGGAGTACCTTGCTGATTTATATGATTTCTATTCCTTTGGGGATTCATAAGGCAAGAAAGCACGGCAGTTTCTCAGATAAATCCACATCCCTGTTGATTGCAGTGGGATATGCGGTTCCTTCTTTTGTATTTGCAGTACTGCTGATTGTTTTTTTTGCAGGCGGTTCATATTTTCAGTGGTTTCCTTTACAGGGACTGGTTTCAGAAAATTTTCATGAGCTGAGCTGGTCGGGTAAAGTGGCTGATTATTTCTGGCATATGGCTTTGCCTTTATTTGCCATGGTTATTGGTGGTTTTGCAGGTTTGACCTATCTGACCAAATATTCATTTATGGAAGAACTGAGCCGTCAGTATGTCCTGGCTGCCCGCTCTAAAGGTCTGTCAGAATCCAGGGTGCTGTATGGGCATGTATTCAGAAATGCCATGCTGATTGTTATAGCAAGTTTACCTGAAGCACTGGTTGGAATTTTCTTTGTCGGCAATCTGTTCATTGAAGTGATTTTCAATCTGGATGGTTTGGCACTGCTGGGTTTTGAAGCGATTACTCAGCGTGATTATCCTGTTATTTTTGGAACATTATTTCTGTTTACACTGTTGGGTTTAATTTTACGACTGGTCAGTGATGTGCTGTATCAGGTCATTGACCCACGGATTAATTTTGAATCACAGGAGATGAAATAATGTCTCCTTTAATGCAGCGTCGTCTACAGCGTTTTAAACAGAACCGACTTGGATATTTGTGTTTTATCCTGTTCAGTATTATTTTTACCGTTTCGCTGGCAGCAGAGTTTATCGCCAATGATAAGCCTTTACTGGTGAGTTATAAAAACTCATGGTACGTACCAGTTCTGAAAACTTATCCTGAAACGGCTTTTGGCGGTGTGTTTGAAACTGAAGCCGATTATAAAGATCCAGTGGTGCAGCAGTTGATCAGTGACAATGGCTGGGCGGTCTGGCCTCTGATCCGCTTTTCCTATAATACACCGAATCTGGAACTAGCAGTGCCTGTACCCTCTGAACCCACATCACAGAACTGGCTGGGAACAGATGATCAGGGGCGTGATGTTCTTGCCAGGATTATTTATGGTCTGCGGGTGTCTTTGCTGTTTGGGTTTGCACTGACACTGGCATCTGCAACGGTGGGTGTGATCATTGGTGCTTTGCAGGGCTATTATGGTGGATGGCTGGATCTGATCGGTCAGCGGATCATTGAAGTATGGGGTGGTTTACCCATGCTGTTTATGGTCATGGTGCTGGTCAGTATGTTTACGCCCAGCGTTTACTGGCTGTTTCTGATTATGTTGCTGTTTGGCTGGCCTGCGTTGGTTGGACTGGTTCGAGCTGAGTTTTTACGTGCCAGGAATCTGGATTATGTCCGCGCTGCAAAAGGACTGGGTGTCAGTAATCAGAAGATTATATTCAGGCATATTTTGCCCAATGCCATGAGTTCCAGTCTGTCTCAGTTGCCATTCATGCTAACGGCAAATATCACGGCACTGACTGCTCTGGATTTTCTAGGTTATGGATTGCCTCCAGATGCTGCCTCACTTGGGGAACTGTTGCTTCAGGGGAAAGAGAACCTGACCGCGCCGTGGCTTGCATTATCCGGGTTTTTTACACTGGCAATTGTCCTGTCATTATTGATTTATATTGGGGAGGCGACACGTGATGCATTCGACCCACGACGTCAGTAATGAGATTTTACTGAAAGTTGAACATCTGAGCGTTCAGCATCTGCAACAATTTCTGGTGCATGATCTGAGTTTTCAGCTTAAGGCTGGTGAAACGGTTGCTGTGGTTGGAGAAAGCGGTTCAGGGAAATCTGTCAGCAGTCTGGCATTGCTGGGGTTGCTTCCAGAGGACTTACAGATAGAGGGATCAGCTGTTTTTGAGCAACAGGATTTACTTCAGCTGTCAGCCCGTGAACTGGAGAAAATTCGTGGACAGAAAATTGCCATGATTTTCCAGGAGCCGATGACGGCACTTAATCCTTTGCACCGAGTTGAAAAAATTGTCGGTGAAATGCTTTTGTTACAGGGAATGAGCAGACAGCAGGTCAGACAGAAAGTGATACAGCTGCTGGAAGATGTCGGCATAGTAAAGCCTGAAACAAAATTACGCTGCTATCCGCATGAGCTGTCAGGCGGACAGCGTCAGCGTGTGATGATTGCTATGGCACTGGCACAGGATCCGGAAATTCTCATCGCAGATGAGCCGACAACTGCACTGGATGTAACCTTACAGGCACAGATTCTTGATCTGCTGAAAAGCCTGCAACAGAGCCGTAATATGGCAATGATTCTGATCAGTCATGATCTTAGACTTGTGAAGCGTTATGCAAGTCAGGTGATTGTCATGCGTCAGGGTGAAGTGGTTGAGCAGGGAAGAGTCCAGCAGGTATTTACATCACCAGAGCAGGCATATACCCAGGATCTGCTTGATCAGAACTTTGGTTCTGCACTGGCCCAGATCAATGCAGAGCCTTTACTGGAATTGCATCAGCTTGAGGTGAAGTATCCTTTAAAAAGTGGATGGCTGAATCGGGTTCAGGATTATTTCACAGCAGTAGAACCCCTTGATCTGTCTCTTTCACGTGGAGAATCCATTGGAATTGTGGGCGAAAGCGGCTCAGGTAAATCATCACTGGCACTGGCTGTTGCCAGACTGATCAAAAGCCAGGGAGAGATCATTCTGAAAGGACATTCACTGAACAGTTTGTCTGAAAAAGAGTTAAGACCACTCAGAGAAAATTTCCAGATTGTTTTTCAGGATCCGTTCAGCAGTCTGAACCCCCGAATGAACGTGGAGCAGATTATTGGTGAAGGTCTCGGGCTGAAAAATCTGACCGTAGAAGAAATCAGACAGGCTGTGACTGTTGCTCTCGGTGAAGTTGAACTGCCTGTCAGTTTTCTGCATCGTTACCCGCATGAACTTTCGGGTGGGCAGAGACAGCGGATTGCTCTGGCAAGAGCACTGGTACTGCAACCTGATTTACTGATTCTGGATGAACCGACATCTGCACTGGATAGGACTACACAGGGTGCAATTGTTCAGTTGCTGCGAAAACTGCAGGAACAGCACAATATTGCCTATCTGTTTATCAGTCATGATTTTCAGGTGGTTCGTGCGCTGTGCCAAAAGGTACTGGTACTGAGGCATGCCCAGGTTATTGAGTTCCAGGAAACTGAAAAACTGTTCAGTTCACCTGAGACTGAATATGTCCAGAAGCTGATTGAGGCGAGTCAGTATACTTAAAGTCGCAAACTTGACATAATATATTGTCAAAAATAACTTGACGTACCGAATAAAATATTTAGAGTAAATACTCTATAGAAATAAAAAACAGGAATACATCATGAGCCATCTTGCTGAAGCGATATCAGTGCGTAATGTCACATTCAAGAACCGAATCATAAAAGGTGCAATGAGTGAGGCACTGGCGAACTACGAAGGGCAACCCAACCATCTGCACTTCGGGTTATATGAGGCATGGGCAAAAGGTGGACTGGGCTGCGCCATTACAGGCAATGTCATGGTGGATTTCCGTGCGAAAAATGAACCTGGTGTTGTTGTCGTAGAGACAGAGCGTGATTTGCCTGCACTGAAAAAATGGGCTGATATTGGTAAACAATATGGCATGGTGCAGCTGATACAGTTGTCTCATCCAGGACGACAGTGTCCAAAAGGGCTGAATAAAGAAACTGTTTCTGCATCTGCTGTGCCATTCAGTCCATTACTGGCAACGACTTTTGGTACACCACGTGAACTTCGTGAAGAAGAAATTCTGGATATTATCCATCGTTTTGCTGAAGCTGCTCGTATCTGTGAAAAAGCCGGTTTTGAAGGTGTTCAGCTTCATGGTGCGCATGGTTATCTGATCAGTCAGTTCCTGTCTCCTTTGACCAATAAGCGTCAGGATCAGTGGGGCGGTTCCATAGAAAACCGTATGCGTTTTCTGCTGGAGATTTATAAAGCAGTCCGTGCAGCAACTTCAGAAAGCTTTATTGTTTCAGTCAAACTGAATTCGGCAGATTTCCAGCGTGGTGGTATTACAGAAGAAGAAGTGATTCAGGTCTTTAAAGCAATTGATGATGCAGGCATTGATCTGATTGAAGTCTCAGGTGGTACTTATGAAGCACCGGCAATGGCGGGTGCAAAAGCAGATAAACGTAAAGTCAGTACCATTGCACGTGAAGCATATTTCCTCGATTTTGCAGAAAAAGTCCGTAAGGAAGTTAAATGCCACATTATGGTGACAGGTGGTTTCCGTACAGTTTCGGGCATGAATGCTGCGCTGGACAGTGGTGCCTGTGAGTTTATCGGGATTGCCCGTCCGCTGGCAGTAGAAACTGATCTGACTGACCGTCTGATTGCAGGTCAGGATGTCCGTTATGCGGTTGAACAGATTAAAACAGGAATTCCAATGGTGGACAAAATGGCCATTATGGAAATTTTATGGTATGCCGCTCAGTTCAAAGCGATCGGTGAAGGTAAAAAGCCAAACCCTAAACTTTCGCCATTAAAAGTGTTCTTCCATTATGCAAAAAATAATGTCAAAGCGGTTATTCAGGGGCGTGTGAACTCCAGAAAATCTGCTTAATCTATTTTAAAGCTGTTCAGATCAAAAAAGCCCTCAGTTCTTGAGGGTTTTTTATACTTTATCTGAGAATCTATGAATAGATGTGAATAAAAAGTCTGCCATTTTCTTGTTTAACACTTGAGGTAAAATACCGATTATATTTTTTAATATACCTCGTTATTTCAATTGCCTACTCTCTAATGAATCCTACTGGAAGCCACTTTATGACAGTGTTTGATAGAGAATCTGTTCGAAAAAGTTTAAATCGGGTTACATTTAAGTACATAAAATTGCAGAAAAATTATCTTTAGCTTCATTTGTAGAAAATGCGGATGGTTTCGGAAATGTGATTGTAGAGGTGGTCCCACTTGTTTGAACAACTAAAAGCGTATTTATAAGTGATATTCCGCTCTAGTTAAGCCACCTTGTTTTGTTGGGGTAGCTGATCATAGTAAAACTCATTTGGTGTCATTTTGTCTAGACTCGAATGAGGTCGTTTCAAATTATAAAACTCAAAATATGCACTTAATTGCTTTTTCGCATCTGTGACACTGCTATAAGCTTTGAGATACACCTCTTCATATTTAACGCTCCGCCATAATCGTTCAACCATCACATTATCTACCCATCGACCTTTACCATCCATACTGATTTGAATGCCATTTGATTTCAATACATCAATAAATGCATCACTGGTAAACTGGCTGCCTTGGTCTGTATTAAATATTTCAGGTCGACCATATTTTTCAATCGCTTCATTTAAAGCCGAAATACAAAAATCCACCTCCATACTAATCGATACCCTATGCGCAAGTACCTTGCGGCTATGCCAATCAATCACAGCACATAAATAAACAAAGCCTTTTGCCATAGGGATATACGTTATATCCGTAGACCACACTTGATTACTGCGCTGAATAGCCAACCCTTTGAGCAGATATGGATATTTACGGTGAGCTTGATTAGCCTGGCTTAAATTTGGTTTGCAATATAACGCCTGAATACCCATTTTCTTCATTAAAGTACGTGTATGACGTCGTCCTATATGATGTCCTTGACGATTCAACAAATCACGCATCATACGACTGCCTGCAAAAGGATATTGCATATGTAATTCATCAATACATCGCATCAGCTTCAGATCTGATGCACTCACAGGTTTTGGGCGATAGTAATAACAACCACGGGAGACTTTCAGCAGCTTAGCTTGCTTAGATACTGAAATCTGAAGTGAGTCGTCGATTAACTTTTGTGGTTGAAGCGGCCCAGTTTCTTCAACACACCTTCTAAAAAATCAATTTCTAATGCCTGCTCACCGATTTTTGCATGTAGTTTTTTTAGATCGATGGGTGGTTCTGTTGGAGCTTTTGATTGATCGAAAGCTTGCGAGGAAGCTGAGATCAATTGATTTTTCCAGTCAATAATTTGGTTTTGATGAACATCAAACTCAGCACTCAATTCAGCAAGTGTTTTTTCTGCTTTAATCGCAGCAAGTGCTACCTTAGCTTTAAAATCATTTGAATGATTTCTTCTTGGTCTACGTGCCATAAAATACTCCATATATTGATGTTTATAACATCATTTGAGGAGCAGAATATCACTTATAGGAGTTGTTCAAATTTACGGATCCATCTCTTTGTTGAGAAATCAGGGGGGAATTAAATTTTGATCGTATACTGCTCAATTTGATTGGCGAAATATATCCAATCTACTAAAAAACCAAGCGATTTATTGCCAAATCGCTTTTTTTAAGGATGAATAATGATTGTTAAATAATTAAGAATTTTATTTAAATATTTTTTATTTTACATAACGGTCATCATATTTAATTAAGCAGAAACTTGTAAGAATAGAGTCTATTTAATTCTTACTATTTATAAAGTAAATTAAGCTATATTTATTATATTTAAATTTTAATTATGAAGCTTAATAAAAATATTTTTTTACCTTTGATGTTGTTGTTTTTAGTTCATGCCTCATTTGCTCAGGCACCTGATTTTAATCAGACACAGCAAGCCGCCTTTCAGGGAAATGCAGAGGCACGAAATAACCTTGGATGGATGTATTACAAAGGACTGAGCGTTCCACAGAACTATGCTGAAGCTATCGAGTGGTTCAGTAAAGCTGCTAAGCAAGGGCAAGCTAGTGCACAATTTCATCTTGGCATGATGTATTACAACGGACAAGGCATTCCACAGAGCTATGACAAAGCTGCTGAGTGGCTTAGCAAAGCCGCGAATCAGGGGGGTGTTCCTGCACAAACTAACCTTGGATGGATGTATTACAAAGGACTAGGCGTTTCACAGAACTATGCTGAAGCTATTGAGTGGTTCAGTAAAGCCGCTGAGCAAGGGCAAGCTGGTGCACAATTTAACCTTGGATTAATGTATAAGAAAGGACAGGGCATTCCACAAAGCTATATTAAAGCTGTTGAATGGTATAACAAAGCTGCATCACAAGGGCAAGCTCAAGCTCAATATAACCTTGGACTAATGTATGACAAAGGACAGGGTGTGCCACAGAACGATGCCAAGGCTGCTGAATGGTACAGCAAAGCCGCGGATCAGGGAGGTGTGGCTGCTCAATATAATCTTGGATTAATGTATAAGAAAGGACAAGGCGTGCCACAGAATGATGCCAAAGCCTTTGAATGGTACAGCAAAGCCGCGGATCAGGGAGATGCGGCTGCTCAATATAATCTTGGAGTGATGTATTACAAAGGACAGGGCGTGCCACAGGATGATGTCAAAGCCGTTGAATGGTTCAGTAAAGCAGCCTCCCAAGGATATGCTGCTGCTAAAAATAGTCTTGGACTGATGTATAAAAAAGGTCAGGGTGTGCCACAGAACGATGCCAAAGCCTTTGAATGGTTCAGCAAAGCCGCCTCTCGGGGAGATGCTGCTGCTCAAAATAATCTTGGAACGATGTATAAAAACGGACAGGGTGTGAGCCAAAATAATACTTTAGCAAATGAATGGTATTTAAAAGCAGCAAACAATGGAAGTGCGATGGCACAATTTAATATTGGTATAAATTATTTAAATGGTAGTGGTGGGTTACAGAAAAACCGTACACAAGCCCTGAACTGGTTAAAAAAAGCAGCAAATAATGGGCATGCCCAAGCAAAATTAATGCTTGTAGAGGACTTCAATAAGCAATAGAGACTTTCTAAAATTAACATAATACACCTTATAAGAAAGGTATTGTATGAGTTAAATAATTTCAATAACTTGAAGTTGATAAAGTGCCTGACTTGGAAAAGTTGGGTATTTTTATATGAAATTTCATTGTTTCACGTAAACCAACATTAGGTAGTTATAAATCATTGCCAATAATGAATGTAATCCTCCCATCACTGAGAGGATTCTTCATTTATGCTGTATGACTGTGATATCCCAGTTCGTGTTTTAAGTGCGCAATCGCTTCAATCCGTTTCTGAATCAGCATCTCTCCAATATCAGGACCTTTCACATCAGAAGGTAAGTCTGATGCTTTAATACTGCGGACTTTCTGCATGACATCCAGCAGATACTGAGCCTGAGGATAAGCACGTTCTTCCAGTCCCAGACGACCACGCGCATCACATTCACATGCCTGAACAAAAGCCTCTACACGCTCAGGACGACGCAGTACATCCAGACGTTGCAGTAAACGCCATACAGTACCAGCTTTCAATGTAAATGCCTGATGACACTTTAAATGCTCCTTACATACAGCAAGAGCCAGCTGTTTTGTATTTGTAGGCACACGCAAACGGTCACAGACTTCAGTCACAGGGGCAATCCCACGCTCTTCATGCATGATGTGACGGGGTAATTCATCGACAGGAGTTAAAGCTTTCCCGAGGTCGTGTACAAGTACTGCAAAACGTACATCCAGTGAATAACCGGCTTTACATGCCTGCTGAAGTGACATCATGGTATGAATGCCGCAGTCTATTTCTGGATGATATTCTGGGCGTTGTGGTACACCGTACAGCGCATCAATTTCAGGAAATAAAATTTTTAAAGCACCACAACTGCGCAATACTTCAAAATACACATTGGCATGATTTTCCATCAGTGCCCGTGCTGTTTCTTTCCAGACCCGTTCTGCTGTCAGTGCCTGTAATTCGCCAGATTCTGCCAGCTGGCGCATCAGGGCAACGGTTTCTTCAGCAACACTGAAACCATAAGCTGCATAGCGGGCAGCAAAACGTGCAACACGCAAGACGCGCAGAGGATCTTCTGCAAAAGCATCAGAAACATGACGTAAAATTTTCTGTTTTAAATCTGTCTGCCCATTATAAGGGTCATAGATATTGCCATCATCATCCATTGCTATGGCATTGATGGTCAGGTCACGTCGGATCAGGTCATCTTCAAGTGTGACAGAAGGGGCGGTATAGAACTCAAAACCATGATAACCATGCCCAGACTTACGTTCAGTACGGGCGAGAGCATATTCATCTTTGGTTTCAGGATGTAGAAAAACAGGAAAATCTTTCCCCACAGGCATATAGCCCTGTGCAATCAGCTGTTCTGGCGTAGCGCCGACAACGACATAATCTTTTTCGTGATAGGGGTGTCCGAGCAACTGATCTCTGACGGCACCACCTACTAAATAAACTCGCATGAAAAAACCTCTATTCTTATTGCCATCATGCAACAGAACAGAGGTTTTCTCAAGTGACAAGATGTGATCAAGTCTGCAAATTAAGCAAGTGCTTAAAGAGCATCTTTCTCCGTTTCCTGAATTTCAGCAACTGTCAGCGCAGTCATGTTGACTACACGACGGGTTGTTGCTGTAGGTGTCAGAATATGCACAGGTTTCGCTGCACCGAGTAAAATAGGACCAATGGTCACATTGTTACCAGAAGTGGATTTTAAAAGGTTAAACGAAATATTTGCAGCATCCAGATTTGGCATGATCAGTAAGTTCGCAGAACCTTTGAAACGCGAGTTCGGGAATGCAAAGTGACGGATGTTTTCGTCCAGCGCAGCATCTGCATGCATTTCACCTTCCACTTCAAGTTCAGGTGCAATCTCAGTCAGGATCTCAAATACTTTACGCATTTTCTGTGCGCTTGGGTCAGTCTGGTCAGAACCAAAACTTGAGTGAGACAGTAAAGCAACACGAGGTGTCATACCGAAACGGCGAACTTCTTCAGCTGCTAAAATGGTCATTTCAGCAAGCTGTTCAGCAGTAGGATTAGTATTTACATACGTGTCGGCAATGAACAGGTTACGGTCTTCAAGCATCAGCGCGTTGAGAGTAAAGAAGTTATTACGACCTTCTTTCAGTCCAATGATATTGCGCACGAAATCCAGATGGATGTCATAGCTTGAATAAGTACCACACAACATACCATCAGCCGAACCATGACGGACCAGCATTGCAGCGATCAGGGTTGAACGGCGGCGTGATTCACGCTGAGCGTATTCTGGAGTAACACCTTTGCGCTGCATGATGGTGTAGTAATCATCTGCAAAAGTTTCATAATCAGGGTTATTTTCCTGATCAACAATAGTGATGTTCACACCATTTTCCAAACGTAAGCCCAGTTTTTTGATGTTCGCTTCAATGACTGCTGTACGACCAACTAGGATTGGCAGGGCTAAACCTTCATCCACCGCAATCTGTACTGCACGAAGTACACGAAGATCTTCACCTTCAGCGTATGCAATACGTTTTGGATCTGATTTTGCCTGAGCAAAAATTGGTTTCATCATCAGTGCAGAGTTATAAACAAACTCAGACAGACGCTGACGGTACGCAGAGAAATCAGTGATAGGACGGCTTGCAACACCTGAATCCATTGCAGCCTGAGCAACAGCAGGAGCAATTTCAAGAATCAGACGCTGATCAAGTGGACGTGGAATTAGGTAGTCACGACCAAAAGACGCAGATTTTTCACCATAAGAAGCGGCATCTGCCTCCACGTGCGCCATACGAGCAATCGCATGTACGCAGGCAATCTTCATTTCTTCGTTAATGGTGGTTGCACCAACATCCAGAGCACCACGGAAAATGTACGGGAAGCAAAGTGCGTTGTTTACCTGGTTAGGGTAGTCTGAACGACCAGTCGCCATAATCACATCAGGGCGAACTTCATGTGCGTGTTCAGGTAAAATTTCTGGATCCGGGTTTGCCAATGCAAAGATGATTGGATCAGCCGCCATCACTTTAACCATTTCTTTGGTCAGAATACCTGCCGCAGAAAGCCCCAGGAACATATCCGCGCCAGCGATCACATCTGCAATCTGCGAGCCTTCAATATCCTGTACATAGCGTTTTTTGGATTCGTCCAGACCTTCACGTTTTGTGGTTAATAAACCACGTGAGTCAGCAACAACGATGTTTTCTTTTTTCGCACCGATTGCACACAGCAGATCGAGGCAGGAAAGGGCAGCAGCACCTGCACCTGAAGCGACAATTTTGATTTCATCAATTTTTTTGCCGTTCAGCTGTAAAGCATTGATCAGTGCTGAACCTACAATGATGGATGTACCATGCTGGTCATCGTGGAATACAGGAATATTCATGCGTTCACGAAGTTTCTGCTCAATGTAGAAACATTCTGGCGCTTTAATATCTTCCAGGTTGATACCACCAAAAGTAGGTTCTAATGCTGCAACGATATCAACAATTTTATCTGGATCATTTTCAGCAATCTCGATGTCAAATACATCAACGCCTGCAAACTTCTTGAACAGTACGCCTTTACCTTCCATAACCGGTTTTGATGCTAAAGGACCAATATTGCCCAGACCCAGAACGGCTGTACCGTTACTGACCACTGCGACGAGGTTTCCACGCGCAGTATACAATGCTGCTTTTGATGGGTCTTTTTCAATTTCTAAACAAGGTGCTGCGACCCCAGGAGAGTAGGCAAGAGCAAGGTCGTGCTGGTTGACCAGCTGCTTGCTTGGTGTGACGCTGATTTTCCCCGGTGTTGGAAATTCATGGTAGTAAAGGGCTTGCTGCTTTAATGATTGATCGTCCATCTGAATCTCGATTGTTACTTAAGTTACCAGCGACGCTGATAGTTTTTGCTAAATTTGATCGAATATACCATTAGTTGCCTGCTTATCACAGTCAGACATGACTCTTTTTCAAACAAACTTAGATTTCAGGTCAATGGACTTATAGGTGTTATGTATAAGTAGGGCTTTGCATATTCTGTTCAAGGTAAATGGTTGCATCCTGTTCGGGGAGTGGGCGGGAGAACAGATAGCCCTGAGCAATGTCACATTCCAGTGATTGCAGATAGTTCAGTTGCTGCTGTGTTTCAATGCCTTCTGCAACAACGGTCATGCCCATGGCTTTACCCATTGCCACCATAGCACTGACAATAGCTTCCTGTTTGGCTTGTCCGATTTTGGAAACAAAACTGCGGTCAATTTTCAGAATATCAATTGGAAAGTCTGCCAGGTAGGATAATGAAGAATAGCCTGTACCAAAATCATCCAGTGAAATATGAATTTTCCGTTGTTTGATACTCTGTAAAACATCTTTGACTGATTCAGAGTTTTCAACCAGGGATGACTCTGTAATTTCCAGTTCCAGGCTTTCACCTGAAATGTTGTAGGTGCTGATGGCGGCATCGAGGTCTTCAATAAGCTGACCACGCTGAAGCTGCTGAGCAACAATATTGACTGAGACGCAGATATTCTTAAAACCTTTTTTATTCCATTCCTGAATCTGTTTTGCAGTCTGCTGAATAACGATTCTGCCAATATCAGAAATCAGACTGGTCTGTTCAGCTAAAGGAATAAACATATTAGGTGGAATAATACCTTTGACGGGATGATTCCATCTGACCAGGGCTTCAAAACCGTAAATCTGCTGATCACGGAAATTGATTTTTGGCTGATAATAGACAATCAGTTCATTGTTCTGAATGGCATGGCGTAAATCCCGTTCCAGATAAATACCCTGTTCGAGTAATTTTGTATTTTCTTTGGAATAGTATTTGATGGTATTGCCACCCAGGCGTTTTGCTTCTGACAATGCCTGTTCAGCACAGTTATTCAGATAATCCAGTTGGCGACCATGTTCAGGATAGAACGATACCCCCATGGACAGTGTAATAATATGATCCTGTCCAGAAATGTTAAAAGGCATGGAAAATGCTTTTGCTATTCTTTCACAGTGCTGCTGAACCGATGTTCTGATATGTGAGATTTCATAGACGATTGCAAAATCATCACCATTGAGATGCGCGAGGAACAGTGCTTCTGTATTTGTCAGACGTAATCTTTGTGCAACCTGACGGAGAAGTTCATCACCGCCATTATTGGTCAGGTATTCATTCAGTGGTCTGAAGCGGTCTATATTCAACCGGATAATGGCAAACTGATTGATTGAATCTTCCTGACTGACCAGATACTGGTGCAGCTGGTAGTTATAATAAAAACGGTTAGGCAGATCAGTCAGTGGATCATAGTTTTCCAGGTAGGATAGACGCTGTTCCTGAAGTTTTCGTTCGGTCAGATCTGTGACGATACCAATATAATGAATGATACGATCCTGCTCATCTTTAATCGCACTGATATGAAGTCTGATGGAAAGCTCTTTGCCCGAAAGGAACTTTTCATTAAATTCAGCATCATATTTATGTGTTTCAAGCAGTTGCTGTACAATTTCATTATGTTTTGAGCGCTGTTGTGATTTGTAATTTGCAGTGATGTCAAACAGATGCTTACCCAGAATCTGCTCACGGTTGAAACCGCTGATTTTTTCATAAAATGGATTGGTGTCGATATAACACAGATCTTCATTGAGTATGAATATGCCCTCGGCAGCCTGTTCAAGGACACTTGCAGCAAGACGCAGACGTTCCTGATCTGTACGCTCCTGATGAATATTGCGTCGGATACCCACCATGCGAAGCGGTTTTCCAGACTGTGGGTCACGTTCAATGACTCTCCCGGTATCATGCACCCAATACCATTTTTCCTTGGTGTTCTGAAGACGGTATGTTGTTTCATAGCGTTCGGTTTTTCCACGAAGATGGTGCTTCATGGAAGTTTTCAGGTGTGTAATATCATCTGGATGGATTTTATTCTGGAGTAACAGCTGATGTGAGCGGGCATCAATTTTTCGGGTCTGTTGCTGTTCGTTGGTAATGGAAAAATGCCGTTCTTTGATGTTCCAGTCCCAGGGATTCAGCCCCGCAATTTCATGAGCGAGGTTTAAATTGTCCTGCTGTTCCTGAAGATTTTTATGCATCAGTTCAATATCATAGATACGCTCTCGGACTTTCTGTTCCAGTAACTGGTTATTCAGCTGTAGCTGTAACTCGATGTCTTTGGATTTATTCATTTCCGACTGGAGTTGCTGACACAGCTCATCAGACCAGCTTGCCTGTTGCTCTGCATTCTTTTTCAGTACATTGTTCCGATAGTACATGCCGGTCAGACGACTGTGCATATTCATGATGGCATTGGCACATAAGAGCAGTATGATCAGAATAAAGTTGGTCACCAGATGAAACAGCGGATCAGACTGACTGGTCATAAATATCTGAGAAGCCACATAAGGTAAGACCGTAGGAACGGCAACCAGTAAAAAGAAGCTGAGGCGTTGCGTCAGATAAGTCAGTGCAAATGTCTGTGACACCAGAATCAGCAAGCCTGAAAGAATTAAGGCGTGGAATTCACTGAAATCAGGGTTGATACTCGGCAGATAGTAGTACAGCAGGGCGATGCCGATGGCGATGAGGATACCTGTCATCAGACAGACAAACTTCAGCCAGTAATTCCCTGTCTGCGGGCTGAACTGTCCTTTTTTGAAATACAGTGTGGTGATCATCAGCATGGAGCTGACTGAAACAGCAGTAATGATAAACCAGGAATTGAAATAGACCGAAGTCTGAGAAAAATAAAACTGATAGAGACAGAATGTATAAATACAGGCAATAAAAATACTGACCAGATACAAGCGGATAAACCGAATGGTATTGGTTATTTGAGCCGCACGGATATGCTGCTCCAATAGCTCATCTTTAATGTCTGACATGAATCCCCAAAAACCTTATTTTTTTTCTGTAGTAAAGAAAACAGCAATTCCAAATATTTTGCTAAGGTGCTAAATCAACAGATAATCTGTTGAATTAATGTATAGAGATTAATCATGTCAATGATAAAAATCAATAAATTAAGACAGGTTTTTTAAAAATATAGATGAGTTACATGTTTAAGTTGTAATTAAGAATGGATAATGCGACGACTGGAGCAGTTTCAGTCCTTAAAACACGGTTTCCAATACACCAGTTTTTAAATCCGTGGTCATTTGCCTGGCTGATTTCAGCTTCACTCAGACCACCTTCTGGACCAATCAGCAACACAATATCTTTGCTTGCATCTTTGAGCACATCCGTCTGTTCTTTTTCAGGTGCGAGAACTAATTTTGTTGCAGGTAATTCTGTTTGTAACCATTGCTCAAGACTGAGTGGTGCAAGTATTTCAGGAACAATATTCATTCCGCATTGTTCACAGGCAGCAATTGCGATCCCTTGCCAGTGATCAATTTTCTTCTGGTCACGGTCATACTTTAAACGCATTTCACAGCGTTCAGAAGTCAACAGCTGGATTCTGGAAACACCAAGTTCAACAGCCTTTTGAATCGCATAATCCATACGGTCACCTTTACTCATCACTTGGCCAAGTAGCGCGGTGAAGTGTGGTGTACGGTTGTCAGGATTAAATGCGTCAACTGAAACAGAAGCAGATTTTTTCGCAACATCAACTAATGTCACTGAATATTCACCACCTTGTCCATTGAACAAAGTGGCTTTTTCACCGACTTGCGCACGTAAGACTTTTACCCAGTGATGGAAAACTGTTTCAGTCAGTTCAACCGTAGTATCAACAGCTAAATCAGTTTCAATATAAAAACGGGGCATTCAGTCTTACTCGCAAAATAGGTGATTTAATTTTGAATTATGCTAAACCAAGGTCAAGTACAAGCTGACGGTTTGGTTCGGTATGGTTCATGGTATAGAAGTGCAGACTTGGCGCACCACCTGCAATCAGGCGTTCACATAGCTTCACGACCACTTCATGACCAAAGGCTTTGATACTCGCAGAATCATCACCATAAGTTGCCAGTTGCTTACGAATCCAGCGTGGAATCTCTGCACCTGTACCATCAGCAAAGCGAATCAGATTACTAGCATTGTTAATCGGCATAATCCCTGGTGCAACTGGAATATCAATTCCTTCTTTTTGAATACGGTCTACAAAGTAGAAATACGCATCTGGATTGAAGAAGAATTGAGTCAGTGCTGCATTTGCACCTGCACGGGCTTTATCACAAAAACGTTGAATGTCTTTGTCAAAGCTGTCTGCTTGCGGATGCATTTCAGGATATGCGGCAACTTCGATATGAAAATGATCACCTGAATGTTCACGAATGAAGCGAACCAGATCAGTTGCATAAGGCAGTTCACCTAAACCGACTTGACCTGATGGTAAATCACCACGCAGTGCAACAATACGGTCAATGCCTTGTGATTTATATAAATCCAGCAATTCAGCAATACGTTGTTTGCTGTCACCAATACAGGAAAGGTGAGGGGCAACAGGCGTGCCTTTGCCGTTGAAATCATCCAGTGTAGACAAGGTGCGTTCACGGGTAGAACCACCCGCACCATAAGTTACAGAGAAAAATTCAGGATTCAGTAGCTGAAGTTCTTGATGAACAACTTTGAGCTTTTCCGCACCTGCATCGGTTTTGGTCGGGAAAAACTCAAAAGAAATCGGGACACGTTTGGTCATGGTTAAATCCTTTTTTATCAATATTTTTTGATTGATTTTACCTCTCCTAAATCCTCTCCTGAAAGGAGAGGACTTACCCTCGATGACATACATTTGATAATGAATGTTCCCTCTCCCTATGGGAGAGGGTTAGGGAGAGGGTTAATATCAATTAATATTTATAAGACTCGGACTTAAACGGACCTTCAACAGTTACACCTAAGTAATCTGCTTGAACTTGAGTCAATTGAGTCAAGACACCGCCAAAACCAACAACCATTGCAGCAGCAACTTCTTCATCCAGTTTCTTAGGAATAAGTTCTACACGGATCGCAGCTTGTTTTTGATCTTCAGGAAGATCAGCAAATTTCTCAGCGAATAAATGCATTTGACCCAATACCTGGTTGGCAAATGAACCATCCATAATACGTGAAGGGTGACCAGTCGCATTACCTAGGTTCACTAAACGGCCTTCTGAAAGAAGGATTAAATAATCGTTTTCATTTTCTGTACGATACACTTGGTGTACTTGTGGCTTAACTTCAACCCATTTGTAACCACGTAAGTAGTTAGTATCGATTTCAGTGTCAAAGTGACCGATGTTACAAACAACCGCACCCGCTTTTAATGAATCAAGCATTGCAGAATCACATACGTGATAGTTACCAGTCGTTGTTACGATCAAGTCAGTACTTTGAAGAAGGTCAAGATTGATGTCTTCTTTCTTACCAGTTTGTACGCCATTTTTGTATGGAGAAACAACTTCATAACCGTCCATGCATGCTTGCATTGCACAGATTGGGTCAATTTCAGTTACACGTACAATCATGCCTTCCTGACGAAGTGATTGAGCAGAACCTTTACCTACATCACCATAACCGATTACAAGCGCACGACGACCAGATAAAAGCATATCTGTGCCACGTTTGATGGCATCATTCAGTGAGTGACGGCAACCGTATTTGTTGTCGTTTTTAGATTTCGTTACTGAGTCGTTTACGTTGATTGCAGGAACTTTTAAAGTACCATCACGGTGCATTTCATACAGACGTTGAACACCAGTCGTTGTTTCTTCAGTAATACCGTGAATTTTAGCAATTACTTGAGGATATTTTTCGTGAACAAGTGCAGTTAAGTCACCGCCATCATCCAGAATCATGTTGGCATCCCAAGGTGTGCCATTTACATTGATCTGTTGTTCTAAACACCAGTTGTATTCTTCTTCAGTTTCACCTTTCCAGGCAAATACTGGAATACCCGCAGCAGCGATTGCAGCAGCAGCGTGGTCTTGAGTAGAGAAGATGTTACAAGATGTCCAACGAACTTCTGCGCCTAATTCAACCAAAGTTTCAATAAGAACTGCAGTCTGGATTGTCATGTGAATACAACCCAAAATTTTTGCACCAGCAAGTGGTTTCGCAGCAGAATAACGTTTACGAAGACCCATCAAAGCAGGCATTTCTGCTTCAGCAAGTTTGATTTCTTTACGGCCGTAGTCAGCAAGTGAAATATCGGCAACTTTATAATCTGTAAATGAAGCATTAACCGCGTTCATCACGATCTCCTTAAAATAAATAATTGATCATTATGCTCGCGGATGCCGTTGTTGGTGGTTCTGAGTTGATAACTCTGAGCAGAATACCGATGGTCGAGCCTAGCGATCTTACATGACTATTTGACCAATCTAGAAAAATCAGCCCGTAAGAAAGTCGCAGCATCCCTCGACTGGCGACTATTGTACCGATATTTTAATTTTGTTCCAATGTAGATTGTATAAAAACGTATCAACTAAGGTTTAAGGTATTTTAAATGCTTTAAACTTAGAACAAGGATTAAAAAAATGAATTAAATGAGTATTGGAAAATAAAAATTGAGTAAATTCATACATAAATTAAAAGACAATCTAGTGATATTTTTGGGTGTCCCTCTTGTTGCTTTTGGGCTTTGGTTGAGCTTATTTGATAACGAAAATCTTCGGATTGTTCCTTATAGTATTGTACTTTCTTTGATTATTTTATTGAGCAGTCAATTTTATTTTAAGAAGAAAGTAGCTTGGTATCTGTACTTGGTATTGCCATTTGTGCTTTATATTTTTTTGCAGATCATTTTCCGATCTTCGCCTTTGTTGCAGTTAAAAGAATTTGAATGGACGCATCCTGGCTGGCAACGAGGGAGCGATGTTCAGTTGGTCTCACTTGAACTGGATGCTCATCGAGGTTCAAGACGTATTAATTCAACTTACGGGATTCTGATTTATCAGTATCAGTTTGATGGGCAAATTTATAGTACTGAACAGAGTGATGTAGCTCGGCAGTATACTTTGTGGATGAGTGATGATGCTTCGGAACTGTATCAGCTGACTGAATCTAAAATTCGGCAGTCATTTCCACAAGAGCAGAATGTTGTATTGATAAATTCAAAAGACCCATCACAGTCCATCTTTTTTTACAGTCAGGACATCATTGATATTAGAGGTTCGTGGATTTCTGAGTTTTTAGTGATTTTGCAAGTTTTACTGGGCTTGAGTGTATTAGCTGTTATTGGTATTGGAGTGAAAAAGATCATTAATCCGCACAATACGGTTCAAACATGGTCTAAACCTAAAAGATATTTATTCATTGCTGTATTCTTTATCATTGCATGGAGTGTATTATTTGCGGGTTGGATTTTATTTATGTATATCAAAAATTCACCTTGAATTTAGTATTTAACCGTACCTTAATATCTGAGATTATAAAATTCTGAGCTTATAAAAAATTGGAACATGATAATGAAAAAATTAACGATATTCATGAGCTTGTGTGTTTCAACTCTGACATATGCCAATGATTCTACAGGCTATGTGGGAACAGGGGGAATTGAATATTTAAAGAATAAAAATATCGCGATGCAAAGCGAAGACTTATTTATCAGTAAAAAAATTATTAAAGTCGATTATCAGTTTAAAAATCTCAGCAAGCAGGATATTACTG
This sequence comes from Acinetobacter chinensis, assembly GCF_002165375.2. Lineage (NCBI taxonomy): Bacteria > Pseudomonadati > Pseudomonadota > Gammaproteobacteria > Moraxellales > Moraxellaceae > Acinetobacter > Acinetobacter chinensis. Next base: position 1,123,266 of record NZ_CP032134.1, read on the forward strand.
AAACTATCTTATTTCCTTTACCTCAATTAGATAATTATCGTGATGGTGACTTTGCTCATACCGAAGAATTATTAAAAAGTTTTAGAGTTCAGGTGAATGGGAAAACTGTAGTGCCTCAAATGCATGTCCGAGCGTTTATGAAACCATTAAAAAATGGTGAAGTCGATGAGCGTGCAAAAGAAATAGATGTGACAGAAGAGTTTAAGCGTTGTGGTTTTTCTGAAAAAGATTTATTGACGCCTTGGATGGATGCTTCTGAGAGTAAGTTTTTTTCATCCAAAATTTATAATTGTAAAATGCCAAAAACTCAAAAACTTGTACAAGGTTATACAAAAGATCAGGAAATTTACTGGACAGGGCAAGTTATTTATAGCTGGAAGCAAACTTTTAAAGCCAATTCAGTTACACAAGTGAAGCACCAATATAAACCATTGGTTGGTGGTTCAGTTGCACTGTATGAAGATGAATATAATCATCAATTTTGTATGGATGCTAACTTTAAAAAAGGTTTGAAAAAGGCGAAGTCAGAAAATTCTTCATTCAGTGCATTGGGCTATATTTTAACGACAGGGGCGAATTGGGCAAAACCGATTGAAAATTTTAAATTAACCATTGAACGTGATCCAAAAGAACTGGTGTCATTTTGTTGGAAAGGGAAAGTCAGCAAAATTAGTCCAACACAGTTTCAGATGGTGGAGAAGAACTTTGTTCCTAAGCAGGACTTGGATATTATTTATGTATATTTACGCAATTAAAGAAAGTGAGCATCAAACTCATATGGTATGAGTTTGATGCTTTGCTTTATTCGGCAGAGTCTTCAGCAGCATTTGCTTTTTCCGCCCAAAAGTCTGCTTTGTCTTCATCTACGTCGACACCTAAACCATGTTCATAGATTGCAACAAGATCACGCATGGCTTGCACTTCGCCTAACTCAGCAGACTGAATCACCATTTGTACAGATTTCTCTATATCTTTTTCAACGACATCACCACGACGATAAAAACTGGAAAGCTCCAGAATAGCAGCAGGGTGGCGATGCTTAACTGCTTGCCCTAACCAACGATGTGCATGTTCAAACCAGACTTTGGCTTCTTCAGGGTCTTCTTCACGTAAGTCTTTTGCATAAGCATGATAGCCTTCACCAAGCCAGTACATGGCTTCTACATGACCGAGTTGAGCTGCTTTCAGTGCCCATTCTTCTGCCAGCTGATTATCATCTTCGTCATCACTTTCCATGTAAATTTCAGCAAGTTCAAATTGAGCTGCTGGGTTTCCCATAGCTGCACGATTGAGAAGTTCAGCAGAAATGATGATTGAAGCCATAAAAAATCCACAAGATAATAAAAGGAAGATCAGCAATGAAAAAATCAGTCCATGGACTGACCTTGAATGGTTGCTGATTATAGCCTGAATCCGGTCTGTATGGGATAGGACAGAATCGGATTCAGGAATGCATCATGGCTAAAGTAACTTCTGCATTTACATAAAACTGAACACTGCACTGATCAGGCTGATGATAATCATGACAATAGCAAACCATTTCAGACGGGTTGCCAGATAACTGGTGACCAGTCCAACAGATAAAGCAGAGAAGGTCAGCACAACGACCCAGTAACTGATCGCTGTACTCCAGTGATCTTTTAGCAGACAGGGAATCAATGAAAACAGTAACAGACTCCATCCTGCCCAGCTGGCAGACCTGGTCTGAAATGGTGTTAATTCCGCCCCAAAAAACTGCTTCTGATGTTTTGACATGGAACAGGCCAGCGCTGTAAATCCAAGACAGGACAGCGACCAGATCAATAAAAACCACATCATGTCTGAGCCTCCTGTGCTGTTTCTATTTTAGCTCTGGTTTTTTTAACAGGTAGTCCAGTGTGATTTTTTACTTTATAAAAACTGTATGCAAACAGCAGGGCAAGTACCCACATGATGAGGTCAAATGAGGCAATCATCCACTGAGCATTGGCGATACTGTTCCATATGGCTTGACCACCTGTCATAAAGTTCAGGACGGGCAGTAAAGCGAAAAGGAGAGTTGCACATGCCAGCAGTTCAAGCCATGCCTGACGGTGACTGCGGATCATGGCGTAGAGCAGTGTGATGAGCCAGACAGTGAAGAAACTGCGGATTTCCCAGTTCAGACGCATGTCCATTTCAGCAGGAATCAGGCGGTTTGCGTAAAAATAGGCTGCACAGGCAATCGGTAGACCAATGATGGCTGCAATATTGGTCACTTCCACCACACGGTAACCCAAAGATTTATAGCCCTGTTTCTGTTGTTGTGGTGCTCTTTTAACACACCACAGAATCAGACCGGTTGCGATCATTAATGTACCTACAACGCCAGACAGGAACAGTAACCAGCGCAGAGCCAGATCGACTCCACGTGCTTCATGCAGGACGGTTACAACATTATAAATTCCGGCAGGAATGGATGGGTTGGCAAGGCTTTCACCGTCTTTACTGGTTTTGTGACCTGTAACGCCATCAAATTTCAGACTGGCATAAACGTTACGATGTGCCACACTTTCCGCATGTAATGCACGCAGTTCAATTTTTGCCTGACTGGTATTGGGTGCAATGATACTGATAGATGCAATCGGGTTGTTTTTCCACTGCGACTGGGTATAGCGGATAACAGGAGCAAGATCTGTCAGTGCTGCCGGTTGACCAATTTCTTCTTTCTTTCGCTTGCGACCTTCGCCACGGCCGCCGCTGCGGCGTTCTGATCTGCCTTTCAGCTCAGACTGCGCTGTATGATTTTTTTGTGCATTGTCAGGATTCTGCTGAATTAAACCCGCCCGCTGATCCTGGAGAAACTCCTGACGGCTTTCGTAGACCTGATTGATCCCCCAGGGCATCAGAGTGAACATCAGCAACAGCAGTCCACTGAATGTGATCATGATGTGAAAAGGCAGGGCAAAGACTGCCGTTGCATTGTGTGCATCGAGCCATGAGCGCTGTCCCTTGCCAGGACGGAAAGTAAAGAAGTCCTTAAAGATTTTTTTGTGGGTAATGATACCGCTGATAATTGCCACCAGCATCAGCATGGTTGCAAGCCCCACAATCCAGCGTGCCCAAATACGATCCATTCCATACAGTTCAAAATGGAAACGGTACAGGAAACTTCCCCCGCGTGTTTCGCGGTTTTCGATTTTTTCACCTGTCGCACTGTCTATGGTAATGCGTTCCCCACCACGGCGTGCCTGCAGATCTTCCCCCTGTTTACGGATGTTCAGTTCTGTTGTGGTCTGGCGTGAGTTGGGCAGTTGAACAGTCCAGCTGCCAGCATCAGGATAGTTTTTCTGTAAATAGTTCAGCGCCACCTGAGTCTGCTCAATCTGTGATTTTGCTGGAATGGACTGATGGCTTTCGGGTTTCATCCAGACTGAAATTTCAGACTGAAAAAAACTCAGTGTACCTGTCAGAAAAATCGCATACAGTAACCATCCTAAAATCAGACTTGCCCAGGTATGCAGCCAGGACATGGACTGGCGTGGCCCTTCTGTTTTGTCATCTATGCGCATATCAGTTCCCCATCATTTTATAGAGTGCAAATAAAATGAGGCAGGGCAGCACAATACCTAAAGTTGCTTTCATGGTTTTTTTGACCATGAAGATCCAGATAAAAGTAGCGCAATAAACGCAGAATGCAATTAAGGTTGCAGACATGACAGCAGCAGCCCGATATTCAGCAAAGTATTGTGCAATCACGATGGCAGAAAGTGCAGAAAGTGCATAACCACCTGCAAAAGCGAGTACAAATCTGTAGAAAATCATGATTCGGTACTGATTGAGAGTGGTCACGGTTTTTTTCGGCTGAGAATGAATAGGAACGGATGTACTGACATCAAGTCCAGTCGGATTGTTCATGAGCGGAGAAGATTTGTTGAAACATAATGCAAATGATATCAATTATCATTAATAATTAACAGGGCTGATTTTAAAAAAATATATTGAATCAGTGATATAGAAAATTCAGTCAAAAAAGACTGAATCGGGTTGAATGAAAATTTAAAGAGAGAAAGGTGTTGAGGCTAAAGCATGACTCTGTGAAAGATGATTGAAGAATTACACAACTGCAACAGAAGCCTGTTCAAGCTTATTAAAGTAATAATAAATAGTCACACATGCAGATGCCGGAGTTTCTTATGATAAGCAGGCAAAATAATAATTGTAAAAAATGGAGCAAAAATGAAAATAACAGCAAAGCAATGGATGTTGATGATCTCACTTGGACTGTATTCAGGTTTGAGTATGGCAGCAGTCTGTAACAGTCAGATTCAAAACAATGCAGTGGGGGGATTGAGTGTCCCTGCAAATGCGACCTGTATTATCAATGGTACTGCTGTCGATGGTAATGTGAATGTACAGAAAGGCGGTTCACTGGTACTGCATAATTCTTCGGTCAGTGGCAGTATTCAGGCTGATGCAGCAAAGTCGGTTCAACTGATCAATTCTGCAGTTGAAGGCGATGTCAGAACAGCAGGTGTTACGGGTTTACTGAAAGTGGATAAATCGTCTGTTGAAGGAAAACTTTACTGTTCTTCTGCAACCAGGTTACAGGCAAATATGAGCAGTATTAATGGAACGGTCGGTAAGTGTAAATAACTGAAAAGATGTTTCGGTTTTCATATACAGATTTAAGAAAATAAAAAAGCCTGATGCTTAATGCTCAGGCTTTTTTATGAAAGATAAATACTTTCAGAATATGGCGTCCCTACGGGGATTCGAACCCCGGTTACCGCCGTGAAAGGGCGAGCATCCAATTTATGAAAATAATTGTAAATATTTGTAAAGTTATACTAAGGAGGGTAAACATTTTAAAACTTCATGTAAATTCTCAGGTGCTAAATGTGCATAACGTTGAGTGATACGAGTATCAGAATGTCCCAATAATGTTGAAACATGATAAATGGGTACACCTTGTTTAACTAAAAAACTTGCAAATGTATGACGTAAATCATGAATTCGAAGCGGAGCCAAGTCAGCACGATCGGCTGAACACTGAAAGCCACGACGAAAACTCTTTATATGATGATTAGTCTTAGGATTATAAAAGACATATTTACGATGCAATTTAAGTCTAAGCAATGCATCAAATGAAGTATCATTGAGAGGTTTATAAATTGTCTTTTTATTCTTTGACAATGAGTTCCTTATAATTATAAAGCGATCATTTAATGAAACATTATCCCATGTTAATGTGGTTAATTCAGAAGCACGACAACCAGTATTTAATGCTAATAATATAAAATCATGTAAAACATAGTTATTATAACGCTTAGCAGATGATAATAATTTTTGACATTCAGTTGCATTTAGAAATTTAGGTATATAATCCTCTTCGAATAATTTAAACCCATTAAATACATTTTTAAAATTGACGTTTTTATGTTTTAAATAGTAATTGAAAGCAGACTTAATTACATTTAATTCTCTATTAATAGTGCTGTTTTTAACACCGCATAATTTTCGATAAGCACAATAATCATTTACAATTTCAATTGTAATATCATCATACTCATAGAACCATTGAAGATGCATTATTTTATCTGAATAGATATATTTAGAGTCAAAAAGACCATTTCGCACATAAAAATCTATAATTTCTTTAATATTCATAAATACACACACCTAAATATAATGGAAATTAAAATATATCAACTAATTAAAATAAGGCATTGAATTATATTGATTAATGGGGCTTTGCCCCAAACCCCACCAAAGGGGGTGACCCCCTTTGGAAACCTCATATCTCTTCGCCAGAGTGGCAAGGGGGGATGTCACTTTGTGAACACCCCCCTTGAATTAGTGTGCTTTTCAATGTCTGCTGATCAATATGTTTTCAGATGAGCCGATGAGCTTAAGCTCACCGTTCAGTCTGAAAAATATTGACAGTCAGATTTTGGAAAATATTTTTCAAATGTCTAAATTATTTTTAAAAGCTAAGACATATTTCTTAACGTAAATCAGATTAATTAACTATGACATATCAAAGATATGACATAGTTATTTACTAATTTTCTAAAATATGACTTATCTTTAAAATAATCATTAACTTAAGCTCAAGAAGTTTTTTGAAAGAGATCAATTAAGATTGAAAGAACCATGAGGAATAAGATAAAAGCCGTAATAATGATATAGCGATGTTCATTTAGATTCATATTAAGCCTTGTTCTTTAGCGAGCTGATATTTAGCTAATTCTTCACGAGATAGTGAAACAGTAGAAATATTCTGATTAACATTCTGTTGATTCATCGTATTGTTATTTTGAGTATTTAGATTCTGCTGTTTAAAGTAATCAAATGGACGATCACCAGAAGCAAAACGCATACAATCAGCATCGGATATATCATACATTTGTGTCCCTTGCTGATTATAAGCATGGCATTTTCCATTGTAGATAATCGTAGCTGACAAACGAGGAAAATCAGTAGGGTTATAGTTTGCAGTGAAATTAGCGTCATAAGGCTTATTCGGATTATAGTCAAATACAACCTGTTGCATTGAATTGCCCGTCTGTTGTTGCAAAGCATTGTTTCTTTGTGCTGAATATGCAGGATCAAATGAGACACGACATTGTTCAGCTGTCATTTGTTTATCTTCGATACATTTTTCAACAATCATTTTTGTTTTAGTTTCTTCTGAATGGACAGAATAGCCCCCTGGAGACTGATCTTTTGAAGTTGCTGATATGGGTTCTTTTTCTCCAAAAATGCCCAGGGTATTTTTTTGTTTAGCATCGTAATAAGCATAACCCCAGAGTGCAAAAGGAATAGCTGCTACAGAAGCCAATCCGAGGGGAATACGTGCTTTTGTATGATGCTGTTCAGCTGAAATATAGTATTTATAAAGATTTTTTCTATATCTGAAAACACGCCATGACGTAGCATTTTTTCGATTTGATGAACCAAAATAAGTCTGGACTTCAGGATATTCAAAAATAAAACAACATTGCCAGCCATACATGCGACGTAAAACAAGATGCAAAGAAGTTGCTGATTTGATAGCTGAGTTCACACGTTTAACATCCTGAGTGATCATATAGATATCGATACCAAAATGACCGTGAAGCGTTAATGATCTACCAATATCCAAAATAGCTTCTTTAGCTCTGATCAGTTTTCTTTTTTTCCAGACGTTGACATGATCAATCAAGCTTTTCCGTATTTCTCTTGGAACTGATTTTTCATGCAAAATCTGAGATTTAAGTTTTGATTTAGAATCGTCATCAAAATCATTATATGAAAGATAATCAGTGAGTAATTGAAGTACATAATTATCAACAATTCCATTGCCGACTTTATTGATCAATGAATCATATTCTGAGACATCAACTGTCATATCTTTAAGAAGATCTTCATCAGAAAAAGCAGGATGCTCATGACATTCATCGTAAAAGAGAATAGAACCATTTGGCAAATCTCTCCAGTCAAAAGGTTTATGTGTTGTCGACCTAATTGAAACAACACCAGGGTAATTCATACCGATGATGTTTGTAAAAATGATGCGATCAGGATATTTTTTTGAAAGCTGATCAATCAAATATACAGCGTATTGAGTTTTACCAGTACGTGGTGGTGCAGATATAAGAGTCTGTGTCATGTTTTTCTAGCCTGTTTCGCCAATGTCGTCGTTGTCGTCGCACCTCCTCCGCCTCCTCCGAAGCGAAACAGGCTTGTTTTAACGCTTAACTAATCTGAGTTGTGCCATACCTACAGCCATCCCTGTTAATGAGCCAGAGAGCCAAAGAGAGAGCGCAGTAGGTATACCCATCATCCTAATGACCTGCAAAGCGTCCGGAGGTAATGATTGAAACTGTTCATTTATCGATTGAATGATTTTCTGTGTTAAAAAATCGACACCAGTGTATGAGATCAATGCAAGACCGAGACCTGCTAGAACCCAACCAACCAGGTTAAATGCAAAAAACTGTAAAACAGCGATTAATGCAGGCATATTTATTTCCCCGTAACGCCATAAGAAAGAAATTCACGAATTCCAAAGAAAGTACCGATGAAAATGAATACAAAATGAATTTGAACAGCGAACTGACATATATATTTAAAAGTAAGAGTGATCGAACCTAACTTAGTTTGAACAACCCAAGGGGCAGGGCATTGTGCATTTGATGAACCGAATAAGCTGCCATCGAGCATATTTGATAAAGCACCAGCATCCTGTTCTTTAAAAACAGAATCGTTATCAGATTTGACTTTCCCATCACTCTGAAGCCATTCCATATATTTCTTATCGAATTCAGCCTGGTCATCCATTTTTTTATTAATGTCGTTTAAAGCCTTGTGATATTCACCACGACACTCACCAGGAGCAAACAAGTCTGAAAGATTGTCATCAGTAAAATCAGTTTCTTTACAACGATTAAGTGATGTGCCTGAACCGTCACCATTGCCTGTACCATTCCCACCAGATCCAGAACCGGCTGCAGTATTATTTTTAATTGAAGTCAATAAATCAGAAATGGCATTCAATGAGTCATTAATACGAGCTGTATCAGAACTAATCTCTGAAAGTCTGTTATTTGAAGTCGTCATTTTTGAATCAATAGATTCAGTTGATTTATTGATATCTTTTAAATTTTCATTTGAAACATCAATCTTCCTGCTAATAGTATTCAAAGTTGTATTCAATTCAGAACGAGCATGGTTAACAGCTGAAGTAACTTGATTGATTGCAGAAATAACGCCTTTTAAATCGACGCCACCGCCACCAGTCGGGGGATTGCCGCCAGTAGGTTCAGAAGCACCGCCACCAGTCGGGGGATTGTCACCACCACCGTCACCACCTCCAGTCTCAGGTTCAGAAGCACCGCCACCTGTTTCTGGTGGAGGGGATGATTTAATACAAATCTCCTCACCATTCCAGTTTCCAGAAACATAGCCAGGACCACAGCCTTGTGGAGGTCTTTTGCAGTATGTAGCACCATTACTACAACCCTGTTTTATCGGAGGCACTTCATCATCTGGACAAAGAATTGAGCCATCATGCTGACGAGTACAATTGTCATCAGGAGGGGTATAACAGCCACCATACGGATCTTTCGGATCACATGGAGGATTCAAAAGCTCTTCTTTACAGTTAGGATCAGGTGTTTTTGAAACCGAACTGAAGGTAGACGTTATATAGCCGTTAATTACAGGAGCATTTGCAACATTACCAGTATATTTACAAAGCACTCCATTATTCGGAACACAAATCGTTTTTTTAATTTTTGTGTTCACAGACTGTTGAACAACTTTGTAGTCTGGATGCCAACACTCTGCCGGTGCTAATTTTCTATAAATGTAGTAACCATTCATCACGTAATTACCGCTATTCTTAGTCTGACAATAACCATAATGATCTGGACCAGAATTAGGATAAAAAACTGAATATTTCGTTGAAGCATTATTAGCAGAAATAAGTAGATCACAAACGCCACTTGGTGACCTTGCTTCAAGATGAGAGTAATAATAAATATATTCTTCAGCATAAGAATTAACTGAAAAAATGCTGAATATTACGAAAATTAAATATCTGAAAAATCTCATTAAAATACTCCAGATATTTAATCTAAAAACATTTTGTAAAAACTGAGAGCAAGAACCACATAAATGATCAAATTTATTAAATCCATGCTCTCAGCTCCCGATTAACCTTTTTTAAACAGACGAATCACCAGACCGATACACATCAAAAAGACGACAGCACCGATCACGATTAATGAACCCTGATCCATTAAACCCTCAGCACCTGCATCAGCATAAGCAGTAGTTAAATCAGCTGGAGTCAAAGCAAAAGCAGACTGTGTGAAAAGTGAAGCACTTCCAAGTGCTGTAATTGCAGTGATTTTTTTCATGGTTTTACCCCTTAGTTAAGTTATGCGCCCAAAAATAAATGTTTGAGCATTTTTACAATGAACACCGTGATAAAACAGCAGATCGTGAAATACAGCAGTGAATCACGGATATCACCAGTGAAGGTCGGCAATAATTCATATTCAAAACATCTGACAACTGTGTCAGCATTCTGTTGAATCGTTTCGCAGACTTTCATTTTTCCCCCTTCTGAACTTTGTCAGAACAGTGAAGAAACTTTTAATATCAAAAAAGATGAAACGACCCAGACCGTATATAAAAAAGATAAGTACAAAGTAGTAGGTCATGAGATTATTATCCCTATAAATAGCCTAAGCAAATCAAGCAGGTTTTGGAGATGCAGATTTTTGTGGCAAAAGGTCAAGCAAAATAAGTGCTGAAGTTTTACCGTTCGATACCTGCTCCATAGTCACATCAGCTACCAATGGGAAATCGAGTGATTTGATTTTTTCAAAATTTGCAGACGTACCCCATTTAATTTGTTCGCCAACTTCACCTACGAAGTTGTCACCAGCCTGTAAATCAGCCTTGTAAAAGATGACAGTCGAGTCATAAGGGCGACCCTGAAACTCACCTTTTGATGATTTAGCCCCAAGTACAACCATTGTTGATTTAAATTGCATGAGTTAATCCCTCATAGAAGTTATGTTTAGACGTAAGAAAAGGCACACCCTCAAATAAAGGTGTCTCATTAATGGTTTTGTTTCGAATAGGTTCACCGATACGCAAAGCTTGCATAACAGCAGAATGTGAAAAAACAAGGCGTTTAGGAACAACGTCCTTATCAGATGAAATAAGATTTAATAAATCTTCATCATTAATAAATTTACGAAATTGACGAATGTATTTACCGAATTGATGCTTAAGAACATCTAAAGCTTTATCTACATTGATAGTCGCTTGTTTTTCGATAAGCTCACATTTTTCAGGTACAACAAAATCATTTAGTTGATTTGCAAGAATCTCAAGCGCAGGGTAAGCACCTTTAAAATAAGTGCTCGGAGACAAAAGAATATCAAGTGGCAAATACCGATCAGTTGACTTAAGCTCCAGCTCTGCACGTGTCCAGAGACTAAGAGAATCCCCTTCCTTTTTGCCACGTTCATAAAAACGTAAGAATTTTGAACTTGAACGATTACCGACAGTTAAAGTACGCCCTTTACCATTAATACGTTTCCAATCACCTAGACAATTTATCTCAGGATTACAGCCACCACACCAGAAAAGGTTCTGAGAATCCCATTCATAGGCAAGATCAACAGAGACCCATTCGCTATCAAAGTCATCAAATGCAATATCAACCCTGTTAAGCTTCGGAGATACAGCCTGTACAGTTAGAAATTTATAAAGCTGTTCATTCCAACCTTTACGAGCTAAAGCACAGCCAGTACCGTTAATTTGAACAGTTACACGTTTATTGTTATGACCATAAAGCACAATGCCGAGGTTATCTTGCAAGTCATATCCAAATTTATTCCAGTGCATTCCTTTTTCACGTTTCTGTGAAATGCCAAAGCCAAAAATTTCAAAAAGAAGCTGATCAAGCCAAGTCTCAATAGCATCACCAACAGATTCATTAACCTGCTCTGGAGTAAGCATTACGTATTTATCACCGAATGTACTCTGACAAAAACTGAAGGTAATCCAATCTAAACCACAAATAGAGTTATCAATTGGAACAGCACGCAGAACAGGTAAAACACCTTGTGGCGTAGAAATCAGTTTGTAATTATCTAAGTTCCGAGGAAAAGCCCATGAATCAGATGCTTTTTGCGTATCCGCTACCCCTATATTATAAAAAGGGGAGCTTTCTGCCGTCTTTTGTGCAGGTATGGCTATTTTTTGTACAAATATTTCTGCAATGGATTGATCATCTTTTTTCTTCGGTTTAACCAACGTGTTTTCAAAAGCACAAAGCTTGTTACGTGTAATGCCATCAAGCATGTTTCTTAAAATCTGAGAATCCGCAAGTGTGAGATCGCCAAATGCAGCACGAGCATAAAGCTCATGAGAAATTTCTTTTTCTTGATCAAATATTTCAGCGAGCGATAAGGATGCTGAATCAAAAGCTTGAATTTGAGAAAGGATTGTATTCATTCAAACCCCCATACCAAATAAGTAGCCCGAGATAAAACCAAGAACAACGCCAAGACCATAGGAAACGTAATTAAAATCAGACATTAATCTTCCCCAAAAGCTTCAATAAGTTCTGAATTGGTTGCCTTAGTAATATGGTAATAAGCCTCAATTTTTGAAGCATCGTAGGACCAATCTTGAGCAACTGTAGAAAGATGAGAAAGGCACTTCTCAGTAGAAATCGCAGGGGTTAATGCTTCAAAGCAAGGTTGAGCATGATCAGAGATAATCTTAGCGACCTGATCAAAAGCAGCCTGAATAAATTCAGATTTAGTTTTAAAACTCAGATCAGCCATAAAAGCCCCTTGTATATTTTTTGACTAAAATCAATTAGATTGACTTAACAGGTTACAGCCTGTTAAGTCATTCAAATGTCATAGTGAGTGGAGATGAATATGACACCCGAAGTTTTAAATGAAGTAGCTACAAATTCTTTTCTAAGTTTCTTAACTAAAAATTGGTTATTAATATTGATAGGAATGATCGTATTAATCATAAAAGTCAGAATGAAATAATCAGACCAATGAACCAAAATAAAACCAGATTAAGAAAACCGTAATTACCCCAAAAACATAACCCTGTATTGCATATGAATATTTACTATTAAAAATCTTAGAAATTATTTTTAGCATGCAGGGATATCCTATTTTTTTTAACAAACTTCGCAAAAATGCGAAGATGGAAGCAAAAAAAATCTTTACAATTATGCGAAGTGAATATACTTCGCATAATTGCGAAAAATCAAGAGGTGAAAAATGCTGAACGAACTTATTGAGAAGTGCAAGGAACGATTTGGGAGTTACGAAAAATTAGCATGGGAATTAGAATTAACCCCATCAGTTGTTTCAGATTGGCGAGCAAAAAGAAGAAAACCCAACACAATTCAAGTCATGCAAATGGCTGAATTTGTTGGGTTTGATCAGTACCAAACACTCTGCTTAGTGATGGAAGAAATCGACATCAAGAATGCAGAGCTTTGGAGAAAATGGCGTCCCTACGGGGATTCGAACCCCGGTTACCGCCGTGAAAGGGCGATGTCCTAGGCCTCTAGACGATAGGGACTTATATGAGGCAATACTTCTGAAACAATTAATGGCGTCCCTACGGGGATTCGAACCCCGGTTACCGCCGTGAAAGGGCGATGTCCTAGGCCTCTAGACGATAGGGACGTTTCAGAGGTGGGCGTATATTAGGTTGAAAATACGGGGGTGTCAAATCATTTCAGGGAATAAAACTTAAAAAAATGACTGGATGTATGAAAATAAATCACTTATGCAAAAATGGAATAAAAATACAGCAATTTAAGAGTTCTTTCGTACTTCTAACTTCATTTTCTGAGATCGGCAAATGATGCGAATTGAACTTTATAAATAAAAAAAAGAGCAGTCAAAATTGCTCTTTTTAAGTATCGGGACTGTTTTAGGATTTTTTGTGATAAAGCAGGTAGTAACTGATATAGCATCCTGCAATAAAAATCAGACAGCCAATAAAACCTGGCAGCATTTCTGGATCAAAAACCATGCTGATACAGGTGATCAGACAGAACAGGAAACCCAGAACAGGAACAACAGGGAACAGCGGTGCTGCAAACCCTAAGTCTTTGGCAGTTTTACCCTGTTTATACCATTGGCGACGGAAGTTGAACTGGCTCAGACAGATACTCATCCACACCACCACCATGGTAAAAGCCGCAATTCCCAACAGATTTTTAAAGATGGTTTCCGGTGCAAATTTTTCTGAAAGTAAGCCAGGTAATCCACCCAGCATAGTTACGATAACTGCCACATAAGGGATGCCGCGCGTGTTTACGCGGGAAAATATGGCAGGTAACTGCTTCTGATAAGATAAAGACCACATCATACGGGATGCAGCAAACAACCCTGAGTTTGCAGCTGACAACAGCGCCGTGATAATGACAAAACGGATAATATCTTCTGCATAAGGAATACCGATATGGTCAAACACCGTCACGAAAGGACTGCTGCTGACACCTTCTGCATCCAGTCCTGCCATCTGATGTGGCAACAGTGCACTGATCACAACAATCGTTCCTACAAAGAAAATCAGCAGGCGCCAGATGGCAGTATTGATTGCTTTAGGCACATTTTTGGCGGGGTCCTGAGTTTCACCTGCAGCAACACCAATCAGTTCTGTCCCTGAAAATGCAAAATTTACAATCAGCATGGTGGCAAAAATTGGAAACAGACCTTCAGGGAACCAGCCTTGAGCAGTCAGATTGCTGAACAGTGGCGCAGATTCATAATCCTGATAGCTCAGTACACCTGTAATGGCAAGCAAGCCCAGCAGGATGAAAGCAATCACAGTCACAACTTTGACCAACGCCAGCCAGAACTCAGACTCTGCAAACCAGCGGGTCGAACTCATATTCATTGCAAAGACAAATGCTGCAAAAATAATGGTCCAGATCCATACGGAAATATGGGGAAACCATTCCTGCATCAATAAAGCAGCTGCGGTAAATTCTGTGCCCAGTGTGGCAGCCCAGGTCAGCCAGTATAACCAGGTGATGGTATATCCGGTGCCAGGTCCGATATATTGTCTGGCATATGCACCAAATGAGCCTGAGACTGGCATATGGACAGCCAGTTCACCCAGGCAGAGCATAACCATGTAAGCAATGACACCGCCCAGAATGTATGAAATGATAGCGCCAACAGGACCAGTCTGTGCAATTACCTCACCAGAACCCAGGAATAAACCTGTTCCGATTGCCCCACCCAGTGAAATCATAACCAGATGCCGGGTGCTCATGGCACGCTTTAATGGCGCGGAACTGTCCTGTGATACAGAATCTTCCGTATTATGACTTGTCTGCATAACTGAAAAAATGAAAATGTGTAATGAAGCGCGCTATTGTAGTGAAAAATGCCAATACTGCAATGTAATAATGATAAATAGCGAAAGAAAATAAAGAAGATATAGATGGCGTCCCTACGGGGATTCGAACCCCGGTTACCGCCGTGAAAGGGCGATGTCCTAGGCCTCTAGACGATAGGGACGTTGCGAGGTGATGCGTATATTATGGATTTTTTTACAGAGTGTCAAACCAAACTGAATGTTATTTTTATAATGCTGATTTAAATGGATAAAAAATGTGTTATTTCATAAAAAAAGGTACAGAAAAAAGTCTGTACCTTTTTTATTTATGGCAATCATCAGATTATTTTTTTGGATGATAAAGCCAGTAATAGCTGGCATAACATGCAGCCATAAACAACAGACATCCAATAAATCCAGACAGCATTTCAGGGTCAGCAGCCATACTTAAACCTGTCGCGGTACAGCAGACAAAACCGAGTATGGGCACGAGTGGATACCAGGGCGTTCTGAATTTTAATTCACTGAGCTGATGCCCCTGCTTTAACCACTGACGACGGAAATTAAACTGACTCCAGCAGATACTCATCCAGACAATCACCATGGTGAACGCAGCCACACCCAGCAGGTTTTTGAAAATAACATCGGCACCGAACTGTTCTGACAATAAACCAGGCAGACCACCGATCATGGTCACCAGTACCGCTATATACGGAATACCAGATCGTGTAATTCTACTGAAAACTTTAGGCAGCTGCCCTTGTGCAGATAAAGCCCACATCATACGTGAAGCTGCATACAGACCTGAGTTGGCAGTCGACAGTAAGGCTGTGATAATGACAAAGCGCATGATGTCTTCAGCATAAGGAATCCCCATCAGGTTAAAGACAGAAACGAAAGGGCTGCTGCTGATGCCATCACCATGTGCTGGTGCATTGATTCCTGCATCCTGGTAGGGTAACAGGGAGCTGATGACAATAATCGTCCCGACAAAGAAAATCATGAGGCGCCATACGGCAGCATGAATGGCTTTCGGTACATTCTGTTCAGGATTTTCTGTCTCGCCTGCTGCAATACCGATCATTTCTGTACCGTTAAAGGCGAAATTTACAATCAGCAGAGTGGTAAACAGTGGAATCAGACCATTTGGCAGCCAGCCATGTTCAGTCAGATTACTGAAAAGTGGAGCAGAACTGTAGCCCTGAAATGGAATAAATCCAAAGATTGCACCCGCACCCAGCAAAATGAAAATCAGTACCGTTGCAACCTTAATCATGGACAGCCAGAATTCAGACTCTGCAAATGTCCGAGTGGAGCTCAGGTTGGAGAGTAAAACCCCAGCTGCAAAAATAAGTGTCCATAACCAGATGGATGTGGTGGGGAACCATTCCTGCATTAGTATTGCAGCAGCAGTAAACTCGGTTCCCAGTGTTGCGGACCAGCCCAGCCAGTACATCCAGGACACCATATAGCCTGTACCTGGACCGATATACTGGGTGGCAAATGCACCGAAAGAACCTGATACAGGTAAATGTACAGCCAGTTCGCCCAGACAGAGCATGACCATATAGGCGATCAGACCACCAATAATATACGCAGTCACAGCACCCAGCGGTCCAGCCTGTGAAATGACTTCGCCAGAACCCATAAACAGTCCTGTACCAATTGCCCCTCCCAAAGAAAGCATAATCAGATGCCGTTTGCTCATGGCACGTTTCAGGGAAGGGCTTTGCTCCTCGGCAGTATCTGTCTGCGAAGGTTGAGAGGGAGAATGCATAACAAGATGAACTGAATTTTAAAGCAGTATTTTAAGTGCTGATTACATGAAATTTCAAATAAATTTAAAACAACAACAGTTTTCGATCATTGTTGTGAATATTTAAAAGGATGGCTTCATTTTTTATGGTGATCCTGCAGTGCTTATTACAGTGAGCTGCAGCAGATATCATCCGGAGACAATATCTGCCTGTGTATATTGTGAATATATACTGAAGTCAGTGGACTGTTTAAAATTTAAAAGTCACATCTGCAATGAACTGACGACCATATTCGGCATTTACCTGTCCAGTTGAATCAATATATTCATTGTTTTTATTGGTTATATTGTTGATGGTCAGTCCAAAGACCGTGCTGTAGTTTTTGGAAACAGGCAGTGTGTAGGTTCCACGCATGTCCCAGGCAAAAGTACTGGCATTTTTTACTGGGGTGTAACTGTCATAGATGTTGCCGTCAGTATCTGTGTATCCATTGGCTTTCAATTTCATGGCATCATAATGATATTTATAAGTCATGAAGTTACTGATTCGGACGGGCAGATCAGTCAGAGCAATGTCCCAGCCTGTACGGACAGTCCAGGGCTGATTAAAATTGTCGGCTGGACGGTTGCCGGATTGCATGGTTTTTCCATCATAATAAATCAGGCTGTTTGGATCTTCATAACGATCATTATAAGAGCTGAAGTTACGCTGTGTGTCAGTGTAATCCACTCCCAGACTGAAATGGTGCAGTGTATTTTTAAATGGCAGAGCCTCAATATTTTTAAGGCTTAGCGTGAAGATATCAGACTTTGAAAAACCTGAATTATCGAGTTCATAAATACTGTACGTTCCTGATCCTGTCGGTTTAGGTACGGTCTGATAGAGGGTCTGTCGTAATATATCTTGAGTATCACGGTTTACCCATTTTAATGACCAGTCAATATTTGCATGTTGCCCATTGATGGCAAAAACAGTCTCATCACTGAAAGGGGTATCCAGCTGATTGCTGAGCTGCATTGCTCCATATCTTGAGCCTGCTGTCTCTGTCCATGCATCGCTGACACTGTTCCGTGTCTGAGTGGACTGCAGCATTCTTTTTCTGTTCTGCAGTTCATTGGCAAATGCATTCAGACCATAATAGCGGTTCCATCCTGTGGTAAAACGCAGGGAACTGTCACCAAAAGGCATATAGCTGAAAGAACTTCGCGGAGCAAAATTATTATTTTTTGAGAGTGAGTCATAATCTGCGCGCAGTCCCAGTGTCGCTGAAAAATAGCGGTCGTAGTCCATTCTGTTTTCCAGGTAGGCATGCCAGCGATCCTGCCGTACTTCAATATCACCTGCGCCATAGACAGTTCTCGTTTTGGCATATTGTCCATCGTATTTTGCTGCATTTGTGGTTGCTTCATCACATGCATCGTAACGGATACCTTCTGTCGAATAACAGGATGCTCCTTTCAAATTGGTAGTGCTGACATACCAGTAGCTGTCATTTTCTCTATGATTGAATGCTTCATAATGACCATAACCCGCGCCCATTTTGAAGGTGTTCTGGAGTTTGCCAAAGCTGATCGGTGCAAAACTGGTTTTAAAGGTATATTCCAGCTTTTGTTCTTCCTGTTCAAACTGCCCAAAGCTGCCTTCCTGTGCCAGTGTGCCGGTATTGATCCAGTTTTTGGATTCGGATCTTAACCAGCTGTAGAGATGATCCTTTCCATCCCGTGCTCTGTTCTGAGTCTGATAGTTCAGCTGCTGTTCAATTTTCACTGCATCCAGCTCATTTTTCATCTGGATATAAAAAGCCTGGCTGTCTGAAGTATGAGTTGTTGCCGAATTTTTTACATTGTCCTGAAAATAATCCCCGCTATCTTCAAAAAGAAGCATGCCAAATTTTAACTGGGTCTGATCAGTGAGCGCGTAAAAGGTTTCCAGGGCGAAGTTGCTGGCTTGTCGCTCCTGTTCGGCATGAGTTGGATCGTTGAGAGATGTTTTCAGCGGAATATCCGACCAGCGATGAGAACCTGCGAGATTAAAACCGAGTCTGTCTGTTAAGTTTCCATAGAGTGTTCCGCTGAGACCCTGTTTGGTATAACGCTTCTGGTATGACTCTGACACAGAGTTTTCATACTTTGATTCTTCTTCCTGACTGGCATAATTCTGCGTTGCCCATTTATCTGAAGTGTAGTCATAGGACAGACTTCCATGAAACTGGTTAACAGCGGTCTGTGGTGCGCAGGTTTCAGCTGAAACGACACCGCCTGTGAACTCACCGTATTCGGCACTGACATTGCTGTCCAGAACAGTCACGTTGCACAGCAGGTCGGTGTTGACAGCGACCGTCTGACTGGAACCCATCAGGTCGGTATTACTGTTGGACGAGGCGCTGCTGGCAGGGTTGATATTGTCGTTGATACTCAGTCCATTAATCAGAAATTTATTTTCATAAGGCAATGAACCATTAATGCTGATTTCAGCAGGGGACAGTTCACCTTGCTGGCGACCTGAGCGCTGTTTTCTGTCGAACTGAACATTTGGATTTACTTTTAATAAATCAGTGATGTTCTTACTGCTGTTGGGCGTATTTTTTATTTCTTCTTCGGTATACGTGGTTTTGCCGACCGTATTTCTCTTTTCTGCCTGGGTTTTGATGGGTTGTAACTGTGGGACTTCTACGGTTTGTTCTGGTGCGGGTATTTCAGTTGTTGCAGAAATGGATGCGCTGATGACGGAGAGTATGGCAAAGGCGAGCGGAGATAGAGCAGGGCGCATAGTGTATAGAATGTGTAAATATTAATGCTAGCGATTATCATTAACTTTAATATTGTAATCAATAGTAATGAGAATTATTTTCAATAAAAATATATAATTAAAATTCAGAATTCAATTGAAAAAAATGAAGTGTCTGAAAAAGACATAACAGAAGGAGTGGTGTATAGATAATGGCGTCCCTACGGGGATTCGAACCCCGGTTACCGCCGTGAAAGGGCGATGTCCTAGGCCTCTAGACGATAGGGACGTTTTGAGGATGGCGGTATCTTATTGATCCGCCACCATTGTGTCAAGTAAGTGGGGTGCGAGTTTGTTCAAAATGTAGCAGAACAGTTCAGCTGTTTTCTGCGTGTCATAAAGTGCAGAGTGCGCTTCTTTACCATCAAACTCGATTCCAGCCTGGATACAGGATTTTGCCAGTACCGTTTGCCCAAACATGACAGCACTTAAAGTCACTGTGTCAAAAACTGAAAAGCTGTGAAACGGGTTCTGGTTTTTGGTACCGGTACGCGTAATAGCTGCCTGTACAAAGCCCAGATCAAAGTGTGCATTATGCCCGACTAAAACCGCATGAGTGCAGTTCTGCTGACGGCGTACTTCATTAACTGCTTTGAAAATACGTTTCAGTGCGGATTTTTCATCTTCTGCCATTGCCATACGCATAGGGTTGAATGGGTCTACACCAATAAAATCCAGTGAGCGACGATCCAGGTTTGCACCTTCAAAAGGATTGATATGTGCATGATAAGCCTGACCTGGAACAAACTGACCAGATTCATCATATACTATTGGAATTGCCGCAATTTCCAGTAAGGCATCTGTCTGAGCATTAAAGCCCGCAGTTTCGACATCGACAACTACAGGCAGAAATCCACGAAAACGCTGACCAATCACTGGCAAGGTTTCATCTGTCACACTTTTCTCCATTGGATGGTTTTACCCGCATACAGCGGAATAATCTGTTCACCATCCAGATAGTCTAAACTTTCAGGAATGACCTGATCTTCTTTTACAAGGGTAATCGTATTTGTATTGCGTGGCAAACCATAGAAGTCTGCACCGAAATGACTGGCAAAGCCCTCAAGGCGTTCAATTCGACCCACCTGATCAAATGCTTGCGCATATAATTCAATTGCAGTCGGAGCACTGTAGCACCCAGCACAGCCACATGCATTTTCTTTGGCATTTTTTGAATGCGGCGCACTGTCTGTACCAAGGAAAAATTTAGGATTACCACTGGTCGCCACTTCAAGCAGTGTCTGTTGATGAGACTGCCGTTTCAGAATAGGCAGACAGTAGAAGTGAGGCTTAACACCACCGACCAGTAAGTCGTTGCGGTTGAACAGTAAATGCTGTGGCGTGATGGTTGCTGCAACATTCCGGTCCTGTTCCAGGACAAAATGAGCCGCTTCACTGGTGGTGATATGCTCTAGCACCAGTTTCAGTTTCGGGAACTGTTGCAGTAAAGGAGACAGTACTTCATCGACAAAACGCTTTTCACGGTCAAAAATATCAACATGATGATGAGTGACTTCACCGTGCAGCAATAAAGGAACCTGATGTTCTTCCATCTGCTCAATGACAGCATACACTTTACTGATGTCACTGACACCACTATCTGAGTTTGTAGTCGCCCCGGCAGGATAAAGTTTAATGGCATTCACATGTTCAGAGTTCCTGATTTTCAGAACTTCTGCCGGTGAGGTCAGATCTGTAAAATAAAGCACCATGCGTGGGTCAAAATTTACACCTTCAGGAACATGCTGCATGATCCGTTCACGGTATGCATTGGCTTCTTCAACGGTTTTTACCGGTGGAACCAGGTTCGGCATGCAGATCGCCCGCGCAAACTGATTTGCCAGGTCCGGAACAGTACGTTGCAGGGAAAGTCCATCGCGTAAATGCGCATGCCAGTCATCTGGCTGAAGAAGAGTAATTGAGTTCAAGGTCATGCCGATCTTAGAAATAAAACAAATGATAATGCATAAATGTGAAAATGATAACGTTAAATAAAGATAAATGGTGTCATAAAGCTAAATTAAGCCAGATAAACTGTGCTATTTTTAAGCCATTATAAAAATTATATTTTTATCTGAATGGAATATAAATATAAACTTGCCAAGTTACAGTATGACAAGGAAAAAATTGAGGGGTTGATCTCACGTCAGAAAAGACGGGCAGGTCAGGTTTTTCCAAAGCAGCTTGAACTTGAGTTCTGGGAGCAATACCTGGAAAGGGCACGGGACAATATTAATCAGTACTTCTGGTCAGGAGTGCTGACGTATTTCATTTTTATTTTATTGATCGTTCCGGGTGATTACTGGATTATTGATAAAACACACTTCAGATATGACTTTATTCATAGCCTGCTTGGACTGGTCAATGGAGCACTCTGTCTATTGGCATTGTTCTTCTTCGCACATTATAAAAAACTGAAACCGTTTTTTCCCTGGGCGTCCATGGCTATTGTCCTGTGGGCAGTCATCAGCATGACCTGGCTGACCATGACGGTTCATACTGAAGCACTGAAACATCAGGCGATGATGATTATCTGTACCATTTATATCATGGGCTATGTGCTAACAGGTGTTAAACCGTTTCATATGCTGCTGACAGGGCTTATGGCTGCCATTATTGCACTGATTATCCTGATGGTTTCATTCGTAAAGATTGATGTCATGGTCATGTCCAGAGTACTGGTTGGCAGCTGTGTGATGGGTTTTCTGATCAGTAAAATGCTGTGTACCCGTGAACGTATGATTTTCCTGATCATGCATCAGGCAAAAATCAGTGAACGGATCAATATTATTCATACCAATGAATTACTGCATTTAAGTCAGCATGATGAACTGACCAAAATATCAAACCGCCGTAATTTTGATGAAATGCTGAATGTTCTTTACGATCAGGCAAAGCGTAATAAAACTGCTCTGTCATTGCTGTTTATAGATGTCGATCATTTCAAAAACTATAATGATTATTATGGGCACCAGAAAGGTGATGATGTCATTTCCTCCATAGCACGTGCAATTAAAGATGCGATTCGCCATATGGATTTTGTGGCGCGATATGGCGGTGAGGAGTTTGTGGTGCTTTTACCCGAAACCGATGCACATGGTGCTTATGCGGTTGCATCCAATATTTATAAAGGGATAGACAGGCTCGCTATTCCACATGCAAAGTCACTTGTGTCAAAGCATGTCACGATCAGTCTGGGGTTTACAGTTTACCGTGGCGAAGCAGATTTAACTGAACATGAGTTTTTATCAGTAGCCGATCAGGCGCTGTACCGAGCCAAGCAACTGGGAAGAAATCAGATTTATTTTCAGTCCATGCAGACTGAACAGGTTGCCTGATGATGTGTTTTTTCAGCACTGGGTCAGCAGCATCTGACTGATGTGGGTATTTTGCTTTTATTATGGATATTGAACAGCAAGTCACAGAGCTTCAGCGGGATAAGCAGAAAATAGAAGCCGTGTTGCAGCAACAGCACAATCGTATGCAGTCCATCTTTTCCGTGGAGCTTGAGCAGAAGTTCTGGAAAGACAGGGAAGACAGACTTACACGCCTGATCGTCAGGGCGTTTTTTCCTGCGACTGTATTTTATCTGATTTTTGAATTGATCAGCTTGCCATTGAATTATTTCAGTATGGCTGTTGAGTTTCGTCGACATGATATTTCATTGATTATGACCTCATATACAACAGGGTGGCTGGCGTTATTTTCCATTTTTATCATGTCCAGAAATGATCAATGGAAGAAATATTATTCTGTCGTTGTAACGACCGTGATCTGTATCAGCCTGACCGTTGTTCAGAGTGTACTGTTGTCAGTACAGTCGGTTGAGATGAGCTGGCGTGGTACGCTGATTATTATCATTGCACTGATGTTTGCTTATCTCTGTTCTGGTCTGCGCCCACGTAATATGCTTTTTGCAGGGCTGCTGTCAGCTGTGCTGACATTGATCTATCTGAAAACAGTATCTACGCATGTTTCATCGCTTGTACTTTCCAATGTATTTTTACTTGGAAATCTGGTTGGACTGGGTTTGTCCGTTTTAACCATATCAACCGAAAGAATCCGTTTTTTACAGTCAATCATTATTAAACTCGACAGCCAGATTTATGAGTTACTTGGACAGCATTTATATACATTAAGTCATCAGGATACACTGACTGCACTGATGAACCGTCGTGGGTTTGAAGACCGCTTTAGTCTGCTGTTTAGGGAGGCACAGGAACAGCAGACTCCACTGGCTTTATTGTTTATCGATGTGGATTTTTTCAAACTTTATAATGATTTTTATGGGCATCAGAATGGTGATATTGCTTTAATCCGTGTTGCTCAGACCCTGAAGCGTTTCAGTGGTGAGCAGGGAGTGGCAGTTCGTTTTGGTGGCGAAGAGTTTTTATTGGTATTGAAAAATACAGATATGCAGAATGCTGTTCTGATGGCTGAAGGCATTCTGACTGATATCCGTGAACAGTGTATTCCTCATGCAGACTCAAGTGTTTCTGAGTATCTGACTTTAAGTATTGGTGTGGCGGTGTATACCGGGGCTGAAAATATCAGTGAATATGATCTTTTAAATCAGGCCGATAATGCATTGTATCAGGCTAAACGGCAGGGACGGGATCGGGTGATGGCTGCTCACTACTGAAATCCTGTCTAAGCTGCAATAAAAAAAGCCACTGATTACAGTGGCTTTTTTTTAAGTCGAAACTTATTTGTTTTTGTCTTTTAACTGAGGAACAGCAGAACCTGTACCTACAGCAAGTAAACCTGCACCTGTATAGATACCCAGTTTTGCACGGGTATCTGTAATGTCCAGGTTACGCATGGTTAACTGACCGATACGATCCATTGGAGTAAAGACTGAATCACCTTTCTCCATGGTCAAACGCTCAGCTTCATAAGTGAGGTTTTCAGATTCAGTGTTCATGATGGTGTAGTCATTACCACGACGAAGTTCTAAAGTCACAGTACCAGTAACTGCTTTAGCAACCCAGCGTTGTGCAGTTTCACGCAGCATCAATGCCTGAGAATCGAACCAGCGACCTTGATAAAGCAGACGACCTAAACGTAAACCGTTGATACGGTATTGTTCAATGGTATCTTCGTTATGAATACCGGTTACAAGGCGTTCATAAGCAATATGAAGAAGTGCCATACCTGGAGCTTCATAGATACCGCGGGATTTTGCTTCAATGATACGGTTTTCAATCTGGTCAGACATACCTAGACCATGACGACCACCGATACGGTTCGCTTCAAGAATGAACTCAACTGGATCTTCGATACGTTTGCCGTTCAGAGCAACAGGGAAGCCTTCTTCGAAAGTCACAGAAACTTCTTCAGCTTCAACTTTTACATCATCTTTCCAGAATGCAACGCCCATGATTGGATCAACAATCTTGATACCTGCATCGAGGTATTCAAGATCTTTTGCTTCGTGCGTTGCACCTAACATATTCGAGTCAGTTGAATATGCTTTCTCTTTCGACATTTTATAGTCAAAACCATTGTCGATGAGGAATTGTGACATTTCCGCACGACCACCTAACTCATCAATGAAAGTCTGGTCTAACCATGGTTTGTAAATTTTAAGCGCAGGGTTTGTCAGTAAACCGTAACGGTAGAAACGTTCAATATCGTTCCCTTTATAGGTTGAACCGTCACCCCAGATGTTTACATCATCTTCTTTCATTGCGGTAACAAGCATCGTACCTGTTACTGCACGACCTAAAGGAGTCGTGTTGAAGTAAGGAACGCCACCAGTGCTGATGTGGAATGCGCCACACTGAATCGCAGCAATACCTTCCAATGCAAGCTGTAAACGGCAGTCAACTAGACGTGCTTTTACAGCACCATAAGCTTCTGCTTTACGAGGAATCGCATCGTAATCATCTTCATCAGGCTGTCCAAGATTTGCAGTATACGCATAAGGTTCAGCGCCTTTTTGCTTCATCCACAAAAGTGCAGCTGAAGTGTCCAGACCACCAGAAAAGGCGATACCTACTTTTTTGCCTACTGGTACATTCTGCAAGATGGTTGCATTATCAGTCATTGCTCGTCCTAACTTTTCACTATTTCAAATATAGGCACCATAAAATGTGGTGGCCAAGGAGAATTCTATAACGCAGTATTATAGCACTTTTAATTAAACTTTTTTCCCAGTTCAAAAGCGCATTTGAAAATATTCACAGGTTTTGGATGGAATAAAGGTATTGAAATACAGCTCTCAATTGAAACGGACAATCATCTGAAGTGATAAAAATTTTCAGATACTTGATGAAGTCATGGATACAGTAATCAATCCCACTGTTACAGTGCATCATTTAGTGCAATAAACTGTTTTTCAACCGGTGTGAAAATATGATCACTCCGTGCAATCAGATATAAGCCAATATGTCTGTATTGCTCCGGAATTTCCATCAGATACTGCACGTCATATTTTTGAGCCAGGGATCGGGTCACCATGGAAACACCCATGCCCAGCTGCGTAAAATGAATCAGTGCCTCATAGTCATTGATGTGGGTCATTTCGCCTTTGATCAGATGATTGTCCTGATACATCTGCTCAAGGACGGACGAATAACAGCATTCCATCGAAGTAAATAATAAGTTTTGCTGATTCAGTGCATGATTGATGTGTTCATGATTGATCAGGTCTTTACCGATCAGCACCAGTTCATCCTTACCTTTCTGGATGTACTGTAGATTTTTTTGTTCAGGATGACCCAGTGCATAAGCAAAGTCGATATGTCCCTGTAAAATTTCCTGTTCCAGAAAGCCTGTCGCACCTGTTTTCATGGTAATGGACAGTTCAGGATAAGTACTTGAAAGTTGACTGAATGAAGGATAAAAACGCATTCCGCCCAGGCTGGTATTGGTACCGAATCTTAAAGTCAGATCATGCTGATTGATTTTATTTTCAGTTTCTTCCCAGGTGAACAGCATTTTTTTATATTGTGTATATACCTGCATGCCGGTATTTGTCAGTTCTACACCTTTGGGCTTTCGTATAAACAGTTGACGTTTATAGTGGTTTTCTATTTTTTTGATTTTTGCAGTCATGTTGGACTGTAAATAATTCAGTTTGTTTGCCGCGGCTGTTATGCTTTTCATTTCAGCCACATTCACAAAAGACCGGATATCACTGATATCAATATTCATTACGACTCCAGGAGGGTGCAGGCTGTTCAGCTTTATATATTATTTCAGACTGAGCTATGGCACAGGACAGGGGAATAATACATTTAACATCAAAAATAATGATGGATATATTAAAACATAACATTATTCATGATGTTATTTATTTTTTAAACTCGCTCTACATTGCATCTGTTGAGTACAGAAAATGAATATGAAAACAGTCGGCGCCATTGCTGTGCTATGCCTGATCTGGGGATCTTTGTGGGGACTGGTGAAATTCAGCTTACAGATTTTCCCACCTTTTCTGTTTATCGCTGCGCGTTTGATTCTGGCAGGATTAACATTGCTGGTGGTACAGCGGATGTTAGGAAAGTCGATTCTTCCTGCCAGAGAGGACTGGAATAAGCTGATTATTTCCAGTCTGATGCTTTGTGTCGGGTTCTATGCAGCTCAGACTTTCGCAATGCAGTTTGTAGATTCAGGCTTATCGGCAGTACTGGTTTTTACCATGCCTATTTTTATTGCTGTACTGGCACATTACATTTTGAATGAGCATCTGAGTAGACAAAAAATACTGGGACTGGTCTTTGGAGCACTGGGACTGATTTCAATTTTATGGCCGCAGTTACATCATATTCACATGAATCTTGCTTTACTGGGGCAGGGGATGCTGATCGGTGTTGGATTTATGTGGGCATTGACCACGGTCTATATGAAAAAGCACTTTGCCAGCTATGACAAGTTGAAACTGACCATCTGGCAAATGTTACTCGGTGGTGGGTTGATTCTGATCGGGGCTTTAATCCTGGAACCTGTTCATCTGAATGTCTGGACCACTCCGTTTAATGTTTCCATTCTGTTTTATATTTCGGTGATTGGAACAGGGGCTTCATTTGTGATGTGGAACTGGATTGTCAGTCAGGTGGATACCTTTGTTGCATCTATTTCCATTATGAGTATTCCTGTTCTGAGTCTGATTTTTGGTTATGTATTCTGGCATGAGCCACTGACTGTCAATATTTTAATTGGTGCTGTTCTGATCCTTTCAGGCATTGTTTGCAGTTCGGTCAAAATCAGGTCATTCAAAACATCAGATGTCATCAGTTAATTAAAGGATGCAGTGAACCTGTAAATCTATCAATCCTGGGAATGGGCTCATCCATTCCTGGGTATTTTTTTGCTCTGAAATGCTTATTCGTTATGCTGACCGGACACTTTTTATGTGGACTGAATCCGCACTTTTTCGGCTTGTTCCAGCCACAGCTCAAGCTGAATCTCATCTGCTTTTTAAAAATCACACCAGAATTACGACTAAAGTTGTATTTTTCTGAAATGATCCGTTTAAATATTCAATAAAAACATAAATTTTATAAGAAAAATGAACATTTTTAACTTGTGGAAATGTGATTTATTTAATCAAAAACACATTAATATTGGTCATACCAATATTAAGTTATTCAGACCATTATTGCTCTTTTATTTTTATTTATTTACTATAAAGTCGATTTTAAGCGATATTTTTGAAATTAAACCAAAATTGGTCATACCAATTTAGATGAAAATGGTATGCGCTCAGACCACATTCCTGAAAGCATTTCAAGGAGATGACAATGCTTCAACATTGGCAGCAGATTTATGATCCGATGGGCAATATCTGGGTATCCAGTGCCATCGCGCTCATTCCTATTGTATTTTTCTTTTTAGCTCTCGCTGTGTTCCGCATGAAAGGAAGCGTTGCGGGAACAATTACAGTTGTACTGGCTTTACTGGTATCGCTTTTTGCTTATCAAATGCCAATCGCAATGGCATTTGCTTCAATGGTCTATGGCTTTCTTTATGGTCTTTGGCCAATTGCTTGGATCATCATTGGCGCTGTATTCCTGTATAAAGTTTCAGTCAAAACAGGGCAGTTCGATATTATTCGTTCTTCGATCATGTCGATTACTGAAGATCAGCGTTTACAGATGCTGTTCGTGGGTTTTGCTTTCGGTACTTTCCTTGAAGGTGCGGCAGGTTTTGGCGCACCAGTTGCGATTACGGCTGCATTATTGGTCGGACTTGGATTTAAGCCACTTTATGCTGCGGGTCTTTGTCTGATTGTGAACACAGCGCCAGTTGCCTTTGGTGCAATGGGTATTCCAATTATTGTGGCAGGGCAGGTTTCAGGTGTAGACACCATGGAAATCAGCCAGATGGTGGGTCGTCAGTTGCCATTCATGGTGCCGATCGTATTGTTCTGGATCATGGCGATTATGGACGGTTGGCGTGGTGTAAAAGAAACGTGGCCAGCAGTGATTGTGGGCGGTGGTTCTTTCGCATTGGCACAGTATTTAACCTCAAACTTTGTAGGTCCTGAACTTCCAGATATTACTGCTGCGATTGCATCCTTGGTATCTTTAACGATTCTTTTAAAATACTGGCAGCCTAAACACATTTTCCGTTTTGAAAATGAAGAAGGTACACCAACGATTGATTTAGCTGAAGAACGTAAGAAGAAATTCACCATCGCACAAATCGCGAAAGCATGGTCTCCATTTGCAATTTTAACAGCAATGGTGACGGTCTGGAGTATTAAGCCATTTAAAGATTTATTTGCTAAAGATGGTGCATTAGCTGACTTGGTGATTTCGATCAAAGTGCCATTTTTGCATCAGATGGTGCAAAAGATGCCGCCTGTCGTTCCTGAAATTAAGGACTACGATGCGATCTATAAATTTGATTGGTTCTCTGCAACAGGGACTGCGATTGTCATTGCAGCGATCATTACGATTATTTTCCTAAAAATGAAGCCAAAAGAAGCAATTGTGACATTTGGCGAAACTGTAAATGAGTTAAAAATTCCAATTTATTCGATTGGTATGGTGCTGGCTTTTGCTTTCATCGCAAACTATTCAGGTATGTCTGCAACACTTGCATTAGCACTTGCACATACGGGTCAGGCATTTACTTTCTTCTCACCATTCTTAGGATGGTTAGGGGTGTTCCTGACAGGTTCTGATACGTCTGCCAATGCGTTGTTCTCAGCATTACAGGCAACCACTGCACAGCAAATTGGTGTGCCAGAAGTGTTACTGGTTGCTGCCAATACCAGTGGTGGGGTAACAGGAAAAATGATTTCACCTCAGTCAATTGCAATTGCCTGCGCGGCAGTGGGTTTGGTGGGTAAAGAGTCTGATTTATTCAGGTTTACGGTAAAACACAGTATTTCATTTACCGTGATGATTGGTATTATCATTACTCTACAAGCCTATGTGTTCCCGTGGATGATTCCATGATCTTGATGATGATGAATTTTCACGGTATTGCACAGACCTGATGAAAAACTGAGGACAGCAGATGAAAGTCTCCGACAAAGTGGTACAGAACCTTCGCATGTTAATTGAAGAAAAAAGCATGCAAGTCGGAGATCGTCTGCCAGCAGAACGTAAGTTGTGTGAGCAACTCGGTGTATCCCGTTCCTCTTTGAGAGAGGCCATTTCGCAACTGACCAGTACGGGCATGCTGGTCAGCAAAGTCGGAGCGGGGACTTTTTTACAGCAATTGCCTGTGAACTGGTCGCAGAATCAGATTGTTGAACCATTAAGTAATTTGATTGATGAAGACCCTGCTTATCGCTTTGATGTACAGGAAGCTCGAATGGTGCTGGAAGGTGGAACGGCATGGTATGCAGCCGAACGGGCAACTGAGCAGGATCTGGAAAAAATTCGCTATTGTTATGATCAGATTACCCATTTTCAATCTCTGGGTGATGATGATAAAGCCTCAATGGCAGATGCTGAGTTCCACCTTGCCATTGCTGAGGCATCGCATAATCTGGTGCTGATTCAGATGATGCGTGGTTTATTTGATTTGTTGCAATTCAACGTGGTTTTGGGACGACGAAAAGTTTATACCGAAGCACGTCGCTATGATCAGTTGCGTGATCAACACTTTCAGGTGATGGATGCAATTGAACGTCATGATCCAGAAGCTGCGCGGAATGCAGTCTGTGGACATATAGAATTTGTAGTACAGCAGGTGCGGATGATTGATGAGGAAGAAGCCCGTCGTCAGCGTGCCAGCCGATTGAACAGGATATAGTTATGATTATTTCTTCTGCGAATGATTACCGTGAAGCCGCGCGTCGTCGTTTACCGCCATTTTTATTCCACTATATTGATGGTGGTGCGTACGCTGAATATACCTTGAAGCGTAATGTAGAAGATTTATCAAAAATTGCGTTAAGACAGCGTGTTTTAAATGACATGTCACAGCTCAGTCTGGAAACCAAACTGTTTGATGAAACTTTATCGATGCCTGTTGCGTTATCACCAGTTGGTTTGACAGGCATGTATGCACGTCGTGGCGAAGTGCAAGCGGCAGTTGCAGCAGATAAAAAGGGTATTCCATTTACTTTATCCACTGTATCTGTATGTCCAATCGAAGAAGTTGCCCCTGCAATTAACCGTCCGATGTGGTTTCAGTTATATGTACTGCGTGACCGTGGCTTTATGAAAAATGCCTTGGAACGTGCTAAAGCTGCGGGTTGTTCGACACTTGTATTTACCGTGGATATGCCTGTGCCTGGCGCGCGTTATCGTGATGCTCACTCTGGTATGAGTGGTCCGAATGCCGCTATGCGCCGTTATATGCAGTCATGTTTCCATCCGCATTGGGCATGGAATGTCGGCATGATGGGGCGTCCACATGACTTGGGTAATATTTCTAAATACCTCGGTAAACCGACAGGTTTAGAAGATTATATTGGCTGGTTAGGCAATAACTTTGACCCATCTATTTCATGGAAAGACCTTGAGTGGATCCGTGAGTTCTGGGATGGTCCAATGGTGATCAAAGGGATTCTTGATCCTGAAGATGCGAAAGATGCAGTACGTTTTGGTGCGGATGGTATTGTGGTGTCGAACCACGGTGGTCGTCAGTTGGATGGTGTTTTATCTTCAGCACGTGCGCTTCCTCCAATTGCGGATGCAGTCAAAGGCGACATTAAAATCTTAGCCGATTCGGGTATCCGTAATGGTTTGGATGTTGTGCGTATGCTTGCTTTAGGTGCGGATACTTGTATGCTGGGTCGTGCATTTGTCTATGCTTTAGGTGCAGCAGGTGGAGCAGGTGTTTCAAATCTGCTTGATTTGATTGATAAAGAAATGCGTGTAGCCATGACTTTAACAGGTGCTAAAACAATTGCAGATATTACTGAGGATTGTTTGGTGAAGTTAGAGAAAGAGTTGGTGAGGTGATGACTTTTGATAGTGAATCCTTCCCTTTGTAAAAGTGGGAAATGCCATTTGATTCAAATGGCAATACTCCTTCTCCCTTTGGGAGAAGGTTGGGATGAGGGGAGGGAGTTATTCCTTCATTTAATTTAAAAAGACCTCTCCCTAACCCTCTCCTAAGAGGAGAGGGAACTGCCGTTATTAATTGAAAATTTTCGATCTATCATTTAATGGAATGAATCGACTATGCAAACCCAATCAGCTTCAAACCCCATTCAAAACCTCATTCACATCGTTGGAAAACAGCATGTTCTAACTGACGATGCTGATACACGTCTATACCGACAAGGTCGTCGTTATGGTGCAGGACAAGTGCTTGCTGTTGTTGCACCAGGCAGTTTACTGGAGCAATGGCAGGTTTTGAAAACGGCTGTTGAAGCGGATTGTGTGGTGATCATGCAGGCTGCCAATACAGGGCTGACCGGTGGTTCAACGCCATTTGGTGATGACTATGATCGTCCTGTGGTGTTGATCAGTACCCGAAGATTGGTGGGGATTCAGGTGATTAATGATGGTAAGCAAGTGATTTGTTTACCAGGTGCGACACTGGATAAACTTGAAAAAGATTTAGCACCGTTTAACCGTGAACCGCATTCAGTGATTGGTTCTTCATGTATTGGTGCATCGGTGTTGGGCGGTGTGTGTAATAACTCAGGCGGTGCATTGGTGCGCCGTGGTCCTGCTTATACAGAACTGGCGTTATATGCACGAGTCAATGATTCAGGTGAACTGGAGTTAGTAAATCATTTAGGCGTGAATCTGGGTGAAACACCTGAACAGATTTTGACTGCGCTTGAAAATAAAAATTATCAAAGCAATGACATTATCAATAATTCAAGTTGCTGTGCTTCCGATCAGCGCTATTCACATGATGTGAAACAGGTCGATGAAAATACCCCTGCACGTTTTAATGCTGATCCATCACGCCTATTTGAAGCATCAGGTTCGGCAGGGAAAGTTTGTGTCTTTGCGGTACGTTTAGATACCTTTGAAAAGATTCCAAGTCAGGTGTTTTATGTAGGTACAAATTCACAGGATGATTTAACTGAAATTCGTCGTTTTTTATTGAAAGATTTGCCACGTTTGCCAATTGCAGGCGAGTACATTCACCGCGTTGCTTATGATATTGGTGCAGAATATGGCAAAGACAGTTTTATGTTTATTGAAAAATTCGGTACGGCAAAAGTACCTGCTGCATTTGCGATGAAAGATAAAGTCGATGGTTATCTGGAAAAAGTTGGTTTACGTGGTTTATCTGATAAGGTTTTGCAGATAGTCACTAAAATGTTACCGAATCATTTACCACAGCGCATGAATGAATTTCGAGATTTGTATGAACATCACTTGATGATTCGTATTGAAAATCAGGATGTTGATCAGGTCGAGCAGTATTTAAAAATCTATTTTTCAGATAAAACTTCGGGTAATTATTTTAAATGTACCGATGAAGAAGGGCGCAAAGCCTTTTTACACCGTTTTGCGGTAGCAGGCGCTGCGATTCGTTATCGTGATACGCATCGTTCAGAAGTGGAAGATATTGTCGCGCTTGATATTGCGCTACGCCGTAATGACCGTGAATGGGTAGAAACTTTGCCTAAAGCGATGGATGAAAAAATCATTCATAAATTGTATTACGGACATTTCCTGTGTCATGTGTTTCATCAGGATTATATTGTGCAAAAAGGTGTTGATCCTTTGGCAATGGAACATGAAATGTGGCATTTACTCGATGATCGCGGTGCGGAATATCCTGCGGAGCATAATGTGGGGCATTTATATGTGGCAAAACCTGCACTGAAAAATCATTATCAAAAACTTGATCCGACCAATAGTTTTAATGTCGGGATTGGGCATACATCCAAGTTAAAAAACTGGAAATAATCGTTCATTAAGACACGCTTGTATGAAAGTCGAAGCAGTCTGATTAATCAGGCTACTTTGTATTTTTTAGTCCCATTTTCGATGAAATAAAACCTAAAATAAATGCACTGACAAAAAATACAACTGCTGAATACAGTGCTGATTGTGTCGTAAAATAAACGGCTAAAGTGGCTAAAACAACAATTGCTGTGCAGATCCACACCATCCAGGACGAGAGTGCTGACTGAGGTTCAGAATTTTGTTCATTGATATGGCTGGAATGGGCGTTTTGAATGGATGGTGTTTCAGATGTGTTCAGATCAGTCATAGCGGATTCTTCATGTGGCATCATATTTGGGTGAGTGAGCATGACAGAATTACTGCCATAGAGGAAATATTTTTTATCTTCATAGCGTTGCATGTCCTGTCGGATAAATTCCCAGAATGCTTGGGTATCTTCAGTCAGGGAAGATTGTGGACGACTCAGAGTCTCTATGTGAAACAGGGGAACTTCCAGAAACTCGGCATCATCAAGATCTAATGGCAAACCACTGGTACGAAGCAAAATGTACGCAGGAAAATGTTGCTTGATCAGTGACTGAAAGTTGAGAAATTCTGATGCGTAATCATTCCCCATCACGTTTAATAATTCATGCTTTCTCGATTCTAAATTTGCCAGGGCATGCTGTTGGGAAATGACGAGATAGGCGAACTGACTTTCTTCAGAATTATCCTGAACTTCAGTAAAATCAGTCTCTGCATTTACATGATCAGTATCAAAGTCATCTGAATATTTTGCCCACTGAATATTTTCTCGACTGAACAAAAGTAGCCATAAAAGTGGAATAAACCCATCTGCTTCCAGTTCATAAGATGCAGAGCAATAAAAGTCATGCCATTGATTCAGACTGCCTATGGGCATATGTCCGAGTTGAGAGCTGGTCAAAAATACAGGATGGCTCATTCAGTTATTCTCATATTTATAGTGGAATGTTGGTATTAACATAGGCATATTGAACAGAGAGTTCCATAGTAAACACGTAAAACGGGCAGGAATGGAGTGTCTGGGGATTACTGAATTGACTTTTTTTACGC
The DNA here is from genome assembly GCF_002165375.2 of Acinetobacter chinensis. Lineage (NCBI taxonomy): Bacteria > Pseudomonadati > Pseudomonadota > Gammaproteobacteria > Moraxellales > Moraxellaceae > Acinetobacter > Acinetobacter chinensis. The sequence goes on from NZ_CP032134.1 coordinate 1,158,034, forward strand.
TGAAAATATTTGGAACAGTCATCCAAAAATAATCAAAAGTATATAAAGTATTATGCAACAAGTTGCAAAGCCAATAAATTAAGGATTAGCCATGACAACCAGCTATGCAAATATTCTAAAACCACTTCATCTGGGTTTCACGACCATTAAAAACCGTGTAGTCATGGGTTCCATGCATACAGGTCTGGAAGATCGTTTTTATAATTATCCAAAACTTGCAGCCTATTTTGGTGAACGTGCCAAAGGTGGTGTGGGGCTGCTGATTACAGGTGGTATTTCACCAAACAGACAGGGTTGGCTGTTGCCTGCGGGTGGTACCATGAATACGCTGGGCGATGTTGCTCCGCATCGTCTGGTTACGCATGCTGTACATAAACATGGTGCCAAAATTCTGATGCAGATTCTGCATTCTGGGCGTTATGGCTATCAGCCATTTGTGGTGTCTGCAAGCCCGATCAAATCACCGATTTCTCTGTTCAAGCCACGGGAAATGAGCGATAAACTGATTCTTGAAACCATTAAGGACTATGCCGATACAGCAAGCCTAGCAAAAAAAGCGGGCTATGACGGTGTGGAAATTATGGGTTCAGAAGGTTATTTGCTGAACCAGTTTTTAAGCCGTCATGTCAATCAGCGTGAAGACCGCTGGGGTGGTCCGATTGAAAACCGGATGCGTTTTGCAGTTGAAATTGTGAAAGCGATCCGCGAAAAAGTTGGCGAGAAATTTATTATCTGTTTCCGTTTGTCCATGCTGGATTTAGTCCATGATGGCAATACCATGGATGAAGTGATTACCGTTGCAATTGCATTGGAAAAAGCAGGTATTACGCTGTTGAATACAGGGATCGGCTGGCATGAAGCACGTATTCCAACGATTGTGACATCAGTACCACGTGCGGCTTTTGTGGACTATACCGCAGAAGTGAAAAAGCATGTGTCGGTGCCTGTGATTGCATCGAACCGTATCAATATGCCAGATACAGCTGAAGAGATCCTGGCATCCGGTAAAGCGGATATGGTACAGATGGCACGTCCTTTACTTGCCGATGCATACTGGGTAAATAAAACGGCAACCAATCGTGTCGATGAAATCAATACCTGTATTGCGTGTAATCAGGCATGTCTGGATCATACATTCCAGAATAAACGTGCAAGTTGCTTAGTGAATCCTCGTGCAGGATATGAAACTGAGCTGGTTTATGTGAAAACGAAAAAGCCGAAGAAAATTGCGGTCGTAGGTGGCGGTGTGGCTGGAATGTCAGCTGCTACAGTTGCAGCAGGACGCGGTCATCAGGTTACTTTATTTGAAGCATCCAGTGAAGTCGGTGGTCAGTTTAATCTGGCAAAAGTCGTCCCTGGTAAAGAAGAATTCCACGAAACCATCCGTTATTTCAAAGTTCAGATTGAAAAAACAGGTGTGGATTTACGTTTAAATACCAAAGTGAACCGTGAGCAGCTGGAGCGTGAAGGCTTTGATGAAGTTGTGATTGCAACAGGTGTTGTACCTCGTGGACTGAAAATCGAGGGTAGTGATGCACCACAAGTGTTGTCTTATGCAGAAGTATTGCGTGGTGAGCCTGTAGGTTACAGTGTTGCTGTGATCGGTGCAGGCGGGATTGGTTTTGACGTATCAGAGTTTTTATTGAAGCCTGAACATCAGCCACAACCGCAACCTTTGGCTGACTGGATGCGTGAATGGGGTGTTGATCCAAATCCTAACTATATGACTGAAGGTGGCTCGATACCTGCAGAAGTTGAAACTCCAGTTCGTCAGATTTATCTGATGCAACGTAAAACTACGCCATTGGGCATTGGTTTAGGGAAAACTTCAGGCTGGGTGCATCGTGCACAGTTGAAAAAGCATGCTGTGCGTATGATGCGTGGTGTGCAGTATAAAGCTGTGACCAATGAAGGCCTGTGGATTGAGACCAACGGTCATGATCAATTGCTTCGTGTGGATACGATTGTGGTGTGTGCAGGGCAGGAGTCTGTAAAAGATTTAATGCCTGCTGAGGGTGAAACAACACTGGCGCAGTATCATATTATTGGTGGTGCAAAACTGGCAGGTGAGCTTGATGCAAAACGTGCAATCCGTGAAGGTGCTGAAATAGCAGCTAAACTTTAAGCAAATACCTGGCATTTGATGAAACAATATGCGTTTGAATGATTTAAGCCAATATTTCTCTTGTCAGAGTTGGAAAAGCTTAGTATTCTTGCGCACATGGAAGCGTGGCAGAGCGGTTTAATGCACCGGTCTTGAAAACCGACGAGGGCGCGAGTCCTCCGTGAGTTCGAATCTCACCGCTTCCGCCAGATATGTAAAAAGCCCTTGTGAAAACAAGGGCTTTTTTATTGCCTATGGGTTTATCCTGCATAAACTTCGAGCAGTGGTTGAACCTAAGGAGTATTCATAGGGAATGTCAGGAAGGCATTGTGCACAAATTATTTTTAAGGGTTTCTTTAGCAATATAATTTCCAAATGAAGAAGCCTACCCCAAAAAAATTAATGTACAACGAATAGAAAGAAATATTGAATCAGGTCGACCATATACATAGCTGGCTTGTCACTTAAATTTGAGTGGATATGAGGCATCTTAATTTTAAAATCTTTGTGTACAAAGCCACCATAACATCAACTCGCAAAAAGTAATTACATCAGTCAAACGGATTGATCAACAGAGGAAAGCTGCAGGATTCTTCAGGAGGCTCTGGATCATGTGACATGATCAGGCTGTAGTAAAATACTGGCTTTGAGGTGGAAAGGGAGGAGGGATCGAATAAGCTCTCAAAACAGGCTTGTAAACCTTCAGCATAAATTTTCTCTTATAAGAACTTTTTTGAAGTTACAAAAAAAATTACATTCTGCAGTGAACATTTGGTCACGCTTAAACGTCTATATAGGAGAAAGATGAATTCTTTTACACCGCTGAATTTGATTTATGCAGCATCAGCATGATGGCTTCAGTACAGATTCAAATTATATTTTGAGCGCAAAAGTAACATAGTTTTATAGGCTGCTTCTGCGAAAACGTGATGTATAAATGATATGGATGTTTTGTCAGATATAGAACTTCGAAACGATTACAGAAAGTATTTCACGCTTTCTACAGTTTGTTTAGGACATTTATTGGTTTTATATGTCATCTGGAGTGCGGATGTGCAGGTGCCTATAGCCACAGCAGTCCCGAAGAATACGATAAATATTCGCTTTATAGCACCGCAAAAAAATGATGTCCGTCCGGTTGCTGATTTGTCATCCGGTCAGTCTGCTCTAAAAAATACGCAAAAAACTGTAGAACCGACTACTGCTTTAGAAGTCAGTAAAAAGCAGGAAAGCAACGTATCTGTGATCAGTACGGATACTTTACGAAAAACAGTTATACCGATTCAAAAAAATGCGTCTAAACAGCAAGCTCAACAGAACAGTACAGTTCAGGTGGAAAAAGAAGCTGTAAAGACAAAGGATAACCCTGAAAAAAACGTGCAGATGTCTGAGTCATCCATGAGCACTTCGACAGCGACAAAGTCTACTGGTAGTACTGCATCAGAAAGTAAAGCATCGGTGCAAAACTCCGGACATCAATCTGAAAGCAGTGCAGTATCCGCAGCCAGTGATAAAGTGCCGATACCGATTAACCGGGTTGATGTACTGAGTTTAGGCAAACTGACTTACGATGACCGTGAACTGCAAAACCAGCAAAGATTGGTGGTTTTGACCATTCATATTAATGCTAAAGGTCTGCCGGTAAATATTCACGTCAAACAGAGTTCTGGTCTGGAGAGTCTGGATGAAAGGGCTATGGCTGCTATACGGAAATCAAAATTTAAACCACATAAGATGAATGGCGAAGCAGTTGCTGTAATTGTGGACTTTCCTATTCAGCTCAAGCTCAGCAGAAACCGTTGAGCCAGTGGCATTATTTAAACTGAATTTTTTAAACCTCGTATAAGGAATTTTTATGAACGCTTCAACTGAAAAACAGCTGCAAAACAGTTTGATGCTGCGTCTAAAGCAGGCGACGGCAGCTGAGCACGACCGTATGGAGCAACTGATGCAGCAGTCGCAGGTCTTTGCCAGTGAAAAAAATTATGCGCAATTTACTTTGTCGCAATATTACTTTCAAAAAGATGTTGAGCATCTTTATCAGAACCCGCAAGTCAGTGCGCTGATTCCTGATCTGGATATACGTGGCCGTTCAGAAGCAGCTTTACAGGATCTGGCTGATTTAAAGTTGCAGCCACAGCAGCAGGTAATTGTAACGGATGCGATTGAGTATCCACAGTCTTTGGGCTGGATTTATGTGTCAGAAGGTTCAACGCTGGGTGCAGCATTTTTATTTAAAGAAGCACAGGCTCAGTTTGGTTTCAGCGCTGATTTTGCTGCACGCAATCTGGCTGCCTATCCAGAAGGACGTGCAGTGGTGTGGAAGCGCTTTAAACAGGCGATTGATGAAGCAGGCTTCAATGATGCAGAGCAGGAGCTGATTATTGAAGGTGCTTTGCAGGGTTTCAAACGCTTTGGCGACTTATTGGCGGACTTACACAATCTTAAATAAGACTTTAAGGAACTGGGATCAAGAGCAATGAAACATGCTGAATCAGTAGCGAAACAGTCATCTGAAAGCGTACATGCAGCACCTCAGTTAGCCAGGTCCTGGATTGTGAGGTTAATTTGCATCTGTTTAGCCTGCCTGTGTTTAGTGCTTGGTACTGTCGGGCTTATTTTGCCTGGTCTCCCTGCTTTTGATTTCTATTTTCTGGCGGCGTTGTTTGCCGCCAAGGGTTCTAAGCGTTTACACAGCTGGATTGTGCAGCATAAAGTCATTGCACCTGTTTTAAAACAGTGGGGCGAAAGCAGAACTTTGCCTGTGAAGCTAAAAGTTTTTTCCTTAATCAGTATGAGCATTGGTGCTGCACTTTTAATTTTTACTGTGCCGCATCCTTGGGCAGTCGGCGGTATTGTATTGATCATGCTGGCAGTACAGCTTTGGCTGTGGTTCAAAGCATAAATAGACCTTTTGTCAAAGTCATGTTTTGAGCAGTACAGAATTCACAATGAACGTTCTTTCTCTGTTTACAAAGAGAAGTATTATTACGCGCAAGAGGCAGAGGATTTATATGAAGTTTCTTTTATCATTTTGTCTTGTGGTTTGTGTTTAAGAAATCCTGTGATTGTGTTTGAGATGCAGAATTAGTTTGTAAAACATATGGATTTAAATGATAATGATAATCATTTTATTTACCTGGTGTTTAACATGGGGAATTCTGCACAATCCAGTACCAGTCAGCTGGTTCAGCATTATGATGAGCTTGTGGATTATATCAGTATGAAAATCGGCAACCGGCAGATTGCCCTGGAAGTGGTGCAGGAAACGTATATACGGGTTTTTCAGCGTCCAGAACAGTTTATGAATCTGATTAATCCTGTGGCGTTTTTAAAAACGGTCAGTGCCAATATTGCTTTTAATTATTTAAGAAAAGATAAAAATTACGGTAAATATTTTGAAGCTGTCGAAGCAGAGGAACTGGAGCTGTACAGCACTATGCAGGATATTTCTGAACAGGAGTTAAGTCTTGCACGTGAGCAGTATGCGAAAATCATTTTAGGTACCATTTCCACACTGCCGCCAGCCTGTCAGGATGTTTTTTTATTGCTGCAGTTTTATGGCATGACACAGGTGGAAACCGCGCAGCAGCTGGGCATTTCCCGCACGATGGTGATTAAGCATTTTACGCGCGCGCTGCAAAGTTTTGTACCGATATTTGCAAATGAATAACAGCAGGATGAATTTGAAAAAAACATATAAATGCAATGAAACAGGAAATCTGCAGGAAGTACAGCGTAAGCTGGCCTGTTTTGAAGACGATATTTTACCTTTTTTGCCATCAAAAGAAGCAATTTTAGCGCGGGCTAAACAGCGTCAGTTAAAGAAAAAAACGTTTGGTGCTTCGATTTTATCCGTATTGGGGCTGAGTATCAGTCTGTACTGGTATAATCCAGTGTACCAGCAATTTGATGCATTTACGGTGAAGGGTCAACAGGATCAGTTATCTTTAAAAGACGGCTCACTTATTCGGCTGAACAGCAATACTCAGATACAGGTTTCAGAGCGTTTGCGCAGTCGTGAAATTGTACTCAAACAAGGCGAAGCCAGCTTTCGTGTGGCTCATTCTGCATCTGCATGGCAAAAACTATTTGAACGAAGTTTTATCGTCACAGCAGGAAAAATGGACATCATTGATATTGGTACAGTCTTTAATGTGCAAAAGCATAATGCAACAGATGCAACTGTGGCGGTGGAAGAGGGTGAAGTTGCAGTGAAAATCCGCGGTTCGCAGAACGCGATGATTCATTTGCTTCATGGGCAAACTTTGAGCAATTACCGTGAGCAGTTAGGGCAGATCAGGCAAGCCGATTTGTATGCCATCCAGGCCTGGCAGTCGGGTGAACTGGTGCTGAACCAGATGCCTTTAGGCACCGTGATTGAAAATTTTCAGCGCTATGCTGATTTTGAGGTGCAGATACAGCAGCCAGAACTGGCGCAGTTGCAGGTGACAGGACAGTTTAAAACAAAAAATTATCAGCAATTTATGCAGGTTTTACCGGCTATTGCAGCAGTAAAAGTTGAACAAATTGCAGAGAAGCAATGGATTATCAAAAAAAATTAAAACTTCAGGTTTACATTTCATACAGCTGAGGCGTCTTTGTAAATAAGAATCATATTTATTAAGGCGTTAGGCAATGGCTTTGAAGGAACAGCAGAAAAAGCGGTTAATAAATCCTCCAGAATTTAGAAAAACCAGTTTAAGTTTTGTGGTGGCAGCTATGTTGTATTCCAGCGCTTTGCATGCACAAAATGTAGTTCTGGATCTGCCCAGCCAGCCTTTACAGCAGTCGATTCAGCAGCTGGCGCGGCAAAGTGGCATTGAAATTATTGCAGCTGCACAACAGGTTCAAACCAGGACTGCGCCAAAAATTAAAGGCAATATGTCTGTAGATCAAGCGCTTGAAACCATGCTGCAAGGTTCTGGCCTCACAGTAAAAAAACAAGCCAATATTTATGTGATTGTTGAGAAAAATACAGCTGTGCCTCTGGCTTCTGCAAATCCTGCTTCATCCTCAATATCAGAGGTACCTGATGGGCAGGCTGCCGTGCAGATGGAAGCCATTACTGTGTATGGTGATAAAGACCGCGATACACAGGGTTATGACAATGTTTATGATAAAAACCGCTCATCAGTCTATGCCGGAAAAGAATATGTAGAGCGCTTTAAAGGGACAAATCCAGCAGATGTGGTCAAAGGCATGGTTGGTGTCTACAGTGGCGATGCCCGCAACAGTGGTGCGCTTGATCCGAGTGTACGTGGTGTTCAGGGTGTTGGACGGGTGCCATTAACCATTGATGGAACAGAGCAGTCGATTGCCGTCTGGCGTGGTTATAATGGTGTCAATAACCGGAACTACATCGATCCCAACCTGATTGGTGGAATTGAAGTGATTAAAGGGCCCTCACTGGAACGCGGTGCAACCACTTCCGTCGGTGGCGGGGTGTTGGTCAAGACACTTGAAGCAGACGATATCGTTCGTTCAGGCAAGACATTTGGCGCTGAGATTAAGCTTGAAGGTTCAAATAATTCGGTTAAACCGAGTTTACCGACATTGCAGTATGTAGGCCAGAACTATAATGATATACCGCCTTGGACAAATATAGGCGGGGCGCTATATGATCCTGATATTTATAAACAAACGAAAACAAAAAGTGATAATAAGCTTTTCTCCGGCAATGATGTTGCTGGACGCATAGCACTGGCAGCTAAGCAGGATAAATTTGACCTTTTAGCGGTATATGCAGAACGCGAACGTGGCAATTATTTCTCAGGTACGCATAACAGCGATTTTTATAATAAAGCAGAACCAACATCGAGTATGGACTATATTCCATATTTTGCGCATGTCTATGTGCCTGGCGGAGAAGTCACCAATACCTCCAGTCATATGACATCATGGCTGTTAAAAGGAACATACCGTCCAACAGACGATCAAAGTGTGAAATTAACCTATCGTCAGACTAAAAATGAATATGGTGAAATTTTGCCATCAAGGATTCAATGGTTTGTAACACCAGAAACTGGTGTGCCGCAATGGCCTTTAAGCGTGGTGGATTCAAAAGCTTACAGTCTTGATTATAAATATAACCCTGAGGATAACCGCTGGGTTGATTTTGCTGCCAGTCTTTGGCAAACCGATACCGAAAGCAATACGTATACACGTGGTGGCTGGCCGACTGTTATTTTACCTGAAACCAAAATTATTGCTAATACAGCTGTGGCGCACTCGGACAATACGCGAAAGGGTGTGAATCTGAGTAATAAAATAAACCTTCTGAATAATCTGGATCTAAGTTTAGGTGCCAGTTTACTGAAGGAAAAGTTAAGCTCAGATGACATATATAAGGAACATGGCACAAATGTCACAACTTTTCAGGCGCTACCACGTGCTGGGCGCAGAGAGGAAAAGAATTTTGACTTTAATTTTAACTATCGGCCGACAGACTGGCTGACTTTTGAAGCTGGAATGCGCTACAGAAATTACTGGGCATTTGATGATTTTTTGAATAAAAACTTAGGCGCATCCAATTTATCAAATCAATTAAAGCACAAAACTCAGCTATTGGGCTATACCTATGATTATTACACAATGCCTGAAGTACGCAGTTCATTTAATCAATTACAATTGCAAATATTTGGAAATGCCTATAAAAAATCCAATCCAGACTGGAATGGTGATTATACGTCAGTACCAGCTAGTTCTTCAGCGTTATATAACGCAATTTGGAGTCAAAAAAATACATTAAACTGGTCTGCCGATGAAAATGGAAAAATGCATTGGAGTGATAATGTTATTAATAGTAGTAATTTAGGTGTGGAAGGCAAAGATTATATTCTTTTGAATAACCCTGGGCGATCGTTAACACAGAGCATTCCTATAACTGAAGTCACTAAAACAAAAGATAGCGCATGGGCACCGCAATTGAGTGCGGCGATTCGTTTAAATGACCATAATCGTATTTATCTGCGTTATGCAGAAGAATATCGGATGCCAAGTTTATTTGAAAGTACGGTTGGATTTTCTGCAAACTTACCATATTCTGGATTAAAACCTGAACATACATTTAATACTGAATTTGGTTATATTTATGATGCTCGTAATTTTTTTAAAACAGCACGCTATGCAGATATTAAACTGGCCTATTTTCATCATAGGACTGAAAATGTAATTGAGCGTGATAAAAACTTAATTTTTACTAATATGGAGCAGCAAACTTTATCTGGGCTGGAGTTACAAAGCCGTTTTGATAATGGGCGTTTCTTTACTGATTTAAGTCTTGCATATAATTTAAAAAATAAAGTCTGTGATGAGGATAATGCAGTCAAGCAATATTTTTCATCAGGTGTTTATAAAAAGTGTGTAGATGATGGTTTTCCCAATGGCTATCTGGTCACTATGGCAACGCCAGAGCTAAGTTTTAATGGACTGTTTGGTGTTCGTCTTTTGGATGAGCAATTAGAGCTGGGCGCACGGGCAACTTATTATAAAGGTTATGAAAGCTATTTAAGAAAAAATGGCGATCTGGATTTAAACGCCGGATATTATTTAAATGTACCTTTGGCTTGGGATGATACCTGGTTGTTTGATGCTTATGCAAATTATAGAATTAATGAGCAGGCCACAGTTGAACTGGTTAGTAATAATATTACTAATCAATATTATATTGATCCGTTGACGCGTAGTGCAATGGCTGCACCAGGAAGGACGATTAAAATGGGACTGACTTATAAATTTTAAATAAAATTTATATAATTAAAAAATACTATAATATTTTAGCGCATTGTTAAGGTAATAATGCGCTATGTCTTTTTTATAATAATTAATTATTTTATTTTTCACTAAAAAAATCTTGCATACTGATAATTTCTGTTGTATTTTAAAACCATCAAATGAAAATGATTATCATTTGTATTTGATGGTTTTAAATGCTTCTTAAATATTTATTATTAAGTTGTTTTTAATAAATATATTTTCTTTTTAATACGATGAATGAATAAAAGAAAATAAATTTAAAACAATTTATTTTAATTATTGAATGCATTTTATAGAGGTCAATGAATCATTTTTTTGATCTTGATCATAAAACTTAAATACTGTATTAAAATCGATCATGAGGTTAAATATGCAATTCAAGAAAACTACTTCAGCGCTTTTTCTTTCACTTGGTTTAATTGCAGCAGCACATGCTGGCGTTGATGGTGTTTCAAGCAACCCATCTAACATTGCAATTGGTACGGCGCAGGCAGGAGCAAATGCACCTGAAAATCATCAAGGTGGAACAGCGGCTTTATCTGTTGTATCTGCTGGCACACCGTATGATGGGTATTTAGGTTTCAGTGCGCTGCAAGGGTTGGCAAACGCATTTACAGGCTCTGGTACATCCAATACCAACACTACGGTGTCTGTTACAGGTGCAGATGACCTGCATTTAAAAGTCAGCTCAATTCCAGTAACAGCTATGCCGGGTAGTCATAGTGTTTTGGGTAATTTTAATTTTGCTCAAGTGCTTGAAACCTCAGGTAGTCAAGGCAGTCTGCCTGCAACTTATTTTGGTGAATGGTGGGGAAGTGCGGATACAGTAACTGGCTCAACACATACAGTTTATTATGCAGGTGATAATACAGGTCGTACTGTACCGACCAGCGGCACGGCTGTATATACAGTTGCAGGTATTAATAACGGTGTAACTCTTGCTGGCAAATTTGACGCGGATTTTAGTACAGGTACTTTAAATGGAACACTGACAGCTGCTACTGGCACAGTCACTTCATTGGCAGTGAATGCTGCAATTTCCAGCAGTACAGGAGCTTTTTCAGGGACAGCAACAGCGAATGCTACTGAACCTGGGGTGACTTCAGGGCATTTCTTTGGGGCGAATGCAGATACGTTAGCAGGTATTTCACAATTTGCGGACAGCAAATTTGATACTGCATTTGGCGGCGTGAAAAACTGAATCCTGTAAAAAAAGGACTCGCTTAGGCGAGTCTTTCACCTTGAACGACTGACGGGATAACAACGCCGTGCAAAAAATAAAAGTTCTCAGTATCTTTATGCTCATTCCATCTTTGCTTTATGCGGCAGATGACAATGATACGAGGCTTAGGTTAGAACAAAATTTACTGCAGCAGAACAGCGAACAGCAGCAGTCTCTTAAGCAGCAACAAAAAAATGATCAATTGCCTGTCATGATCATTGATGGTGAAAAAATAAATATAAATAATAATTTAAATGATTTAGGTCAGGCACTTTATCTGGCAGTCATGCAGAAACAATGGCAGGCTGCCGGAATTTATTTAGAACAATATATAAAGCTGGATGGGTATGATGTGACACTGGCAAGGTTTGCACAAGGCGCGCTTGCTCGGGTAAATGGACAGGCTGATGCAGCAGAAGAGTTATTTAAAGATGCACTGGGCATGCAACCGGAAAATACCATGGTTCAACTGGAACTGGCCCGATTGCTGACCGAACGGCAGAAGAATAAAGAGGCACTGCAGTTATTTAGACAAGTCAAAGCGCAACTGCAGCAAAGGAGTGACCCTATTGCTAAAAATATTCAAAAAACAGTCGATGTCTATTTAAACGGTTTAAAACAGCGTGATGCATGGCAAGGGTCAGTCAGCATAGGCACACGCTATGCTTCAAATATCAACAGTACATCTGAGCAAAGTACAACCTGGATTAAGTATGCAGAAGACCAGGATGGCAATAAAATACCTGTGGAGCAGATTACCAGACAGACAGAAGATGCCATCAATGCAAAAGCGCTGGATTATGAAGCAGCTTTAAATAAGCGCTGGTCTGTGAATGGACAGCATGGTATCGCTTTAAAAGCCTTTGGCTATGGGCGCGCTTATGATGACTATAAAAATTACAATGAAATGACACTCAGTCTGAATGCTGGCTACAGTTATCAAAGCCAGAATAATCAACTTTTGCTTGCACCGGTTTTTGAACACCGCAGATATCAGAATGCCAGCCTTTCCAATGCCTGGGGTGGTCGCGCTGAGTGGATGCATGTACTTGACCCAAAAACAGCTTTTAAACTGGAAACAGAAGTCAAAGATATTAAAAATGTTTTATATACCAATCAAAGCGGTATGGAGTACGCTGTTTTTGGCACAGCATGGAAAAATTTAGCGCAGCGCTGGACAGTCTTTGGCGGTCTGGATTTTGTAGATCATAACAGCCAGGAACAATATTTCACGGCTTACCAGCAAACAGGACTGCGTTTAGGATTAAGCAAACAGTTTGATGCAGGCTTTAGCACTACTGTATTCAGCTCATTGCGCTGGCGCCAGTATGACAAATTCAATGCAATACTGGAAGATCGGCGACAGGATATAGAACAGAATTATACGTTGGTGCTGAGTGCACCTCGATGGACAAAGTACGGTATAACACCAAATTTAAGCTATCAGTTTAATCAGAATAAAAGCAATATCGACTGGTTGTATTCTTATGACAAACATAGCCTGAGTTTAAAACTGGATTACCGCTTTTGATGTTGAAAAGCTTTGGCTTAAATGCTTGTTATAGTACAGATATTCCTGAATTTAATTTTAATATTGTTTTGAATGTAAGTTTATAAATTAAATGATAATTTTTTGATTCACTGGAAATACTGTGGAGCAAGCCGAACACGCAATACAGGATCAGCTTTAGAGCAGAAAATGGCGCTGTTCAGAGTTTTGTATAAGTTTCATTTTATCGAAGTATTATTTTATATTGATATGATTATTTTAATATCAGTAATGAAGTATTGGGTTGATCAAAGAGCAGTGATGAAAAATAAAATTCTGGACAGATATTTACAGTGCAACACCATGTTTCTGGAATAATACCTGACCTCGTCTTCTAAAGCCGAGTCTTTTCCTGGTGGATTCAATCAGTAATGATCACAGCAATATAATCATCGACCTGGGTGAACCTGGAAGAAAAATGCTATTTCCTTGCTTCTCTGCTAAATTAATCTTTGTTGTGCTTCACCTCAAAATCTAAGTTTTTAATAAACTGTCATAAGTGTTTTTGTGTAATACAGACTCTGATAAGTCGCTGTTAATTCTCATATGTCATCTTATTTAAATATCCGAAGTGTAAGGTTCAGCCATCTTTAGATGGGGTGAAGCCATGCTCGGTTTTCTTGAAAAATTCCAGTTAAAAATAATCAGTGTGGTATGTATCAGTTTCAGTACTTTATTGGTCACAGCCTGTCAAAGTACTGCTGTTATGCAAGCTCAGCCGACTCATACAACACAACAAAAAGAACAACAACCGAAACGTGTGGTCTTTTTTCTGGGGGATGGTATGGGTATCACCACGCTTACCGCTTCACGTATTTATGCTGTTGGTGAAGATGGTCAGCTGGCGATTGATCGGCTGCCTGAGTCTGCTTTTGTTCGTACTTTTTCTGAAGATGCCCAAGTCACGGATAGCGCACCTTCGATGGGCGCGTACATGACCGGTGTGAAGATGAAAAACGAGGTGATCTCGATGCAGACAGGCACGATTGCGGTTGAACCTGACTCAGCAGGAAATAACCAGTGCGCGACTGACCCACAAAACAAAAATAAGCAAAACACACAGACCTTACTCGAATTAGCCAAAGCAAAGGGTTGGGGAACCGGGGTTGTAACCACGACGCGGATCACGCATGCCACACCAGCATCGACTTATGCGCATATTTGCCACCGTGATGCTGAAAATGACATTGCATCACAGTTGGTTCCGAGTTCAAAAGGTGATGCTTATCAACGCTATAACCTCAAACTTAAAGATGGGGTCGATGTGGTTTTAGGTGGAGGTAAGCGTCAGTTTTTGCCTAAAGATGTAGGTGGGGAACGTACTGATGGGCGCAATCTGATTTCCGAGATGCAAAAGGCAGGCTACCGCGTGGTTTTTGATGAAAACCAGCTGTCCCAAGTGCAACTGGCGAAAAATGAAAAATTATTGGGTTTATTTAATCACAGCCATTTAAATTACGACCTGGATCGCACCAAGAAAAACCTGGTGGAACCGAGTCTCAAGCAAATGACGCTGTCTGCTTTAGACATTTTGATGCAAAATAAAAAAGGTTTTTTTCTGATGGTGGAGGGCGGGCGTATAGATCATGCCCTGCATGACACCAATGCCAAGCGCGCATTACAGGACACGATTGCTTTAAATGATGCTTTAGAGGCAACCATTCAAAAGCTTAAACAAAGTGATCCTGAACTTAAAAATACCCTGATTGTCATCACGGCTGACCATGATCACACCATGGTTTTAAATGGCTATGCCAAGCGCACAGGAAAATATATCGAAGGTCAGGAAACCAGTGTGCTTGGATTGGTAAAAAACTATGACCAGGCGGGCTTTGCTCAGGACATTCATGGCCAACCTTATCCGATTATCGGTTTTGGTACAGGCAAAAAACGCCCCACTCAAAACCGTATGGATGACCTGGTGCAGAACTTAAAAGACAGTGATGTCTGTCATCCTGTACAGGGACCTAAAGCACCACAGGGCGAAAAATATAGTTTCACTTATCCTTTGGCTGAAACGGGTTGGTGTACGGGCACCGCTGCGGATGATTTCCAACAGGAAGCTGTGATTCAAACGGGCTATAAAGATAAAGAAACGCATGGCGGTGCAGATGTGTTTTTAGGTGCGATTGGTCAGGGAGCCGATCAGTTCTCAGGTAGCCTTGAAAATATTGAGGTCAATCACCTCATTCGTAAGATCACAGGCTTATAGCAGAGGGATATCACATGAAACCTACTTTAAAAACCATCCCGTACATGATGCTTCTGCTTACAGCTTCGATTTCTTCAAGTACTTTGTATGCTGCTGACACCACACTTACACCGACCAAAAACGTTATATTCTTTTTAGGCGATGGCATGGGACCAACCACAGTGACGGCAAGTCGTATTTATGCTGTGGGGGAAAATGGCAAACTGGCCATGGACAGCATGAAGCATGCAGCACGGATTAAAACCTATTCTGAGGATGGTCAAACCACAGATAGCGCTCCCTCTATGGGTGCCTATATGACTGGGCAGAAAAATAAAAATGAAGTGATTGCCATGACAACAGGAACGGTTGCGGTCGAACCTGAAGATGGAAAATTGCCGAATGGCAAAAGCTTAGCGAAAGCCATCAACCGTTGTCCAGCACAGGGCAGTAGTCTGGCTGCGGGGATGCCTGCGTTAAGTATTTTAGAACTGGCAAAAAAGAAGGGAAAAGCGGTTGGCGTAGTGACGACGACTGAACTCACCCATGCCACACCTGCGGCAACCTATGCACATATCTGTCATCGTGATGCACAGTACGATATCGCGCTTCAAGCGGTTCCAAAAGGTAAAGCTTATAATCCAGACTTATTGGATGGCATTAATGTCCTTATGGGAGGCGGCTTAAATCACTGGACGCCTTATGATGCAGTCTCTAACCCCAAAGGGCGCCTGGATGGCCGTGATTTATTGGCAGAGTTTAAACAGCAGGGTTATCAAACCGTTTTAAGCCAAAGTGATTTGGCACAGACGGTCAATACTCAGAAAATTTTTGGCGTATTCTCTACACAGTCGCATTTAAATTATGATCTGGATCGACTCAAGAAGAATATAGAGACTGAACCGAGTCTGGCGGCGATGACCAGTAAAGCGATTGATGCACTGCAAGCGCAGAGTAATGGACAAGGCTATTTTTTGATGGTTGAGGGTGGGCGTATTGACCATGCGCTACATGCCAATAATGCCAAACGGGCATTGCAGGAAACCAAGGCATTTAATGATGCAATTCAAACTGCACTGGATAAAGTGGACTTGAGTAATACCTTGATTGTAGTGACGGCAGACCATGACCATGTGATGACGTTTAATGGTTATGCCGCACGAACGGGTCAAACGACGGAAACTAATCCGGGTATTCTGGGGCTGAGCTATGACTATAATATTGCAAAAGAGCAAAATGCTTACAGCAAAGTGCTGGCTGATGGTCAGGTACATAATCCATACCGCGATGTAAATGGGGCAACAGGAACGACACTCGTTTTTGGAAATGGTACGGGCAAGCGTTTGGATATTCGTGACAGTATCAGCAACGAGCAAGCCTTTGCCGACGACTATAAACAGGAAGTTGGGGTGCAACTGGCGAAAAGCGAAACGCATGGTGGCGGAGATGTGATGCTGTTTGCTGAAGGAAAGAATTCAAATCTGTTCAAAGGCACACAGGAAAATACATGGGTATTTGAGCAATTGAAAAAGGCGTTTGGATTTTAATGGATACAGGATTAATACGGCCGTTCAGATTCAGAATGAAGTTCTCAGTGTTGTCTTTCAGTCTGCTCAGTCCATGGGTATGGTCGGCAGATGAATATCGTATTGATTATCAGATTGAACGGCAGGATGCCAATGGGGTCACGACCATTCAAAAATACAGTGAGAAAATGATTCGGGATGCGCAAAATATTTGGATTGAACGCTTAAACACTCAAACGCATGCTGACAAAGCCCATACACATGGCAATGCTCAGGAATCTGCCAGAACAGCACCCCATGAGCATGCAAGTTTTGACAGTGCAATTCAGTGGATGCAGCGCAAAGATGCTGTCGGGCAAGCAAACACAGCAAGCCTCTTTCAGCGTTTTTATATTTTGCCAGATGAAAAAATGCGGGTGCAATTGCAGGAGGTTGACCAGGAAATGCTTGGGCTGAAAAGCTGTTGGCGCTGTGAATACAGTTTGATTCATCCTGACATTTTAAAGCGGGCACAACTGATTCAACGTGATCCAGAATCAGCGCATTATCAGGTACGCAGTGCGGGTCAAACGTTGAATATAATATGGAATGAACAGGATCAGCTGGTTCAAAAATATGAATTGCTTAAACCAGCATCGGGCTATACCAAAACCTTTACTGTGCGAAAAATTGACCAACAGGTTGCTGCACCCTGGACGCAAACAGAAAAATACAGCGAACGTGACTATGCGGACTTTAGTGATTAGCTTTTACTTTTAATTTAGGCGTTACAACAGGAATATCCGTGATTTTTTTGGGGGGAAATAAGTGCTCAGGATTGAGCCGCTTGTACTGTTAAGCCACTCCAGCGTTTAAAAGCACGTCGAAAATTGGTGGCATCGTTAATTTGTAAATGCTGAGAAATCTGTTCCGTTTTAAAACCATGCACACGATATAAAATGATAGCGGTATGCAAACGGCTTTGATCGAGCTGGGCCTGGAAATGGGTCTGATGCTTTTTCAGTTTGCGCTTTAAGGTGGCTGAACTCATCTGAAAATAGTCAGCGGTTTGTTCGAGTTGAATATTATTCTGGATATTCTGCATTAAGTATTGATGCAGACTGAGTAAAAAACTCTGTTGAATATTCTGGGCTGTCATTTCTTGCAGCGCGTGTTGATAGCTGATGGCTGCTAGCGTTGAAGAAGCATTGGGAAGTTTTTCATGGATGATGTCACGGGGAAGACTCATCATATTGATAGGACGATTAAACTCTAAAGCACTGCCTAAGTGCGTCCAGTACTGTTCAATATAATCCGGTTCAGAAAAGTTAAATTCAAATTTCCACGCTAACCTGGCCTGGTACAGTTGACGGCTAAATGCTTGTATTGCACTCATTGCGCTTTCGATTAAAAAGCGATTTTCAGGTTTGTTTTCATCTAACCAATAAATATGAATATGGCTTTGACTATACATGAGTCGAGGGCATAACCACGGTGAAACAGATGCGGAAAATGTTAAATAACGGCTGAGTGCTTCATCAAAGGTCGATGCATAAAGCATGGATTTAATCGCATCATTAAAGGGGGTGGTCAAGCTGCGCTGACCGAATAAAAAACTGATGTCCTGATTGCGGAAATACAGTTCTGCATTTTTTAAAACCTGCTGTAACTGTTGCTGACTGATCAGCTTTTGTCCTGAAAGTATATCTTCCAGAAAAATACCACTACCGCTGAGTAGAACGTGATGATCGACTTCATGGCTGGCTGCTAAATCAATTAAAATAGATAATTGATGATGTGCAGGAATGTAGCTGTAGTCGCATTCGAAGTTCATACCATCGCTCGCTTAGGTGAGTAGTATTGTTTCTTCTGGATTAATTGCTGATTTAAGGTACTTAACAATTGCTGAACAGACTGATATTGCCCGACTGAACAACTGGTCGTGACCGCTTTTAAAGGAATCTGTACTGATAAATCCTGTTGATAATAAGCACTTGCCATCAGCATGCGTTCAAGCTGTGCAGCAATTTTTTCAGCTTGCTGGAGGCTGGTCTCAGGTAAAAGCATAATGAAACGATCTCCAGCGAAGCGGCAGAGCAGATCATGTGGGCGTAAGTTCAGACTGATCAATTGTGAAACGTGCTGTAAAATGGATGTGCCTTCCTTAAATCCATGTGTTTGATTAATATGATTAAAATTACGCATGTCCAGCAATACAACGGACATATCGCCTGGTTCTTGCAGATTGTGTTCGATTGCCACTTTGAGCTGGGTTTTAAAATAATGTGCATCTGCCAAAGGCGTAAGTGCATCGAACAGGCGGTGATCCCGATAGATGCGCTCCCGTTTCTGCATGTGTCTGGAAATTGCCAGTTCTTCCTGATGCCAGAAATAAATCCCAAGGGTAAACAGGCACAGTCCAATTGGAAAAGGGATGGACTCAAGCCATGCATCCCACATGATTTCTTTGGGCATGCGAATAAATTCATCTAAACTGTCCATCCACATATGGAAAAAAATAAAACATAATCCATAAAAGATATAATTAGTTACACGACCCAAAGGACGGCTTTTAATAATAAAGAAAATCCAGATGCCAATAAAAACAGTTGCCCCTCCTTCACCTAAAATATCGACCCAGTTCCATTCAGCGAATGATTTGACCTGACCAAGCAGAATAAATAGCCATAGCGATAAACTACAGGCAATCGCTATACAGCATAGAGGCCAACGGTAGTAAGCAAAGTATTTAGGCATAGCATTTGGGAAATGATTTATTTTCGCCCAAGCTAAACAGATTCAGATGACAGTTTCATGGCAAGGGATGGAGTCAAAACAGATCAGACTATTTTTAATTCTGGTCGGGAGAAATGCTGAAAAACCCTGCCTTTACGGTAAATATGCAGCATTCAGTCAGCTCAAATTTTTCTCTGTACAGATCAAATCAGCTCATTTACCCAGAAGAAAGCCTCGAAAACCTGCAAATTGAAGGGTTTAAATTTTGACTGTCACATCATATTCATATTCAGTTTTTATTGTGCCTCCAAACCATGCCACTTTGGCTTGAGGGGATACACAAAATGAAAAATGCGAATAACCGTTCAGTGAGAAATAAACGTGCGGCTTTCCAGCTCAGCACACTGGTCCTGTCAATGCTCAGCATGACTCAACTGTATGCCGAAGATAACGCGGTGGAATATGTACAGGTCATTGGTCAAGCTGCAAGTATGGATAAAGCACTCAAAGAACAGAAACGTGCTGACCAGATCAGTAGTGTGGTTCATGCTGATGGCATTGGACAGTTACCTGATGACAATGCTGCAGAAGCACTGCAACGGATACCTGGTGTATCTACAGAACGTGATCAGGGTGAAGGACGTTTTGTTTCGGTTCGTGGTTTAGGGGCAGACCTGAATGCAGTGACCATCAATGGTACTTTGGTTCCTGCACCTGAAAGTGACCGCCGTGGCGTGGCACTGGATGTCTTACCATCAGAGCTGGTGCAGTCTTTGGCTGTGGTGAAAACGCTGACACCAGACATGGATGCCAGTTCATTAGGCGGTACGGTTCAGGTCGAAAGTTTATCGGCTTTTGACCATGACGGTTTGTTTTACACAGGAACGGTTGAAGGTGGTTATGATGAAAAACGGGAAAAATATAGCCCGAAAGCATCTGGTGCTATCAGTAACCATTTCAGTGTCGGTGAGGGAAAAGATAATCTTGGGGTAGCATTGGCACTCAGTTATCAAAACCGAAAATTTGGCTCAGACAATGTCGAGACAGGTGGTGCCTGGGATGGTGATGCACTTGAAGAAACCGCAATGCGTCAGTATGACATCGAGCGTGAACGTATCGGTGCGGGTTTAAACTTTGACTACCGCCCGAATGACACAGGCGAATACTATTTAAGAACATTATACAGCCGTTTTAAAGATACAGAATCGCGTCAGGAAGTGTCTGCTGAATTTGCCGATCCACAACTTGCAGGGCAACAGGGTGATGCCGAAGCCGCTCGCGCTTTAAAAAGCCGTGTCGAAACGCAGGAAATACAGTCTTTTGTTCTAGGCGGAAAACAAGGTTTTGGTACCTGGACGGTAGAAGGTCAGCTTGGTTATAGCGAAGCATCGGAAGAAAATCCAGGTGGTATTTCTGGAGCAAAATATAAAGGTGAATTCAGCAATGTCGGTTTTAACAATACCCAAAAACCTGTCATTACCGCAGATCAGGATTTTTATGATGCTGCCAACTATGAGCTGGATTCGGTGTCGTGGGAAAAGTCTAAAACCACCGATAAAGAATACAACGGTAAATTAGATTTTTTAAAAGACTATATGCTGGGAAATTATGCTGCTGCATTGAAGTTCGGTGGCAAGATCAGTCAGCGTGAAAAAACCAGTAATACTGATGAGTGGGAGTATGAAGATCTAAGTACATCCGGTTCAGACTTTAATCACAACAGTCATTATGAACTGGGTCAGTTTGGTCCCACGATCAACGAAAATGCCATCAAAGACAAAATCAGCGGATTAAAGCCGAACGACTATGTCGTTGCAGACGGCTCAATCATTAACGATTTTAAGTCGAATGAAGATATTCAGGCGGCTTATGTCATGAATACGGTTGATTTTGATCAACTGCGCGTAATTGCGGGGCTGCGTTATGAAAACACCAGTTTTGAAGCACGTGGGTTTGAATTTAATGGTGATGTGATTACTGCAACCAGATATGAAAATGACTATGATCATTGGTTGCCGAGCTTACATTTACGCTATCAGCTGGTAGATAACGCCTATCTTCGTGCGGCATGGACAAACAGTGTCGTGCGACCAAATTTCGCACAAAGTGCGCCAGGTGTTTATATAGATGGTGATGAAGCAGAATTTGGTAATCCAATGTTGAAACCACTTGAGTCTTCCAATTTTGACCTGGGGGTAGAAAAGTATTTTGGCAAAGCCAGCATGGTGAGCTTCTATGCATTCTATAAAGATATTGATCACTTTATTTACAGTACCAATATTGCAGGCACGGGGCAGTGGGCTGACTTTGATGAGGCGATTACCTATAAAAATGGCAATCAAGCCAAACTGTATGGGATGGAGTTTGCTTACTCGCAAAAGTTTGAGCATTTAAGCGCGCCATGGAATGGTCTTCTGTTAGGTTTCAATACCACATTCAGTAAGTCAGAAGCAGATATTGATTCAATGAAAGATGGTGAGTTGTTGAGCCGTCGTATTCATATGCCAAATCAATCAGATATTGTGGGCAATGCCATGATTGGCTGGGAAAATGAACGCTTTGGTGTCCGTCTTTCAGCAAACTATAAATCAAATTATTTATATGAACTGGGTGACATTGATACACCTGAAAAAGACATCTATACCGATGATCAGGTATTCCTCGATTTAAGCAGTCATGTGAATTTATCGAAAAACTTACAGCTCAAGTTTGATGTGCAAAATATCACGGATGAACGCTATTACAACTATGCGGGTTCTAAAGCCCATAACTCGCAATACGAAGAGTATGGTCCAGCCTACAAACTGGCACTGACTTATACCCACTTTTAAACCGAATTAAATTTCAGTACTCAGGTTTTCTCTCCAGCAGAAAGCCTTGAGGATTTTTTGCCAGATTTTGAGTATCTCTATGAATGTTTCATTGTTTAAATTGTCCATTTTAAGCAGTTGTTTGCTGCTGTTGACTGCATGTAGTCAACACAATATGCCCCAAGCTACGCAGAGCAGTCATCCGCTCACATCGGCAGAAGTACAGATTGACCTGCCGAGCGAACCTAAGCTGCAATTGCGTGAAATCGACACGAATGGGGCGAAAACTGAGGATGTGCAATGGTTGAACTTGAGTGAATGGCCAGAAGTTTCAGTTTTACTGAGTAGTAAGAACAAAGGACTACAGTTTTTAGATAGTGAACAGAATGTACTTCATCAGATTCAGGGTCAGTTCGGACGCTTTGATTATCGGATCGGTTCGGAGCATTTATTGATTGCTGCATCGGATTTGCAACAACAGCAAATTCAATTGATGAGCATGAATTTAAAAAATAAAGCATGGGATAAACCAGGCTTCATCCCAAAACGTTCATTTAAGTCTGAAGATGTCTGTCTGTATACCGATGCTCAGGGGCTGAGTTTTGCTTTTCTGGTGGGTGAAGAAGGCATTGGAGAACAGTGGCTTGTGGCAAAGCAGGGAAAAGTTCTGGCTCAACCACAGTTGGTACGTCGTCTCAGTTTTCCACCTGCCAGTACTGTGTGCAAAGTGAATGATGCCACTGCGGAGCTGTTCATTAATGAAGAGAATACTGGCATCTGGGCATATCCAGCGCATTCTGAGGCTGACATGGTGCGCCAAGCAGTGGATCTCGTGCAACCCTTTGGTTCGATTCAGGGTTCACCGTCTGCAATTGCAATCACAGATAATCAGATCGCAGTACTGGATGCAGAAAAACCTTTGCTTTACCGTTATCAAAAGCAGGATCAGCACTGGAAAGCTTTAACTCCTTTACAACTGGATCATTTAAAAGAAGCAGAGACGCTCAGTATCCGAGGTGATTTTAGCAATAAATCCTTGCTGATTTTAGATGATAAAACTGTAAAAGTGACAGAGGCAGAGTGGGAAACACAGGCAAATACGAAGTCTAAAAATATCATCACCATTCCTGCAGAAGTGCAGACAGAAGGTGTGCCGAGTACAGGTGACGCAGCTGATGATCCTGCGATCTGGCATAACGCAGCACAGCCGAGTCAATCGCGCATTTTAGCCACAGATAAACAAGGTGGCTTACAGGTGAATGATTTAGAAGGTAAAACCGTACAGTACTTGCCTGTAGGACGCTTGAATAATGTCGATGTACGCCACGGTTTTAAATGGGGTAATCAAACCGTCGATCTGGCGGTGGCATCAAACCGAGATCATAACAGCCTGCATGTTTTTGCGATTCAACCGAAAACGGGCAAGGTGTCTGTGCTAGGCGAGCTTCCAACCACTTTGGAAGATATCTATGGCATTTGCATGTACCGCGATGCTCAGGGTGAAATCTATGCGATTCCAAACGATAAAAACGGGACTTTCATTCAGTACCATATTACGGCAACACAACAAAAATTAAGCGCTGAAGAAGTGCAACGCTTTTCAGTGAAAACCCAACCAGAAGGCTGTGTTGTAGATGATGCTACAGGACGCATTTTCTTGGGTGAAGAAGATGTCGCGGTGTGGGTAAAAGATCTCAATCCAAAAACTCAGCTTCCTATGCAGCAGGTGATTGGCGTCGGAGACGTGATGCATGATGACATTGAAGGCATGGGGCTTTATCACGGTAAAAATCAAAGTTATCTGGTGGTTTCAAGCCAGGGCAATGACAGTTTTGTGGTGATGGAGGCTGATGCGCCTTATACAGTTCGCGGTGTATTTCGTATCGGGATTAATACCGACAAAGGCATTGATGCTGTGTCTGAAACAGATGGGCTGGATGTGAGTTCACAGAATTTTGGTGGCAAATGGAAGCAAGGCATATTGGTGGTACAGGATGGACGTAAACGCATGCCTGAAACCAATCAGAACTTCAAATATGTGCCGTGGGACAAAATCGCTCAAGCCCTGAACCTGGACTGAATAACGCTTCAGTACCTGGGTGAGTACATGGGCTGCTAAAAAATCCAGCCCATTTTAAAAATATATGTGCTGCACAATGCAGTAAAAAAATTGGAGTGCGTTATGCAAGCAACAATGGATCAAATGTCAGTCTGGATGTTGATCAGCCATGCCAGTGTATTGGTTAAAGTGGTGATGTTGATTTTGGTTTTATCCTCAGTCGTAAGCTGGTATTTAATCGTGCGTCATGGCATGTTACTTCGTGGACAGGAACAGCTTTGGAACCGCTTTTTAAAGAATTTTAGACAGCAAAAAGATCTTAATCTTTTACATCAGGACTACCAGCAGCCTGAACAGCAAAAAGGTGTTGTCAGCATTTTTCATCATGGTCTGGATGAGTACAACCAATTGATCAAAGATGAACAACTCACCACAAGTGATGTAATTGATGGAGTAGAGCGACGCTTACTCAGCAGCATCAGTGAAGAAGAAGAAAAGCTTCAGCAGAATCTGACCTTTCTTGCAACAGTCGGTTCAGTCAGCCCTTATATTGGTCTGTTTGGAACAGTCTGGGGCATTATGAATGCTTTCATTGGACTGTCTGGTGTTGAACAGGCGACTTTAAATACAGTTGCACCAGGGATTGCAGAAGCGCTGATTGCAACAGCCATTGGTTTATTTGCCGCTATTCCTGCGGTGGTGGCGTATAACCGTTTTTCGGCACGTGCTGACAAGCTTTCCAGCCGTTATTACGGTTTTGCCAATGAGTTGCAGACACGTATTTATCGCTTGCTGGGGCACACTGAGCGCACTTCGCGTTAAGGAGCAAAAGCCATGATTAAGCGTCCTCAAAAATTAAAACTCAATGCTGAAATGAATGTCGTTCCTTATATTGATGTCATGTTGGTGCTGTTGGTGATTTTTATGGTGACTGCACCAATGCTGACACAAGGTATTCAGATTGACTTACCTAAAGTCGATGCCAGTGTCATGCCTGCGTCACAACAGCAGCGTATCGTGACATTGTCGATCCAGGCCAATGGTCAGTATTACTGGAATATTGGTACAGAAGTGAACACCGAGAAAGTCACAGATCAAGCCATTGATTTAGCCAGTATGCAACAAAAGCTGATTCCAATGATTCAAAAAGATAAAAGCCTGCAGTTTTATATACGTGCTGATCAGGATGCTGATTATCAACTGGTTGCTCAGGTGATTGCATCCTTGCAAAAAAGTGGTGTAACGAACCTGGGGCTGGTGACAGAGGAACCACAATCATGATGGCAACTATCTCCAGAATCAGGTTCCTCGATCAAGGTCTGGCACTTTCGGTCACGGCTGGATTGCATATTGCGTTAATTGCATGGTTATGTACGGTTGAGATGCATGAAACATTGGTTGAACCTAAACCGAAAACCATTCAATTACAATTTGTGCAAATACCACCTCCGGCCAAACCACAACCTGAACCTGAAAAGCCTGAACCAATGGTTGAAGAGAAAGTTGTAAATACGCCTGTCCCCCATAAACAGAAAGAAATGCCTGCCGAAGCCCAGCAGAAAACCCAAAAAAAATTTGTAGAGTCGCAGAGTAATAAGACTGCAACTACAGCAAAAAAACAATCACAGCAAGTTGTGACGGAAGAGCAAAGTACAACGATTGAAACAAAGAAAGCTGTTGAGAGCCAGGTGAAGACTGAAACGTCCACTCAGACGAAGACTCAGAAAGCGGTAGAATCTAAAACACAAACTCAGCCTGAATCATTTGATGTTAAAAATTATCAACCTGTTTCAAAAATTGCACCTGCCTATCCTGAATCGGCACTGGATCGTAAGCTGGAGGGGGATTGTACGGTGGTGTACAGTGTGAATGAAAAAGGGCGGGTAGAAAATCCAAAGGCACAAGGTGACTGCCATCCGATGTTTGTACGACCTTCGATTCAGGCTGCACTCGCTTTTAAATATCAGCCTCGTTTAGTCGATGGTAAACCGACAAGCGTATCGAATGTTAAAAATACTTTCCAGTATCGTATTGAAAGTTAATTTTATTGAATGAATATTTAAATTGAGACGAGCTTTGTAAACCGGTTGATGTTTTCTTAATTAACCGGAATCTTTCACTTGGGAAGTTTTATTCAGGCAGTTAACTTGTAAAAATCTTTAGCTATTTGATTTTGTATTTTTGAAATATTGCTGTTAATTACTTTGATTGCTTCGGTTTTAAAATCGACGGTGTAAGGCTTTTGCTTATGGTAGATACATGAGATGTAATCAGGGTTTACCAGGTTTTTATCAGCACATATCAGCTTTTCATTCAGAAAATAAAAAAGCCCATACTTCAGTGTGTAAAATATGAGCAAAATGTGGTGACAGACTGAAAAGAGTAATCAGCGAATCAGGTGCGATTCCACCCAGCCATCACCATACTCAGTAGTCACCTGAATAAATCCACTTTTGTGGGTTTTTCCTGTAAATACCAGGTCTGTAGATTTGGTCAGTTTTTTAATGACAGGTGCAGATTTTGATGCTGACTCATACAGGGAAACATTGTTCAGCTTAGGATAAAGCGTCTGTCCAGATGAATACTGAGCACTGGTTGCCTGCTCAGAACCACTTCCACTCAGTGCTCCCACTTCTTTGGTTACACCTGTAATTTCTTTGGTGGTATCAGAAAGCTGCCCGATGGTATTACGTAATTCACGTATTGAGTCTGCAAAGCCTGCATGGCTGGAGGTGGTGAATAAAAATAGACTGCCGATCAGAAGAGTTTGATATTTTTTCATAAGTTTGCCCCTTGGGAATATAAGTGAATCAAAATTAAGGATAAATAGATGCATTGAGTTCAGTTTGAATGGCTACAGCTGAGTTACTGTAAACATTCGGGTTCTGGGTCATAAACCAACCGTGCTGACTTTGCGCAGACAAACGATTTTTAATGTCAGCCAGAACAGGCTCTGAGCTGTTGAGATCCGGTGAGACAATGCTGTCACTGAACACTTTATATTCAGGCAGAAAGGTATCTTCACTGTCTTTCATAAATAAATGGTTATCGTTGCTCGTACTGGAGAGTGAAATTTTGCTGCTGATCAGGCGATAACCTTCTTTGCTTTGCTGATTGATCAGACTGTCCAGTTGAGTATTTGTTCTGGAAGAGAAAAACCGGTAATTATATTTTCCATGATGGGTACTGCTGTTCATACAGGTTGCAATTTTGGGTTGATTCTGTTTTCCATCGAAAATATCGGGATGTGATCCAGTATAGTAACGACCGAAGTCAATGAGACGACACCCTTTTGAGCCAAGTGCATTGAGCTGTGCAATCAGGTCATTTGCATCAGTAACCGGCTGGAAGTAAGTCCGTTCATAGCTGTACGTTGCTGGCTTCTGGTCATTTTTTATAAAATATTCTATATATTTTAAAGTGCTGACGTTCACACCATAATTAAATGCATATCCCTGTTTACCCTGTGCAGTCAGTAGATTGAACCAGTCGAAATAATAGCTGGCACTGTCGGCAGGGGTAAGATCACTGGCAACGTATGTGAAGGTGTCCTGGCTGGATTGAGCTTTAATAAATACTGTTCCAAAATTTTCCCGAAGTCCCTGCCAGTTATGAGCAAGCATGACATAACCTTTGCGACCCAGTTCATTCAGCTGGTTTACAAAAAGAGTTTTATTGTCAGTATTTATAGTTTTTTCAAACAGATATAAGGGCTGATCAATTTTTTTACCAGGTTTTATGGCGGTAAAAGCCTCACTGGAGCGGGTATAGCAATTATAGCTTTTAAGTGGAGTATTCTGGGTTTCTATCCAGGTTTTAATATTTGATGGCTGATTTCCCTGCATTAAACAAAAAGAGTCAGAGCCTGTTTTGACTAATAAATATGCAGCAGGATCAAGTGAAGGCTGTCGCTGTGCCGTCACATGATGATAAGTATAGCCATCCGCTGTTTCAGCAGCCTGAATGTTCTTTAAGTTCAGATTATCAATTGCATATTTACGCTCAGAGACCAGTCCGCCTGTACAGTCCGGTTTGTTATGTGTCTCAAAACGGGTTCTTTCAAGGGAACCCTGGAGGGCATTTTTTGCCGTTTTGGTGAGTACGATCTGATCCAAAATACAGTTTGTAGAGCCTAAAGTACTTTTTCCCTGTAACCATGAACCGACAAACAGATCTGCGGTTTCTGGGGCAGGGGGTGGACCAGGATCAGGGTCTGGTCCTGGATCAGGTACAGGAGTATGGGAATCTGGTGGAGCAGATTGGGTCTGGCTGTCTCCGCCACCGCCACAGGCAGTCAGAAGCAGGGCGGATGCCACTAAAAGGCCACTTTGAAATAATGTATTCATGAGTTATTTATCCGTGGATGCTTTGTTAAAAATGCGAAAAATTCGCATAAATATTTTCATATAAAGTATACTGAGTATTCTGGAAATGCAAGAAGGGGAAGCTGTTTTCCTGTTCTGGATGCTGTGATCATCCTTTAAAGTAAACAAAGCCTGTTATTTTTATGGATAGGAACACTTGTATTTTTTGTCCGGGCAGAGCTGAACAAAGAGAGCCTGAATCATTGGACTGTATGAGGTTTTGTGCAATTCAGCAGATAAAATGTTAGAATTTTCACAGGCAGCTTATAAGGTTTCAGTGTTATTCAATACTTATTTCATATAAATAAATATTTACACTTATCTGATTTTTTGCACTAAGGTGGTCGTTAAATGTAATCAGTATCACTCAGTCTGAGGTGATTACATTTAAATCAGTTGTGTTCTCTAATCATGGGTTTTAACCAATGAATCATTTATCTACAGGTAATGCTGAATTTAATTTACAGCAGGTATTGCTGCTAATGGATGATCTTGTGCAGTGGTTAATTCGTTCAGGTGTGGGATATAACGATTTTTCTGCAGCTTTAAAGTCCGTTTTTTACCAGCAGGCCATACATGAGCTTGAACGTATTGAACAGAAACAGACAGTTTCCTCAATCAGTCTGCTTTCGGGATTACACCGTAAAGATGTCACAGCATTCAAAAAAGCACTCGAATCCGGTCAGACACTGACACAGGCGAGTGTTTCAGAACCGATTAGTGTACCTTCAAGAGTCGTGGGGCTGTGGATTGCTGAAGGACTTGAAAAACAGTTACCTTTCAGTGATAAGGATCAGTTCAGTTTTGAAGATTTAGTCCGCCGTGTTTCAGTGGAAAGACATCCACGTTCAGTCTTAAGTGAACTGGAAAGACTGAATATTGTCAGTGAAAATGAAGGCGTGGTTTCCTTACAGCAATACAGTTTTGTGCCTGATACTGCCATGCATGAGGCACGTAAAATCCTGACGCGTAATGTCCACAGTCATTTACAGGCAGGACTGCATAATCTGTTTAAACCCGAAGAAATACCGTATCTGGAACAGGCCGTAAGAGCCGATGAACTGACCGTCGAATCAGTTCAATTACTGCATGAAAAAAGTTTGATTCTATGGAAAGAATTTTCATTTCAGCTTTTGAAATTAGCAATGGAACGATGCGAGCAGGATGACGGCAAGGCAGATGCTGTTAAGGAGTTTCGTTTTGGGGTATATCAATATTATGAATAAAAATGCTGGCTTTATTTGTTTAGCGGGAATAAGCCTTGTTTTATCGGGATGTGGCAGTGATTTCAGTGTAGGTGGTGTCAGCCTTGAGGGAACGGGTAATCCACCTGATACGCTGCCTGGTGGTGATGGAATGAAGCCTGGATTGCCGAATGAATATCTAATGTTATCCGTTCCAGCACCAGTTATTGATCAGTGTGGTTCTTTGACACGGGAAATACGTTTTCTGGATTTTAACGGTGATCCGATCAACGAACCGAGAACTTATGCGTTGGGGAAAAAGCTGACCGATATCAGAAATGTGATGCGGGTACAGGTGACAATTACAAATACAGGCTCAGATGAAGTGATTGAGCATCAGCCAGCTTGTTACATACCTGCTGTATTGTATAAAAAGGATTCGCCAGGCAGGTTGTATCCATTTGGTCCGATCTGTGAAAAAAACTCAGAAGTGAGGTATTTGCCTGGTGTATCTAAGCCTTATCAGGTTAATTATGAGCCGATATTTGCAATGGATGGTTACTGGGCATATGGAGAGGAATCTATGTTCATTGAAAATGGGCAAAAGAGCCAGTGCGCTGCCTTAAAAATCGATTTTCAGATGCGCATGGAAACCAACTGATCGGCAAGCCTAAGCTGTCAGACAGAAATCCATTCAGCAGAGCATTATAATTTCAGCCTTTTTATCGCTATGAAAAACAGGTTTAAGGGCTGAAATGGTTGTGCAAAGACAGATTGATACTTACATAATAAATAACATTGTTAAAAATAATTAAAAATTTCAGGAATATCTGTTTTTTATGCTCCCACAACTGTTTTTTTAAATACTGTACTGATGGATTGGTGTGAATCATTTCTGAAATCACTGCATAAATAATGTGTACAGCACATTCTGCTCAATATTCTGTATTTGTCTGAACATTGTTTTTATATGGATTTTATATATAATATTTTAAATGCGATTTTTTCGCATTTTAATTTAGCTGGATCATTTTTTATTGTGCTGGATGAAAAAGGCGGTTAACAGCTGTGCATTTATTGTATTGCACATAAAAATGCTGATGCCGTTTATACCTTTGTGAAAGCACTCTGTATTACTTCATAAACTCCTGTTTCAGCAATGAATTTGCCCCTCGTGCATAAGGATAAATCATGTCAAAAAGAACATACTTATACAGTCTGGCTTTGTTACTCGTATTGAGTGCCTGTTCTAAAAAGCCTGAAAGTGAACCAGCAGAACAGGTTCAGACCAATGAACCTGTGGCTGAAGAAAAAAAAATTGCTCAGGTTCAGACCTTTGATCTGAACAAAATTCCATTGTCAGAATATGTCCTGGGTGCATTTCCTTATCTGGGATTGCCACAGGGCTATGAGTTCACTAAAAATCAGTCACAGACGCCAGAGCATGAAAAAGTACCTTTTTGGACGGGTACACATGTGGAATGGGTTGAGGGACGGTTATTCAGTGGGAAAATTCAGCCTCAGCAAGGCTATGAAGGGAGTTTCCTGGAAATACAGCGTAATTTTGAAGCACTGATTCAGTCTATGGGCGGTGTTGAAATTACAAACAGCTCGATTCCTAAGGAAACAGTGGATCAGGATTATGGGCAATTCAAAATTGATTATTACCAGGCGATGGGAAATATTTATGGCGAGCCTGCCCAGACATTTATCATTCGTCAGGCTGATAGAAGTATCTGGGTTCATCTTGTCAAAGATGGAGAAAATCAGGCTAGTCTGATGATTCTGGAAACCAGGCCTGTAGAGCAGACCTCAGATGTCCTGAAAGAATTTCCTTATCTGAGTCTACCTCGGGGTTATGAATATCATCGAAAAGAAGAAACAGGTTTTGCCCGGATTCCTGTCTGGACAGGGCAGCAGTTTGAGTGGATTGAAGGGAGGCTGATGGCTTCCTATGTCACAGGAACCCGAGATTATAAAGATCAGGCGAGTTATCTGGAAATTCAGAAAAATATTGATGGGGTCGTTAAAAAGCTGAATGGTGTTCTGGTCACGCAAAGTATTGTTCCACAAAATATTGCTGAACAGCTGCCTGAAGATCTACGTATGAAATACAATACTAATTACAGCGGTATCACGAAGCATCCAGTCACAACCTATAAAGTTCCTTTACATGATCGGGAGCTTTGGGTACAGGTAAATTATTCAAGCCATAAAAATGCAGGTTTAATGGTACTCGAAACCAAAAAAATTCAGATTACAGCTCAGGCGATTGCTGCTGAAGAAATGAAAAAGCAGCTGGATAACAATGACCGTGTACGCCTGGACATCAATTTTGCAACAAACTCGGCAGAGGTTTTGCCGGAATCCCGTGGACAGATTGATCAGATCACTCAGCTGTTAAAAGATCATCCTGATCTTGCTCTGCAAATTCATGGGCATACAGATGATATCGGGGATGTCCAGTACAATCAGCAGCTCTCAGAGCGACGTGCAAAGAGTATTGTCCAGTTGCTGACTCAGGCAGGTATTGCTCCAAAGCGTTTAAAGGCACAGGGTTTTGGAAACAGTCAGCCTGTTGCAGATAATAATACGCCTGAGGGTAAAGCGAAAAACAGACGGGTTGAGCTGATAAAGCTTTAATCTGTTTCGTATCTGAATTGAACAGCCGATTTAAGTACGGGTTTCTCTGGATGTGATGTATAGCAGTTTACTTATCTTTAAAGACAAACCATATGATGTATGATCGGACTTTATAAAGTTCAGGTATTCAAAAGTGACTTAAAACACTCTGTATAAACAGAGTGTTTTTTTATTCAGTAAAGACTGGTCGCAACAGTGGCGTATTTATATCAGCATCTGTTTGAAAGTTTATAAATTTTCAGTAATGTATAAGCAAGCACGAAATAATTTTAATAATGAGTCAGACAAGGAAAGTACTGTGAAAAAACGACCAGCAAAAATCAGTAAAACAGAATGGCAAGCCCGCTGTGAACTGGCTGCTTTATATCGCTTGATTGCCTGGTACTGCATGACAGATTTAATTGATACGCATATCAGTCTGAGAGTACCTGGTGAGCCTGAACATTTTCTGATTAACCGTTACGGTGTCACTTTTGATCAGATGAAAGCCTCAGATCTGGTCAAAATAGACCATGAAGGCAATATTGTTGAAAAATATGATCAGGGCAAAATGGTCAATGTCGCAGGTTTTGTCATTCATTCAGCCTTACATCATGCACGGGATAATATTCACTGTGTCATTCATACACATACTGCCGATGGTGTTGCTGTTTCAGCTCAGGAAAAAGGATTGCTGCCTTTATCCCAGCATGCACTGAAGTTTTATAACAATATTGCTTATCATGAGTATGAAGGCATTGCATTTTCCACGGATGAGCGTGAGCGGCTGGTTCAGGATATGGGTAATTATCGCTGTATGATTTTACGCAATCATGGATTACTGGCGACGGGAAACAGTGTTGCTCGCGCATTTCATGAAATTTACTTTCTGGAAAGAGCCTGTCAGATTCAGATTAAAGCAATGAGCAGTGCTGAATTACATACACCATCTAAAGAGGTCTGTGAATATACGGTGAAGCAGTTTGAAAGTGATGCTGCTGAACCGATTATTCAGGCAGCATGGCATGCCGCTTTAAGTCTGATCAGGGATCAGCGGAAAGATTATTGTTCATGAATGTATGCAAATAAAAAAATGGAGCATTAAGCTCCATTTTTTATTTAACCTGAAATGCGTGTATTAAGCAGCTTGCTGAATACCTGCAACCAGCCAGTCCTGGCTTGAACCCGCAGGTTTTACAAAATGCCAGATTTCAGCAAAAGGCTGAGGCAGACTGTTCAGGTCTTCGCTGACAGTTCCTGTGAAGCGGACACTGACAACATACTGACCATTTTCAGTTGCTGAATCTGCAATCATGGCATTCAGGTTGGAAAACTCTGCTACGTCCTGATCCTGATTTGCCATGATGTCGTTATACATGGACTGATACAGATCAGGCGTCAGATAACGCTGAATTTCACTGATGTTACTTGCAGTGTTCATGGACTGAATATGGTTGAAGCGTTGACGTGCTACACGCAGGAATGCTGCTGGCTCAGTACCGTCAGGTAACTGATTGCCACTGTTGGTATAGGCTGTTCCACCCGCAGGCGCAGCACCGAATGGTGCATTTGAACCATTATTCGAACCACCGACTGACTGACCAAAAATATTGGTATTGTCACCACCGGTAGAGCGTGGTGCTGCATTCTGACCAAACGGAGCATTATTTGCTCCATTGTTTGGTGCAAAAGGATTGTTAGCTGCTAATTTTTTTTTTGCGCCTAACTTACGGAAAATGAAGAAGGCGACAGCTGCTGCAAGAAGAATCCAGATCCATCCGGGGATTCCACCTTTTTCTTCCTGTGCTGTTTCAGCAGCGCTGGCAGGACGGTCATCCGCCATGGCATTTGCTGCTACTGCACCAATAGCCGCACCTGCAACACCCGCAGCAACCATACCACCTACACCAGGACCTGATTTCTGTGGAGTTGTAGCAGGAGCAGCTGGCTGCTGAGCAGGCGTAGCCTGACGCGGTTGTTGATAAGACTGGCTGGATGTCGCTGAACGGCTCATGCCATGGCTTTTACCGCCACCTGCACGTTTTGCTTCAGCCATTGGTGCAATGACCAGTGTAGCCATCAAAAGACCTGCAACCCAGCTGCGCTGTCGAACTTCCATTGAAATTTCCTGTATAGAGATAAAATGTCAGGTATATATATGCAGTCTTTTCAGGTAAATTTCAATTGCTTTGCGAATTATTTGCCCAGAAATTCACATAAAATAACGAATATCCGGCATGTTTTTTTAATTTTGATCAGCGTGTTATAACTGTATGAAAATACTCATGTAAATGGGTGTGTTGAGGATTTTCGTATATTGGGAATAGCTTGGGTTATTCGGTAGAAATGACCTCATAAAACTGCTGTATTCTCATGTGGTCAGATGGTGAGTAAAAAATGATCTCCTGACACTAATTCAGTTCATCACTGAGCTGACTGGCTTCAGTGAGTGCTTCGTGCAGACGGGCAACCGAGATGATCTGTACTCCCGGAATGGCTTTTTGAGGTGCATTACCACGGGGAACAATAATATATTTAAAGCCGTGCTTAATGGCTTCTTTGAGGCGTTCCTGTCCATTGGGTACAGGACGTATTTCACCTGACAGTCCGACTTCACCAAATACAGCCAGTTGCTGTGGTAGGGCTTTCCCCCGCAGACTGGATGCACATGCCAGCAGGACAGCCAGGTCGGAACCTGTTTCAGTAATTTTGAGTCCACCCACGACATTGACATAAACATCCTGTCCGGCGGTCTGTACACCGCCATGACGATGCATTACAGCAAGCAGCATATTCAGACGGTTCTGTTCCAGACCTAAAGCCACACGTCGGGGCTGACCATGCGCATCATCCACAAGTGCCTGTACCTCAACCAACAGAGGGCGTGTACCTTCACGACTGATCATGACAATCGAACCTGGAATGGCTTCATCATAACGACTGAGAAAAATGGCAGATGGATTGGCAACTTCGCGCAGTCCTTTATCGGTCATGCCAAAGACACCGAGTTCATTGACCGCACCAAAGCGGTTTTTCACAGCTCTGATCATACGGAATCTGGAATCTGCCTGACCTTCAAAATACAGCACGCAGTCCACCATATGTTCTAGTACACGGGGACCTGCAAGTGAACCTTCTTTGGTGACATGACCAACAATAAACAGTGCAGTGCCGCTGTTTTTTGCAAATCGGGTCAGTAGAGCAGCAGATTCACGGATCTGTGATACACCACCTGGAGCTGACTGCAAAGTTTCTGTATAGAGTGTCTGAATAGAGTCCAGAATGGCAACTGCCGGGCGTTCGTGTGCAAGTACCTCACAGATCCGTTCCACACAGGTTTCTGCCATGACTTTCAGTTTATCTGTCGGCAAATCAAGTCGGTTGGCACGTAATGCCACCTGGGAAAGTGATTCCTCACCCGTCACATACAGCGCTGAGCTGCTGGCAGCAGCCATATAGGTTGCAGTCTGTAAAAGAATAGTGGATTTGCCAATACCAGGGTCACCACCAATCAGCACAACTGAACCTGTCACAAGACCCCCACCCAGTACTCGGTCAAACTCACCGATACCTGTCGCTAGACGTGTTTCAGTGGAGACTGAAATTTTATTGAGCGTTGTGATGGCAGCAGCCTGACCCGCATAGCCGCCGCCCATTTTAGGAACAGCACGATGGCTGACGGCAGGTTGAATACTGACTTCAGTCAGACAGTTCCATTCACCGCAGTCAGAACACTGACCTGACCATTTTGGATGTTCAGTTCCACACTGTTCGCAGTGGTAAGCAGTTTTGACTTTGGCCATATTTCTGAGTCTGGTTGTCTGGTAAGCAGGCTACAGCATACAGAATATTTAAACTGAAATGAAACCTCAGCATGCAGACCCGAATGATCTGCCCATAAAAAAGCCACCCGAAGGTGACGGATTGAATTTCTGGCTGGAAAATATCAGTAAAGTTCGCCAGATTTCCTTTTTGCCAGGAAGTCTTTGGTCTCTTTGACAATAACCCCTGACAGCAGTAATAAAGCAATCAGGTTGGGTACAGCCATCAGACCATTGAAGGTGTCTGCAAACAGCCACACTAGATCCAGCGTAGCCACTGTGCCAATAAACACTGTAGCGATATAGATAATACGGTAGATCAGAACAAACTTTTCACCCAGCAGATAAGTCGCACATTTTTCACCGTAGTAACACCAGCCTAAAATGGTCGAATAAGCAAAGAAAATAATACCGAAGGTCACGACCCAGCCCCCGATACCTGGTAGCAGACGGTCAAAAATATGTGTGGTCAGAACAGCGCCTGTTTCTGTACCAAAGGTGTTACCCGCCACCAGATAGCCCATCACCAGTACGATACCGGTAATGCTGCAGACAATAATAGTGTCAATGAAAGTACCTGTCATAGAGACCAGACCCTGACGCACAGGGTGGTCAGTTTTTGCAGCAGCAGCAGCAATTGGAGCCGAACCCATACCGGCTTCATTGGAGAATACACCACGGGCTACACCGTAACGGATCACTGCACCGATTGCACCACCAGCAACTGCCTGACCTGTAAATGCATCAACAAAGATCAGTTTCAGTGCAGGAACAACAAGTTCAAGGTTGGTCAGAATAATGGCCAGACCACCGAGTACATAACCAATCGCCATGATTGGTACAATAAAGGATGAAGCTTTCGCAATGGATTTGATCCCACCTAAAATCACCAGTGCGGAAAAAGCAGTAATGACAATGCCGGTAATCCATGTTTCTATACCCATACTGTTCTGGACGGCAAGCGCAACAGTATTGGACTGAACGGAACTGCCAATACCAAATGAAGCAATCGTACCGAACAGCGCAAAAAGAACAGCCAGCCACTTCCATTTCAGTCCGTGTTCAATGTAGTACATCGGACCACCGGATTTTTGCCCATTTTCATTGTTGACACGGTATTTAACGGCCAGTACAGCTTCACCATATTTGGTTGCCATACCCGCAAGTGCAGTCATCCACATCCAGAACACAGCACCGGGACCACCCAGGACACAGGCAGTTGCAACACCTGCAATGTTACCGGTACCAATGGTGGCTGAAAGTGCTGTCATTAGTGCTGCAAAGTGTGAAATGTCACCATCATTTGACTTGGAATTTTCATGTTTACCAAAGACCTGTTTAAAGGCAAATGGCAGTAATCTGAACTGAAGAAACATCAATCGAAGAGTCAGGAATACGCCCGTACCAACCAGCAGTACCAGCATATAAGGTCCCCAGACCCATCCACTTAAGGTTTCCATAATACTTTGTATGTTTTGCATAATAAATTCTTCTTATATTCCGGTTTATAAAGCAGCTTAATGCTGATGTTTATGCAAAAAGCAAAATCAGTGCCACAACAGGTCTTCCTGACCTTTAATTCACATCATTTTTCTGTGAATGATCACTATTTATGACACAGAAAAAGAGGCGATTACAAGAAGAAATGCGGTGGAATTATGATTTTCCTGAAATAGTCAATCACCCAGATGGGTAATAAAAGATAAGAAAAATAAATAAATCTGAATGATCTGTTAGGAAAAATTGATAGTCATAAAAATGTTTTGTCATTTTTGATTGTTTTAAGATAATTTGTTGTCATCAATTCCTTAGATGAATTAAATAATGTCAAATGAAAATATTACTCTCCAGGAAGAGGGTGAGGATCTAAAGCGGAGTCTGTCCAATCGGCACCTTCAGTTAATTGCCATTGGTGGTGCAATTGGAACAGGGCTGTTTATGGGGTCAGGAAAAACCATCAGCCTGGCAGGACCATCCATACTGTTTATTTATATGATTATTGGTCTGATGGTTTTTTTCGTGATGCGTGCGCTGGGCGAATTACTGCTTTCCAATCTTCAATACAAATCATTTATTGATTTTTCAACTGATCTGATTGGTCCATGGGCAGGATATTTTGTCGGTTGGACCTACTGGCTGTGCTGGATTACGATTGGTATTGCGGATCTGTCAGCGATTATTTATTACCTGCAGTTCTTTAACCATGGTGTTCCTTTCAGTCCTATGGAAGGGGTCATGATCAGTATCGCCTCCATTGTTTTCATCATGGGTTTAAACCTCATGACAGTAAAACTGTTTGGTGAGCTGGAGTTCTGGTTTGCTTTAATCAAGATCATCGCCATTGTTGTACTGATTTTAGCCGGACTCTGGATGATTTTTACAGGATTTACCTCAGAAGCGGGACAGGTTGCCTCCTTTACAAACTTATGGAATCACGGGGGGATGTTCCCAACTGGAGCTGATGGCTTCCTGGCAGGGTTCCAGATTGCGATTTTTGCTTTTGTCGGGGTGGAACTGGTCGGTACAACGGCTGCGGAAACTAAAGATCCTGAAAAGAATTTGCCTAAGGCAGTCAACTCAATTCCAATCCGTATCATTATCTTCTATGTACTGGCACTGCTGATCGTGATGTCTGTTACGCCGTGGAATAAAATTGATCCAAATATCAGTCCCTTTGTAAATCTGTTCAGTCAGGCAGGTATTGCAGCAGCAGCGATCATCATGAATCTGGTGGTGCTGTCTTCGGTGATGTCATCCATGAACAGTGGTGTATTTTCTACCAGCCGTATGCTGTTTGGTCTGTCCCGCGAAGAACAGGCACCAAAACCTTTTGGTCGTCTGAACCGTCGTGCAGTACCGGCAAATGCACTGTATTTCTCAGCGGTCTGTCTGCTGTTAGGCGCTGCATTACAGTATTTTGTACCTGATACAGTAAAGGCATTTACGCTGGCCACCACATTATCCACGATTCTGTTTATTCTGGTCTGGATCATTATTCTGTGGAGCTACCTGGTCTACTATAAAACCCGTCCAGAACTGCATGCAAAATCGACCTTTAAGCTGCCTGGTGGACCATTGACCTGTTATGTTGTGATTACATTCTTTATTGGTGTGATTTATGTGCTGTCACTTCAGGAAGACACAATGCAGGCATTAATGGTGAGTCCATTATGGTTACTGATACTGGCGATAGGTTATGTCTGCTTTTATAAGAAAAAATAATCATAAGCATCAGTATTAATTCCAATATAAAACGCCAGCTGTAGTCTGGCGTTTTTTGTATTCCCACGATAAGCTAATACTGTGTTTAGCACTTTGGTCAGACAGCCGATCAGGTTATACTTCCTGAAAATTAACTAATAGGTGGTCAGATGCGTTCAGTTATTTGCTGTATGAGTCTTATTACTGTGATTTCAGCCCTGGCAGGTTGTGGTCAGACAGGTGCATTACAACTGCCTTCAGATCCTGATTATGATAAGCGGGCAAAATACCTGCTACATTCAGACTCAGCAGAAAAGGCTCCTCAAAACAGTGAGTCTGCCGGTCAGGCTGACGTTGTTGCTGCATCTGAAGCAGTGACTGAATAATTCGCTTTAAATTTTTATTGAAAGGATACATTCATGAGTTTCTCCCGCATTAATGGGGTATTGCATGCAGAGCAGTGTTCACTGGATCAGCTCGCACAGCAATTTGGTACACCGCTATACGTTTATTCGAAAGCTAAATTTGAACAGCATTATTCAGATATGGATAAGGCATTTGAATTTATTGATCATCAGATCTGTTTTGCGGTGAAATCCAACTCCAATATTGCGGTACTGAATGTTCTTGCAAAAATGGGCTCTGGTTTTGATATTGTGACCGGAGGTGAGCTTGCACGTGTGCTGGCTGCCGGTGGCGATGCATCGAAAATTGTATTTTCAGGTCTTGGGAAAACAGAAGCAGATATTCAGAAAGCCTTGGAAGTCGGTATTGCCTGTTTTAACGTTGAGTCCTATGCAGAGCTTGACCGGATTCAGAAAGTTGCAGCGCAGATGAATAAAAAAGCGCCAGTTTCTCTGCGTGTCAATCCAGATGTTGATGCAAAAACACATCCGTATATTTCAACAGGTCTTAAAGAAAACAAATTTGGTATCCCTTCTGATGCCGTATTTGAGACTTATCAGTATGCGGCATCACTGGCAAATCTGGATGTAGTCGGTATTGACTGCCACATCGGATCTCAGCTGACTGAAACTCAGCCTTTTGTGGACGCACTTGACCGTGTGATCAGTATGATTGACCGTCTCAAAGAGATGGGTATTCAGCTGAAACATATTGATATCGGTGGTGGTTTAGGTGTGACCTATAAAGATGAAACTCCACCGAGTGTCGTTGAATATGCAAATGCCATGCGTCCTGCATTGGAAAAACTGGGTTTAAAAGTTTATATGGAACCTGGTCGCAGCATTTCTGCAAATGCAGGTGTACTGGTGACTAAAGTGGATTTACTGAAACCGACCAGTCACCGTAACTTTGCCATTATTGATGCTGCAATGAATGACCTGATCCGTCCATCTTTATATCAGGCATGGATGGATATCCAGGTTGTTGCACCAAAAGCTGACGTGCAGACTGAAACCTGGGATATTGTGGGTGCAATCTGTGAAACAGGTGACTTCCTGGGTAAAGAGCGCGAGCTTGCACTTCAGGTCAATGATCACCTTGCTGTACTTGGTGCAGGTGCTTACGGATTTGTTATGAGTTCAAACTACAACAGCCGTGGTCGTGCTGCTGAAGTTATGGTGGATGGTGAAAAGGCACATCTGATCCGTCAGCGTGAGACGATTGAATCACTGTGGGAAAAAGAAAGTTTATTGCCTGAGGAGTAATACAGATGCTGCTTGAATTTACAAAAATGCATGGTCTGGGCAATGACTTTATGGTTGTCGATCTGATCAGCCAGCGGGCTTACTTTGATGCAATGACTATCCGTCGGTTGGCGGACCGTCATTTTGGGATCGGGTTTGATCAGTTGCTGATTGTTGAACCACCTGATTTTCCAAATGTAGACTTTAAATACCGCATTTTTAATGCAGATGGTTCTGAAGTTCAGCAGTGCGGTAATGGTGTCCGCTGTTTCGCACGTTTTGTTTATGAACATCAGCTGACAACCAAAACAAAACTGCGGGTTCAGACCTGTTCAGGCATTGTGGAACCAGAACTGGGTGCAAACGGCTGGGTACGTGTGAATATGGGCTACCCGAAATTTCTGCCCGAAGAAATTCCATTTACAGCCGATGAACCTGAGTCTCTGTATGACATTGATCTTCAGGACAATGAAAAACTGACGATTGATGTCGTTAACATGGGTAATCCTCATGCAGTGACCATCGTGTCAGATGTACTGACAGCTGATGTCGCAAAAATTGGTCCTCAGGTTGAATCCCATGCCCGATTCCCAGAACGTGTAAACGCTGGTTTTATGCAGATTGTGGATGACAAACATGCCCGACTTCGTGTGTTCGAGCGTGGCGTCGGTGAAACAATGGCGTGTGGTACAGGTGCATGTGCAGCAGCTGTTTCAGGTATGCGCCGTGGCTTGCTGGCTTCCAGTGTTGAAATTGAGCTGGCAGGTGGCAAACTTCAGATTGAATGGAAAGAGGGTGATGTGGTCTGGATGACTGGACCAACAGCAACCGTTTACGAAGGTCGTCTCGATCTGCGTTATTTCCAGAGCTGATTTTAATGTGTTCTAAAAGCCCTGACTGTTCAGGGCTTTTTTGATTTTGATGACAGTGAATGAGTGGATTATGAAAAGTAATTAGTTGATACAGAACAGATAAAATTTAAGTTTCAGGCATGTATATCTGTATTCGTGATTTGGTCAGTACTGCGTTATGATAAAGACAGAAATATCTTTTTAAATACCAGAATATGCAGATCAACCCATCTGAACTTTTAACAATGTGGCTGAAAGAGCGGGAGGTACAGAACCAGTCTCCTCATACTTTGCACGCCTACACCCGTGATGTCTCAGATTTTCTGAAATTCTGCGATGATCGGAAACTTCAGCTTGCTGATGTTGAAAGTACGGATTTACGTGAGTATCTTGCGCACAAAGTAGAGTATCAGCAACTCAGTCCAGGCAGCCTGCAAAGACTGTTGTCTGCCATCCGTCAGTTTATGAAATGGGCGGAAGAAAGTGGGTATCTGGCCTTTAATCCAGCGGATGATTTCAAACTGAAAAGGCAGTCCCGTCCATTACCCGGCA